>LNES01000006.1 GCA_001464115.1 Chlamydiae bacterium Ga0074140 | reverse complement strand
ACACTTGGAACAAGAGTGGAGGGCGAGATCCCTATCGCGAGTGGCTCTTTTGGAGAGATGGCCCCTCTTCCACCTCCGCCCTCTTCACCAACTGGACACCAACCCTCCGCTCCCTCTTTGCGGACTTTCCAGAGCTTTAGTATGCTATCGGTAATTTGAAAGAGGTTTTTTCATGCAGGGTTTCGATGTTCTCGATAGGGGACTCAAGGTTCTGACGCATCGCTTTTTGGAGGCCTCTGCAGGCACTGGGAAAACTTTTGCGATTGAACATCTCGTTGTGCGTTTTCTGGTTGAAGAGCATCTCAATTTGGAACAGATTCTCGTTGTGACATTCACAAAAGCCGCGACGCGTGAGCTGAAGATGCGCATTCGCACGAGTATCGAGCGGGCTGTTCATGAGCTAAAAACTAGAGCCCCAACGGTCGATTATTTACGTCAGATCGTTGATAAGGGTGAGGAGGGTTGCAGGGAAGCTCTTCGCGCTCTAAACGACGCGCTTGCCTGTTTCGATCAGGCACAGATCTTCACGATCCATAGCTTTTGCTATCGAATGCTTCAAGAGTTCGCATTTGAAGCGGGAATCACCTTCGATCTTTCCGATCCACAGGATGAAACATATTCGCGCAGTAAGCGGGAAGAGGTTTACAATTTTTTCCGCACCCAGTTTAAACCCCCTCTTTATGGTCTTTCGCAGATCGATGCCGTTTTACAAAAGCAGCAGTCTGATATTGGAGCAGTTGCCGATAAGCTCATCAGAATTCTAGAGAAAAAAAGAGAGCTTCCCATTCTGCCCTCTTTCCAAGAGGCGTGTCAGCAGTTTGATGCCGAACTGAAAAAATTTCCGCCCCTAAAGAAGGAGAAAGTGTTTAGCGATTTTCTCAAACTCGCTCCTCACTTCAAGAGGGTGGATCTCGTTTCCGCACAGGATCAGCTAGACCTGCTTTTTTCTCTTCTTGAAAAAAGAGACTGTAATGAGAAGGAGTTTGATGCTCTTCTACGGGAAAAACACTGGTTTCTAGACTCTCTCCATCCTGAGAACCAGAAGAAACGCGCCACAATACCGGCATCTGAAGAGCTCAATTACCCCGGGCTTTTCGATAAATTAAGAGAGAGTCTGCTGCCCCACTTGCACGAGGCGAAAAATCCCCTTAAGACGCTCATGCGCATGGCACGAGATTGCGGATCGATCCCTTCCAATGAAGTCTCCTTTGATGAGCTTTTGTATAAGATGGAAGAGAGTCTTGCGAATCCGGCTTTTCGTGAAAAGATCCGCAAGCGGTTTCGCGCACTCATTGTCGATGAATTTCAAGATACGGATCCACTTCAGTGGAAGATCTTTGAAACTCTTTTTCTGAACAACCAGAGCTCTCTTTCTGCGCTTTACCTTGTTGGTGACCCCAAGCAGTCGATCTATCGATTTAGAGGAGCGGATGTTTACACCTACCTTAAGGCAGGAGCTCAAATCGGCGAGAGAGCTTCATTGAGCACGAACTTCCGTTCACGAGAGGCGCTGGTTCATGCCCTAAATACCCTCTTTTCTCATACCGCTCATGGAAATTGGCTGCCACTCCCTTCGCACGAATCCTCTCTCCCTTTTGTTCCTGTCAACGCAAGAGAGAGAAAAAAGGACGAAAAGGATCTTACAGATGGGAAGGGTTCGATCCATTTTTTTGTCGCTCAGGACACAAAAGGAAGGGAAAGACGCTTCCCAACGCAAAAAATGGAAGAGGGGCTGTTCTTTCCTTTCATTGCGCAAGAGATCCAAAATATCGCAGGGAATTTTATTCGGATAGGTTCTCAGGGGTACTCTTTTCGCAGCTTTGCCATTCTTGTGAAGGATCGCTTTCAGGCTGAGCGGCTGCAGCGCTTTTTAAAGCAGGTAGGGATCCCCTCAATTGCCTCTCGTGGGCGGAACTTGATCGAATCAAAAGGTTTCGCTGTGTGGGAGCAGCTTCTTAAAGCTCTTGTCGACCCCTCTGAGGGGAAAATTGTTCTGGCGGGACCTCTTTTTTCTTTCTCTCAAGACGAGTTAAAAAAGGTTCATCCGAAGGTCTTTTTTGAAGATTTTCGAAAAAAATTTGAGGAGAGGGGTTTTCCCCTATTTTTTTCCGACCTTATGGGGTTCATTTGGGAGGGTGAGAGCGTTTTGGAGCGCCTCGTTCAAGTAGAAGATCTTTATCAAGAGATACGGTGCGTGGCGCAAATTCTTATGGAAGAAAGGCCAAATGCGTCGTGCGAAGAGCTCTCTTTTTTTCTCCAAGAGATGAGAAGAAACCGAGAAGAGCGAACGTTTTATCCCTATGAGGAGGACGCCGTTTCGATCATGACGACACACATGAGTAAAGGGCTCGAATTCGACTTTGTTTTTGCTCTCGCTCTTGCATCACGGCATCAACTTCGAGAAGAGCTCATTTTTGTAAGAGAAGATGGCGAAGAGCGGCTAGAGAGTCTCGATCCAGATGCTCCATCGTCATACCTCTATCTCAAAGAGCAAGATGCAGAAAAGATGCGGCAGCTCTATGTGGCTCTCACCCGCGCAAAAATACGGGTCTATGTTCCCCTAGCATATGAGACTAATGCCACAGATTTGGAAGAAGGAGAAAGAGCACCTCTCGAACTCTTTTTCAGCGAAGAAAAGACGATTGAAAGTGCGCTGGGCACATTGGAAGCGTTAAAACAGAAGACAAGTGTGACCTATTCCATTCTTGAGAAACAGGATCAACCTCTGCGACCGATAAAAAAAGAGACAATCCACCTCGTGCCTCCGCCACAAATACACCCTTCCAACAACAAGCGCTTCTTGCGCTCTTTTTCTTCCCTGGCGCAAAAGTATGAAGCAGAAGAAACGCCTGCTTTCCCAAAACTAGAGGAAAAAAATCCGCATACCCTTCCTTTGGGAGCCGCAACAGGCACAATCTTGCATCAGATTTTCGAACAGCTTTTTAAGAGAAAAGCTTCTTCCTCGAACAATGCGGTTTTGAGAAGACAGCTTATCGAAAGAGAATTAGAGGGAACGCCCCTTAAAGAATGGGGAGACGTCGTTGAGGAGATCATCTCCGCTACACTGGAACTTCCACTCCCCTGCGAAGGAGCTTCTATTGCTCTTCAGGAGATTCCCTCTCAAGACACTATCCAGGAGATGGAGTTTCTCTTCTCCTCGCATGGACATCTGATCAAAGGCTTTGCGGACCTCCTGTTCAAATGGGAGGGCAAATATTATCTAATTGATTGGAAGTCCAACTGGTTGGGGCCAAATGACGCTTCATACTCCCCCGAAAGGCTTGAAAATGCGATGCGAGACAATGACTATTTCTTACAAGGAGCAATCTATGCAGCGGCCTTTGAACGCTATGTAAAGCTGTTTGACAAACGTCCGTTTGAGGAGCTTTTCGGTGGGGCTATCTACATCTTTTTGCGTGGCAAAAAGGCATTCCATTTTTTCCCCGACCGGGCGATGCTCTCTAGAGTTATGGAAAGTATATAAATGACCGTTGCTTATGTGAATCAGCTGGTTGAAGAGGGTCATTTTGCAGAGATCGACGCGATCTTCGCGAAATGGCTCATTGCAAAAGTTCCCGAAGCAAAAGAAGAACAAGCTGCTTTTGTCGCAGCACTCTTCTGGTCTTCGCGGCAAGGGCACCTTTGTCTTTCAATCGATGAGAGCCTATTTTCGCACATCGGAGAAGGAAGACGAGAGCTATTAGAGCATCTGAAGAGGGGTTCTCAGATGGCGTCATTAGATCCATTTGTCAAAAGAGAAGGAGCTCTCTTTTATCTGCAAAAAAACTGGATGTATGAGACCCATTTTCTCTCTCATTTCAAACGTCTTATCGCGCAGTCGTTTCAAGAGATACATCTAGAAAGGGAAGCGGGCTTAACAGACGAACAGCACGCTTGTATCGAAGGGGTTCTTTCTCATTTCTTCTCTGTGATTTGTGGAGGTCCAGGAACAGGAAAAACACACACCGCCAAAAAAATTGTGGAGGCGTTTTTAAAACGCGATCCAGAAGCTCGCATTCTCCTTGCCGCTCCCACTGGAAAGGCGGCAAAACAGTTGAAACAGAGCATGCCGGAAAGAGTCCAAGTCACCACTCTTCACGCGCTTTTAGGCATTCATAAAGAAGCTCTTTTTACAGAAGATCCCTCTCCGCTTATGGCGGACCTTCTCATTGTTGATGAGTGTTCGATGGTCGACGCGCGTCTCTTTGCTCATCTGTTTGCATCGATAAGAGAGGACACACATCTCGTTCTAATAGGAGATCCAGAGCAACTTCCTGCCGTCGAAAATGGAAGTCTTTTTGCGGATCTTGTCGATCTATTGAAAAGCAGGTTTCCAAAACATCTCTTCCAACTAACTAAGTGTTTGCGTTCCGATAGGCAAGAAATTTTACAGTTCATGCATGAGGTTTTAAGGGGTGAACTTATGCAAAAAAGAGAGACGGAAGCGCTCTCCTTTGTTGACTGGGACCTCACACAAAGAAAAACCTACGAAAAGATTCAACAGCTTGTTGAATCCTATGCTCCTCTGCCAAGTTGTAGCGAACCCGACCCGGAGGTTCTTATTTCGCAACTTTCGCGTTTTGCGCTTCTATCCTGCCTTCGAAAAGGGGCATTTGGTGTCGATGCTCTAAATGAGATGCTCGCGCGCCATTTTTTGGAGAAAAGAAAAGGCGATGAGCTTCTAGCGATGCCGATCCTGATCACCCGAAGCGATGCCGAGCTGGATCTCTCGAATGGTGAGACGGGGTTTTTGATTCGTCATGCAAGAACAGAGCAAGATTACGCAATTTTTTCGAAAGGCGCTCTTACAAAAATAGCAGCTTCGCGGCTCCCAAGTTATGAATACGCGTACTGTCTTTCTGTCCATAAGAGCCAAGGAAGCGAATATGATGATGTGATTCTCCTGGTGCCACCAGGATCGGATCAATTAGGTAGAGAGGTGATCTACACCGGAGCAAGCCGCGCCAAAAAACGACTTCGAATCGCTGCGGATGAAATAGTTTTCAAAAAAGCTCTTCTTCGCCCCTCTAGAAAAATATCAGGACTCCATGCCAGATTGACGGTATGAAGCGGCTCTTCGTACAACTTGCAGTTTTTCTTTTCTGCGTTACTCCTCTTTTTTCTTCAGAGAAGAACCTTACGCCGAAGGAGGAGTACTACTTTCTCCGCAATGCGATTGACAGGACGATTCAACAGGCAGATCCGCACCTAAATGTTGGAGTTTTAGTAGTCTCTCTCAAAAACGGACAAAAACTCTACGAGAGAAATGTTCAGAGCTTGTTCGTTCCGGCGAGCACTCAAAAGTTATTCACCACAGCTGCCGCGCTTGCCATTTTAGGTAATGATTTTCGTTTTGAAACCTCCCTTTTCCGCAATCAAGAGCTTAAACAGGGAATCCTGACAGGAGATCTCTTTCTGAAAGCATCCGGAGATCCCTCTCTTGTTACCGATGATCTTGAAGATCTCGTTTTCCAACTTTCGGCGACAGGTGTCAAAGAGATCAAAGGAGATCTTCTCATCGACAACTTTGATTTCGATAACATCACTCTTGGGCCCGGATGGATGTGGGATGAGGGTGCAGATTATTGGAACTCACCCCTCGATGCGCTGCTCGTCAATCATAGCTGTATTACGCTACGGATAGAACCAGCAAAAAAGGTCGGCCTTCCAGCACAAGTTCGTATCACACCGGAGATCCCCGGCGTCCAAGTGCGCAATTTGGCTAAAACGGATGCAGATCGAAAGGATTTACAGGTAACTCGCAAGTGGATCACCAAAGAGAATCTCATCGAAGTGACAGGAACTATCGACCTAGCAAGCTCGGGTGAAGAGTATTGGATCCCTCTAGAATCCCCCTCTCTTTATGCTGCAGAACTATTAAAGCTGCTTTTGGAGAAGCATAAGATTCGTCTTTCAGGAGAGATCCATTACACAAAAGTACCAGCGGGCGCAACGCGCATCGCTTGCCATCAATCTGCCCCTTTGAGCGAGCTCATCCTCCCTGTGACAAAACAGTCAGATAACCTCTACGCAAACTGCTTGTTCAAAAAAATGGGGCAGCTTGTCTGCAATGCACCAGGAACATGGCAAAAGGGATCCCAGGCCGTGCTCAACTTTCTTGCAGATAGAGCGGACATTGACACCTCGGAGCTAGTGATTTTAGATGGGGATGGACAATCTCGTTATAACCTGGTTTCTCCCGATCAGATGGTTTCGTTTTTAAAATGGGCGAAAGAGCAGTTCCTCTTTTTTCCTGAATTTCTCTCTTCTCTTCCTATTTCTGGAGTGGATGGAACGCTTAAGGGAAGAATGACCGATCCTTCTGTGCGTGGGAGAATACGTGCAAAGACAGGAACAATGACCGGGATCTCAGCCATCGCGGGCTATGCCACGACAAAGGATGGAGAGCTCCTGGCTTTTGCAATCATGATGAATGGCTTTATAAAACCAGCGCAAGAGTACAAACGCGATCTAGAAGATCAGATCTGCACTCTCCTCGCCAACTTCTCGCGCGAACATTAATTGCCTATGAGCATAGTTTCGGAAGTTAAGTATTATAGAGGAGGCGCGATAGACATGTCGGGAACAAAGCACTGCGTGTCCTTGTTCCCCGCTGCCCTCTTGCGCCTCACCTCGCTTTGAAAAATCCTGTGCTCGGAGACGGGGTGTGCCAAGCACTACCCCGCTCGCTCTGCTCTCCTGCGCTATGGTTTTTCTGTGCGATCTGAGTCGTCGGGCTGCTCGCGCGCTCGTCCCCCCGCAGGACTAACGTCTCATGCGGGGCCCCCTTTCTCGCGTCGTCTCGCAGAAAGCTGGAAGAGGCTCCACGACGAAGGAGTGGAGAGGGAAGCGAAGCTCCAGCCCGCGGCTTTAAGCTGCAATGAGAAATCAAACCGCAGGAGAGCGGAGCGTGCGGGGTAGTGCTTCGCACACCCCGCCGACGAGGAGTTGATTTATCGCAGCAGATTAAAGCTCAAGGGGGTCGCAGGGGGTTGAGGGGGGACACGTAGTGCCCCCCCTCAACCCCCGACATGTCTATGGGGTTCTTAAGTGTATTGAGCGGTCAAAGTTGAGCAGCGCTTTGCTCAGTATGCTTATTTGGCGAGAGCGTTAACGCGCTTTGTAAGGCGTGCTTTAACTCGATTTGCTTTGTTCTTCTTGAAAAGACCTGTTTTCACGCCCTTGTCCATCAAGCTGTAGAGGGTGTTCAGGTGCTCTTTAGAATCAGCAGGGCTTGAAGAGAGGCTTGCATTGAGTGCGCGAAGAGCGCTGGATGTTTTCGATCTGTAAGCGCGGTTGTGCAAACGGTTTTTCTCGTTCTGGATGTCGCGCTTCTTTGCCTGTGGGCGGCGCTGCTTCTCGACCTTTTTCTTTTCTTCTGCCATAGTCTTTCCGGGTTTAATGTACTCGAGCAAATATATCTCATGAGACAATATAACGTCAAAACCCTCCTTCTTCCAGTCGTCGCAGGGGTCGCTTTTCTCTGGTTTGGGGGTAAGGCAGTTTTTGAATTGTGGGGTTATTCTCGTCTCGATAAACACACCCCTGTCGCGGTTCTGGATTGGCAGATCGTAGAAAGGGGTTCGCGTGCCTATATTCTGGGAAGCTATACCTTTGAGGCTCAAGGGAAAATATATCAGGGAAAAACCCGATTTCGAGAGCCAACTTTTCTAAATAAACTCGCAGCAGGATACCAGTTGGATGAATGGAAAACCCACGCTTGGTCGGCCTGGTACGACCCAAAAAACCCCGAATGCTCATCCCTTCAGAAGCTTTTTCCCTACAAGAATTGCGTCTACGCTCTGCTGGTGATGGGGGTTTTAGGTTACTTTACCGGCATGCTTTTTCGAGGGCGATTCTAAAAATTGCCAAGTAAAACTGTTTGACTTTCTGAAAGACTGAAGCTCCTACAGGAAGCCTGTTAAATCTTCTTTCGAGCCCGAGTATCGAAGGGGTTTTTTCGGGAAGAAAGCAGTCGAGAAGATCGCCGCAAAAGCCTAAAGGCCAGTGTGATCGATCTTTTAGAGCCTGTGGTAGATCCACTCCCTCGGGAAGGACAAAAGGCTTGGGTTGAGAGAGGTCCAGGGTCAGGGCTGGGCCGCGAAAAAGGCGTCTTCTATTTTTGCAGATTTCGAACTGGTCGAAGATTTCTCCATGGCCTTTTTCATTAAAATTGGTATAATACGCCCCAGTTTTGCGAAGAAAATTTTCAGAGGCGCTAATTTTGCGACGGTTAAACTGCCTCACATGGAGGATCCAGATCGGTGTAAACCCGGCTGTTTTGTAATCAGAGCATCGGCTGGAGGCTTCTTCAAGGGAGATGGGAGAATACTGGATTTCGAATACGATCCTCTCTTTTTCCCAGACGACATCTGCGATACGAGAGATTTCGGGAAAAGAACGCTCCATTTTGCCCTCGTCAGCGGGAAGTTGTCGTAAGATGGCGAGTTGTGTTTGAAGGTGGGCGGCACTCTTCTGATGCAAGTGACACTGAGACGCGGCTTTCGGGTGATAGAAGTGAGGTTGACGCTCGGGCCCAGAGCGGACGCGGACGATGCTTTTGCATTCCGGACAGAGGTAATCCCTCTGCTTCTCAGCATGGGACGCGAGGATGGGAAGGTTTCCGTCTAAAGCATAAAATTGCATATGTGTATCTCAAGTTGCAATAATATAGACGTTTGGGAATTATTTAAGTTTTTGCATACCAGAAAAAATGACCACAAAAAACACTTTCGGCACACTTTTTAGTCAGCAGCATCAGCAGAAGATCGAAGAGCTGGTTGCCCTCGCCAAAGAGCAAGGGTATATCACGTACGAGGAGATCAACGAGATTCTCCCGATGACCTTCGACTCGGCTGAGCAGATCGATCAGATCCTGATCTTCTTGAGCGGAATGGATATTCAGGTGCTCAATCAGGCAGAGGTCGATCGGCAAAAAGAGCGCAAAAAAGAGGCCAAAGAGCTAGAAGCTCTGCCAAAACGAGCAGAAGGAACGTCCGACGATCCAGTCCGCATGTACTTGAAGGAGATGGGTTCCGTTCCTCTCCTCACTCGCGAAGAGGAAGTGGAGATCTCCAAGAGGATCGAAAAAGCACAGATTCAGATCGAGAAGATCATCATGCGCTTCCGTTACTCTACGCGCGAGGCGATTTCGATTATCAATTATCTCATTCAGGGCAAAGATCGGTTTGATAAAATCATCACGGAGAAAGAGGTCCCTGACAAACAGGCCTACCTCAATCTTCTTCCAAGACTCAGCGCGTTACTCCGTAAAGAAGATGCGATTTTGGAGAGTCTCCTCTTTCAACTGCACGACCCCAAACTGAAAAAAACCGATAAGGTCAATGTTTCTGAGGATATGGAGAAGTGTCGTATCCGCACACAAGCATATCTCAGAAGACTCCACCTCCGTCACAACATCATCGAAGATTTTGGCGAGGTCATTCTCAATGCATATGACCGCTTCCTGGTTCTTGAAAAAGAGATGCAGGAGCTCGTCACACGCGCGCAAAAGAACAAGTTTGCTGCGGCCAAGCTCTCCGCCCTCGAAAGACGCCTCAAAAAACGCGAGCTTGCTGCCGGAAGAACGCTTGATGAGTTCAAGAAAGATGTGCGCATGCTTCAGCGCTGGATGGATAAGAGCCAAGAAGCTAAGCGAGAAATGGTCGAATCGAACCTGCGCCTTGTTATCTCGATTGCAAAGAAATACACCAACCGTGGTCTCTCCTTCCTCGATCTGATCCAAGAAGGGAATATGGGACTCATGAAAGCGGTAGAAAAGTTTGAGTACCGCCGCGGTTATAAGTTCTCTACCTATGCCACTTGGTGGATTAGGCAAGCGGTCACGCGCGCAATCGCTGATCAAGCGCGAACGATTCGTATCCCTGTGCACATGATCGAGACGATCAACAAGGTGCTCCGTGGTGCGAAAAAGTTGATGATGGAGACAGGTCGTGAACCAACACCTGAAGAACTAGCTGTAGAGCTTGGCCTGACACCTGAGCGTGTTCGCGAGATTTATAAGATCGCGCAGCATCCGATCTCTCTACAAGCCGAAGTGGGAGAAGGAGGCGAGAGCCAGTTTGGCGACTTCCTCGAAGATACAACGATCGAATCGCCCGCTGAAGCTACTGGATATGCGATTCTGAAAGACAAGATGAACGAAGTTCTCTCGACCTTAACAGATCGCGAACGCACCGTTCTGATCGAACGTTTTGGTCTTCTTGATGGCAAGCCTAAAACACTGGAAGAGGTGGGGCTCCGCTTTAAGGTAACACGGGAAAGGGTGCGACAGATCGAAGCGAAAGCGCTTCGCAAAATGCGTCATCCAACCCGTTCTAAACAGCTCCAAGCCTTCCTTGATCTTCTCGAGGGGGAATAAACTCCCCTTCTCTTTATTTCGGCTGGAGGAGAGGAGTGGTGTGGCCCTGAACCGTGCTTCCGTTGGCATTGGAAACAGTGGCTTTACCCTCCTCTTTTTTCACAGCCTTTCCTTCCTCTTTCTGCTGCAGGAGAGGGACCCTTTGGATGGATTCAGCGAGCTTCTTCTTTAGAAACGCGCGCTGTTTTTGAACAGTTGCTCGATGATTGAACTTGCCCTTATTGTGCACAATACACGCACCCCATTCGACGACGCGCAAATCTGTCACCCTATAGCCAAGAGCATTCAAAATTCGCTTCCGAAGGAAGTGGTCGCCGGTATCGCTACCAGACTGAAGGTAGTGTGTAGGCCCTTGAATTTCGACCAGATGTCGATCCGAATTGGTGTTAGTAAGCACGATGTCAGCATAGTAGCCATTAATGAATTGTTCCTTTTGGAGTTTTCTGCCAACCATCTTTTCGAGCATTTTTTGCACGTGCATGTGGGTTTTTGAAGATTTTTGTGACTGTGCTGTCTGCTCTTCCGTGAACTGCTTTAGGGCTTCAGAAAGGAAGGGGTATAGCTCCGCGTCGAAATAGTTGTCGTGGAAGAGTTCAACGTAATTAAAGGCCGCGAGCAATTCGGAAAGCTCTACGTGACCAAGGGAGGTTCCGTTTGCGCAGCGTTTTTCGATTTCTTCGAAAAAATTCTGGAAAACGAGAAGGTCATCCTCCACCACGGGGGTTTGTCTAGCGAGTTCTTGACAGTTTAAACAAACAGCAGCCGCCCAAAGGATCTGACAGAGATCTTTCGTTGGCCAGTAGGGTAGGTTCTTTGGATACTTTATCTTGAGCGCTGCAAAAAGAGGAGCGTGCACGAATCCTAGTTTGGCATAACCTCGTAAGACCATCGCAAAATCTGTGGAAGTGGACTTGTCGATTTTTTTGATCATCTCATTTCCAACGACAATGAGTGTCGGAATATCATTAAAGCGCAATCTTGCTAGGACAGAGCTTGTTTTGGAAAGCTGCTGAGGTGTCAATCGAGAGGCATCTTTTTGAATGAGCTCGCAAAGGCTGGGAACGAGGTTGCCCACGCCTCCTTGGCAAAAAGCGTCCTGCTTCTCTTGAGGAAGATGGTCCGCAACAACTTCAAGCGCTTTAAGCGCATTTTGACTAGAAAACTGAGAGAACTCTCCTTCGCAAAACTCAACCCAAGCTTGCCAATCGTTATTTGCTAAGTCCTTGGCTGTAGCGTTGAGCGCATTATCAATTTGTTGGCTATTTTTTGGCTTAACTGGGATCTGAACGGCTTGTGCTTTCGCAATCTTGCCGATGCTGGTTGGTGTGCTATTTCTGTGTAACTGCTGCACGTTGTTCGTGCCTTTTTTTGGCAGTGTGGGCGCAGAAACTGGTCGTTGTTGCAAATGTGTGCGTGCTTGGCCCTGAGTTTTTTTATGTTCAAGACCAGGTGTCGTAGGTGTAGAAGCCCCTGAAGAGGGTGTTCCGCTACGCGAAGAAAGAAGGGGAGATTCTGATTCTGTTAGCGCAATACTTTTAAAACCCTGGAAACCATTTAACCCGCTGGTTAAACAAAAATTGCTCTTAGATGTCATATTAATTCCTAAATTAATAAATTTTAATAAGTTAATTATAAATTTATTATTAATTTAAGTAAATTAAAGAGATTATAAAATAAAAGTATACATCATGCTGATTGTTAGCGGCTTAGGTGATTATTGGAGAAATAGAAGAGAAATAGCGTATAAGAAATAGAGGATGGAGCGTAGCGGGATCGAACCGCTGACCTCAACAATGCCATCGTTGCGCTCTACCAACTGAGCTAACGCCCCCAAATGAGAGGGGAAATTTTAGACTTTTTTGAGATTTGGTCAAGTTTTTGAATGGGTTTTGCATGGGTTTTTTTGAACATGTTCCCCTAGCCTCTCCTGATCCCATCTTCGGGCTCACGCGAACATTTAATGAAGATACAAGATCTAACAAGGTCAATCTGACGGTGGGTCTTTATCGAACAGAAGAGCTGCAAACTCCTGTTTTAGAGAGCGTTAAGAAGGCTGAAAAGGAGCTTCTTGAGAACGAAAAAAGCAAAGAATACCTTCCTCTCGATGGAGATAAAACCTTCTTAGATCAGACTGGCGTTCTAGTTTTTGGGGAGGAGTTTTGGAAGAGTTCACAGAAGCGCGTTGCTCGGATTCAAACAGTGGGAGGCACAAGTGCTCTTCGCACAGGTGGAGAACTTCTTTTCCATGAAAAAATTGGAGAGGTGATCTATCTTTCCGATCCAACCTGGGCAAATCATAAGGCGATCTTTCCGAAGGCGGGATTGAAAGTCGAGAGTTATCCTTACTACAATCGCGAGAAGCACGCGCTCGATTTTGAGAAACTGCATGGGGCTTTAGAAAAACTTCCCCCCAAAAGCATCGTTCTTTTACACGCCTGCTGTCATAACCCCACGGGAGCAGATCTCAAACTTGCAGAATGGAAAGAGTTATCGAGACTCTTTTTAGCGAAGAAGTTCATCCCCTTTTTTGATCTCGCCTATCAGGGTTTTGATCGGGGTTTAGCAGAAGATGCAGAGGCGATACGCCTCTTCGCCAAAGAGGGACATGAGATGCTAGTCGCCTACTCTCTCTCGAAAAACTTCTCCCTCTACGCAGAAAGAGTGGGGGCACTGTTCATTATTGGAGAGACTCATAAAGTCGCAGAGCACTTGACGAGTAAACTGGTCATGACAACGCGGCCTAACTACTCCAATCCCCCTCTTCATGGAGTACGCATTGTAGCTTCGATATTAAGCTCTTCCAAACTACGTCAAGAGTGGGAGGAGGAACTTGCTGTCATGCGTGCACGGATCATAGAAATGCGCAATGCCCTGGCCGAGCAGTTGATCTCCAAATCTACCAAAGTCGATTTCAGCTTTTTAAAAGATCGCGCAGGCATGTTCACCTTTTCGGGTCTCTCAGGACTGCAGGTCGAGCGACTCATCAAAGAGCATGGGATCTACATGACTTCTGATGGCCGAATTAATGCCGCTGGGCTAAATTGGAAAAATCTCGACACCGTCGTGAAGGCTATACTCTCGGTTCTATGAGAAGAAGAATACGTTATCGTCCCTATGCGCTACTTGCGGGCTATCTCTTTTTGCTTCTCTCGCTTCCAAATGCTGCGACGGAGAAGATGCGGTATGCTGCGGTAGGTTTTGTTACCCCTGTTTGGAAATCGTTCAATTTTCTGAAGAATGCCGCTCTCCAGTTTCTCACCATCGTTCCGCCCCTTGGGAAAGGGGAAAGTAGCGAACTTCTTGCGGAAGTTGAAACGCTTAAGCGGGAAAATTTGGCACTGCGCACGCAGCTTGTGAATGTACGGCAGTGGCTTTTGCAGGAGGAGCGCATTGATGATGAGCTGCAGCGCTGGAAAGCTATTCATGCGGGAGATGTGCCTGCTGATCTGAAAGAGTTTACGAAACGAAGAGCGGTTGAACTAAGAGAACTTCTAGATCTTCAACTTCGCGCCCTCCCTGCTAAGGTGATCTTCCGTGAACCGACATCCTGGAGTAGTTTTGTCTGGTTGGATGTGGGCGAGAGACACAACCGGTTTTTGAAGAAACGAATTGTGGCAAAAAATAGTCCCGTTGTTGTGGGCACCTCTCTTGTCGGGGTAGTGGAAGAGGTGGGTGAGAAAAAATGCAAGGTGCGGTTAATCACGGATGCAGGGCTGACCCCTTCGGTAAGAGCGATTCGAGGAAAAGAGCAGAATCGCTTTCTCCTAGAACATCTTGAAGGCTTGATTTTGGGGCTTGGCGCGCGACTTGATCTCTTCACCTCTACCGACGACGCAAAGCTCTCCATCGCCTGGCTTGGTAAGCTCAAAGAGCGTTTGAAGGGGCCTGCAGAGGATCATTTCCTTGCGAAGGGTGCCCTTCATGGGACGAGTCAATCTCTTCTTCGCTCTCGAGGAACTCTTCTCGTCGGAGAGGGTTTTAACTATGATTTTGCGGATGAGGAGGGAGAGGCACGAGATCTCCGCACAGGTGACGGCGTGTCCACGAAAAGGAGCAATCTGTCGATCTTGAAGGCTGGAGATCTTCTTGTCACAACGGGGATGGATGGAGTGTTTCCCGAGGGGCTGCGCGTAGCGATTGTGACACAAGTTGTTCCTCTCCGCGAGGGGGCTTGCTCCTACGAGATCGAAGCGAAAGCAACATCCGGATCTCTCGACTACCTCTCCCACCTCACCGTCCTCCCTCCTTGCGATTATTAGACATAAGGATTTCCTGAAGTCTATGATGGCTTCTATAGACATGTCGGGTGACACGGCACTTTGTGTCCGTGCCCCCCGCGACCCCCCTTGAGCTTTAATCTGCTGCGATAAATCGAGTGCTCGGAGGCGGGGTGTGCGAAGCACTACCCCGCCCGCTGCGCTCTCCTGTGCTTCGATTTCTCATTGCAGCTTAAAGCCATTGGCTGCGACAAGCACTCCCTCCCCATTCGTTCCTCACGGGGCCCCTTCCGTGTCATGCCGCAGAGCTAAGCGAAGATCTCTGAACACCGCCTCCTAAATCTTTACCAGGTTCTGCGAGACGACGCGAGAAAGGGTCCCCGACTTGTCTATCTCTTTTTTTCCAATACAAAGAGCTGTTCTAACTCCTGTTGGATCTCATGGAAATCGCGCTCTTCGCCAAAGGCGTGTTTGTATACTTCTTGGCGAATGCGGGTTAGATTGTACGGCTTTGCTTGTTCCTGAATGAGGTTGGCGAAGTTGTTGCCGATACTTATTCCGGCACGTGCAATCAAAGGGTCTGTTTTTTTGTGGGTAAAGTAGAGGGGCTTGTCGAAGGCTAAAAAATCGTAGCCAACAGAAGAAAAATCTCCGAGGTAGACGTCGCAACGCGCAAGAAGGGGATAAATAGCCGGAAAATCATGAGCAAATCCAACATCGGGGTTGTTTTCATATTTCCCATGGAGATAGGAGAGTTCGGCGATCTCCTCTTCTTCAAGAAATGGGTGGGGTTTGATGAGGATGTTGTATTGGGGAGAGAGCTCCTTTACTAGAGCTTCACACGCATCGAAAAAATGGACGGGATTTTCTTTTGATGACCAGGTTGGGGCGTAGAGAATGGTCTTCTTGTGGGTTGAAAATTTGTGGAAGATCTCTTTTTCTGCAAGAGCATCGTAGAAAGCGCGATTTTTCCTGTGAAATGGGTAGCGGTAGTTGCCTGTTCTCACAATCGCATTTACCTTTCTCATCACGCCGGTGCGGGTCATAAGCTCCTGCATCTGCTCGCCGTAAACGAAGACGATGTCCTGCTGAGGGTGCGTTTGGCATGTAGAGTCTTTATCTGAGTTTCCATGGGGGCAAAGAACAAAGCGCATCCTTTTTCGATAGAGGAGCTCAAAGAGAGGCTGAAGCTCTAGACACCAGTATTTCCCACATCCAAAGAGAAGATCAAAATTCTCGGCTAAAAAGTCTAGCGATAACTCTTTTGGCTCTTTGAAAATCACCCGTGTTTGAGGATAGAATTTTTTCGCGAGTCTTTCGCACTTCTCATCAGTTACAAAAAGCGGGATATCTAGAAGAGCTGCAACCACTCCAAGATGGTCTAGATGTGTGTAGGGCCCGGTGCTAATGGCTGCTGCGCGTTGCATTGTACACCTGTTTTACAGAGGTTTCCGGGTCGAAAGTATAGGCGTAGGTCTCTTTGCGAATGAAAGAAAACTTCCCATCGAAGCAGAGCTTCTTCTCAATGAATGGATAGATTTGATGATAGGCGCTCTCGGGAATTTCGAATCCGCAACGAAAGAGAAAGAGTGTGGGATTTATACCGGAATAACCTGAAGAATCGGGTTTTGGCTGCATCGGCTCTGCCTCAGAATTTTGATTCTCACTCGCGCCTTGCCTCTTGGCAATGGTTGCTCGCTCCGAATCAAAATTCTGAGGAACCTCCTTGTCAAACTCCCGATCCTTCAAGTTATTTCGGTATACATTCTGGTTTCGCAAAAAGAACATGGGCCGATTAAAGGCGAGAAAATCGTAACCAATGGATGAGAGATCTCCGATGTAGATGTCTACGCGTTCAAGGAGTGGGTAAACGGGAGGGAAATCCCAAAGAACAGTTAGGTTAGGTTTTGCGTATCGAGCCAAAATCTCCAGAGCCTCTCCCTCTCTCTGCCAGCGCAGGTTAGGGTGCGGCTTTACAATGAGATTGAAGTGTTCTGGTAGCTGCTCGATCAGCGCGGGGGCGATTGAAAAGAAAGAGGAGGAGTCTTCCGCATCTTCCCATGTAGGGGCGTAGAGAATGGTCCGGTTTGTGTTGGGTAGGCACGAAAAGACCCCTTTCTCCACAACCTTTTGATAAAAGTCGCGATGGAGCTCGGCAAATTTCCTTCGGAAGTTTCCAGTCCGCATGACATTTTGCAATTGGACAAATACTCCCTTCTCGACCAAAAAATCGATCATCTTCTGTCCGTATACAAAAGCATGGGTCTCCTTGCTTAAGGCCTCCATGAAATAGGAGCGATGCCCTTTGTCAGAGTTTCCGTGCGGACACCAGATAGTCTTTAATGTTTTTCCAAGGAGCTTTTCTGCAAAAAAGAAGATCTCATGAAATAGGTCATGAGGAAGTGTTGTCACAATCGTATCGAAGGCTTGCACAACAGAGAAGGCAAGCGATTGATGATCGAGAACGATCACTTCTATGCCAGGGTAATATTTTCGGCAGCATGCGGCGATCTCCTCCTCGGTTACGATGAGAGGAATTCCGAGCAGCACACAGAGCGGAGTTAGGTGGTCAACGTGGTTGTATGCGGCTCCATGGATAAAGCCTGCTATGCGCTGAGAAGAGCTGGACATCCTCTTTTTTTAGCAGATCACGCCCTTTAAAAGGTAATAACCGAAGAGCGCTTCTTACGGGGTTGAGGAACGAGGCTTGGATCGACGACAGGCCCTCTATGAGTAGGAAGAGGGAGATCGACAAGCTTGTTCTCGACCTGCTTGTAAAGGGTTTGGTTGCGGCAGTTCTGGCTATTCATCCGTTCGGTAAGAGCCATCAGCTGATCCCGAAGAGAGAGGATCTCGCAGCTGCTCTCATGCTGTAGAGGCAGAAGCTCTTCCAAAGGAAGCTCTTTTTTCTTCTCTTTGCTTATGTGCTGAACTAGCTTTTCTGTAGCGAGGATTCGAGCAGATCTCCAGGGACCGAGATTCTGTACGATTTTGGCGCGCTCCTCCATGAGCTTGCTCCAGGAGGTCCGGTCGTGCATGAGCAAAGAGAGCTCCTCCTGATGCAGGTTGGCAAGAAGATCCCTCATCAGAGTGATCTCTTTCTGCATCGAGCGTTTGAGCTCGTCATGGATGTCTAAAAAATGGCGTTCCATATGTGGGTGCTGGTGATATATGCACTTGGCGTGCCAACCACCAAGAAACGTTCACCGCTCCTTGGCGGGTTGACTTATTCGGTGGGGAGTCCCTATCCTCGAGGGAAAAAATTGCCGGATGCAACGGAAAAAGATGCCCTTTTTTGATGCAGATGCCCTAAAAGCCTGGTTTGTTCGGGAAAAGCGGGCTTTGCCTTGGAGAGAAAATCCCTCCCCTTATGCAGTCTGGGTTTCAGAGATCATGCTTCAGCAGACACAGGCCTCCGTGGTGATTCCCTATTTCCGGCGCTGGATGGAAAAATTTCCTTCAATCGAAGCTGTGGCTAATGCCCCTTTGGAAGCACTGCTCAAGAGTTGGGAGGGGCTCGGCTACTACTCGCGCGTACGGTATCTACATGAGGCGGCGAAATCTTTGTTAAAGGATTATGGAGGAGAACTGCCGAGCGAACCAGAAAAGCTGGCGACGATCAAGGGTATTGGCCCTTACACCCAGGGGGCGATTTTAAGCTTTGCGTTTCACAAGAAGGCGGCGGCTGTTGATGGGAATGTCCTTCGGGTAATGGCTCGTTACTTTTCGATAGAGGAGGAGATCTCCTCTGTTAAAAAAAAGATACAAGAACTAACGGAACAGATTCTCCCACGAGAAGAGCCCTGGGTGGTCATGGAGGGAATCATCGAGCTTGGGGCCCAGGTGTGCCGAAAAACGCCTCTTTGTGGGGAGTGCCCGCTCAATAAGAACTGCCTCGCGCATCTGCATCGGAAGAGTCATCTAATTCCTTTGAAGAAAAAACGGGAACGAACGACACTTCTGCAGCGGGCGGTAGCGATCGTTATCTACGAAAAGAAGCTGCTTATTGGGCGTGTAAAAGGAAAAAAAGTGATGGCGGATCTTTATGAATTTCCCTACGTTGAGATCTCTGCCCAAAAACATGCACTTACTCAGATAAAAAAAATGATCCGAAATAAGCTAAAGGTGTCGTCGAACTTCTCCTCTTCGCTGGGTCCAGTAGACCATACATTTACCCGGTATCATGCTACCCTCTTCCCTTCGATTTGGAGGGCAGAAGAGTCAGTAGAGGTGGCAGATTATGAATGGAAGACCAAAGAAGAGATCGCCTCCCTTCCCTTCTCCTCCGGACATAGACAAATCTTACAAAGTTTAACAGATGCGCATTTTACACACTGAAAGTTCATCGGGTTGGGGCGGACAAGAGATCCGCATTTTGAGAGAGGCTCAGGGGCTACGAGCGCGGGGTCATGAAGTTGTGTTTGCGGTTGCGGCGGGAGGTGGACTGGTCGCTAAAGCACGAAAAGAGGGATTTACCGTGTATGAGATCGGGTTCAAACGTTCAAGAGCTCTCTTTGCGATCTATACTCTTATTAGAGTAATTCAAAAGAATGCGATTGATCTCGTTGTTACCCACTCCTCTCTGGATGCCTGGCTCGGAGGTATAGCAGCTCGAATTTCGGGGCGACCGGTTGTGCGTCTGCGACACCTGTCCACACCCACGCGTGCTGGTCTGAATAGCTTTCTGCTCTACAAGAAACTGGCGGATTTTGTGGTTACAACTTCGACAAAAGCTGCCGCGCTCATTCTTGAGCAGACGAAACTACCGATGGAAAAGTGTGTCTGTGTGCCAACAGGAGTTGAACCGAATGAGCTACAGGTCGACCCGCTCGAAGTAAAGAAATTTAGAGAGAGGTTGGGACTCTCACCAGAAGATTGTTTGGTGGGAACCGCCTGTTTTGTTCGATCTTGGAAGGGAATAGGCGATTTTTTGAAGGCAGCAGCGCTCCTCAAAGAAGAGAAAAACATCAAATGGGTAGTGATTGGCGGAGGTTATATTGATCAGTATAAACCTCTTGCGAAAGAACTGGGTGTTGAAGAGAACGTGACATTTGTGGGTCACATGGATGCTCCCTTTGCTGCAATTGCGGCTCTTGATCTCTTTCTTCTTCTCAGCACGGCCCATGAAGGGATTTCACAGGCTTCCCTTCAGGCGGCGTTTTTGGAAAGGCCACTCATCACAACTCCAGTTGGAGGGCTTCCCGAAGTCTGTTTAGATGGACAGACAGGCCTCATCGTCCCCCCATTTTCTCCTGAGCGCATTGCAGAAATGGTGCGAGCTCTCGCGTTCGATCCTAAAAGAAGACGCTCGCTCGGTGCGGCAGGCAAAAAGTTGGTCGAAGAAAAGTTTACGTTTACCTATACTCTGGACCAGATGGAAAGGATATACACCGGTCTCTTTGCAGCAGGGAAAGCATGAAAAACTTACAGCTTTTGGAAATCTTAAGAGATAAAGATTGGGCTCTTTGGGTCAATCTTCATGGGAAAAAGGTCCTTTACGGGTTTATCCTTCTCTTCATCCTTCTTTTCCTCACGTTTCACTACTTGGGGAGGTTCATCGCATCCGGTGAGAGACGTGTTCAAAATGAGAGGGTCTTATGTGAACGAGCCTTGAAAAAAGTTCACGAGCTTTCTCCCTCCTTTGCGCACTTTGCGACCAATACTCTTTCGATCCACAGAAAGGAGTATCCTCAGGCCCTCTCTGAAGCCAAAGAACTAAAGCAAAAGTTGCAGAAAAATGAGGAGGATCGCTCCTCTCTTCTCTACCAATTCAATCTTTTGCGAATCGCCTTTCTGGAGATGCGTCTAGGGAATGGACCTTCGGAGAGAGAGAGCTGGAAGGAGCTTCTCAACGAAAGAGAAGCGCACCCAAAAGAGTGGTCTCTCCTCCAGAGCTGTTTCCAACAAGAAGATCTCTCCCTCCTAGACTTCATCCAATCCCGCCTCTCCCTCCAATAAGGGGTAAAGGGAATTTTGTTCTATTTGAAGTTCAAAATAGACATGTCGGGAAAAATTTTTGAATCTCCAGTAAAAGCCCATAGACATGTCGGGAACAAAGCACTGCGTGTCCTTGTTCCCCGCTGCCCTCTTGCGACTCGAAGCACTACCCCGCCCGCTCCGCTCTCCTGTGCCATGATTTTTCTGTGCGATCTGAGTCGTCGGGCTGCTCGCGCGCTCACTTCCCCAACCCTTTAGGTTGGGTCCCCTCCTCGCGTCGTCTCGCAGTGCCTGGTAAAGATTTCCGAAAACGGCTTAGAGATTTTAATCTCGCACTGCGGCATGACATGGAAGGGGCCCCACACGACGAAGGAGTGGGGAGGGAGTGCTTGTCGCAGCCAGCGGCTTTAAGCTGCAATGAGAAATCGAAGCACAGGAGAGCCGAAGGCGGGCGGGGTAGTGCTTTGCACACCCCGCTTCCGAGCACTCGATTTATCGCAGCAGATTAAAGCTCAAGGGGGGTCGCGGGGGGCACGGGCACGAAGTGCCGTGTCACCCGACATGTCGATGGAGCGTTTTTAGAGGCTCTATAACAATCTTCTTGTAAAACTAGTCGCGGCGGGTGGAGGAGGGGGATTCGCTGTTGGAGAGCTGGGCTAGGCTTCTTCCGCCGTTGGAGCCGAGAATGAAGAAGATCGCAGGTGGGAGGAAGATCGAGAGGATCAGCGCCACAATTCCCAATACTAGCTGAGTGGTCTGCTCTTGCTTAAAAACAAATTGGAACAGTTGTTTTGTTGCGAATTCGACCTTTCTGGGAAAAATTGCACCTAAACCGCCGCCAATGGCTGCGAATAGGATGGCCACTCCTGATCCGAAAAAGAGAAAGCTGAAGAAGAGTGATAAAATAAATGAAAGACAGAGCACAACTTCGAAACGGTGTTTCTTTGTAAATTCTTCGATCTGTTTCACGGTGACCCCTTCTTTATTATTGTTCTCGCTCATATTCTTTATTTAAATATTAAATATTATTTTTTAGCAATAGATTTGCAGAGCCGCTCATTCTCTCTTTGCGTTTTTTCGCAAATCTCCTAGACTCTTTCCACATTAGTATGTGGATAGGACAGACGCAAGTTAGAGAGGAGGATCTTCTCAAGTGGGGCACGCGCCTCGCGTGGGCGTCTTGTACAGCTGTTTTACTTTTATTTCTCATGAAATTGATCTGCTTACAGAATTCAAATCAAAAGCTCGCTGGCGCCTCGTCTCGTCTCGATGCGAAGCTCTCTTTTTCTTATCAAGAGATCGGAAAAGGCTCTCTTTCGTTGAATGCCGCGCGTCCGTCACAATTTATTCCCTGGCTGGGAAGTGAGCTTCTGCTCCTGGGCTGCAACACACGCCCAGATAACCAGCGTCCAGAATCTGCCCTCCTTCTCGGCGTAAAGGCTCTTGGAGAGGAGCGGGTGGTTCAGGTGGGAGAGAATATTTTTCTCGCTGAACTGGAAAGAGAAAAAGAGGGAAGAAAGGGAGTTCTATTTAGCAAAGATCCAACGTCCCTCTCTATCAAGCCGCTTTCTCTAGGAAAAAATAGCGTTACGTTCGAAGTCCGTCGCACGCTTCCCGAAGAACAAGTCGAGGAGAAAACACAGCTCGTCCTCCAAGTGACGGGAGAGGCCTTGAGGCGCAACTTCTCTATCCACGAAAAGAGTCAAGCGGCCTTTGCGAAAACCGTCAAAGAGGCCAAGCACTGGGGGAAAGATCGCCTGCTCGAGATCTACGGAGGAGAGGAGTATCGACCTCTAAAGGAGCGAGAGAAAATTCAGTTTAGCAAAGAGGATGGGAGCCACGTCTGTTTTGTCAAAGCGGGAGATCTTCTCATCTGGGAAAACGAAAAGTGGAAAATCGCCGCTGCTGAAGAGATCTCTTCTGGATGTCCGATCGCACAAGTTAAAATTGCCACGCCACGCACCGTGGAGATCGAAGTGTGGGATGAGACGGGGTTTTACCATCATAGCCAGAAGCTAGATGCACAATCTTTTCCAAAACAACAGGGAAAAGAGGCCTCTCTCTTCTCGTCGATCCGTTTGCGAAACAACTCAGCTGTAACCTGTATTGCCGGCAAAAGGCGCCTCGTGCTTCGAGAAGGAGATTGGCTTCTGAAAACCCCTTCCGGATGGCGTAATTTAAGGTCCGTTCAGCAGATAGAAGATTGTATCGCTCACCGTTTAGTGGGAGAGCTGTTTATTTTTGAGGGACTGGAGGTCGTGCAAGGGAAAACTTTTGTGAAGGGGCAATTATTTGACCCGATGCGTACGCAAATCCAACAGCTATCGCTTCCTGTTGCTCAAGATAAGAAGAGTTCGAAAGGCAAAGAGCGGAGGTCAAAAAGATGAGATCTTTTCCTTTTGCTGTCATGACAATTGTTCTCGCCCAGAGCGCCATTTTTGGACAGAGCATCGAAGAAAAAAAGGCACAAGCGTTCCAGAAAAAAGAGGCGGCCACTTTAGGAAATAGTCAAACTCCTGACGTGAATAAAGAGATCTCTCTGCTCAAGCTCCAGCTTGAAAACTGCTATGAGAAGGCGGGAGAGCTCTATAAAAGCGCCGCTCCTGAGGAGGAGTACTCTACTCTTCTTGGAGAAGTGAGCCGCCTGAAAAGCGCGATAGTGGCGCTTGAGGAGGCTTGGCGTCAGACAGCTGTTTTAGATGCGAAGGGTGAAGAGGAGGGGTATGCGCTCTGGGATCAAGAGGAGACAACCCTCGGGCAGCTGATCATGGAGTATGGCGCGATGGACTACCTCTACATCGTCCCTCCTGATATGGCTGCACTCAAGTTGAACATGCACTCCAATATTCCGATTCCTCGTGAGTCGTGGAATGAGGTGCTGGAGATTATTTTAGCTCACAATGGAATCGGTGTAAAAAAACTGAACTCCTATGCGAAACAACTCTTTGTCCTCAAACAAGATCCATCTTCTGTCAAAAACATCGCTGCTTCGAGAGTAGATCTTGGGCTTGTTCCGGAACATTCGCGAGTCTTTTACCTTCTCTCTCCTCCGGTAGAGCAGACAAAAAGTGTCCTCCAGTTTTTAGAGAAATTTACAGATGTCAAACAGACCTTCCTCTATCCAGTTGGCAGCAAGATCGCGATCGTGTCATCTAAAGAAGAGATCGAGAGGCTTCTCTCGCTTTACGCGACTGTTTGGGAAGGAAATAAAGGGAAAGTTTCGCGCGTCGTTCCCATCAATAAGATGAGCGTAAAAGAGATGGAGAAGATCATTAGCTCCTTCTTTAACGAGTCGATGGATAGAGCTAAAACCCCTTTTGCTAAACCTGAAGAGGGGCTCTCCGTTCTTCCATTAAATCAGGGTAGAGCGCTCATTCTCGTCGGCTCTCAGCTAGTCGTTGATCGCGCGGAAAAGATGATCAAAGACACCGAAGACCAGCTGCAGGACCCCTCGGAGATGACAGTATTCCTCTACAGTTGCCGCCATAGCGACCCTACAGAACTTGCAAAGGTGCTAGACAAAGTTTACACCTCTCTCCTCTATGCTGTTCCTGAAGGCGAAAGGGAGGGGTATGAGGTAAACTACGCGGTCCAGGGCCCTGGAGTGAAACCTCCTGATGGATACGCCCCTAACCCGCCCGCACTTGCCAATCCGCCACCCTCTCCGCGCCCATCGATCACGACTCATCTCGAATATGAGCAAGAGGGATCCGACCATTTCATTCCTGATCCGAAAACAGGAACGATCCTCATGGTCATTCGACGCGATACCCTTCCGCGCATCAAAGAGCTGCTGCGCAAACTCGATGTGCCAAAAAAGATGGTGCAGATAGAGGTGCTACTTTTTGAAAAGCGCTTAAACACACAAAACAGTTTCGGTCTGAACCTCCTAAAACTCGGAACAAAATCTAACAATGTCAAGTTCGAGTCGGCTAATGTTCCGATGGGGAGAGGAGTTCTCGCCTTCTTCTTTAGCAAAAAGCATCATCCCACGTTTGACTTTGCCTACAATTTCTTAATGACGCAGGAAGATATCCACCTGAATGCGGCGCCTTCAGTTATCACAGTCAATCAGACCCCCGCAACAATTGCCATCACGGAAGAGATTTCGATTAATAATGGAGCTGCTCCAATCGACACGAACAAGGGGATCGCCTTCGAAAAGTCATTCACCCGCGCTCAATACGGGATTACGATCGTGCTCACGCCAACAGTGCATTTGCCTGACAATGAGGAAGAAGCTGAAGGCAAAGGCTTTGTCACCTTGCAGACCGACATCACTTTTGATACGACAAAACCGAGCCCTGATGATCGACCGCTGGTTGATAAAAGACATATTCAGAACGAGGTGCGTGTCGTGGATGGGCAGACGGTCATTTTGGGAGGACTTCGTCGAAAATCCACTCGGGATTCTGAAGAGAAGGTTCCATTCTTTGGAGACATCCCTCTTCTTGGAAAGCTCTTCGGTTCATCAAAGCTAATCGATGACAACACCGAGATGTTCTTTTTCATTACACCCAAAATTGTTGTCGATCCTAAGGATGAACTCGATCAATTGCGCGTTGAAGAGCTAAAAAAGAGAGCGGGGGATATTCCAGAGTTTTTAGAAAAAATCGACGAGGCGCGCGAAAAGGAGAGAAGGCAATTTTTCAGAACTGGCCTAAAATCCTTATTCAAAAACCCGAGATGAACACACAAGTCGATACAGATTGGAAAGAGATTCAAAAATGGGCTGAGCGCTTTGGTGTTCAAAGCTGCACAGATCTCGATGCTTTTCCCTTCGTAAAAGAAAAAAAATCTCTTCTTCCCTATGCATTTGTAAAACGGAAACTCCTTCTTCCAATTGCCGAAAAGGGAGAGACCATTCTTGTCGCCACCTGGGATCCTCAAGATCTAGAAGCGTTGGAAGAGGTGCGTGTCCTTTTAGGAAAAGCGATCGAAGAGGTTGTCGCACCGAAAAGCGCGATCGAAACGGCGATCGAATCCTGCTACCACCAAAAAGAGGATGAGACCTCTAAGCTCATTGCAAGCTTTTCCCGTGCGAGCAGCGAGGATCAGATTGACGAGACAGAGGGGTATGACCTTCTCGAGCAGCGCGGCGATTCACCCGTGATCCGTATGCTCAACTCGATGATTTTAGAGGCCATCGGGCAGGGAGCTTCAGACATCCATTTTGAACCCCTCGAAACAGGGTTGGGAGTTCGCTATAGAATTGATGGCGTCTTGCAAATGCGCCACGCCCCCGCGAAAGAGTACCAAACACAGCTCATCACCCGTATAAAAGTTATGGCGCGTCTGGATATCGCCGAGCAAAGACTTCCGCAAGATGGACGTATAAAGCTCAAGATGGGTGGAAGACAGATCGATTTTCGCGTGAGCACCGTTCCCGTCGTCTTTGGAGAGAGGATTGTGTTGCGTATTCTAGATAAGAGCAATGTGATTCTCGGACTCGAGAACCTAGGAATGCGAGAAGACACTCTTCTCTCCTTTAGAAAACAGATCGCGCTCAATGAAGGGATTGTGCTCGTTACCGGCCCTACCGGAAGTGGAAAAACGACCACGCTTTACAGCGCGCTTTCGGAGATCAGCAGTCATGAAGTGAACATCATGACCATCGAAGATCCTGTCGAGTACAAGCTTCAAGGGATGGCGCAGATCGGCGTGAATCCCAAAATTTCGCTCAGTTTTGCCACAGGGTTACGCCATATTTTGAGACAAGACCCCGATGTGATCATGATCGGGGAGATTCGAGATAGAGAGACAGCCGAGATCGCGATCCAGGCATCACTCACAGGACACCTCGTGCTCAGCACACTCCACACGAACGACGCCCCCTCTGCGCTCACACGTCTCGTTGATATGGATATCGAACCCTATCTACTCTCCTCTTCTGTCGTTGCCGTCGTGGCTCAGCGTCTTGTACGCATGGTTTGCCCAGACTGCGCGATCTCCTATCTCCCAAGCATAGCAGAAATTGCGGAGCTTGGGCTGGACGAAAAAGAGGCCTCGCAAGCTCCGTTTTTTAAAGGAAGAGGATGTAGCTATTGCTACAATTCAGGTTACAAAGGACGTTGCGGCATCTACGAACTCATGGTTGTGACCTCCCCTATCAAAAAACAGCTTTTGAAAAGTGCCGACGCAGAAGAGCTGCGAAGAATTGCAATCGCGCAAGGCATGGTGAGCTTGAGAAGCGAAGGAGCGCGTCTTGTTCAGAAAGGAATGACCACGACAGCCGAGGTGTTAAGAGTCACCCGCGGCTGCGAGGAGATTTAAGACATGCCTCTTTATCGTTACGAGGCGTTTGCTCAAAACGGAAAAAAAATATCTGGAGTCATCGATGCAGACTCCTTTGCGCTTGCAAAAGAGAGACTCCTCAAAGAGGAGATGCTCCTCACCAATCTCGCTCTTCATGAGAAGAAAGAGATTGTCCTCCCTAAGCCTCTTCTTCTGACCTTTACCCGCGAACTCGCCCAACTCTTACAGGCGGGACTCCCCTTATATGAAAGCCTACTGACAATTGAAGAGAAGTACCGTCGGCAAAAATGCCACCCCCTCTTTTTGGATCTCTGCGACAGGTTGAAGAGCGGCGCCTCACTCTCCTCTTCTCTCATGCGCTACCCAAAAACTTTCGATGCGATCTACCTCTCGCTCGTAAAAGCAGGAGAGCAGAGCGGCTCTCTTGCTGAGATTTTTGAGCAGCTCTCTAAACTCATCACAAAACAGCTGCGCCTCCGCAAGCTGCTGATCTCATCGATGACCTATCCGATGATTCTCCTCAGCTTTTGTCTTTTAGTGACCTCTGGCCTCCTCTTTTTTGTCGTTCCCTCGTTGCAGGAGCTGTTTGAGGGAAGAGCCCTACACCCACTCACGCAGCTCGTCCTAAATGTAAGCCGTTGGGTTAATGCGCATGGATTTCTTCTCCTCTTTCTCATTGCGGGCTCTGTATTTCTTCTTCTCATGCTTTTTCGCTCTGAAAAAGGACGCGTATGGATTCAGAAGAGCAGCCTGAAAGTTCCCCTCGCAAAGACGCTGCTCGTCCGCTCCGCGCTTACCCGTTTCTGCCACTGCTGCTCCCTTCTCATTGAGAGCGGCGTCCCCCTTCTCGAAGCGCTTCGCCTCTCTCGCCGGGCGATGAAGCTCAAGCTTTTGGAAGAGGTTGTTGAGCGCGCAGAGCAGAGAATCGTTGAAGGAAAAACGCTGAGCAAAGAGCTCAAAGATTTCCCGTTAATCCCCTCGCTCGTCGTCCGCATGCTCAGCATTGCGGAAGAGACCGGAAGGATGGGTCCCATTTTTCATAAACTCGCTGAAATCTATGATGAAGAGCTGGAAAAAGATCTTACGCAACTCTCTGCGTATTTACAGCCAGCCCTTCTTCTAACGATGGGAGCGATCGTCGGCCTAGTCGTGCTCTCGATCCTACTCCCCTTAACAGATGTCAGCTCATTTTTGAGGTAACTTATGGACAAGAAACGAAGAAAAAAACAGCCTCTCACCCTGATGGAGATCATGATCGTGATCTTCCTCATCGGCCTGATCGGCAGCGTGATCGGCTACAACATGAAGGGCAGCATCGACGAGGGCCGCTTCTTCAAATCTGAGCAGGCCGCCGCTCAGATCAAAGAGATTCTTCTTCTAGAGCTCGCAAGTGGCGCTGATATCGATGATGTCAAAAAAAGACCGGCACATTACGTTGAACGGACAGGGTTATTGAAAGGCACAAAAAGCACATTAGATGGCTGGGGAAACGAGTTTAAGATTGATGTAACGGATGTGAGTACGGTCGAAGTGACAAGTGCAAAGACCGAGGAGTATCGAGCGGTAAGAAAGAAAAAAACAACAGGTCATGTGCAAAAGGACTAAATCGAAACTTCGAACAAGACCCTTCACCCTACTCGAGATTTGCCTCTCCCTCGCGATCTTGGCGCTGATCTCCGGATTTCTCGGCGTCAAGATCAAGGAGTCGATCGACCGCCAGCAGTTTTTGAGTAACGTTTCTGAAGTTGCGTGTGAACTTAAGCAGATGCAGGGCCTCGCACTCAGCTACCGGTCAGATTTTGGCATGAAAATTTTTGAGGAGAAGGGGCAGTTTTTCTATAAATTGGTGACCGATGAGCCGCTCGACTTCATCAAAAGAGATAAACCCTTTCCCTTGAAGGGCGTCACATCCATCAGCCTAAACCGCAAGCATGCAAAGGAGATCTCTTTGCAGATTCTTCCCACAGGTAAGATCGAACCCGAGGGAGTTGTCGGCCTGCAACATGATGAAGAGGAGCGCTTTTTCGATTTCCGAAGCCTACTTCACATAAAAGCCGTTCAGGAATACCCTAAAGGAAAATGAAGTTAACAAGCTCAGCATTTACAAACGGTGGAAAAATCCCCTCCCTTTACACCTGTGAGGGAAAGAATATTAATCCTCCACTCGAAATCCACGACGTTCCTTCACAAGCCAAAAGCCTTGCCCTCATCGTGGATGATCCCGATGTTCCCGAATTTGTCCGCAAAGACAGAATGTGGGTCCATTGGGTCCATTTCAATATGCCGATAACCATCAAGAGTATTAAGGAGAACACAACCCTCGAAGGGATCTCCGGAAAAAACACTGGCGGTAAGATCGGTTATGATGGCCCCTGCCCACCCGACCGCGAACACCGCTACTTCTTCAAGCTCTACGCTCTCGATACTCTCCTGACTCTCCCCCAAGGCTCCACCAAAGAGCAGCTCGAAAAGGCGATGTCCGGTCACATCATCGCCTCCGCCGAACTCATCGGCCGCTATCAGCTGCAGAAACCGTCAAAGCTTGACAAATAAATTATTTAAATTCTACTCTCCGCTTAGGTGTTTATCACTTTTTTAACTCCTCGGAGGTAGGAATGGAAAGCTACGAAGCTATTTGGCTTGCAAGTATTTTTGGGCCGCTTTTGGCCATCGTTGGAATGTGGATGGTTGTATTAAATGAGAATTTTCTCAAGGTAATCGCCTCCATGAAAGCAACTCCTGGAGCCTTTTATTTGGCCGGGATCATTAACCTTTTAATCGGTATCACAGTCATCTCCATGTACAGCGAGTGGGTTTGGGACTCCTCTCTCCTCGTTACCTTGGTGGGATGGGTCTTTTTGGTAAGAGGCGTTCTTTCCCTCTTTATGCCACATATGCTCATCAAGTGGACAATGACAGATCACACAACCATAAAACTCACAGGTGTATTTCCCTTTATCTGGGGACTTGCTCTCTGCTGGTTTGCCTTTTTAAGGTAGGAGAAGATCTATGAACGAAAACGCTCTTTCAATTGCAACGGTTTTCGGCCCTTTTTTGGCGGTCCTTGGGATCTGGATGCTTGTCTATACAGACAATGTCATGAAGACCTATGCGTCGATTAAAGGCACACCCGGTGTAATGTATTTGCGCTCGGTAATGAATATATTGCTCGGACTCTTTGTCATCAGTCTTTTCAATGTATGGACGATGGATGCCGCTCTGATTGTCACCCTCCTCGGTTGGGGGATGCTTGTAAGAGGGGTTGTGGGTCTTTTTGCGCCACAAATCGCGATCAGGATCGGGATGTCCGATCAGAAAATTCTTCAAATTCGCGGCATTATCCCGCTCGTTTGGGGACTTCTTCTTCTCTGGATCGCTTTCTGGAGATAGATTTTTTTTGAAAGGCTGCTCTTGAATAGAGCAGTCTTTCTTGTTCTAAACATCAATATTCCCTATTCTGAGCCTGTTTACACTTCAGAGGTTATATGCAGGTTCTCTTCGTTCTCGTATTTGTCTTTCTGCTCTTTAAATCCACGCAGATTGCGGCAGAAACACCAAAAAACTCAGCGCCCATCACACTGACTTTGAAGCCGAGGCAGCCTCACTGGCGTCCGCAGGTTATGCAGGCTTATGAGAATGGAAATCCTGAAAGCGTCGTCTTTATTGAACCCAACGAGGGGAAAATTCCCGTTAAGCAGCAACGTTTTTATGAAGATGGCAAGCTCAAAAACGAGATGGACCTGACTGTTGTGGAGGAGGGTTCCCCAGGCTATAACGAGTGGAAAAATACAGTTGTCCCCCATGGTTTGAGCATCTCTTATTTTCCTAATGGAAAGATCGAGAAAATCGCAAGTTATGACAGAGGTCTCGTTCATGGAGAGTTGCATATCTATTACCCATCGGGTCAAATCCGCGGAAGCGCTGCTTTCAAAAACGGGCACCGTCACGGCTCTGTGATCTCCTACCATGAAGATGGATCAAAAGCCGAAGAGGGAAGCTATTTTGAAGGAAAGCTAGTTGGGGAATTAAACCGCTACACTCCAAAAGGAGTTCGCACCGCCCTGATCCCTTACGAAAATGGTGTGCCGCATGGGAATGCTCTTGAGTGGTATGAGAACGGAGCTCTTAAAGCATCTCGTCGTTACACGAAAGGTGTTCTGCACTCCGATGGGCAGAACCCCGCTGTCATTCTCTACGCTGAGGATCGCTCAATCGTGGAGGTCCAAGATTTTAAAGAGGGCGAGCCTGTTGGTACCCACGTCAAATACCATCCAAATGGCAAGGAGAGCTACAAGGCCTTCTACAAGAAAGGAAAGTTGGACGGCAAAGAGCAGCTCTTTGCTGTCGATGGGAAGATCCTGGGAGAAGCAGAGTACCAGATGGGCATTCCGATTGGAAAGCACTGGAAAAATCATCCCAACGGCAAAACGGCTTACCTTGCCCAATTCGACAAAACAGGAAAGCTTTTAGAGCCGATTGTGGAATTTGATGATGCAGGCCAGAAACTTCTAGAGTACTACCTAGTTGACGGAGTACGGGATGGCGTCTATCGCGAATGGCATCCCAATGGAAAGCTCAAAATGGAGCTTCACTATGTGAAGGGTCAGTTCGAAGGGGAGCAGAAGGAGTATTTCAGCTCCGGCCAACCCAAGATGCGCGCCACCTATCTAAATGGTGCAAAAGAGGGTGTATACGAAGAGTGGCATGAGAATGGGACACAGGCGATTCTTTACAATCTTGTTGGCGGAATCAAGCAGGGCCTTTGCCAAGAGTGGGATCAGAACGGTCTCTGCCGTTTAGAAGAGCATTACTTAAACGGGATGCTGGACCAGGTAAAGAAGGAGTGGCACGCCAATGGGGTCCTTAAGACTGAGGGACTCTTTGCTTTAGGAAAAAAACAGAACCTCCACCGCGAATGGAATGAAGCGGGAGAGCTTATTTTTGAAGCCCGTTTTGAAAACGATCTTCCAGAAGGGGTTGTGCGCACCTGGTACGGAAAACTCCGCCCAAGAGAGTTTGTCGAGTTTGTTAAAGGCAAACAGCATGGCAAAGGAGAGGAGTATTACGAGAGCGGAGTAAAACGCGCACATGCCTCTTACAAAGAGGGCAAAGCCGATGGTCAGATACAGACCTGGTACGAGGATGGCTCCCTCTGGCTCGTCAAAAACTTTAGAAATGGCATGCCTGTTGGAGAGCAGCTCGAATATTTTTCAAAAGAGATCGTTGCTGACAAGAAGGCTAATAGACTTGCCAAGCGCTATCTCTACAACGACTTTGGAAAACTCCATGGAGAGCAAAAGACATTTTTCCCCAGCGGAGTGATCCACACGCACATTGCTTATGACAATGGTGAGCTCCATGGCATGAAGGCACTTTGGGATGAAGCTGGAAACCTCGTCGAAGAGGCGACCTACGAGCAGGGAAAACTGACCGGGCGCTTTTATGAAAAGGCGCGTGATGGAAAAGAGATCATCTACCATTACAAAGATAATAAGCGCGAAGGGCTTCACCAGGTGTTCTACCCTCCACACGAGTATTTTGGTAAAGTAAAGGCTCTCGAGATCAACTTTGTAAATGACAAAGCAGAAGGGGAGCTTTCCGAATACAATGAGGCAGGGAGCAAGGTCGCCAGCACCTTTTATAAAAATGGAATGAAAGAGGGCAACATGAGGGTTTTCAATCCTCAGGGTCAACTCGTCATGAGTGTTGAATTCGTCAAAGATAAGAAGCATGGACCCGCAGTGCAATATTTTGCGAATGGCACCGTTTCTAAAGAGACTGCTTTTGAACAAGATCTCAAAGTGGGCGAAGAGAGATCCTATTTCGAGTCGGGCAAGCTCGCCTCTCGTGCAAACTACACGAATGGCCAGCTTGATGGCCTCTCACGCGAGTGGAATGCCGAAGGTGTACTCGTCTTCGAAGGGGAGTACAAAAATGGAAAACGCCATGGCAAGCTCAACAAATACTATGATGATGGTAAGCCGCGTCTTCTTCAAACCTTCGTCGATGATCAGCTCCACGGCGTAAAAAAGGTCTACGACAGACAGGGCGTATGCGTCGAGACCCGCTACGAAAAGGGCCAGAAAAAGGGCTAGTTTGAGCTCGCCTTAGGGCGAGCTCCTTGGAGTGCGGTGCTTCGCACCGCCTTGGGTCAACTAAGGCGACATGGTAAACACCATCTACGCAACAACGTCTACTTTGCTCCGCCTTGTCTGAACAAATCCAAGGCTGCGCAAAGCGCAGCACTCCAGGGAGCGCTTCGCGCTCAAAGAATTTTGGCAAAAAAAAGACCCACCGAAAAGGTGGGTCTTTTTTTGCCTACAGAGTGAGAAGTGTTTTAGGCTTTTGCGACATCTCCTTCTTCCTCTACTGATATTGCGTCTTCTGCAGCAGTAGCGGATCCGGCTGATGCTTTATCCTCTTGAGGAAGATCAATTCTGTAATCATCTTTTACAGATAGGTCTTTGCTAAATTCGGGATGCGCAGCAATTGCCGCTTCAAAATCACCTGCTGAAGGACAAAATCGATGTTCGTGCTTAGGCTTTCCGGCAGCCCCAGGGTTATAAGAGTAAATCTGGAAATCAGCATGGAGTTGCTTGGATCCATCATCATTTTCGTTTTCTTTGACAGAGACGAATGCGGCTTTAAAGCCAGTCACGCGCGCGCTGTCTTCCTCTGAAGGCAACCAACTACGGAATAACTCTTCATATTCAGCAATCGGGGAATCCTTACTCACAACACGTTCAAAACAAACTTTGTCGACAGGAGCCCCTTGTGTTTCGAATAGGATCACGCAAGTCAATTTTACGGGAATGATTTCTTTTTTGCCTTTGAACGGTTCTAACTGTTGTGCGATTGCAAATTCAATCTGCTCTTGGACAGGGTTAGATAGTGCTGCTGGTCGCGAAGCAACGGATGCAACGGAGTCAACACCTGCGGGTTGAGCGCCTGCTGCTGCTCCGGCGCCATCGGCACCTGGGACTACAACACGGAGCTCGATTCCTGCACTGGATCCGGAAGCGCCGCTAGCTCCAGAATCTGCTTCATCGCTGCTTGCTCTGCTAGAGAAACAGCAGCAGAAGCATTCGAATAACCATGAGAAAAAGTCTGAAATATAAGAGAAGAAACCGCCTGCAGAATCTCTTGCAGGAGAAGATTCTCCTGGAGATCGGGGGGCAACAACGCCTCGCGGAGAGGAAGCGCCTGCTGCACCAGCAACGGCAGCCGCTGCGCTTGCCAGCGCAACTGCCTCAGATGTTTCACTGCCCTCAGGTTTAGGAAGGGGAACATCTACACGTGGAGCGCCATCTTCTGCTTTGGGAGCTGGTGCAATTACGGCAGTTGCTTTTGGAGAAACAGGTCTGAGTTCAAATAGCTTCGCTGTACCAGCGGTGGCTGTGTGCATTTCGGTGGCAGTACTTGAAGAGATGGAACCCTCAGACGCTGCAGAACTCATTGAATCCGAGCCATGATCTCCGTGGAAGGTCACGGGTGCAGTGTGGTCTGCATCACTAGACGCGGCTGTCGCTGCAAGTGCTGCAGAAACTAAAGCAGAGGAAGAAGAACTGGTTGATATAGCTTGTGACGACATGGACACTCTCCTGTGTTAAATTTTCGTAAAAGGAGTATAAAGAAAATATATTTAGACAAAAGAGAATTTTTTTTGGCTTGCGCAGAAGAAGGGTTTAGCAAATTCCGTTAACAGTCTCTCAAATCTACGAGGAGAGATCGGCAGTGTTAACACCCGCTTCTTCGAGGACGGGGTATGTGTTGAGAATGGTTACTGGATCGCGCAACCTTTCATCTTCCCAAGAAGAGGTGAACTCGGGTCTGGCAGCTTGGTCGCCTGCTTTAAAGTTGCACGTTTCGATAGAAGTAAGGGAGTGAACTGGTTGAGCGGGATTTGGTTGGACTCGGATGAAAAGAGTTTCGATGGTTGATGCTTTTTTCGCGAGTTCTTCGCAGCGCTTTTGGTAAAATTCTTGGATCTCTTTCGGGAAATTTTCCCAGGTATCGAGGTTGTAGGGTTTATTCTGCACAAAAAATTGGGGTGCTTCTTTTGCAAAAGAACATTTGATCACAAAAATCGCCCGGCACCCGTAGAACACTCCATTTACCCCTCTTTTTAAAGCGCTTACACGTCGAGTATCGTTAGACTGCTGCCAGTTTAAAGCGATTTTTTGCACCCATTCGCCGGGGTTTGCATAAGTAGGTTGTGGTGGGCCGGCTGGTACAACAGAGGCTTCAACTTCTCGGGGAGCAACGACCTCGTTGTCAAAATCCTGATCCGCAGGGTCCACTGGATCAGGCTCTCTTAAACACAAAAGCCAGCAGATGAAATCATAAAGACAGTTGGGGAGGATGTAGCGGAGGAGCCCCAAACGTTGGCGGCTGGGTGCATATGCGACATCATCATCATCTTGTTCGGTCGCTTGGAAAGAAGCGGGAGCAATCGAGCTTTGGCCCTCTTCTTTACGCGGTGAAATGAATTTTACTCGTTCAATCTTTTCGCGCTGTTCAGGGGATAGCTTGTCTTCTTTCGACGTCCCAACGTCGGGCCACGACACGCTTCCTTTTCCTGAAGATTTTGAAGATGACGAGCCACTGCTTCCATTCATGTTTTTTAGAATGGACCCCTTTCTTCCTAATTGGGGGGTAGAAGGGCTGGCAGGAGATGGTGAAGTTGCGCTTCCAAGAGATGTTGTCATAAAATTGGAATAATTTTATGGCAGCGGATGAATAAGATAAAGAATAAAATCGGCAAATTTTATCTTGAAAGGCGCTTTATTAACAGCTTTTCAATGGATGGAGAAACAAATTCTTTTAAGGAGCCATCAAACGAGGCGATCTCTTTGATGAGAGTAGAGCTGATATGGCTGAAACGTGGGTCTGCTAAAAGAAAGAGTGTGTCTATGCCACTCAACTTTTGGTTTGCAAGGGCGAGCTGAAAATCCTCGTTCGTGTCTATCCCTGGTCGCACCCCGCGGATCAGACAGTCGATCTTTTTGCGTTTTGCAAATTCAACAGTAAGTCCTGAAAAGCTTTCGATCTTCACATTTTTGAGATCGCGCGTCTGTTCGCGGAGCATTTTTTCGCGCTCGCTCTGGGAAAAGATCTCTGATTTGGCGATATTGATTGCGATCCCGACGATGAGTTCATCGCAGACCCTCGCGGCTCGGCGGATGATGTCGAGATGGCCGAATGTCGGAGGGTCAAAACTTCCTGCGAAGAGTGCACGCTTCATAATTCGGATCTTAGAAGCAAGGAGAATTTTTTCACAGAAGAGAGCGAGATAGATACTGAAACAAAATGGATCTTCCAAAGCGGCGTGTGCTTTTGAGCACGAGATTCCTAAGGGGGATTTTTTCTTTCTCCCAGCGTGAAGGGGTTGCCTCTTCGACGAAGATGGTTGCACCCTTGGCAATAGGGGAGCTGTCGAGTAGAGCAAGGATCTCAGGGTGATAGTGATCTTCGTGGTAAGGGGGATCGATGTAGATGATGTCGAAAGTTTTTTTCTGCTCTTCGAAGCGCCTTAAAACTTGAGGAGCATCGCCTTTAAAGATGGTGCCCCTCTCTTCGAGTTTGAGGGTCTCTAAATTCTTGCGGATGCAGAGGAGGGCTTCTCGATCTTGATCGACAAAGGTAGCATGGGCGGCGCCGCGGCTGAGCGCTTCGATGCCCATTGCCCCTGTACCGGCAAAAAGGTCTAGAAAATTTGCATCGGTGATGATCTCTTTGCAGATATCAAAGACCGATTTCCGTAAAATCCCCGTGGTAGGCCGTATGGATGTGCTTCTGGGGGACTTGAGAGCGCGGCCTCGCATCTCTCCACCGATGATCCTGAGGCTCATTCCATCGCAATCTCGTGACCGGAGGACTTCAAGATCTCCTTGGCTTTTAGGAGATGGGCGACCTTTCCCTCTTTAAGGAAGTTGTCATATTGCGATTTTGCGCGGACGTTTGCCCATTTTTTCTCGAGCGGACGATTTCCTTTAACGGCTTTCCTTAATGAGACCTCCTTGGTGATTGTCACCCACTGATTTTTATATTTTCCCTGAATTTGGAGGGTAAAATCGGTGAGGCTCGATGCACTGCCAATGATCTCATAAGGGCGTTTTGCAAAAAGTGTTGGCATAGCAGAAGAGGCGGGGTAGAGCTGAATCGCCTCTCCCTCTTTTTTCGGCTGTGCTGTGACGGTGAGCTCTTTCACGAGGGGTCCGCGCAGATCGAGAAGGAGTTTGCCGAGTTTTCTAGGGAAGGCGGCATAAGTGTCTGAGTAGATGAGCTGACCGCCGCTAGAAGAGCTTAAAAGATCGAGCATGAGGAGGTTGTTCTCTTTTCCTACGGCAGCTGTGTAGAGCGTGACTTTTCCCGCGTTTTTGGCGAGCCAGGCGGCGATCATTTTTTGCTGCTTAGCAGGAGGCTGCGAAGAATCTCCATCGGTAATGAGGATAGCGGAGTGAGCTTCTCCTTCTGACACCTGATAAGGGATGATCTTATCGAGAGCTGAGTAGAGATCCGCCGCAGCAAACATTCCTCCATGCTCTTGTGACTCTAAAAACTCTTCAGCGCGTTTGCAGCTCTTCTGAGAAAAGGAGAGAGGATGCTCGCTCAGACGTTTGATCTTCTTGTCGAAAAGAAGAATGTTGAACTTATCTCCTTCATGGAGGCAGCTCAGAGCTTTAAGCACGGCGCGTTTATAGGCGGCAAAGCGGTGGCGCTGAATAGAGCTGGAGCGGTCGATGAGGAAGTAGAAGTTGTGCGTCATCGCTTCGGCGTCGATCGCTTCACTTGGAGCGAGATTCATGCTGAATACAACCCCTTTACCATCGGGATTAGCCATCAATTCGATTTTCACGTCGAAAGCCGAATCCCAGGGCATTGCGGATGCGACAGCGGGAAGCTGATAGTTGTCAGTTGCCGGGAGAGATTTAGGATTTTGAAATGTGAAGGGTTTTTGGAGATCGCCAGATGGAGAAAGGGGGGAAGCGAGGATGAGTGGGTCAGACTCTGCGAGGGGTTCAATAGAGAGAATATCTGATGGTGGAGTAGGAGACGAAGAGATAGGTTTTTCAAGCTCCGGCGACTTTACAAAGCTCTCGATCACGTTCACAGCGGGGAGTTTCGACTCGGGTAGTGCAGAGACTGTGAGCGAGTTGATGCCGAGATCATCGATGGTTTCCACTTCATCAAGCGCGAGAGAAGAGGAGATCGCCTTTTTGTGGTCACTGCTTGGAACTTTATCAAATTTGATTTGTGAAACGAACTCTTCAGAAGAGTTCACCTCTTCTAGCGCAGTGGCACTTTCAAATTCTGTAAGGAAAGAGGGTGTCGAGAGGATTGAGGGGCTCTCCTCGACATTTTGCAAAGCCAAAACTTGTTCTTCTAGAACGGATGGGAGAGAAGCAATTCCCTCTTGTGCTGGCGATTTTGTATTTCCCGAGGGTTGATGGTAAAAATCGAAGGGTGTGGGGGTTGTCGTGAGCGACTCGAACACCTCTTCTAGCTCCGCCTGCCGCAGGAGTTCATCTTCTTCAGCTGTCAGGAGCTCGAGAGAGGGGGCGCTTTTTCGAAAGAGGGAAGAGAGCTTACTTTGCAAAAGCAGAGGCGTACGCGCGAAAAAAAAGAGAAAAAAGAGGTGGACGCTCAGAGAGATGAGAAGGCATGTCGCAAGAAGAGACTTTTTTTTCATAGATGTTTGTTAGCTTCCAGCCTCTCACGGAGGTAGGGGGTGAGCGAAGGTGCGGACTCTTTTAACTCGTTCATCAGCGCGCTTGCCTTGGCTTTCATCTCTGTTGCCTCATCGATATTTTCACACAACCTCGCCTGTGCTTCCAAAAGCAGGGCATCGATGAATTTCATATAAGTTTGGAATAGATGGTCTTTTTCCGAAAGACGTAAACGACAAGCTTGATACTCTTGTGCTTGAGGATCCTCTTCGTTTAAAAACTCTTCTTTAAGACTTTTTAAGAGAGCGAGAATGCGCTCTGCCCTCTTTTCCTCAGGCGCGAGGTCAGATTTGATCTGCGCATACTCTAGAGCCGCTTCAAGGTGAATGGGCTCTGTATTCAACTTTCTTTTGATTTGGAGATCTTTAAGGGCCGCCAGGATCGAAGTAAGACGTGGGCTAGCATCGTTCTTCTCCTCACTTTTCAATCGGCCATACTCAAGACGGGCTCTTTCGAGAAGAGCTGCATCAGCGGCCGCAGAAGCCGCATGCGAAGAAGAGGAGATAAGGTGGTCGTATGTTTGAATTGCGTTTTCAGCATCCCCCACACGCGTGTAAGCACGACCGAGCTCAAGAATTGCTCTTCTCTGGAATTTCCAAGCTAGATCGCTCTTTTCGTCATACACCGCTCTCATCTCTTGTAACAGAGAAAGGGCTTCTGCATGCTTACCCATGAAGGTAAGAAGATCTGCGTATTTGAGAGTCTCTGCTTCCAAGTCGAGGGTATCGCAGGTAATCGCTTTGAGATTTTTGACAATCTGTTCAAAAAGTTGAGCAGCGCGTTCTGCAAAACGAGAACCATTTCCCTCTTTTGCTCGTGTGTAGTAGTAGTTGGCAAGCCAGAGAATGTTGTCGCGCTTGATCTCGACCTTTCCCTGCATTGCGCATTCGTAAAGATGATCAGCAGCTTTTTCTAGTAGCCATTTCTCATTGGGTTTTTGTCCGGATGCCTTCAGGTACCCGTTATAGAGCATGAGATGAAGCTGGCCGCGACTTTCGATCTGCGGATTGAGTAGAAGCGCTTTTTCCACCTGATCCAAAAATCCTTCTCCCTCTTTTCCAGAGTGATGAAGTGAAAGCGCGAGCATGAGCTGCGCTTCGGGCACGGAGGAGGAGGAAGAGAAGGCTGTGAGAAACGATTCGAGGGCGGATACGCACTCGTCCCATCTCTCTAGCCCGTAAAGTGTTTTAGAGAGAAGAAGGCTGTAATTTTCTAGCTCATTCGCTTGCCAGACCTCTTTTTGGTTTAAGGCATCCTTCAAAAGAGAGATGATCATCTCATTTTTTGCTGCGAGATCGCTTCCTTTCGCTTGCTCACGCTCCATGAGAGAGGCGTGGATGAGTTGATGCCAAACAGCCGAAAGATGTGTACTCTGAGGGAATTCTTGAAGAAAGGCTGTAAGGGCATCTCTACTCTCTTTCCATTTTTTTGATTTATAAAGAAGGCGAGCTCTTTCATAAATGAGCGTCTCTTTCCCATCATACTCAGGAAAAGCGAGGAGAGCTTTAGAAAGGTGGCCTTCAGCTTGTGCAAAATCGCCAGACTCTTCGCAAACTTGCGCAAGCAGCACGAGCGCCTTCGCGTAGTCTAAATCTTGTGAGAAACTTTCTCCTAACATTTGCACGGTGCTTGCCATGAGCGTGACGTTTTTTAACTCTTTGGCACAATTGATCAGGGAGAGTAGGGCGCTTTTTGCTTCTACAGATGTGGATCTGCTGTTTTCTTTAACGAAAGCTCGTAGAGGAACAATAGCTTGTGCGTAATTTTTCAATGCGTAAAAGCTTTTTCCTAGATAGAGGTGAATAAGGGAAAGTTTGTCAGCAGCGATATGTTTGCGAGCTTGCGGTTCTGCTGAGACAAATTCGCTATATTTCCCCATCTGGAACAGGAGAACAAGATGGTTGAATGCAGCGGCCGCTGCTCTTTTTCCCTGAAGGGGATAAATCGAGGCAAAAACTTTGCACGCCTCTTCTTTGTCATCATGGATTCTGAGGCTTGCCACTTGGAAGAGGAGCTCTTCTTTCTTTTCAGGGTGCTTTCCAACTAGTTCTAAAAAGAGAGCCGCAGCCTGCTTATACTCCTTCAAATCGCGACAGATCGAGGCAAGAGGAAAGAGAGAAGCTTCTTTGAATTTACTTTGTAGAAGTGTCTCATATTGCAACTTTGCTTGCTGAAAATAGGAGGTTTTTTTTGACTCGTCTTTTGTCTGCATTCCCTCGCGCCAGAGAGACTCTGCAAGAAGATAATGAACATCGAGTTTCTCAACGCCCGATTCTTGGATCTCAAGATTTGCTGCTTCAATAACTTCTGCGAAACGGTTAAGAGCAAAGAGCGCGCGAATGGCATTGAGCCCAGTCTTTTTCTTCAATTCTGCATCTTGGATGAGGGCATAGGCCTCCACGGCATCTTTGTACGTATTCTCAAAAAAGTAGAGGTCGCCCAGCATCGCGTAGAGCTGTTCTTTCGCATTGCTCTGAGGATAGCGTGAGAGCAGGTCGAGAATTTGTCCTTTTGCAGCTTTGTAATCCCCCTCTTTCCAAAACTCTGCGATGCGACGCAGTTGCATCGCTTCTTGCGGAGAGGACGTTTTCACCGGTTGAAGCGCAGTGACGAACGGAAGAGAGAGTGCCGCTAAGCTAATCAAAAGATGTTCTCTAGACATGCCTCACCTATAGTGGAAATGATTTGGGCCGATTATAGCCACAACATATTATTTTACAAATGAAGAGAACAGCAGCGGAGCAGGAGGGATCGTGCACGGGTGCGGTCGCGAAAGAGAGATTTTTTAACACCGAGAACACCGAGATAAGAGAGGTTTAATTCGCGCAAAGCGCCTCTGTGTTCTCGGTGAGCTCGGTGGTTAAATTCTTTCCCGTGTCCGATCTTTCTTCTCTTCATTTCAGAAGGTTGTCATTAACCAACTGCTAGGGGTATAACGTTACACATGGGAATTCAGCTAGTTTTGATTGCAGCTCTTTTTGTTGCGCTTTCGAATCTCTGTATGCGGAAGAGCATTGATGCGGGTGGCTCGAGCAAAGCATACCTCATGGTGCAGCTCTTTTTCACTTTTCTCGTGGCGATTCTTTTGAACCCTGTGCGCACAGGTGATTATGCATGGAGCAATTGCATGGCCGGTTTTGGTCTTGCTGGAGGAATTATTCTGGCTGGAGTGATGGCCTCTCTTGGACGTGCGCTCGAAACGGGCCCTTCTGGTCTCACCTTCGCGATGTTGAACACATCGAGCGTGATGCCTGTGATCATCATGGTACTTGTCTTTGGTGAAAAGTTTGGTTTTACCTATACGCTCACACATGGCATCGGCTCCCTTGTCGTCATTGCAGGCCTCTTCTGGATCGGTTACGAAACGGTTCGAACTGGAAAGATGGCGAGGTGGTTCACTTTTGCGTTTAGCGCTTTTGCCTTTCACGTTGCCTTTCTCGTCTTCATGCAATGGCGAGCCCTCTTCATTCATTATCCTGGTGCAACTGAGCTTATGCTCTCCTTCGATATGGACGACGCCGTCTCGCAGTGGTTCATGCCGATGGTGTTTTGCGCCGCTGCCTTCGTTCAGGCTCTGATCTATTTCATGTCGCAAAAAAAACTGCCCAACCGCACCGAAATCCTCTACGGACTTCTCGGTGGGGCCGCCAACGGCGTCGGAACATTTCTACTCATTCGTGCTACAGAAGTATCTTCTCCATTCGAGCATGCGATGATTTTTCCCATTTTTGCAGTCGCAATTATCGTGTTCTGCAATGTGTGGAGCCAATGGCTCTATCGCGAAAAGATCAAATGGGCGGCTTCTGCTCTCTGTATCCTCGGCATCCTCATCGGCACCCTCGACTGGAAAGCTCTTCTCTAGGGTCCTCTATTTTTTCCAGAAGCTGGGAACCAGAAATACCAGCAGGATGAAGAATTCGAGACGGCCGAGTGCCATCCAAAGAATAGAGATCAGCTTCGAGAAGGGAGGGAGAAATGCATAGGAGTGGTCGCTTGTGCTGGAGGCAATGGAAAGCCCCGCGTTGTTGATCATGCTGGCGATGACGGTGAAAGCGGTCATGGCGTCTAAACCGTCGAGGATTAGAAGAAAACTGCCGATCACGGTGAGGAGGATTACGATGCAGAGAAAGATGAGCACTGTAAGAGCAGTTTTGTCAGAGACCTCTTTTTTGCCGATTTTAAGGCAACGAATGGTGGCGGGCCTAAAGATCGTTTCGATCTTATGGGCGATCAGATGAAAGAAGATGATGAAACGCGCAATCTTGATCCCTCCCGACGTCGAACCGGACATTCCCCCCATAAAAGCGAGAAGGATGAGAAGAAACTGCGAGGCGAATGGCCAGAGAGTCTCATCGACAATCGAAAATCCAGTCGAAGTTTGTGTAGAGATCGCTTGGAAGAATCCTGTGTGTAGCGCAGTCTGCCAAGGAACGGTTTTCAGAAGAGAGAGGGAGACGGCAATCCCTCCAATAAATAGGACGCTCAGGAAGGCAAAAAATTCCGGTTCATAGACGCGGTAGATCTTTCCTTTGATGCAGTGAAAATAGAGCGTGAAATTGATGCTTCCAAAGATCATGAAGAGGAGCGTTATCCACTCGATGGATGAAGAATTATATGCGGTGAGACCAGCATTTTTAATGCTAAATCCTCCTGTAGAGATCGTGGAAAAGGAGAGGGTGAGTGCGTCGAAAAAAGGAAGAAAAGGGTTTGTGAGTAACAGCAGGACAAGTTGAGAGCAGGTGAGTCCGAGGTAGATTTTCCAAAGGAGGCTCGCGGTTTCCTGTATCCTTGGTTTAAGAGACTCTTTGCTGGGTCCTGTCACCTCCGCTTCGAAGAGGAGTCTTCCACCCATCGAAAGGGCGGGTAGGATCGCAATGAAGAGAAGCACGATTCCCATTCCTCCCAGCCACTGAATAAAACTGCGCCAGAAGAGAAGGGGTTTTGCAACGGCCTCGATGCCTGTGGCAAGAACTTCTCCTGAAGAGGGGTCGACGAGAGGAGCAATCGTAGATGGCCCCATGACAGTTACACCTGTTGTTGTAAGACCCGACATCGCCTCAAAGAAAGCATCCAGGGGATTTTCCAGTGTTTTCGATAATAGAAAGGGAAGAGAGGAGATTGCTGCTGTCAAAAACCAGATGATGCCTACGAGAAGAATGCTCTCTTTTCGATGGATGGTACCAGGACTTTTCTTTCCCAGTTTATAGAAGAGCAGAGAAAGGAGGCCGGACACAAACGTGGTGATTACAAAAGCACTCACACTTCCAAGATAGGGGAGGTCTTTTTCCCAAAAGTAGTCGTAAAAGACCGAGACGGATAGTGGAAGTAGAAGGATGAGTGAGAAGTAGAAGAGGTAGCGTCCCAAGAAGCGGTAGATCTCTTGGAAGGTCATTAGAAAATCTTCTCCAACTCCGGAAGGTGTTTAGGATCGCAGAGGACGATCACGCTGTCACCTGGTGCGAGAATGTGATTGCCTTTCGGAATGGTCACACGTCCGCGATTTTCGATGAGAGCGAAGAGAAAATCTTTTGGAAGTTGAGAGCGGAGGTCAACGAGCGGAATGCCGGCAATCTGCGAATCGGATGAGACTTTGACTTCCATGATCTTCGCTTGATCCTCGTAAAGGGAAGAGATGGAAAAAAGAGGTTTTGCTTGAATTAGCGCATGAATCCGATTCGAAATACTTACACGCTCCGAAACCGTAGTAGTAATGCCTAAGTTGTGTAAAAAAGGAAGGTATCCCTCTTCCGAAACAAGGGGAACAACGTATGGGCAGCCCACCTGTTTTGCGATGGCCGCCATAAGAACGTTTGTTTCATGCGAAGAGGAAGCGCAGATGACAGCTTCTGTACAAGCCAGCTTTTCTCCAAGAAGAAAATGGACATCTGTGATCTCGTGGCAGAGGATGGTGGCATGAGGGAGCTGTTCTGCAAGTTTGCGGCACACAGCCTCGTCACTTTCTAAAATCTTCACATGAGTGCCCTGCTCTTCCAAAAGTTTGCAAGTGTGCAGTGCGATGGTCGAGCCACCGATGATGAGCGCAGATTTTAAGGTCTTTCGTTCCACACCGAAAATTTCCGGGATCTTTGCCATCGCTTTGGTTTCACCAATCACGGTGACCTCATCTCCCGGTAGAAGAGAGTCGCTCCCCATCGGGAAGATCAATTCATTGTGCGAAGAGTGAGCTCTTCGGATGAGGCTGATGAGGAGATTCTGGGGAAGTTTAAGATCGACAATTTTCTGATCGGCTTGTTCCCAGGCAGGCGGGACGGTGAGTGTGCGCATCTGCACGGAGCCGTGAGCAAAATTCTCCATTTTCCCCGCATCTGGATGATGAAGATGCTGCAGGATATCGTGTGCAACGATGAGCTCTGTTCCAATCAGATGATCAACGAAAAAGAGGCGCGCCAGATCGAGCCTTGAACGGTTTAGATAAAATCCCTGGCGAATACGTGCAACCGTTTTGGGATAACCCAAATTTTTTGCGAGGCTACAGGCGACTAGATTGGTTTCATCATTGTTCGTCACCGCGATAAAAAGCGCCGGCGAATACTCTAAAATTTCTTCCAGAAGCCGCCAGTCTGTGCCCGATCCCAGCCGCGTTGCCACATCTGCGCTTTCGGAAAGACGCTCAAGAGGCTTTGCCGCGTGATCGATGACGATGACGTTATGCCCCTCTTGAGAAAGCGTTGCGGCGAGATGCGAACCTATACTTCCGGCTCCGAGGATGACAATGTCCATAACTAGAAGTGTAATATATTGAGGGATAAAAAAACGATGAACGATGAATGATGGGTGATGAACGGAAGAGGGAGAAAATATAAAAAAGAATCAAATTAAATTTTTTTTAATATACCCTTAAGAACGAAACGCCTGGAGAAGTGGTCTTTCTGCCGTTCATCATTCATCACTCATCGTTCATCACTTCTCTAAAGGATCTCCCTTGCTCAAAATGGACTGCTTTGCCATGATGAACCCCCTTAGTTACCATAAGCACCGGTAGCTCAGCTGGATAGAGTACACGGCTACGAACCGTGAGGTCAGAGGTTCGAATCCTCTCCGGTGCAATCTTTGGTCGGAGGGTATTACTAGGGTTCTAATGCTATTGGAAGTCTTCTCGTCAGGGCCTTTTAGTACGAACACTATTCTCGTCGGCTGCTCATCTACAAAAAAAGCTGCTGTGTTTGATGCGCCCGCAGATAGCTCGCAGAAAATTCTCAAGCGTATCAAGCACCACTCTCTTCACGTTGAAAAAATTCTCCTCACCCACTCGCATTGGGATCATATCGTTGATGTCGCGGCTCTGAAAGAAGCTCTTCATGTTCCTGTTCTCATTCATGAGGCAGACAAAGAGAATCTCGAGCAACCTGGCGCAGATGGACTCCCGCTTTTTTTCTCGATCGAAGGTGTGAAACCCGATGGGTATGTGCAGGACGGGCAAGTTTTTACAATTGGCAAGTTGAAAATAAGAGTGATTCACACCCCTGGGCACACTCCAGGTTCTGTCTGCTATTATCTCGAAGATGAAAAGATTCTCATTTCTGGAGATACGCTTTTTCGCGGAACGATCGGCAGGCTCAACTTCCCCACATCGAGACCGGAGCTGATGTGGCACTCGCTGAAGAAACTTGCGATATTACCAGCCGACACGAAAGTCATTCCTGGCCATGGCGAAACAACAACGATCGGAGCCGAAAGTTGGATTGCGGAGGCGCAAAAAAGATTCGGATACTAACGGATATTGAAGGAGGAAAAGATGAAAAGAATCTCTGCGTTAATTTTTGCCGTAACATGCACGGCGCTTCAAGGATATGTGCAGATTCAGATTCCCGATGAGGAGGTAGCCGAGGCGTGTCGCATGGAACTTGAGCGGATACTTTCAAAAGAACCACAAAAACATCGATTTGGTTTCTTTTTTAATGATGATGAGGATCCCGAAGATCCTTTTTTGACTCCTACCGAACAGCCTCATTATTGCCTAGACAATATCACGGAATTTAAAGAGATCCCCCTGCACGATTGGGAGAGACAGATTATCACCTTCATCGTTACGGAAATGGCAGAAAAGAATGTATTTCAGCTTCTTTTGCAAAAGAGCGAAATGGAGAAGAAGGGGCGGAAGATCGACCATGTCCATCCATTGAGATTTATTGGTCATATCTGCGAAGACCCAAAACTAAAAAAAGCGCTTAGGGTAGTCAGGAAAAATCCCTTCAAATGGGAGAACTTCATCAGTGGTTTTGCAAGACGAGTTGTGGAAGAAACTGGAAAAAATAATCTTTTCCGTTTTCTGCCCAGCTTTTGTAAACATGTTGAAGCTGATGAAGCGAAGGTCACCTCCTATCTCAAAGCGGGAGATAGCGATGGGCTTGTTCATTACCTCATATCCAACTAAAGAAGCGATGAACGATGAATAATGAGTGATGAATTGAAGAGAAAGATCGGGAACGGGAAACGCAATCGGTAACGTTCACGAAAGAGAGACGAAGAATTCTTTCTTCCGCTCATCATTCATTACTCATCGTTCATCATTTCCCGTTGACTCAATGTCTCGGTGCTCATTATACAGAAATCGCATATGAGCCTATCTCGAATTCAAGAAAGAATTTACTTCCGCGCTTTTTGGCATCTTTGGAATCGGTTTTTTCAGCCATGTGTTCACACATTGTCTGAAAAAACCGATTCCAAATCTGCTCAAAAATCATCAAAAATAAATAACTTTTTTAATTCGAGATAGGCTCATGGTTATCCGCACCCTTCTTTGCCTTCTTTTTTTCTCAGCGAAACTCTCTTCTGTCGAGCTAGAAAAGGTTTCGTTTCGCACGACATTTCTGCAAAGTCTGGACAAGATGCTATCCGTAATTTTCGAACCACACATCCGCACCTACGCTCTAGAAGAATCAAAAGATGCTGAAGTTTTAAAAAATAGTGATCCCTACGTCTTGCATTTCGATGCCGAGTATGGCTATTTTTCCGAAGCACATGCCATCGTTGGGAAGGTCACTGAAAATCCAGAAGATTTTAAGATCGCCATCGAACTCCTCCTAAAAATTCACAACAAAATTACGGATCCTCTGCAATGTGAAATCATGGCGACAGAAGCTCTTACAAAAATCATTGCGTATCGTGAATTGAAACCTGGAATGGTGATTCCGCTACCTACTGTTGATCTCAAAAGAGGCCCTGCGGTCATCTTGTACAAAGTGGATGAGGTTATCGATCTCTGGCGAGGCATGCCCGCTTTTGGACTCGTGCCACAACAAAGAGAGAGTGGTCCGCCTATTCTGTTGTTTCGGGGAACAGATTTTTCTCTCGTCACAGAAAAAGGGTGGGCATCGATCGTCTCAGATCTAGAAATCCACGATCCCGGCCTTTCTACATTCCATCACGGACAGCCTAAGATCCATGCTTGGCTCGAAAAAGTTGCAAAGCAGGGTGAAAAAGCACGGGTGATGGGATTTAGTCTCGGAGGAATTCTTGCGGCCTATACGCTCCTCTACGAAACCGATCTCGTGCATCAGGAGTTGCCCTCCATCTCTTTCAATGCCCCCGGTGTTTCTCAGGAGGTTTTGCAAGAGTGGATGCAAATGTCTTCAACTCCGCCTTTTCTCGTTTTCATCACCGAAGGAGATTTGATTCCAAAGTATGGCCTTCTCTTGGGGCGTGCATTTTTGCTGTTTCGAGAAGGTCTTCCTGCGCCACTCAAAGCACACACAGAGCTCATCACGCTTTCTTCAATCTATCAGTTGCAAAACATCGATCTAATGAGAGAAAATGAGCAACGAAAAAATTGATTTGGTGATGCTGCATGTTTCCAGAAAGAATCAATCTGCTTGTTTCTATTCAGGATCTGACACCTGCCGCGCTTGATCGATCTGTCGAACGAGATGAGCTCGGATTTCTCGATCGAGAAGTTATCCCAAGACTATTTGCAGAAGCAGTGGCATTTCTTGCTCTTGTGCAAGCAGCTCTGCATGTGGGTCTTTCGACAGCGCATTTCGTTTCTCTTCTCATTTTCATACCTCTTGCGCAAAGATCCTCCTACCTCGCTATTTTCGAGCGCGCCAAGAACCAGCTTTTTCATGCAATCGACGATGCTTGTCTCGGCACGGGTATTGTGTATGGCTTATGGGATCCTGCTCGTGTTGTTGAAGCGGCTTTTCCTGAAGAACAAACTCCCGAGGTCCCTATAAATTTTCATGGGTTTGAAGAGGAGAATGTATCTGCAGCTGCTGATTTAGAGATTGAAGAAGAGATAATTCCGCGGTTTCATGCTGAGCGCACTTTTCCAAAAGCAGATGTAGTGATGGAAGAACTGGTAATGCCAGAATTTCATCTCGATCATTCTCCGCCTCCTGTTTCAGATCGCGAAAATCGTCTCCCTGAAACCCCACATCCAAAAGTTGTGGAGATTGTGCAGGTTCCTACTCTGCCTCCAGAAAAAGCGACAGAATTAGAGAAAGCACCAAGCGCCGCGCCGACTCCTCAGGACCCCTATCTCGCAATTTCTGAACCCGTAGCATATGTGCTAGCGATCAAAGAGATGATCCACGTTCTTGGATCGACCTCCGTTCCAATGTTGGCCTTTAAAAAAGCGACTCTTAAAAAAAAGGGAGAAGAGATTTCGAGTCATGGGGTTCACACCCTAAAATTTTTAGAGTGTGTGTGTAGAGATTCAGAGACAAGAACACATTTTCTTAAAATCCAGAGCAGTTATTTCAAATGGAATGGCTTTCTAAAAGGAGAAAATAATGATGGAACCGGAGCAGAGCTCGACAAGCTCGCTGCAGCAGGAAAGCTGGATCCGCATCTTCCAGGCTTCGTCAATGCGCTTCGCAAACACAATCTCCATGCAGATCTTGTAACATTGCAACAACATGTCGGAAAGAAAGATTGGGAGAATATGATCAAGTATCTGATTGGGCTAAAACCTACTCCTGGTCTGTTCTAATAATCACTTAACAATTATATAATGGAAAAAGCCTGTGGAGTTTGTGCATGATTGAACAGCCAGCTTTGCCTCCAGAACGGACGCTAGCATCTGAAATCGTCAGTGTATGGCACCTATCTGATGTCGAAAAAACGCTTCCTTTTAACCTAAGCTACTGCTTTGCAGCCGTGTTTCCAAAAAGAGATAAAGAAGCCTCACACACCATCCCGGGTGTTCCAAAAAGCGCACCACAGTCCAGAGAGCCACAATCTAAAGATGAGCATAGCTCGGTTTTTAGCAGCAAAGATCCCTATCTCGCGATCCCAAATCCACCACCAGAATACCGCCAAGCAGTTGCAGATATGATCACAACGCTTGCAAGAACATCTTTAGTTGGGCTGGCTTTTAAAAGAGGGTATCTCAAAGGAAAGGGAGCGGAGATTTCGAAACACCACATCCATATTTTAAAGTTTCTCGAATGTATTCTTGGAGATCCAAAACTCAAAGAGTATTTCAGAAAAATTCGCGGAAGTTCTTTCAAGTGGAACGGTTTTCTGTGGGGTGAAGAAGGAAGATCTGGAGGAGGAGGAACTGGCGGCGCGCTGGATTCGCTAGCAAAAAAGAATGAGATGGATCCCTACCTACCCGGATTTACCAAAGCGCTTAACGCTGATCTTTCCAAGGTGCGCTCTTACGCCGCTAAACGTGACTGGGAAGGCATGCTAGACTACCTCATGAAAAAATAAGCTTTTCGATCTTTTTGAGCGTTTTTTGCTGCCGTCAACCTTCAAGCCCTTTTTTTGAGGGAGATTCTATCGTTAGATAGTCGTAAAGGTCATGATCTGTGAGAATAAGAAGACTTTTGCGTTGCCTACATACAACATGAACAGAATTGATAATTTCAGCATCGCCAACTCCTGGCATGCAAATGGCGCTTAAAGGCGAGGAGATCTCCTTTCGGCGCAAAAGTTTGATTCCACGCATATAGTCCTGCGTACTAAAGCCCTCTTCTTTTACACGGTAAAAGATGAGTTCTCTCTCGTAGAGCAGCGCCTGAATGGCGTAAAGCACTCCTTGACTTTCTGAGGGAGGGTGACCGAAATGGTCTGCGAGTTCAGCGAGCGATTTACACACACGAGGAGTGCAATACTCCCCTTTTTCCGCTTCCCCAAAAAGAAAGATGGTCTGCCGCATCAGCGCTCCTCCCATCTCCTCTAATACGAATAAAAAAATTTTTTACACCAGCAAAAAATAAGAGGTAGAAGACATAAATGTAAGAGGATGGTGTCAAAACCTTAAAAGGTAGCTTCCATAGACATGTCGGGAACACGGCATTACATGTCCGTGTTCCCCGCTGCCCTCTTGAGCTTTAATCTGCTTCGATAAATCAAGTCCTCGTCGGCGGGATGTGCAAAGCACTACCCCGCCCGCTCCGCTCTCCTGCGGTTTGATTTCTCATTGCAGCTTAAAGCCACGGGCTGCGACAAGCACTCCTTCCCCGTTCCTTCGTCGCGGGGCCCCTTCCGTGTCATGTCGCAGAGCCAAGCGAAGATCTCTGCATACCGTCTCCGAAATCTTTACCAGGCACTGCGAGGCGACGCGAGAAAGGGGACCCAACCCGGAGGGTTGGGGAAGTGAGCGCGCGAGCAGCCCGACGACTCAGATCGCGCAGAAAAATCATAGCACAGGAGAGCGGAGCGGGCGGGGTAGTGCTTCGCACACCCCGCCTCCGAGCAGATGATTTTTCAAAGCGAGGTGAGGCGCAAGGGGGGTCGCAGGGGGCACGGACACGGAGTGCCGTGTCACCCGGCATGTCTATGGGATGCGCCTTTAAAAAATTCACAAAATTAAGTTCGCTTAGCTGCGTAGCGAGCCTTACGGCCGAGCTCTGCTTCGATTTCGAGGAGTCTGTTGTACTTGGCGACGCGGTCGGTGCGGCAGAGGGATCCGGTCTTGATCTGGCCGGATCCTGTTGCGACGGCAAGATCGGCAATCGTGGTATCTTCTGTTTCACCTGAGCGGTGAGAGATGATGGCAGCATACCTGTTCTTTTTTGCGAGCTCTATGGTTTCAAGCGTTTCGGTCAGCGTGCCGATCTGGTTGAGTTTGATCAGGATTGCATTTGCAACACCGAGATCGATCCCTTTTTGAAAAAAATGGGGATTGGTAACGAAGAGATCGTCGCCGACAATTTGAATCTTTTTTCCAAGACAAGCTGTAAGAAGTTTCCAGCCATCCCAGTCATTCTCATCCAGGCCATCTTCGATCGAGTCGATCGGATAAAGAGAGACGAGAGAGGCGAGGTAGTCGACCTGTTTTTCGGAAGAGCGCTTTTTGAACGGTTTTTTTCTTTCCTGGTTCTTTTTTTCGAAATAAATTTTCTTTTTTTTGTCGTAAAACCCTGACGCGGCGCAATCGAGAGCAAGAGTGATCTCCTTTTTAGGATTGAACCCAGCTTGTTCGATGGCTTTCATGATGAGGTCTAGCGTCTCTTCATTCGAACGAAGAAGCGGCGCGAATCCCCCCTCATCGCCAACGGCGATTACGTGTCCCTTCTTTTTGAGAAGGGCCTTAAGCGTATGAAAGATCTCAACTCCCCAACGGAGTGCCTCGCGAAAATTAGGGGCGCCGATAGGGCGGATCATAAACTCTTGAAAATCGAGAAGGTTGTCTGCGTGCGCACCCCCGTTCAAGATGTTCATCATTGGGCAGGGGAGGAGATGCGCAGAAGGCCCCCCGATATACTCGTAAAGAGGGATATTTTTGGCATTTGCTCCAGCTTTTGCTACGGCAAGAGAGGCTCCCAAGATGGCATTCGCTCCGAACCTGGATTTGTTTTCTGTTCCATCGGCATCGATCATGAGGCGGTCGATGAGCATCTGCTCAAAGACGTTCTTTCCGATGAGTAGTTTGGAGAGGGCTCCTTTCACATGTGCAACGGCTTTTTGTACCCCTTTTCCTCCGTAACGCTTTTTATCGCCATCGCGGAGTTCCGCCGCCTCATGCTCTCCTGTCGATGCACCCGAAGGAACGGCGGCTTTTCCGACAACTCCGTTTTCTGTTTCCACAAACACTTCAAGCGTGGGATTCCCACGTGAATCGAGGATTTCGAGTGCATTAAGAGAGGCGATTTTTGTCATAAACCTATCTGGGGGTGTGCTTCGATGAGAGATCCGCCATTAAAGCGCAGTAGGAGTCAAATCTCAAGGGGGAAATTTTTCCTTTTTCAACAGCTTTTTTCACGGCGCATTCTGGTTCTTGCAGATGGGAGCAATTTGGGTAGCGGCATTTTCTGCCGACCTCTTGAATTTCGAAAAAGTAGTCTTGGATATCTTGCCGAGATAACTCCCAAAGACCAAAACTTTTAATTCCTGGGGTGTCGATGCAGAAGCCTCCCCCTTCGAGAGGAATCAGATGAGTGCTTGTCGTCGTGTGGGAACCTTTGGAGGTCTTTGCAACGATCTCCCCGATTTTAAGAGAAGAACCGGTGAGAGCATTGATCAGAGAGGATTTTCCAACCCCAGATTGCCCCGAAAAAACAGATGCTTTGCCGCGCATCGCTTCTTTTAGTGCCTGCATCCCGTCTCCTGTAGATGCGCTGACAGGAAAAATTGCGAATCCGAGTTTGCTATAAACTTCCACGAAATAAGCGTAGATTGTTTTTTCCTCTTCTGAGGCATCGTGTAAAAGATCGATCTTGTTGATCACGATGAGAGGAATCATATTTCCTTTTTTTGCGGCGATCACATAGCGGTCGATGAGAGGAGATTTGAAGGTGGGCGAAGTCACAGATGCCGTAATGAGAACCTGGTCGATATTGACGGCAATCAGCTGCTCCTTTTGACGCATATGGTGTTCGGCACGTGAAAGAACCGATCTTCTCTCTTCGACGAAGGCGATGCTTCCCTCCTTCTCGCCACTTGGTTCAAAGTGGACAAAATCGCCAACTGCAACGAGATTTTTGATCCTGTTCTTCTCTTTTTTTAAAGAGCCTTTGAGGGAGCACGTGAAAAGCTTTTCGTCAGAGTCTACTAAGATCCCTTCAGGGGAGATCGCAAGCACACGTCCGCGGAGAAGATTTTCAGGAGGGAGAAGCTTCCGCTTTTTAAGCTGATCTTGATCAGTCTTTTTAAATTTGGATCTATCTTTTAACGACGAGATCCGCCTCTCTTTGCGGAATTGTTTTCGATCTCTTGCGTGGAACTCCTCTTCGTAAGAAAAGTGTTTATCACTCACGGTGTCCTCGCTCGCAGGAGGTACATCAAAATGCTTCCCGCTATCGCGACATTTAGCGATTCTGTTTTTCCGGGCATGGGAATGGCTAGAGTGGTTGCCTTTGAAGGTTTAAATTTCACGCCATGTGATTCGCTTCCCATTACAAGAAGAAGAGGTGGAGAAACCTTTTCCGTTTCGACATTTTTGCCATCCATATCAGCGAGAAGAACGGCGAGCTTTTCCTGCTCGATCAATTCTGCAAGCTCTTGTGAGGAGCCTTCGACAAGAGGAAGATGAAAGGTGGCTCCTTTTGCAGCGCGCAGCGCTTTGTCACTGTAGGGATCCGCGGATCCAGAGGTAAGGAAGACCCCTTCCCAGCCAAGTGCAAGCGCAGAGCGGATAAGGGTACCCAAATTGCCAGGGTCAGAAACTCCATCGAGAGCGAGAAGAAATTTTTTACCTTTGAGGTTTGTCTTAGAAGGAAGTTCGATTTCTGCAGCGTAGGGCTCGGGAGCCTCTAGGCCTGTAATTTTTTTTAGGATCTCGGGGGTTACATGAAAGGTTTCGGCCGAGGAGACCGGAAGAGCCTTTGCTCCCATCTCGATCAGGAGAGTTTTGAGGGGAAAGTCACGTCCAAGCTCGCTAACCAGCTTTTTTCCTGCGATTAAAGCCCCGTTGTGTTCCCTGCGAAAGTCACGACTCTTCCTTAATTTGACCAAATATTTCACAATAGGGTGTTGTAGGCTTGTAATCTCTCGAGGCATATTTTTGAAATGATGACAAATTCGCGATTCCCAGACAAGAGCTCCCTCGCAAGACGCATTCTTTTGCTCGCCTTTTTTTTACTCGTTCTTCCACTCGTTATTTATGGAACGATCCTTTTTCGAGAGGATGTCACCCTTTTCAGCGAAATTCCAGGAGAGGCAGCTTGGAAGATCTCCAAAGAAAAGCTCTTTTTTCATCTGTCGTTACTTTTCTTTCTCATTTTTGTGGTGGGAGGCTTTATCACCTGGTGGCTTACGAAAAGAATGGCCCGTCCGCTGAAGGCCCTAGCACGGGCGATGGCACGCGTGGGAGAGGGACATCTTTCGAGTCGCTATGAGAAGGATCGTCTCGGTTTTGAGATCAATCTTTTGGGCGCACAGTTCAATCGGATGGTGGAGAATCTTATTCAATATGTCGAAGAGATTAGACAAGAGAAGCTCGCCAAAGAACTTTTGCGAGGAGAACTTAGAATTGGCCACGAGATTCAGAAGCAGATCTTTCCCAAAGAGATTCCCAGAATCCCGGGAGTGCAGATTGCTGCTGGTTTTCATCCTGCACTCGAGGTGACAGGCGATTTTTACGACGTTTTTGCCAAACAAAAATCTCTGGTTCTCACGCTAGGCGATGCCTCAGGCAAGGGAATTTCCGCCGCCCTTTTTGCGCTGCTGCTGCGAGGTCTTTTGCGCGCGGGCTTTTATTGTGGCGAAGACTCAATCGAGAGAGTCGTTCAAAAAACCAACACACTTTTTTGTCGCGATACAAGAGATTCTGGTTATTTTGCCACGGCTTGGATCGGCGAGCTGGATTTAGAAAGAGGAGCGCTTCATTACACCTCCTGCGGCCATCTCCCTGCGCTTGTAGTCCGAAAAGAGGGGGATATTGAAGAACTTTCCACAAAAGGTGCTGCCTTTGGTGCTGAAGAGAGGATCGATCCTATTTCTTCAACCTACAAACTATCAGCAGGAGATCTTCTTATCCTTTACTCAGACGGTGTGGTGGAGGCGCACGATCCCGAGCAGAGGCTGTTTGGACGTTCGCGGTTAGAGAGCGCGATTCTCGAGGCAAAGGATGAGAATGCAGAGAGGATCGCAAATCACATCTTTCAAAAAGTCCGCGCCTTTAGTCGAGATGCTGCACAACATGATGACCTCACCCTGTTGGTTGTGAAAATTACGCGATGAAAAAGCTCCTTATTGTCATTTTTTTCCCTCTAATCCTCCTGGTGGCTGGCCTGGGATTTTGTTTTAGAAGCAGCCCAGGGTTTAACGTCTATAAAATCTCCTCCAACTTAAAACCTGCAAAAATCTGGGAAGTGAGATCCCCTCCCATCGAAGAAAAACAGAATATTGATCAGATTCTTTCGCAGCCGTTTATGTATTTGGGAGCGGGCGCTCAAAGTTATGCATTTGTTTCGGCCGATGGTGGGTCCGTTCTCAAGTTTTTCCGCATGAATAATCTTCTTCCAAAACCATGGCAAGGCGGAGAAAAAAAACAGAGAAAAATGGCGAAGCTGAAAAAGACATTCGAAGCCTATAGAATCGCCTACGAGGAGTTCAAAGAAGAATCTGGACTTCTCCTCGTTCATCTCAACAGAAGCTCTGATCTTCAAAAAAAGGTCACGCTTACCGATCGCAAAGGTGAAACGCATCTTGTAGATCTGGACAACACTGTATTTGTCCTTCAAAAACGAGCAGATCTCATCTATGACCATCTTGAAAAACTACAAGGCGAGAGCGCAGCACTAAAAAAGGCATTGACTTCTCTCTTTCGTCTCATTTTAACCCGAGCAGAGAAAGGAATTGCCGATGAGGATCATGGTGTCCGAAACAATTTCGGTTTCTCAGACGGGAACCCTATCCAGATCGATATCGGTCGAATTGCGCATGATAAACACGCCGGAAAGCACTCTCGCGAAGAGCTAAAGCGTGTCGCTTTCAAAATTAAAGCGTGGGCAGAGGAAAAGATGCCAAATGCAGTGCCGTTGATCGATGACGCGATAATCGATTTACTTGGGCCAGAGGGACGTTTTTTTTAGCATTTTAAGCACAGTTTCTGTTTCTTCGAGATTCTCATTCACAGCAATGCGCTCCGCCTCTTTTAGAAGAAGACCTATCTGCTTTCCAGCAGGAATTCCTGCCCGTAACAGGTCGTCTGCACGAACCACAGGCGTACGTGCCCGGAGTCGTTCGATCGCGTGGCCGAGAAGTTTAATGCGCCCTGCATGCTCTTCTAAAAATGGAGCTCTCTCATTTGCGGGGAGGTGCGCGGCAATGATCTGTAATGAGAGATCTGCAAAGGGGCTGGCATAGAGCTCTGCCCATTCGATTTTTTCCAGTTTTTGTTGCCAGGATTTCGACATGTTTAGAAGAGTTTTTGCGTGGTGCAAATACGAGACGATCTCGCGCTCTTGATTGGAGAGTTTGAGGTAGTCGCACAGCTCTAAATGCTGTTCGAGCGTTTGGTCGGGAAAAAGTTCAAGGAGTTCCGCAATCGTCGGCACGTTTTTAGGAAAGTGTTCGATGGGGGCAACTCTTTTTTCGATCTCGTTTGCGGGAACATCTCTCAAACTGGGGAAAATAGTCGGCAGAAGCTTCAAATAGTGGAGTGAGACGAGCCCCTTGTCGAAATGGGCGAATTGGGACATTTTTTTAAACTCTTGCCAGACCCTTTCCATTGCGACAGCGGGGAGCAGGTTTGAAGAGTGCTGAACGATGGCTTGAAGAGTACCCTCCTCGATGGGAAAATCGAAGCGAGTCGAATAGCGCACAGCTCTCATCATTCTCAAACGGTCCTCTGCAAAGCGCTCATTTGGATCGCCGATTGCACGGATCACGCCGCGTTGAATATCTTCAACGCCCCCGACAAAATCGAGAAGCTCTTCTTTGATCGGGTCATAAAACATGCCATTGATTGTAAAGTCGCGTCTTTCAGCATCCTCTTCAGGCGTTGCGGATTCGATACTCGTGGGTCTTCTTCCATCGACATAGCCGCGCTCCTTCCGAAATGTAGCGACTTCAAAATGCAGGCCATCCTGCACGACGATGACGATTCCAAATGCAACACCCACAGGGATAGTCTTAGGGAAGAGAGTCTGAATCTCTGCAACCGAGGCGCTCGTGGCGATGTCGATATCATCCGAAGGTTTTCTCATCAGAAAATCGCGTACCCAACCGCCTGCGAAGTAGGCGATATGGCCACCCTCAATGAGTTTTCTAACAACGCGCGTAGCTGCTGGACGTGCTGGCATATTGCTTATTTAAAAAGTTTACACAAATAGTAAGCATCTAAAACAGAGGGGTTTAGGCTGTCGTATTGCATTCTTATTGCGTTGTTTGCCCTATTTTGACGCAATAGGATCGGGATACCAAAGTGCACTTCTTGTTGTTCCTTTGTTATAAATGAATCCTTGAATTTTTAACTCCTGTACGAGGTTTTGAACTTGGGCTCTGGACAACATGGGTAAGACCTGCATTAATTCCTGCAGGCGGCTTCCAGTTTTGGTATGGTCCGAGATATGCCTGCGCAATAATTCCTTATTTGTCTCTCGATCCAACCCTCGTTTGCGCGTATAGGTTCCGCTTTTTCCGATAAAATTGTAATAACGGCGAGAAAATATATAGCGTACCCCGCGCCCGCGACTATACTTTTCGATGATACCGCCCTCTATTAACCGTTTGATATTTGTTTGCCACTTTGGATCGATTCGTTCATCGCGTTGAATTAAATCTAAAACAAGGAGATCCTCAATGGGAAAACTTCGCAGCCGTTCCTGTCCTATCTTTTCCAAAAAACGCAAAAAGTTAGGATCTTGAATATCGCCATGGAGAGAAAGAAACACTTGCGTATTATCTGTGTGCTCAAAACTAGGAAGGGCCTTTCCCTGACAGATCATTTCTGTAAAAATGAGATTAGCTCCCTGTCCTGAGCGTTCAACTAGCCCACACTTCAAGAAAACCTCTGTTATGAGGCGATTTCTCGGATGTTGTTTCCATAATATAGTCTCGGGCGTGACACCTTCTGGGAATCCTCCAGGACTTTGAAGTTCAATCTTTCGAGGAAATTGTCTTAAGAAAACGGATTGAGTTGATCGATAGTCTCTATGAGAAATTGCATTTAGTACAGCCTCGCGAACAACTTTCTCATTAAAAGTCGGCACATCAAAGATAAGAAAGCCATCTTGAAAATGCTGTTTGTCATTTCGCAAGCTAATCGTTTGCCAAAGCTCATCAAAATAGAGAAAAAACCCTTTAGTAAATTCAATTCGTTGATGCGCAGGTCCCGGCTTCTCATCGAATCGATATTCGAATATGAATTCTGCTTGGGGCAAGTGAGAACGAAGAGCCTGGTTTTTACCCAGAAGAATTAGAGCTGCATACGTAATTTTTTCGTCGTAGATGAGTTCTGCATCTGATAATAATTGGGTAGGAGGCAAAACAGCTAAGAGTTCGTTTCCAGATTTTCGACGCCACATGGATCGAAATTTTTCTATAGCCTCGGAATCCAAATCATGAATTGTTGCCCTCGGGCAAATTTGTTTAGAAAAGTCGGGTTCAGTTTCTGCAAAAATGTGTTTTAATTTATCTGGGGTCATTGGTATTAAGCTGCCTCCTGCCCGCATGAAGTACGCGCCATTACATTCGATAGGGCGTCCAACTGGCCTTGAAGGTATATGAAAAATTAATACCCGGCCATCTGGGGGATTTAATTCTTGAATTTCGATTCTTAGGTGAAGTTTTTGAACTAGAGTTAGTTTCAAGCGATCTAAATCATGGAAGGCATGCGTGCCCACAATGCGGCGAGGTATTTTATCCGTGATCCCTAGGTAGAGTCTACCACCACCCTCATTTGCTATTGCAGCACAATATTCAGCAGCTTTTTCGAATGCAAAATCCTGTTTGGCTTCCTTGCACTCATTGTGCTCGTCTTTAGCGAGAGATGGAAGAAGCTTTAACAACTCCTCAGCTGTGATCAATGGTCGCTCATGTTTGTAAAATTTTTGATATGCTAGACGAGGCAGAGAATTTTTTCTAGTTCACTTTATCCTTTTGCAGTTTCCGTATATGTTTTTTAAGCATGACAAAGATTCAGCTACTTGGGGAGAAGGCGGTCAACCAGATTGCGGCGGGCGAGGTGATTGAGAGCCCAGCATCGGTGGTGAAAGAGCTCGTCGAAAATGCGGTTGATGCGGGCGCGCGGAAGATCCGGATCGCCATCAAAGGAGGCGGTCTCCAGTCGATTCAGGTGAGCGATGATGGGTGTGGGATGGGAAAAGAGGATGCGGTTCGCTGCTTCTTGCGCTTTGCAACCTCTAAAATTCGAGAGGTAGATGATCTGCTCGCTTTGACAACCATGGGTTTTCGCGGAGAGGCCCTTGCTGCAATTGGCGCAATCTCAAAAGTGACCCTACGCACAGCACAAGAGGGGGGTGTTGGGACATGTGTCGAGCTCGAGGGAGGAAACGTACTCACCGTGGAGCCATGTGCGCAAACACGAGGAACAAGTTTTGAGGTACGCTCTCTTTTCTACAATGTGCCTGCGCGCAAGAAATTTCAAAAGGCTCCTGCCATCTGCGCGGCGGAGATCACGCGTATGGTTTCGCTTTTAGCTCTCGCGCATCCTGATATTGCCTTTGAGCTTTTTCAACAGGAGAGATCTCTTCTACATGCTCCATTAGCAGAAGATTTTGAAAGTCGCGTGCAGGATGTTTTGGGCGAGGAGTTTCTTGCCGAAAGCATCTGCGTAAAGATAGAGGAGAAGGGGCTAAAACTGAAGGGAGTGATCGGGCATCCGCTTAAAAGCCGCGCAAGCAGAACAGGTCAATATCTTTTCATCAACCAGAGGCCTGTTCACTCGCCGCTCGTTTCCTATGCTGTAAAAGATGGGTATGGGACACGGCTTGCGGAGGGACGCCACCCAGTATTCGCACTGCATCTGGAGCTTGATACCGAAGTGCTCGACGTCAATGTGCACCCGCAGAAGAAAGAGGTGCGCATCCGTGAAGAAGTCAGCGTGAAAGAGAAGATCCGAAGGGCGATTTTCCAAAGCCTGGAGGGAAGGGAGGCCCCATTTATCTTACAGCGTGAAGAGGTGCCATTTCTTTTTTCAGATCTTCCTTCCATGTCCGAGAGAGAACTCCCTTTTAAATTTGCAGAGAGGCCTTCCGAAAGGGCATTCGAAATAGAGACTCCACGCAAAGCACGTGCACTGGGTGTTGTGGGGAATTTTTTACTGCTCGATCTGCTTTCTGTTCCTGCGCCATATGGGGGAGATGAAGAAGGAATTCTGCTTTTTGATCTAGAAGCAGCAAGACGATGCCTCCTCTTTCATTCTCTGCAAACCCCTCAAGGAGTTGCCTCTCAGGGATTGATCCTGCCATTGACAGTTTCCCTTACAAAAGATGAGTGCCAACGGGTCGAAGCCCATTTAGAAGAGGTTGAAAAGATGGGGATCGTGCTCAGGCCGATTGGGCAGGAGAAGCTTCTGGTTGATGCACTCCCGCCCTACCTTCCGCCAGAGCGCGTGCAAGACCTCCTCTCGCTTTTTGCCGAGGAGTTCTGTATAAAAGAGATCTTGGAGGATGAGAGAGAGAGAAGGCTTGCGCGACTCTGTGCACGGATGGTGCACACCGACAAAAAAAAGATCTCAGAAGAAGAGGCTCTCCGTCTTTTCGAAGAGCTTCTTAAGTCCCCCTCTCCTCTGTCGTGTCCCGAAGGAAAACCCACTTTAGCGCGGATTAAATCAGATGAAATTGCCAAACTCTTCGCTCCTAAAAAAACGCCTTAAAAATCTCCTCGATCATTTGGGATCTCTCAATGTCGATGGATGCATCGTGCAGGATAGCATAAACCTTGGGTATCTAACGGGACTTTCACTCTCTGCCGGCTCGTTGATCGCTATCGGTGGCGATTTTACACTTTTTGTGGATGGAAGATACATCCAAGTTGCTCAGGAAAAAAGCCCCGTGCCGGTGGCCCTTTCTGAAGAGAAGAACATCCAAAACTTTCTTGCGCAGAAGCCATTTGCAAAATGCGCATTCGATGCTCAAACCACAAGTTTTGCTGAATATGAAAAACTACAAAAACGTTTTCAGAAATATGAGTTGATCCCCATCGATGGGCTTTTAAAAGAGCTCAGGCTGATCAAAGATGCTTACGAACAGGATGCCCTTCGAAGAAGTGCAAAACTTCTATGGAAGGGATTTCAACACATCAAGAAGAAGATCAAAACAGGGATCACAGAGAGAGAGCTCGCGCTAGAGTTCGAAATTTTTTGCAGAAAAAAGGGAGCAGAGAAACTTGCCTTTGACCCGATCATCGCCTTTGGGAAGAACAGCGCGATGCCGCACTACCGTTCGCAAGATCGCGCGCTTAAGCGTGGAGATATTATCCTAATTGATATCGGCGTTGTCGTGGACAACTACCGCTCCGACATGACACGCACACTCTTTTTTGGTCCGCCCGATCCTCTTCTCAAAAAATGGCAGACGATCGTGAAAAAAGCGCATGACGCAGCACTGAAGATCTGCCGTCCTGGAGTGAAATTAGGGGAGCTCGATGCGGCCGCAAGACGAGAGATGGCGAAGGATGATGTAGAACGTTATTACATCCATAGTTTAGGACACGGTGTCGGTCTTGAGATTCACGAGCATCCACGCATCAAATTCGATGGTCCAGACAAGAATCTTCTCTTAAAACCAGGCATGGTGATTACGATCGAGCCTGGGCTCTATCTTCCTGCAAAGGGGGGGATCCGATACGAAGATACGATTATCGTCACCAAAACTGGCTACGAGAATCTCTATCCATGATCCTCGTCTTTTTTCTGTGGATGGTAACGGTTGCGCTGCTGTTTCGGAGCCGATGGAAAGCAAAGAAGATCGAAACGGAGAAACAGCTTGTTTTAGAGTGTTTAGAGGAGGGAATTCTCTCGCTCGACTCTGAGAAAAAAGTTCAACAGGTCAACTACAAAGCGAGCAAGCTGTTTAATCTCAGCAAACGCTTCCTCGTCGGCAAAAGGATCTCCTCATTCGAAGACAATCCTCTTTTGGAGAAGGGGGCCGCTCTTTTAGAAGAGTGTATGAAAAGAGAGAGCATTCTCACCGATGCGCTTTCTCTCGAAAAGAACGACTATGATCTGATCGCTGTGCCTCGAGATAAGAAAGAGGGAGCGATCCTAATTTTGCAGGATAAGTCTGCACATGCGCAGGTGGTGAAGATCGGCAAAGATTTTATTGCGAATGCCTCACATGAACTCAGAACACCAATTACCATCATTAGGGGGTTTGCAGAGACGCTTCAGGATATGCCCGAACTTCCCAAGGAGATGGTTTCAGAGATCATGCAAAAGATCGTGCGAAGCTGCGAAAGAATGGATCTTCTCGTAAAAAACCTGCTGACGCTCACAGATCTTGAAAATCTTCCCGCTCTTCGGTTTCAAAATGTGGATCTTGTGGCGCTTCTCGAAAATTGTCGGCACCTTCTACTTGCGGCACACCCCTCTGCGCAAGTCTCCCTTGAGAAGGAGAGAACTCCTCTCATGATTCGTGTTGATCCAGATATTTTGGAGCTTGCGCTCATGAATCTTCTTGAGAATGCGGTAAAATATTCACCAGAACCTGCCCAAATTTCGATCAAAATAGAAGAGGAGAGCGAAAGGGTGAATCTGATCATCAGCGACAAGGGGATCGGAATTCCTGGAGAAAACCTTGAGACAATCTTCCGACGCTTCTACACAGTGGACAAGGCTAGATCGCGAAGATTGGGGGGTGCAGGTCTCGGCCTCTCCATTGTGAAAACGATCATTGAAAAGCATGAGGGAGAGATCAGCGTTACATCCGAACTAGGGAGAGGGAGCAGCTTTACTCTTAGACTGCCTAACCTTGCGTGAGATTTTATTGTCGCCGGTTATAGTAAGAACTGGCCGAGGAGCGGAGGTTGATCTCGCAGGGTCAAGAAGGGTTTCGAGCTCACCGACTGAAGCGCTGATCCCTGGATCTTTTAGAATGAGAGATTTTAATTCATCCGTATTGAGTGCGCGGCTGTACCCTTTTTCAATATCCAAGATGCTTGTTGCCAGTGCCTCTCCGAAAACTGCTTTTAAAAGCTGAGTGGAGGCGAAACAGAAATAGACCGGTTTCCGCCTCTTGTCGTTTTGCAGCAAAAAAAAATCTTCGAGTGGAGGGTATCCCTTGGAGGGAGAGAACATGTACAGCTTGGTTCCCTTTACCATCTTTAGGTAGATCTCTTGATGAGCTGCATCGTCTGGGAAGAGCTTTTCGAAGGAAGTGCACTCTCTCTCCTGGCGCCCTTTTTCAATCAGCGCATCTAACATGCGATACTCAAACCCATCTCCGAGCTTCTTTCTTGCCAGCAGACCTACCTCTGTCTCCCCATAAAGATAACGAAGATGGGCAGCCGCAATCTCATACAGGCGGTTAAAAAATAAAGGTTGAGGCTGCTCAAAGAGAGGAGAGAGATTTAATTTGGACTCATTGTAGGGATCTGGCAGGTCTCGGGAAAATGATCGGCGACGCGAACTCTTCTCAGAGGGTTCTTTCTTCTCTTTTTTTTCTTTTTTTTGCGCCTGTCGGAAATTTTTTGTTTGAGCTCCGTTTTGAGCTTGTCTTTCCAGATTGAGAAATGTTGTAAAATAGTGTTGTTTAGCGACAGAGGAGTGGCTCTCTTTTCTCAGTGAGAAAATGCCGAAGGTGAGGATCAAAAGAAAACTGCTGACCAGAAGAAGAATATTCATGAATAGACCACCGGCTTCTCAGAAGGAGGGAGGAAGAAGATAAATCTCATCACCTCTTTATTCTCCTGCGTAATATTGATGCGCATCATGGCGGGTAGAGAGGCCATATCACGCGTCCATTCGTGACTCCAATCCTTACCATCGAGATCGAAGAAATCGAAGGTCACTGCTTTCACATGGTCCATCAGAAGCTCTTTTCGTGTTTTGCCCTTGTCTTCCAGAGGTAAAAGATGAAGTTCTAAAGAGCCTTTTTCAAGCGTAACAAGAGCTCGTATCTTGCCCGTAAAAAGAGGGTCTGCATCCATCTCATTCTGAAAACAGAAGAGTAGTTGATGGCTAGGACTTCTAGAGATCGGTAATGTGTAAAAAGAGGAGGGCTTTCCCTTCTCTTCGTCCATTACGCAGGAGAGAAGTGTCGAGAGCCGCATTTCTATTTTTTGCATAGGAAAGTGCTTCTCATCAAGGGCAGCGGCTTCGATATTTTCCATCGTGACCTGACGGAAAAAACCAAACAGAAAGACCAGGAGAATCGAAGTCAGGAAAAGCCCGATCGTGATCTCAAGCAGTGTGAGAGGTCGTCTTTTTTTTGACGAAAACGCGATGGTCAAACGTGTACCCTTCTTCTTTAGGTTTTTTATGGACAGGAACAAAACAGATTCGAATGTTAATGAGTCGAATTTCCTCACCCTGTTGACCCTCTTTAGTGGTTTCCGTCCAGTAGTAGATCTTTTGTACAAATTTTCTAGCTTCGACCGTCCCTTTTTCATCGCGACGTTGGACGGTGTAAACATCGACCCTGCTTTCCTCGTCCGGAACCCTATTTTTCTTCTCTTTCTTTTTAGGGCGATCTTTATTGAACTGTTCCCATGGGATCTGATTTTTATAGAGCAGCTCTTTGACCTCAGCAAAACAGGCCTTGTCCAAACGAGAGATCTCCGCCTTCTCTGTCGATGAGATCTGGAATTTCAAAATCGCAAGAGGCCCATGTAATAAAGGAGCCAGGCACACAACAAGAATCGTAAACGCGATCATCACCTCAAGGAGGACATAAGGGCGCTTTCTTCTTCGTTTCATAGAGGGAAAAGCGTAGCAGAGAAGGGCCCCGTTTACAAGCTCCCTACTGGCTTGCATAACAAGCAAAGTGAAGAAAAAAATAGACATGTTGGGGGTTTCTGGGCGGGTACGCAGTGCTCTCCTGGGTCCCCGACATGTGTGTCTCTTGTTTTTGTCCAGTACCGAAGTTTACAAGATGCGTAAGGGGTCGAAGTCGAGGTAGTCGCAGGAGGAGAGGATGTAGCGGACTCCGCGCGCCTCTCCGAAGAGGGGTAGATCTTTTTTTAAATTGTGGAGGTGACCAAAGATGCAGATCTGGATCTTATATTTTTCCAAAATCTCAGAGGCTCTTGAGGGTTTAAGATCCGCGCTCACGGGGGGATAGTGTGTTAGAGCAATCCGCAGGGAAGCATTAGGATCTAACTGTTTGAGACTGAGTTCCAAGCGCTGGAGTTCCCTTTCGAAAATCTTTTTGCCCTCCTCTTCTTGGGAGGCGAGCTCCTCTACGCTCCTTTTTCGCGCACGCGGGTTTTCCTGAAAGTGGATATACCCATTAAAATTAAACTCCTCTGTGTCCCATAGACGCGCACCTCCGATCGAAATTCCATTCCAGTTAAAGACATTGTTTTGAATAAAATGAATAGAAGGAGGGAGCAGCTGCTTAAGTTTTGAGGGAGAGGTCCACCAAAAATCGTGATTGCCTCGGATGATGACTTTCGTTCCCGGAAGCTTATGCAGCCAGTTTAGATCGACAAGGGCGTCTTCAAAACGCGTTGCCCACGAGATATCCCCCGGGAGAAGAACAAGATCTTCATCTTCGATCTTTGCGCGCCAGTTCTCCTCCATTTTCTCAGTGTAATTTTGCCAAAGAGGGCCAAACGCTTCCATGCTCTTCTGTGGAACACCAAAGGAGAGATGAGGATCAGCTAGCGCAAAAACAGACATAGTTTTGGGTTATATTTCGTATCCATCTGGAAGGTCTTTTCCAGAGGTCACGATGATAATTCCATCGCGAATATATACGCCATCGCCATCGAACGTCTGTAGATTTTTTTTGTTGAGAAGTTTTACTCCATTCCCAAGACGAGTATGCTCATCGATGATCGCCTTTTCGATCTGGCACTCCTCTCCGATTGTGAACTCTGGGGGAAGCTGTGGCGAGTGATGGAGAGGGGGGTGGTAAAACTTGTGCCCAACGATAATCGAGTTGCGGATGATGGCTCCTTTTCGAATGTGTGCGCGGAGTCCAACGATACTGCCCGAAATCTCCTTCGCATCGATGATCGCGCCTTGGCTGATGATCGAGTTCTCGATCACAGCGTGACGAATGACCGGACTGGGGAGGAGGTGTCGCGTGGTGTAGATAGGCCGTGCGGAATCGTACATATTGAAGCTTCCTTTCTGCGAAAGAAGAGCAAGGTTTGCTTTGTAGTAGGAGGAGACTGTACCGATATCCTCCCAGTAGCCGTCGTAGACGTAGGCGTAGGTCTTCCCTCGTTTAATCTGAATCGGGATCAGATGGCGTCCAAAATCATCCCCCTCTTCTTGTAAAAGAGAAACAAGAGCAGCGCGTTTGAAGATATAAATGCCCATCGATCCGAGATAACGGGCCCCGTCTTGTTTCTCAGGGAGCTCAAACTTTTTCAAGAGTTCTGCCGTATTCGGTTTTTCATAAAAATCTTCGATCCTTTTCGAGCTTTTAATCTTGAGAAGACCCATCCTCTTTGCTTCTGCCTCTTCGACAGGAAGAGAGGCGACCACAAGATCTGCATCCGTATCGTGAGCAAGCTGCAGCATGGGAGCAAAATTGATGTTGTAGAGCTGGTCACCAGAAAGAATAAGAAAATACTCTGCGGAAGACTTGAGGAAGTGGTCGATATTTTTACGGACAGCATCCGCCGTTCCTTTAAACCAGATCTTTCCTTTCGCAGTTTCTTCCGGGGTGAGAAGCTGAAGATCCCCTCTCTGGAAGAGTTCAAAAGGAAAACTTCCGAGAACATGCTGGTGCAAGTCTGACGCAAAGTATTGAGAGATGATGTAGATCTGGTGGATTTTTGAGTTGAGAGAATTGGACACCGGCACGTCGATGAGACGATAGCGGCCACCAAATGCCACGGCCGGTTTTGCTCGTGTCTTTGTTAGGGGAAAGAGGCGAGTTCCTTCGCCGCCCGCCAGTACAATGCTCGCAACTTTGTCGATAATTTCTTCACGCGGCGACAAAAGTGAACTCCCCAAAATAATGTATTAAATTTTTTACTTACCATTTTAGAGATATGTTCAGCAAGGAAAAGAAAAGGATGGGGGCAGTCTCTTAGTGCTTCTCAGTTGCTTCGGCAAGAACGCCCTCAGCATTATAGCTCGAGCGGACGAAGGGTCCGGCGTACATATGCCGTACGCCGATGCTCTTTCCAAAGTCGGCGTAGAGCTTGAATTGTTCTGGAGAAATGAATGCCTTCACAGTGAGATGTTTTCGACTGGGTTGTAAGTAGTGGCCGATCGTGATGATATCGCAGCCGGCGCGGTAAAGATCAGAGATCGTCTCTTTGACCTCTTCCTCTTTTTCGCCGAGACCGACCATAATTCCCGATTTGACAAATAGAGCCTTCCCCGTTTTCTTCGCATGAGAGAGAACGCTTAATGTGCGTTCGTAGGTGGCGCGGTGCCGCACTTTGGGGGTGAGTGAGCGGACGGTTTCGATGTTGTGGTTAAAAATCTCGGGTTTCTCTTGGAGAACAAGATCCAAAGCATCGAGATTGCCATCAAAATCGGAGGTGAGAACCTCAATGGTAACAGAGGGGTTCTCTTTTTTGACTTCGCGCATGATGGCAACAAGGGCTGCTGCACCGCCATCTGCTAGATCGTCACGAGCGACCATGGTGATCACGACGTGTTTAAGCCCAAGTTCTTTAACGGAAAGAGCAACACGTTTCGGCTCGTCAGCTTCGGGAGCTTTCGGGTTTTTCGAGAAATCGATATCACAAAAACCGCAACTGCGAGAACACTCTTTACCAAGAGCAAGAAAGGTCGCCGTCCTTCTTGTATAACACTCCATTCGATTGGGGCATTTTGCTTCTTCGCAAACGGTGTTCAGTCGATACTTCGCGAGAATCTCATTGGTTTTGAAAAGGTAGCCACCGGACGGAATTTTCCGGTGTAGCCAAGAGGGAAAGCGCCCGCGAGCAACCGCTTTTTCTTCCGGAGGCTCTTGGTAGATCGGGAGCGAAGACCTCTTCATTTTTTAGCTTTTGGCGGGAAGTGAATGGGAGTCTCTTGCGCAATCAGAGCGGCTTCAAGCCATGCTTCGGGAGTTGTCGGGTGCGCGTGGATTGTATCTGCAACCGATTCGACCGTTAGCTCATTCGCAATGGCAATTGCCATCTCAGAAATGAGCGCTGAGGCGTTATACCCAACAACTTGCGCTCCTAAAATCTGACCAGTTTTCTTGTCGATCACGATTTGAGCAAAGCCTTCCGCTTCGATCATGGCAATCGATTTCCCGAGCGCTTGGAAGGGGAATTTACCCGCAGTTGCGGAGGTAAACCCAGCCTCCTTCGCTTGATCGAGAGTCATGCCAACTGACGCGATCTCGGGAGATGTAAAGATTACAGCAGGAACGGCATTATAGTGCATGAACGCCTCTTTGCCGATCGCATTGCTAGCTGCAACAATCCCTTGATGGGAAGCAACGTGGGCGAGCATAAATTTTCCAGTGACATCACCAATGGCATAGATGCCTGGGACATTGGTCTCCATCTTCTCATTCACATCGATCGCGCCCTTATCGGTGAGCTTGACGCCAGCTTTTTCCAGACCGAGGTTTTGGGATGTGATCTTTCTTCCAATTGAGACAAGCGCCATGTCGCAAGCGATGGGTGGTTTGTCTTTCAAACGGACACTGACACCATCGGCAGTTGTATCGATTCCTTCGACCATCACACCAGTTTGGATCTCAATCCCTTTTTGTTTGAAGGCGCGCGTCAGCGCATCGGAGATCTCTTTGCCTTGAGTGAGCACAATAGCGGGGAGTGCTTCTAAAATGATCACGCGTACGCCGAGCTCAGCGAAAAGGGATGCAAACTCGCAACCGATGTATCCACCGCCGATAATTGCGAGTGTTTTAGGAAGCTTGGTGATCTCCAAAATTGAAGTCGAGTTCAAGATCTTCTTGTGGTCACAGGGAAAAGCGGGGATATCGAGAGGAGTGGATCCCGTTGCAATAATCACGTTTTTTGCCGATACGAGCGTATTATCCTGACCTTTGACTTTGATTTCTGAAGGGGATAGAAACTCGGCTTCGCCTCGAAGGATCGTGATCTGGTTGGAGAGAAGAAGGCCCTCTAAACTTTTGCGGATCTTTTGTACGACGAGGTCTTTTCGCTCCTTCATCTTTGCGTAATCAAAGGAGATCTCTCCGGTCGTGATACCATACTCTTTTGCGTCTTTCACTTTTTTCAACACCTGCGTGTTGGCAAGAAGTGTCTTCGTTGGGATGCAACCCACGTTTAAACAAGTGCCGCCGAGATCGTTTTTCTCGATCAGACAAACTTGTTTTCCATTTTGAGAGGCTTTAATGGCGGCGACATATCCACCTGGGCCAGCTCCGATAACGACAACGTCAAAATGTTTTTTTTCCATAGAGAACCCAGTTTACCTCAACTTCCTCTAGAAAAAAATAGAAAATTTTGTTGTGCTATGCATAAATGGTATACATGAGGTAGGGCTATGAAACCAGCAGACAGACAAAAAATGTGTTCAAACTGTGACGGGAGAATCGCGCATGAGGCGACCATCTGCCCCTATTGCGGAAGCGAACAGGCCGATCCCGCCGCAGAGAGAGCCACCCAAGCCCCTCTTTTCACCAACCAGTCCCTTCAAGATAGTCTAACCTCGCTTTACACCCCGCCCTATTCACAACGAGGCCCCGCATATACCGTCGAAGAACCCGTTAAGAAAAAAGCTGAACCGTTTAGAGAGACAAAAATGGAAAAACCTTTTCAGACAGCACACTCCACCGCAGCTGCTATGCCGCTTGCAGCAGAAGAAGAGGAGAGCAGCTCTACCACAAAGAGCGCGCTTCTTCCCATTCTCATGTTATCGCTTGGCAGCAACCTCTTTGTGCTCGGCATTCTCCAGTTCTTCTTCTCCTCGAACGGTTTCCTCCGCCTCGAATGGGACGCAAGCTACTGGTTTGTCTATTGCATCCTCTCCCTCCCTCTCCTCTACCTCGGCATCAAAAGAAAGAAGTAATAGAGAATAAATAGGGTTGATGTTGGGCGCCTATAGACATGTCGGGTGACACGGCACTGCGTGTCCGCGCCCCCCGCGACCCCCCCTTGCGCCTCACCCCGCCTCCGAGGACTTGATTTATCGAAGCAGATTAAAGCTCAAGGGGGGTCGCAGGGGGCGCGGACACGTAGTGCCGTGTCACCCGACATGTCTATCGGAGCGATACACAGAGAATTCCAATAACTGCTTTTTTTGCTGACTGCGGATACGCAGTCAGGAAACAGATTAGTCGCCGAGGAGGGAGAGGTCGACGCGGTGTTCGGGGCGTGTGCGGGGCTGGGGGGTGCGGGCCTCTGCTGGAGGCTCGGTGGGCATGATCATCGAGAACTTGAAGAGCGCGTGTGCGATCTCCAGTTTGATCTTGAAGCCGAGCGCTTGGAAAAGTGCAAAGGCTTCGTGTTTGAATTCTGTGAGAGGATCTTTTTGACCGATTGAGCGCAAGCTGACCTCAGCGCGCAGATGGTCGATGTGAAGAAGGTGTTCTTGCCAGAACTGGTCAATGGTGCGGATAAGAATGTTGCGAACCACTTCGCGCAAGATCTCTTCAGGCGACATTGCAGAAGCTTGTGGTGCAAGAATGACCTGAGCTTCGGCGAGTTTTTCGCTGTCGAACGCGAGTTTATTTAAGAAAGCGGAAACCACCTTTTCTTTTGCGCGTTGTTCAATTTCTTCCAAACGAAGGTAGTCGTTATCAAACTCTTCGCGTTCGAAATAGATGGGGAAATTGGTGATAAGCCATTGACGGAACCCCTCAGGATTCCAGCCTTCGGGCACAGATTTGTCTCGGAAAAACTGCTCGCACATCTCTCCGCAAACACTGCCTAAAATCTCTTCTGCAATCGCGATGGTGTTTTCTGCGTGCAGAACCTCGTTGCGGAAAGCGTAGATCTCAGCGCGCTGCTTATTCATCACATCGTCATATTCGAGCGTGTGTTTACGCATCATGTAGTTGCGCTGCTCAACGCGTTTTTGCGCGGTCTCGATCGATTTGTTCAAAACTTTCGCAGAGATCGGCTCTCCCTCTGGTGGGCGGAATCGTTGAAGGAATGCGGTGATGCGTGGAGAGGTGAAGAGGCGCATCAGAGAGTCTTCAAAAGAGACGTAGAATTTAGAAGAACCAGGATCGCCCAAGCGTGCACTTCTTCCGCGCAGCTGTCTGTCAATGCGGCGCGATTGATGGCGCGTAGTTCCGATCACGTGAAGTCCGCCAACGGCAGCAACACCCTCTCTTAATTTGATATCTGTTCCGCGGCCAGCCATGTTGGTAGCAACCGTGATGGCGCTCATTTTGCCAGCGTCTGCAATGATCTCTGCTTCGCTTGCGTGGTTTTTGGCGTTGAGAACTGTGTGTTCAAGTTTATTCTGTTTTAAGATACGCGAAAGCTTCTCGGAAACCTCTACCGATTCTGTTCCAATGAGAATCGGCCTTCCAAGTGCATGAATCGCTTGAACATCTTTTAAGATCGCATTGTACTTCTCGCGTTCAGTCATGTAGATCTCATCGTCCGCATCCACACGATGACAGCCACGGTGGGTCGGAATAGCTAGAACTTCTAGTTTATAGATGTCTTTAAACTCATTCGCCTCGGTCATCGCCGTACCTGTCATGCCCGAGAGCTTCGTGTAGAGACGGAAGTAGTTCTGGAGAGTGATTGTGGCGTAGGTTTGCGTCTCTTGTTGAATCGCAACACCCTCTTTCGCTTCAATCGACTGATGCAGTCCGTCTGAGAAGCGTCTTCCGGGTTGTGGACGGCCTGTATTTTCGTCGATAATGACGATCTTGTTCTCAGCGATGATGTAGTCGACATCTTTTTCCATCAGAAGATGGGCGCGGAAGAGCTGTCTCAAGTTGTGCGCGCGCTCTTTGCGTTTTGCATCTTCCTCGCGAAGGGCGACCTTCCGTTTGAGTTTCTGATCTTCATCGATGTCGAGATTGTGATCGATTTTGGCATACTCTTCGCCTAAATCGAGCATGACGAAGTCATCTTCACTGCTCGTTTTAGATTGTGTTTCGATCCACGCGTGGATCCCCTTGTCGGTGAGCTCATACTCGTTCGCTCTTTCGTCAACGATAATATAAAGCTCGGAGAGGGCTTCCGCGCGCTCCTCTTTATTGGGCTCAGAGTGGTAGTAGGTATCCCAATACTCGATCTCTGCGCGGAGATCGGGATCTTCTTTGATCCGCTTTAAGATCTTGTTTTGCGGTGTTCCCTTGCCGACGAGCCAGAATTTACGGAAAGCTTCTTTTGCTTCTGCTTCTTGCTTCTTTTCGAGTTTGGGTTTTTCGCCTTCTTTGAGAAGTCCAAGAGATTCCAGCGTCTTACGCGCATCAGTCGCAAGGCGGTTGCATAGGTCTCTCTGAACCTTCACGATATCTGCCACTGCATCTTTGAGCTCATCATACATCTGCTTCGAAGATCCCGAAGGACCAGAGATGATGAGAGGTGTTCTAGCCTCGTCGATTAGAATCGAGTCAACTTCGTCGATGATGGCAAAATAGTAGCCGCGCTGGCACTGCTCATCTGCGCTCTGCGCCATCGAGTTGTCGCGCAAATAGTCAAAACCAAATTCTGAAGATGTTCCATAGACGATGTCCGCTTCGTATAGGCTTTTGCGCTGGTGCGGAGGTGTGCTAGAGAGAAGGGGACGTACAGTGAGACCGAGCCAGCGGAAGATTGCACCGATCCATTCACAGTCACGCTGCGCAAGGTAGTCGTTAACCGTGACGAGATGTACAGGTTTTCCAGTAAGGGCGTTTAGATAAAGGGGCATTGAAGCCGTGAGAGTTTTTCCCTCGCCCGTCTGCATCTCTGCGATTGCACCATAGTGCATCGCAATTCCCCCCAAAATTTGGACATCATAGGGGACCATGTCCCACTTTTGGGTGTATCCTGAGACATGAACATCCGTTCCGCATAGTCTGCGGCAGACGTTTTTCACGACGGCATAGGCTTCCGGTAGCAGTGCGTCGAGAGGTTCACCTTGAGCTAATCTCTGGCGGAACTCTTCAGTTTTCTGCTTTAATTCTGTGTCACTGAGAGCCTTAAACCGCTCATCCCAGGCGTTGACCTCTGAAACGGTCTTCCTGTAACGAGAGATTAGGCGCCCCTGAGCGGTGCCAAATAATTTTTTTAAAACTCCGAACATCTAAACCTTTAGCCCTTATTGGGACAGAATAATTAGGCGAACCTCTATTTTCAGGCAAGGAACCATTTAAAGCAAAGATTATAAATTTTTGTTTAAATTAATTATTTTATAGGCTTCGACCGAGAAATGTGTTTTTATTATTACAATTCGTAATTAATTATTCTTTAGTGTTTTAAAGTATTTGGAGATCGTCTATAAATATTGACCAATATTTATAAAGGAGAACTCTATGACACCTCCCGTCACCGATCGCCAGAGCTCACTCCCCCCAGGGGCAATACTGAGCGAACAAGGCTCGAGACTCTATATTCCGAATCCAGAACCAGGACCACAAGCTGTTCAGGATGAACTCTCATCCGCACAAGGTGATGAAGCCCCCTCAGGGGGATGCCTTGATGGCTTTTTTCGCCTTTGCAGCGCGGTGCGTGAATTCTTTTTATGGCTCTTTTGTTGCAGTGAAGGATCTCTTTCATGGGATGTGTCAAGAGATTCAAGTCGTGCGCCCTCTCCAAGAAATGAAGGTCAACGTGGTCTAAATGTAGAAATACAGGGAGATGAGGTAGACGAAGATGAGCTTTCCGATGCGAGCAACAGCGCTTCTCCTAAAGGGGATAAGCCGGTTACAGAGACGCAGATTGATGCGGTCTTAGGAAGCCCCAAGGTCAACTCCTCTTCGCGAGGTAGCGTCAGCTCTTCTCCTTTGCACGACCTTCTTTTTGCTGGTCAATATGAGGAGCTTACAAAAAGCTTGAACGCAGGTGGTGATGTCAACGAGCGCAACCGAAATGGAAGCACGCTTTTGCAGGCAGTCTGCGGAAGAGCGAACTCTCCGGCAAGAGAAAGTAGAACAGAACTCCTCGCCTTGATCAACATGCTGTTAGAAAAAGGAGTGGATATCAATGCGGAAGACAACTGGGGCACGGCGCTTCATCGCGCTTGCAAGGAGTTTGCTTATGATATCGTTGAACTGCTGCTGAGATACAACCCCGATCTGGAAGTCGCAGATCCAAAAGGACGAACGGTACTCCATATCGCCTGTAGCTCTGCAAATGTAAAACTCGCAGAGATGCTTTTGGTTAAAGGGGCAAGTATTGAAGCGCGATCGAAGGGGAATCAAAGAACACCCCTGCATCATTTGTGTGTTGCGACTCGTCCCAAAAAGGCGGCGGCTGTTGAGAAATCGCCAGAACTCGTGATCCTTGAGCTTTTTGCGCAGAAGGAATACTTTGCTCACATCCTCAACGCAGAAGATGCTGATGGAAATACGGCGCTCAAGCTCGCTAAAGAAGCCAAAAAAGATGATCTTGTAAAAGCACTCGACGTGTATCACGCAAGAGAGAAAGCAGGACCTAGAAGAGGTTCGGTAGACAGATCTGTTGGATCGTCTGAGTATCGGAAAACAATTCTATTGGCAGATCAACTCTCTTGACCAAATCCCTCGCGCTAGCTAAAAATGGCTCCCTCTACACGAGGGAGCTTTTTTGTTCATGAAACGCCTTTTCCTGCTCTTGATTTCATCGTCGAGCCTACTTTTTTCTGTAGAGGAGCCCTTCGTTCAAGCGAGCGAAGATGAGATTGCGCGGATCGATCATTTGATCGAGGCGACGCAGGTTAAACTGCAGCAGCAGAAAGAGCTCAAAGAGCTCGTGCGTCTTTTTCAGCAGCAAGAGGAGCGCTTTTTTAAAGGGGATCAATCTAAAGGACATGCTGCAAAAATGGTCCGTACCGCACGCCAGATTTTGGAACGGATCAAAGAGGCACATCTCGAACATCTTTTCTCTTCCGAATATTTAGAAGAACTTGCACTCTTCTCTTCCATTGCTGGAAAATCCACACCGACACGACCCTGAACTTATGACCCTATCCCGATATTCAGAATGTTCTCTTTCCGCGCTTTTTGGAAGATTTCTCGTGGCCCTTTTCGGCCATGTAGGTTTTACATTGTCCGAAAAGGGCCACGAGAAATCTTCTCAAAAATCATCGAAAACCCAACAATTCTTAATATCGGGATAGGCTCATGAACGAGATCTACTACATCGATCGTGTGACAAAACGAGGTGAGAAAGAGAAAGTTTACGGAAAAATCTTTCTCGAACTTCTCTATGGAACGAGCTTGCTCTCGCGGATTTTCTCCTTCTTTTTTCTCTATCCGATCGCGAGTTTTCCCATTTTTTCGCATCTCTACGGTAAATTCCAGAAAAGCCGCTTAAGTCGCTTTAAAGTTCGACCCTTTATCCGCAAGTTTCATGTGGATACAGAAGAGTTTCTAGATCCCGTCGATTCATTCTCCTGTTTCAATGACTTTTTCATCCGCAAGTTAAAGCCATCCTCACGTCCGATTGAAAATGGTAACGATGTGGCGATACTTCCAGCCGATGCACGCTACCTCGTTTATCCCGACGTCCACGCTGCCGATGGTTTTCTCGTCAAAAATCAGAAGTTTTCACTCGAAGGACTTTTGCAGAGTTCAACGCTTGCACATAAGTATGCTCATGGATCGATGGTAATTGCTCGACTCTGCCCTGTTGACTACCACCGCTTTCATTTTCCTTGCAATGGTGTTCCCGAACAGCCGAAAGAGATCCACGGTCCTCTCTACTCCGTAAATCCGATTGCACTTAAGAAAAACATCCAGATCCTGGCTCACAACAAACGCGTAATTACCGCCATTCACACCAAACATTTTGGCACCGTTCTCTTTATCGAAGTCGGCGCAACCTATGTCGGCACGATCCATCAAACCTTTGTTCCGGGCGAACACTACGCAAAAGGAGACGAGAAGGGTTATTTCTCATTCGGGGGCTCTTCGCTCATTCTCCTCTTCGAACCGTTTCGCATCCAATTCGATCAAGACCTCCTCGACGCCTCTCACCGCAAGGTCGAAACCCGCGGCCTCCTCGGCCAGTCTTTAGGACGCGCTTTGTCAATCCTGTAGGCAGTTAAATCCAGCCAAAATGCCCATCTTTAGGATGTGTTGCTCAACCCTCCAGGAGGCAAGCGTGAAACAACAATATTTTTTATACAAATAAATCTTCTCATTTGGCAGATTAACCCCCGCCGAAAGGACAAAGAGGACATGATGATAAAGTCTCTAGTCATAGTTTATTCTTTTTCGCTCATTGTTCACGTCTCGATATCAGCAGAAAACTTGCACGATAGCGAAATCCTGACAGTTTCTTCATCCACATTTTCAGAGGATAAAGCTACGAATCTTGTTGATATGACACCTTTAATCGACCGTGGTTGGGGGAATTTTTTCTAGGAAAATACGATTCCGCTCTCGAGTTTTTCGATCAGATTATTATCTCCTCCTCCAACAAAAATCCGACGAAAATGATGGCAGCAGCCTTGTGGGGTAAGTTGTTTTGTCATGCCTATTTGAACGAGGAGGAAAAAGTTTACGACGATCTTTTTCAGATAAAATGTGTTTTGGATAAAATCCACGAGAAATCAAAGTGCGGCGACTGCCATCTTGATCAGGGATCTGAACGTTCGCGCCAAGGAATTTTTGCCAAGTTTGCTGATCCAAACGAAAAAGTCTCAGCTCACGAGTGTAAAAGTCGAGTTAAGGCAACAGCAGATCTGATGAAAATAATAGCAATGAGAATTCCGAATCGGTCTTTGGCGGAACTCATTACTTTTTGCATTGCTGAATTGGAATATATGGCTTACAACTGTTGTGATCGAGCTCATTGGACCGAGTGTTTAAATCCAATCGTGGATGCGTGGTTGTATATGAAAGATTGTATGGACAAGGGTGTTGCAATTGCCCCGAAAGTGGTTTTCCCAGGGAGATAAACGTGCGGATTCTTTTTGCAATTCTTATCGCGATGGGTTTAGTAGGATGTGTCTCGAACAGTGAGAAAAAAAAGCAGGTGGGAGCATTAACAGGAGTATATGAATTTGAAATCGCTCCTTTCTTTTCCCCTTTCAGCGACTTAAATCAAGAGAAGCTTTTTGAAGATCTCGTAGACTCCTTTCGAGAAGTTGGCGAAGTAAAAATAAGAGAGACTCTCGAGAACTCCTCCGAATCATCGGCCATTTACGTGTTAGTTTCTATAGGAGAAAGCGGATCCATCCAAGCCTTTGCAAACACGCAAGTTGAGGCGAATGGTTTTAAGACAGCATCTATTATTTGGCAGGCAAGCAGTGAAAATCAGTACAACCTTCCATATCCAGAAGTTGTCGGAAATGCGGTTGCTTTTAAAAAAAGAGATCCCCTTAGAGAAGAAAAGACCTATTCTCAGGATATTATGAGGGGGCTAATATCAAAATTTGCGCAAGAGTATGACTTAGACAATTCACCGATCCACAAAAAACCGATTTTTTATATCCATCAACCCATTCTTCAGAAAATTTCCTCAGGCTAGGATGATAAAGACCTCATTTGGAATGATCCGGATCTTGTTTATGATTGGGAGGATATTTAAATGAGAAAACTGCTACCGGGGCTCATTTGTGCAGCTTTTTTCGTGGTGGGTGATCTTGCCCTCAAAAACTAGCCCACTGAAGATTATAGGTTCGTGACTCGGCCGGTCTTTAGGGTGGGCCCTGTCAGTCCCCTAAACTGTTACATCCGGTCAGAATTTCCACCAAAAAGGGTGTTGTTGCTTAATTCTAAGCGCGAAGCAGCCTCTTCCCAATTTGGAGTGCGGTGAAAATAAGTCACCGCACGCGAAAAAAGCCTTCTCCGCTCGTGAACGTTGCCAATTGCGTTACCGTTTCCCGAATTTTTCTCAGCGGTTTCGCTGTGCTTGGTGTTTAAATTTTTTCTTCTCGTCCGTTTATTTAAAGAATGACGCAGCAGGAGGAGTGCTCACCATTTTTATACTCAATCGCTTGCCCACCAGTAAAACAATTGTACGTTCCGTTCCAGAATTTTCCGTCTTGCCACTCTCCGCGATAGTAGTTGCCATTAGGTTCAGTCATTTTTCCCGTTGTGGTCATGCCAGCTTTTAAATGACCCTCGTATTTATCTCCATTGAGCATTTTCAAAATTCCTTGGCCATGGGGGCTGCCATTCTCGAACTCCCCCTCATAGTTCAAGCGTAGATTTCCTTCAGGGTAAGTTAAAAAGCCGCGACCATGAGGCTTGCCATCTTGATTCACTTGTCCAACGTATTTGCTTCCATCCGAGAGTGTAGTTGTGATCGGTTGAACTTGAGATTGAGCCATCTGATTTGCGAGCATTCGTTGCATTTGAGCGAAGAGTTGTGCATCGACAACTACAGTCTGCGCAGGAGCGCTTTGCATCGTGCTCACTGTAACTGAGGAGTCGGCTTTTTTTTCTGTTGAGGGTGTGGTACCATAGTGAATGCTCGACTGGGTGGACATTGTTCCTAATGTGTCACTGGTTACAAGTGCAATTGTGCTCATAAATTCTCCTGACTTTTGGTTAGAAAATATCTGTATCTGCAGAGTTCGTATCCGCATTAGATTTTAAAGAAAATGTTAAATGTTGCCCATTTTTTTGGCGACAAATTTTTATCTGTTTAAGTCGCGCGTTGATTTTCAATGATGAACGAAAATCAAGAATCGGAAAACGGTAACGCAATCGGTAACGTTCACGATCAACTAAGAGAGACATTCTTCCCCTCGTTAATCGTTCAGCATTTCCCAGAAGGCTTCTGGGAGGTAGTCGATGAGGTCGGAGGCGATTAGGGAGTAGGAGGTTTTCTGGAAGGCCGCGACTTCGCCAGCGATGCCGTGTAGTGTGACTCCGAGGGCGGCTGCATGCTGGGGATCGAGTCCTTGTGCGAGGAGTGCGGCGAGGATGCCGGTGAGAACATCGCCAGTTCCTGCGGTTGCCATTCCGGGATCTCCGCGCGTGCAGACGAGCGGAAGTGTTTGCGGATGGAAGATAAACGAGGGTCCACCTTTTAAGAGCAGTGTGACTTTATTCTTCTCTACATACTCTTGACACTGGGTGTGGAAGAGATGCTCGTCGTTAGAGGGGGATACGTGGAGAAGTCTCTCCGCTTCTTTGCGGTGTGGGGTTAAGATAGTGTGAGTGGGTAGTTTCCAGCTGGGGTTTTTGGCTAGAAGGAACAGGGCGTCAGCATCGAGAACTGTTGGAAGAGAGAGATTAGCGAGAAGAGGTTTTAGGAGTTTTTCGGTCTCTCTGGTTCGCCCGATGCCTGGACCGATGAGGGTTGCACTTGCTCTTTTGCACTCTTCGAAAACGCGACCAAGGTCTGAAATCTCCTCTTTCACGATCTCGAGGGGAGCGCTTCCCATCTCTCCTTCCATTCCCCATCCATGAAAAAGGCGGACGATGCCAGCTCCTGAACGAAGGGCGGCAAGGCAGGCGAGAAAAGCGGCGCCAGAAAAGCCGCAAGAGCCTGCAACAGCGACGACATACCCTGCTTGGTATTTATGGCGATTCCGTTGAATGGGGGGAAGGGCGCACCCGATTTTTTTGCTGTCGAGGAGGAGAGCTGTCGCATTTGCCTCGCCGACATATTTTTCATTTAACCCGAAGTTTACAGAAATCAGCTCTCCAACATGATTCCACCCTTTTCCAATGAAAAAGCCGATTTTGGGAAGACCGAGATAAAGTGTTTGTGTCGCTTGAATCGCAACGGATCCGACTTCGCCGGTTGAGCCTTTGAGGCCAGAGGGGATATCGATGGCAAGAATTGGAAGTTCAGATCGATTGGCACGTTCGATGAGTGAGGCTAGAGGCCCTTCTGCTTTTCCATGAAATCCAGTCCCTGTAAGGCCGTCGAGCAGCACACACTGGAGTTCGCCATCCATGGAGTGTGTTCCTCCTGCATTTTTGAATGCCGCCCACTGCTTTTGCGCAAGGGGAGAACACTCTTCAGGAGGATGGGTATGAACGGCTGTAACAGAAAATCCCTTAGTGAGGAGATGCTTCCCCGCAACGAGAGCATCACCGCCATTATTTCCTTTGCCAACAAGAAGAGTGACTCTCTTTTCAAGAAGTTTCGTCTCGATGAAATCGAGTGTCTTTTCTGCAATGCCCCTTCCGGCGTTTTCCATAAACGCCTCTTCGGAGAATCCAGCTTCATAAGCTAATTTTTCAACGCGGACCATCTCTTCCGCTGTGACAATCTTCTCACCACAAATCACAAATGTTCCTCTTTAATCGCACGCTGGAGAAGAGACTTTACCGCATCGCGCGGATCGAGTCCTTCATAGAGAATCGACCAGACAGCTGAGGTAATCGGAACGGCGATGCCAGCTTTCTCTCCGAGCTGTTTGGCGGAGACACAGGTAAAACTTCCCTCAACGACCATGCCGATCTTATCTTTTGCAGCTTGAGGCGTTAACCCCTCAGCAATAAGCCTTCCAAACGCGTAGTTACGGCTGAGTTTAGATAAGCAGGTAACACAGAGATCACCAAGCCCTGAAAGACCATTGAGAGTCTCTGGCGCGCAATTTTTTGTGACGGCAAGTTTTCTCATCTCGTGGAGTCCACGTGTCATGAGAGCCGCTTTTGTGTTGTCACCAAAGCGCAGACCATCGGAGATACCCGATGCAATGGCGATGATGTTTTTCATCGCGCCACCAAACGCAACTCCGTGAATATCGGCATTGGGATAGATGCGAAAAAACGGGGTGGCAAAAGTATCGCGGATTAAAAGCATCAGCTCAGGATCATAGGAAGCGGAGACAACAGAAGTTGGAAGCTGCTGAATGACCTCTTCAGCATGGCTAGGACCGCTGAGACAGCCGATGCGATCCTTGTACTCCTCCCCGAAAATATCTCTTAGAACTTCTGGAAGAAGAAGACAGCTATTTTGTTCGATTCCTTTTGAGGTTAGAACAATTGGGCACTCTACTCCGCCCAGAGCTTGCACCTTTTCGAAAACGGGACGAACTCCCATTGATGTGACAGATTCGACAATGAGCTCTGCTCCGTCAATTGCCTTCTTGAGATCGCTTGTAATGACAACTTTTTTATCCGCTTTGTAGCCGTGGAGTTTGGGATGTTCTCTTTTTTTTGAGAGAAGAGAGGCGAATTCTGGTTTGGATGTCCATAACACAACCTCATGGCCTTTTGAAGCGAGAAGCGAAGCGAGGCAAAACCCCCAAGTTCCTGCACCTAAATATGCAATTTTCATGGTCGAATGAATGTTGTTTTAGAGGGTCACATTACCACAGTTCATTACGACCGTCAAATCTTGATTAATGTCAGCTCGGTTTTGAAGTTGAGTAGTACTTAAAGGTTCACAATAGACGTGCGGGAACACGGCGCTACGCATCCGTGTTCCTCGCCGCCCTCTTGAGCTTTAATCTGCTGCGATAAATCGAGTGCTCGGAGGCGGGGTGTGCAAAGCACTACCCCGCACGCGCTTTGCGCTCTCCTGTGCTTCGATTTCTCATTGCAGCTTAAAGCCGTTGGCTGGAGCTTCGCTTCCCTCTCCACTCCTTCGTCGCGGAGCCTCTTCCAGCTTTGCTCCAGTACCAGGTTTAATTGCCTCAGCCTCTTATTTCTTAACTAGAACTGCGAGACGACGCGAGAGGGGGACTAGCCGAAGGACTTGTCCCCGCTCGTCTATTTTTTCCAATAGAGTTGATACATTTTAAGGTTCGACGTAGCCAGGTGTGGGGTCGCGGCCGCGCCACTTTTCGAGGAGGGCGGGTGTGGGGTAATAGAACGCGGGATCTAATTCGAAGGTGCCGGGAGGAAGTTCTTTTCCCGTGACTTTTGCAAAGGTTTGGCGGTCGGCGTTTTGGAGAGATTTTTGCAACTCTTCGAGGCTGTGTTGTCCCGTTGCATTTTTCAGTGGGGCGTAGATCTCTTCACGAGGGTAGACGAGAAGTTTACTGCCCTGCGAGGTGAAATTTAGCACGTCGAAAAAGAAGCTTTCACATTTCCAAACTTTCACTTTCTCCTTGAAGTACCCCTTGGAGGTTCCAAGCATGACCTCTGCGGATTTTTGAGCGAGGTGCCATGGGAGAAAAAAGTGGGGATTTTTGGCGAGCCCCTCGATGAAATCCATGCGAAAAGTAAAGAGGCCTGTATTGGCAATTTTCCATCGGAGTGTACCATCGACATCGACAGCATTTTTCTCATTCTCGGGAAGCTCTGTGTATTCGGTAACGCGCAGGTGCCCGTTAACGCTTCCGACAACACCGACCTTCTCCTCTTTATCCCGACGCACAATTCCCTTGAGAACGGTGTCGACCTTTGAAGAGTGACAGCTGCCAATCGCCTCTGCATCAAAGGGATCTCCAAGTGCATTGTCGACAGGGATGATGTTTACATATTCGATCCCTCTCTCTTTCCATTTGGCCCAGATGCCTGAGTTGAAAAAGTTGATGAGAGCAGCTCCGTTCCCATCCGCTCCCTCTGCGAGACGGCCTGGCGCTTCTAGGAGCCAATCTCCGCGATCATCGAGATAGGGCAGAGTTCCCTGCAAGAAGAAGGAGCAGTTCTGCTCTTTGAGTCCGAAGTAGCGCTGCTTTTCTAAGAAAGTCTGCGTTTCGATGTGGTTGAGAGGAGAGGTCATGATGGCGACGGGAAGAGAGTGGCCGGTTTGTTTCGAAGCAGCCAAACTTTTTTCCAAAAAGATCTGAAAAAGAGACTTGCTGCGGATCGGGGTTACAGGAATCATCCCTTTAGGCTGGCTTGCGCCCAAACGGGATCCATGTCCTCCAGCAAGAATAATGCATCCCACCTTTCCTTTAGAAAGGAGCTCTCTTCCTACTGATAGATATGCGGGCGTTCCAGAGTGCTCTATTTTTTTAAGAGGCTCAATTGCAGGAGGAGGGGGGCGTGGGCGAAAAAGGGCCTCCCTTTGTCTTTTCAGAAGAAGGCCATCATATTTTTTGAGCTGCGCATAGAAACTCTCCTGTTGCGTTGAAGAGAGCTGATCGACTCCGACAAAAAGTTGCCGCTGGCCAAGCGCGGTGAGATAATCAAGGATCTGCTGTTTAAGCATTGTATAATACCTCGCTCACAGAGAGATTGCGCAGATCCTCCTTTTTTGCAAGAAGAGGAATGTGGGTGAGTAGTGGGTTGGGAGAGGAGACATTTTGTTTCAAAACTCCCTGTCGCGGGTCTGCCCAAAGAGAGAGGATTTTTAATGGAAAGGGGGTATCTAAGAAATAAGAGAGCGAGAGGACGCCCGAATCGGGAACGATGAGAGTCGAACAGCGATTTTTAATGAGTGAGAGCATTTGTAGCAGAGTCGTCTTTCCTCTTAGGTCGATGATGTTTGGAGCGACGAAAGAGGTGTCCGGATTTTTTCCCAAAAGCAGAACGCTCTTTCCTGTTTTTAAAGTAAGAATTTCGATCAATTCGCGCCAGTGGGAAAGTGGCCAATTTTTTTCGTAGCCATAAAGGGTCTCTGTTTGCGGCTGCATGGCGATATATTTTTCATCAGGAGAGAGAGGAAAGTCGTCGCAAAGAGCGTCCCACTCCTCTTTCCAGCGCAGCTTAGGCGTGAGTGTGCCAAGTTGCCAGCGAACCCAATGAGTAGGATCTGGTTTTTCGATGAGGAGATCAAAATCTTCACTGCTTTTGCCAAGGGAGAGGAGTGTGGATTTCAGATCGTAGTGAGAGCCCCGTTTCCAATCTGGTGCAACCCATGTGTTGACATTTTCAAGTAGCTTAAATCCTTCCGCAAGATCTGAACGTGTTAAAAATGTAATTTCAGCATGAGGAACGCAGGTTCGGATGCGTACAACCATCGCATATAGCCCTAGAGCGATATCTCCGAGGCCTCGATTCCAGACGATAAGAACGCGCGCGTTTTTTTTCTCTTGCACCCGTTTTAATAGGCATTCGAAGGGGTTGGGTCCCCATTTTCTCCAGATTTTCTTAAGCATGCATTTTCTTAGACTGCAAGAGGTGAAGAATTGTGCGTGTGACCTCATCCGCTTCGATTTTTTTCATGCAGCGGAAGTCGATGGGGCAGCGCCGCTCATAGCAAGGAGAGCAGTCGACATGCTTGTGGATCACAGTTCCATTGCGGTAGGGCCCTGTGACAACCTCGCTCGTCGATCCAAACAGCGCGACAACGGGTGTGCCAAGGGCATCTGCAATATGCATGGGGCCGCTATCGTTTGTAAGAAGGATGTCACAGATGCTAATGAGGGCTGCAAGTTCGCGAAGAGAGGTGAGCCCCGCAAGATTAATGACCCGAGGAGGGAGTTCGTGACAGATCTCTTTGACAAGAGAAGCATTTGCTTGATCGCCAAAGTAGATGATGAAGAGATTCTTATCCTCCAAAAGATCAAGAGTCACTTCACGAAATCTTTCAGGAAGCCAGCATTTTGCCGAGCCATACGTTGCGCCGGGATTGATGCCGACGATCCGGCTTTCTCGAGAGACACCATGCTGCTTTAAAAGTTCGCGCGCTTGGGAGACCTCTTTTTCAGAAACATAGAGCCTAGGCGGTGTATTCGAAAGAGGAATTCCAAGTGGGGAGAGAAGCATCTTGTAGGTCATCACGAGATGCTGCTCTGCGACATTTTCAGGAAGAGGAGAGCTGTGCGTTAGCGTCCAATTTCTTCCGTTTCCTTTATATCCCAATCTGTACTTCACTCCGCCTAACCAGAACCACCAGGCAGAAGAAAAAGAGTGTGTAAGCAGGACGCCAAGATCATACTTCCCGTTGCGTAATTTCTCGATGACATTCCGTTTGCCCATCCGCCTTCCAAAAGTGCTCCCTTTGCTAAAGCAGAAGAGTTCGTTGATCTCGGGATCCTCCTGCAAGAGTTCGCACAGCGGATAGCGGGCCATCACTGTGATTTCCGCATCCGGGTACGCCCTTCGGAGGTCGCTGATCACGGGGGTTGCCATGACGAGATCGCCAACCCAATTGGGCATCCTAATAATAATATTTTTCGGTTGAAATTCGCGTAGTGAGTGCATCAGATGAAAAATACCAAGTTTTAAAGAGACTGTCTACGGAATTTTCCACCCCCTGTTCTACGAAGATATTTGATGAGATTTTGCTTGAAACACCGAGGACAATATGCGCAGCTGCATATGGCTGAGGTGTCTCGGGCAAAAGGTCGCAAATAGGTTTAGAAAAGGGGGTGTAGAACATTTTGTGGACAGTCTCCAAGATTTCTGCAGAGAAAAATTATTCTTTCTCTGCAGAATCTTTTATATGAGTGAAAAGATCATTTTAGGGGTAGATCCTGGAACGCGCATCACGGGCTATGGGTTAATCCGCGTCCTAAGTCATGGCTATGCACCGTTAGACTTTGGGACGATACGCCCCTCTCTAAAGCTCTCCCAGGCAGAGCGGTATCTCACTATTTTTGAAGGGGTCATCCATCTCATCGAAACCCATAAACCTGATGCGGTTGCTGTCGAAACCCAGTTTGTTTATAAAAATGTCCAAAGTGCGATGAAGTTGGGCATGGCGCGCGCTGCGGTTCTTCTTGCCGCCGCAAAAAAAGGGGTCGAAGTGGTGGAGTATGCTCCCACAAAAGCAAAACTCGCCGTTGTTGGAAATGGCGGGGCGAGTAAAACTCAGGTGCAAAAGATGACCCAAATGCTACTCAAGCTCTCTCAGCCTCCCACACCCGAAGATGCAGCTGATGCGCTTGCTCTTGCCATCTGTCACGCTCACAACTTAAGGAAAATCATCCATGTTTGAATATATCCGCGGAAAACTCTCTGCTGCCACAACAGAAAAAGCGACAGTGGAGGTAGGGGGCCTCGGTTATCGACTCTACATCCCTTTCAACAACTATGCTCGATTGCCGCAGGTGGGAAAGGAGGTCCTACTGTTTGTGTATGCACATATCCGAGAAGACTCTCATCGCTATTTTGGGTTTGTAACAGAACAGGAGAGGGATCTCTTCGAACAGCTCAATGGGATCTCGGGCATCGGCCCTAAAACAGCGCTTGCAATTATCGGCCACATGGAGCTTGCAGAATTGCATCTTGCCATTGCGCAAAAAAATGCCGCACGCCTCTCGAAGATTCCCGGTATCGGAAAGAAAACGGCAGAACGTCTTGTGATGGAGCTGAAGGATCGCGTGCAAAAACTTCCTTCCATGCCCTCTAACAGCTCGGGCGGCGCGGTTGAAGATGCGATTGCAGCTCTTGTCAATCTGGGCTATCCATGGCCGCGATCGCAAAAGGCGATCAAGCAAGTTTTAGAGGGGTGTGAGAAAGAGCCCTCGCTCTCGGAACTCATCACACTAGCTCTGCGCAAAGTTTAGAGGATAGATGCTGTCAAAGAGAAAGCTTGCTCTTGCCATAGGCGCGAACATCATCGGCAATGCGCTCGAATGGTATGAGTTCTATCTCTATATTCTTTTCACGCCCCTTTTTGCAGCTCTCTTTTTTCCATCCGACGTGCCGGGCATGTCGCTGATCCAAGCATTCCTCGTCATTGCCATAGGCTTTCTCTCGCGCCCCTTTGGAGCGGTTCTTTTTGGACATCTTGGAGATAGAGTTGGAAGAAGGATCGCCCTGATCCTCTCGATTCTTCTCATGACGATTCCGACTTTTGTGATCGGGTGTGTGCCGACGTTTGCGCAAATTGGGATTGTGGCGCCACTGATCATCTTGCTGATGCGGCTTCTGCAAGGGATTCCCGCAGGAGGGGAGTTTACGGGGGTGATGTGCTACCTATACGAGATCTCTCCGCCTGGAAGGCAGACAATCATGGGGAGTATGGTTTTTTTTGGCTCGCAGATCGGCGCGATTTTGAGCATCGGGGAGTTCCTTTTCATCGAGCAGTTTTTTACGCATGAAGAGATCGCAGAGTGGGGCTGGCGCATCTCCTTCATGCTTGGAGGGTTGATCGGTTTAGGTGGCTGGTATCTGCGGAAGAAACTTCAAGAAACACCAACTTTTCAAGCGTTGAAAAAAGAGGGAAAAATCTCTCCTCATCCCGTGTATGACGCACTCACGGGATATAAAAGGCCCCTCATGAGGGCTCTACTGTTAACCTCTCTCACAGCAGCAGGCTGGTATCTCGTTTTTATTTTTTCTCCTATCTACGCATCAGAGGTGCAAAAAACCGGATGGGGTAAAGAGCTTCTAATCACGCTCCTTCTCATCGTCTTATCCAATCTCTGTCTTCCGCTGTTTGGCTGGCTTGCAGATAAGAGTTACAAAAAAGTCCTCTGGATCGGCAGCTGTTGCTTGGTGATCCTCCTCTCTTATCCCTTCTATTTTTTTATGCTGCATGGGCCATTTGTTGTTTTCATGACTTTGAAGGTGATTATGGCCATTGCGCTAACAGTGCAGTTTGCCCTTCTCCCCAAACTTCTCTGCGACCTTTTTCCTACTCCTGTTCGCTATTCAGGGGTGGGTATCGGCTATAACCTTTGCAATATCGCCGTCGGAGGTTCTAGCCCATTTCTCGCTCTCTTTTTGACCCAAATTACAGGAAATCCTTACATGCCGATGTTCATGCTCATCGGTACCGCCGCCCTCTCGTTAATTGCCATTCTCCCGATTAATCGCACTAGGGTATAATTAACCCTTTAAAATATTCCTTTAAAGGCTAGATGCAGAATTTTGTTCATCGCTCGACAGAGCTCGAAGAGACGATCGCGGCCGTGGCGACTCCACCGGGGGAAGGTGGTGTTGCGGTCATTCGCATTTCTGGAAAAGAGGCGATTGCAATTGCGGAGAAAATTTTCACGGGACCCGTACGAGAATACAAGAGCCACACGGCGCATCTTGGAAAAATTGTCGATGAGAGAGGAGTGTTTGTGGATGAAGTTCTTCTTCTTCCCATGCGCGCTCCACGTTCATACACAGGCGAAGATACCGTTGAAATCCATTGCCATGGCGGGAGTCTCATCACTCGAAAGGTGTTAGAAACCGTTATACGAGCAGGCGCGCGTCCGGCGGCTCCCGGAGAATTTACCTTCAAAGCATTCATGCACGGAAAACTCGATCTTGCACAGGCAGAAGCGGTACAGGAGCTCATCTCTGCGCGCAGCGAACTCGCGCTCCACTTTGCAGAGCAGCAGCTTCAGGGTGCCCTTTCCAAGGAGATCTCCGCATTTCAGAAAGAGCTGACCGATCTCGCCGCGATCTTCGAGGCGTGGGTAGATTTTCCTGAAGAGGGGCTAGAGTTTGCCTCTCAAGAGGAAGTTCTTGAAATCCTTGCGCGCATCCAAGAGAGAATCAGCAAACTTTCCAACAGCTTTTACGAAGGAAGAAAACTTCACGAAGGGTTCTCTCTCTGTTTAATCGGCCCCCCAAATGCGGGTAAATCCTCCCTCATGAACGCTCTTCTGAAAAAAGAGCGCGCTATTGTGACGGAAATTCCTGGAACCACGCGCGATCTTCTCGAAGAGGAGCTCTCTCTGGGCGTGCTAAACTTTCGCCTCATCGACACTGCCGGTATCCGGAAAACAGAAGAGCGTATTGAACAGGAAGGAATTGTTCGCTCCAAAACAGCTCTTGCACAAGCCGATCTTGTTCTCCTCATTTTCGACGCATCACGTGGTATTGAAGATCCAGAACTTTTAGAGGAAGCGCGCAAGAAGAAGGCGATTCTCGTGTGGAATAAGATCGATCTCATCGATTCATCTCCCAGACCCGTTGAGGGCATTCCCAACGTCTGCATCTCTGCAAAAGAGAGAAAAGGCTTGGAGGATTTAAAACATGCGATCGACGCGCTCATCTGGCAAAATGGTGCGCCTCAGAAAGAGGAGATCCTCATCACCTCTATGCGCCACCGACAAGCTCTCGTAGAAGCAGATGACGCCCTCGAGATGCTCATCACTGGTTTAAAAGATGGAGTCTCCCCCGAGTTTCTCTCTTCTGAGATGAGACGAGCTCTCAGCGCTCTTGGAACCATCATCGGGACCAACATCACAGAGGATATCCTCTCTGCTATCTTCTCTAAATTTTGTGTGGGCAAATGACAAAAAAAGAGCGCGCGAAAATTGTCCAAAGGATCCTGAATAAACTCTTTCCGAATCCGCAGATTCCTCTAAAACATAGCGATCCCTACACGCTTCTTATCGCCGTGCTCCTTTCTGCGCAGTGTACCGATGCGCGGGTCAACCTCGTGACGCCAAAGCTTTTTGCAAAAGCCTCCACGCCTGAGGAGATGGTTAAGCTCACGATTCCCGAAATCCAGGAGATCATCCGAACCTGCGGACTGAGCACGGCCAAATCCCGCGCGATCTGGAAGCTCTCCAAAGATCTCCTCGATCGCCATAAAGGAAAGGTTCCGAAAACGTTTCAAGCACTCGAGGCTCTACCGGGTGTCGGCCATAAGACCGCCTCCGTAGTCATGACACAAGCCTTCTCTAAACCCGCATTTCCCGTCGATACGCATATCCATCGCTGCGCCCACCGCTGGGGCCTAAGTCGCGGAAAAAATGTTGTCGAAACAGAGCGCGACCTCAAAAGGCTTTTTCCACGAAGCTCTTGGAACAAGCTCCATCTCCAAATGATCTATTTTGCTAGGAAGTACTGCCCTGCAAGGGGGCATGATGAAAAAAGGTGTCAAATTTGCAAGCTACTGATTATCAATAGCTAAAAAGGATCAACCCGCGCGGAAAGATATTGTTAAAAAATTGTGATAACTGTAAAATATATTTCCTTAGTTTTGCAAATATAAGAGGGTTTTAATTATGGGTGCTCTGGTTACTGTTAGTTATCGAGAAGCTGTTGATCTATGTGTTAATCGTGAAGCGGACGTCACTGCACTAACAGAAGCTCTTAGTCGATGCAAACTACGAGGTAACGATCCAACTGATCGTAGAGAAGTTCCTGCAGGTGACCAAATTCGATTGGCAACGTATAGGGAATCAAATTGTTTGCAAGGCGTTGTGCGTATAATACTCGACAGAAATGCAGGAATTTTAGAAAAAATATGTGCTTATATCGCCGCGTTTTTTGTTCACATCACCCTGCTTGGAATTCCTGCCTATAATAACGAATACGCGCGACAAGTCACCCAAGCGGAAGAGCGCGCGCGTTTCCCACATCTCCAAAACAGATTGCATCGCGCCAATTTAACACTGATTAAAATGACACAAGAATGGAATATGCTTTGTGGTCTAAATAGATCGGAATTGATGGAATGGAAAGTAGAACCTTGGGAGAAAACCATAAAGAGAATAAGCGATACTGTGGCTGCGCTAATAGATGGAATGTAAAAAATATTTTCTTAATTTAAATTTGTTGTGCGCTTCTTCTTTAAACAATAAAACAGGACTTTGAAACAATGTCTTCAAATATTTCACCAGATTTAGACATTCCCCGAGGTGGTATACGGTATGTAACCTACGCGGGGGCGGAGGAGTATTTCCGTGATGCGAGAGACACTGGAAGTGCTTTTACGTGGCAGATCCGTTGTATTCTCCACAATCACTTTGATGCAGAAAATGGCTCTCAGCGTGCATCCGACCCGGCGGAGGTTCCGGTGCCTTCTAGGCTCCAACTAGAGACATTGGGGAGAGAGTCAACGTGCCTGGAACGCATTGTACATGTCGTGCTTGATCGAGAGGCGGGTACATTAGGAAAAATCTGCGCCTACGTCTGTGTGTTCTTCATTTATATCACTTACTTCGGAATCTCTTCATATGTAAGGGAGTGTGAGAAGCAGACAAGAGAAGCGACGGATTTCCCAAATGTGGCAGCTCGATTTGTTGAACAGACTCAACGAAATATTCATTTGGCCAATGTGGTCAATGAGCTCCTACGACAACGTGATACAAACTCCTTGGCTGCAATCCAGGTGCATGCAGCAAAACTCCCAGAGCGGGAATTGGTCGCTTTCACAAACGAGATGGCAGACTCGGGGAGAATACCTGAGATCCCCGCTTCTGTACAGTAATCTACAGGATCTAATCATTTAATTATCAAGCGTTTGCGATTTTATTATATTTTATCAATTATTATTTACAATAATTGTTAAAATATATATAATTGTTTTTTATTAGTTTAATAAATAAACGGAGTTGATTGTATGTCTAATATTACAAAAGTAGCAAACGCAGCCGAAGCGCAACAACTGGTTGCCACCGCAAACGGCCAAAAAGCAGTCTTAACAAACCGGCTAGCTGAACTGAAAGGAATTAGCTTTCATGATAGAGCCAATTTTACGGTGGAGGTCCCAGCAAATGTAATGGTCCAAATTGGCCAGCCAAGTTGCCTTCAAGGTATTGTCAGCGTGATGCGCAGTGAAAATGCGGGAACTCTGCAAAAGATATGCGCCTATATCGCAGCATTTTTCGTGCACCTTTCGCTCTTCGGAATTCTCCCATACTATAGCGAGCATGGAAGACAAAGCGAAGAGGCAACAAACCAAGGATCTCTGAACACGATAACTGAAGAGAATATCGCTCTTGCCGCTGAGATTAATAGAGTCTGTAATCTAGATGATTTCCCATTTATGAATTGGCAGGCGGGCAGTGAATCGATAGAACAAACACAAGCAAGACTTGCAAAAGAACAGCTCGAGGCAGCTCAGGCTCAAGCGGCACGGATTGCAGCGCAGCATGCGCTTGCCATGCAACATGTAGCACACCTTCAAGGGTTAGCTAGCCAACAGTAAATTGCGCCATCTCTATTTGGCGGAGCTTCTAAAAAGCGTTTGGGGATATCCCCAAACGCTTTTTCTTTTAGCTCTTTTTTCTCTCTTCGAGATACCACTCCACAAACTTCCCCATCCCTTCCTTCAATCCCGTTTTTGGTGCGAACTTTAACATCTTCTGACTCTTCGCGATGTCTGCAAACGTCGTTTCGACTTCGCCGGGTTGCATAGGGAGAAGCTCGATCTTAGCCCTCTTTTTCGTATGCTCTTCGATGAGGGAGATCAAGGTGAGAAGATCCTCGGGGTGATTATTGCCGAGGTTAAAAATTTCAGAAGCCGCTCCAAGATCAATGGCTGCGACAGTTCCTTGGATGATGTCGTCGATATAGGTAAAATCTCTGCGCATCTTCCCGTTGTTATATACCTGAATCTTTTCGCCCGCCAAAATGGCACGCGTGAAGGAAAAATAGGCCATATCGGGCCTTCCCCACGGTCCGTAGACCGTAAAAAAGCGCAGACCTGTCAAAGGAATTCCATAGAGATGATGATAAGCGTGGGCGATGAGCTCGTTCGATTTTTTGGTGGCTCCGTAAAGATTTGCTGGGGAATCGGTGGGATCGGTTTCGGAGAAGGGGATTTTTGTGTTGAGACCATAGACGGATGAGGAGGAGGCATAAACGCACTTCACCTTAGGCGCCGCGCGAAGGGCTTCCATCACCTTCACAAAGCCCTCGAGGTTGCTGTGTACATAGGGCTCGGGGTGTTTGATCGAGTGGCGCACACCGGCCTGCGCTGCGAGATGGACGAGATGGGTGATCTCATTCTCAACGAGGGCGGTTTGCAAAAAAGCTGTTTGGCAGATGTCGGTTTCAGAAAAGGAGATTCCCTCCTCTCTCAGGATGCGGGCCCGTTCTCGCTTTAGCTCGGGGTCGTAGTAGGAGTTAAAGTTGTCGCAGCCGGTGACAAAATCGCCTCTTTTTTTCAGGAATAGCGCGAGATGGAAGCCGATGAAGCCCGCGATGCCTGTAATAAAGATGCGTTTACTAACCATTTGCTCAAAAAGCCTCGAATCGGATACAGATGTTCCTATTCTTTTACAAAAACGTTCGATTATATGCGAGCTCTTCTCCTCCTATTTCCTCTTCTCGCTCTCTTCGGCTGCTCCAACCCGCCCTATCGCGGTTCCGATGTTTTAGGCGCTGATGAGTTCGTGATGGACTCCTATAAAATTCGAGAAGGGAAATTTTCCGTTTTACAGATGTCGGGAAAAGATTTGGGATCTCTTGCACCTCAACATCTCGAAGAGTACCACGATGTGATTCAGGAGGGGGATATTCTTCAGATCGCCATCTATCATCCTACCCGCACGGATATTAGCGAGGCCGTCCAGAAAATTGGAGCTCAGATCGGCTACCGTGTGACGAATGGAAAAGTGGTGCTTCCGGATCTAGAGGCGATCGAAGTTGCAGGGCTCACGCTAGAGGCGGCGCGCGAGAAGATTCAGAAAAAGTATCAGGACCAGATCCGGGATATTGAGGTATTCCTTGCCTATCGTGATCGCATCCAACGCAAGGTCGAACTGGCAGGACTTGTTCAGGTGCCCAACATTCCTGTGGATGGAAGAATGCGCCTCTTTGAGACCCTTTCGATTGCTAAAGTTCCTCCGCAGGCAAATTTTTTTAAGAGCTATATGGTCCGAGACAATCTGCTCATGCCCGTCGACTTTTACAAGCTCATGAAAGAGGGAGACATGTCGCAGAACATCGTTATGCGCGGGGGCGATAAGATCTACATTGCGGATGCGTCTGCAGCTTCTCTGATGGTTCTGGGTGAGGTGGGGAAAGAACGAGTTGTGGATCTGCCAAATGGTTTCATGACGCTTAGACAAGCGATCGCAGAGGCAGGAGGCATTCCTTACACGGGTGATAAGGGCTACATCCAGGTGATTCGTGGAAATATTTTGCAGCCGAAGATCTACACGTTGAATTGGCGTCATGTGATCCATTTGCCGAGCGACAGCATGCTGCTCATCCCCGGCGATATTGTCTACGTAGCGGCAACTCCGCTCACAGAGTGGAATCGTTTTGTTTCGCAGATTCTCCCCACACTCATCGGCTTTGACCTCGTAACGAAGGGGATCAAGACGGTAGGAGTCAACGTGCAATGAACCTATCGTCGGAGATCTTATTTACCCTGGGTGATTTGAAACGGATTTTTTTTAGTCACAAAGGCGCGTTCAAGCGAGCGGCTCTTTTTTCGGCTCTTCTCGTCTTTCTTTACCTCTCTTTCAAAGAGCCACGGTTTCAGGCGACAGCCACGTTCAGGCAGTCACAAGGTAGCGATGAAAATGTGGGAAAGCTGCGAAACCTGCTCAACGTCGTGATGTTATCAGAGCAAGACCGGGGAGCCGCATCGCTCATGTTTTCCCAGCGTCTTGGGCGGATGGTAGTAGAAAAATTAGGCATGCAAGCAAAAGTTGGTGGGAGCAATTTTTTAGTCCGCAATATTTCCAACTTTTGGAGAAACCTTTCCACCGAGATCGGTTTTTCGCAGGGTGAGACGCAAAACTTTGTTTTCAGAGATCTTTTTTACGATGGGGAGAAGGGGCTTACCCTTTTTTTGCGTTTTCATGGGCAGGGGGGATTCGAACTTCTCGACGCGAAAAAGCTGCCGCTCGGCAAAGGTGCAATCGGTCAGCCTTTTCGGCATGGAAAAATCTCTTTCACGCTTCATCAAGCTCCCGAAAATCTTTCACAGAAAAAGCTCTACCCACTTTCGATTGCACCCTGGATTCCCACTGTTAGACACCATCTCAGCCGTTTTCAAGTGAAGCCTCACAAGCAGGATAAAAATCTCCTGCGACTTTTTTATGCGCACCCTGATCGCCATATCGCACCTCTTTTTATCAATGAGATGATGTCCGCGTACCAGAGCTACTTAAAGCAGGAGAACGAAGAGCTCTCCGACGCCCAACTTGCCTACTTAGAAAGACGGCAGAGCGAGCTCTCGGACAAATTGGATAGAGTACTTCAGGATCAAGCTGTTTACCTAAAAGAGAATTTGGGAGAGAGCGGATTTATCGGTCTTAAAGAAGAGGTTGAAATGCTTGCCGTTCCCAAAGAGGCGTATACCACGCGTCTTTTTGATCTGGAGATGGAGGAGCGACGGCTGGAAAAGAGACGAGATCTTGCAGCAAATGAAGAGAGGGAGATCTCTTCAAAAAAAGCGCAGCTTGCAAAGAGTGCACCTCACCAGAATATCGAGAAAAAATTTCAAAGGCGACTTGCGGATTTAAAGCTGGAAGAAGGAGTGGTCACCGTACCCATTGTGCATCGAGAGCAGAAGAGAGTCCCGGAGGAGATTGCTGAAACAGAAGGGATCACGCTCACAACAGCGCAGACGTTATACGCCTCCTATCAAAAAGAGCTCGATGAGATTCAAAGCACAATGAGGCAGCTGATCTATTTTCGTGACCAGATTCACGCACCTGCCTTTGAGATTAGTTCTTTGGGAGGAGTTCTGCACGATGCAGTTGGTCAGGCGATGGTGCAGAAAGCTGCCGAGATCTCCTTGCAGCTGCGCGATGAGAAGAATCACAGTACAAAAGAGATCGTGCGTTTGAAAGAGGCGCTCGGAACAGAGAAGGCATTTCTTGCGCATCACATGGAACAGACGGTAGAACTCGAAAAGGTGCGTGCCCGACTGGTGGAAGAGAAACTCCTCTCTCTGCAAACGATCTGTTTGGATCTGATCAAAAAAGAGAAGAGCCTCATTCAGGAAAAGCTCAAAGAGCTCACGGCCAAAATGGAAGGTCTTCCTGAGAAATGGAAGCGGGAGAGCCACCTGCAGTTTACGAAAGAGCTCAGCATGGGGATCATTGAGGGGATCAGTAAGGTGGTCGAATCCAAAAACCTCACACACAACCTTTTCCACGTCGATTCCAAACCGATTGATCTTGCAACAGCTCCTCTTGTTCCCGTCCCCTCATTTTTGCTCCTCTTCTCCGTAGGAGGGGGTGTGTTGGGAGCATCTCTTCTCTTTCTCGTCTATCTTGCGCAGGGACTTGTCTCCGGCTTTCCCCTCTCTTTCGAGAGCTTAAAGTTTTATGGGTTGCAGAGCCCGGGTTCTTTCTCAGACTATTGTCATGCCCCTTTAAAAGAGATCAATGCGAGCGATCTCCAAACGCTACGTGGGATCCAGCAATGGATCTTATCTCAAGAAAAGAAAGGCATGTGTGTAGTGCTGGTGGGAGGAAAGCTTCCGGATTACTCATCAAATTTAGCGGAATTATTTGCCTTACAAGAGAAGCGCGTGGTTCTCATCCAGGCGGCATTTGATAAGACAGTATCTGCGCATGAAACATCTGGATTGTGGCCCTATCTTGAAGGCAACATTACCCAAATTGTTCCTGAAAGAAAAAGGGGATTTGATTTCATTCCAGCCGGAGGAACTTCAAGACATGCACCCGAGTTACTGGGTAGAGCAAGCTTTGTAACTCTACTTGAAAAGTTCAAGCAGGAGTATGATCTAGTTTTGATCTACTCAACGGCACGGCCGGCATTTGTAGATGCTCATATCTTTTTTAAGTATGCGGATGCGATTGTCGTCTCAAGTCTTGATGAGAAGGCAGCAGATCTTCTTCCTTACAAGAAGTGGAGTGACGAGAGAGAAAACCGTGAATTTTCTGTTGTTTGTATGGAGATGACGTGAGGAGAATACTAGTCACAGGTGGAGCGGGATTTTTAGGATCGCATCTCTGCGAGAGATTAATTCGAGAAGGATCATCTGTTATCTGCCTCGATAATTTTTTTACTGGAACTAGAGAGAATCTCTCTACCCTTCTTAAAAATCCGCACTTCGAAATGCGCGAAGGAGATGTGTGCCAACCTCTGGATCTTGAAGTGGATGAGATCTACAATCTCGCCTGCCCCGCCTCTCCCATCCACTATCAACATGATCCTGTGCAGACGATCCGCACAAACGTGCTTGGTGCGATGCAGATGCTTGCTCTTGCACAGCGTAAAAATGCAAAAATTTTCCAAGCTTCCACAAGCGAAATCTACGGCGATCCTCTTGAGCATCCCCAAAAAGAGAGCTACTGGGGTAATGTCAATCCAATCGGCTTTCGCTCCTGCTACGATGAGGGCAAACGGTGCGCTGAAACGCTCTTTTTTGACTACTTCAGGCAGTATCGCGTTCCGATCAAGGTGGCACGCATCTTCAACACTTATGGTCCCCGCATGCATCCCAACGATGGCAGAGTTGTCTCGAATTTCATCGTCCAAGCGCTGAAAGGAGAGCCGATCACGATCTATGGAGAGGGAAAGCAGACGCGCTCGTTCTGCTACGTAGATGATCTGATCGACGCGATCATAAAATTTATGCGCGTCGACTTCTCCATCACAGGACCTATCAATCTCGGTAATCCAGTCGAGTTTTCGATCCTCGACCTCGCAAAAGAGGTCCTGAAACTCACGGGATCGCGTTCGCAGCTTATCTTCAAACCGCTGCCCAGCGACGATCCCAAGCAGAGAAAGCCCGATATCACGCTCGCTAAAACGCAGCTCGGCTGGCAGCCGAAGGTTGGGTTGCATGAAGGGCTCATAGCAACCATTCGCTACTTCGAATCTCTAAGCTCCATCTAACAAAGTAATTTGCAGAAGAACTGGTGAACGTTACCGAGTGCGTTACCGTCACTGAGCTTTTTCCACACGGGTTTTAATGGCACTCGAAGAAACTTGAAAAAAAATTAACGAATACTTAATATTTTCTTATCAATTTTTCCCACAGGAGGAAACGCTATGTCCCTAGTTGTTCTCGGTACAAGTCCTAATGATATCAGCAATTCGAAGGTAGACTACTCTTCGATGGGTGCCACTCAGCCAACAACAGCTAAAGTCGATGCTGTATTTCAGGCACAGGGAGGATCAGGATCTTATGACGCAAAAAAACAAGATGCTCCAGGCGCTAAAGAGAGCATAGAAAAAGGTGACGGTGCGTGGAACAGAAAAGATTACTATGCTGCTTATCTTTTCTATGTAGAGGCAAAAGGCCTGTGTGAGGGTTTACCAAAAAGTGACGCAAATACACGAGACCTGGTTCATGCTTATTATTCCTCAGCTAGGGCGGCAAAGCTCGTCAGACAAGATAAGAGACAGACGATTAGTTGTTGCAGCCCCATTGCTTGTGTATTGCCAATTATTGGCTGTTTCCTGTGTGTATCGGCTATCAAGAGCTCCCACTGGGTGACCAATGAAGCCTTTCGCTCGCATATAGACGGAGGCCTCTCTCTATTGGATCAATACATTCAGGCTATCGAGAAAAAACACAATATTTCGATGGGTACAAACAAAGCCGTTGTTCCTGATCAAGTTCGAAGAGATTTAGGGTGGGCATACCATCAAAAAGCTCGATTTTATGGCATCGGTGAACATATGGCGCCACCAGGTTGCGGTGATGGAACGAAAATTCAAGAGAATGAAAAAGCTGCATCTGCCCAATGTTATTCTGATTGCTGTTTTGAAGGGAGTGACGGAGAGACAAATGCTTCTCGATATGACTTGGCAGCTCGATTAACTAACCTGAAGCTCGCTACAGAGTGGGATTCCTCAAACCAAGACTACTCAGCAGCGTATCAGCGACTCGATGCTTTCATGAAGGCGCCTCGGGTTGTTTATTATTAACATCTAAGCTGCTACCTCTCCCCTCGAGAGGTAGCAGCTTTAGCAATCAATGTGAAACCCTGAGCAAATGGTGGGGTTAGGAGAAAGCAATCCGACACAAGAAACCTGTCGCTAGTTTTCTTCTGTCTACTACTACTCCTGTTGGTGAGCCTTTTTGATCTCGCGCCACTTTTTGATCATTTGCATGGCGAGGGGTGCGGCCTCTTTTCCTCCGCGCTCTCCGAAGCGGAGGAGAACAGCCACGACGAGTTCGGGATCTTGCCACTTTTCCTTGCCCGGGCTGTCTTCAAAGGAGATGCCCGCAAACCAGACATGGGTTACTTTCCGTGCTTCAGACTCTCGATCGAGAGAGTGTTTGTAGAGAATTTCTGCGGTTCCGGTTTTCCCAACGGCATGTTTTTGTACGTCGAGAAAGTCGCGCATGAGTTTGGGATTTGCGAGGAGTGCGGAGATCCCCGCGGCGCGCGCGGTTCCTCGCGGACCGGAGATCGCTTTGTACATGCCCTCGAGGATGAGATTGCGGACAGGGTCGGGTAGATCGAGCGTTGTCTTTATCTCTGAAGGAGTATTTGCAACAAAGTTCTTAAGAGGCTCTTTTTGCGTTTCGACGAAGAGAGGGAAGGAGATGCCGACGAGCCCTAGCTCTTCTTGGAAGAGAAAAGAGGAGGTTTCAAAAACGGACTCCTCCTCGTCGATATCGCGCTCTTTTCCGGCAAAAGCTTTAACGATTTTGGGCCGGAGAGCGACGCCATGATTGGCGATTGTGGATGCCATGAGCGCTGTTTGCAGAGGCGTAACCACAAGAGAGTGTTGCCCGATCGCAAAAGAGTAGAGGCTTGTACGGTTGAAGGCGACATCGTCGGGGACATGGCCGAGAGTCTCTCCAGGGAGTTCGATCCCTGTTTTTGTTCCAAAACCAAACATCTTTGCGCTTTTCGTAAGTTCTGCAGGGTCTTTGATATGCTCAGCGGCAAGAATAGCGAAATAGATATTGCTAGACTGTTCCAATGCTCCAACAAGATCGATCTTGCCGATATGTGAGTGGCTACTGCGTGGGAGTTGGCCCCCTTTGTAGAGTCGCGTGATGGGTTGGCCATCGAGGGTGTAGCCGAGAATCTGTTTGGAAGAGTTTCGATTGGAATCCCACTTGAGGTCGTCGACCAGTGTGAGGGGATTTAAGTCTCGCGAGGTCCTTTCATATCTCTCTTTCAGGGCGGTATATGCAGTGACGAGTTTAAAAACCGATCCTTGTGGCGAGGATTGCCGAAATGCTTGGGAGCGTGCATAGGAGAATCCGCATAAGGGGTAGAACGCGGAGGCAAGATGTTTTTCTAGCTGTTTTCCGGCACTGTTTCTCACACTTCGATAAGTTCCAAAAAGAGGTTGAGTGAGTTCTCGATGGGCGTGCATCGATTGGAGAAAGCTCAGCGCATCTCCTAACTCCCATCCTGCGAGTAGATTTTTAAGTCGATCGCAAGCGGGGTGGAGGCGGAGCGACTTTTGACAGAGCGCGAGAATTTGTGCAATGTAGGGTTGCAAATTTGAGGGAAGTGTCTCTGGCGTCTTTCCCGTGGTGAAGATATAAGCAAAGAGCCAACGGTTTTTTTGCCAGAACTCTTTGAACTGTGTTCTTTCTAGCTGGTCCAGGTAGTCTGTGTAGGGGCGTGCGTAGCGCTTCGCCTCTTTTTCTTCGCGTCTTTTTAATTTGAGAAACTCTTTGAAATGCGATTTTCTCCAGCTGGTGAAATCGAGATCGTGGTGGAGCTCTTGCACATAGGGCTGCAGCGTGGCTTCAATCGAGAATGCAGCCTGTGTAAGCAGCCGATAGAACGAGAGAGATTGGTTCCCGACAAGATTTAAAAGGTGTTCTGAAAAATCCTCCTTTTTCACGACCAGCTTGGCAAGGTCTAACAGGAGAAGCTTGTCATCGTTGTAGGAGATCGAAGCGAGAAAGGAGTCGAGCCGTTTTTTATGGGTTGCATACTCTTCTCCTTTTTCTTGGCAGCGCACGCGGATCGCTTCCAAGGTCTCCGAGGAAGTGGACAAATTTGAGGGATGGTTTCCTTCACTCTCGTATAGGGCATTGATGAGGAGAGAGACATCATCTTGAGCTGAGTAACTGAGAAGCGCGTATAAGGCTTCTTGCAAACGGATAGCCGTTCTGATGTCGACAATTTTGCTAAAAGCGCGGGTGACGCTTCCCTCTTCAGGCAGAACGAGCTCGAGATAGCGCTCCCATGAAAGAAGGATACTCTCATCCTTGGGAGAGGCTCCTTGCTTTGCAACTTCGCGCTCAAGGGGGCGTTTTCCGTCCCAGATCTCACCAGCGTAACTCTCATTTTCAAGCCAGCGGATAAGCTCTGCTCCCTTTTTTCGTTTTAATTCAGGATCGCGCGTCGGAACGAAATCATTGGGATCGAAGCGTGGATAAGAGGCGAGAGCAAGAACCTCTCCCGTTTTGGGGTCGAGCGCGACGATAGCGCCTCCTTTGATCCAGGGGAAATCGAGTCTGACCTCTCCATTCTTGTCCTTGCGGTCGCGTACCGGCTCCTGTTCAATGAGCAGTCTCTCAGCAAACTCTTGGAGCTCCGCCGAAATGGTAAGAAGTATGCGATCGCCGCTGCGAGCTTTTCGTCCGCCTGGCAGCTCGCGGATCAAATTGCCTTTGACGTCGACCTCTACCATTTTTTTGCCATAACTTCCTCGCAGTTCGGCATCAAAACTTCCTTCGACCCCACTTTTGCCGATCTGATCATTGATCGTATAGGCTCTCTCTTGGAGATCTTTGAGCCTTTTACGTACTTCAAGCGGTGTTTGATAGCCCGATGGAAGTGGGATTAATTGGCCGGCCTCCCTTTCAGCGAGATAGGTTTGCAGCTCTTCGATCTCTCTTGCAATGGCAACATACTCTCTCTGGCTGATGGGTCCTAAGTAGCCGAGAACATCGCACGCCACCTTTCCTAATGGGTAGAAGCGCTTAGAGGAGCGTTTGGCTTGGATGCCCACCCAATCTTTTTCGAGCATACGCAATCGGTAGTATTCGCTTTCGGAAATGTCCTCTTTAATGACAAAAGGTGTGTGTGGAAACAGGGATGCTCTTCCCATGATAGTATCTTCAATCGAGATGGGATCCATCTTCAGTTCTTCGCCTATAAGCGCTGCGAGCTTGGTGACATAGGCCATACGGGCGTTGTGGCGTACCCATTTGCCCTTCTCATCTTTTTTCCACTCGATATGGGGAATCTGACGGATCTGTGCGAAGCAGACGGCGGCGTCATAGCGGATTTTATTGACTGCAAGTGGGGTATTAAAACGATCTCGAATCGTTGCGCGTTCGACGTTTTCGATTAGAATCCGCCGCATCGGCTTGCGAGAGGCTTCCAGATGGTGCTCATGCTGGATCACCCCCAGATACCAGACCCGAATCAGGATCAGCAGCATTCCAACCAAAATAACATTTAACACCCGATTGGCCTTCACCGGGATCTTATGATCGATCATAGATTTTACAATATACGATGTTCTCTTTAATGGTTAATGAGTTGGGAAATTCTTTGAGGTGCTCTAGAGACATGTCGGGAACAAAGCACTTCGTGTCCTTGTTCCCCGCTTGCCCTCTTGAGCTTTAATCTGCCACTACCCCGCCCGCCTTCGGCTCTCCTGCGCTTCGATTTCTCATTGCAGCTTAAAGCCATGGGCTGCGACAAGCACTCCCTCCCCGCTGCTGTCGCAGCGGGGCCCCTTCCGTGTCATGTCGCAGAATGAGGCAAAGATTTCCAGGCTGTTTTCGGAGTTTTTTGCCAAGCACTGCGAGACGACGCGAGGAGGGGGCCCAACCCGAAGGGTTGGGGAGGTGAGCGCGCGAGCAGCCCTCCGACTCAGATCGCGCAGCAAAATCCCACCGCAGGAGAGCGGAGCGTGCGGGGTAGTGCTTTGCACACCCCGCCTCCGAGGACGGGATTTGGCAAAGCGAGGTGAGGCGCAAGAGGGCCAGCGGGGAACACGGACATGGAATGCCGTGTTCCCGACATGTCTCTGGAGCTCCCCCGGAAGTTTATTGCCTAGCTTAGCAACGAAAAAATGATTTACACGGCGATGGTGTTTTTCGTTGGAAAAAATGGGGGCGATGGGGTAAAACGTATTGCCTACGCGCCTGTAGTTCAATGGTAGAACCGTAGCCTTCCAAGCTACTTGTGTCAGTTCGATTCTGATCAGGCGCTTGTTTTACAAACCAGTCAGCTTGAAGCGTTTCAAGGATGACTAAATTTTAACCAAGACCGAAATCTCTCCTCAGGGAGAGATGCCGTGGTCAACATAAAAGGGACAAGGCTTGGCATCAGATACAAAGACAAAAAACGAGATCACCATTAAGGATCTTCTCGAAAGTGGCGCCCATTTCGGGCACCAGAAACACCGTTGGAATCCGAAAATGAAACGGTTCATTTTCGAAGAGCGCAACGGAATTTACATCATCGATCTAGCAAAGACAATGCAGCAGATCCGCGAAGCAGTAGAGGTCGTAAAAGAGACCGTTGCAAGTCGCAGATCTATTCTCTTTGTCGGCACCAAAAAACAGGCGAAAGCTGTCGTGCGTGAGTGCGCCGAAGAGTGCCGCGAGTTTTATGTCTGCGAACGCTGGCTCGGTGGAGCACTGACAAATCTTTCGACGATTCGTCAGTCTGTAAAAACGATGGAGCGCATCGAAAAACGAATCGCTTCTGGTGGAGAAGGTTTTACAAAGAAAGAGCTCTCAGTTCTTAGCAAAGAGCATGTGAAACTCGAGCGCAACCTTTCGGGCATTCGAGCGATGAGAAAGCTTCCAGGTCTTCTTATTGTCGTCGATCCTAGCAACGAGCATATCGCTGTTGCTGAAGCGAACAAGCTCGGTATCCCTGTCATGGCCCTTGTCGACACAAACTGCGATCCTGATCCGATCGACTACGTGATTGCTTGTAATGATGACGCTCTCAAGAGCATCAAAATCATTCTCCAGGCGATTACGCGTGCGATCGTAGAACAGAAAGAAGAGATGCAGATCTCTCTCGTGAAAGAGGGGGCAGAACTCCCTTCTCGAGGAACTGGAGAGGAGCATCCTGGAGAAGAGCTGGGTGAAAAGATCTTAGAGTCTGAGATCGATGAGGAGGCCCCATGAGTCAAGTCACACCGGAAAAGGTAAAAGAACTGCGCGAGCGTACTGGTGTTGGCATGGGCAAGTGCAAAGAAGCACTTGATCAAGCAGGTGGAGACATGGAGCGCGCCATCGACATCCTTCGCAAAGCTGGCATGGCAAGCGCGGTGAAGAAAGAAGGAAGAGAGACCAAAGAGGGTCTTATCGGTTACGATGAAGGGAAGAGCACGATTGCGCTTCTCGAAGTCAACGCTGAAACCGACTTCGTCACCAAGAATGAGAAGTTTGCAGAGTTTGTCAAAGCGATTTGCAAAGATGCAGTAGAGACAAAACCCACATCTTTGGAAGCTTTTTTAAATCAGAAGAGCAAACAAGATTCCAATATTACTATTGATCAATACCGCGCTCTCGTTATGCAGAGCTTGGGCGAAAACATCAAGGTGAAACGTCTCACAATTGTTCCTAAATCCCCAGATGTCTCTATCGGCATCTACTCCCATATGGGTGGTAAGATCGTCTGTCTCGTAGAGATTGGCGGAGGTGCTGGTCAAGAGGCTCTTGCTCGTGACATCGCGATGCACATCGCAGCAGAAGCCCCCGAGTACTTGCGTCCTGATGAGGTGCCACAAGATGTGAAGGCGCGCGAAGAGGAGATTGCGCGTGAACAGGTGAAGGGAAAGCCTGCGAACATCGTCGACAAGATTGTAGAGGGAAAACTCAAAGCGTTCTACGATCAGGTTTGTCTACTTTTGCAGAAATATGTAAAAGACAACTCGATCACCATTACGCAGCTTTTGGAAAATGAGTCCAAACGCCTCGGAAAAAAACTGGTTCTGAATCGATTCATTCGCTGGAAGGTGGGAGAGTAGATTTTTCATGCCATCCAAACCGCAGTACAAGCGTGTTCTGCTCAAACTTTCTGGAGAAGCTCTCATGGGCGATCAGAAGTTTGGCATCGAGCATGGAGCTTGTGAGCTGATTGCTGAGGCGATTAAAGAGGTGCATGACGCAGGTGTCGAGATCGGCATTGTCGTTGGTGGAGGAAATATCTTTCGCGGCTCGCAGGCGGAGCTTTTCGGTTTTGCAAGAACGCCAGCGGATCATATCGGTATGCTTGCTACGACAATCAATGGCATCATTCTTCAGCAGTCTCTTGCGAGAATTGGAGTCCATAGCCGCGTGATGAGCGCGATGAATACCGATTCGATCGTGGATCAGTATATCTGGGGACATGCGATCGAGTGTCTCGAACAGAAGATGCCTGTAATTTTTGTTGGGGGAACAGGTAATCCCTATTTCACAACAGATACTGCGGGAGCGTTGCGAGCAAGCGAGATGGAAGCGGAGATTCTCTTGAAAGGAACCAAGGTCGATGGTGTCTATAGCGATGATCCCAAAAAGAATCTTAAAGCGACCAAGTACACGAACCTCTCTTATTCCGAAGCCCTAACCAAAAACCTTAAGGTGATGGATGCAACAGCCATTGCACTCTGTCGTGAAAATCGCATACCCATTTATGTATTTAACCTCTTCGAAAAAGGGGCCATGCTAAAAGCCGTCTGCGAAAAAACCGGCGGCACAATTGTAGAAGGAGACTAAGATCATGAGCGTCACAGACGAGATCAAAACAAAAATGCGCGCCACAGTTGACCATTTCAAGCAGGACTTGAAAGGTCTTCGTTCAAACAGGGCCAATCCTGCAATCGTGGAAAATGTGATGGTTGAAGCGTATGGTTCTCAAATGCGCCTCAAAGAGGTAGCTAACATCTCTGCTCCAGAGCCCAGACAACTGCTAATCTCTCCCTTCGATCCTCAGACCGCCGCTGCCATTGCAAAGAGCATCGAGAAGGCAAATTTAAATATACAGCCCGTCCTTGAAGGGAATATTATCCGCATCACGATCCCTCCCATGGACGAGAATATGCGCAAAGAGATAGCCAAGCAGGGGAAGAAAAAGGCGGAGGATGCAAAAATTGTGATCCGCGATACCCGTCGCAAAGGCAACGAACAGGTCCGCAAATTAAAGGCAGACGGTGAGTTCACAGAGGACATGATGAAAAAGGCGGAGAAGACGATACAGGACTATACCGACCAGTTTTGCAAAGAGATCGACGACCTCTTTACACAAAAGGAGCGCGAAATCATGACCGTCTAGGATCTCAGGGCTTGAATAAAAGCCCTCGATTGACTAGATTATTGCCTGTTTTTTCAATGGCCCCATCGTCTAGCCCGGCCTAGGACACCAGATTTTCATTCTGATAACAGGGGTTCGAATCCCCTTGGGGTCAACATTGAGACATTAGCTCAGCGGTAGAGCACCTCACTTTTAATGAGGGGGTCGATGGTTCAAATCCATCATGTCTCATTCTTTTAACCATGGTTGCATCATTAGACGCAGCTTAGGTGTTTCTGAATTTGGTTTTTTTGACATGAGAGACAGAATTTTAAAGACTATTCCTCTATCAACTTTGGTAGCTTTCCCGATTGTTTGACCAATTTTTTTCCCTCGGATTTTACACGTCTCTCAAGCTTCGCAACATCCTCTTCCGGAGGCAAATGCTCTGGCCTAATACCGCGAGCTCCTAACATTTCGCGTACACTCAAGTTGTTTTGAACGTGTTCTCCGACTACTTCACTTTCCCCCTGTAGATCATCCTGTATCACATTGTGATTAGTCATTTCTGTCGCTAAATTTTTAGCAGCGATGGTCAATGTTGGCAGAAAATCGGCAAGAGGGCGACTTTCTATGATTCCATATTTGGCTTTCATTGCCTGAGTCGAATAACCACCAAAAAGAGCGGCATCTCCTTTAGAGCGGATAAAAGCAAAGCCGGCATCATCCACGCCGCGCTCGTAAATATTTTGGGAAAGCATTTTTTCTGAAGCTCTTAATTTCTCGCGGGCATCCAATCTGTCCTGCAGACGTATGCGAGCTTCTATCAGTTCTTGCTTGCGCGTTTGAATGGCAAAATAACTTTGGGCAAAGGCAATAGGCTCTTTGCGTGGGTCGCCATTTTGAGTAATCAAGTAGCAGGCATAACGTGTCAGCATGAAGTCTTCAATAGCTCGCTCGGCTCCGCTACCAAGAGATACCATTTTCGTGACGCCACGAAAATGGTCATCAGGATCATAACCCGTTGTTTGACATGACTCTATAGCTCGTCGAATAGCAGTCATAAAATTTTCCCAGCGCGAGTATCCTAGAGGCTCTTGAAGATCTCGGGCGAACCAAAATTCAATCTCTTCCTCAGGAATTCTTTGAGCCAAAGCATCAAAACGACTTTGTAGGTTTTTTATGATTTCGCCTTGCACGTGTCCTCCTGAGAATATTGATTTTCGAGTTGCGCGATTTTTCCACAGGCTGCAGAGAGAAATCAATATTTTTATCGACATCTAGATCGCGACAGACTTGCTGAGTCACCTGTTACATATAGCCAGATCGCTGTTGCAACCGGGCTCATAGATTCTGCTCGGCGAAAAATTTGTGTTCACGGTATTGTTTTCGGAAATATTTTTTGTGAGGGTAAACCAATGTGTTTAGATATTCGCATGAGAATGGATGATGAGGGGAATGGGCATAGTCTAGATGAGGAGTACGCTTTCGTGGATTTTCTCCATAGCCCATGCACATTACGTCTAATAGGGAAAACGCTGGAGTTTCGCAATGGGGTAGAGCCTGGGCGGGGTGCGGGACAAAGATACCAACAACTACCCTACCTTGAAACTTTTGCTCGAAAGATCTTTGCTGCGCCCCTCTTCCCTTTAGTTGCTTTGGCGGCTGTTGTGGAAGGAGTCGCGCGCTCAATCATCTATTTGCTCGCAGCAATTCCCGCATTTCTCTTTGACTTCTGTTTTCCGGGGCTATTTGAGATGGTAGTTGAAGACTTGACCTACTCTGTGAAATTCACTTTATCTGCACCAGCTTCTCTAGCGGTTGGATTTGTAAAAAATCCATTTTTGTATCGGGACTTTCTGCCAGGAGATTTAAATTTGCGTTGCTGTGGTTTTAGGTGTTAATTGTATAAATCACTGGATTGACTTTCGCGACGGTTGCATTTAACATGCAACGAGTCCCCGAAATTGGAGAGACTAAGAAGAGGCGTAAAGAAGGCCATGCCTGTAGAAGAGATGAGTGGTCCAATTATCACGAAGTTTCTGGAGAAAACTGTGGCATGGCTAGCAGAGTTTTCTCTTCCTATTATCGCTTCCTATCATCTGGCTGTAGAAGACAACCCTCTCAATGAGGCATCTCCTAATGCAAAAGGCGTAGAGCATATTGCAGATACGCTTCTAGCTCCTATGCATTACATTTTTGGTGCAAAATCGCGGACTGGAAGCGGAGATAGCTCCCTGCGATTCAACTATGATGAGCATCTTCTCGTTAAAAGTAGCCTCTCATTCATCGCCTTGCCAATCAGTGCTGTGGCAGGTTTGCCGCTGAAACTCGCGGCGACGTTAACGCATCCATCAGCGTCTCATCACATTCCGAAACCTCTACATCAGCTCGCTTTTGGAGCGGCGATTAAAGAGGGGTTGCGTTCGCCTATCTATGCACGGCGCCCAGGAGATGAGAATCATCTTTACGAGGAGAAAGTTGCTCTGCAGAAGATGGCCGAACTCTTTAAAAAATATGAGATTCCCTTTTGGGTCGATTGCGGAACCTGCTTGGGGGTCTATCGCCATCGAGGTGTGATTCCCTGGGATGTCGATATCGATGTGGCAATTCTTGAGCCCGATCATGCCCGCGCAAAAGAGGCATTGAAAGAGCTCGATCCGGAGCTGTATCAGATCCAAGACTGGTCCAACCGGAGTCGTCCCGGGACCTATTTGCGCCTTTATGTTAAGGCGACAAAGTCGCTCATCGACATCTACCATTTTGCGGTCGATGAAGAGAGTGGCATGTTACGCTACATTCTTTCTAACGAGGAGAGCGCCTTCATGCTCAAATCGTGGAAGGTGCATGAGAGCAGATACAAGATTCCTACACCAATTTCGGTTGTATTCCCCCTAAGACCTGCGCTGCTCGACGGGATTGAGGTCTTCGTTCCCAACAAAACCAAAGAGTATCTTCAGCTCCGTTATGGTGAGGATCTTTCGCCAGTGAGGGTTTATAACGAAAAGACCGGTAATTACGAAAAGAATTTGAATCATCCCTACTGGCACTCCGTGCCACAGTGAAGAAAACGACCAAGATTACGGATGGGGCGTGTGAGAGTGCAGCACATTACATGATAAGAAGGATAGAAATGATAAGGAGGATGAAAAAATTAAAATTTCTCCTGGATCATTCATATCATTTCTATCCTTCTTATCCTGGTATTTCAGTCGCTCGATAACACTGTTTTGCCTCTAATCCAACTCTGCTGAAAAATTTTCTAAGCAGCAATTTTAATTTTAATTCTTCATGCAAAAACTTCTGTTCGCTATCTTCTTCTACTAAAATTTTTACAGGAGAGAGGTAATGTGCGTAGCTTTGAATGCGGGTGATTTTAACAATTACCAATGGGATAAGTTTTTTGAGCAGCCCTATGCGCCGCAGCTTCTTCGTGGAGCAGTAGAGTTTAGAAATGGTGATGATGAGACTACGAATATAGCGGGTATTGCGAGAATCGTTGGGGGAGAGCTTTTATTCCCTGCTGTTGCTATCGCTGCTCTTGTAGAAGGTGTAGTTCGTGCTGTTTTCTGCCTGCTTGCTGTTATTCCCTCTCTGCTTTGCGGGATGCCAGCAGGTTTTGATAGGGTTTTCGAGACGCTTGCGCTTAGTGTAATATTTGCAGAAGAGATCGCTACCCGTTCGATTAAAGGATTTGTTATTAGCCCTTTCAATTGGAGCGATATGACTTTAGAGCAGCTATCTTTAGGGTGTGAGTGGGACTGCTCTTCGGAAGAAAGCGAATAAAAACAAATTTATTTTTACTAATAGTTTACTGTTTTTATTTATTCAAAACCTGAAACAAATTACAATATTCCCAATTAACTGGAGAAATTAAGATGTGTTTTCCAATAAGTGACGACCAAGTTGAGCAAAATTCTCGTTTTTTTTCTGATGGATCTGACGAGGATTGTGTATTTTCTTCTAACTTTGGAACCGCACGCTGGATCTATAATCTTACAGAGCTTCGCAATGATGAAGACAGTCGATTAGACAGCACCTTTGCTAAAAGATCGCTAGGCGCTATTGGTTACCCAACGCTTGCTCTCGTTGCGCTTGTTGAAGTAGCGGCACGCGTGGCATTTGCTCTTCTTGCTCTTATTCCTTCATTGCTCTGGGCATGTTGCGACAAAGGGTCTGCTTTAAATGCCATTTATACCATTGGAGTAAAGGGGGCAGCTGGTGGTCTCGAAATGGTTGTTCGTTGCGGAGTGGGTTTTGTGAAGAATTTTTATCGTGATGATCTTCGATTCACAGATTTGCAACTATGTGGACAGAGCCCGCACGCTGTAGAGCACGCTGAATAAATAATACTTTTAATCAATCAATTCTCGTCCCTCTGCTAATCGAGAGGCAATATAAACTTCTGTCTCTTTTCAAGATCTTCAGATACCATTTTTCCTTGAAAAAGGAAATTCTAGGAGCTGAAGATGTGTCTTGAGATTTCAGACCGAGATGTACGAAGAGATAGCACGATCCAAGAGCGCTCTTTGACGCGGACTTGGGTAGTGAAGCTTACGGAGTATCGCAATGCATCGCGCGGTAGCGAGGGGTGCGGCTTTGCAACGATAGGAAGACGCGGTGTAGGTGCGATCGGTTATCCTCTGCTTTTTGTCGCAGCACTTGTTGAAGCGGTGGTGCGTCTTGTTCTGGGAGTTGTGATGGCCCTATGGGGAACACTCACAGCCGTGGTCTGTTGCGATTGTCATATTCCTTATCGAAATATTTCAGAGATGTTCCTTAGCATACCCGACCAGTTTGACACTGCTTTGCGTTGCGTCGTCGGCTTTGTGAAAAATCTCTGGCGAGATCAGATGCCATTTACTGCGCTAGCTATCAGTGAGGGCCATGAAGCTAGTGAGTTGGATCAGAGAGAGGTAACCGCTCTGTTCGCATCGGTCCCAGGATCCCAAGCTTCAGCACGATCCCAATTTTCGCCAGGGAGTTTCTAAAATGTGTGTGCGTGCAGAAAGAAGTCGCGTCATGCGTGCGGAATCGTTTTTGTATGTCTCAGCGGCTGCTTCTTTAACAGCTGCGTTAACAAAATTCCGCAACCTTTCATCCGATCAACGTTTGAATGAGGAGTATGTCTTTCGAAGAGCTCTTGCAGAGCCGCTTTACCTAATGATTGGAGTTATAGCGCTTGTCGAAGCTGTGGTGCGGCCTCTGATTGCGGCTCTTCTTTTTCTTCCGACTCTTGCGTTGGGTATTATCGTGGATGAGTCCAACCTAGGAAATGTCGTTTGTTTTGGGTTCAGAGGAGGAGTGGTAGGCATCGACACAGCCATCCGCTGTCTGGTTGCTCTCGTGAAAAATGTCTACGAGAGGCGCATCAGATACAACGACCTCTCCTGCTGCCAGATCCAAGTTTGTGAGTAGTTGGTCTGCCAGGTGCAGATCGAAATCGGTGGTGATTTTGATGTTCGCCTCCTCTCCGGCAACAATATGCACGCTCCTTCCCAACGCAAGCACAAGAGAGCAGTCGTCGGTGGCTATTAGCAGTTTGTTTTTTGCATGTTCGTGCGCTTCCAAGATGAGCTCGTAGGAGAAGCTCTGAGGTGTTTGTCCTCGCATGAAGTGGGCTCTGTGAGGAATCTCATCGATCTTCTTTCCATCACGTGTCTTCACAAGGGTGTCTGTTGCGGGAATGCAAGTGTCGACCGCGTTATATTTTTTGCACGCCTCGACATTCTCAAGTAGAATTCTCTGACTGACAAAGGGTCTTACGGCATCGTGGATCACAACTAGATCTGTATCCTTGCCACAAGCAAGAAGCCCCAGATAAGAGGAGTCTTGGCGCGTCTCTCCACCGGCAATCACGCGTACGGGATATCCCTCCACCTCTTGCTTTACCTCTTCAATCCACTCTTTTGTACAGACGAGAATGATCTCTTGAAATAGGCCGCTTTTAACAAATTGTTCGAGTGTGTGGAGGTAGATTTTTTTTCCGCCAATAAGGTGGAACTGTTTGGGCAGGGAGCTCTTAAAGCGCGCTCCTCTTCCTCCCATAAGGATCAAGGCTTTGATATTGAGCAAAAACGACCTGTTCATTAAATTACTCCCTACCCTAGCAGATTTTGCCTAAGTAGCTCAACTGGCAGAGCAATGCATTCGTAATGCAGAGGTTGTCGGTTCAATTCCGGCCTTAGGCATGTTTTTTAGGTCTTTAGTTCGACGTTCTGCAGCTGCTTATGCAGAAATTCGGCTCTGCGGTGGGCGATCTCTTCGGGATCGAGGCTCTTTTCTTGGAAGAGGTGGGAGAGATGCCCATGGCGGCATTTGAAGAAGATGTCGTTCAAAGCGCTATCGGTGATGCCAGTGATCCAGCCGAGATCAATGCCCAGCTTTAGGAGACTGAGGGCATTTAACGCCTCTTTGGTTTGCAGCTGATAAGAGTGGCGGAGAAGGCCAAATGCGCGGCTCACCTCATCCTTGATATGGGAAGAGGCCTCTCCTTTCAGTTTCACTCTCGCGCTCTTCTCAAGAGCAGAGAGCTTTGTGGCGGTCGCGTGTAGGCTCCGCAGGATATTCTCTTCGGAAATTCCCACTGTAAAGGCGTTTGTGAGAACAACGATATCTCCAACAATCTCTTCGAGTGTTCCCTCCATGCTGATGGCAACAACCTCTTCGGTCTGATGTTTGATCAGAACTTCCTGAAGTTCACCTGTATGAACAAGAGCTGGAAGGTGAAGATAGATGAAGACGCTAAGAGCTGTTCCGCAGCGATTGGGGTCGGAAGTGAGATAGCCAAATTTTGGTGAGTAGGCAAAGCCGAGGCGCTCCCCTAGTTCTGTTTCAATTTTAGAGAGGTTGCCGAATGCGCTCTCCCACTCTCCTTTTGTATCGAGGAGTTGTAATTGCAGATGGTCCTCGATATTGAGAAGAGCCAGAAATCTGAAAGACCCATCGATGACAAATCCCTGACCGATAGTGGTGTTCTGAAAGCTCTCTGGACAAAGGTAGTGTTCAAAGAGGCACTCCTTGTCGACGGGGGAGAGGTCTCCAGCTTTCAAGAGAAGGGGCTGATCGATAAGAGAGGTAGAGAGAAGCGCCCCTTTTATCTGCTCCAAAACTTGAGAAGCCTTTTCTTGGACCTGTTTTGGAGGAAAGAGAAACCGCGCTAAATTGCGGTGAAGGACAAAGAGCGAAGCAGGCCAGATCGGATTTACATCCTCTTTCCAAGGCGTGTGCTCAAGTAGCGTTTGCGGAAGATTAGTTTTTTCTTTCATCGGGTTTCTCGGTGAGCGCTTTGATCTGATCGCGTAGGAGTGCGGCTTCCTCGTAATTTTCGCGCCGCAAAGCTTCATTGAGGGCCTCATTCAAAGCCATAATGCGAGAGGAGGCGGCAATCGTGACTGTTTTTCCGGGAGGTTTCCCAAGATGTAGAGTTTGTGAACGTTTGATCGACAGGCTCTTTTTAAGGCGTGCAGGAACGCTATTGGATTCGATCAGTTGCGAGGTGAGCAGATCTGAAAATACATTGTAGCATTCAAAACAACCTAGAGGATTTCCGGTTTTTACAGATTCAAGCGTCGTTAAGCAGTTCCCACAGGAGAGGCCTGCTCCTTGGCGGCCCTCCTCGGGTTTCATGGGGTGGGGCTCTCCATGTAATTTTTGTTCAAATACAGGGCAGTCGCCGCACATGTTCGTGCAGGTGATCGTCTTGCCTATGATCTCTTTGTAGACGACTTTGGTCGGTTTTTTACAATGGCCGCATTCGACGGGTCTTTCCATTTTTTCACCCCCACGCCGAATTCTATGAAATCGCTATTAATACCCCAAATAGAAATGATGAACGGAAGAGGGAAAGAGAGGGGAACGGGAAACGCAGAAAAAAACGATGATCGATGAACCTATCCTAATAAAATCCCCGAAGAGATTTTGAGACAGATTTTCTAAATTTTTCCGAAGGCAGTATTACAAAAACTACAGCCAAGGAAAAATTTAGAAAATCTAGCCAAAAGAACCGAAATATCAAGGGGGATTTTATTAGGATAGGTTCATGAATGCTTAGTAATGAATTAAAGAAATTAGGAAGATAAGAAAGGATCCTTTGTCTCCTCTTTTTCGTTCACCATTCATCGCTCATCACTTATGCTATTAGGTGATCTCTTCGTTCACGGCTTTTACAGCGACGGGAGCAGGAGCGGGACGGGGCATGAAGAACACGAAAAAGAAAACCAAGAAAAGAAGGGCTCCCAAGCTACCGATCGCATTGAGGTAGGGGTCTTCATTATAGAATTTGGTCAAAAACCCTGCGCAGGTGGGGCCCAGGTTAGAGAAGCACCAAGCAAATCCCATGAGGATTGCAGAAACGGTGCTGGGGCTCTCGGGGACGAGACGGCTTCCCCAGGAGACGATGATGGGATTGATAATGCCTAAAACCGAGCCGAGAGATCCAAGTAGTAGGACGGTTCCTCCGATGGTAGGAGGGGGATTGGTCAAAAAGACGTAGAAGAGGATGCTCGCGAGCGCAACGACGGTGAGCAGGACCTTTTTTTGTCCAAAACGGTCACACAACCATCCTGCAGGAACCATCGTGATCGCAGAGCCGAGAACGAAGCAGAGGTGCCCTCCGCCCATGCAGAACCAGCTATGGCAGCTACGCATTCTCAAAATATCCGGGAGGAGAAATGTGAATGATAGGACAAGCCCTTGCACGGCAACCTGAGAGAGGTAAAGCAGAGAAAGCGCTTTTCGGCAGTGCATAATTGGCTCAAAGAAGCCGCGGAAAGAGAGGTTTCTTTTTGCATATATTTGCCGTGGGAAGTTGTGCAGCATAAGGATGAAAAGAACGGCCATAAGGGGAACGAGAATGATGATGGCGTGACCACCAAAAATCTCTCGGAATTTTGTAAAGACGAGTTGAGAGATCCCGAGACCGATCGCGCCGCCAGAAGCATAGAAAAGGATAGCAGAGCTCTTTTTCTCTCCTGCGAGGTTGCCTGCCATACCGACTGCTGCGGGGTGGAAAGAACCGGAACCGAGCATGAGCAGCAGCAGCACGAAAAAGGAGGGTAGGATTCCGTCGACGAAGGTGATCCACATAATCGTCGAGGCGAGAATAAGGCCCAAAATCAACACTTTTTTTCGATAGCCGTGATCGGAGAGGTAACCAAATGCGAGCTGAAAGATCTCTCCAATGAACCCGCTAATACCCGCAATAAGCCCCGCTTTGGCAACATCGATATTGGCCAATGTTTTATAGATGGGCCAAATACCCGTGAAGAAGTCCATGAAGAGATGGCTGAGCCACAAGAGCCAGAGGCTCCTAGATTTGAAGATGTTCATATCGCTTGCGGGAATAACACAAAGATCCTTTGAGGGATCATAGCTGAAAGGGGACAAATATGTAAAGGAACCCGACAAATTGACTAATTCTGATGTAACTCATATAGTTCGGACAATACGAATTAACTTTTTAATACCTCCCAAGGAGAAAATTATGTTGTCAAAACGTGGAATGGATTTCGTTCTGTTTACCGTTGCCGGTTTCTTTTGCTTTGCTGCCCAGAGCCCGGCAAACGGCGGGCCTCAAATGAACGGAAGCCAGCCCCAACCCAATCAGCAAAAACCGATGATACAACAGAGGATAGATTGCAGCCAGCTGACTCTGGAAGAGCAGGATTTTGCAACACAGCTCAGCCTCCCTCAAAAGATGGTGTTCTGCAACAAGTTTGATACAGCGATGCGAACAAGCGCCATGGAAACCTCTGGACAGATGGGGGATGATGGGGTTCTTATGACAAACGACCAAGCCGTGGAAAAGGTCGCTAAAGAGAACAACATTATGATGCCCATGGGCCCGCGATCTCAAGGACGCAAAGGTCCCAGCTGCCCCTCCAAATAAAGGGGTATGCACGGGCAAAATCGACCCATTAAAGTTAGATTAGTTTGAATGTTTTAGTTCCAGTCTCTCCGGGGATTCTCTAGACAAAAATGGGGGTTGCGCCTTACAGTCATCGATACTAAGTGACAATTCACTTAGAACCTTTTAGGAGAAAAACAATGAAAAAAGAAATTTTTATGACTCTCGCCGCAGTTGGCATGTTTGCAGGACTTTCTGCAAATCAACCAGCTCCAGCAGCGCAACCACAACAGCAAGAGAAGAGCGCAACAGCTCTTACAGCTGATGAGCTCGCATTTGCTGCAAAACTGAACGACCAGAACCGCAAAGTGTTCTCTACGCAGTTTTCTGCAAAACAGAGAAAAGATGCGATGGAAGCCGCTTGCCAAGTTAGTGCGGGCGCATGCGCAACAGGCCACAAGGCCGCTGCTCTTGCACCAAACGATGCGGTTGCAAAAGTCTTAAAAGAAGTTGCTCCTGCTGCTACAATGGTTGAGAAAAAAGCCGTTGTTGTAGAGAAAAAAGAAGCTACACAAACAGCTCCTGCTGCAAACAAAGCAGCTACTCAAGCGAAATAAGTTTTTTTCCTTGTACAGCCGTTCTTCTCCACAAGAGAAAACGGCTGTTTTCTTTTTCCCGATATTAGACCTCTTTCGAAACCCCATTCGCCCGCCAAAACCGTTCTTTTCCCTTTGGATTTTACCGCATCTCCTCACTGACCTATCTAGGTCGCTTCGTCGATGCGATAAAGACCACAGGAAAAATCTCCGATTTTTTCGGGCAAAGCGAGTTTCGAAAGAAGTCTATTATTTCTGAAGTGCCGGATACGTAAAGAACAGAACATGCGTCACATTCAGCAGAATGTGACAGAGGATGCTGCTTTCGATGGCCTTTGTGTATTGATAGATGGCACCGTAGACGCAACCTGCGACGAAGACCAGAGTGAGAAAGGGAAGACTTTGGATCCAAAAGATATGCATAAGCATAAAAAACAGGGCCGTAAGAAACACTGCACTTGCTCCTGCAAGTTTTGGCATCTCTTTGAGTAGCGATTCGTAGATCTCTCTTTGGATAAACCCTCTAAAAAAGACCTCCTCAGGAACCACAACGAGAAAAAGATTGGCGAAAGGCCAGAGAAGGAAAAGCAGGAGGAATTTTGGATCGAATCGCACAACATCTAAGTAGAAAGAGAGGCCCATGATGAGCAAGATCCCCAAAATAGAGAGAGGAAGAGAGATCTTCAAAAGCCTTTTCATTTCAGCGCTCGACTGAATGAGGGGTAAAGTCCAGGCGAGTAGAAAAATCCCGATGAAGGGTTTATCGAAATTTAGCCAAAAGTTGTAGGGGACGGCTCCTTTGCCCAGACTAAGGCCATGCGCGATTTCCCAGTTGTTGAAGCCGGGAAAAAAATGCATCGACAGGCCTATTGAGATCAGGATCGAGACACCAATCAAGGCGATGCGCACGCGGCTCTTAACTTTGTGTTCCAGAAGGAAATAGCTGACTCCTAATACACCGAGGGGAAGTAGCGCAACAGGCGCGAGGATTTTGGCTTGAAGCGCAAGGAGAATGGCAAGAATAAGAAACGAGCCCCACAGCCAGAAGGTGCGTTTGACCCAAAAACTCACAAAAGTCATCATCAGAGCAAAGTAAGCTAGCGCACGAACAATGGATTCCATAGGGGACAAGGTCTCATGCTGAGAAAAAAAGATCAAGGTGTGGAATGGTTAGAATTCGAGCTTCTGGCAGACCAGCCCAAACTCAAGCATGCGATTTTTTTGCGCCACGGCGGATTCAGCCGAGGGCCTTACGCATCGTTAAATGTGGGCGGGGGATCTGGAGATGAGACTACGGATATCGCAAAGAATCGAGAGAAGATCGCGGGAATACTCGGTGTGAAGAGTATTGTTTCCGCACACCAGGTGCATGGATGTGAAATTGGTCAGGTATCAGATCTAGAGTTTGTGGGAAGCTGCGACGCTCTCGTAACTCAAGAGAAAAATTGCGCTCTCTTGATCAAACACGCTGATTGTCAGGCGGCAATTTTCTACGATCCGCTTCAAAATGTCGTGGCAAACGTGCATGCGGGATGGCGCGGAAGTGTCCAAAACATCTATGCAAAAACGGTTGCCTTTTTGCAGGAAAAGTATGGGTCAAAGCCCGAGAACCTGCTCGTGGGGATCTCCCCAAGTTTGGGGCCAAACTGTGCTGAATTTATCCATTTTCGCAAGGAGCTTCCCGAGTCCTTTTGGGAGTTTCAAATAAAACCCACCTACTTCGATTTTTGGGCCATCAGCCGCATTCAGCTTCACGAGGCGGGCGTTCTCCCTCATCATATACAAGTCGCTGAGATCTGCACATTTACGGATAAAAACGACTTCTTTTCCTACCGTCGTGACAAGGTCACGGGTCGCCACGGAACTGTGGCTTTCTTAAATTAATCATTCTAAATTGATATACATCGATATTATTTGCTATAATTTATTGTAAATTAACAATAAATTATGTCAAATTTGAGTTTAACAAGATCCAATTTTTCTGCTCATTTGGGCGGTGCCATTACAAAGCTCCAACAGGTCGTATTTGGGGGAGAGGATGTCTGGTTTTTAGAGGAGGGTGAGCTCACCCTAACGCGGATTTCTAAAATTCAGCACCTTATAAAAACGTTCCAAAAACTTTACGCACACCCTGAAGCGGCAAACTATCCGGCTCTTTCACACCTTACGACAGAAGATGGAACTTCATCGCTTTTGCAGGTTTTTATCACCGCTATTCTGAGCGATAAAGAGGAAAATCCGCGTGATCTCGCGATCTATTCTCTTCGATGCCTAGAGAAGGTGGATCCCTCTTTTGCACCGATCAATCATCAGATCGAGAATCTTTTTGGCAAACACAAGCCTTCGATTAGAGCGGCCTATAAAACGCTAGTCTGTTTGGCAAAGCAGCAATTTCCGCCATTGAGCTTATATATCCCGATTAGGCCGCATCAACTCATTAAGCACCCTTCTGTGTATGTTTCGGAGCCTCTTCATCCGCTTGCTTATTTGAACGGTCAAAATATGGGGCAGAACCACGCGCTGCATGATAAGTTCTGGACCCTTACACACATCGCTCTTGGGAATTTGGATTCTTTAACCTATGCGTTTAGACAAAATCTAAAAGATGTGGGTGCGCAAGAAGGGTTTCATGTGCGCACATGGAGAGAAAAGGATTTTTCTTATCCGTGGATTCGAGATGTGGCTATCATTAAATCTACGGGGGAGATGCTGCTCCCTTCGCGCATTCGTTATCAATCCAGTACAAGCGATATCGTGCGAAAACTTGTTAATGACCCGTACGTCAATGTGATGGATGCAATAGCGGAGGGACAATACACAAAAAAACTCTCTTTTTTGAAAAAGGAGATCTGTGGAGTTAAAGAGGCTTCTTTTTGTTTTGAAGGAGGGAATCTCATTCCAGCGGTCGATCAAATGGGGAGGCTCTGGTATCTCTCGGGACAGGACAATATTCTTCTCTCTTTTCTCAATGCGGCAATCACCTTTCGCGGATTAGAGGATAGGCTTCTGGAAAAGATGAAATGTCTGCAAGGGACAGAGTATTACGCTGCTGAGCATGTGAAATTTGTGCATAAGCGCTTAAAAAAGACAGGGTTCCTAGATCCCTTTTCCCCGAAGGAACAAGAGAGCATTACTAAGCTTACAATTGCTGGTTTCTCCCTTATTCAAGATATGATGGAGAGGGAGCTTGGACATCCTGTATTGGGATTGGGACACCCCTTGGACGGACAGGTCGATTTCCATTTGGATATGTTTCTCGCCCCAGCTCCTGGGGGTCTGATTTTTATGCACGACCCAGATCTTTGCTACGAGCTACTGAAGAGGATCTTGCGAACCTGCGCTCTATCTAAAGAAGAAAAGGACAGGCTCGCATTATACGCTGAATATGCAATCGAGCAGAGGGGATGGATTGCGGAAAGGTTGAACGGTGTAGAGGAGACGCTAACAAGAGCGGGATTTAAAGTTTGTAGGGTTCCAGGGGTCTTTTATGAGGGAATGAATGAGATAGCAGTGCATTTTCTCAACGCGATCTTTGGAAAAGGAAAAAAGGGCACCTTCTGTATTTCAAATGGGTCTCCACACCCTTTAGACGCACATCTCAGAGACGCTTTTACTGGGTATATGAAATCTTATGGAATCGATCATGTTTATTTCACAGGAAGGCCTTCGATAGGAGAGGTCTCGTCTCAAGGAGGTCTTCCCTATTTTCCTGCGCGCGAAAGTCTGCGTCAATTTGGAGGAATTCACTGTCGCACACAGGAGTTTAACCTCCTTTTCAAGGATAAGGAAGAGGATGTTGTATCTGAGATAGATATAGAACCTTTTCAGGACCCTCCGAAGATCGTAGAGAGCTTTCCGCTGTTCCTTAAGCATATGCTGGGATTTCTCAACCAGAAACCTTGATCAAATATTTTTTTCTGAAGAGAATAAACCCGCATGAACTTTATGAGAGGTCTCCTCTTTTTTCTATTTCCTGCACTTCTTGTTGCAAATCCTCCAGCAAGCCCAGAGCTTCGAGATGACTGGGGGATGTATGTGACAGCGGGTTATCTCTACCTCTGGACGGAAGTGGATGATCTGGCTTATGCCATCAAATCAGAAGGGATCAATGCCAAGGTTTTAAATCCTCAGATCAAGCCTGATAATGGGTTTGATCTGGGCTTTGGGTTTTACCTTCCGCATGATGGGTGGGATATCAAAGCCAACGTTCTGCATCTTCACAGCCGTGCTCCCATTCATGACACGGGTCATTTAACGCCGCTCTGGATATTGCCAACAGGAGTCGTAGATGGTTTTGTCGATGAGGTCGATGCCCACTGGCGTCTTCATTTTGCACTCATCGATCTTGAACTTGGGCGTTCTTTTTTCTTGAGTCGCTATTTGACCATGCGTCCTCATGTTGGTTTGCGTTACGCAATCGTTCGTCAGAAATATCTTCTGCACTACATCGGGGGGAATCTTTTCCCTGGCGGAGAGGATTATGTCAGCATGAAGAATAAGTTTTTAGCGCCAGGGATTCGGGTCGGTAGCGACTTTGCTTGCAAGTTAGGACGAGGATTTGGCCTCTACTCCAAATTTGCCGCTTCAATTTTATGCGGGCTTGTCTATGTGCACGAGTCTGAGAAAGTTTCCTATGAACCGGAAAAGCGAACCAATCTCTTCAACAAATTTCATATGACAAAGCCGATTCTGGATCTCGCTGCGGGCATCCAATGGGAAAAAGGACTCTTAAGAAATCGCTACCATCTTCTTCTACAAGCGGGATGGGAGATGCATCTTCTCTTCTCACAAAACCAGCTCTTCCATTTTAGTGAAGCAGGGCAGGTCGCTCCTTTCAGCAGCGCTCAGGGAGATCTGTCGGTTCAGGGGCTTTCTCTCAGCGCGACTTTTTCGTATTAAGGTACCAGTTAAAGCCGATGGCGCCGCCAGCAAATTGGCTAGCGTTGCGGCCTGCAACACTGAACCACGCCCCCGCGATGATTCCGAAGGTCGCATCAAAATTGTATTCGATGGCAGGCGCAAGGACTATCTGGTCGTATGAACGGTATCCGACTTTTGCGATTGTGCCATCGGCATTCTCTCCGCGTTTTCCTGAGAAGCTGGCTTTATTGCCGTTGGTATGTTGAATGTCCAGGGCGAGGGCCCAATTCTTTGTAAGTGAGAGCTCTCCGCTAACGATTGTTGTAAGAATTGTTCCTGGTCGTACTTTTCCGCGGGTGCCAAACCCTCCACCGTAGAAGTTAAAGCCTCTTACATGAACTGTAGAGGGGATGAAATATTCGAAAGTTAGATAGGCATTCAATATGAGTTGTTTGTTTATGCGAAAGAGTCTTGAAATTACCAGAGAGGGAACGGTGGTATAGGATCCTGCACCTGTTGCATCGGTGAAATTTTTTTTAGGGTTGAGTTTGTCATATTTTCCAGTGGGAAAAATTTCAAAGATCGAAAACTTTATGGCAGGCCACCACTTTCCTTTCTCTTCACTGAGAATTTGAAAATCAAATCCAACAGGAAGATCTCCAACATTTGTCGAGGAAGCTCCCTGTTTTTGATAATGGAAGGCTTGGGGGATGATTTGGAAATCGATGTTTTCTGTTAAGCCAACTTGCACAACAAGTAGAGGATTTACCACAAGAAGTTTCGGCGCTTTTCGTGTATGCCAGTGCTGGTCGTATACAGCCTTGCTTTGCGCAGCAAAAAGCATCGGCTCAATGTTGATGTATCCTCTGGGGGTGACGTAGGCTGAAGGCGCTAGTAGTGTACCGGTTAACCAAGGGAATTCTTCGCTTCCAGGATGGGAATAGATTTCTTTTCTAGGGGTTTCCTCGCTGATGAGATAGCAGGGTAGGAGTAGAAAAAAGCAAAAGAACCTCTTCAATTGAACTTACCCCCTTGCGGGAATTTGAATTTGTCTGCCTTCTTCGTCGTCTTGTAATTTGCAAACCAGTTAACGGCGATCACTCCGCTTGCGAATTGGGTGGTGTTGCGCCCTGCAACTGTAAACCAGGCGCCGGCGATAATGCCCACAGACTCATTGAAATTGTATTCGATTGCCGGGGCGAGGCTCACTTGATTAAAAGAGGGGCCGCCGACCTTTACAGGAGCGCCTGCTGATGTTATCCCTCTTCTTCCTGAAAAGGTGGTTTTGTTGCCGTAGATATTTGCGATATCCAGAGCGAGAGCCCAGTGCAAAGCTAGGGTAAATTCCAAGCCGATAATGGTTGTGAAAGTATTTCCCGGATGGACTGTGCCTCGAGTTCCATGCCCGCCGCCGTAGCTGTTGAACCCTTTCACATGCACATTGGAAGGGACGTTATACGAGAAGCTGAGACGGGAATTGAGAAAGTGAACACCCCCAAAATGGAATATGCGTGAAAAAGCGAGACCAAAACCTGTCGTATAGGCACCAGACCCGACTCCATCGGTTCCATTTTTGTGTGGATTAAGTTTCTGATATTTCCCTGTAGGGAAACTCTCGCGGATCGCGATCTTAATGGCAGGCCACCACCCCCCTTTCCGATCTTTTAAAAGCTGATAATCGAAACCAACTGGAAAATCGCCAAATTGTGCAGAGGCTTTCCCTTGCTTCCTGGTATAAAACATTTGAGGGGCGGTTTGAAAATCGAGGTTGTTAGCGACCCCGATTTGAAAGGAGATCAAGGGATTCAATTGAATGGCTGTAGGTGTTGAATGGCCATGCCAGTCTGCGTCATAGGCACCGTAGTTGTCGGTAACAAAGAGATAGGGTTCCAAGTTGAAGTATCCAGGAGGAACTACGTGTGCAGAAGGAGCAAGGAGGGATCCTGTGAACCAGGGACCGTCTCGCGCCTCTTCCTCAGGAGAGATCTCAAATCGCCAACCACGTCTGCAATGTCCATCGGCAAAGTAGAACAGCGAGCAGATCAGAACAAAAGCAGAGATATAAAAACGAGACACAAGCCATCTCCAAGTGTGTAAAATTACACTACTTAGAGAAGGCTTTTCTTTCCAGTCGCTGCTGAAGCACTACTTCAAGAGCGACTTTCTAGAATTTCATGATCTCTTGGCTGATCTCAATCGCAAGCTCCAGGGCTACAAAAAGAAGGAGCAGGATTAAGAATGGACGGCCGCCAGGAATCAGTTCAGATCCTTTTTCGGCATACCCCTTCTTGTATCTTCCGATCCAAGCCATGAGAGGGGGGAAGAGTCCGAAGAGGATTGCACAGCTGATTCCGCCGGCATATCCCAATGATTTGAGGAAGATGTCCGGATAGGTTAGTGCGATCAGAGTTGGAGGAACAAAGATGAGCAGGCAAAGAAACACCTTTTTGAACCCTTTTTTCTTAATCTTCAGGCCGTCTGCTAAGAAGTCTAAGAAGGCCAGAGCAAGAGCGATGTAGGAAGTCGTTAGGGTGAAAAAGGCAAAATACTTGCCGATCGCAAAGATGTTCGCATTGCCGACATATTGCTTAAGAGGCATGACGGCGTTGTGTCCCAACTTCCCGGCTTCGATAAGTCCGCCAGGTCCTTCAACAGGGACGATGCCGAGAATCAAAAATTCCCATACCAGGTAAACAGCCAGGGGAATTGTTGTGCCAAAAAGGATAGCTAACCTAACTTTTTTGACATTTCGGTCCATGTAGGTCATGAGGGTAGGGATGATCACTTGATAGGTAAAGGCGGTAAAGAGAACTGGAAGGGCAAGCCAAGCCTTAGACCAGTTGGCGTAGGTCAAAAGATCCGTGTTTACATGATCGTGAGAGACAAAAATGAACAGCAGATAAGAGCCGATCACGCCTACCATCAGACCGAGGTTTAACCGATCAACGGAGTGGGCTCCCAAATACACGATTGGAGAGAAGGCGACCACGTAGATCACCATCGCAGCCCAATCGGGTATTGTGCGGCCGATGAGTTCATTGAGAACGCTTCCTCCGCCGGCAACGTGCGCGATCATCACGGTGACAAAGAGAAATAGGTACACGATCCAACAGAGAGCTTTTCCGGGTTTACCTAAAAGGCGTCCTGCCATTGTGATCAGGTTGGAATCCTTGGGCATCCAGGTACACACTTCTAGCATCAAAAGACCTGTGCAAAGCATGAAGAGCCAGGTGATGAAGTAGACGGAGACAGAGGGAAGAAAGCCTGCAGGGCCTGTTGCCACGGGAAGGGCAAGCATGCCCACGCCGATTGTAGTCCCAGCGATGAGCAGAGCTCCACCAAAAACGTGTCCCATATGATGCAATACGCGCATAAACCCTTCCCTTTAAAAGAAATGGAAGGAAAAAAATAAGGGGTCGTGAGAAAAAACACAAGAATTCTAATTTATATTATTACTATTCACACATGAGCAATTCTGAAAATGAGAGGTTCTGGTGGGGTTTTTCTCTAGAAGAAGTTTCTAGAAAATTCGAGTGCGATCTCGAAAAGGGGCTATCCTCAGAAGCGGCGAAACAACACCTTGATAGGTATGGGCGGAATGTTCTTCCGGAGCCAAAACCTTTTTCTCTTTTTAAACTTTTCCTCTCTCAGTTTTCTAGCTTCATCATCTGGCTGCTGATTGTCGCTGCCATTTTGGCAGGAGCTCTGGGGGAGTGGATAAATACGATCGCTATTCTCTTGATTGTGGTCCTGAACGCTGTTTTGGGATTCGTTCAAGAGGTGAAGGCGGAGCGTTCTCTTGCCGCACTAAAGAGGATGCTGGTTCCAACATGCAAGGTAATTCGCGACGGAATTCTGCAGACAATCCCCGCCAAAGAACTTGTGCTTGGCGATCTTGTCATGTTAGAGGCGGGAGATTTTGTTCCAGCAGATGGGAGGGTGGTCTACTCCGCGCGTCTCTCCGCCGATGAGGCCTCATTAACCGGAGAGTCAGTGCCGGTGAATAAAATCAGCACGGAATTGCCTAGAGAAGAAATGTCTATTGGCGATCGGACAAACATGGCATTCATGGGAACAACGATCCTTTCCGGAAAGGGGCATTTGATTGTAACGGAAACAGGCGTCGATTCCGAGCTTGGAAAGATTGCGGAGCTTCTCACTGCAAAGGAGAGAAAGAAGACCCCTCTTCAAATCCGTCTTGCGGAGTTGGGGCGCTCTCTGACTTTTCTTTGCATAGGCCTGGTTTTCATTGTCTTTCTCCTCGGCCTATATCGTGGCATTTCCCCCGTTGATATGCTCTTAACAGCAATGAGTCTTGCGGTTGCAGCCGTACCTGAAGGACTTCCTGCAATTGTCACGATAGGATTAGCACTGGGTGTACGCGAGATGGCAAGGCGGCACGCGATTGTCAGACGTCTTCCTTCGATCGAAACTCTCGGTTCTGCGACGGTGATCTGCACAGATAAAACCGGAACGCTCACCAGAAATGAGATGAGTATTAAAAAAATTTGGGTCGACGAGAAGGTCGTTGAGGTGAGCGGAATGGGATATGCCCCCGAGGGAGATTTCAAACCCGCAGATGTGACCGATCTACATTTTCTTCTGAAAATAGGCGTTCTCTGTAACAACGCCGAGTTGAGACAAGTAGAAGGCGAGTGGAAAATCGTAGGCGATCCTACGGAGGGATCTCTTCTTGTGGCGGCAGTAAAAGCAGGATTAGAAAAAGGAGACCTGGAGAAAAAAAATCCTTTGTTGGAAGAGGCTCCTTTTGATTCAGAACGAAAGCGGATGAGCATCCTCCGCCAGACAGAGCAAGGAAGCGTTCTTTTCGTTAAAGGTGCGCCCGATATTATTCTAGCACTCTCAACCCAGATTCTCATGGATGGAAAAGAGGCCGCATTAACCGATGCGCACAAAAATGAGATCGAGCAGACGATCCATCGATTTGCCAAAGAAGCATTGAGAGTACTGGCTCTTGCGTATCGCAAAACGGATAAGAATGAAGAGAGAGATCTTGTTTTTGTGGGACTTGTGGGCATGATCGATCTTCCCCGAGAGGAGGTCTCTCAAGCGATCGCTACGTGCAAACAGGCGGGCATTCTCCCTGTCATGATCACCGGCGATTATAAGGACACAGCGGTAGCTATTGGAAAAGAGATTCACCTGCTGAATGAGGAGAGCGAGGCGATCAGTGGGATGGAGATCGATAAGATGAATGATGAAGCTCTCAAGCAGAGTCTGAGCAAAATTCGTGTGTTTGCAAGGGTTTCACCGAGCCATAAGGAGAGGGTAGTTCGTCTCCTAAGATCTTTAAAACAGGTCGTTGCCGTTACCGGAGATGGCGTCAATGATGCCCCTGCCTTAAAAGAGGCGGACATAGGGGTTGCCATGGGAATCAAAGGAACAGATGTCGCAAAAGAGACGGCAGATATGGTCATCACAGACGACAATTTTGCATCGATTGTAAATGCCGCAGAGGAGGGAAGGCGGGTCTATGACAATATCATCAAATTTGTGAATTATCTCCTCTCTTGTAATATTGCGGAGCTTCTCATCATCTTTCTGGCCATGGCTGTGGATTTTAGAGATGTCAATGGAAGTGCTTTTGTCCCACTTACCGCAGTACAACTCCTCTTTCTCAATCTCGTGACAGATGGGCTTCCTGCAACTGCACTTGCGTTGGATCCCATAGATCCCCATGCAATGGAACGACCTCCAAGAAAGAGTGATGAGCCTATCTTAACAAAGCAGCTTATGCAGCAGATTTTTCTCACCAGTCTTCTCATAGCCGGGGGAGCTCTTGTTGCTTGCCTGGTTGGCATGCAAAAAAGCGCTATGCTCGCCCAAACGATGACATTCACAACTCTTGTCGTTCTTGAACTCGTTCGTATACAAATGGTGCGTTCGCGGTATAACCTGGGACTCTTCTCTAATCGCTGGGTCATCTATGCTTTGGCGAGCTCTCTCATTCTTCAGATTACAATTATCTATGTTCCCTCTTTGCAGAAGCTTTTCGGAATGACACCCCTCGGAGGCTTTGAGTGGGCGGTGATCGCGGGTGTGACGGTGGTCGCTTGGGCTCTCGGACTCTTGCTCAACCGCCTATGGTTGCCAATTGCGCCAAGAAATAGCCGATGAAATAGGCGAGAGCGGCAGCGGCCCCTCCAACCAGAAAGGTTTCTAGTCCAGAACTATACCAATTTTTCCCAACAAACCGACTCTTGAACGCTCCCACGAGAAAAAAGGTAAGCCCGGTGATTCCGCTGCTCCATAAAAATGGATCAAAGGTTGAATTTGGAAGGAGGAACTTCACAATGAAAGATAGAATTGGCAGAAAACCGATTATGAGAAATGCAATAAATGTCGAAAAAGCTGCTCTAAATGCGGAAACGTTTTCGAGGGGAAACCCCAGCTCCTCCTTTAGCATTGTATCGGTCCACAGTTTTACATCCGATGTTACGACGGTGACGATCCGTTCTAGGTCCTCGCCCCTGAAGCCTTTGTTTGCAAAAATCTGACGGATCTCCTCTCGCTCCCCTTCAGGAATAAGGGAGATATGCTTCTCCTCTTCGGCTCTTGCCAGCTCTTTTTGCTGCTTTTCCGCAGTGGTGCCCAGGTAGTTACTGGCGGCCATACTAAACCCATCGCCAAGAAGGTTTGCAAGCCCAAGAATAATCACGATTCCAGGAGAGAGATGAGCCCCTGCCACCCCAGCTACTACGGCGAAGGTGGTGACTGTTCCATCGATCGCTCCGTAAATAAAATCTTTGAGGTAGCTGTGCTCGGGCCCTTTTTGAAGCCGGTTGCGGATGGCTTCTCGGGTATGTGTTGCGCGGAGCTGTTTTAATTGGGGTTTTTCTCTGTACATCTTAAGGTCATACATATGTATTTCGTAATATTGAGTCCATAGAGTAAATTTCAGATGAATTGATATGAGCAACAACAAACAACTAGAAATTATTTCGCTTCAACTTCCCGGCCCCAAACGGATCCGGCCCTGCATTTTTAACGATGAAAGGGGGTTCTTTTTGGAGTGTTACAGGCAGCCTGCTTATCAGGAGTTGGGCATTGAGGAGCGTTTTGTTCAGGTCAACCACTCTTTCTCCAAAAAGGGGACAATTCGAGGCATGCACTTCCAAAACTTTCCTGGGCAGGCGAAGCTCATTACCGTCATCACAGGGAGGATTTTTGATGTCGTTGTCGATATTCGAAAGAGCTTACCCACTTTTGGAAAATGGGAAGGTGTTTATCTCGACGGCGACACGCACGAACAACTTTTTATTCCTGTGGGGTTTGCACATGGGTTCTGTGTCGTGAGCGAAGAGGCGCACGTCCTTTATAAGGTCAGCACTATCTACGATCCTAAAGAGGAGAAAACGTTTCTCTACAATGACCCTTCTGTCGGTATCAAGTGGCCAGTCGGCGCTCCTCTCCTTTCCGAGAGAGATCGTCAGGCTCCCAGTTTCAACGAGGCTCTCCGATGAAAATCTGGATTGTAGGAAAACGCGGACTTCTCGGCTCAGCTCTTCTTACACTTTGTGAAAAGCGCAAAATACCCTTTGTTGCAACCAGTAGCTCGCAAGTCGATATCATCAGCTCAGAAGCTATCCTGAATTTCGTCGAGCGAGAGCGACCGACACACATCATCAATTGCGCAGCCTACACAGCCGTCGATCTCGCAGAAAAAGAGAAAGAAAGAGCATTTGCTGTAAATGCCCACGGCGCTGAAAACTTAGCGCGGGTCGCGCGCGACTTTTCCTCGAGACTTATCCATCTCTCAACCAACTATGTCTTTGATGGAAAGAGTAGGACCCCCTACCAGGAGGAAGATGTTGCGCACCCGTTGAGCGTGTATGGTATGAGTAAATGGGAAGGAGAAAAACGCGTGACGGCAATGCTTCCACAGGCCTGCGTGATACGCACTTCATGGCTTTTTGGCGAGGGAGGAAAAAACTTTGTCTCTTCGCTTCTCCATGTACTAAAAACCGAAAAGATTGTACGCGCCGCGACCGACCAGCGGGGAAGAATTACCTCTGCGAAGGATCTTGCAGAAGCCATTCTCTCCCTTTTATCCGCAGAAGGTGTTTTTCACTTCGCTAATCAAGGAGCTCTCTCGCGTTATGAGATCGCCCGCGCAATCGATGAGGCCGCGAAGAAAAAGGGGATCTCGGTGAAGACAGAGCAGATTTTGCCTGCGCTGGCATCAGATTTCATCGCGCCCGCGGCTCGTCCAGATATGTCCGTGCTCGCAACAGACAAAATTGAAAAGCAGCTCCCAATCCGCAGTTGGGAGCCAGCTTTTGAGGAGTATCTAGATGCGCTATCTTAAAAAACGGTTGCTGGTAACCGGAGGTGCCGGCTTTATGGGCTCTGCGTTTATCCGACTATTGCTGAAAGACTCTCTTTGCGAACGTGTTGTGAATCTGGATCTTCTTACCTATGCCGGGAACCCCGCTAATCTCGAAGCCTACGCGGACGATGCTCGTTATCTTCTTGTCCAAGGAGATATCCGCGATGAAAAACTTGTGGAGAAGATTTGCCGCGAGGAGGAGATCGACACAATTGTGCATTTTGCCGCGGAGACGCATGTGGATCGGAGCATTGCGGGTCCTCACGCCTTTTTGGAAACCAACGTCTGTGGAACCTTTGCACTGCTGCAGGTGGTAAGAAAAATACCCCATCTCCATTTCCATCAGATCTCTACCGATGAGGTCTTCGGTTCTCTCGGAGAGACAGGGATTTTTACAGAGGAGTCTCCCTATCTTCCCAATTCTCCCTATGCCGCTTCAAAAGCCGCCGCGGATCATTTTGTTCTAAGCTTTGCCCACACCTACGGGCTCTCGGTCACACTTTCTCACAGCAGCAATAACTATGGACCCCATCAATACCCCGAGAAGTTTGTCCCACGTATGATCAACGCGTGCCTTACGATGCAGCCGCTTCCTTTGTATGGTACGGGTGAGAATGTACGCGACTGGCTCTTTGTCGAAGATCATGCAGAAGCTGTTTGGAAAATTTTAAACGATGGAAAAATCGGAGAGATGTACAACATCGGAGGAAGCTGCGAGAAGAAAAACTTCGACATGCTCCACCTGATTATTGATGAAGTAGCGCGGCAGTGTGAAGAAAATCCCGAAACGCTGCGCCAGCTGATCACCTTTGTTGAAGATCGTCCTGGCCATGATTTCCGCTATGGGCTTGATTGTTCGAAGATTCGCCGAGAGCTGGGCTGGTCGCCGCGCCATACTCTCGCTGAAGGGCTGAAAAAAACTGTGAGTTATTATCTAATATGTCCATCATCTGTGTAATCCCCGCGAGGCTCAATTCGACCCGCTTTCCGAAGAAGATGCTTGCCCCTCTTTTGGGCAAGCCTCTTCTTCAGTGGACGTGGGAAGCCGCGAACCGTGTTTCTCTATTCGACCAGGTCGTCATTGCCACCGATTCTGAAGAGATCGCTTCTGTCGTGGAAAAGTTTGGCGGAAAGTACCGCATGACCTCTCCCGATTGCGCTTCAGGCACAGATCGCTTGATCGAACTCCGACAAAACGGAGACCTGCATGCGGACGTCTGGGTAAATTGGCAGGGAGATGAGCCCTTTTTGAATCCCCAAGCACTCACCGATCTTCTCCAATCCTGGAAAAGCGATGGAGCCGACGTTTGGACTCTGAAGAAGAAGATCACCGATCCTCACCAGATCGCCTCGCCACACATCTGCAAAGTTGTGTCAAATGCCGAGGGGTTTGCGCTCTACTTTTCTCGACAGCCAATTCCTTACATCAGAGATGCGAACATTTCTCCCGACTTTTTTAAGCACATTGGCATCTACGCCTTTGCAGAAACTGCTCTCCAAAAGCTCGCAACTCTCACTCCCTCGCCTCTAGAAATAGCCGAGCAGCTCGAGCAGCTCCGCTTCCTCCATCATGGCCTCCGCGTTCGCGTCCACGAGACCCTCGAAGAGCCCTTCGGCATCGATCTCCCCGAACACCTCTCCCTCGCCACCACCAAATTAACCGCATTCAAATTAAATAACTAAAATTGAAAATTTAGTCGGAAGATAGACATGTCGGGTGACAGAGCACTATCGTGTCCCTGTCCCCCGCGACCCCCGTTGAGCTTTAATCTGCTTCGATAAATCAACTCCTAGTCGGCGGGGTGTGCGAAGCACTACCCCGCACGCTACGCTCTCCTGCGCTTCCCTCTCCACTCCTTCGTCGTGGAGCCTCTTCCAGCTTTGCTCCAGTACCAAGTTAAGACCTCTAAGTCGCTTTCGGAAATCTTTACCTGATACGACTTTGTTGCGTAATTCTTTGAGCGCGAAGCGCTCCTTGGAGTGCGGCGCTTTGCGCCGCCTTACTTGTACCAAATCCAAGGCGGTGCAGAGCACCGCACTCCAAAGAGCTCGCCTTACGCTCGCTCAAATAGACTTCAGATTTACGCAACAAGGTCACCTGATACTGCGAGACGACGCGAGGAGGGGACCCAACCCAGAGGGTTGGGGAAGTGAGCGCGGGAGCAGCCCAACGACTCAGATTGCACAGAAAAATCCCACCGCAGGAGAGCCGAAGGCGTGCGGGGTAGTGCTTTGCACACCCCGCCTCCGAGGACGGGATTTTTCAAAGCAAGATGAGGCGCAAGAGGGCGGCAGGGAACACGGACATGAAATGCCGTGTTCCCGCACGTCTATTCTCTTACGACCACTTAAATTACATTTACCCCTCTCCAGTTATAAAATTTTTAATAACAAGGGAGAGTCTACTATCTGCCAATTGGGGAATGCTTTATAATGGATGGCTATGTCTACCAAGGAAATTCTTCAAGAACGTGCGGAATATAAGTACGGCTTTGTCACGGATATCGAGACAGAGAGCTTACCTAAAGGGTTGAACGAAGAGACTGTCCGCGCCATCTCTGCAAAAAAAGGGGAGCCTGCATTTCTCCTCGATTTTCGTCTGGAAGCATTCCGCAGATGGAAAGAGATGAAAGAGCCTCATTGGGCAAACCTCTCTTATCCACCCATCGACTACCAAGCAATCACCTACTACTCTGCCCCGAAGAAGAAGCAGAAGTTAAATAGTTTGGATCAGGTCGATCCAGAGCTTCTCAAGACATTTGAAAAATTGGGTATTCCTCTTGAAGAGCAGAAGCGTCTTTCCAACGTCGCAGTCGATCTAGTTTTTGATTCTGTTTCTCTAGGGACAACTTTTCAGAAGAAGCTCAAAGAAGCGGGGGTCGTTCTCTGTCCGATTTCCGAGGCGGTGCACGAATATCCTGAGCTAATCGAGAAATATTTAGGAAGTGTCGTTCCCATCGGCGACAATTTTTTTGCAGCGCTCAACTCCGCAGTCTTTTCGGATGGTTCTTTCGTCTATATTCCAAAAGGTGTTCGCTGTCCGATGGAGCTCTCGACCTATTTCCGTATCAACGATAAAGAGTCGGGACAGTTTGAGCGCACATTGATCATTGCTGAGGAGGGATCTTCCGTTAGCTACCTCGAAGGATGCACAGCACCAGCTTATGACAATAATCAATTGCACGCTGCTGTCGTGGAGCTGATTGCGCTCGACCGGGCGGAGATTAAATACTCCACCGTGCAGAACTGGTATTCTGGAGATCCAAAGACAGGAAAGGGCGGCATCTTCAATTTTGTGACTAAGCGCGGAAGATGTGCTGGATTCCGTTCAAAAATCTCCTGGACTCAGGTTGAAGCGGGGGCGGCGATCACCTGGAAATACCCGAGTTGTATCCTACAAGGAGATGAGTCTGTAGGTGAATTCTACTCTGTTGCACTCACGACGGGTAAGATGCAGGCAGATACGGGAACGAAGATGATCCATCTCGGAAAAAATACGCGTTCAACGATCGTTTCGAAAGGAATCTCTGCAGATCAGTCGCACAACACCTATCGTGGCCTAGTTAAGATCGCTCCGCGTGCAAAAGGCGCGCGCAACTACACCCAGTGCGATTCGATGCTCGTAGGGGCAGAGTGTTCGGCCAATACTTTCCCTGTTATCGAATCATCCAATCGTGGGGCGCAGCTAGAGCACGAGGCGTCCACCTCAAAAATGAATGAAGATCAGCTTTTTTATCTGCAGTCGCGCGGCATCTCTCGAGAAGATGCGATCAGTATGATCGTCAGCGGATTCTGCAAACGCGTCATCCAGGAGCTTCCGATGGAATTTGCCGTCGAAGCGGAAAAGCTGCTCACCTTAAAGCTAGAAAACTCCGTAGGTTAAAACAATGTCCATGCTAGAAATCATAGATCTCACTGCCACCATCGAAGAAAAGCCTGTTCTTCGCGGCTTAAATCTTCTCATTCGCCCTGGAGAGATCCACGCGATTATGGGGCCCAATGGAGCGGGTAAATCGACCCTTGCGAAAATTTTAGCCGGCGATCCTTCATATGAGATTACGGGCGGAGAAGTGCTCTTCAATGGTGTGAATATTTTAGAAATGGCACCTGAAGAACGGGCGCATCTCGGTCTTTTTATGAGTTTTCAATACCCACTCGAAATTCCGGGCGTGAGCAATGCCGAATTTTTGTACGCTGCAAAATGTGCGCTTTGTAAAGCTCGCAACGAGCCACTTCCCTCGAAAGAGGAGTTTCAGCAAAAACTCGCTGAGAAAATGGCGCTTCTCGAAATGAAGAGCGAATTTACCGAGAGGTTTTTAAACGAGGGCTTTTCAGGAGGCGAGAAGAAGAGAAATGAGATTCTGCAGATGTCTCTTCTCGAACCTCATCTTGCCATCCTCGATGAGACCGACTCTGGACTAGATATCGATGCGATGCGCATTGTCGCTTGCGGCGTGAAAGTACTCATGAATCCGCAGCGTTCTCTACTTCTTATCACCCACTACCATAGACTTCTCGAGTATATCCGCCCTCATGTCGTCCATGTGATGATCGATGGACGCATTGTACGCTCAGGATCTGTAGAGCTCGCCCTCGAACTCGAAAAGAAGGGGTACAAGTAGTGAGCCAGGCATTTTTAGAGGATCTAGCGGAGTTTGTAACAGGCTCTGAAGAGCGTCTTCAACATTTGAGAAGCGAGGCGTGGCAGAAACTCCTTGTGCAGGGTCTTCCGCAAAAAAAACAGGGAGATTTCCAATACGTTCCTGTCGAAAAGCTCTATGCAGGCATTTATAAGCCCGCTGCACTAGCCCCCGTGCCTTCAAAAGAGGAGATCGCTTCGCACCTTTTACCCGAATGTAAAGATGCTTATCTAGTCTTTGTGAATGGAGTTTTTGTCTCCGAACTTTCCAAGTTACCTGAGAAGATGATCATTCTGCCTCTTGGAAAAGCAGTTCATACCTACGGAACATTTTTGCAGGCAAGACTGAATGGGACTATTCAACGCGAGAGTGATCCCTTCGCACTACTCAACCTCTCTCTCGCTGGTGGCGGGATTTTTGCCTATATTCCACCCAAGACAAAGCTCGCCACACCTGTACAATGTTTGCACTTTCTTACCCAACAGGGGACATTGGCGGCTCCACGCATACAGCTTTTTTTAGGGAAAGAGTCTCAGGCGGCTCTTTTTTCAACGTTTCATCTCTTAGCCGATGGGTGGATCAATAGCGTTGTCGATCTTCATCTCGAGGAGGGGGCAATAGGTGAACAAACAAGCCTGCTCTTTGAAGAGAGAAGCGTACCGGTTTTTGAAGCTCTTCGTGTAACGCAAAAAGCCCGCTCTCAATTCAGAGGTTTTAGCTTGAGTACCGGTGGAGAGACTCATCGTCAGAGTTATTCTATTTCGTTAAACGGAGAAGATGCAGAAGCGACTCTCAGTGGAGCATGGCTGCTTCGTAGAGAGTTTAGTCAGCATGTTCATGTGCTCATGGACCACCAGGCTCCTCACACACGCTCTAGGCAGCATTTTAAGGGGATCGTGAGTGAAAGAAGCCAGGCAAGCTTTGAAGGGAAGATTCACGTTGCCCAAGCAGCGCAAAAAACTGAAGCATATCAGCTGAGCAACAATCTCATTTTAGGAGAGAGAGCACAGGCCTTTTGCAAACCCAACCTTCAGATTTTCGCAGATGATGTGAAAGCGTCTCATGGTGCAACAGTTGGTCAGCTCGATGCGAATGCCCTATTTTATCTAAAGACCCGCGGGATTTGTGAAGAGGAGGCTCAGCGCCTGCTCGTCAGCGCCTTCTGCCAAGAAATTAGTGCGAAAATCCCACTTCCTTCTGTGCAGAATAAATTTAAAGAGCATATGACAGAGTTTCTAAGGGCAGATCAATGAACAGCTACGATGTCGAGAAGATCCGCAAGGAGTTTCCCATCTTGCAGACCAAACGAAATGGCCATCCTCTTGTCTATTTGGACTCTGCAGCGACCTCACAAAAGCCACACTCCGTTATCGATGCGATCACCCATTTCTATAGAGAGGAGTATGGCACTGTCCATCGCGCTGTCTATGGACTTGCAAGCGGCGCAACAGCTCGCTACTGTCAAGTTAGAGAGAAGGTGCGCGCTTATCTCAATGCCGCTTCAACCGATGAGATTATCTTTACCAAAGGCACCACAGAGGGGATTAATCTTGTTGCAGACTGCTTTGGAAAAGCCTTTTTACACCATGGCGATGAGGTTTTACTCTCTGAGATCGAGCACCATGCCAATATTGTTCCTTGGCAGAAGATCTGCAAGGAGAGAGGTGCACAGCTCAAGTTTATCCCTGTAAACGCCCAGGGAGTTTTAAATCTCGAGGCTTTTGTAAAACTTCTCTCACCAAGAACCAAACTTGTTGCTATCGCGCACGTTTCAAATGCGATTGGCACCGTGCATCCTCTAGAGGAAATTGTCCATTTAGCTCACGGGTATCACGCTAAAGTACTTGTCGATGGAGCGCAGAGCGCAGCCCACGTTCCCATCGATGTGCAAAAGCTAGACATCGATTTCTTTGTTTTCTCAGGGCACAAGGCTTACGGACCCACCGGTGTCGGCGTTCTGTACGGCAAGAAAGGACTTTTAGAGACAATGCCCCCATACCAGTGCGGCGGAGATATGATCGAAAAGGTGACCCTAGACGCAACGACCTACCAGAAATCACCACTGAAATTTGAAGCCGGCACACCCATGATCGCCGAGGTGATAGGTCTCGGAGAAGCACTCGATTACATCGAAAAGATCGGAAGGGACAATATCTCCCAGTGGGAGCAGAAACTTCTCTCCTACGCCACAGAAAAACTGCTTAAAATTCCTCATCTACAGATCATCGGTACCGCGCACGAAAAGGGGCCGATCATCAGTTTCGTCGTAAAAGACATCCATCCGCTTGATATTGGCACGCTGCTCGACCTGAAGGGGATATGTGTCCGCACAGGCCATCAGTGCAGCCAACCCACCATGCAACGCTTTGGCGTGACCTCTGTCACGCGAGTTTCCTTTGGTCTCTACAATACCTTTGCGGAGATCGACTATTTCGTCGCCTCCTTGAAAGAAGTGTTGTCCGTCCTCAAGAAAAACTAACGAACTGTCGTTTTTGGAGTGGGGTCTCTTTTCCCGACCCTTTATCTTCTCTCGGTGCACTCGGTGTTTAAATTCTTTGTGGATTTCCGGAAAGTGCCGTGCCAAGGCGCAGCAGAGAAAAGCGGTGACAAGTCACCGCACTCCAAAAAAGAAAAGGCCTGGGGTTGCCCCCAGGCCTTATTGCTACATTGTCTGTTGCTAGACTTGGATTAGAAGTCGAAGCTCATACCAATGTTGACGCCAGATGTGGAGAGGTCTCCATCATTCTCGTCCATGATGCCAGTGCTACCACCGTTGCTTACAAACTTAAAGAGTTTGTTTTGGCCCCAGAAGTAGTGGTGTTCCCAACCAGCCCAGATGCCCCAGCCCCAGGTGTCATCCGCAAATGTTGTGTCATAGCGGAGTCCGAGAGCGATGTCAGCAATAGGACGGCAGACATGGAATTTGTTGTGCATATCCATAACTGCAGCACTTGTTCCAACTGCTTCGTTCTGAACATCTGCATGCTCAGAAATGTTGAACTTACCCCAGAGAACGGAGAGAGCGAGTTTGCCGTAGATGCTAAACCCTTTTCCAAGTCCCCACTGAGTGTCTAATCCGCCACGCAGACCGACGCCCCAGAAGTTGTTCTTCATGCTTTCGAAGTCAAGAGCGTTTGCACCAGTGAGAGCGCCAGATGTTGAGTAAGGAGTTGCAACGTTTCCGCCTACATACTCCACGCCAACTTTCTGACGAATCCAAGCGCCTCTCAAACCCACGTGTGGGCGGAGAGTGAGCCACTTGCTGACGAAGAACTCGCGACCCATTTCGAGGTCAACCAAGTTCAAGTTCAGCTTCCACTTTTTAGCTTCTGCTTCTGTCGCGAATACTGGAGAAGACGCGTTCAGGTAGTCCTTCGGAAGGAAGGTTGGCTGGAAGAAGCCTGTTTCATCACATCCGCATTCGCCGCAATCATTGCCGCTTCTGTGGCTTGTGTAGAAACGAGTCCACATGAGGTTGAGGTCCCAGCCATCATGGGGCATGTTATACCCTAAGCCGAGGCGGAATCCCGCTGCCCATTTACCAGACCAATGTTTTGCATGGCCATTTTTGTAAGTGTTGTCGGTTGGAGTAGCATCCAATTCCACAGCGTATGCCATGTCGTCTTGGTGTGCTTTCCATACGAGAACTTCACCTGTGACAAACAAATCAACACCATCTTTCACGACTGGTCGTGCAGGTGGATTGATCATTCCATTCGCACCTTTTTTCTGCTCGAGAGCAGAAATACGGTTTTCCATGTTGCGCATTTGCGCATCATCGGCAGCATTTAAGACGCCAGTGAAGGCGACGAGTGATAAAGCCGCTGCAGGCCCCATCTTTTTCAGAATCGATTCCATAAAGATCCCCCTGGGTTTTTGGATCGAGTAAAAAACTCACGGTGCACACATGAGTCGTCTCTCGACTCCATGTTTGTACCATTTAATAACTTCACTCTAATTTCAATTTTTATTTCGCGTCAACAAAAAAACTCTCGGGCGCAGAATTTTATGTCTGCATGCGCACGAGAATCTGTGTCAAGTCGCGCAACCACAAAAGCGTTTGCTTCGCCATTTGCTGCAAAATAAAGTACCATCCTGTCCACAAAAGAGCAATACCAAGCAGTGATTTAATGGACATTCCTAGAAATGCGATCTGCACTTGTGGTGCTAATCGATTCGCAATTCCGAGGAACATCTCTGCCATCAAAATCGAAATCAAAGAAGGTGCGGCGAGTTGGATAGAAATGGCGGTAAACGCTGTCAGAAGGTGTAGAAGTTTGTGCCAAAATGGGTGTTCGAGTGTAAAAAATGTGGATGGAAACATGCCGTCTACGGGAAGAACGGCGTAGGATTGCGTGACACCATCGAAGAAAAAGAAGGGACCATCGATCTGAAAAAACAGAACGATTAGCACGTAATTGTAGAGGAGTCCGATCGGTGTGATCTGCGATTGTGTTGTGGGGTCTGTGACGCCGAGCGCAGAGGAGCCACGCATAAAATCGATGAGCACGCCGGCTGATTGTGCGATATAAAACGGGATGGAAACCATAAAGGCAAGTACAAATCCCAGAAAAAGCTCTTTGAAGACGTATCCGAGGAACGAGATATCAAACACTGCAGCTTGATGGCTCGTGAGCATAATTTGCGGAAGAAATAGCGCTGTGAGCGCAACAGCGAGTCCAATTTTCACACCGCCTGGAAGCTTTGCGCCCAAAAAAGGAGCAATGACCACGATCGGCACGATCCGCATGAGCCCGAGAAGAAAAAAGAAGAGCACCGAGGTGGGCGGAAACTGCGGCATGCTGAGAATAAGGGAGAGATAATCAGAGGTGGGAGTCACGGCGCCCACTTATAGAAATTCAGGAAGATCGTATTCGTAAATTGTAAAATCTGGCTGCCGAGCCATCCTCCCATGAGAAGCAGCACGATCATCACGGCAAAGAGCTTGACCATGAAAGAGAGTGTTTGCTCCTGAATTTGCGTTGCCGCTTGAAAGATCGCCACAAAAAGCCCAAGCAGCGTGCTAATGATAATCGGCGGCCCGGACAGTATCAAAATCAGCAGCAGCGCCTGATACGATAGCTGATAAATCTCTGCAGAAAACATGTTTAGCTCCCGCGCAAATATGAGATATGTGAAATATGTGGGGATCCCAATAGACGTGCGGGGACAAGTCCTTCGGCTAGTCCCCAGCCGCCCCCTTGCGCCTCACCTCGCTTTGAAAAATCCCGTCCTCGGAGGCGGGGTGTGCGAAGCACTACCCCCCACGCTTTCAGCTCTCCTGCGGTGGAATTTTTCTGTGCGATCTGAGTCGTTGGGCTGCTCGCGCGCTCACCTCCCCAACCTGTCGGTTGGGTACAGTGTTTGGAAATTTTCGCCCCGCTCTGCGAGACGACGCGAGAAAAGGGCCCCGCGCCGAGACGTTAGTCCCGCGGGAAGACGAGCGCGCGAGCAGCCGATGGCTTTAAGTCGCAATGAGAAATCGAAGCACAGGAGAGCCGAAGGCGTGGGGGGTAGTGCTTCGCACACCCCGCCTCCGAGCACTCGATTTGTCGAAGCGGATTGAAGCTCAAGGGGGCCAGCGGGGGACAATGACACGCAGTGCTTTGTCCCCGACATGACAATAAGAAGCGATTTCAAGAGGTTCATCAATTTTTCATGCATGCGAAACACACTTCCTGACTACATTAGCGGAATGACATCACAAGGCCTTGAACGAGCACGGTCCACCCATCGACCATCACGAGTAGTAGCAGCTTCAATGGCAGTGCGATCGTGAGGGGCGAGAGCATCATCATCCCCATTGCAAGCAGGATGTTCGAGGTGACAAGGTCGATCACGAAAAAGGGGAGGTAGATGAGCACGCCAATTTCAAATGCAGCCTTGAGCTGCGAGGTGATGAAGGCCGGGATGAGAATTACAAAATCGTTTGGTTGCAGTGAAGCGCGAAAATTTTCTGGAAAGGACTTGTAAGCGAGCTGGTAGAAACTCGTGATATGCTTTCCGATCGTGTTTCGTTGTAAAAAACTGCGCAGTGGTTCCTTAGCCTTATCGACGACATTGACGACAAAGGCGGCAGTAGGCCGTGAAAAGAGCTCTTGTGGGGCTTCTTTTTTAATGTAATCGGAAGAGGCATTGTACATGGCAAGGCCCGTGGGATACATCACGTAGATCGTCATCAGAAGCGCAATACCGTTGAGAACCTGGTTTGGAGGTGTCTGTTGAACACCAATGGCATTGCGTAGAAGCGAAAGCACAACGACGATCTTGACGAAGGAGGTAAGTAGCATCACGGCGAAGGGAAGGATGGATAACCCTGCCAAAACGGCGAGTTCGACAATTAGCGAGGGCGGGGTGGCCTCACCGCCCTGCGCTGCGGCTAGCGCGGGAATCTGGTCGGAGCGGAGGGGCGCCTCTTGAGCCACTAGGGGAGAGCCCAGTAAAAGGCAGAAGAGCAGCAGAAATTTCAATTTTTTCATGTAAGAACTAGTGTTTCATGTAGCGTTCGAAAGCAGATTCTAGCGCACGCCACTGGTTTTCGATCGTCGCGTTGATAATACCTGCTTCGGTCTCGATGATGCAACCCCCCGGTGAAATATCGGGTCGATCTTGAATGGAAAGACTCTCTACCTGCTCGAGCATGGCGCGGATTTTGGGCTTTTCTGCTTCGAGGGCATCGCGATCTGCTTTGTTCACCAAGATTTTGATGCGGTGGTGTTGCGTGACTGGTGTGATCGCTTGTAAGACGATGTCAACGATCGTTTCAGGGTGCGTTTCTAGCTCTTTTGCAACGATCTTTTTTGCAGCTTTGAGCGCGAGAGGAAGAACAGCCTGCATCGTGTCGTGACGGATTTTTTTCAGTTCGCTGTCAAAAAAGAGGAGATGTTCATTGAATTTTTCTAATCCTTGAGCAAATCCTTTTTTTTCCGCCTCCTGACGGAGAATTTCACACTCTTCAAGCGTTTGTTTTTTTAAATTTGCAGCGTCCTGTTTTGCCTTTTCTACGAGAGTTTTAGCTTCGACGAGAAGGCTATACTGATCGCGAGGGATGACCTTCTCTTCTTTTGCGGTGTGCACGTCACCTTGGTAGATGAGGGAGAAAAATTTCATGAGCCTATCCGGTTTCGTTCTGGGTTAAAATGAGAGGAAGAATCTCTTCGACTTGCGAGACGAGAAGCTCGTGTGCGCGCAGATGTTCCAAAGGTGTTGCAAGCTTTTGCAAGAGTTCCCCTCGTTCGATATCGAGTTTATGGCTTGTATACCACAAAAGACTCTTTTCTTTTTGATAAAGGGCTTTCGCGAGTCGATTAATTCCTCTTTGATGCAGGAGAGCACGAAGCGACTCTTTTTTTCCATCCCATTTTTGTAGTTCCATTCGCTTAAAGGAGAGCGGCTCTTTCTGGTGGAGTAGCGTTTTTATAAACGCAAGCTCAGAAGAGGAGAGAGCGGCATAGACCTGTTTTAGTCTTGCTGTATCGATGATCTGTTTGACCTGTGCAGCAAGATCGTGTAGTCCCAGAAAATCGATCAGGTGCAGAAGTTCACTGGATCGAAGCTCCAAAAGCCGGTTCAAAGGCGAGTCTGGCAAACACTCGAGAGGAAGGAGATCTTCGCTAGAGATTTTTTTCCATAAGGTTCTCTGCAAGAAAGGGAGCGCAATAGGATTGATTGCAGGGAGAGTATTCGAGAGAAGAAGCTGCTTTTTGATCCCCTTGACTTGTTCCGAAGAGAGAGCTGAGAGAAAGAGCTTCGCTTCATTCTCAGCAAAAGCTCTAAATTCCGGCGCGAGCCACGAGTAGTGGATAGTGTCTAAAAGTTTTTCATTCTCAACAAAACCTCGAGTGGGATCACCAAGAAATGCATCCGCAAGTTCTTGCATTTCGTTCTGGTCATCGACCGATAAGAAGTGAAAAAGACGCGCTCTTTTCTCTTGAGGAGTTTTTTGTAAGAAGGCCTTGCAAACGGTTAATGCAGCAGCATTCATCAGACCTCTTTAGGAGGCTTCTTCTCTTTTTCAGGGCCCTTCTTTTGCGTCTCAACGGGAATCGGATGAAGGAGCTCTTTTAGACCGCGACCACGTTTCAAGACGGGGTAAAATTTCCAGATCAACCATCCAAATCCTGCGGCAAGTGCAATTGCAAGGAAGGTTAGAATAAAGAAGAGAGTTTTGAAGCGCGCGGCAGAGGTTTTGCTCATTACAATCGACCAGATGCTTACATACTCTTTGGGCTTAGCTGAGAGAGCTTCGGGTTGTGGCATTAGCGTAATGTCGGCAAAGCGCGAACGGTCTGAGATAATAGTGACATCGTTGACGTCGAGTCCGCTGACGCTGCCCGCTACGAGGCGCTTGATCTTCGTAACGAGATGGCTGTTTGGGTCGTCTAGGACTCCTTGATGCTTTACGTAGACAGATGCGGTTACCTTTTTGGTTGGAGCTGCGCCGCCCGGTACAAATGAGCTTGTATCCGTGGCAGGAAAAGAGAGCTGAACATCGGCATCGATGACACCATCGATTTTGCGGATTGTGTTGGCGATCTGTTCAGCTAATCCTGCCTGGTAGCGAATCGTTTCCTCTTTTTCTGAGGACATGAGACCCGCTTTGGCGAAAAGATCGAGCAAATTCACGCCTTTGCGTCTTGGGAGACCATTTTGGTTTAAAAGAGCCATCGCTTCGGTGGTTTGAGAAGGAGGAACGGCAATGCTCCAGAGACTTGCAGCTGCGCCGCCGGCCGCAGGGCCTGCTGTCGGTGAGGGAATCTTGTCTGCATGGACATTTTTGCTCGCCAAGAAGACCACGATTTCATTGGCTTCTCTCTCTTCTACGTCATTGACGATCACCATGTTGGTTTCACAGGCGACCAGAAGGAGAAGGGCTAAAAAGAGTGTTTGTACACGAAATCGCATAGTACCCTAGTTATAGCACTGACCTATGATTAAGCCAAGAGCAAGTAAAAAAGAAGAAGGATCGGGCACGGGCACGCGCGCGGGCACGAAAGAGGGAAAAGTCCCTTAACCTCTTAAACTTACTCTACAGATCTTTCTTGATTTTTTAGTTCATCGATCAGCATTTCTTGTTGTGAGCCAGGCTGGCCCCTCCCCAAAGCGCCTTAAAAGATAATCTTTTACACCACAAAGAGCCGCGCGGTATTGAAGCAGTTTGCCCCTTTTTTCAAGACGCTTTTCAGGAGAGTATGTGAAAGGGAGTTGGAGAGTTTTTAGGAGGCGAAGTTTGAGAAGGTGAAAAATTTCTGGCAGGAGAACTCGAACCCCGACGTCGATTTTTTCTAAAAATGAGCAATTTCTCTCGACCCAGAGGAGGCGATTTCTCCACCAGTAGTAAGTTGTGTGCGGCTTTTTACCTGTGAAGGAGGCGGAGACCTTGTGAAAAAGGATGGCTTCTGGGCAGGTCACAGACAAGAAACCGGCATGTTTTGCACGAAAACAGAGATCGGCTTCTTCCCAGATGAGAAAATAGCGGGATTCCAGAAGACCTACCTGCTCAAAAACCTCCCGCCGCAAGAGAATCGCAGCGCCACAGACATAATCGATCGCAAGAGAGTTTTTTTCATTTCGCTTTTCGCGATGACCCACAAAATCGAAGGCGGCTTTTTTTCTGTTCCAGTTTCCTCCGAAGTGGTCCAATCTATCGCGCTCTCCGTAGAGGTAGATCGTAGCACCAAAGATGGCAGCTCCGGGTTGTGCAGAGAGCTCTTTTGTAAAGCCCTTTAGAAGATAGGGATCTACTACTGTGTCATTATTCAGGAGGAGAATCGCATCGGCACCCTTCTCGAGGCCATAGCGAATGCCAACATTGTTCCCTTCCGCAAATCCGAGATTTTTTCCTGTTTCAATGAGAGAGATATGCGGGAACTGTGCGCGAATAACACGCGCCGAGTCGTCGGTTGAGCCGTTGTCGACAACGATCACTTCAAATCGAGCGTAGTCGATCATCGAGACCGAGGCAAGACACTCGAGCGTATCCTTCTTTCCATTCCAATTGAGAATAACAATAAAGATAAGCGGCTCAGGGACGTTTGGCATATGCCCTCCATCCAGCGCTTTTATATTTTTGAGCTTCAGCAAGAGGATCTTTTGCTGCCGTGATACCGCGCCCGACGATGATCAGATCGCTACCTGCCGCGATGACGTTTTCCGGCGTGCGGTATCTCTGGCCGAGGGCATCCTGCTCGGCTCCGATTTGGACGCCGGGGGTCATGTGGATGAAGCGGGGATCATCCGATAATTTTCGCAAGCAGATGAAACCGATCACAAAATCTGCATATTTTGTGGCCATATCAACGGCTTTTTGCGTGTAGGAGCCTTGCGCAAGTGTTCCTTCAGAGCTCATCTCAGCCAGAAGCAAAAGTCCGCGTTTTCGAGGCAGCCCAACTTCACGCAGTCCCTCGATGATTCCAGGTCCTGGAATGATATGCGCGTTGGTGATGTCGGCCCACTCCGCGATCCGGTAAATTCCTCCACGGTACTGGTCGAGAACCGTTTTCCCAATATCGGCGAACTTGCGATCTTCAAAAAGCAGAAATTTTCCCTTATCCGCAATCTGCTTTAGTTGTGTAGTCACAAGTGGAGAAAAATCTTCGAGGATGTCGATATGGGTCTTGAGAAGACAGATCTCGGGACCCACCTTTTCCGCAAAAGTGAGCAGCTCTTCCGCTCGGGTAAAATCTGCCGATGCGGCAAGATTGCTCTCCTTCTCTTGCATGAGAGACAGGAGACGCTTTCCTGTTGGGTTATTCGAGAGATTTGCGCGTTCTTTATACGTTAGGCTCATAGGAGGTTATGTTACCATAAGCGGGTAAGATCTGGTTTTTTAAAATTTTTTTACCCCACATTCATCGTTGCAAGAACATTTTTGTCGATTTTGCCGGCGTCGTAGAGAGAGGTAGCCACTTCTGAAAGGGTGGTAAGCGCATGGGCGTGAATTCCTTGCGTATTCAGTTTCTCTTTCCCACCTTGTTGACGATCGACAACAACGATCGCGTCTCGGACGATGAGACCTTCTTCACGAAGAGAGGTCATGGTTTCTAAAATGCTACTGCCCGTTGTCATCACATCTTCGAGGATGAGGCAGCTCTCTCCCTTTTGGTAGACCCCCTCGACACGTTTTTTTGTGCCGTAATCTTTTGTCTCTTTGCGTCGAAGAATCATGGGGATCTCATGCGCGGTGGAAAAGCAGGTAGCAAGCGGAAGCGCAGTGTAGGGAACTCCGCAGACGAGATCAAAATCGAGAGAAGAAGCCTTTTCCCACATCATTTCTGCGATCCGCGTCAAAAGGCCGGGATAGGAGATGATCAGGCGAAGATCGAGATAGATGGGGGAGTGTAGGCCGCTCTTCAGCGTGAAGGAGCCAAACTTAATGGCCTGAATTTCGAAAAGTTCAACTGCAAGGTCTTGGGAATTCACGTTGTTTGTCTCCTTTTATGATAACGAAGAGCAAGATAAGGGTCCCACATCATGCCTGTGGCTGTCATGGCGATATCCGCGCCCGCATCTAAGAAAAGATCAAAGTGCTCCTCTTTGGTGATGCCACCGCAACCGAGGAGAGTGAGATCGAGTTTCTCTTTTTTGATGATCTTGCTTGCATCCATGAGAAATTTTAGTGCGACATTGCGGATGGGTCCGCCGCAAATACCGCTCGTCAGGCGCGCGGGCCCGAGAGCAGACTCCCCACTCTTATCTTTTACGCTCATGCTGACGGTGTTAATCCCGCACACTCCTTTTGCTCCTGCCCGCGCAGCGGCAATCAACACATCGCGCATGGATTCAGGAGATGCAAAAATCCCCATTTTCAAAATAAGAGGAAGGGGATGGATCGCTTTCACGAGAGCGCTACCGATTTCGAGAACCGTTTGAGCGGACATGTAGAGGCACCCCTCTTTTTTGCAACGTTGGGACAAGAGAAGTTGGCTTCGATAATCTTGGCTCCTGCATCTTTTGCGAGAAGCGCTGCCTCGACAAAATCATCCTGAAAGCTCTCATTTGGTCTGGGTGTTCCCACAACGGAAACGATCATCACCTGTCCAGGCTTTAAAAAACTATTTGCGCGGGCGATGTCCTCCATTAAAAACTCAGGGGACATCGAGGGCATACCAAAAGAGTTTGTAACCGCAAGCTCCTCGATATTTTTTGGAGGATGATCGGCACGGTCTGCGAGCTGAGCATTCACATCTCCATGCGTATTGACGTAGATCATATTGGGAAGTGGGTGTGCGGGATGTTTTTGGCTGCGGATGGTTTTGTAAGTTACAACATCAAATCCAAGAGCCGCTGCTAGCTTGATCCAGTTAGCCGTGAGAAGAGGGCCTGCGGGCACGCCTAGAGGTGAAGCGATCTTGAATCCCAAAAAATCGATCCACTTTTCTTTCGGAGGGAAGATCCGTTCCGGGATTTCTCCAGAAAAGAAGGGGCCATGCGTGGCATTCTCGAGATAGGTCTTCTCGATATCGTAGAGAGGTGGATGATCGGGATACCAGCGAGGAAGACTATTTTTGGAGGTCATACGCTCTCCCTTGCACAATTGTGTAGACGGGCCAGCCTGTGAGCTCCCATCCTGCGTAGGGAGACCAGCCGCATCGTGTTTTCAGTTTTTTCTCATCGACTCTTTTGCTCTTGTTCAAATCGACAAGAACAAAATCCTCGTTAGGTTCCACGAGAAAAATTTTCAAAATATTTCCTCGCATCAGCTTTACGATCTCTGCCAGTGAAATTCGTTTTTGATGATGAGCGTTGAGGAGAAGAGGAAGTGTCGTTTCCACTCCTGGAATTCCAGAGGGAGCCTGGCCATAGGGTTTGCTCTTCTCCTCAAGAGTATGCGGAGCGTGGTCAGAGCCAATCGTGTCGATGATCCCCGTATGAATCGCATCCCAGAGACTCTCAACATCTTCTTTTGTGCGGATCGGTGGATTCATCTGCACTTTTGTGCCCTGTTTTTTGTAATCCTCTTCGGTAAGGAAGAGGTGATGCGGTGTGGTTTCTGCAAAGACGGTGACCCCCTCCTGCTTTGCCTGGCGGATCAGCTGGAGCTCCTCTTTCGTGCCGATATGCAAAAGATAGAGACGGGTCTTGTAGGTTTTTGCAAGGGCAAGAGCGCGTCTTGTCGCCTCAATCGCCACCTCGCGGCTGCGCAATTTTGAATGAACTGCAGGATCGGTAGCTCCCTTGAAGAGCTCTTTGCGTTTTGCCAGGAGCTGCTCATCTTCTGCATGGATCGCGAGGAGTAGATCGTTTTTTTGCGCGAGGCTAAATGCGGTATGCAAACTCTCCTCGTCATCCATGAGAAGTTCTCCTGTTGAGGAGCCCATGAAGACCTTGATGCCGACGACCTCTTGTTTAGACCGTTCGATTTCAGCGAAATGGTTCTTATCAGCGCCGAGATAGAGCCCATAGTTCAAGGGGATGTCTGCGCGCTCAAGCTGTCCATCGATCATCCGTTTTTTTTCTAAGACTCTTTCGCGCGTGATTGTGGGAGGAATTGTGTTGGGCATGTCAAAAACGGTGGTAATGCCTCCTGCGATCGCCGCTTGCGCTCCAGAGATCCAATTTTCTTTGTGCTCCAGGCCCGGGGTGCGAAAGTGAACATGAGGGTCGATAAGACCAGGAAAAAGAGTGAGGCCACGCGCATCGATCACGCGCCGCTCCCTTGCGGGAACCAGCTTTTCTATGATCTCGCCGTCAAGCGTCTGTACATTTTTTATTTCGATCACGTCTTATACTCTCGAATCTCGCTGCGTTCGAAGAACTTTTCGCAGAAATCGCACCGCAAAAAGATCTTTTGCTTGAATTCCTCTACAAAAAAGAGTGTTTCGACGGGTTCAACGCGCGTAATGCAGCAGGGATTAGGGCAGACCAAAATATCTTTCACGACATCAGGCAATTTTGCCTTCATCTTTTTTTCGACCTTGTAATTGCGGATGAGGCTTAGGGTTGCGAGAGGAGCAAAGACAGCGACATCACCTGCCTCTTTTTCTGTGAGGTACCGATCTGTAATTTTGATGATATCTTTGTGGCCCATCGAGCGGCTTGAAAGGTCGAATGAGGATGAGCGCCGACCCTTGGGTGATATGGTCGATTACCGTCCCATCCTGAATCGCAGAAACCGAAAGAGTCTTTTCACTCATGCTGAATATTGGGATAGGTTCATACACTACCTAAAATGGCCTCTCCCCGAAATCTCCGCAACTCTTAATGCTAACCCGCTACTCAAATAGGAAAGGACCAAATCGATAAAAGAGCGTGGCGAAAAGAAATCTATCTTCTGTCACTTTGGGTCATTTGGATTCCTTCTTTCTCCAAACGGGAGCAACGCCGCATATCTCGCTGTCACAGTCTCTGTAGAGGAGATCGAGGCTGATGGCGCTATAGCCCCCAACAGCCAACTTGTATCCTTGAGTCTGCTCTTGACAGCATGTATATGTCCACGGATTATCCGACAGGATTCTCATGCCCGTGCATGCGTACTTCATGAAAACACAGAAAATTGTGTCCTGCATATGTGGAAACTCAAAACCAGCTGGGATGAGAGCTTCTTGCTCTTGAACTGTTTCGTATCGTCCGAAGACGTCATTCGGAAATGCAATCCAGCAATCGCCAGCTGTGGGTGAATTGCCATGTTCTAGTTGTACGGGCGGGTAAAAGTATGCAAACCCTGTGCCATGGTTCTTAGCGAGCTGCTCAGCGTTGTTGGCTGTGATGCCTGCTGGGCACCAGTACAAGGAATAAAGCTCAGTGACTTTTTGGATGTTCGGGAAAGCTTTTAAAGCCTCTGCATTGAAATATTTCGAAAGAGGAGCTTGCATCAAATCGTCGGCCTCGAATGGAAGGGGCTTCTCGGGATTGTACTTCCCGACGAGTTTTGTCAGCTCCTCTTTTCCTCCTGCGGCAGTTTCCACCTTTTCAAGGCCGAATACATCGTTCTTGCGGAGATATTGCACGACAATGCCGACTACGTCCGTTACTAGTGGCGTTCCTGCCTGTGTAAGAACATTACGGATGACATCCGCTCCGCTGGGGCCTGCCCACTCGGTGATCCAGTCCTTAGGCTCCATGGGGAGGGGCTGATTTAAACTAACTGCTTGTGTTGATGTGGCCATAATTTACATTCCATGACCAAAAATTAATTAGTGAAAGCTATTTTATCACACTAGAAACTAAAAGAAAAAGGCTTGATTTTGGCCGCCAACATCGCAGGCTAGATATTTTTATTTGTTTTTCAAAATAGAATAGAGGAGGGATTGCCTGACGAAGAGGCCGTTTTCGGCTTGCTGGAAGTAGTAGGCGTGGGGGGTCTTGTCGATGGCGCGGTCGATCTCGCCCACGCGCGGGAGGGGGTGAAGAATGCGGAGATGTTTTTTTGCCTTTTGAAGGAGCGCTTCTTCGAGGATGTAATTCTCCTTTACGCGCTCGTAGGTCGATGTGTCAAATCGCTCTTTTTGAAGACGGGTCATGTAGAGAATATCCACTTTCCCAATCACCTCTTCGATCGAGCGGTGAAAGGAGAATTTGCCCCGCTTTTTACGGAGCTCTTGCAGGATCGCATCGGGCAGGGTGAGCTCGTCGGGTGAGATAAAGTAGAGCCGCATGTCAAATAGCGCTGCTGCATAGGAGAGAGAGTGGACGGTGCGTCCATATTTAAGATCGCCGACGATCGCGACATTCAGTCCTGACAGCTTTCCCTGGCACTCTTTGATGGTGAATAGATCCAGCAGGGTTTGCGTAGGGTGTTGGTTAGCGCCATCACCCGCATTGATCACAGGTTTTGTCGTTGCTTGGCTTGCAAGTTTTGCGGCACCCTCAAGTGGGTGGCGAATGACGATGAGGTCTGCCAGGCCACCGATCACTCTCATCGTATCAGAGAGGGTCTCCCCCTTTCGGACGGAGGTTGAATCAGCGTTAGAAAATCCAATGACCTGACCTCCTAACTTGAGCATTGCAGACTCAAATGAGAGACGGGTGCGTGTTGAGGGTTCGAAGAAGCAGCTAGCCAAAATTTTTCCGAGCAAGAGATCTTTAGGCGGCTTTTTCTTAAATTCCGCTGCGCGCTTTAAAATTTTTTCAATCTCCTCTTTCGAAAGATCGGAAATGGAGATCAAGTTATGCATTGCGCGTCTCTTGGTAAAAGAGGTTTAGTGCCGCATCGTAAACTTCTTGCGGAGAGATTTGCAAGAGGCAAAAAGCGTCGGCACATTTTTTTCGGAGGCAAGGTGTACAGCTGCGTTTCCTTGCGATCACCTGGTGTTTATTCGTAAAATAGGGCCCGCAAAGGCGTGGATCAGTGGGAACAAAAAGCGCAACCGTAGGTGTGTGAACAGCAAAGGCAATATGCATCGGGCCTGTGTCGTTACAGATCATAAGAGAGAATTTGCGTATGAGGGCGCTCAGACCGCCTAAACTTAAATTTCCACACACAGCAATTGCTCCGGGGATTTTTGAAGCGATCCTCTCGACTAGAGCCTTCTCATCCCCGTTTCCTGTAACGATCACCTGTGCGCCGAGGTGATCTGCAAGGCGGTTGCCGACTTCGATGAAATGCTGCTCCGGCCATTTTTTAAATCCATCTTTTGCTCCGGGGTGGAGTCCAATTAGCGGAATGTGAGAAGGGATCTTCTGTTTCTCGATAAAAGCTTTCGCTTCATTTTCTTCTTTGGACGAGAGAAAAAGTTCCAGAGACGGGTTATCTACTTGTGCTCCAGCTTCTCGAACGATATTGAGCCTTCGTTCGATCTCATGTACGGGTGCATGATCGAGAAGGCTTGTGAAGATCTCATCGAGCCCTTTGTTGCTTCCTTTTGTTGCAATTAGGGTTGAAGGGCGCAAAAAAGCACATAGAGCAAAGACGAGTCTTTGGGAAGCATGAAAGAGTAGGATGCGACCGATCTCCTGTTTTCTCAGAGCAAAAAAGAGGTATAAAAGAGAGAAAAAATGGGGCTTTCTCAGAACAAAAATTTCATCGAGATGCGGGTTGTTTTTTAGGAGAGCGTTTCCTATGGGGCTGGTGAGGATCGCAATGTAGGCGTGAGGAAAACTCTTGCGGAGTGCGCGGATTGCAGGGGTTCCCCATAGGGTATCTCCTAATCCGGTCGTTGACACAATGAGAAAACGGTGTTTAGATCCCTCGTTTTTAGAGTTTGATTTTGCAAATGCTTTGATTAGACGGTTCTTAAGCCCCCACATAGGTTCTCCAGGACTTAATGGGAATTTTTGTGGGGTCGATTTCTGCAAGACACTGCAAGAAGATCTGCGCAATTTGGAGGTTTGTGATCAGAGGAAGATGATGGTCAATGGAAAGCCGCCGGATCTTAAAGCCATCGGTGTTCGTTTGAGTTCCAGTACCCCGAGGAATATTGATGATGAGATCGACCTCTTTATTCGAAATGACGCTCGACACATTGGGTTCGATCCGTTCGCTCGCTTTGTACAAACAAACGGAAGCTACGCCATGTCGAGAGAGAAAGTCGTGAGTTCCTTCCGTCGCGTAGAGCTCCCAACCCTGTTCTTCAAGCTGTTTTAACACCTCTAAAAGTTTGCTCTTCTTGTCGCCCCCAATACTCACGAGCAACCGTTTTTTAGGAATTATCTGATCAGTAGCAAGCCATGCGCTTAAGAAAGCTTCGAGAAGATCTCCGCCAATGCAAGCAACTTCACCTGTGGAGGCCATTTCGACGTGCGCAACGGGGTCTGCGCCTTTGAGGCGGTGGTAAGAGAATTGTGGAGCTTTCACTCCAACATAGTCGAGCTCTAGCGTTTCATAAGATGCAGGTTTGTACTTTTTCATGATCACCTGCGTTGCGATCTCGATAAAGTTGTGATGGGTGACTTTGGAAACAAAAGGGAAGGAGCGCGAGGCCCGCACGTTACACTCTATCACCTGGATGGCGTTGTTTTTTGCGATGAACTGGATATTGAAAGGGCCGGTGATCTTGAGCTGTTTTACAATTTCTGCCGTGATCTTTTTTGTGCGACGGATCGTCTCGAGGTATAGCCGTTGAGGAGGAAGAACAACAGTCGCATCACCCGAGTGAACTCCCGCGTTCTCGATATGTTCTGTCATCGCTTCAATGACGATCTTTCCCTTCTCGGCGACTCCATCAACCTCTAGCTCTTTCGCGTCGGTGATAAACTGTGAAACTACCACTGGATGTTCTGGGGAGATGCGGAGAGCTTCTTTGAGGTAGTGCTCGAGCTCGTGCTCACTGGTAACGACATTCATCGCTGAGCCGGAAAGAACGTACGATGGGCGGATGAGAAGAGGGTATCCAACCTTCTGAGCAAAGGCTCTTGCCTTTTCTAAGCTGGTCACTCTCTCCCAGAGAGGCTGATCGATCTTCAGCTTTTGAAGCAATGAGGAGAACTTCTGTCTATTTTCTGCCATGTCGATCGACGTGGCATCCGTTCCTAAAAGTGGATAGCCCGCCTCGGCGAGCGGAAGGGCGAGGTTGTTTGCGGTCTGCCCACCAACGGAAACGATCAGACCCTTGGACTGTTCAAAGTCGGCAATATCTCGAACTCTTTCAAGGGTGAGCTCTTCAAAGTAGAGTCGATCGGACTCATCATAATCAGTGGAAACTGTTTCTGGGTTGGAGTTGATGATGATCGTCTCTTCTTTGAGTTTGCGCAAACAGCGCGCAGTATTGACAGCGCACCAGTCAAACTCTACTGAAGAGCCTATCGAATAGGGTCCTGAGCCGAGGACGATTACGGGACGTTTTGAAGAGGGTGAGATATCGTTCGATGTTCCATGATAGGTCATGTAGAGGTAGTTGGTCTCTGCATCAAATTCTCCTGCGAGCGTGTCGATCTGTTTCACGCAGGGTAAAATCCCCATTTTGAGACGCGTGTTTCGGATCTTCTCTTCTGGTGAATCCTGCAGTTTACCAATCATTTTGTCGGAGAATCCCGCCTTTTTTGCACCGAGGAGTAGCTCTTTAGAGAGCTTTTCGTTCCGAATTTTCTTTTCCCACACGCTAAGCCCATAGATCTGATCCAGAAACCAGGCATCGATACGTGAGAGCCTTGCAGCCTCCTGGACAGCTCCTCCCTCCTTGAAAAATTTGTAGAGGGCGAACAGGCGCCGATCGGTTGCATGAGAGATCTCCCTCTTGAGATCTTCGATCGGATGTGGGTAGTCTGCGATCGATGAGGCACCGAGGTTTAGCATGCGGATCGCCTTTTGCAGCGCTTCAGGAAAGGATCTTCCAATTGCCATCACCTCACCAACGCTCTTCATCTCAGTGCCGATTGTTCGTTCGGCGGATCGCAACTTCTGTGTGTCCCATCTGGGGATTTTAACAACGAGGTAATCGAGAGCCGGCTCGAAGAAGGCGCATGTTTTTTTCGTGATCGTATTGCGGATCTCAGAGAGACGCTTGCCCAGCGCGAGTTTCGCAGCGACAAACGCGAGAGGGTACCCTGTTGCTTTGGATGCGAGAGCGCTTGAGCGGGAGAGGCGGGCATTCATTTCGATGACGCGGTAGTCTCCATTTGCCGGGTTCAGGGCATATTGAATGTTGCACTCGCCCACGATGTTGAAATGGCGCGCCGCGCGGATGGCCATCTCGCGAAAGAGGTGGTATTCGCGGTTATTTAGCGTCTGGGAAGGAGCGACAACGATGCTCTCTCCCGTATGGATTCCCATGGGATCGATATTTTCCATGTTGCAGACGGTGATTGCATTGTCATGGGCATCGCGGACGATCTCATACTCAAACTCTTTCCAGCCGGTGAGATACTCTTCGATCAGAATTTGCGGCGCGGCGCTTAGCGCCTCCTTGGCACGCCGTGCGAGCTCCTCGGCATTTTCGACCCGTCCTGACCCTAGCCCGCCAAGAGAAAATCCAGAGCGCATCATGACGGGATATCCGATCTCTTCTGCCGCTCTTAACGCCTGCTTGACGCTTGTGGCAGAGTGGCTCTTCGGGCTCTTGATTCCAATCTTGTCTAGGCTCTGTTTAAAGAGTTCTCGATCTTCCGTGAGGCGGATCGATTCCACGGAAGTGCCGAGTACTTTCACACGATGTTTTTTAAAGATACCGAGCTCTTCCAACTTCAAACCCAAATTGAGCGCAGTCTGTCCTCCAAATCCGAGAAGGATGCCATCGGGCTTCTCTTTTTCAATAATCCGTGTGACGGCATGAGTGGAAAGTGGTTGTAGGTAGACCTCATCGGCCATTGAGGGATCTGTCTGGACAGTTGCGATATTCGGATTCACAAGCACGCAGGCGATCCCTTCCTCTTTCAAAGCTTTGATTGCTTGAGATCCGGAATAGTCAAATTCTCCCGCCTGACCGATGCGCAGTCCGCCCGAGCCTAAAAGCAGAACTTTTTTCAGTTTTTTCGTCATCGGACTAGCCTATGAAATTTTTCAAAGAGCCACTCCGTATCGACCGGACCGGGTGAAGCCTCTGGATGGAACTGGACTGCAAAAAAAGGAAGAGAACGGTGTTCAATTCCCTCAACCGTCTCATCGTTTAAATTGCGAAAGGAGACTTGCCATCCTTTTGGTAGACTCTTTTCATCGATAGCGTAACCATGATTTTGGGAGGTGAGGTAACACCGTTTATCCTCAAGATGAATGCAAGGCTGGTTCTGCCCTCGATGGCCATAAGGAAGTTTGAAGGTGCGCGCGCCGAGCGCTAGAGCAAGCAGCTGGGCTCCCAGGCAGATTCCAAAGATCGGCTTTTTTCTTTCCATCGCCTTTTTTAAAATCGCGATCGTCTGCTTGCAAACAGTTGGATCGCCGGGTCCATTGGAAACAAAGACCCCGTCCCAGTCTTCCTGGGTATAGTCGTAATCGAAAGGGACCCTTTTGATTTCCCACGGATGGCGAAGAAGTGAACGAATAATATTCTCCTTCATCCCACAGTCCACAGCGATGATCTTTTTCTTTCCCTGGCCATACTCTCTGGGCTGCTTGGTGCTGACTTTTGCAACAAGAGAGGTCGCATTGGGATCGATAAATTTTTTTGGAGTGCCTTTTTCATGTGTAATGGCTCCCAAAGCAACCCCGCGTGTACGCAAAAGTTTCGTGAGAGCTCGTGTATCTACTCCCGCAAGGAGAGGAACTTTTTCTTGTTTGAGCCACTCTAAAAAAGAAGTTTTTGCTGCGTGATGATGAAAGCTGGGAGAGGGTTCGCTGACGATTACCCCATGTGCATGGATCTTGCCCGACTCCCAATCGAGAGGGGAGGGAACGCCGTAGTTGCCTATGAGCGGATAGGTAAAGACGAGAATCTGGCCGGCGTAGGAGGGGTCGGTTAGCGATTCGACATAGCCTGTCATTCCTGTCGTGAAAACGACCTCTCCAAAAAATGTCTTATCTTGCCATGCTGGGGCAACCCCTTCAAAGGACTCTCCTCCCTGTAGAACAAGACGCGACGGAATCATCAAATGGAAGATAGCAAAAACGGGCAATTTGAAGAAATGAGTAACGGAAAAAAAGAAGGGTCAGGCAGGAACACGGACGCGGGCACGAAAAACATAAAACTCGAAGGTTTAAAAAATTTTCTACACGAAACAGAGGGCAAAAACGAGTAGGTATTCTGGTTTTCTTGAATAACAAGGCGTTTTAGGGCAGCCTTATTCGAATTTATCGAAATAAGAGCGGGCGAACATGGTTGCAAAAATCGCTTCGGACATATCTAGTTTTCTCTGTCGATCGTTCGAGTGGGTGGCTTCCATCGGGGCATCTGAGCCGGTATCGGGAGAGATCGCCGAGTGGGCGAGCGATGATACTCGATGTAGGAAGCTGGTCGAAGAATGCACCCCTCTTCCTACCCCTTTAGTTGGTCTTGTCGTTCAGTATCTAAAAAAAAGCGATCTAATTGGCCGTGAAGAGCTCGAAATCTTCTACGGAAAAGAAGCGGTCCAGTTATGCGCAGAAACAAGGGCCGTGCTTCCAAAAAATATCGACCAGATTTTACAGGAGGCCTATCCGTATGAAATTCAAACGAGAGTAACGGATCAGATGTCGCTGATCTACATCCCACAGCGACTAACGGCAAATCTCATGCGGAAGTATTTTGCAAATAGTGGTGTGAAGATTGCGAAAGATGACCTTACAAACAGAATTTTCCAAGAATTGGGCGATATCGAAGGAGATGCGGATGCTTGGTATCTGGTCTCCAATTTTCCGATGCGGGAGAGTATAGAGATGGATGATGATGAGATCTCCCGGGCTCTTCGCCCAGGAGCATTCGAGTGGGTGACTCTGCGCGTGCTTCTCTTTACGATTTTTGTGAAATGCTCCTGGAATAAGACAATGATCTGCGCGACCGTTCCACCACTCAACGTTGCATGTCAAGACACTATCCTGCAGGGCTGGCGAGTGGCAATTTCGGGTTTCGCAGAGAAACAACTCAAAATCACCAGTGATGTACACGCTCCAACTGGGGTTGTCGTCATGAAAAAAGTCTGAGTCAACGAGAACAAAACTGCACAGTCCGGATCAGGGCCGTCAGGAGGACAAGAGCGCTGAAGAGATATGCAAGCATAACGAATGCTGAGGGTATCAAGATCATCGCGCTGAAAAAGATGAAAGCCTCTGCACGCTCGATGAGTCCGGGGCTGTAGTGAAAGCTTTTTGAAGAGCTATTCTCTGTAAAGACACCGACAATCAGGAAAGATGTGACGCAGATTAAAATGCTTCCCAGCATCAGCAGTGAAGGAAGCGCTCTCTCTGTTGGATCAACTAGGTAAAGTCCAAGAACGATTGCAACTTCGACGATCCGATCGGACACAATATCGAAGGCGGCTCCTTTTGGTGAACTTTTTCCTCGAGCGCGAGCAAGAGATCCGTCTAATGTATCTAGAAACCCAGACAGCAGGAGAAAAATAAAAGCCGTTACGCGCAAGTTTAGCGCCAGGCAGGGGAGAATGGCAGATCCAAGCAAAAGTGCAATTAACGTGAAGATATTGGGATGGATGGCTCTCAAACTTGAGATGCGCAAAATGGGATTAATGAATAGTTTCTGATAGAGAGGTCGAAGATACGATTCAATCATGAGATTTTCTCCATTTCTTAATCAGGATTGGGGTAAGAGCTAACAGACCGAGAAGTGTGAGCGCAATCCTCATTTCGAAATTGAAGATTGTAGCCATTGAAAAGGGCTCATTGCTATCGAAGATCCTCTCCAATCCTCCTCCTGCGAGCGTAAAAACAAAAGATCCCGGGGCAATCCCTACAAACGTTGTCCATATGTATGTCCGAAGCGGCACCTTGAAAAACGCCGGCGCCACATTAACAAGCCAAAATGGAAAAAGAGGGACGAAGCGTAAAAACAGCATGTAGTTTGCGGCATTTTTCTCAAACCCTGCTCGCATCTTTTTTAAGAAGGGTCCTGCTTTTTTTTGCAAAGAATCTCCCAATGCCGATCGTGCTATTAAGAAGATGATCGTGGCACCACATGTTGCTGAAAAAACAACATAGATTGTGGAAAACGGTTGAGGGAACAGGTAGCCGCCCAAGAGTGTCAAGAAGATCGCCCCCGGAACAGAAAGTGCGGTGGCGAGAACGTAGATGAAGATATACAAGACGGGTACCACCACAGGATGGGCGATCTGAAATGTTTTGATCTCGAGATGGTAGACCTTTAAGGCTTCGAAAGAAAAATAACGGTAGGCTCCAGAGAAGTAGAGGATGGCCATCGCAGCTAAAATGAAAAGAAGAGGAAGAAAGCGTCGCATCATTTTTTCCTTCTAAATAACGGAAGGATTGTTTGTGTAAGCCAAAGATCTGCAGCTTTTCGGATGGCTTGGTTGTATGTCGGGTAGGGATGGATTAAGTTGGCAAGCTTCCGTAGCGGAATGCCGGCGTTCATGGCCAGTGTGACCTCCCCAAGCATCTCCCCAGCTCGAGGAGAGACGATCGTGCAACCGAGAATTTTACTACTCCATTTTTTGGTCACAATCTTTACAAAGCCTTCGGTTCGTCCCGTTGTTACTGCTCGATCCACAGCTGTAAAGGGCACGAAATAAGAGGCGATCTTATACCTCTTTGCGGCCTCTTCTTCGGATAGCCCCACACTTGCAACCTCAGGGTCCGTGTAGGTAACACGAGGAATGGCTTGTGATAGGTCGAGTCGTTTTTTAAAGGGAAGAAGAAGCGAAGCGAGAACTGCACGCGCCTGATTTTCCGCTCGATGGGTGAAGAAAGGAGGTCCCGTGATGTCGCCGATTGCCCAGATGTGGGAGATATTGGTGCGGCCATAGGCGTCGATTGGAATTCCATGATCGGCGTATTTTACACCTGCAGCAGAGAGGTTGAGTGAATCGACATTGGGTTTTCGCCCAACAGAAACGAGAAGTGCTTTTGCCGAGATCTTTTTACCGTTGTCCAAAGTCACGTGGATCTCATTTTTATGCTCTACTTCTAGAATATGGACGTTAAAAAACAGAGAGATTCCCTCAGATAGGAATTTTTCTCGGATCACAGTTTGCGCGCAAAGCTCTTCACGATTTAGTAGTTGATTATGAGAATGGATCAGAGAGACTTTAGATCCTAACCGTTGAAAAGCTTGGGAGAGCTCGCTGCCAATGGGTCCGCCTCCCATAACAATCAACGATTCTGGGATATCGCCAAGATCGAAGATCGTTTCATTCGTGAGATAGGGCGTCTGGTTGAGCCCTTTTATCGGAGGAATAAGAGGAGATGATCCTGTAGCAAGAACGATCTGTTCTCCAAAAATTGTCTCTCCATTTACTTCGAGGATGTGAGGCTCTTTGAAAGAGGCTCGTCCCGTGAGGGTTTCGACTCCCACTTTTGCGAGTGCGGAAGCATCTTCATGGGAACGGACCTCTTCGACGATGTGGCGGGTTCTGGAAAGAGCTTCTTTGGCATTGAAAGAAGAAGATGAATAGGAGATCCCCAACCGCAGACTCTCTTTTAGTCCTTGGGCAAGGTGAGAAGAGGCGATGAGGGACTTGCTTGGAATGCACCCGAAGTTTGTGCAGTCGCCACCATAATGACCGTTTTCAATAAGAAGGACCTTCTTTCCGGCCTTCGCAGCTCCGATTGCCACCACGAGACCCGCGGCGCCAGCGCCGATGACAACGAGCGGATAGATTTTCATTTCCGAACGAATTTTAAGGCGGCAGAGTTCATGCAGTAACGTTTTCCCGTGGGAGGGGGGCCATCATCAAAAACGTGGCCCAGGTGCCCTTCGCATCGACTGCAGTGGACTTCGGTTCGCGTTGAAAACCAGCTTCTATCTTCGCGGTAAGAGACATTTTCTGGGCAAATCGGCTGCCAAAAGCTAGGCCAGCCGGTCCCGGAATCATATTTTGCCTCAGAACTATAGAGAGGAAGTTCGCAGCCGGCACATAGATAGATCCCTTTCTCTTTATTATCCGCATATGCATTTTCGAAAGGGGGTTCTGTTCCTGCTTTTCGCAGAATTTTAAACTGCTCAGGAGTCAGCCGCTTTTTCCACTCTTGTTCAGAAAGCTGAAGTTTTTTTCCGTCGAAGCGATCGCTTGGTTTACACTGGTCCATAGTTTGACAAAAGAGGGGGTTAAAGATATGAGACGAGAGAAGAATGGCGAACATAAAAAAGAGTTTATGCATATCTGCATTCTTGGTTTTTAATGAATTGGAGTCAAGTCATGCGAAAGATGGTCCTGCTTTTCTGTTGCCTCATAAGTGTCGTGTGGGGTGATACAAGCGATCATGGGAAAAAGGAAATGGCGATTTTTGCAGGCGGCTGTTTCTGGTGCGTTCAAAGCGATTTCGACAAGGTGAAGGGTGTCGAATCAACGGTTGCTGGATACACCGGCGGTACTAAAGTAGATCCCACATACGAGGAGGTTTCCGCAGGAGGCACGGGTCACGTAGAATCTGTACAAATCACCTTCGATCCATCACGCGTCAGCTATGAACAACTTCTCGATGTCTATTTTCACAATGTCGACCCAACGCGCAATGATGGGCAATTTTGCGATACCGGAGAGCAATATCGTCCGGTAATCTTCTACCTGAATACCGCGCAAAAAGATGCCGCAACAAAATACAAGAAGCAACTTGTTGCAGATGGACGATTTCAGAAAGTTTTGGTGGAAATTCTTCCTGCAAAGACTTTCTACCCCGCCGAAGAGTATCACCAGGCCTATTACGAAAAAAATCCTGTGCGCTATAAATTTTATCGCACAACCTGCGGCCGCGACAAAAGACTCAAAGAGCTCTGGAATCAGAGCTAACCCACCGAGTTTTTAAAAAATCCAGCAAGAAGAAATAGATGACTATTCCTCCAAATAACCCGAATATAAGGGAAGGAGGAAGTGGGGCCATGAATATACCCTTCATGGCCAAGATAGAAATGATCGCGATATCTACAACGGAACTTCCAAGCATCCAGAGACTTGGAAGTGAATGCCAAAAATGGTGTCGTTCCCGCACCAAATAAACGGTTGCCTGACCCGTGAACACGAGCGTGAGAAAGATCAATGTTTGTAGTTGGGCAAGGGTCAAAAAGTGGCTTCCAAAAAAGAGTATGACAAAGGAAAATCCCAAGACGAAAACTGCAAAGAGTCCGCCTGTCAACATTAGTGATTTAATGTTCCAATGATCGGGCTTTTGCGAATAAGAAACGCGGTCTGTGGAAATGGACATAGTGACAAAGTCATTAGCAAACAAAAGAAGCACGATCAGAAGTTGTGAGATGATAAAATTTCTCTCGAGCAGCAAACCGATGCCCAACAAGACGGAAATTTCTAAGGTTTTGATAATTTTGTTCATCGTATAGGTCAGCATGCGTTGATAAATTCTTCGGCTAGTCTTGATCGCTTCCAAAATATTGTGAAGACCGGGTGTTGTTAAAACTAAGCTTGCAGAAGCCTTTGCTACATCAGTGGCATTCGCGACAGCGATGCCCACTTCTGCTTTTTTGAGAGCGGGGGCATCATTGACCCCATCTCCAGTCATGCCGCACACATGGTTTTCTTTTTGCAAGATTTCTATGATGCGGAATTTGTCTTCGGGAAAAACGCCTGCGATTGCATCTGCATTTAAAATGTTTTCAAGGTGGGATCTTTCTATCACTCTGCTGCCAATGCCTGCTTTTTCTGCAATCACTTGAGCTGTCACAGCGGAATCCCCAGTCAACATAATGACCCGAATCCCAAGTTTTTGAATTTCTTGGATAACTTTATGGGAATCTTCTCGTAGTGAATCTCTGATCTTTAATAACCCAGCAGGTTCGCCATCTATAGACACGCATAATACTCTGGAACCATCTTGACTTAGAACATCGACTTCCTTGGAGAACTCTTGTGGGAGGAGAGCTGCCGGAGCACCTTTGCGAATGCGCCGCGTTTTCCCAGAATCTGATACAAGAGCTTCCGAATATTTTTTATCAGGAGAGAACGGAATAAATTCCATTCTTTCCATTTTGGATGAGGCCTTCTTTGAGGCTCTTAAGATCGCAAGATCAATCGAATCCTGGGTCGACTCTTCGGAGGCAAGCACAGCAAAGGAGAGGACTTCTTCTTCCGAATATGGCGGATAACAATGAATGGCAGAAACTGTGAGGACATTTTGTGTAATGGTGCCGGTTTTGTCTACGCATAAAATAGACATGGCGGCAGCTTCTTCTATCGCCGCGAAATGCGTTACTAAGATTCCTGATTTAACGAGTTCCATGGAGCCGAGAGCAGTCGCGAGGGTGAATGTCGCAGGCAATGCCACGGGCACGGAAGCCACAAAGAGAAGCAAAGAGAAAGGGATGAGTTCCAGAAAAGATAATTGAAAGTAGAGTGAACAAAGAAAAACAATCGCAACGAGCAGGGCATCGAAGATAACTAGGTATCGGACGATCTCAAAAATCATTTTTTCTAAATGACTTGGGGCTTTTGCCAAACGAACGATTTCTGCCGTTTTTCCGTAGTAAGAATTTAAACCGGTTGCAACCACCTCAACAAATGCTTCTCCACGCACGACAACCGCTCCAGCATATGCGGTATTTCCAGAACCCGCGTCAACGGGGAGCGATTCCCCCGTTAAAATAGATTGGTCAAGTGAGAGATACCCATCTGTTATTTTTACATCCGCAGGGATGATATCACCCATGCGGATGCGCAGGAAATCTCCTGGAACAATTTCTTCAGAAGCGAGGAGTTTCCATTCTCCGTCACGCAAAACGCGAGCCATGACGCTGAGCCGTTTTTTCAAAAGACGCACTACTTTTTTTGCCCTTTCTTCTTGCAGGAAGCTCAACAGCACATTGAATAAAAGAAGAGTAGAAATAATGAGGGCTTCGCTAGGTTTTTTTAAAAAAATCTCAAGGATGACGATTCCCTCGAGCATCCAGGGAATTGGCGCCCAAAATTTTTTCAAAAATGCAAAAAAATAGTGTGGCTTGGCCTCAGGAATTGCATTAGGTCCATACTGTTTGAGACGGCTAAGCGCTTCTTGAGAAGAGAGTCCGGCCATGAATTTTTAGTGATTTTTTAGTTGAGGTTTTATCTCGTAGAAATAATATAAAAATTAATATATGTAATTGATTTTTTTCTGAAAAATGAAACAAAGCCCTTTGTCATCCGATGAACTGCGAAAAATAAACGCCTATTGGCGGGCCGCCAACTATTTGTCCGTGGGGCAAATCTACCTCTATGACAATCCACTTCTGAAACAACCTTTAAAGATCGAGCATGTAAAACCGCGGCTGCTTGGACACTGGGGCACGACGCCAGGGTTGAATTTTCTTTATATCCACCTGAACAGAGTTATTAAAAAACTTCAGCTCAACATGATCTTTGTAACGGGGCCGGGGCATGGGGGACCGGCTCTTGTGGCAAACACCTATTTGGAAGGGACTTACAGCGAGCTCTATCCAAATATCACGCAAGATGAGCAAGGAATGAAGGCGCTCTTTAAGCAGTTCTCTTTTCCTGGAGGGATTCCTAGCCACGTCGCTCCCGAGACACCGGGCTCGATCAATGAAGGAGGGGAATTGGGATACTCCCTTGCCCATGCATTTGGAGCTGTGTTTGATAACCCCGATCTCATCGCGACTTGTGTGGTAGGCGATGGAGAGGCCGAAACGGGACCGCTTGCAACAAGCTGGCATTCGAACAAGTTTTTAAATCCCGTGCACGATGGAGCCGTCCTTCCGATCCTTCATCTCAATGGATACAAGATTGCCGAGGCAACAGTTCTTGCGCGGATCTCGCGTGAGGAGTTGGAACAGCTGTTTCATGGATATGGCTATAAGCCTTATTTTGTTGAAGGAGGTGATCCTGCTGAAGTGCATCAGCTTTTAGCAGGTGTGTTGGATACTGTGATCGGTGAGATCAAAGAGATCCAGACAGACGCGCGTACGAAAGGATTTTCCAAACGTCCACGTTGGCCGATGATCATTTTCCGGACGCCCAAGGGGTGGACGGGTCCTAAGGTGGTGGATGGCCTTCCTGTAGAAGGGACATGGCGTTCACACCAAGTTCCTCTTTCTGAGCTTGCAACAAACCCAGAGCATTTGAAGATCCTGGAAGAGTGGATGCGAAGCTACAAACCAGAAGAGCTTTTTGATGAAAAAGGCAGGTTTGTTCCCGAACTTGCGGAGCTTGCTCCAAAGGGGAATCAGAGGATGGGAGGCAATCCACATGCCAATGGAGGACTTCTCCTTCACGATCTTAAAATGCCCAATTTTCAGGAGTATGCGGTAGCTGTCAAAGAGCCTGGAACAATGGAGGCTGAGTCGACGCGTATTTTAGGCGCCTTTCTTCGCGATGTAATGAAGCTCAACTGGGAAAAGCGTAACTTCCGCGTGTTCGGTCCGGATGAAACAGCGTCAAATAGACTCACACATCTTTTCGACGTTACGGATCGAGTATCGACAGCAGAGATTTTACAGACGGATGATCACCTCTCTCCTGATGGCCGCGTGATGGAAGTTTTGAGTGAACACTTGTGTGAGGGGTGGCTGGAGGGCTACCTTCTCACAGGCAGACATGGCTTTTTTTCCTGCTATGAAGCGTTTATTCACATCGTGGATTCGATGTTTAACCAGCATGCAAAATGGCTCAAGGTATGCCGGAATATTCCCTGGCGCAGACCCATCGCCTCCCTAAACTACCTGCTCACATCGCACGTTTGGCGTCAAGATCATAATGGTTTTAGCCACCAGGATCCGGGCTTTATCGATCTTGTTTTGAATAAGAAAGCGGACATCGTACGGATCTATCTTCCTCCAGATGCGAATACGTTGCTTTCTGTTGTAGACCACTGCTTACGAAGCCGCAATTACATCAACCTCATCATTGCAGGCAAACAGCCTGAGCTTCAATGGCTAGATATGGATGCGGCGATTAAGCATTGCACGACGGGTCTCGGGATCTGGAAATGGGCGAGTAATGATGAAGGAAGCGAGCCAGATGTGATCATGGCTTGTGCAGGAGATGTTCCAACTCTCGAAACTCTTGCGGCTGTGGAGATCTTACGGACCCATTTTCCCGATCTTAAAATTCGGGTTGTGAATGTCGTGGATCTTATGACCCTTCAGCCCAAAAGCGAACATCCGCACGGATTGAGTGATAGAGATTATGACACCATCTTTCCGAAAAACAAACAGGTAATCTTTGCTTTTCATGGATATCCCTCTGTAATCCATCGACTTACTTATCGAAGAACAAATTATCCCTATATGCACGTACGTGGATATAAAGAAGAGGGAACGACGACAACCCCTTTTGATATGGTCGTTTCGAACGACCTGGACCGGTTTCATCTTGCGGAAGATGTAATCGACAGATTGCCACAACTCACCGCTCGAGCAGCGTATGTGAAACAACTTTTGCGTGATAAGCTCCTCGATCACAAACAATACATTTGCAAATATGGCGAAGATATGCCCGAAATCCGCAACTGGAAATGGAGTTTGAGCAAGTGAAGATTTTTGTTTTAAACCGGGGTTCCAGCAGCATCAAATGTGACGTGTATGAGTTTGTGAACCTCCCGCATAAGCCGATACAACCTCTCTGGAAAGCTCGACTCCAATGGAAAAACAGCTTCGAAGAGGCAACGCTCAAGATAAAAAATGATAAGGGCGAGGAATATGTCGAGAAAATTCGCGAGCGCTCTGCGGGACAGGCTCTTCCATATCTCATTAAATTTCTTGTAGAAGGGAAAGTAGCTATCTTGACCTCTTTGAAAGAGATCGAGATGATCGGACATCGCATCGTTCATGGGGGAAGAGAATTTAAAAAGAGCGTCCCAATCGATACGAAGGTGAAGGAGAAAATTCTTCAACTTTCTGAACTTGCTCCCTTGCATAATTTGCCCGAACTACAAGGCATAGAAATTCTGGAAAAATTTTTTCGAGGTGTTCCACAAGTTGCCGTTTTCGATACCGCCTTTCACCACTCCCTGCCGAAGAAGGCAGCGATTTACCCGGGGCCTTATGAATGGTACGAGCAAGGAATTCAGCGGTATGGATTTCATGGAATCAGTTTTCAGTATTGTGCAAAGCGAGCTGGAGAAATTCTCAAACAAGATCTAAGAAGTCGAAAAACGGTGATCTGTCATCTCGGCTCTGGGGCCTCTCTCTGTGCAGTGAAAGAAGGCAAAAGTGTCGATACGACAATGGGATTCACGCCGCTTGAAGGCCTGATGATGGATACCCGCTCGGGCTCGATTGATCCAGGAATCATCCTCTACTTGCAGGACAAAAAAAAGAAGAGCTCAAAAGAAGTGGCCCATGAACTCTATAAAAAATCTGGACTTTTTGGCGTTTCAGGCGCCTCTAGCGACATGCGCGATATCTTAGAGAAGAGTGAGCGTGGTAATCCGCGGGCAACCCTTGCGCTGGATATTTACATTCATCGACTCAATGCATGTATCGGATCGATGATTGCTTCCCTACAAGGTTTGGATGTTCTTATCTTTGCTGCAGGTATCGGAGAAAATGCCTCGTTTATTAGAGAAAAAGTCTGTGAAAATTTTTCCTTTTTAGATCTGAAACTTGATCGTGCAAAGAATCAACTGAGTTCCACAAAAGACCGCGATCTCTCTGCGCGTGGTTCAAAAGTTAAACTGCTCGTGATTCATACGGAAGAGGCTTTTGAAATCGCACGGGAATGCTGGGAAGAATGGACCAATGCGAAGGACAAATAGTTTTTGCTGAATTATGAGTCTTACCCGTACGCATATCAGTTCAGACGAAGCCAAGCAGAAAAAAACAGAAGAACTATTCAAAGAGCTCGAAAGCAGCGAAGAAGGGCTGAGTACTTACGAAGCCGCAGCGCGGCTTAAGCAGTGTGGGTCTAACTCACTGCCTGAGAAAAGAGGGTCTGTCTTTTTGAAGTTTTTGCGCTATTACTGGGGGCCGATCCCCTGGATGATCGAAATTGCCGCCATCTTGTCACTTGTCGTTCATAACTTTACGGATTTTTACATCATACTCGTGCTCCTTCTCGTGAACGGGCTTGTCGGATTTTGGGAAGAACATCAGGCGGGGAATGCCATTGAGGCATTAAAAAAGAAGTTGGCGTTGAAGTGTGTCGTTAAACGCGATGGTAGATGGGTGGAGATGGATTCTGCTCAGCTGGTCCCAGGCGATATGATCCTTCTCAAATTGGGAAATATTATTCCAGCCGATGCCAAACTTGTGGAAGGAGATTATCTCTCGGTTGATCAATCGACCTTAACTGGCGAATCTCTTCCTGTGAATAAGCAGAGTGGAGAGCTTGTCTTTTCAGGATCCATCGCCAAACAAGGAGAGATGAGTGCTCTTGTCATAGCAACTGGGGAAAATACATTTTTTGGAAAGACGACCAAGCTCGTTGAAGAAGCAAAACCCCTTTCGCATTTTCAGAAAGCGGTTCTTCAAATTGGAGACTATCTCATCTATCTGAGCTTTGCTCTTGCACTCCTTCTCATCTCGGTTCAGTTGATTAGAGGTACGCCTATTTTAGAACTCGTTCAATTTGTCCTCATTCTGGTGATCGCCTCTATCCCTGTGGCGCTTCCCGCCGTGCTCTCCGTGACAATGGCGTTGGGAGCTTTGACGCTTTCGCGGATGAAGGCGGTTGTCACGAAATTGGAGTCGATCGAAGAGATAGCAGGTGTCGATGTTCTTTGTTGCGATAAGACAGGAACTCTCACGCAAAATCAATTAACACTCGGGGAACCTGTCGTTTTTAAAGGTGTGGATCCAGAACAAGCTATCCTCTTTGCAGCTCTTGCCTCAAGAGAAGACAATCCAGATTCAATCGATCTTGCTGTCAGAAGAGGTGTCAAACATCCTGAAAAATTAAAAATTTATACGCGTGAAAAATTCGTCCCTTTTGATCCCGTGAGAAAGAGAGCGGATGCGATTGTTCGTGATGCTGAAGGTGGGCGCCTATTTGTGACAAAAGGGGCTCCTCAAGTCGTTGTCGGTCTTTGTCATCTAGATTCCTCATTTGAAAAAGAAGTCAAAGAGGCTGTTGAGAAATTTGCTCAAAAGGGCAATCGCACACTTGGTGTTGCGGAAAGCGTCGATGGAAAAACATGGGAATTTCTTGGCATTTTGCCTCTTTCTGATCCGCTCAGAGAAGATTCGGTGGAGATGATTGCACGCGCTCAAAAACATGGGATTAAAATTAAGATGCTCACGGGAGATAATATTGCGATAGCCAAGGAGATTGCTGAACAGCTGCACATTGGAAATAAGATTGCTATTGCCGCAGAGCTGATCTCAATAAATCACGATTTCCAGGTCTCTGAAGTCGCAGATGAGATCGAAAAGAGCGATGGCTTTGCACAAATTTTTCCCGAGCATAAATATGAGATTGTTAAAGCGCTTCAAAGTCGCAAGCATATCGTGGGAATGACAGGGGATGGGGTGAATGATGCACCTGCTTTAAAACAGGCGGATGTGGGCATTGCTGTCAGTAACTCCACGGATGCGGCTCGCGCTGCAGCCTCTCTAGTTCTACTTGCTCCTGGACTTTCTGTGATCATCAAGGCCATCGAAGAGGCGCGTCATATCTTTGAAAGAATGAACAGCTATTCTATTTATCGCATCACAGAGACGATTCGGATTATGCTCTTTATGGTGACCTCGATCTTGGTATTTAATTTTTATCCTGTCACCGCAGTCATGATCATTTTACTCGCCCTGTTGAATGATATTCCTATTCTGGCGATCGCTTACGATCACACAGTGCTCGAAAAGAAACCCGTTGAGTGGCAAATGCGCAAGGTGCTCACAATCGCGACAGTATTGGGCTGCGTAGGAATTCTGTCGACCTTTATTCTTTTGGTAATTGCCAAGGATTTTCTCCACCTCACGCTGCCGGAAATTCAATCGTTCATTTTTCTGAAATTGATTGTCGCGGGTCATCAAACGCTCTTTATTACACGCACGAAAGGAGCATTCTTTTCCAAACCACATCCTGCTCCGATTTTGCTTACAACGATTCTTTCGACACAAGTTGTTGCGGCACTTTTCGTAGGATTCGGGGTTTTTGTTGCCCCGCTTTCCTGGTCTTACATCGCCCTCATCTGGGGATATGCTCTTGCCTGGATGTGTCTTGCTGATAGAATCAAAATCCTCCTCTATCGGCATTATTAACACTATTCGTCATTCATCGTTTTTTAGGGTTTGACTCGGTGTCCTGAAAGCGTACTCATGCCATCATACGCAGCATATTTATACAAATCGTGAAGAGTGGGGAAATTGAAGACCTCACCGATGATATCGTTTAGCGTTCTTTTCTCTTCGACGATGCTCATACCGTAATGAATGAGTTCGCAGGCGATGTTGCCGATGATGTGAACACCGCGAATGATCCTATCCTCGCGCGTAAAAACCAGTTTTAAGAAGCCCGCTTTTGCTCCCATGATCTTGCCACGTACCATGTCTGCGTATCGCGCCTTTCCGGTGCAGTAGTTGAGCTGCTTTTTTTGTGCCTCTTCCTCTGTCATCCCGACCATAGAAACCTCTGGAACGGTATAGATTCCATACGGAAAAAAAGCGGGTAGGTGTTTTAGATCCTCTGTTTTAAAGATATGCGCAACAGCGACTCGTCCCTGGTCCATGCTTGTGCTAGCAAGAGCGGGGAACCCGATCACATCCCCTACGGCATAGATGTTGGGGATATTCGTGCGATAGGTCTCATCGACCTTGATGGTTTCGCGGTCACTTGTAACGATGCCGATCTTTTCGCAATTAAGAGCTTTAATGTTGCCGCATCTTCCGGCGGCAAATAAGAACATGTCGACTTGAAGGGTTTGCCCGTTTTTCAGCTTCACGGAGATCATCTCACTTTCAGTTTCTGGCACTTCTACAGAAGAGACCAATGTTTCGAAGAGGATCTCTACCTCGTTTTCTTGCATCTGATGCACAAGAGCTCGGGCTACCTCCTGGTCGGTAAAGGGAAGAATCTGTGCTTTATCATTCACAAGATATACGTGCGTTCCCATCGTTGAGAAGATGGTTGCGTACTCACAGCCGATCACCCCAGCCCCTACCACGCAGAGTGAGCGAGGGAAGCGTTTGATCTGGAGGATCGTATCTGAATCGTGGACACGTACGCCGTCAAAAGGGATATGGGAGGGGTGATAAGGGTAGGAACCAGTCGCAATGATGATATGATCCCCATGCAAAAGCTCCTCTTTTGCTCCTTTTATTTTCAGGGTGTGTGCACTCTCAAAAGAGGCTGTGCCATGATAAATATGTACTCCGTGGCGTAAGAGATTTTCATAAATCTCCTGATTGGCGGATTTGGTCACCTGATTCTTGCGATACATGAAATTTTCGATCGAGGCATCCTGTTTTAGATTGCGGTCGATCCCATAGAGCCCCTTCTCATACTTTCCAGAGAGATAGAGCGCGGTCTCCTTTAGCGTTTTGGAGGGGAGTGTACCCGTGACGATCTCAGCTCCTCCGAAGAGAGCCTCTTTTTCAATGATTGCAACCTTATGACCAAAATAAGCTGCCTTGACGGCAGCTTTTTCCCCCGCAGGTCCCGTACCAATAACAATCAGCTCATATTTATTCATACTGCTTCCTTTCATACTGGGCTCTCTCATTTTTCTCTATGTTGGAAAAAAGAGACACACAAGTCGGGGGCCCAGGAGAGCACTGCGTGTCCCTCTCGTGGGCCCCCTGCTGGCCCCCTTGAGCTTCAATCCGCTTCGATAAATCGAGTGCTCGGAGGCGGGGTGTGCCAAGCACTACCCCGCACGCGCTTCGCGCTCTCCTGTGCTTCGATTTCTCATTGCGGCTTGAAGCCATCGGCTACTCGCGCGCTCTCTTCCCCCACCCTTCGGGTTGGGGTCCCCTTCTCGCGTCGTCTCGCAGTGCCCAGTTAAGAATCCAAAAACAGTGTTTAGAAACATAACTTGGTACTGCGAGACGACGCGAGAAAGGGGACCTGCGCCGAGACGTTAGTCCCGCGGGGAGACGAGCGCGCGAGCAGCCCGACGACTCAAATCGCACAGAAAAATTCCACCACAGGAGAGCGGAGCGGGCGGGGTAGTGCTTGGCACACCCCGCCTCCGAGGACGGGATTTTTCAAAGCGAGGTGAGGCGCAAGGGGGTCGCGGGGGGTTGGGAGGGTGAAACGAAGTGCCTCCCTCAACCCCCGACATGTCTATTTTCTCTTCTTTTTCCCCTCTGCTAAAAATGTCCATAGAGAGCTCATTTTTCTAGAATAAAAAGTTTGGTTCATCACAATGGAGAAAAAAGAAGGAGAGTGTGTGGATCCTCAGTTGGATTATCAGGCGGAGATGCTCACAAGCAAGCTCAAACACTACCTGATCACGACGATGGGAGTGACGGTAGAGGAGGCGAATAATGAAGAGTTCTACCGCGCCTTTGCACTGACCCTGCGTGAAGAGATCATGATCAACTGGACGGCAACGGCGCATACGAATAAAAAACATCAGTGCCGCACACTGCACTATCTTTGCATGGAGTACATGCCCGGACGGCTCATGGGCAATAATATCACCAATATCCATGCTATGGATCTTGTGAAGCTGGTTCTCAAAAAGATGAATCGCAACCTGGAAGACGAGCTTCGTATGGAACCCGATCCAGGTCTAGGGAACGGCGGCCTTGGCCGTTTGGCGGCGTGTCTTTTGGATTGCCTTGCTACCCAGCAATACCCAGCAATTGGCTATGGTCTTCGTTATCAGTATGGAATTTTCGATCAGGAGATCTGGGATGGGGTTCAGGTGGAGCGCCCAGAGGTTTGGCTTTTACATGAAAATCCTTGGGAATTTCGACGCGATACCCACTCTCACGCGGTCAATTTTGTTGGAAGAATGGTTCCTGGCGTTAACAAGAAGGGGGTTGAGGTTTTTGGCCTTGTCGACAATGAGGAAGTTCGTGCGGTCTCCTACGATCTTCCGATTATTGGCTACAAAGAAGCGGCTGACTATTCGGTACACACACTCCGTCTTTGGACGACAAAGGAATCTCCTCGCAACTTTCTTCTACAGCGCTTCAATGCTGGACAACTCGACCAAGCATCTGAAAACTCTTCTCTCACCGATGTCCTCTATCCAAACGACAATAACGAGGTGGGTAAAAGGATCCGGCTAAAGCAGGAGTTTTTGCTTGCTTCTGCCTCAGTTCAAGACATTCTTCATCACCATCTGAAGCACTATCCAGATCTTTCCAATCTCGCAGACAAAGTCCGTATTCAGATCAATGACACGCATCCAGCACTTGCGATTGTGGAGCTCATGCGGCTGCTTTTAAAAAAACATGATTTTGGATGGGGAGAGGCGTGGGAGGTTGTAAAGACCTGCTGCAGCTATACAAATCACACGATCCTTAAGGAGTCTCTTGAGGAGTGGAACCAGAATCGTCTTCACTATCTGCTCCCCAGGCAGTACCAGATCATAGAAAGACTGAACTTGGAGTTTTGTAATGCTGTACGCAAGCAGTATCCCGGAGATGAGGATCGCGTAAGGCGCATGTCGATGATAGAGGGAGGGCAGGTGCGGATGGCGCATCTTGCAATCCTCGGCTCTCACCGAGTGAACGGAGTGGCGGCGCTGCATACACAGATCTTGAAATCGACGATCTTTAAAGACTTCTACGAGATGTTCCCCGACAAATTTGTGAGTGTCACCAACGGCGTTACGCAAAGACGTTGGCTCCTATACTCCAATCCGGGACTTGCAGAATTTATCACTAAGCGGATCGGGCCAGAGTGGATCGTCAACTTTGAACAGATTCGCCATCTCGCCAAATTTGCAAACGATCCTGAAGCTCACAAAGAGTTTTTGGAGATCAAGCGCGAGAATAAACGAAAGCTCATCGCCTACATTCTCGAAAAAAATCCCATCCGCGACCTTCTGGGTAAGCCGATAGGCACCTTTAGCGTACTAGAGGAAGATGCTCTTTTCGATGTGCAGATTAAACGCTTCCATGAATATAAACGCCAGCTCATGAATATTCTGCATGTTTTAATGGTCTATAACGAACTCAAGCGAAATCCCTCAGCGCGCAAGGTGAAACGCCTGGTGATTTTTGCAGGGAAAGCTGCACCAGGTTACGAGCTTGCCAAAAATGTGATTCATCTCATCTACTGCGTGGCGCGGAAAATCAATAATGATCCCGTTACTAGTCATATGCTCAAGGTTGTTTTCATTGAGAATTACAACGTTTCGCGAGCAGAAAAGATTATCCCTGCAGCTGATCTGTCTGAACAGATTTCCACATCGGGTCAAGAAGCGTCGGGCACAGGAAATATGAAGCTTGCCATGAACGGTGCAATGACAATTGGAACCGAAGATGGAGCAAACATCGAGATGCACCAGGAGGTAACCGACAAGTGGTGGCCCTTCTCTTTTGGACAAACCGCTCAGCAGAACGAGGAGATGCGCCAGAAGGGCAGTTACAACCCTTGGGAGATCTACATGCACAACCCTGCAATCAAGGAGGCAGTGGATAATCTGCGCGACCACTCTCTTGCAGAGAATGAATCTGAGCATCAAGCAATTAGCTCTCTCTACCACGCCCTGCTCGAAAAACAAAACTCCTATACTACTCCAGACCGCTACTTCGTTTTGGGCGATCTGCAGGCTTATTACGACACACAGAAAAGGGTAGAAGCCCTCTATGAAAATACCGCGAGTTGGATCGAGCATGTGATCCACAACATCGCGGGCATGGCAAAATTTTCTGCGGACGAAACCGTTGCAAACTACAACAAGCTCGTCTGGAATCTCGATAGGTGTCCAATCGATGTGGAAGAGCTTGCCAAAGTCAGAAATGATTATAGCGAGCACGATAAGTGCCGCATCTTTCCAGCCGCAGTCGCAGGCTAATTTAAAGGCAGATCGCAAAATGCAAAACTGAAGAGGTCTGTTTTTTTAGTTTTGCGCTTTGCGTTTTGAATTTTGCGATTATTCTTCGGGGAGGTTCCACTTCTTCGCAATTTTGGCGTATTTGCCCGACTTCTTGAGTTCTTTCAGAGTTGTGTTGAATGCTTTAACGAGAGCCGGCGCTCCTTCATGAAGTGTAATCAGACGAAGACCTTCGCTAGTGAGAGGAGAGCCGACAGTTTTGAGCTTTTTCTGATAAAGATCCTGGCAGTAGGCTGTCGCATCAAGAACATCGATCACAGCTGCGTCAACATCGGAGGTCAGAATCGCGTTTAGGGCGCTCGGAATCGCGTCGAAATAACGGACGATAATCCCCGGGTATTTTCCAATTGCAAGCTCAGCAGAAGAGCCGCTGATGATCCCAACCTCCTTTCCTGAAAAACTGTCGAGTGATTTCATATTTGAGCCGAAAGGAACAACAAGAATAGGCCCTATCAAAAGAAAGGGTTCAGAGAAGTCATACTGCTTTTCGTAAAAGAGATAGGGTTGAAGAGAGGAGAGAATCGCCTCGTACTGTTTTTTCAATAGATTGGGGATGAGGTTATCCCAGTTTTCTTGGACCCTAGCGATCTTGATTTTTTCTAAAGTCGTGACCTCTTGCAAGAGATCGATCGCAAATCCCTCGATCTGCTTTTCTCTTCCTCCTAGCTCAAGGGGGTACCAGGAAGGGTCGATGGCGACTTTCCACTGCTTTTTTGATTCTTTACTTCCGCATGCAGACACAAACAGTGCGAGAAGCAGAAAAAATAGAACAGAAAAGCGAAATCTGTGCATACTTCGCATCCTATCACATAGAAATGTCCATGCAAAGACCGATTTTATTCGTGAATTTTGGGGGGCCGAGATCTCTAGAAGAGATCGAGTCCTTTCTCATTGCTCTTCTAACAGATAGAGACGTGATTCGGACGAAGCTGCCCTACTTTTTGCAAAAGCGGTTGTTTACCCGTGTAGCAAAAAAACGAACCAAAAAAGTAGCAAAGGATTATCTGCTCATCGGAGGAAAATCACCAATTTACGAAGATACCGAAGCTATTGCACTGGCGGTGAGTCATCGCCTTGGCATCTCTGTGCAAACTTTTCACCGGTATCTCTTAGAAACACACGACCAATTTTTGCAAACACTCCAGAGCCCCGCCATTGTTTTCCCATTATTTCCACAATTCAGTTACGCAACAACTGGGAGCATCGCCCGTTTTTTCGCAGAGACAATCGATCCAAAATTAGTGGGGCAGCTCCGGTGGATTAAATCTTATCCAGCACATCCCGCTTATGTGGCAGTAATGCAGCGTTGCTTGCGAGAGTTTATGGAGGAGAAGAAGCTCCAAGAGGCAGAAACATTCCTCCTTTTTTCTGCGCATGGACTTCCTCAAGAGTTTGTCGATACCGGTGATATCTACGAGAGCGAATGCCAGCTCTCATTCCGTGCGATCAGTGCAGGATTTCCCGAAGCTGTTTCGCTCCTCTCCTATCAATCCAAGTTTGGTCGCGGGGAGTGGCTTCGTCCCTACACGGATGAGGTCTGCCAAAGCATCAGTTCACGGGTCAAAGGTAGAAAAAATGTCGTTATCGTCCCTCTCTCCTTCACATCAGATCACATCGAAACGCTATTCGAGATTGAAGAGCTCTATCTTCCACCCATCCGTGAAGCAGGCCTTGCAGCCCATCGCTGCCCAGCGCTCAACCGTCGCCCCGACTGGCTCGATGCGATCTGCCAGATCGCACAAGAAACCAACCTTTGCAGCAACCAGATGCTCGTGCGTTCTAAATAAAAATTGCCTTCAGGATGAAGTAGCAGAGGATGGACACGATCGCGCTGGCGGGGATGGTCACAATCCAGGAGAGGACGATATCACGAACGGTGGTGAGGTTGAGTGCGCGGAAGCCGCGCCCCATACCGACGCCTAGGACGGCGCCGACGAGGCAGTGAGTTGTGGAGATAGGAAGACCCATCTTGGAAGCGAGAAGAATCGTTGTGGCAGCCCCAAATTCTGCGCAGAAGCCGCGTGTAGGGGTAAGTTCTGTAATTTTCTTGCCGATCGTTTCCATCACGCGCCAGCCAAAGGTTGCAAGCCCGATGACGATGCCTACGCCGCCGAGAGCAAGCAGCCATGTGGGAACTTCAGCTTTTGCGGCGATCGTGCCATTTTTAATGATATCTAAAACGGCTGCAACGGGACCGATAGCGTTCGCAACATCGTTGGCACCATGCGCAAAAGCAACAAAACAAGCGCTCAAAATCTGCAGGTAGCCAAACATTTTTTCCATGACGCGGTATTCAGAAGTTCTGTCTGCGAAGCTAGTCTCTTTCCGCAAATGCTGTGAAAGCGAACGAACCTCTTCGAGAAGATGCCCAACTTTCTCGTGCGTATCGCTCATGGAAGTCACATGGACTCTTTGGAGGTGCTTAACAGCTTTTTCTAAGCTGACGACATGCTGGGGAAGATGTCTGGTGACGGCTGCTTCCGCCAGCGTGGGAAAGGAGAGGCGTCTGAGGATAAAATAGCAGATTGTACTCGCGACGATTCCGACCAAAAGAGAAATTCCAAATGCCTGAGGAAACGAAAGAGAGATATCGAGATTTTGAAGTCCATTGAAGATCAAGCTTAAGGTAAAGGTTGTAAAGACGATAAAGATTAAAAAAGGAAAGAGTTTTACTGTGGCTTCTGTGGGATTCATCGCATAGAGAATTTTCCGCTGGAGGACGCTGAAAAGAAGGTAGGAGAACACCCCAGAGATCACAGGAGAGATCACCCAGCTAGAGGCGATAGCGGAAACTTCTTCCCACTGGATAGCATCAACGCCTCCGATGAGTGCGCCAAACCCTAAAATCGATCCGACGATCGCATGTGTTGTGGAAACGGGCCATCCGCATATCGAGGCGATTTGGAGCCAGATGGCGGTCCCTAAGAGAGCTCCGCACATTCCAAGAATGAGGATGAGCGGCTGAGAAGTAAATAAATTGGTGTCAATGAGGCCGCTTTGCATGGTTTCAGTGACAGGAGCCCCAACAAAAAATGCACCGCAAAACTCTAAGATTGCTGCCAAAATCACAGCGCGGAAGAGGGTGAGCGCTCCCGATCCTACGGAAGTGCCCATTGCATTGGAGACGTCATTGGCTCCAATGTTCCATGCCATGTAGAAGCCGATGACAAGAACAAGAATTTTTAAGACGATTTCAACTTCCATATTACAAAACTACTTGAGTTCCAAGACCATCCGGATGCGATTTGCTAGTTTTTCTGAGAGATTTGCAAGGAGATAGACCTCCTCGATCAGCTTCTGCCAGAGATAAAAATCGGGAGCAGAGAGAGCTTCTCCCTGAGAGAAGAGCTGTTTCATCAAAGCGCGTTGTAGCAGATCTACTTCGTGCTCTTTGTACGCTGTGCTCTCAACCATCTCCTTTACCTTTTCAGCTTCGAGTCCGCCAAAAGAAGATTCTAAAAGTTCATCGATCTCTTCGATGATATGCTTTGCATCCCAAAACACGAGTGCGCTTTTTTTGAATAGGGTCTGCAGGTCATCGTTGAAGTTTTTAAAGAGGGCCAGAGGGCGAAGGGTCAGTAGAATGCCGATGTCTTCTGTCTTGTCCGCAATGCTATCTTGAAGAGCGAGAATTTCTAAAAAATGACCACGGTCGATGGGAAGGAAAAGACTTTTCGGAAGGTGGTTGCGGATATCATTTTTCGTAATATCTGCTTCGTGTTCTAACTCACAAAGAGCAGTGACATCTTTTTCGAGATTCATACGATCTACTTTATGAAGGGACTCGAATACGGAGGATAACTTCTCCATACAGTTGGCCACTCTGTTCATATGGCTCTGCAGAGGGGCAAAAGGAGACTTTCCAAAAAGCCTAGCAATCGTGAGCATCTGTTTACCCTTGTTTCACAAGATTGGAAGGCTTGTATAGCGGAAATCGAATTATAATGAAAACAATAAACAGGAGTGAACACGCATTAAAGTCTGTGCAGTTGAATAGACATGTCGGGTGACACGGCACTTCGTGTCCGTGCCCCCACTGCTCCGCAAAGCTAGAGTGCCACTGGCACTCTAGCTGGTCTCCGCAGCCCCCCTTGAGCCTCATCTCGCTTCGCCTAATCGTGTGCTCGGAAGCGAGGTGCGCCTCTGCACTACCTCGCGGCGCCTTCGGCGTTCCTGCGCTACGATTATGCTTTGCGATATGAGGCCATGGGCTTGGAGCTTCGCTTCCCTCTCCACTCCTTCGTCGCAGAGCCTCTTCAAGCTTTGCTCCAGTACCAGATGATGACCTTTCAACACTGCCTTCGAAATCTTTACGGGGCACTGCCAGTCTCTGGGGGGTGAAGTATAATCTAAGAAAAAATTGAGCACTTACAGAAAAAGCCTCCACGTGTAACCATTCGTTTATGGTCATTGGTATTTTCTTCATTGTCTATTTGGGGATGTTTTTAGGGAGTCTTCCCTATCTCGCGTTAGATCGGAGTGGAATCGCTCTACTTGCAGCGATCTTTCTCATCATTTTTGGTAGCTTCACATCTAGTGAGCTTGTACAGGCCATCGATTGGTCGACGATCGCCATGCTATTCGGCCTCATGATCGTGTCGGCACAGTTCTATTTCAGTGGGTTTTATGCTTTAATCGCCCATCGGGCGGCCAATTTAAAAGTCACACCTCGCCTTTTTCTCCTTTTTGTGATTCTCATCTCAGGCCTTCTTTCTGCAGCGCTGATCAATGATATCGTCTGTCTTGCTCTGACGCCGCTGTTTACAACAATTTGTTTGAATAGAGGCTGGAAACCTCTTCCGTTTCTGCTCGGGCTGGTTGCTGCGTCCAACATCGGATCGGCCATGACTGTTATGGGAAATCCGCAGAACATTCTGATTAGCGAAACGTTAGAGCTCTCTTTCACCGGTTATTTTTTCGATGCGGCAATCCCTGCATTTTTTGGGTTGTTCTGGATTTGGGGAGTCTTGTGCTACCAAACTAGGGGTCGCTGGACGCAACCGCCCATAAAATCCCAGGAGAAGATCTCATACAACTATTGGCAAATCAGCAAGGGCGTAGGTGTCGTCACCATCCTGCTCTTGTTTTTTTTCTTATCTCCGGTCCCAAGATATCAGATTACGTTAGCTGCGGCCGGTGTTTTGTTGCTCAGCAGAAGAATGGCATCCAACACGACGCTGGGTTTTATCGATTGGCAGCTTCTCGTGTTATTTATGGGACTCTTTTTAACGAATGCAGCGTTTCTGAAAACGGACCTGGCCCACGACATCGTTGCGTGGATGCAAGAACACTATTTCGTCACATCAGGCCTAGCAAAACTGTATGCAGCGGGTGTTGTTTTGTCGAATATTGTGTCGAACGTTCCAGCGGTGATGCTCTTACTTCCATTTGCAAAAACAGCCCTTCAGGGCTCCATCCTTGCATTATCGAGCACTTTAGCAGGGAATCTTCTGCTTGTGGGGAGCATCAGCAATTTGATTGTTGTTTCAAAAGCGAAGGAGCAGGGCGTTCTTATCACGTGGAAGGAGCATTTTAAATCAGGATTGCCCATCACCTTGGGCTCGATTCTTCTTTCCATTGTCTGGCTTTATTTGAGACACAACTAGATTCTAGGAGAAGATCAGGTTTTTCTCACGTTCGTTAAGAGAACGGAAATCTCCGACGTTGAGAGGTCCGAGAATGAGTCCACCGATGCGAACGCGTTCCAGGGAGAGAATAGTGAGGCCAGCTTTTTCCACGAGGAGGCGCACCTCGCGCTTCTTCCCTTCCATCACGACAACCTTGACAGTACCTCGGCGAACTTTTGTTACCCGAACAGGTTTTACCCAAGTCTCCTCAACCTCTCCACCTCGTGAAATAGAGACGAGATGATCATGCGTGATCTCCTCATGAACCTTTACCAGGTACTCTTTTTGAATATTGGAAGAGGGGTGGATCACCTTTTGTGCAAAATGACCATCGTTTGTGACAAGAAGAAGGCCTGTTGTATCGCGATCGAGCCGCCCGATCGTAAAGAGGCGCTCATTGAGGGGTTCAAAGAGATCGATAACCAGTTTTTTCGTTCCCACTGGTTTGTTTGAACAGATATAACCAGAAGGCTTGTTCAGCATATAGTAAACTTTTTTCTCCTCGCCCGAGACCATCCGTCCATTTACTTGAATCAGATCGGTTTCCCAAGAGACAAGAGTCTGGGGTACGAGAACTATGCGGCCATTGACTTTGACGCTACCGTCAAAAATGAGCTGTTCACAGGCACGCCTAGAGGCGATACCTGCAGCGGCAAGAGCTTTACTAAGACGCTTTTTGGTTTCCATAAGGAGACATAATAATGTCTCCAGGAGAAAAAATACAAATAAAAAATCAATTTTTTATTTAAGAAACTATTTTGATATAAACCAGGCTCGATTTATGGTATTCTCTCTCGTATTGTTTTAATTTGAATTAAAAATTTTGGGGTGAATATGCCTATAGAATTTCATTATGAAATGCAAGAACCTAAGCAAGAAAAGCTCACCATCCCGTATGACACACGTCCCATGGAGGGTATGCTCCGCCCCCAAGAGAAGATCGCTTTACATGGCGGCATCGTGATCGTGAACTACTACGAGCACGCGGTATTGATCCAAGAGGAGTTTAAACTCCATGCAGGCGGGTATCATGTACATGTGCTCGATCCCGAAACGGGTGGGCTGCTTCTCTCTTTTAGGTCGTCCATGAACAAAGCCTACCTCTTTTTTTATGATGGCGAAAAGTTTGCTGTAGAACAGCTGGATGTTGAAGAACCCGGCCAAGAAATGATGATCGATGAATGATGAGTGATGAACAGAAAAGGGGACGAGGAGAAGAATGGGAACAGAAACACAAGAAAGAATCGGAGGGATTTTACTTTCTTTCGTGCCCGCGTCCGTGCCCGTGCCCGATCTCTCTTTGATCTTGCCTTGCGTTCATGGCTTTTCCCTATTTCTTTTGCCTGGTATGGTGTGAGATTGTAAAGAATCGGCAATGTGTAATTTCAGGATAGGCTCATGGCAAAACTTGTGATGATGCGGCATGGACAGTCGGAGTGGAATAAGCTCAACCTGTTCACGGGGTGGGTCGATATTCCGCTCAGCAAAGAGGGGATTCAAGAGTCCCTCGATGGAGGAAAAAAGATCGCTCATATTCCCTTTGATGTGATCTTCGTCTCTTCGCTCATTCGTGCAATTGATACCGCGATGCTTGTGATGAGTGTCCATAGCGGAAAGAAGGTGCCAACCATTTTGCATCCGCATCAGGGAAAGCTTGAGCAGTGGGCCAAAATTTATAGCGAAGAGGCTGAAAAAAATTGTGTTCCTGTGATCTCAGCGTGGGAGCTCAATGAGCGGATGTATGGCCGCCTCCAAGGAATGAATAAAAAAGAGATGATGGAAAAATATGGAGAAGAGCAGGTGAAGCTCTGGCGCCGTAGTTTTGATATTGCACCTCCGGACGGAGAGAGTCTTGCAATGACTGCCGCACGCGCGATTCCCTATTTCCAAAACAAGGTGATTCCCTATCTCGAGCAGGGAAAAAATGTTTTTATCTCCGCGCATGGCAATTCTTTGCGCGCGATTGTGATGTTTTTGGATGGCCTTAGTAAAGAGGAGGTCGTCGCGCTCGAACTCACAACAGGCGCCCCGATCGTATACGACTTTGAGGATGGAAAGTGGAAAAAGTCGTCGTAGATCTTTCAAAGACTGAAGAGAAAATTTGCAAATCTCTTGGCGCCTCATCCAACGATCGTTTCATTTTTGCTACGAGCGGAAAAGAGGCGATGCAAAAAGTTTTTCTCGCCGCTTATCTGGATATGGTACGCGAAACGGGACGCACGCATTTTCTTACGTACTCAGCCACGACACCAACTTCTCTCCATCAGAGAATGGAGAAGCTCGGCTGCTTGGTCAAAACGCTTTCGGTGAATGCTCAAGGGCAAGTTACGCGCGCGGCTTTAGAAGAGGAGCTCCGTGCAAGAACCGCTCTTGTTTCACTTCCTTGGGCCGATCCTTTTACCGGTGTCATCCATCCGATTTTAGATCTCGCTCAGCTATGCCGCGAACGCGAGATTCTTCTGCACGTCGATGGATCGGACGTCCTGGGCAAATTTTTCTTCCGTTTTCAAGATTTTTCGATCGATTTTTTGACGTTTGAAGGAACTTCTCTGGACGCTCCGCTTGGCACTGGCGGTCTTCTTGTGCGGCGTGAAAAATTTTCTAGTTCCTTGCAGCTCGATGCAGAAGGAGCGAGCAGCCTTGCGCTCTTGGAACTCGAGACCTCTCTCGAAAAAACTTTGAAACAGATAGAACATCTTGGAACAGAGACAGCGCGTCTTCGCAATACATTTGAAGAGCGTCTTCTCGCGGAACTTCCCGATGTTTCCATTCTTTTTGCAGAAAGCGAACGCGTGCCTCACATTAGCGCGATTGCATTTGAAGGCGTGCACCAAGAGGCGCTGCGGTTTTTTTTGGAGCGTAGAGGCGTTTTTATCGTGTCGGGCGGGGAGAGAGATGATTGCTTGAGTTTCTCTTTTTCGCATACGACGACAGAGGAGGAGATCGATCGTGCCCTTGAAGCCGTGATCGCCTCTGTAAAAAAGTTGCGCTCTTTTTCGGTGATCGCATGAGCTCTTGGAAACATTTTGGGAGAAAACTTCTCCAGCGCATAGAAAATCCTCGCAACACGGGCTCATTTAAGCCTGAAGAGGCAAAGGGCATGCGACTCGTCATTGGAACAGAGGGCTCGAAGAAGCACGAGAAGATTGTACGCCTATCACTTCTTGTCGATGAGAGTGATGGCGTGGTTGCAGATGCTAAATTTCAAATCTTTGGTCCTCCCGCTCTCATTGGAGCTGCGGAGAGTGCATGCTCTCTTGTTCTTCGTAAAAATTATGATCAGGCAAGACGCATAACTGCCGATCATCTCGATAAGGAGATGCGCGACAAAGGCGAAGAGAAAGCGTTTCCCGACAGCGCGGCGTGGGCACTCAATCTGGTTGTCGATGCATTAGAGACCGCTGCGAATCAGTGCATGGATATTCCCATTGCCGATGGGTACATTGCGCCCCCTATGCCGATAGAAGGTCAGCAGCAGCAAGAGTATCCCGGGTGGCGCGAGCTCTCCACAAAACAAAAAATTTCTGTGATAGAAGCCGTGATCGCCGAGGACATTCGTCCCTACGTGGAGCTCGATGCAGGCGGCGTCCAGGTCGTGAATCTCTTGGAAGAGCGAGAGGTGATCATTGCCTACGAAGGATCGTGTACCACCTGCCATTCAGCGACCGGAGCAACTCTCAGCGCTATCCAACAGATTCTCCGGACGAAGGTTCATCCTGAGCTAGTTGTGATCCCCAATCTGGGGATGAAATAAAATATTTATTCACATTTAATAATTATTGCAATTCCTCTATAATCGATGGAAAAAAAACCCTGGAATTATGAGCGCTATTAATCCCCAAAATTTACTCGACCAACTCGTTGGTGAACTGGGCGGTATTGAGCGTAAAAGACTCGATGATAACCGCTGGTTTGAGTTTGGAGATGGAGACCATCTTGTTCTGCGCGATCGTCCCATGGGTTTTCTGGATTGCGTTTGGGAAGCCCTAGCGCGTCTTTTTACCAACAAGCTCTCTCGTTTGGAAGAAAAATTTGTATGGATTACGGATCAGGTAGAACAGTATCTCTCAGTAGAAGGCGATCAAAAAAGACTCGGAGCATTTCTTAATCGATATACCGAATCATTAAATGAGATCTTCCGCTGTGCAACCAGGATGCAGGAAGCCGGAAGGATTTCCGTGCAAACTATGAATGCTTTAAGAGCGCGCGCCCGTTTTGGCGACATGGTGCGTATGAACATCGAAACGCAGTTAGTCTCAGGTAGAGAGGTGCGTGCCTATGAGCGGGTTGCATACCTCTCTTTCTCGAGCGAAGTGCGTGGCGATCTCGACATACAGTTTCCAGAAAATTCGGGAGTTCCTGATCTCGCTTTAAGGTATGGTAAAACAGCCGAGTGTGAGATCCCTAATTTGAGGGGAGATCAACTTGCAATAGATCTTTCGATTCATAAACAGTGTGGCATCGGGGTTCACCGACCAGGTATTTATGAAATTTCTCTCCGTGCCGATGGCCTGTTCGATTACAAAAGGCAGGGTGACTCGCAATATTTCGAAGCCTCCTTTCTTAACCAGACGGCTGGTCGTGTGTCAGCTATGTTTGAGATGCGCATAGAAGATGGCAAGGAGACGATCTCTCCGGGTAACAGGATGCCTGCAGTTCTTGAGCCAAGTACAAAGAGCGAACCAGTCTCTCTACCGTTTAAGGGAGGACAGGATATGTTCACCTTCTTTACGGAATATATGCCTGCGACACAAGTCGTACGTCTGGGATGTAAATCAGCGCTGTATGAGATCACCATTGGAGCAGATGGCAGATTGACCGGCCGCGCAACGCCCATTCAGGCTCAAAATCGTTCTAGTCAGCGGTAGATTAAATTTCTTAAGACGGGCTATAGTCATCCAAAATTTTGGTGAAAAGCTTCTATGGCCGCATTACAGTCAGTCGCTGTCAATCATGAAGCGCTCGTGGTCAATCTCGACCGAATCCGCAACAAAAATATCGGAGATAATTTCTGGTTCGAGCTAGATGCAGAGGGAGATTTCGAGTTGCGCCCAAGACCTGCGCCTGCAACGGACTGGCTCTCTCGTATCTGGCTCTGCGTGTCAAAAATCTTCGAGGCCATTGTGTGTTGGATGACGGGAGAGCCTTCTGCTCTCGAGCAGAAATTCATCTGGATCAGCGATCAGGTAGAAGCATATCTAGAGGAGCTCTGTCTCAACAGGAACGAAAGAGAGCTGGGAAATTTCTTAAATAGCTATACCACCGCGATGAGCGAGCTCTACCGATGTGCGGCGCGGATGGTAACGACAGAAAAGATCTCTCAAAACACGCTCGATCACCTCCGTGGAAAAGCTAGGATTCAAGATTATATGGTTATGGAGATCGATGAAAATGGGCGCGTGAATATAGACGGAAGAGAGTATCACCCTTATCGACAAAATGGACAGTTATGGGTGATGAATGTGCGCGAAAAAACGCATGCAAAATTTCATTGCAGCGAGCCAATCTTTAGTGCAGGTCTTCAGAATCTTTCTCTGTCTCCGGATAAGGGGAGCGTTAAGGAGAAAACTATAGCATTCTCCCAGAGCGTTCGAGGCACGCGTATTCGGGCAGAAGTAAACTACCGTGTCACACTCGGCCGCGTTGATAAATTCGCGTATGATTTTCTCATTTCAAGCAACGTAGACTTTTCTCATACACATAAAAAACTGAATATGCATCAGCAGAGAAGAATTATGTTTGAAAATCAGAACGATAAACCCGTGAGCATTAATATTCGAGATGTCGCACCGGAACGGGGACAGCTCGAGCTTGTGCCGCAAACAAAAAAAGATTTCCCGTTTCCTGGCACCTACGCCCACGAAAATGTATCGTTCTCTGTTACGTATCTTACAGCCGAGCAAACTGTTGGCTTTAACTGCAAGCTGGCCAGATATAGAGCGCGTATCAATGAAAGCGGAGAACTCACTCTCCGAGTGATTCCGATGCACATCACAGCCGCTCTCCCGGCTGTAGAGGTCGTTGTTGATCCCCGCAATCCTCTAGTGATGGGCGATCAGCAACGGAACTTGTTAGCCAAATTTGGGGTCGTGGGAAATCCCCGCCGTTTCGAGCAGTGGATTCCTAAAGCAAAACCATTGACAATAACCTACCAGGAGCTCTGTGAGCAGATGGGTTTGCGTCACGATGCGCAGCAAAATCTTCGTGTTCTTCTCGAGTCAGGCGAGATTCGTCCCGTCATTCTTAACCCCGCTTAACTCAAAAAGCCAAACTTTTGCTCTTGAAGTTTTTCCTTTGTTCACAAAAACTCTCTCTTCATTTCGGTGAAGGGAGAGGTTTTTTCTATGGCTCTTATCCAGCGCACGCTTGCAGATAATCTTCACGACTCTTTAGTCGAGAAGTTGAGAGATGTTTACGATCAGCGCATTGACAATAGGTGGGTGAATTTCGATGCGGAAGGAAGGCTTTCCATTCACGAGAGGCCTTTAGAGTTTTTAGAGATCGTTTGGGAGATGCTCGTCCGGCTTTTTACCTGCAAATACGAAAGAATTGAACGTGAGATCTGCTTGCTAACAGGGCATGTGAACGACTATCTAGTTCACGAAAGGAATGGAGATCGGCTGGCAGAATTTCAAAGAGATTTCTCTCCGATCATCGTCGATCTTTGTCGATGTGCGCATAAATTAGCACGCGTAGGAAAGATTCATCGTGATGTTGTTTCCATGCATATTCCTGCAAAATGGAAAATGGAGCAGCTCATCACCCCATATGCCCATGCAGGGCTTCCAAGGCAGTATAAATTTCATGGACTTCTTTCGTTTGGTAACGAGATGAAAGGCGCGAAAGTGCGCTTTCAGATTGAAGGGCGAGGTGAGGAGGAGCTGACGGGAATTACCCATCTCGAAAGACATGAGATTGAGCCTCAGGGTACTTTACATTTTGATGTGAAAGCGACAGGCACACCAATCTTTCTCCGCGCCGATCTGATTGCGGAGCACAATCTGCTTGTAAAGAAGAGTGCACGCATCGAAATACAAAGGCAGGGAGCACTTTCTGCTAGGATGGAGTCTGTGCCGGGTCAAGAAGCGGTGAGTTTTCTGAACGCAAGCGAGCATTCGATTTTTATCTCTGACTTCAGGGTGGGAGGAGAACCCGCTGAAGTGGGTCAGTTGAGCATTGCTCCGGGTCAGACAGGTTCATTTGGATCGCATGTCCATGATCGCGAGGGTAGCGATATCGAGAGCATCTCTTTTCACACAATTTGCTCTCAGAGGATTCCTTTGAAAATCGGTTGCAACCAGGCGCGTTACTTCATCAAGATCAACCAGGATGGAAATCTCGTGATGAATACCACCCCACTCATGGTCGATCATCAGCGCGATAAACCGACAACGCCTAATCTGGCTGCTCCTCCTCCTAGTCAGATCAAACTACAATCGCGTACCGATGTTTATGATTACACCAACAACTACGAACCCTATGTTCTTGTCGTCTTGCAAGCGAATAATGGCAAGCAGGAGAGGGTATTTGTACCTCAGGGGGAGACTCTTCAGAGGAGCTACGATGCATTACAGCAGCGATTTGGCGTAGACTGGAATGGAGATCTCGTCTCCTTCATCCACTATCCAAAGCCACCCCTCTACCAACCAGTTCCCCACTTCTCCTCAAAAGGCGTCACAGTGATTTAGTAAAGAGGAGAGTGTTGAGAGGTGTACAATAGACAAGTCGGGGGTTGAGGTGAGCACTGCGTGTCTCTCTCCCAACCCCCCGCTGCCCCTTTGAGCTTCAATGCACTTCGACAAATCGAGTGCTCGTCGGCGGGGTGTGCAGAGCACTACCCCGCTCGCTCCGCTCTCCTGCGCTTCGATTTCTCATTGTGCCTTGAAGCCATCGGCTGCTCGCGCGCTCACTTCCCCAACCTGTCGGTTGGGTCCCCTCCTCGCGTCGTCTCGCAGTATCGAACTAAGATCTTTAAAAAACCGCCTTCGAAATCTTTACGTGGCACTGCGAGACGACGCGAGAAAGGGGACCCGCGCTGAGACGTTAGTCCCGCGGGGAGATGAGCGCGCGAGCAGCCCGACGACTCAGATCGCACAGAAAAATCATGGCACAGGAGAGCGCAGCGGGCGGGGTAGTGCTTCGCACACCCCGCCGACGAGCACATGGTTTTTCAAAGCGAGGTGAGGCGCAAGGGGGTCGCAGGGGACACGGACACGTAGTGCTGTGTCACCCGACATGTCTATAGACATCCTACATAAAGCTCTTAATGGCACGCGAGATTTAGGAGGAGGAGGTTTTGACTTCGCCGGCGGAGAGGGTGGTCACTTTGCCGGAGGGGAGGAGAAGGTTGAGGCGCCCCTCTTTGTTGATCGAGTGGCAGATGCCGCGGATCATTTGAAGGCCGTCGGTGCAGGTAACCGGCTCGCCGCGGAAGGCGAGAAGAGTTTCATAGGCCTTTTGAAAGGGAGCAAATCCCTCATTTTCTAGGCGCGTAAGATCGTCAGAAAATTGATTTAGCAGCGGTTCTAAAATCTGCTCGAGCGTCCAAGTGTGGCCACTAAGTTGAGCAAGAGAGGTTGCGGGCTGTTCGATCGTGGCGAGGAGCTCTCCCGACATATTCACGTTGATACCAATTCCCAGGATGATGCCAAGCCGATCCTGCAGGGGTGCTGTTTCACAGAGGACTCCAGCCATCTTTTTTCCTTCGATGAGGAGATCGTTGGGCCATTTGATTTGAGGAGAGAACCCTTTTTCTTTAAGAATGTGGGCGCAGGAGAGTGAGAGAACTTGTCCAACATTTGAAATGATGGGACTCTCTTTTTTGAGACTAAAAAAGAGGGTTGCGGTGATGTTCTCTCCGCGACCGGATATCCAACGTCGTCTAAAACGACCTCTACCCGCGGTCTGTTCTTTTGCCGTGATGCAGGTGAGCTCATCCTGATCTAGCGTAGAGGCATTTTTCTTTGCCCAGCTATTCGTGGAATCGACCGTATCAAAATGCAAGTAGTGAATCTTCTTTGGCATGATCGTTTCGACGTAGTATATTGAAGAAGAATATTAATATCAATTTTTTAACTTGATGGGCTGTTATGATGTGGGATCATAGGTGTCTAAGCCGTATTGACTTTCGGATCCTGCCTCTGCTCTTAGGGCTGATGTTAGCCAGTCTATTGGTCATCTCTGCAACGACTGGCGAGGAGGGCTTTTGGACCGAGACGACCAAGAGTCAGATTCAATGGTTTGCAATAGGTTGGCTTGTCTTCTTTTTTGCGGCAGCGTTTGATTACCGGAAGTTGCGTGAGTGGGCGTGGGTTCTTTATATCATCATGGTTCTGCTCTTGATCGGCCTCTTTTTTGTTCCCGCAATTCAAAATGTGCACCGCTGGTACCGAATTCCTTTTTTGGGTATGGCAGTCCAGCCTTCGGAGTGTGCAAAACTGATCGTTGTCATCGCGCTGAGCTGGTTTTTGGAAAATCGCGCCGCAGAAATTCGTCAGAGCCGCGCAACGTGGCAGGGGATACTGATTGTACTCATCCCCTTCTTCTTGATTCTTAAACAGCCCGACCTCGATAGCGCACTTATTCTTTATCCCGTTGCACTCATCATGTTTTTTTTCGGGGGAATTAAAAAGCGCGTTGTTGCAACCATGTCAGCGCTGGCCCTTGCAGGGGTTCTATTCGTAACATTGATGTTTTTGGGAGTTCTTTCTCATGATGGGCTACGCCCCTATTTCACGAAGGTGATCAAGGAGTATCAGTACGAACGATTCAGTCCGAATACTTATCATCAAAAAGCAGCACAAACAGCAATTGCTCTCGGAGGGCTCACGGGTAGTGGTTGGCATAAGAGTGAATTTACGGGAAGGCAGTGGCTTCCAGCAGCGCACACAGATTCTGTCTTCGCTGCTTTTGCAGAAGAGTTTGGTCTTGTAGGCGTCTCCCTCCTCGTTCTCACTTTTTTTGGTTTAATCTATTTTAGTTTTCAGGTAACAGCTGTAGCTAAGGACCGCTTTGGTCGCCTGCTCTCGGCGGGAATTACCGTGTACTTGGCAGCGCACATCCTCGTCAATATGGGGATGATGTGCGGTTTCTTACCCATCACGGGGATTCCGCTTTTGCTCGTGACTTATGGAGGATCTTCCGTCATTATGACGATGACCGCGTTGGGGATTTTACAAAGTATCTATAGCAGAAGGTTTATGTTCTGATGACACATCCATTTCTTTTTACACCCTGTTCTTGGATCGGGGACGGAAAAATTCAATTGAACATGGTCGATGAGGAGCTCGGCTTTGTCACGCGCTGGACAGTCTCTGATCGCGATCCCACCGGTAAGATCGAATGTGTGCAAGAGATCCAGGTGAAGGGGCTTTCCGACGTGATGCACAACGAGTTCTCGATCTCCAATCTCACGCCAAATAGTTTCTCTATCGAAATGGAGAATCCCGCTATCGGAAAGGTCATGGGCACGGGACTGATCAGCCCCAAAGTGGTTGGCTGGGAGTTTCGCGTACCTGAAATCGGCTTTGAAGGGTTTGAGTTTTACGAGAAGCAAGAAGATGGAAGCTACCTCATGCGCGCAGAGTACGCGAGCTCAGATCAGTTCCGCACCCTAATCCGCGGCAAAGTCTGGGTGCAAACGGCAAAGGAAACAAAAGAGGAAGAGGGTAGAGAAGACAACAAAGAAGATAAGGAAGAGATGCCATGAGATTCTTAATCTGTTTTCTTATTCTTCTCGCCTCCTGTGCTTCACGCTCTACCAAAATGACGCAGGAGTCCTTCCATAGCATCGATCTCGGTACCCCTATTTCTGAAGTGATTGCAAAGAACGGAGAGCCTTACGATACACATAATTTGGGTGGCGGAGTGCAAGAGTATGAGTATGTCGAGCGGATGGAGTTTGCTCAAGAGCTCGTTCGTGAGTACCACTACTATTTCAAAGTCGTTCAAGGCCAAGTCGTCTCGAAGCGGATGACCACCGAAAAACGGCGCGCCTACGATCTCATCTACCAAGAAGATCCGAATTACCCAACGTACCCGTGATAAATCTAGTTTTGGTCAGTTGATAAAGCACATGCCTCCTCAGAGGATGTCCTTCGGGTAATCTGGGATGATCGAAATCATCGGCGGAATTGTGATGAAGCCCGATCTTTTCCATTACTCTTCTTGAGCGCATATTTTGGACCGCCGTGAACGAAACGATTTTCTCTAAAGATAGAACTTCAAAACCATATTGAAGAGCCTTTTTTGCACCTTCGGTGGCGTAACCCTTTCCCCAAAAGTCATGAGCAAGACGCCAGCCGATCTCCACTGCTGGTGTAAAGTGCGCTGTAAAATGCACAGGTGCAAGTCCAATGAAGCCAATGAAGGGAGCTCCATCTTTTTCTGAGACCGCCCATAAACCCCAGCCCCGCTCTCGAATCTCTTTTGCAAAACGCTCTGCGCACACATCGCTCTCTTGTCGATTTAGTAACGTGGGGAAATATTCCATCACTCGTGGATCTGCGTTCATCTTTGCGAATGGCTCGAAATCCTCTTCCAGCCATGGACGCAGGATCAGGCGCTCTGTTTTGATGATGGGGGGATGTTTCATAGCGACATTTTAGTTGTACGAGGTTTTTCCGCACACGGTCAAAGAAAAATATTGAATTTAAAGACAAATTAAAGATTCAATGAATTTCTCATATGGATCATGTGTTCATATGAAAACCAAGGGGAGGAAGTTATGTCTCTTTCATTACAACCCACAGTTCAAGGTGCTACACCCGCGATCACGCTCAATCCCATCCGGATGATTCTAGATGGCGCGTTGGACGACATCTCAAAGTCGATGGAGAAGATGACGCGTGAAGTACACAACGCCTCGCTAGATGTGATTTTGAAAGCCGCGGAACAGGCTGCTCGCCTCGTCGAAAGCTTAAAGGTCGCCTACAAAGATTGTTTGGATAAAACGTGTAAAGAGGTCGATAACGTCATCGCAAAAAATATCGACCGCATGACAGATCTTGCTAGGGATGTGGTTGATCGGAATGAGAAAGCACTTCTCGAGGTGACTTCGCGGATCGAAGATATCGTAAGACTTGCCCCTTTTAGTAATTGGAGATTGCCACTCCTATCTGGCATGACTCCGCGTTTTTTTGCGGTGGATTCGCATGAGAGTGCAACAGCAATCCGGCTAAGATTTACCGGTAACTTTGCTTTTGCAGACCGTGAGGCGTGCAAGCCCGAGTTTCGTTTGGGAACAAGAACATATGCTCCCGACTCCAATACGACGAAGGAGTTGCAATTTGTCCTGAATATTTCTAAGGATGATCCTCAACTCAATATGCACAGCTATTCGCTTATTAAAGGGGTTCTGATTGTCAAGTGGTATGAAGGCGCTGTCCAGTGGAATCCGACGATTTCCGAATACAGAACATTACTGGGAGTCCTGCCAGCTTCTCCGGGGAAGATCACCGTTGTTTATACAAAGGCGGAAGAGATCATCAAACGCACGTACAAATCCGACGTGGTTAGGGTGGATGCGAGACCGCACCATTGGGAGCATCTTAAAATGCTACGAGAACCCAGTCCGGGTTGGCAGGTAGTCTTAGGAACAAAACGATTAGATTGGCTGGAACAGTATGGCCAGACGTCCACGGATCTCGATATCGATGCACCCGATCGTGTTCAATATGACATTGGCAGAAAAGATGGTGGTGGCAAAATCCAGTTGGTCTTTACAGAGTGTCAAACTATAGCAGCGCAAACACGTAAAGAACCTAAGGAGGATCTGCGTTGGGGAAGCAGTTGGATCGCTGAGCCCAAAGAAAAAGAGGTCATCTCCAAGATCCTCTTTGAAACGTTTAACGGCGATTTTCAAGAATTTCAACCACGGACGGATTTAACCAATCCGTTTATCGAGTTGAGAGAGTTCAACGGCACCATCCAGATCAAAGCGATAAAGGCAGATAAGATTAATGAGATGGATGTTAGATCTCTTTGGAAAAAGGCAGGTTCTGGAGGGCTTGGGTTATTGGATAACAGCAGCTTCAGTACCGATTTGAAAGACAAATCCACAGATAAAAAAGACGATAAGAAGGAAGACAAGAGCGCATAGCTGTAAAAACAAAAGCTGCGATCCCAAAAGGATCGCAGCTTTTTTACTTAAGAAACAAGAGCCTATATTCGCTTAGGCTTTGATTTTGATGTCGACGCCAGCAGCAACAGGGAGGATTTTGAGTTTGTCGATGGTGTCGGGTGTTGGGTTGAGGATGTCGAGCATACGAATGTAGGTGCGGGTCTCAAACTGCTCGCGCGACTTTTTGTCGACGTGCGGTGATCGGTTTACGGTGAAGACTTCGCGCTTGGTAGGAAGAGGGATAGGGCCAGCGATGCGGGCACCTGTGCGCTTTGCAGTTTCTACGATGTCCGCTGTGGATCGGTCTAAGACGCGCTGGTCATAGCCCTTTAAACGGATACGGATCTTCTTTTTTGTCTGCTTAGGCGCAATTTTTTCTTTAGCCATAACCTTTTCTATTTTTTTACAATTTCGTCTTGGATCTTTGTAGGAACGCGTTCAAAGTGGCTCGGCTCCATTGTATAGGTAGCGCGGCCTGAGCTGAGAGAGCGCAGCTGTGTTGAATAGCCAAACATCTCGCTCAAAGGAACTTCGGATTCCACCTCGATGACGCTTTTCAGCGTTTGCTGGTTCAAAATCTTTCCACGTCGTCGGTTCAAGTCGCCGATCACGTCTCCCATGAACTGCTCGGGAGTCGTCACGACCACTTTCATGATCGGTTCGAGGAGAACGGGTCTGCACTTACGAGCCGCTTCTTTCACGGACATCGAAGCGCAAATTCTGAAGGCCATCTCGTTCGAGTCAACCTCGTGGTAAGAACCGTAGGTGATTGCCACTTTGACATCGACGAGAGCGTATCCCGCTAGAACGCCAGTCGCAAGACCCTCTTCGATCCCTTTGATACAAGGTGTGATGTACTCTTTGGGGATGACACCACCAACAATTTTGCTGACAACCTCGTTCCCTTTACCCTTCTCATTCGGTTCGATCTCGACGCAAACGTGAGCGTATTGGCCACGACCACCGGACTGTTTAACATACTTGGTTTCGTTCTCACCAGCGATTGTAATCGTCTCTTTGTATGCAACTTCAGGTTTGCCGACGTTCGCTTCAACATTGAACTCGCGGAACATACGATCGCGGAGAATTTCGAGGTGAAGCTCACCCATTCCCGCGATGATCGTCTGCCCAGTCTCTTCGTTTGTCTGTACGCGGAAGGTTGGATCTTCTTCAGAAAGAGAGCCAAGAGCGAGCGAGAGTTTTTCTCTGTCTGCTTTGGACTTGGGCTCAATGGCCATCGAGATAACAGGTTCTGGGAACTCCATCTTCTCGAGGAGAAGGGGACTGTCTTCTACGCAAAGAGTATCGCCTGTGCTTGTGTATTTGAGACCGATACAAGCTGCGATATCGCCCGTGAAGAAATCGTCGCGGTCTTTTCTCTGGTTCGCGTGCATCTCGAGCAGGCGAGATACCCGCTCTCTTTTGTCTTTTGTCGTATTGATAAGGTTAGTCCCTTTAGACAACGTTCCAGAGTAGATACGGACGTATGTCAATCTTCCGACGTAAGGATCGGACATGATCTTAAAGGCAAGAGCGGCAAGCGGAGCATTGTCGTCGGGGACGAGCTCCATCGCTTCGTTTGTGTCGATGTTGATGCCTTTGATGTTGCCTCGATCGAGGGGAGAGGGCATCCAATTGACAACTGCATCTAGCAGAGGTTGGATCCCTTTGTTTTTAAACGCTGTTCCGCAGAGAACCGGAGTGATTTTATTGGTCACAACACCTTTGCGGATTGCGGCGTTGATCTCATCTGCCGTAAGTGATTCGGGATTTTCGAGAACTTTCATCATGAAAGACTCGTTGGATTCGTCTACGGTTGCGAGCTCCTCAAGCATCTGCGAGCGCATCTCTTTGCACTTGTCAACGAGGTCTGCGGGAATTTCCGCTGTCGTGTATTTTGCGCCGAGGGTCTCGTCGAGGAAGAGGTAGGCTTCCATCGTAACGAGGTTGACCATCCCTTTAAACTCAGATTCAGAACCGATCGGGCATTGGACAAGAACAATATTTGCACCGAGCTTTTCGCGCATCGATTCAGCGCTCGCGAAGTAGTCGCCGCCTACACGGTCCATCTTATTGATGAATGCGATGCGAGGCACGCGATAACGCTCAGCTTGTCGCCAAACTGTTTCAGATTGAGGTTGTACACCGGCTACGGCGTCGAAAACAGTCACGGCGCCATCGAGAACGCGCAAAGAACGCTCTACTTCAATGGTAAAGTCGACGTGTCCTGGGGTGTCGATGATGTTGATCTTAGAATCTTTCCAGTAAACCGTTGTAGACGCAGAAGTGATCGTAATACCGCGCTCTTTCTCCTGCTCCATGTAGTCCATGGTTGCAGCACCCTCGTGCACTTCGCCTAAGCGGTGAAGACGCCCGGAGTAGAAAAGAATACGCTCTGAGGTTGTAGTCTTTCCAGCATCGATGTGGGCCACGATGCCGATATTGCGTACATTTTTTAAGTTGTCGGTTTCTGGTCGTTTCGCCATGTCGCTTTTCCTATTCTTTTACCATTTGTAGTGAGCAAAGGCTCTGTTTGCCTCTGCCATGCGGTGCATATCGTCTTTTTTCTTAATCGTCGTGCCCTGGTTTTGGAAGCAGTCGGCAAGCTCTGAAGCGAGCCCTTCTTCCATAGAACGGCCAACTTTCTCTTGAGCATGTGTGATGATCCATTTGCATGCGAGAGAAGTACGGCGATCGGCAGCAATTTCCACTGGAACTTGGTAAGTTGCACCACCAATTCTGCGCGACTTAACTTCTAGAGAGGGTTTCGCATTTTCAAGCGCCTGCTCAAATGCGACGAGAGGGTTATCCGCTTTGACGCGTTTGGCAAATTTTTCGAGTGCCTTGTAAACGATGCCTCGTGCGGTGGATTTTTTTCCGCCAATCATGATCTTGTTGATAAACTTGGAAACCATGTAGCTTCCATAGACTGGATCCGGATCGATTTGCCGCTTAGCTGCGCGACGTCTGCGTGACATGTGTTTCTATTCCTCTTTTGATAATTTCCGTTACTTAGGTCGTTTTGCGCCGTATTTAGATCGGCTCTTTTTGCGATCTTTAACAGCTGCGCAATCCAGTGCGCCGCGAACGATGTGGTAGCGTACGCCAGGAAGGTCCTTTACGCGTCCACCGCGCACGAGCACGATGCTGTGTTCTTGAAGATTGTGGCCTTCTCCGCCGATATAGGCGATGACCTCGTGGCCATTGGAGAGGCGAACCCACGCTACTTTACGGAGCGCAGAGTTTGGCTTTTTAGGAGTTTTTGTCTTCACTTGCAGACAGACTCCTCGCTTTTGCGCGCAATTTTGCAACGCAGGAGATTTGTTCCGTCGCTTTTTCACTTGGCGACCTTGGCGAATGAGCTGATTAATCGTGGGCATCTTGAGGCTTTCTCCTCCTAAAAATATAAGGTATGGAGCGAATATATATTCATAGTGAATTATTTGCAAAAGCATTCCGCAAGAGGCGTGAGAGAAAATAGATGTATGAAATAAATTTGATAGGGTAAATAGGAATTATGCACAAAGCTTGTCGGGTACTTTTTTCCCTGTTTCTTGCGCTTGTTTTCCTTTTCTCTCGAGAGGGAATTGCAGGGCCTGGATCTCTCTCCAAGGGAGATATCAAACGCACTATGCAGGAGATGCTGAGCTACCATGTAGAATTCAAGGAGTTTTCCCCCCTCATCGCCAAGCGCTCTTTCAAGCTTTTTATTGAACAATTTGACGGGGAGAAGTGCTACCTGCTTCTGGATGAAGCCAAACCTTTTTTTGAGCTTTCTGAAAAGACGATTCAAAAGGTAATTGAGGGATATTTCCGAGATGATTTTTCCCACTATGAGCAACTCAGCAAACTGATCAATGAGTCGATTATACGTGCGCGGGAGATTCGCGAAGAGGTGGAAAGAGAGCTGATTTTGAATGAAGATTCCCAGGTGACGGTCGGCGAGTCTTACGCGCAATACGCAAATGGGCAAGATGAGTTAAGGGATAGAATACGCAAAAGACTGGCGCGATTTCTCGCTGCCGAAAAAAAAGAGAAGAAAAAGGGCGAGTGGAATGCCGAGAGAAGAAAGAAGATCTTTGCCTTTTTGGAAAAGAGACTCCGTAGGTTTGAGTCTACATATCTAACAAATGACAAACACGAACATTTTTTAGCCCTTCATATCCTCAAAGCCCTCGCTCGCAGCCTGGATGCTCATACCGCCTTTTTCAGCCCTGAAGAGGCTTTTGAAATGCGTGCGAGCCTAGAGAAGCAGTTTGAAGGGGTTGGAGTTGTGCTCCGTGAGGATGTCGAAGGAATCGTCATTGTAGAGCTTATCCAAGGTGGCCCCGCTCACCGGTCCGGAAAGATCGTTCCTGGAGATCTTCTCGTGGAGATTGATGGCAGATCGATTCGAGAAAACTCCTACGAGGAAGCTCTAGAAAAGATGAAGGGGAATGGCAAGAAAGAGGTTGTGCTTGGTGTAAGTAGGCAAAGCGAAAAGGGCGCGGAACAAAAAGTGCGCGTCTCTTTGCAGCGTGAAAAAATTGTCATGCAAAATGAGAGACTCCAGGCTTTTGAAGAGCCATTTGGTGATGGGGTCATCGCCAAGCTCGTTCTTCCCGCCTTCTACGAAAGCGAAGAGGGATCGAGCTGCGAACGCGATATGCGAGAGGCGTTAAAGAAACTGAAGGCCAAGGGCAAAATTCTAGGGGTAGTTCTCGATCTGCGTGAGAATTCTGGGGGGTTTCTCAGTCAGGCGGTTAAAACAGCCGGGCTCTTCATCACAAGCGGAGTTATTGTTATCTCGAAATACGCTCATGGAGAGCTTCAATACTTGCGCGATCTGGATGGCAGAGTGTACTACACTGGGCCGATGCTTGTCCTTACCTCCAAAGCCTCGGCATCCGCAGCAGAGATCGTCGCCCAAGCCCTCCAAGACTATGGAACGGCTCTCGTAGTCGGAGATGAGCGCACCTATGGGAAGGGCTCCATTCAGTATCAAAACGTCACCGAAAGAAACTCCGGCGCCTTTTTTAAGGTGACCGTCGGTAAGTACTACACCGTTTCCGGCAGATCGACACAGATTGAAGGGGTAAAGGCCGATATCGTTGTTCCCACAGAGTATTCCATCTACAATATTGGCGAGCGCTACCTCGAATACCCCCTAAAGAACGACCGCCTTCCCTCCGCTTACGTCGAACCCCTTTCAGAAGCCGATAAGAAAAAAGAGCACTGGTGGCAAAGACGCGCAACGCCCCAACTCCAGACCGTACGCTCTATCTGGGCGCAGCTCTGCCCTACCCTCAAGCAGAACTCAACCTTTCGCCTCGATAATGATAAGAATTTCAAACTTTTTCTAAATAGTCTTAAACCCGATGCAGCCCCCCAGAAAAAAGAGAATTGGGGCGTTGACGACCTCCAAATGCATGAGGCGGTCAACATTTTGAAGGACATGATCTTCCTCCAAAAGCAAAATTGATTTGCACAAAATCTCTTTTCTTTCCTATCGTCTTCTCTTCATCTATGGCCAGATAGCTCAGTCGGTAGAGCAGAGGACTGAAAATCCTTGTGTCGCTGGTTCGATTCCAGTTCTGGCCAAACTAAACCCTGCACGGCAGGGTTTTTTTTTGGCCAGAAAGGAAGCCAACTGCTTGGCTTCCGTCTGGAATCGAGTCGAGGGCTCTGTTTGCGTGCGCAAACAGCCCGAGATCGCCGCCCCGGCAGCAAGCGCACCCGTAAGGGCGCTGCGCGAGGGGTTCCAGTTCACATTTCCCCAAAAAAACTAGGACAAAAGAGAGCCAACTGCTCAACCTATCCGAATAAAATTTCCTTCGATCTTTCGGTTCTTTTGGTCAGACCTTTCAAATTTTTCCTCGGCTGTAGTTTCTCCAATACTACCCTCGAAAAAATTTGAAAGATCTGTCTCAAAATCTCCCAAAATCTCATTGGAAATTTTATTCGGATAGGTTCCTTGGCTTCCGTCTGGAATCGATCTGGGAAGCTCTATTTACCTGTATCGCCCTGAACACTTCTTTTGATTGCTGATCTGTAGGTTTTGTGCGCTCCTGGTAGGTGTGTTTTATCCCATCAATTTTTAAGAAGATGATCTAAGATATTTATTTTCAGTGTATTAGATAGCTATCGATGTGTTTTTTAGGGGTCAAAAATTGGCTATTGTCCTAATATCGACATGTAAAATACAATATAGATTATGAAGAATTCAATTTTCGGTGTAAACCTTTTGCGATATCTGACCAACCAGGGATTGAGAATTTTTTCGACTGAGCAAGCCCAAGCTGCTGCTCTAGAAATAGGAATGAAGCCTGCGTATGTTTCAGAAGCTCTCCATCATCTGAAGAATGGAGGATGGGTAACTCGTCTTAAACGGGGGGTCTATGCAATCGCCGCATATGGTCCAGCTCCACATGAATTTGCCATAGCAATGGCTCTGGTTGCTCCATCTGCGATTAGTCATTGGACAGCGATGCATTATCATCATATCACGGAGCAAACTCCTAATAAGATATTCGCTATTACTCCTAGAGGAACTTCTATCCCCAGATCTTTGACTCATACCGTATATCGTTTTGTTCAGGTGAAACACGAACACTACTTTGGCATAGAAACGATCTGGGTAGATGAAATGAAAGCTCAAATAACGAATCTTGAAAAAACATTGCTTGATGGACTTGCATCGCCTGAATACTGCGGCGATTTTAGTGAAGTACTGCATGCTTTTAAAATGGCTAAAGACAAAATTCGTATTCAGATCATCATCGAATACGCATTAAAGCTCGAGAAGGCGGTTGCAAAACGTCTGGGCTTCATTCTTGATGGATTGGGGGTCGAGAAAAAATACTTAGATCCGCTGCTCACACTTCCAATGAAGAGTTATTGCAAATTTGATCCTAGTGGTCCAGTAAAAGGATCTTACAACGCAAAATGGAAAATCCGAGAAAATGTATGAACATAATGCCATTGCGCAATCGTCTGGATAGAGAGAAAAAAAAGAGTGGGTTGACATTTGAAACAGTTCAGCAAGATTATCTTCTGTCATGGATTTTATCTGGGTTATATGAACATCTCTCTCTGAAAGAAAACCTTATCTTCAAGGGCGGAACGGCTTTAAAAAAATGCTATTTTGGGGATTATCGGTTTTCTGAAGATCTGGATTTCTCAGTCGTTGCATCCATCCCTAGAAAAGACAAGCTTTTGGCTTTCGTAATAGAAGCCTGCAAAGTTGCTGAACAGAAAATGAATGAGTTTGCAGAAATTCGTCTGACTGTTGAGAGATATGAGGAAAAAAACGATCATCCTTTTGAACAGGAGGCTTTCAAAGTACGAGCGCAATTTCCGTGGCAGCGTGAACCACTGATTTCTGCAAAGATTGAAATTACAATGGAGGAAACGATTTTATTTCCCCCACTTACTAAACAGATCATTCATCCATATGACGAAAGAATGGATACCCCCATTCAGTCGTATTCACTAGAGGAAATTGTTTTGGAAAAACTCCGTGCCATTTTGCAAAAGACCAAAAAACTGCACGAGGAGGGTCGTGATCGTTCTCGCACAAGAGACTACTATGATTTATGGCGCATTTTCACTGCATTTGAGTCTGATCTGCATTTTGAAAATTTCCCCATGCTATTACAAAAAAAGTGTGATCCTAAAAATGTTCGTTTTATGGGAGCCGAGTCGTTCTTTGATCCTATCATGATGGAAACAGTGCAAAGAACCTGGAAACAATGGCTTGGCAATCTTGTGTCTGATCTACCAGAATGTTCCTTAGTGATAAGCGAGTTGAGAACGAAACTAGAATCGCTTCTTGCCAATAACGAGGCAGATTTTCTTTCGGTTATAATTGCAATGAATCAGAATAAACTGAGAGGAACCCCTCTATACGATAAGCTGAAAAAGATTATTGAAAATGGAGGAAATGTAAATCAAAAGACGCTAAATGGGCATCAGCTCCTGCAGCTTTTGATTAAAGCAAATTTAGAACCTCGCCAAAAACTCGAGTTGGTAAAACTCTGTGTAGATCGTAGCGCAAACGTCACTTCCCCTGATACGAGTACCTTATCCCCGTTCGCTACTGCAGTTTCGATTGGAGATAGAGCAATCGCTGATTTCTTGCACTCTAAAGGAGCTCCCAAAAAAGTTCCTCTAAACCTGGGAGCTCAATATTACAATCTTTACCTTCAAGATCCGCCTTAGAGAAGATGCTGGTTCTATTTCATTGTAAGAAGAGATGGAATAGAATGGTCTTGGGATTAACAGCGGTTTGCAAAAATAAGAGATAAAAAACGCTGGTAGTGCAGTCTTAGAGGGGAGTTTGTCAGAAAAATCCCCCTAATCTTTGAGCAGTCGTTAAAAGCCTTACAGGACTGGATAGCCTGACTTCAAGCTGATAAATAGGAATGACGATAAAAAATAGAAGGAGCCTAATGGATCAAAATTCAATAAAAGAGATGCCAATATCAACTCAAATGGTTCTTAATAATAGTTCATCTTGTGATGAACAACCCATCAAGCATGTTTTTTTAATTCTTTGCTCAAAAACTGGATCCAAGGGCACGGGGTTTTTATTAGAATCCGGCTTAATTATTACAAATGAACATGTTATTCGCGGTTGCCTAGACGCTGAGATGTTGGCCATTTCTTCTACAGGATTAAACTATCGAATTAAGAAGAGCATAGTCGATGTATCGCAGGATCTTGCAATTTTAGTGCCTCAGGTCAAGATTGAGGGAGGGTTAAAGATAAATACTTCAGCTCTTATGGTTCGTCAAGAGGTGCATACTTGGGGATACCCTCTATTTTATAATGGGCCAGCCCCCCTTCTTTCAGTTGGATATTTATCTGGATTCAGATGGGATCCACATTGTGGAAAACGCCTAATTGTGAATGGTGCTTTTAACCAAGGAAACTCTGGAGGACCGCTTTTTAAAGCAGATACAGATGAAGTAGTAGGGGTTGTGGTAGCTAAATGGGCTCCTTTTACTAATTTTCAGACAACGGCCCTGGAGGCTTTAAAAAACAATAAATCCGGTTTTCAATATGAAGCTACAGATAATCAAGGAAATAAGATTTCTTTTGCAGAATCACAATTGGTTGCAGATTTATTATATCAACATAGAGCCCTAGTCCAGGTCATGATAGGCGAAGCTATACCTGCCGAAGTCTTGGATATTTTTCTCAAAAAGAGCTCTAGTGAAATAGGTGTATAAAGAGGCAAGCTATGCAGCCGGTTCTATTTTGATATAGGAGTCCTTATGAATCCAGTTATCTCCCTCAAGATGTGTTTTTGATCGCTCTAATGTTCTTTTCCCACTGGTTTGTGAGCTAGGGCTTCACCTTAATAAGGGCTTCTAGCTCATAGAGCTCCTTCCTTCCTTCCTTCCTTCCTTCGATGAATTGGTTCGAGAACGCTCCGGCTCTCTGGCCAAGTTTTCCTCAAAAATTTGGAAGAAAAGAAGCTGAGCTTTTAGGTACACTCTTTTCCATGTGTACCCCTGTCGAGCGCGCTTCAAACACAAACTTTTCTTCATTGACCTGCCTGCAGGATTCCGTCTGCTCTCTCTTGCACGAGCTCATCGAACTCATCATGTGGGTTGCACGTAAAATTCTACACAGCTCCTTTTATGCTGGTTTTGAGGTTCTGTCTCCTCCGCTTATCAGAGAAAGAGATGCTCATTTAGAGCGAGAGTTCGGAGCGGTTTCTCTAGATTTCCAAAATGCTCAAGGAGCAGAGATCAAAGTGCGCTATCTCGAATCGCGCGCGGAGGTGCGAAGCGGTCAGGCACTTGTGATCTGCCTGAACACAACCTATGAAGATCACCACCCACGTCATTGGACTCCTTTTTGGAATTCTGGCCTCGACATCGTTCTTTGGAATCCAACAGCTGCCCTTCCGCGTGTGTACGAAGAGGATCTCCATGCTGTCTTGCAGATGCTCTACGCGCGAAGACCTGAGCAGCGCATTGCGCTAAAATCCTACTGCGCCAGCAGCGATCCTGCAATTTCTGCTGTAGCGCGTGCCGGTTTTCCCATCCCGATGCTGCTCGATCGCGGGCATGGCGATGTCTACTCGCTGGTTCAATCATTCACCTGCTTGGGAAAACTTGGTTGTGTGCAGCAATTGCTGCGGGATGAGTATGATTGTGGAGGCATCCAAAAAATTACGGATCTTACGGCGCCGATTTTGTTTTTCTCCGCGCATTCCGACCAGGTCATGAGTGATGGCGCGCGGAATTTTACGCGGGAGCTCGTCGGGCGGTTGCCTCAAGAGCGACAACGTCTGGTGATGGTTCCTGGTGACCACTGGTCCAATTGGGGGGCGCCAATCTATGAAGAGGCTCTGAGATTCTTGCAAGAACAAGGGCTCGTCACTGCCTTAGTTCCTGTAGATCCTCAGGCATATCCCAATGCTGAAGAAGCCTCCTTTTGGGCGGCTACGTGCATTCCCTTTCTCACAAAGGCATGGTGTTAATCTTGCACGAGGCTTTGAAATTTTGAAGCCGCCAAATCCTGATTACATGCAGCTAATCAACACTATCAATATGCCTAGTTTGCTCGTCATCGGAGGTAGTGGAGGGGTTGTCTCGCCTATACTAGCCGCAGAGCTTGCTGGGCTTAATCGATACTTAAAAATCGTACAAATCGCAGAGGCGGGTCATGGAATTCCCTATGATCAGCCCTAACGTTTTTCTGGCGCAGTTAAAGCCTGTTTGCGCTTGCTGAGCGCTTGAAATTTGTTTTTTGCCCGATTTATGTAAGAAATATCAGCATGTTTTTCTTACAAAACTGAAAAACAAGCAGAGAAGTGCTTATCAGCTGCCATCAGCCATCGTTTGAGGTGGGCCTCTAATCTGGACTCAAAGAAAGGGACAAAGGCTATCAGCAGCTGTTTTACCAATCCAATTGCCCAGTGAAACTCCCACGATAGGAACAAAAACGGTGTCGTGGTGATCAATATGACAAACTGTCACACCTATGTTGGCTAGGAGAGAAATAGTAGGAGGAAGCTTAACCCCAGTCAGTTGCTCTAATAGACTATGAGCGCAAGAAGATACTGGATGATGGGGTGAGCACGACTCCTTATCTGTGATGTGGGTGTAAATGCCTACGCAAATTCCAATAAAGAAAAACGGAACAAAGAGTTGCCAGTTTGTGTAAAAAGAAAATGCGCCTAAAGCTACCGTGCTGATTTTCTCTATAAGGCTTGTCAATGTATCAGGCTGAGATTGTTCTCCATGGTTGTGACATGCTTCAGAAGCATGCACCTGGTTAGGAACTCTTAAATCGCTGCTCATGGTGTATTCCTTGAATTTTTTACGAAATGGTGCTACCATAATGCAAATGCAAATTCATTTGCAATAAGAAACTGCAAGGGAGGGGTTTGAATGCAACGCATGACCAAGCAGAGGGTGGCAATTCTAAAATGTCTTTCGGAATCAGGAAGACCTCTTTACATAGAAGAAATTCTCTCAAAAGCTTCTTTAGAAACCCCTCAGATCAATCTTTCTACCGTTTACAGAACCCTCAAAACTCTTGTAAAAGAGGAAAAGGTGGCGTTGATCGCTCTGCCTGGTGACAAATCTTGTTATGAAATTGCCAAAAAAGATCACCGTCACTATTTCTTGTGCGACGGTTGCAATAAAATCTATTTCATTCATAACTGCCCTAGAGGACTCTCGGAAATTTTTCCTAAAGGCTTTAGTGTATTAGGTCATTCAATCACGCTTAATGGCTTTTGCGTAGACTGCAACGATTAAATTTTAGCGCGCCTTGAAAAAAAGCTTCCTTACAGGAGGCCGCTTGCATTTCCTTTCTCATGAAGGCATGGTGTTAACCGCGATCGTTGTCTGAATCAATAAAAATAACAGAGGAAGGTATGAGTTTAAGACCTGTATGCGCTGCCCAAAAATATCAGCAGTTCAAAATCTATGTCTTTCCCTGCGATTGCATCGTAACCAAGATCGCGTTCACTGTATTCAAAAATGGAGCCAAGCCAGGAATGACGCAGGAGGAGATTGGTAAAAATAGCAGCGCATGGGAGGGCGTCACTCAGAAGATCACAAAACCCACAATTCTCGATCTGACCTTTCCTGCTAGCGCCACCTCATATGACATTACTGTGTACACCACGAATGCAATACAAAAAACACTTGCAAGACCTTCGAATTTTCAGACTGCAGCTTGTCGAATATATGAGATCAAAAACATGAGCGGTACATATAGGAGTGAAATTTTGTGGGAAGAAGCGAAGGATTCACCGGCACAAAATACTGCCAAACAGACGGTTGTATTAACACAAGCCTCAAACAGCTAAGTTTTCGATGCATGAAATTGTGCGAACGATTTAACCTCTTTGTGTTCCCAACAGTTAAAAAATAACAGAGGTAAATATGAGTGTACAGGCAGTCAATAAAGCCCAAGAATACCATAAGCTCGAAATCTACGTCTTTCCCTCAAATTGCATCGTAACCAAGCTCGCGATTACTGCGCTCAAAAACGGAGCCCAGCAAGGGATGACGCAGGCGGAAATCGATGCGAACAGTGGAAAGTGGGAGGGGAACTCTCAGAAAATCACAAAACCCACAGTACTTAGTTTGGAAATTCCCGCAGACGCTACTTCGTATGACATTGTTCCTCATACCGAGAAAGCGACGCAAAGAACTCTTTCGTGCCGTTTTGGTTTTCAATCTACAGCTTTTCAAGTGTATGAGATTAGTTACAATGGACGGACTAGGAATGAAATCTTGTACGAAAAACTGGACCTAGCAAAATCCGTGTTACCACAAAATGCTGATAAGCAAACAATCACCCTCGTGAGTAGCAAAGGCTCCACCACCATCTCTACACCTACAGTTAAAGATCCTCTTGAGAACAAAGCCGAGAAGAAAAAAGAGTAAGGCTTTTGCTCGGGATTTCACAAACGATATAAGAAAAAAGCACAGCGCGCTTATGGCGCGCTGTGTGTTTAAAGGGCTGCCCCTGAATTTATTTTGCTCCGCTTTGCGCAAGAACAGGATAGACGGCGATGTGGGTGTCTACAGCTTGGTATTGAGCTAAGACCTCTGACTCATCAAAGCGCCCATCTTTTGTTTTGGGGTGAGGAGGAGCATCACCAACAAGAAGGACCACGCGTTGCGCGTTTCGATTCCAGGATAGGTCACTTTGAGCCGAGTGAAGAGCATCAAGAACAGCTTCGGGTGTATCACCGCCTCCAGAAACTGTGAGGCCCTGTATGGCTCTGTCGACTTTTTTGAAGTCATTGGTGAAGTCGGTATTTACCCTATTTAAGAAGTCGTCGCTATTTGAGAGATCGCCGGTGTCACGGTATTCCAGAATAGCAACCCGTGTATCTTTCTTGCTCTGCAACTGTTCCAAAAATTTAACCAGACCACTTTTTACCTGTTGGATATAGGGATCCATGCTTGCGGTCGTGTCTAGCACAAAAGCCACATCGAGAGATGTGCTTCCTGCGGAATCTTTCAGGATCTTGTCGAAAACTTTCTCGATTACAGGGGTGAAGTTTTCAGGTGTAGGAGAGGGGGTCACGAGTCCTCCTGTCGCGCTGGCGATGCGTTGAAAGGCATTTTCTACGGTATCTTGCATAGGGGTAGCCACCGCAGTGCCGTTGACGTTTTGTACCGATATCTTAGCTCCAGGAGCAAACCGGATGCTCGTTTGCTTGAGAGGCAGTCCTGCGTAGATTGTTTCGCAGCGCGCCGTCAATTCACATTCACCTTCCGCAGGTAAATAGGTCACGGTTGGTGGATTGCATGTTGCCTTATAGGACCCCTCGGGGATTTTGCATACGGGAGTTTCGTCGCATGGTGGTGTACTTGCAGCAGAGGCGCCAGGTAGAGAAAATGAGGGCATTTTAGAAGAGACATAAGATGCGATGCGGCCAGGCAGGCTTGTAAACCAATCTTCGATCCACTCTCCAACTTGTGCGGTCGCATTCACACACGCCACATCGTACTGCATCTGATGCAGGGTGCCTCTTAGCCCCTTGCCACCCGAAAGAGAAACATTCGACTGGATGAGTGATGGCATAGTGGCATTGGATCTTAACTGGATCATAGTTGGAACTCCGGGTTTGGTTGTGAAATGGGTCGAGTTTGTCGCAAGTCAGCACATAACGTCAACCAGGACGGGGGTTGTCGGTTTGTCGAACCTTGACGCTCACACAAATGTGGTATATACCTGGTATATACCGAATCAGCCATGATCTCAAAAATCATCGAAAATCTAACAGTGTTTAATCTCAGGAGAGGCTTATGAAAAAAACGATTCAATTCTTTACAAAAGAATACCTCGAACGCTGCAAGGGGATGACTCCAGATCAGATTATCGAATTTCTTGAAAATTACCGGATGCTCCTCTCGCAACGTCCCGAAAAAAGTCAGTTAATCAGCCTGAAGATCGAGCCATCACTTCTTAAAGCTTTCAGGCATAGGGCAGAACTGGAAGGTACTCCCTATCAAACCCAGATCAAAAAGCTTATGAGGGTTTGGCTCGAAGAGGGTCCAACCTCTTGAACCTATCCGAAAATGTCAGCTTTCATTCTGAGCTATAATTTCCCGACGTCTTTTTTCTAACAATTACATTGATCCAAACGGTTGGAGTTTTGTTGCGACTCGAAAACTGTTCCCAGTAGGCAATTTGTTCGAATTGCTGAAGGTATTTTTCGAGCTTTTCTTGAGTCATGTAATGAAAGTAGCGTCCTTCTTCAAATCCCTCCTCTTCTCCTGCTTTGAAAGAAAAGTAGGCGATTCCATCTGCCTTTAAGCTTTTGTGGATTCGTTGAAGTACGCTAGATAGATGTTCCTTTTGTACATGCACAAGACTTGCGCAACACCAAACGGCATCAAATTCTTCCTCAAACGCGATCTCTTCCATCCACATTTTTTGGACACGTATTCCGAGTTTTTGTACGTGTTGGACAAACGCATCTGCGGCATCAATAGCAAGGACATCAAATCCAAGTTTTTGAAAATAAAGAGAGTCTCTTCCTGACCCACATCCTAAGTCCAAGATTTTGCATTTAGGGGACAACAGGGGGATGAACGCTTTGTAAGCATGGGATACGTCAAAATTCTGTGTTCGTTCGATGTATGTTTCTGCGTTTTGATTGTAATAGTCGATAGTCATGGGTTTCTCTCCTTAGATAAAATGTGTAAGGCTTCAATCAATGCTGTCGTAGATTTCCGATTATTGAGATGCCCAAAACTTGCTCGTACGGTGCCGAGCGGTGCAGTTTTTAATTTCTTATGCATTAACGGAGCGCAATGCAATCCCGCGCGAGTAGCGATCTGAAAACGGCGGTCCAGCGCAAATGCAACTTCTTGCGGCATCCAATTTTTTAAGTTGAAAGATACAAGAGGGATCTTATTTTCGATGTTTTTGGGGCCATAGATCACGATTCCAGGAATTTGCTGGAGATCGCTCCACACTTCTCCCAGCAGCGACATCCCTTCCTGCGCAATTACAGAAGAGCCTTTGCGTTCAATGTAGGTAAGGGCTCCTAACAAGCCTGAAATGCCTACACTGTTCAAGGTCCCTCCTTCAAATCGATAGGGAATTTGCTCCGGGTGATATGAAGAAAGAGAAGAGTTGCCTGGGCTACCTCCTTCGATGGGCGGGGCAATGAGCGATGGTTCTTTTGCATAAAAAAAGCCAATACCCGACGGGCCTAGTAGGGTCTTATGCCCAGTGCCCACGAGAAAATCAGCATCTGGTTGCTCGAGGACATAATTTAGAGATTGGGTAAGATCGATCAAAGTGGCAATCCCCTCCTCTTTGCATGCGTCGCAAACTGGAAAAAGTTTCGACTTTACGCCGATGACGTTTGACGCTCCCGTTACAACCAGAAGTCGTGTCTCTCTTTTTTTCAGCCGTAGAAAGTCGGCAAGGTCAATATTTCCATCGAAATCAACCGGCAGGACATCATACGAGATCCTCTTGCTCTTTTTCAAGCTTTCAAGAGGGCGTAGAGCCGCGTTATGACTGTATTCACAAATGAGAACGTGATCGTTTTCCTGCAAAAAGCCCTTGAGTATAATGTTCAGTGAATGCGTTGCGTTTTGAGTAAAGGCGATATGATCTGGTTGCTTTACCTGCAAAATGACGGAAAGCTTTTCTCGCGTCTCCACGACGTTCTTTTCCGCGAGCTCTGCGAGGCGGTAGCTGCCCCGCCCAGGGCTTACGCCGCACTGGGTAAGGTATTCACAGATTGATTGTACCACCTCCTTGGGTTTGGGAAAGGAGGTGGAGGCTTGATCAAGATAGTGCATGGCAATCTTCCTGCTCATAAGCGGAACAAACGAGTTCCACGCTTTGAATATATCGGTCCAATGCCGAATATGATTGCCATTCAGCAAGTTCTTCAATGTTGAGAGCTCGGCACAATAATGTGCGCAAAAAATGTGGGGGCACGGCTTCACTTTTTGCGGGATACATTTTCGCAATTCCAAGAGAGTTTTCAAAGAAGAGGTAGCTGCCAAATTTTTCTGCTAGATGACAGAAATCAGACGTTTTTTCGACATGGATCCCCTGAAATTGGGCCCCGATTTCTTGGTGGATACAGCCATGTACGGGAAGACAGTGGTGATGAAAATGTTCGCACACAACTTCTTCCGCAGAGACAATGTGGCAGGAACCTGCTTTCCCATGTTCATAGAACACAACAGATGGAGCTATTTTGAGAGCCAAATGTTTCACTTCCTCTCTTAGTTCTGCAAATTCTTTTTGCAATTCGCACGGCAGCTCGCCTGCTGTTCCATAATGATCCTTAGTGCTAATGAGCAAATGGCCAGGAACGATCGGGTAGGTGTCAATCAGTACCCGGAAATGGGTCGTCTCAAAAAGTAGTTGCGGTACCCCCTGACAAAATAAACAACCTCGAGAGAGCTGCTTTCCCTTCATGAAAACAGCGCTGGCTTGATCTTTGAGCGTCATAAATTCCTCCATTGTAAAAAAAGATAACTAAATAAAATGCAAACGAGTGCAAACCCCATGGTTCGCTCCATTTTTCCTGTTCCTTCTCCTAAAAACAGGCCCGCAGCAAAACAGCTCACTAAAGGGCCTGTGTTCAAGATCGGCCATGCGAGGAGCTGATGAGGGGAAATTACGCAAAAGAAAAAAGAGGATTGAGATAAATAGGCGAGGATCCCGCGAGCGATCAAATTGTGCATCGAATGAGATGGAAATTGAAAGACTTGTTTACGCAGTTCGGAATGAAAGAAACCGATGCTGAGAATAATTACTCGCCAACCAATAACGCAAACCATGAGGCGAATAAAATCTTGCCAGTTAAGGCAGTAGCGAAACATTTCAAAAGAGATACTAAGAGCAGCTTGCAATAGTAAGCTGCTAGCCAGCAGGAGAGCTCCTACCCAATGGAGTTCTTTCTGCTTGATGACGAGATAAGCCAAAGGAAAAAAGATGACCGTTGTCAATTGACTGAATAGCAGAGCGTTTGTTTGCATGGGCTTTGCAAATAGAAGCAAAACCAAAGGGATGAGAAGATCTGTCAGTTTGCTTGATATCACGACGCTTCGCACGGGCATATGTCGGAAGGCGTAGGAAAAAGCAGTGGCCGTAAGTTGCGCGGCGATCCCATTACAGATAATCCCCCAGTCAAAAAACCAATTGAGTAATTTGGTGTCAAAACAGAAGAAGAGTACTGCAAATGCCAAAGAGGTAAAGAATGGATTTATTGCATTTCCTAGTAGAATGGCATAGAAATTACCTTTTTTTTGACCGAAGAGACTTCTGTCATATAGACTCAAAGCTGCTCGTGATCCGACGCAAAAAACAGCAGAAAAAACAAGGAGTATCTCTTGCATAGCTTTTTCAATAATTAAAACGGGATGATACTTTGTAGTTGCTGTAGCGTCAACGGGTGGTGCAAAAAAAGCTACGGCGGTTGACTCATGGTTGATTTACATGCAACCTAGAGACTTTTTGCTGATTCGTTTTTGAGGTAGCGTAAAAAGGTTTGAATTTTAGAAAGAGTCTTAAACTTTTCTGGATAGATATAACAAACCTCGACCTCAGTTCCCAGCAAATCTGGGAGGACTGGAACCAGAGAGTATCTCTGAAAAATAGGTGATTCTTGTGTAAAACAACCAATCCCGAGCCCGGCCTGGACGAGATTGTACATTCCCGGAACAGAATTCAGAACGATGCTCGGTTTTCTAGGAATTCCAGATTTTGTTCCTATATGAAGAGGCCAGGCAACATATGAGGGGGGTAAATCCATGGCTGGGTCACCAAACATAATCAGACGATGCCGGTCGAGCTCTTCTGGTCGTTTTGGCATTCCATATTTTTCGATATATTCTGCGCTTGCATAAAGTTGCAGCTTCCAGCGCATCAACGGCTCTTGAACGAGATGAGAAGCTCCGTGAATCCATGGGCGGATGGCTACATCAAATCCGCCGGCCGCAAGATCGGGCACTTCATTGGTTGCAAAAATTTCAAATAATAGATGGGGATGAAGATGGATAAATTTGCCCAGAATCAAAGTGAGCCATGTGGCGGCGAGAGCATGTGTTGAATTGATGCGCAGAGAACCTTTTAAAGGTCCTCCTTGGATCTCCTCAAAGCGGTCTTTTAGTACCTTTACCTGGTCTAGAATTTGCCTCGCCGTATCGTATACGTACTGTCCGTCAGCAGTGAGAGTAATGCCGTCGTGAGATCTCGTGAGTAGCTCACAGCCAAATTCAGTTTCGAGAGTCTGTAGGTGACGACTGACCGATGATTTATCGATATGGAGTTTTTTTGCTGCTTTACGGATACCCCCTTCCTGGACGATTTGGGTAAACGCTCGCAGTTTTTCGAAATCAATATTCAAGGATATGTCCTTTTACGAAGGCGCCTCGTTCCGCTTGCTTTTTCAAACGACACAGTTCCACGGCCTCCCATTCGTAGTCTCGTTCCTTGGCAAAAGCCATCAAAACCTCGAGCACATCTGCAAACTCTTCGATCTGTTCAGAAGAGAGTAGTTCATCTACCTCTTCTTGCAGTTTTTTGCGTAAGTAAAGGGGATACTCCTCTTGAGTTGCCGTATAAAGAACGGGGGATTTTCCTTCTTTTCGGATCAATTCTGGAATACGATCTCTGACTAATTTTTTCATTTCAGGTGTTCCAGTAGATGTAAAACAGAATAACGGAAGAGAATAGAATTGTCGCCCATTTTTCTCCATTTTCAATCTTTTCACGGATCAAAATGTGGGCACAAAAGCTGCTCAATAAGGGGCCTGAATTTAAAATGGGCCAGACAAACAGAGAGTATTTGCCTATAACCGCTCCAAAAAACGCCATTTGCGAAAAAAAACTGATAATACCTCTTCCTGCTAGATAAAAATGGATCTTTGGAGGAAATGGCTCTACCTTTTTTTTCTGCGCGATCAAGCGGATTAGAATGGGGAGCACGATAAAGATGGTTCGCCAAAAGAGGATGCTAACGAGGGTGGAAGAAAATCCACTCCAGGAATCGACTTTTCCAGACATTCCGATCAGTTGGGTAACAGTTACCTGAAATAGAAGTCCCCCAATTAAGGCTAAGCTGGGGATAGTAGAAATACCTCGATTTTGAATAACGCTCCAAATGACAGGCAGCAGGCTGCAAGTGGTAAGGATGGAGAAGAAGTATTCTTTGGCAGCAAACTGATGCACCAAAACGAATGGAACGAGGGGGAGGATGAGATCTGCCCCTTTGCATACGGATATGATGCTGCGGATCTTCATTTTTCCCAATGCGAAGGAGTATCCTGTTCCCGCAATCTGCGACGCAAGCCCATTGAGGATCGCCAGAGAATCAAAGAGAGATATTTTTGAAAAATCCCCCCACAAAAAAATCCAAAGGAGTGCTGAGGCGAGCGGGAACAATGCATTCCAAAGCAGAGCTGTCAGAAAATCGATTTCGGGTTTTTGCAGAATAGATCTGTCGATCGAGTTGAGTAAAGCTCTTGAAAACACGCAGAATAAAGCGCTCGCGATAATCAAGGGTAAATTCATAAAGGCTCAAAAAAGTGTAGTGGATAGATGAATTTTTGTGATAGGTCTCACAAGAAAACAGGGTTTGCAAAATTTTGATGAAAAAATGCCTGCGTGATCATTAGGATGTTTGTGATCCATGGAGGCAAATGTGAGTCTACCCCCTGTAAGCAGTTCTATTGCGCGTCGACAATTTGATGTAATTGTATTTCCTCGCGTCGCTTGCAAGCTTGCTTTCGAGGTGATTAAAAATCAGATCACCTCGGGGGTAAAGCAGGAGGATGTGAGAAAGAATTATAGCAAATGGAAGGGTGAAACTGCTCAGATTAAAAAGCCGACGACTATTTCTCTGACTATCCCCGCAGGCGCCACGCATTGCCAGTTTATTGCTCTCTCCGAACAGGGAAAAAGCAACGCAGCCCTTTCGAAAGATTTTAAATCTATAATTCTTGAGGTGAGTGAGGAGCGAAATTCATTCGGCATTGTCGTTTGTCGGATCATAGCCTATCCGAAGCTCAACCTTCCTGCAGATGCCGATAAGCAAACGATTTTTATCGGTGTGGACGAAGGTTCCAGTGATTCCTCAGCTGCTGCTAAAGATGCGGTTGAGAACAAAGCAGTTTGAATTTTGCCTGCACTTTTTTCCATGGCGCAGATTTGCTAAATGATTTATGTGTGGTGCAAGGAGTCATCTGCTATGCCACTACCTGCTAATTTTTCAAGTTCTCCGGGCGAAGAGCCTTGGCGCGATTTTCGCAATCTATGCATTCAGTTTAAGAAGCTCGTCAAGACATCGGATGATAGCGAAGAGCTCCAGAGAATGATGGAGCAGTTTATCAACGATAGTCGCGCGATGAGCTGGCATCATAAGACGTCTGGACACTATCACAAAGATGTGGCCGAAAAGATGACGGGTAAGGTCTTTTCTGAATTTAAGCGGTATATCGCTGCATTGCAAAATCCTGGGAGTGCAAATCGGCAAAATCTGCTGGATGCTCTCACCGAAGTCGAGAGATACATCGACAATCTGAGATAAGGGTGAACTAAACGCTGACGACGGCAGCTTCTTCTTTGAGAGTTTTCATCGTCTCGACGAGAGGTTCTAGACCAATCCCTTCGGCCGCTGAGATTTCAAAGAGGACTTTAGGATCGCCTTTAAATGCAGCGCGGAAGCGGGTGATCTGCTCGGGGGCGCCTTCAATGTCGATCTTGTTGAGTGCAACAAGGTAGGGCTTCTCGAGGAGTTCCGGGTTGTAGGCCTTGAGTTCGTTTTGCAGAATTTGGAAGTCTTCGATCGGATCTCTCTCTTCAAAACCAGAAACGTCGATCACATACACGAGCGCTGAAGAGCGTTCGATGTGTCTTAAGAAGGCGAGTCCAAGTCCGCGGTCCGCATGGGCGTCTTCAATGATTCCGGGGATGTCTGCGATCAAAACGCGAGAGCCGTCTTTGCCTGTGATATAACTCAGGTTGGGAAAGAGTGTCGTAAAGGGGTAGGCGCCAATTTTGACGCGGAGTCGTGTGACCTTGGACATCAAGGTAGATTTGCCCGCATTCGGAAACCCGACCAGGCCGATATCGGCAATGAGTTTTAGTTCTAGCTCGACTTCAAGACTTTCGCCCTCTGTGCCTGCTGTGCAAACGTTTGGAGCTTGATGGGTAGGTGAGCGGAAGGAGGCGTTACCGCGTCCGCCGCGTCCGCCTTTACAGATCGTGTACTCCTGGTCTTCTGCGGTGAAGTCGAAAAGAACTTCTTGCGTGCGTGCATCTTTGACGAGGGTGCCGCAAGGAACATTTAGCGTGAGGTTTTTGCCGTTCCCGCCCTGTTTTAAGGCGCCACCGCCATCTCCGCCATTTTCACCTTTGATGATGCGTCGATTTCTCAAACCTTCGAGAGAGGTCTCCTGGGTAGAAGCGCGTAAGACGATCGAGCCGCCTTTGCCGCCATTTCCACCTGAAGGGCCACCTTTGGGGATATATTTTTCTCTGCGCCACGCAACAACGCCATTACCGCCCTTACCCGCGGCAAGAGTTAGCGTGAGAGAGTCTATAAACATGATGCGTGTTTAGGTTACCGGAAGAACGGAGACAAAGGTACGCGCAGCTTTTCGGTAGGAGACGACACCATCAATGAGAGCGAAAAGAGAGTCATCTCTTCCTACGCCCACATTTTTAGCAGGATGCCATTTTGTTCCTCGTTGCCGCACGAGGATGCTTCCCGCAGTGACAAATTCTCCACCGGTTGCTTTAACGCCCAATCGCTGGGCATTTGAATCGCGTCCGTTACGGGTAGAACCCTGACCTTTCTTATGTGCCATGATTAACCTTCAATTGCTGTGATCTTGACGCGAGCGTAGCGCTGGCGGTGTCCCACCTTACGCCGGATGCCTTTACGTCTTTTGTATCTGAATGAGATGACCTTAGGCCCTCGAATTTCTTGAACCAGCTCTCCAATTACGCTTGATTTAGCGACATGCGGAGTACCAATTTTCACGGCTTTTCCTGTGCTTAGGAAAAGGACATTTTTAAATTCGACTTTGCTGTCAGAAGAAGGGGCAAGTAGCTCCACATCAATGACATCGCCTTTTTCAACGCGGTACTGTTTTCCACCGGTTTCAATAATAGCGTACATAAACTTCCTCCAAGGAAAGAAAGACCATAATGGATAGAGCCATTCTAAGTCAAGAGTATGATTTGTGAGCTCTTCTAGGGGTTTAAGGGGGAGATCGGGCACGGGCACGGACGCGGGCACGAAAAAGGGAGGGAAAGGAGGTGTTTTGCGTTCTTTAATATTTCTGATTGTTAATTGTGTAATAATTACTAGTTTATGTAATTAATAATAATTAATTTGATTAATAATTAAATTAACTAATATTATGAAGATGAGGGTGGAAACATCCGCCACGGGAGAGGTGTTCTTATGAGACCGTATTATAAGAAAAAGAGCACGAAAATTACGTTTAAGACCCATCGTAAGCATAAGTCCAAAGATGAGATGAAGAGAGGGGGACAGAGCACCTTAAATCTGTTCTCACGAAGATATTTTACCTAAACAGAAACGGACCCTAGGAGGAGAAGAGTATGAAACGCCAATACCGAAGAAAAAATCGTTCAAAAGCTAAACACATGAAGCCAAGCCGAAGACGTAGCGGCTGGAGAGCTTTCTGGGATCGCTTCTGCTCTCTCTAAGCGCGCTTTTTGCGTAAAAGAAAGAGGCTATAGAAGATTGCCGCAGTAAGCGAGATTGTCGCACCCGGGGGCCAATTTAACACGTAGGATGCGGAGGTTCCCACTCCGCTGAACAAGAAGCCCAATCCCACGGCGAGCAGCATAAGCTTCGCCATACGGTGTGTCATCTCGCTTGCGAGCGCGGCAGGGATGGCGAGCATTGCAATGACCAGAATGGCTCCAACGACTTGAATCAGCAGAACCACCGAAATCGCCACAAGCGTCAAAAGTAGTAAGTAGATGCTGCGGACTTTTATGCCCTGCAGAAGAGCCTGCTCTTCGTCGAAGCAGACGGCGACAAAGCGGTGATGAAAGATCAGAACCACGAAGATCACCAGAAGATCGAGCGCAAAAAGAAGCTTAAGGTCGGTTGGACTTACCCAGAGTATATTGCCGAACAAAAAGTTCATGAGCTCGACATTATAGCCGGGCGTCAGCGCAACAAAGATCACACCGATTGCCATGCCGGTGGACCAGAGTGCCGCAATGACCGTATCCTCTCTTTGTCGGTATTTCAAATGCACCCAACCGATGAGAAGGGCAGACAAAATCGCTGCTGCAAGGGCTCCATAAAGCGGAGTCAGCCATTCGATGCCATAGGTTCTTTTCAAAAAGAGGCAGACGCCCATTCCACCTAAGACAGAGTGGGCGATACTTCCGCTGATAAAAACGATCCGTTTTGTGACCACATAGGCGCCCATAATGCCGCTTGTAATCGAGGCTGCAAAGCCTGCGAGCAGGGACATTTGCAGAAAGGGGTTGTTCTGGAAGATCTCGATCAGCGTGTTCATGGGGAGCCTATCGGAGGGTGGTAAAGACCTACTGCAAAATGCTCACATACCTGTTTGGGTGTGTATGAAGTTATGGAGCGATGAACGCAGAGCAGCCGGTCTGCTTTTTGAATAAGCGATTGCAGGTCGTGTGTAACCATGAGAATGGTCATCGATCCTTTGAGTTCAAGTAAGAGGTTATGAATCTGCGCCTCCGCCTCAGGGTCCACGCTTGCTGTCGGTTCATCCAACAACAGAAGCTTGGGACCAGATACTAACGCGCGTGCGATCAGTGCACGCTGCGCTTGGCCACCCGAAAGCGTGCCGAATGGCTGGTTATGCCTCTCTTTAAGACCCACTTTTTCTAAGGCAGCCAAGGCTTTTTGCTTTGCAGTTTTTGGAAAACTGCCCCACCAGGTTGTCTTATTCAAACATCCCATAAGCACGAGCTCGAGAACAGAAAGAGGAAATTGTCGATCGAACTGTGCAACTTGCGGTACGTAGCTCAGCTTTTCACGCGCCTTTCGCGGCGTGCTGCCAAAAAGCGAGATCTTCCCTTCATCGGGGTCTAAAAATCCCATAAGCAGTTTCAAAAAAGTGGTTTTACCGCCGCCGTTCGGGCCAAAAATTGCCACGAATTCACCCTCGTGAATGGAGAGATCAACCCCCTGAAGAATGGGAGTTTTTTCGTAGCCGAAAGAGAGGTCGTTAATCTCTAGAATTTTTTTCCGCATCAGCGATCACCTTGGAGAGAGTGCGTAGGTTTTCAAGGTAGTCCCAAGCATAGGGGTCGCTTAAGAAAATCGGCAAGTGGAGTTTTTTTGCAACCAGCTCAACTGCCTTGCTCCCATACTGTCCTTGGACGATAGCGCAGCGCACATGCACATGGTCGGCTTCGTGTAAAACAGAGGAGATTTTTTGAGGAAGAGCCTCTTTACCTTCGCACTCAAGCGCGAGTTGGGTGAGATGGTAGTCACGGCAGAAATATCCGAATGCCGAATGAGAAACAAGAATAGCTTGGTCTTTTGCCGAAGAGAGACGGTCGGAGATCTCCTGGTCGAGAGCGTCTAGAAAATGCAAAAAGTTGGAGAGGTTTTTTTCAAACAAGGCCCGCTTTTCAGGAAGGAGTTTGGCGAGCTCTTGTTCGATACGTGTCGCTTGCACTTTCATCAGTTTTGGACTGAGCCAAACATGCCTGTCTTCGGCTTCATGTGAGCAGTGTGCATGAGTCCCTTCTTCCAGCGCGAGAAGAGGAAGCTCTTCCCACATCTCCAGAGTTTTCATCGAAGAGTTAGGTGTTTGTAGCGCATTTAGAACGCGCTCTTCGAACGGTTCTCCGATGCGCAACCAGAGCTTGGCGCGGTGAGCTGTCTCCACCTGTCGTGGTGTAGGTTCGTACGAATGAGGGTCTGCGCCGCGGGGAACAAAGATCTCCACGTTGACAGAATCCTGCGCGATTTTTTCGACCACATAAGCAAAAGGCACGATACTGACGAGTACTGTTGGTTTATCGGCACCAGGCTTTGGCACAGCTGGCTGGCACCCGAAAAGCCCCAAAAGAAGTAGAGAAAGAAAAAGAGTTCTCATTTTACTCCAACCTCGCCAGACCTTTAATAAGGCTTCGTTTAAACATCCATCTGAAGAATATGATCGCAAAAGCCAGATAGACAATGTTAAGAGCTAGACTCATCCAGAAATAGGAGATGGGAAATGTTCCACTCTTCAAGATCGAGCGCATCCCTTCAAAAATGTAGGTTGTCGGGAGAGACCAGGCCACCTTCTGCGCCCAAATCGGAAGAACTCCAACAGGGTAGAAGACGGCGCTAAAAGGAGCGAAAACAAAGGCGATCATCCATGCGAACATCTCGACTTGATGACCCCAGTAGATGATCACACCTGCCGCAAAAAAGCCGAGAGACCAGCCGAAGATAAGAAGAAGAGCCGCAAAAGGAACAAAGGCCCAACCCAATGTGAAAACATCAAGGGCATAGAGCAGGTACACGGTAATCCAGCCGAACGCCACGGTGATGACAAGTTTGCAGAGACAGAGGAGGATTACGCCAGCGCTCCACTCAGAAATTTTCAGAGGAGTAGAAAAGAGGTTTACTAAGTTGCGATGCCAAAATTCCTGCAGTAGGCTTACGGAAATATCAACGGACCCGCGCCATGCGATCTGCCAGAAGATGAGTCCCGTCATCAGAATGAGCGGAAGATTATCCACAGTATTTTGGCTCTGGATCCAAACAGCCGTGAGTCCCCAAAGAAGGATGTCAACAAAAGGCCAGTAGAAAAGATCGCTCAGCTGGTGAGGCCCTTTGAGCATCGTATAAAAGTAGCGGAGAAATACCCCGCGGATACAACTAAGGTTCATAACTTTTTCTTCGCAATTTGGAGGAAAAACTCCTCAAGCGAGGGCTCCTCGATTTTAATGCTGGTGTAGGTGACATCAGCCTGATTCAATGCTTTTAAAAATGGAGGGATCTTCTCCTCATCCATTAAGATTTCTAAAATTCGATTGTCTTCGGTGTGCACAACACCCATATTTTGAATAATTGAGAGGGTGCGCTTCATTCCGTCAACGACGCTCAACCGAACGCTGTAGGCGGAGACGCTTTTTGCCAGCTTTGATGGGAGATCATCCGCAATGATCTTCCCCGACTTAAGGAAGATCGCTCGATCACACACCTCCATCACCTCATCCATTCGGTGAGAACAGAAGAGAATGGAGAGCCCCGTTTTTTTGCGCTGCTCGAGGAGAAAGGCGCATATATCTTTTGCCACATCGGGATCGAGAGAAGCAGTGGGTTCATCGAGCAGAACGATCTTCGGCTGCACAAAAAATGCTTTCACAAGCATGAGGCGCGTGATCTGTCCCGCAGAGAGAGAGGCGACACGCTGCTTCTTTTTTTCCAAAATGCCAAAGCGTTCAAGCAGGGGGTCAAACCTTTTTTCGCACTCCTTTCGCGGGAGGCCATAAAATGCTCCAAAGACCTCAAGATTTTCTTGAAGAGTCAGGAGCCATGGGAGGCTTGTGTAGGTGCTCGCAAAAGAGACGTGTTGCAAAATCTCCGAACGGTGGAGAGGAAACTCCTTCCCAAAGTAGCGAATCGAGCCAGAGGAGAGCGCAAGCGTTCCCAAGAGCATCTGGATCGTTGTCGTTTTTCCCGAGCCGTTAGGACCCAAAAAGCCTAGAATCTCTCCCTCCGCGAGGTCAAAAGAGATCGCATCGACGGCCGTACAGGGAGTTTTTCCCGCATAAACTTTTTTTAGCTCACGAACTGTGAGCACCTTTCCTTTGGGAAGGCTCATAATCAAAAAGGTGTAAATTTGTTTGGTGGAGAACCACTATGACACAAAACCGATTAATTAAAGATAAGAAAGATCGGGCACGGGCACGGACGCGGGCACGGAAGAGAAAAGAAAAATACGCAACATTCGAGGTTTAAAGTTTAAAATTCCCAGGTTTGAGTTTTTTTCGTGCCCGTGCCCGCGTGCGTGCCCGGCTTTTCTTCCCATCTCTTCAAACTTGTGGATAAAGAAATTCTGGGGTATTTTCGTTCCACAATTTTTGGAGGAGTGTCCGAGTGGCCGATGGAGCACGCTTGGAAAGCGTGTAAACATGAAAATGTTTCGTGGGTTCGAATCCCACCTCCTCCGTTTGCAATAAATCGGCGGAAGAATAAAATAAATTCTTCACAAAAAAGTAAGCGCGGGATAAATCATCGTTTATGCGTTGTCCATTTTGCAGTCACGATGAGTCAAAGGTCACCGATTCGCGTAATGCGACGGAGACCAATGCGGTACGAAGAAGACGAGAGTGTCTAAAGTGTTTAAAGCGCTTTACCACTTTTGAAACAGTCGATCTCACCATCCAAGTCCATAAGAGGGATGGCCGTTATGAGGATTTTCAGCAGGACAAGCTGATTAAAGGCCTTGATGCCGCATGTCGGCATACGCGCATCAGCCACGAGCAGGTTCGAGCGATCGCTTACAAGATCACAGCGGATCTGATGGAGCGGCAGATAAAGGAGATCAGCACCACCGAGCTGGGTGAAGTAGTGATGCAGCACTTGCAGGATTTAGACACGATTGCCTACATCCGTTTTGCCTGTGTGTATCGCCGTTTTAAAGATGTGAATGAGCTCAGAGATGCACTGTCAAATGTCGACCCTAAGGATGACGCAGAACAATTTGCGAATAGCGCAAAAAGCCCACTGCAAAAATTTTAACTTAAGGAACTAGGCATGCCCATGAAAAAAGCGGATGTGTTGAAATTTAAAAAACGCCTTGAGGAGTTGCGCGCGCAGATGACGCTGCTCGTCAAAGGTGCAACGGAAGAAGTGAAGACAGATCAGAAGTCAAAGGGATATTCACAACACCAGGCAGACGAAGGCACCGATGACTTCGACCGCACAATTAATTTAGAAGTGACCAACAAAGAGTTTTCCATCCTCCGCCAGATTGAACGCGCTCTCGAAAAAATCGATGAAGACACTTACGGCGTCTGCGATATCACGGGCGAGGAGATCCCTCTGAAGCGCTTAGAGGCAGTTCCTTACGCCACAATGACCGTTCAAGCACAAGAGAAGTTTGAGAAAGGACTCCTGTAAATGCGCAGGTTTCTGTTTCTCTCCCTTTTCGTTTTTTCGCTATTCGCCGCTGATTTTTTTCTTAAGTCCTATGTGCACCACTTTTTTTCGCCCATGGGACTTGTTCCTTTCTTTCCCTATGGAGGAGTGGGGGTCTTTGAAAATGTTTTGGGGATCGACTTTTCTCTCGTCCACGTGGTGAATAAAGGAGCGGCATGGGGAATGCTCTCCTCCTACCACCAGTACCTTTTTTACGGAAGGTTGCTGATCATAGGAATTATGATTCTCTATCTTTTTCTTTTTTCTATGAGAGCACAGACCATTCCTCTTCTCCTGATCATCACAGGAGCTCTTGGCAATGTTCTCGATCATCTTCTTTATGGGCATGTGATCGATATGTTCTACTTCCAATTTTGGGGAAGCTCGTTTCCTGTGTTTAACATCGCCGACAGCGCAATCTTTTGTGGGATCATGACACTCATCCTCCAATCCTATACTAAGAAGGCCCAAAAAACCCCTTCACGAAGTTAATAGCTCTTCAACATAAAGAAGTTGCATAATGGTGTAATTTTACCACCGAGCCCACCGAGGGCACCGAGATGAAGAGAGGCGACTGATTCCCGCGAGAAGCGCCTCCGTGCTCTCGGTGGTAAAAAACAGATTTATGGAACAAAGACATCCAATATTGCGTATCAGCAACCCTGCAAATGAGGGGGTGATGCGCGCTTCCAAATGGCTTAAGCATCAAGTTCTTTTGGATGCCCAAGAGATGCGCGATCTTTTTGCTGCGCTTGCACCTTTTGAAATCTTTGTCGTGAGCGAGCCTGTAACCGAACAGACCATGATGGTCGAGAAAGAGGAGTTTTTGCGTGCGTATGAGGGGTATGCAGAAACGCTTAAAGCCGGAAAACTCCCCGATGAAAACGGACTTCGACGCTACCTCTCTTCGATTTTTTCTGTCACCCGTGAAGCCCTCTACGCAATGGAAGCAGGTAAAGGGAGGTTGCTTGTTAAAACACTCAAACCCGTGCTTCAGCTGCAACTCCACCACTTTTTCGTTTCGACAATCGATGGGAAGTTTCATCCCATGGTTCTCGGCAAAGATAGCATCACCTGGGGAGTCCAGTTCTCCTATCCGCAGCTCTATCAGCACCCGGTCACACAGGAGTTTGCGAAGGTGGTCGACTCTCCCGACTTTCCCAACACAGCCCTCTACCAGAGGCTCGCCAAATGGTTACGCACAAATACGGCTCCCACCCCTTTCATTTTTCAAGGCAAAAGAAGTAACGAGCCAATTAGGTTAGGAAGAAGATGCTTTGCATGGATTGCAAATCATCCTGGCTTGGTAGAACATGGGGTGCAGATCGCGCATTGACCCGTAGGAGAGTGCAGTGGAGCAGGTTAAGCAGATACAAACAAAGCTTGTTGCTAAAAAGAAGACCCTTGCCTTTGCAGAGTCGTGCACAGGCGGTAGAATGGCTTCGCTGATCACCTCGGTTCCGGGTGCCTCTGCCTATTTCCTGGGCTCGATTGTCTGCTATGCTGATGCACTCAAACGCGATCTCTTGCATGTTCCTGAAAAGTTGTTGAAAGAGAAGGGGGCGGTGAGCCGCGAAGTTGTGGGTGCGATGTTGCAGGGATTATTCGTAATCACACAAGCAGACTACGGAATTGCCGTGTCGGGAATTGCAGGCCCTACGGGCGGCAGTGCAGAAAAACCTGTGGGGACAATCTGGGCCGCAATCAGCGCGCGCGGGGAAGATCCCAAAATCTTTACCTTCCCCGCAGAGGGAAAAGATCGCGAGGCGATCATTATTGCAGTATGCACACACCTTTTTGGGGAGCTTCAGAAGGTTCTTTATCACTTATGAAGTCATGGTGGCCCTTGATATTGTTATTGTTCATCGGAAGCTTCATTCCCCTTTTTTTAGCAGAATTCCAGAGGATAGTTTCATACATAAGTTCGTATAGAGGACTCTGTAATGTCGACTTGGCTTCATGCATAAGCCTTGCTAAAGTGGACTGTAATATCGAAGGAGCGGGTGCGCCGTCCCTTTGTATTGCTTCATTTTCTTTCAAGGAAGATAGGGTAATATTTGCTAATTTTTTGCCAGTTTCAAAAGCTGGAAGAACGCCTTCAAGAAAGAATATTTTCGGGTCTAGTTGGTTAACGTAATAGGGATGAAAATTCCATTCTGGAAGCCCATGAATAATGAAGGTTGTTGAGTTTGTCTCGTCTAAACGTATGATGCAACGAGACTCATATAACTTACCTCCATGCTTAAAATTTCTATCGCTAAAAGTGTTGAAATCAAACCCATGCAAGAGGTCTGTGTTTAAGGAAATTTTCCAACAAACCTGAGGGAGCGATTTAATTACCTGGTGCATGAAAAAACGAGCATTACAAAATTTTTTTAAAAGATTATCTTTTAAAAGGTTTTCTTTGAACTTGGCGAGTATTTTAGGATGAGCGTATCCATATAAGTGTGTTTGCGAAGAATTTTTTAAAATGCAAGTCCCGGTCTGGGTGTAACAAGTGTATTCATAGGAGGTGTATTCACTGGAGGGGTTTTTCCAAGAACTTTTTAAAATGAAAGCCCCCTTACGGATAGCAACAGTCGAAACATTTTTAAGAACCTCCGCAACGTTTTGTTCTTTTGCAAGGGTCGTATGGTAAACATCCGTTAACAAACGAGAACAGGCATCGGATTCCAGCTCCATGGGATCGGTAAACTGCTTAAGTGCTCTTTTTGCGGCTGTGTGCGTGTGTTTATCGATCGCTTGCATCGAGAAGAAGCTCTGGATACCTGCAAACCCAATAGTGTGACGAAGCAGCTGATTCGGGAGGCTAGAAAACCCTTTTTTGTGGCGGTCTTGTGAATTCGACCTGGTGCTAGTTACTGCAGATATTGCCATAATTTCCCCCTTACATAATTAAAGTGGATAAATTTTAGCATAATTTTCTATTTAATATGAAGGTGTGATTCTTGTTGATAAACACTTGACGCTTAGAATACTAGAACGTCAAATATGATTTACGTGCCTTTAGATTTCTGAAATCAGTAGAGCTAGAGCAGTTTGAAGAGTTTTCCTTGTTCTTCTAGGCTCGACTGCGCGAATCATTCTTTCGACTTGTCGTCATCTTTTTTGGGAGCTTGAGATGATTTTCGCGTAAACGAAATTTCATATCGATTAGAATTAAACCTAGATTTTTCCACGCATTTTATAACGTAATCACGTGCGTTTAGCCAACAAAGGAATAACATTTTCTTTATTTCAAGTATGTTCTGGCTCGTGCTGGAGGGCATAAAGGTTCCGCAGTCAGCATGCTGTTGAAAATTTTCTTTTTTCCCTACTTCTTCAAGTAGCTCTTCTATTCCATCGCTGAGTAAGAGCGTTAGCTCTTTCTTAGGTAGAGCAGCCTCTGCAAGGTTTGCGATTTTCTTACACTGAAAAGTCACGCGCATCCCATCTCGTTCCTGTGAAATTGTACATCTTTCGAATTGATATCTCGCATTCTCGATATCGATGAGTAACCCAGAAAAAAAAGATGCGAATCCATGGGAGGCTTTTGCTGAAAGAGAGGTCTTGCGATGAAACATTTCCATCTGCAGATCAAACGGCTGATTCCTACTCTCGGTAAGAATGCGGCGAGCGATACTTTGTGCTTGTGAGGGGTCCTTTTTCAGGGTGTTATGATCTTCAGGATTTACGTAGAGAATAGTGGATTGTGTCGTATTCTCAAATTTGAGAATTAGCATACCTGCTGCAAAAGCAACGGGCGCATCTAGTAAGGATTTTTCCTGTTTCTCCACTCTCGCGGACATGGTGGGAAGAGAAGATCTAGGCTGCATCTCTTTTGCGATTATGGCTTGTACCTTCTCTCGTATTTTACTATTCGTGCCTAATAAAAGTGCCTCTGTTTCAGGTGGTGCAAAAGAAAGGATATGCGTGAGGACCTTCTCGGGGATCCTTGCAAACGGCGTTGAATTTCTTATGCTGCTTGTAACGGAAGATGTTGCCATAAGTCCCTCCAAAGTTAATGCATACATAGATGCTCCTACAACTTTGAGATTTAAAGAAGAAAAATAATTGCTTTAATTGATAGGGCTCTGATTATTCGAAAGTAGTCGTTTGGCCGTCTCTTGTTGAGTAGTGCATTTTTGCGCCCACATGTTGCAGGCTGCTGATAAGAATGGCTTCAGTAATGGCGTGTTCTAATTGTGTTTTTCCGGTGTAGTCGATCAGCTGCTCTTTTTCTCCACCGGAAAAGTCAATATTTTTTGTCTGCGATAATGCTGTGAGAGTGGAGGCTGCGTAAGTTTGATGGATCTCACGCGCCAATGCATCTCTTGAGGTGTAGGCATTCTCTTTGTCCGCAACAGAAGGGGAGTCGATCTCTTTTGCCTGAAAGAGGAGCTTCGTCGCGCTCTCTTCAGGCATCGTTATGACGATTCGAATTTTAAAAATCTTGTCGTCCTCTTTGAAAGTCTTGTCAAGCAAGCAGCTATGGAAATCTACCTCGTGAAGTAGATCTGTAGCTAAGGATATATCCCAATAGAGTCGAGGAGATCGAATGGCTTGAAGTATGAGCCGCTGTGCCAGCTTGAATTTTGGAACATAGGAATCTGTCTCCAATGCAAAGGATGTTTTCAGTATGCCAAGATCTGCATCGCTAATAGGACGAAAGGAGATAGGGTTTAAGAAGAGGTATGATTGAAGAATGGTAACTCTGGAGACCCGTGCTAAATTTTCAGGAGGATTTTGTCTGCGCCCTAAGACAAAATGGTACGCTGCGGTTAGCAGATCGGAGCAGGCTGTAGATGCAAGATCCAGCGGCTGCTTATAACAACGATCTAGTACATCTTTTGCAGCTTTGTTGCTCCTTTTATTTACCTGCTGGAGCGCCAAGAGTGTATTAAAACTTGAGTAGGAGAGCGCAAGGCTAAGCAAGCGACCGGGGATATTTGAAAATGTTGGTTTATGTGAATTTAAAATTGAGTTTGTCATAATTGTGTGTTTTTAATAATTTTCTGCAGTATTTTACAATTTCATTAAAATTAAAAACAAAATAACAATTATTTTAATCGATAGATCTCCAAGGTTTGTGCTATCATTACCGGATTATCAAAAATATGACTTACACACTTTTAGATAGCGGCAATCAGAAGAAGCTAGAGCGGTTTGGGGAGATTCTCCTGGTGCGCCCTTGCGCGCAGGCGCTTTGGAAACCCCAACTTTCTGAGAAGGCTTGGAGTGAGGCGGATGCGGTCTTCACACGCGATGAGGGGAATGCCTGGAAGGGGAGAAAATCTCTACCAGCTTCTTGGCAGGTGGATCTTCAAGGGGTGAAATTCAAGATAGCGCCGACAGATTTTGGACATCTAGGTGTATTTCCAGAACACAGTCTTTTATGGCCTTGGATGCAAAATCTCATTCGAGAGCGGGGGAAAGGTGTTCGCGTTCTCAACCTTTTTGCTTACTCCGGAGGGGCAACGCTTGCAGCGGCCCAGGCTGGGGCATCGGTCTGCCACCTGGACGCCTCAAAAGGAATGGTAGCTTGGGCACGCGAAAATGCAGCCCTGAACAAGCTCACAGATGCGCCAATCCGCTGGATTGTGGATGATGTGCTTAAGTTTCTGACGCGTGAAGAGAAACGGGGTTCACGTTACGAGGGGATCATTGTGGATCCTCCAAGCTTTGGAAGGGGCAAGCAGGGTGAGACATTTATTCTTGAACGGGATCTCCATCTTATCCTCGACAAGTGTCAGGCGCTTTTTAGTGATCAACCTCTCTTTTGGATTTTTACGACACACACTCCAGGGATGACGCCGATTGTAATGAAACAGCTGATGGAAAAGCGGATGAAGGGTGGAAAGTGGGAGGCGGGAGAGATGATGCTTCCTTCGCAGGCTGAATGTACGGTGCCCTCAGGTAGCTTTGCGCGCTGGAGCAAAACATGACAAGCAATGAACCGATCAAAAGTGCGCAGAATCCGAAGATCAAGAGTGTGCTTGCCTTAAAAGATCGACGCACACGCGATGAGGAGAAGCTCTTTCTGATCGAAGGGTATCGTGAGCTGATGCGTGCGGAATTGGGCGGCATCCATTTTCATTCCCTCTTTTTTTGTCCGGATCTTTTTCTAGGTGAAAATGAGCCTGAATTGATTGCTAAGATTAAAGCGACGGGAGCTCATGTGTACGCCTGCGCGCCACATATTTTCGAGAAGCTCTCCTACCGGGATCGTCCAGATGGGCTGCTAGGTGTAGCGCATCAGATGCAGCACGGATTAAAAGATCTGGTGCCAAAGATTTTAAAAAACAAAAATCCGTTTCTGCTTATTGCGGAGGCGATCGAAAAGCCGGGGAACTTGGGCAGCATTCTGCGTTCGGCAGATGCGGTGGGTGTGGATGGAGTGGTCGTGTGTGATCGTTGCACAGATATCTATAATCCAAATGTGGTGCGCGCGAGTGTGGGGACGCTCTTTACGCAGCCGGTTGTAGAAGCGGGTGGTGGGGAGACACTTGTCTGGCTCCGCGAAAAGAAGATTAAAATCGTCGCCGCAACGCCAAGTGCGAAACAGGAATTTACTGATGTGGATCTAACGGGGCCCGTTGCCATCGCAGTGGGAACAGAGCAGGTGGGGCTCTCCGATCCGTGGCTTTCTGCGTGTGATGTGCAGGTGCGCATTCCGATGCTAGGAAAGGCAGACTCTTTAAACGTAGCAACAGCTGCAACCCTTTTACTTTATGAAGTTCATAGACAGAGAAAAACAGGAAGCTCCTTCGGTACTTTATACAGATAACCATCTCTTTGTTGTGTATAAGCCTGCGGGCATGTGCACACAGCCAGGTGATGGAAGAAATCTGGAAGAGTGGGCGAAGGCGCATCTCAAAGTGGAGACGAAAAAAACGGGAAATATTTTTCTCGTGCCGATCCATCGTCTTGATAAGCCGGTGTCGGGGATTGTGCTCTTTGCGCGCTCGAGCAAGGCGCTCTCTCGCTTAAATGAGATGATGCGCGAAAGAAAGATTCGTAAGAGATATGTTGCGCGAGTGGAAGGAAGATTGCCGAACGAAGAGGGGACTTTGGAACACTTTCTAGTGCATGACGATTTTCGTGCGCGCATCGCAAAAGAGAGTGAGCCGGACGCTAAACGCGCGCTTTTAAGCTACCGATTAATTGGCGCGCAACTCGTCGAGGTGGAGCTTCACACAGGACGGTATCATCAGATCCGCGCGCAACTCTCTGCCGTGGGATGTCCGATCGTTGGAGATGCGAAATACGGGAGTAAAAGTAGCTACATTCCACAGGCGATTGCGCTTCAACACGTCTGTCTGGAGTTTTCTCATCCTGTTACTAAGCAAGAGCTCAATTTTTCAATTCCCAAATGGAGAAGTTTATGTCTGTAAAAGCCTCCGAAGCAGTTTCAGGGCAGGCAGCTGAATATTGGAGAGGTGTTGTGGAAGGTGCCGTGACGAAAAAGAATCCTATCACGCAAACAGAGCTTAAGAGGTTTCAGGATCTACTCAAGCAGTGCATTCTAGAGCAATTAAAGGAAAAAGAGAGCATCACGCTTTCTTGTGGAAAATTAACGAGCGACTCTGTTCTTGAAGGAGCGGCGAAAAATGCTGGTCTTGGTCGATCTATTAGCTCTCTTGGTCTTCCAGATCTAGTCACACGTGTTACGAGAGAGGATTTCTCTCCCAGAAAACTCTATGCCGTGGAAAGAGAAGAAGCCAAAAAAAGCTCTGCGAGCTGAACGTTTTATTTCTTAAATTGTTGATTATAAGTCATTTATTCTCTATTCAAGCAAATTCAAAATGGCATTTTGAATTTGCTTGAACTGGAATGAAGTCTTTGATAATCTGACGTTTAAATGTATATTCCGCGAAAACTGGAAAAACTCTTCTTATCGGCTCTTAAGCAGTTTCCTGTGTGCCTGATCACGGGTCCAAGGCAAGCAGGAAAGTCCACTCTGCTGCGTAATTTTCTAAAAGAGTACTTGTATGTCACTTTAGATGATCCACTCATGCGAACGCTTGCGAATGAGGATCCTAAACTTTTCTTAAGTATGCACCCCGCTCCATTGATTATTGATGAAATTCAATATGCGCCGGGACTGCTCTCTTTCATCAAAATGTATGTCGATGAGAACCGTCGATCTTACGGACAATATGTCTTAACAGGTTCACAAATTTTTCAGTTAATGAAGGGTGTTTCCGAGAGTCTTGCGGGAAGGGTGGCGATTTTTAATTTATACCCTTTGAGTTGGGATGAGATCAAAACAGTTGTGGGTTATGAAACCACACTCTATGACGAACGCAAATGCGCAGAACAGATTGTTCAGGGTTTCTATCCGGAATTTTTTTCAACGCCTCAATTGGATAAGCATCTCTGGTTTAGCTCCTATCTTTCCACGTATGTGGAGAGGGATGTGCGTAATATTAAATCGATCACCGATTTGGGCCGATTTCAGATTTTTATCAGCCTTCTGGCGGCGCGTGCGGGTAAATTATTAAACATGTCTGAGATTGGCAAGGAATGTGGTATCACACAGCCTACGGTGCGTGATTGGCTATCGATTTTGGAATCGACCTACATGATCTATCTTCTAAAACCATACCACAATAATCAGACTAAGAGGCTGGTCAAATCGCCTAAACTGTATTTTGTCGATACTGGACTCCTCTGTTATCTGCTGGGGATCGACACCGCAGAGCGATTTTTTAAATCGTCGGAAAGAGGGGCAATCTTTGAAAATATGGTTGTGATGGAGTGTAGGAAGCGTCTTGCTGCGGCCAAGGGGTATTCTCAGTGCTATTTCTATCGCACAGCAAGTGGTGTGGAGGTCGATCTCGTTGTGGAGCGCGAAGGAGAGATCGATGCCTATGAGATCAAATGGGCGAAAACGCTGTCGCGTGACATGGCAGAATCACTCGCTTTATTCATGAAGGAGCATCCAGTGAGAACGGCGTCTGTTATTTCTTTACATGAAGAGAACGTTCCTCTTTTAGAAGGCATCAGCGGCGTGCACTGGTCTTCTATTTAGCCACCAACCCATGCATATGTAATTCCGCGAGCTGAACAGCATTTAAGGCAGCCCCTTTGAGGAGCTGATCTCCTACCACCCAAAGCTCGAGAGTATTGGGCTGCGTGAGGTCTTCACGGATTCTGCCGCAGAAGGTGAGATCCTGGCCTGTGGCATCGATGGGCATAGGAAAGCGATTGGTTTCGCGGTTCTCCAAGATGCGAATACCTGGGCTCTTTTCTAAAATGGCGTAGGCCTCCTCTTTGCTGAGGGGGTGATGGAATTCGACGTTTAGTGCGATCGAATGAGCGCGGAGTACGGGCACGCGGACGCATGTTGCAGTCACGCGGATTGTGTGGTCTTCCAAAATCTTTTGAGTTTCACGCACCATCTTCATCTCCTCGTCGACATACCCATTTTCTTGAAGGGGGGAGTTGTGGGGAAAGAGGTTGAAGGCGTAGGGAAAGGGCATCACGGTGCGCGTAAAGGATTTTCCTTCTAGAACTGCTCTTGTCTCATCTTCGAGCTCCTCCATGGCGCGAGCTCCCGCGCCGCTTGCGGCCTGGTAGGTGGCGGCGACGACTCTCTTGATGGGAACTTTTCGATGAAGAGGGGCGAGGGCCATGAGCATGATCGAAGTGGTGCAGTTGGGGCTGGCAACGATTCCCTGGTGCTTTTCAAAGGCATGGGGATTGATTTCGGGAATCACAAGAGGGACTGAAGGATCTTCGCGAAAACCGGAGCTGCTGTCGACGATGAATGCGCCCGCCTCTTTGGCTTGAGGGGCATATTCAAGTGAAATTTTTTTTCCTGCACAGAAAAAAGCGATACCGATCCCTTTAAAACATCCTGGTTTAAGGATTTCTAGAGGGATTTTCTTTCCTCGAAAAGTTACATGCATTCCCTGCGATCTTGGTGAGGCAAAACAGCGGAGGGAACGAAGGGGGAAATTTCTTTTTTCTAAAAGTTTGATGATCTCTTGTCCAACAGCGCCCGTTGCCCCGACAATTGCGATCTCTACCATGGTCAAAAAACCCCTAATTGGTCATCATTACAACTTATTGTAGGGAAAATCGAGATGAAAGGCCATATTGTTCAGGCGGTCGAAGATGGGATCCGCGCCATAGAGTTTCTAAAACACCCGGAGAGCGTCCAATTCATTGAGAAAGCGGCGGGAATGCTCTCCAACTGTTTTAAAAATGGGGGCAAGCTACTCATTGCAGGCAACGGGGGGAGTCTTTGCGACGCGATGCACTTTGCAGAGGAGCTCACCGGGGTGTTTAGGCATAAGAGACCGGCACTTCCTGCTATTGCCCTCTCCTGTCCAGGACATCTGACCTGCACGGCGAATGACCTGGGTTTCGATGGGGTCTTCTCTCGAGCGGTCGAGGCGTTGGGAAGAGAGGGGGATGTTTTTGTTGCCTTAACGACTTCAGGCAATTCTCCTAACCTCGTAGAGGCTGTGCCAGTAGCGCGCGGCAGAGGTTTGAAGACGATCTCCTTTCTGGGTAAGACGGGAGGGAAGTTAAAGGGCCAAAGCGATTTAGAGTGGCATGTGGAAGGATTTCCTTATAGCGACCGGATTCAAGAGGCGCACATGACCGCAATACATATTATTATTGAAATGGTGGAGAGAGAATTATTTCATGGGAATTGAGAATTACGTATTAGATCACATCGAAGAGAGACGGAAGGATCCGATTTTGAAGGGGATTCTTTCGACAGTGAGTCTCTTCTTTCGCACAGGTGTTGCGCTGCGACACATGGGATACAATAAAGGCTGGCTAAAGACCTATAAAGCCCCTGTGCCCGTTGTCAGCGTGGGGAATATCGCCGCTGGTGGAACGGGAAAGACTCCACTTATTCGTTTACTCGCTGAAAAACTCCACGAACATCAGGTGGCTATTCTCGTGCGCGGATACCGTGCGCAGACGAAGGGTGAGTCGATCGATATCTCTAAAGAGGAGATCGCAGAAGGGGCAGAGTATGGCGATGAGGCGACCTGGCTTCACAAAAATCTTCCTGGAGTTCCTGTCTGGGTGGGGAAAGATCGCGTTCGCTCGGCAGAGCTTGCTGCAAAAGAGGGTGCACACGTGCTTCTTCTCGATGATGGGATGCAGCATAGGGCTCTTGCTCGTGATGTCGAGATCGTCATTCTAGACGGCGAGGATCTCTTTGCGAAGGGATCATTCCTTCCGCGCGGGCTCTTGCGCGATTTTCCGTCGAGATTGAAAGAGGCTACACTCATCGTTCTCAGCCACGTGCATAGTCAGAAGCAGTACGAGGAGTGTATTGAAAAAATACGCCCTTATACGAATGCACCCGTCGCAGCGATGCGCTACCGTTTTATGGAGGGAGATTCTTTGAAAGGAAAGCCGGTGGGCGTTTTTTGTGCACTGGGAAGACCTGAACGTTTTGTCCAGATGTTAAAGCGTGAAGGGTGCAATATCATCGATACGCTCATTGCGGCGGATCATATTGCGTTTGAAGAGAGACAGCTGCAAGCCTATGCAAAGCGTTGCAAAATGGAGGGAGCAGAGTTTCTCGTCTGTACAGAGAAGGATGCCGTAAAACTACCCCCAAATATGGATCTCGTATTGCCGATTCGAAATCTCGTCGTGGAGATCTGCTGGACTGCAGGTGAACAGCACTGGAAAGAGTGCGTGGCAAACATCAAAGGAAAATTATGTCTGAGTTCAAAGTAACCCTTCCTAAGCTCGGGGAGAGTATCCTGAGCGCTACAGTCGTCCAATGGTTTAAGCAGGTTGGAGAAACAGTAAAACTCGACGAGCCTCTTCTGGAAGTTTCCACGGACAAGGTCAACAGTGAAATTCCCTCTCCTGTTGCAGGGGTTTTGAAAGAGATTCTCGCTAAGCCCGATCAGGAGCTCTCTGTTGGAGAGATGCTCGCGATTATAGCTCCTTCCAAAGAGGGTGTGGCGAAAGCGGAAGAGGTCGTGGTACATAAACCGATAGAGATTGCAAAAGTCTCCTCTTCAGAAATGGAAGGGTTTTATTCTCCCGCGCTACTCCGTCTTGCAAAAGAGAAGGGTGTTGGTCTAGACGAGCTCGAAAAAATTTCTGGCACTGGCGATGGAGGACGCGTCACGAAGCGCGATCTCGAAGCCTATGCAGAGAAACGCGCTTGTCCTAAAGCTTCTCAGAAGATTGTTTCTTCTTCGGCTCATGATGGAGAAGTTGAACGTTTAAAAATGTCTGGCATGCGCAAAGCGATCGCCGACAACATGGTGCGCTCGTTCTATGAAGCACCTCATGCCACACTTGTGACACAGGTCGATGTCACGAGTGTTCAAAAGCTCATCCAAAAAGAAAAAGAGAACTTCCTCAAACAGCATGGCGCAAAACTCACACTGACGAGTTTTGTGGCGCGCGGAATTGCAAAGGCATTGCAAGAGTATCCGCTTATTAACTCTTCACTCGAAGAGGACACAATTGTCGTAAAACGTTTCGTGAATTTGGGGATTGCTGTGAGCGTTGACCAGGGACTCATGGTGCCAGTGATCAAACACTCCCAGCGTAAGACTCTTCCTGAGATCGCCAAAGAGATCGGAGAGCTCTCCTCAAAAGCGCGTGCAGGCAAACTCTCTCCTGATGAGGTCAAAGAGGGGACCATTACGCTCACCAATTTCGGTATCACCGGTATACAGATCGGCATTCCGATCATCCGCTACCCAGAAGTCGCAATTGTCGGCATCGGCGCCGCTTACAAACAGGTTGTGCCTCTTGAGGAGGATCTTCTTGCTGTACGGACGCTGATGCACGTCTCACTCACCTTCGATCATCGCGTGCTCGACGGCATCTATGGCTGCGGTTTCTTGAGTGCTCTTAAGAAACATATCGAAGAGGATGTGAATCTCTAAGGCTCTTCTTAGTGTTGTGGTGCTTCTGGTAGAATGGTGAGAGTCGCCAACTCGGTATCTTGTAGCATCGAGTGATCTTCTCTCTCGCTTCTGTAACGGTACTTCACAGAGATTTCCATGTGATTTTGTGATGGTTGTTCACGACATAGGGGGCAGCGAGGAATGGCTCGTGAGGGGATCTGGATCTGGTGTGCCATGTACTCGCTTTCAATATTTTCAAATTGTCCTCTATTAGTGCGATGAATGCTTCTTACACTGTCTCCATGTAAATGGTCGTGAATATTTCCACTGCTTACAGCGATATGTCCGATGGTGCAAGGAAGACAAAGACTGTGCTTGCCATGCCAAAGTGCATTTGCTTCTTGCTCTAGACAAACTCCACACAGTTCTGGCCTAGATGGGGGAAGCACCGCAAAATAATAGGAAAAATTGAAGCTGAGAGGCCCCTCCTGCTCGTAATGTTGCATAGGAGGTTCTACAAACTCGCGATCTACTCGAATCCACTTCCATCCACAGGTTTTTAACATGCTATAAAGTTGGAGCGCGGCACTTGCCGCATAGGGGTAGGGGGTTTCAGAGAAAAAGACAAGAGCAACGCTCATGACAATCTGAGTGAGGTGGAACGTCTGCATCCATACCTTGTATGACGGATTGTCCCAGGAGACATGGATGTGCGCGCGTTCTTGTGCAGAAAGGCCGGCAATATTTGACTCGAGATCTACTTGAGGTCTAGAATAGTTATTGATCCATCTGGTGATCTTCCTAGCCGTTAATGGCCATGCTCCTGCCATGATCAAGCCGCTAGCGAAGTATACGTGTGCGTAATCGGCCACATTCGCATAAAAACCGAGCCAAGGTTCAAGGCTGTCGACTAACTTTTTTATACCAGTGAAAATAGTGCCTAGGTTGATCGCATACACGACCGATCGGACCTTATTCACCTGTTCAAAGAACCAGGAATTTTTTGTCTCAATGTGAGTCGTAACGGCTTGAGCCGTAGATTGGAAAAGATAGGTAGCTGCAAGTGCCATAGTGGGTGAAAAGTGTACTTGAGTAGTGGAAAAAAGACGAGAGAGAGATTTTGTGTTTAATTAAAATTTTTTATATGTATTTATAGGGGTAGGTCTCGTTTGAGATTTAACAGGAGAAAATACGATGAAAAGAAAACAAAAGAAGACATCACACAAACATGGAAAAGAGCTCTCTTCGCAGCACACAAAGAAGGTGAGAGGGGGAGTAGTAAGGGGTAACGTGGTAGGATTGGGTCAAGATGAGCTGGGAAGTGAATCACGCCTTGGAAAAGGTTTTGGAAAGAACGCTTACTAAGAAGAGTTAGTCAAAGAACCCAGAGAGATCTGGGTTCTTTTATCCCTGTGCCGAGGAGTATCCCGCCTCTCCGTCTATCAGGTACAGCTGTTCAGTTTTGATGATATCGTGGCCCAAGAAATGCAGTTTGTCGAGAAGAGCCAAAATCTCGTGGAAGCTCACGGGATGATTTTTCTGCTTATGCATAAATCTGCAGCGGTACTGCTCGATGCAGAAGGTTTCAGGTAGGCCTTTGGGCCAGATCCGGACTCCGCGGTTGCTGATCATCTCTAGAGCAAATGGCGCAAAATCTACCAGGATAAGCTTCTTCTGGTAGGCATTAGCATCATCTTTTGAGTAGACGAAAACATCGACTCCAATGAGCTCACGGACGGCAGTCTGAGGCCTGGGTACGTGGAGTGTCGCGACCTTGGTTTTTTGTTCGTAGACAACGGGTTTTAACGTCTCCGGCTTTTTACCCAAATTGTCCGCAACAGCCTTGGCAAACTCCTGAGTGCCGACCTTGGCCGTGCTGGTCTTTTCATTGTAAATATCGTAGGTATGGATCCCCTGTTCGATTGTCTTCAACCAGGCGTTATGGATACGCATTGCGACCTCATTCTGGCCTATATACTGGAGCATGAGCACGGCTCCTAGAAGGAGGCCGGAGGGGTTGGCGACATTTTGGCCGGCGCGCTTCGGAGCCGATCCATGGATCGCTTCAAACATCGCTCCAAAGTCACCGATATTGGCACTTCCGGCAAGGCCCACAGATCCAGAGATCTGAGCGGCAACATCGGAAAGGATATCTCCATAGAGGTTCGGAAGAACGATCACATCAAAAGCTTCAGGTGTATCGGCGAGCTTTGCGGCGCCGATATCGACGATCCAGTGCTCATTTTCGATATCGGGATATTCATGCGCGATCTCATTGAAGACCTTATGGAAGAGGCCATCGGAGAACTTCATGATATTGTCTTTGGTAAAGCAGGTCACCTTTTTGCGCCCATGGTGCCTGGCGTATTCGAAAGCGTAGCGGATGATCTTCTCGCTGCCCGGACGAGAGATAAGCTTGAGGGAACAGGCGACATCAGGGGTTTGTCTATATTCAAGACCAGCATAGAGATCCTCCTCATTTTCACGGATGATCACGAGGTCCATGTTGGGATGTTTGGTCTTGACGAAGGGAGAGTAGGAGACGCAGGGACGCACATTGGCAAAAAGCCCTAGAGACGTGCGGACGGTGACGTTTAGACTTTTAAAACCGCCTCCTTGAGGGGTGGTGATAGGGGCTTTCAAGAAGGCTTTTGTGTTGCGAATAACATCCCACGTTTTGGGTTCGATTCCGGTGGGACATCCTTTCAGATAGACCTTCTCGCCGATCTCCACCTCATGCAGCTCGAGGTTGGCTCCCGCCTCCTCCAGCACATGCAGCGTAGCCTTCATGATCTCCGGCCCGATCCCATCCCCCCGAGCCACTGCAATAGGAACCTTTTTTTCGGTCATAATCTTTGACTTAAAGTTGATAAAATTTTTTTAACCGCTCTCGGAGACATGTCGGGTGACACGGCACTTCGTGTCCGCGTCCCCAGCGACCCCTTTTGAGCTTCAATCCGCTTCGACAAATCGAGTGCTCGGAGGCGGGGTATGCGAAGCACTACCCCGCCCGCCTTCGGCTCTCCTGCGCTTCGATTTCTCATTTCCCGCGGGACTAACGTCTCGGCGCGGGGCCCTTTTCTCGCGTCGTCTCGCAGAGCGGGGCGAAAATTTCCAAACACTGTCTTCGAGGATTTTACCAGGCACTGCGAGACGACGCGAGGAGGGGACCCAACCGACAGGTTGGGGAGGTGAGCGCGCGAGCAGCCTGCCGACTCAGATCGCACAGAAAAATTCCACCGCAGGAGAGCCCGTAAGGGCGCGGGGGGTAGTGCTGTGCACACCCCCCCGACGAGGACGGAATTTTTCAAAGCGAGGTAAGGCGCAAGGGGGTCGCTGGGGACACGGACACGAAGTGCCGTGTCACCCGACATGTCTTTAGGCTTATCACAAAATTCAGAGAGTTCTTTGTTCCGCCTATTCATAGCCTTTGTTTAAGATATTTTTTTGAAGGCTTCAAGCTAATTATCCATTCCTCTATAGTCCTGGAACATGTTTCGAGAACTTTTTGCCGAGCAGCGCGGCTATCTTAATGCCTTCTTTGAGAAGATCGATGTCAAAAAAGCAGAAGCTTTTTTGCAGGCGTGTCTTGCGTGCAAAGGGCTTATCGTCTTCACAGGCGTGGGAAAGAGCGGGATCATTGCCGAGAAGATTGCAACAACGCTCGTTTCAACAGGTACAAAAGCGCTCTATCTTCCGCCGACCAATTTTTTGCATGGCGATCTCGGTGTAATGACCGAAAACGATCTGTTAATTTTAATCAGCAAGAGCGGTGAGACGGAAGAGCTCCTCTCTCTAGTTCCATTTGTCAGACGCCGTAAAACGCAAATTCTTTCCATCGTTTCCAATCCGCAGAGTCGTCTAGCTCAAGAGTGTGATCTCAGCATACACCTGCCAGTTGAAAAAGAGCTCTGCCCTTTTGATCTAGCGCCCACCACATCGACGCAGGTGCAGCTTATTTTTGGAGATGTGCTTGCCGTTGCGCTGATGAGGGCAAAGGGATTCTCATTGAATGAATACGCATTAAACCATCCTTCGGGGTCTATCGGAAAGAAGATGATGCTCTCTGTTTCCGATGTGATGATCGCAGGAGAGCGCATACCCTTCTGCAAACCTCAAGACCTTCTCGGAGATGTTCTTGTCGAGCTCACCAATAAAAAATGTGGCTGTTTGATTGTTGTCGATGAAGAGAAGGGGCTGAAAGGGATCTTTACGGACGGAGATTTAAGAAGGGCCTTGCAAAATCAAGGGGCAGTTGTGTTAGAAAGAAAGATGGAGAGCTTGATGACACAATCGGCAATCGCGGTGCCCCAAAACATCCTCGCATGGGAAGCAATGAAGATCATGCAGAAGGATCCGAAAAGATGGGTGATGGTTGTCCCCGTTTTGGAGGAGAAAAAAGTGGTGGGGGTCATTCGCATGCACGATATTGTCCAAGCCGGGCTCTCTTAAAAACACTGAATGGACTGGAAGACAGCAGCTGTACTGATCATTTTTGCGTCGACGCTCACCGCTTCGGTCTTTGTTAAAAAGATTTCGCGAGATCTCATCTTTTTTTTCGGAGGAGCAACAACTCTCCTTGTCGGGATCACACCTGCAAAAGCATTCATGGAGAATCTCACTGACGGGATTCTTTTGACGATTCTCTTCTTTTTTGTCGCCGTCTCAATTCTGAAAGAATTTTTCTTCGATCGGACTCTGCAAGTGAGCTCTTGGCGCGACTGGGTGCGACACATCCCAAAAGATCTCTGGACTTGCGCTTTTGCGGGATTCTTTTTTCAGAGCGCACTTGAACAGACGACCATCCCAGGTCACGCGGCGCAGCTACTTATTGGACTTTTTGGAGAGAGCCCCTTTCTCCTCATGGCTTGTCTCATGCTTGTGATCTACTTTCTGGCTCTGTTTCTTCCAGCGCTGATGGTTCTGCTTATTCTTTTTCCGTTTTCTTTGCAGACCCTCGAGCTTTGTATTCCGATGAAAGACGCCACGGTGGCAGCTCTCCTGGCGAATTTTTTCGCCGTTCTTCTCTCTTCTCTCAATATGCGAACAAGAGAACAGATCCATCTCAAGATACGACTTCCGATACTGATCGTCTTTTTTCTCCTCTGCACATTTTTGATTCCGCAATTTTTGCTGACCAAGTAGTGTCAGAATCATATGGAATGGACTGTGAGCCTTCTTCTTTTAGGAGTTTTTGCCGTTGGGTATCTGCTCATCATTTTGGAGTATTATGTCAAGGTCAATAAGACCGCGATTGCGCTACTCGTGGCAGTTGCTTGCTGGTTGATCTATTTTCTCGTCACGGGTGAGGCGATCCCCAGCGCGTTAAAGCATCTTGAGACGCATATTTCAAAAGTTTCGCAAATTATCTTTTTCTTCTTAGGGGCTATGACCCTTGTTGAGCTGATCGATACGCATAGGGGATTTAAAATTCTCGTGGATCTCATTCATACAACATCGAAAAGAAGGATGCTGTGGACCGTCTCCATTCTCGCTTTTTTTCTTTCAGCTCTCCTCGATAACCTAACAACGACGATTTTGATGGTCTCTCTACTGCGCAAAATGATTCCCAAGTTTGAAGAGAGAATAGCCCCAGCATGCCTAGTGGTAATCGCTGCAAACGCTGGGGGAGCGTGGACGCCAATCGGCGATATCACCACCACCATGCTCTGGATCGACGGTCAGCTCTCAACGGTCAGCGTGATAAAAGCACTTTTTCTTCCCAGTCTCATTTCGCTTCTTGTGCCGCTTTGCATCTTTTCTTTCTTGGAAAAAGGGCATATCACACCCCTTGCAGATGGGCATAGGGAGTTAAAGGAGGAGCCCGGGGCTCGTCTAACTTTCTGGTTAGGGATTGCGGGATTAATTTTTGTTCCGATTTTTCATGCCTGGACTGGGCTTCCGCCATTTTTGGGAATGCTTGCTTCCCTTGCCGTTCTTTGGCTTGTGACAGATCTTTTGCATCACAAATACGAAGAGAGAAAACACCTCCGAGTTCCCTTCATTCTGACAAAAATCGATACCGCTAGCATCCTGTTCTTTTTGGGGGTGCTTCTCAGTATGAATGCACTCGAAACAGCGGGGCTTTTGGATCGATTTGAAAATTTTTTGAGCAGGGTGATTCCCAGTGAGGCGATGCTCGCAACCCTAATAGGTCTAGTCTCTTCCGTCATCGACAATGTCCCCATGGTAGCCGCTACTATGGGAATGTACTCGTTGACAGACTATCCGATGGATTCTTCTCTATGGCATATGATCGCGTACGCTGCCGGGACGGGCGGCAGCCTACTGCTGATCGGATCCTCTGCAGGTATCGCTCTAATGGGAATGGAAAGGGTTAGCTTCTTTACCTACTTTAAAAAAGCGACATTTCCAGTCCTTCTCGGCTACCTCGCGGGCATCGGAAGCTACCTCGTTTTACGAGGGTAAATTCACAAATTTCGAAGATTTTTTCAAAAAGCATTGCGCGAAAAGAACGGCTTTTTGTATGTTGTTGGCTTCTCTATAACGCAAACGTGTTTCTAGGGAATAGCATGGTCTCCGAACCGTGCAGGTTGTTTTGACAGTAGAATAGAAGTGACGTGCAAGCAAAGAAGCTTGTGCAAATAGAGTTGAAACATACTCTATAAGCCTGTCTAAGAAGTTAATTTTTTTATATATCAACTCAAATTCTTTTTTGAGAATTTGATCTTGGTTCAGATTGAATGCTGACGGCGTGGATGAGGCATGCAAGTCGAACGAGATCGTAGGGCAACTTGCGATCTAGTGGCGGAAGGGTTAGTAATACATGAATAACTTGCCTCTTACCTGGGGATAACGGCTGGAAACGGCCGCTAATACCGAATGAGGTGACTATGGGAAGATCGTAGTCATCAAAGTTGGGGACTGTGAAAGCAGCCTTGCGGTAAGAGAGAGGTTCATGCGATATCAGCTAGTTGGTGTGGTAATGGCGCACCAAGGCTAAGACGTCTAGGCGGATTGAGAGATTGACCGCCAACATTGGGACTGAGACACTGCCCAGACTCCTACGGGAGGCTGCAGTCGAGGATTTTTCGCAATGGGCGCAAGCCTGACGAAGCGACGCCGTGTGAGTGATGAAGGCCTTCGGGTTGTAAAGCTCTTTCGCCTGGGAACAAGAGAGGTGTGCTAATAGTATGCCAATTTGAGGGTACCAGGTAAAGAAGCACCGGCTAACTCCGTGCCAGCAGCTGCGGTAATACGGAGGGTGCAAGCATTAATCGGATTTATTGGGCGTAAAGGGCGCGTAGGCGGGTTGGTAAGTCAGATGTGAAATTCCGAGGCTCAACCTCGGAGCTGCATTTGAAACTACCAATCTTGAGGTATGGCGGAGAAAACGGAATTCCACGTGTAGCGGTGAAATGCGTAGATATGTGGAGGAACACCGGTGGCGAAAGCGGTTTTCTAGCTTAAACCTGACGCTGAGGCGCGAGAGCAAGGGGAGCAAACAGGATTAGATACCCTGGTAGTCCTTGCCGTAAACGATGTATACTTGATGTAGTTAGGCTCAACCCTGACTGTGTCGAAGCGAACGCGATAAGTATACCGCCTGAGGAGTACGCTCGCAAGGGTGAAACTCAAAAGAATTGACGGGGGCCCGCACAAGCAGTGGAGCATGTGGTTTAATTCGATGCAACGCGAAGAACCTTACCCAGGCTCGAAATGCAGTGGACGATATCAGAAACGATATTTTCCGTAAGGACTGCTGCATAGGTGCTGCATGGCTGTCGTCAGCTCGTGCCGTGAGGTGTTGGGTTAAGTCCCGCAACGAGCGCAACCCTTATCATTAGTTGCCAACATTTAAGGTGGGGACTCTAATGAGACTGCCTAGGTTAACTAGGAGGAAGGTGAGGATGACGTCAAGTCCGCATGGCCTTTATGTCTGGGGCTACACACGTGCTACAATGGTCGGTACAGAAGGGTGCAAGATCGCAAGATGGAGCAAATCCGTAAAGCCGATCTCAGTTCGGATTGTAGTCTGCAACTCGGCTACATGAAGTTGGAATTGCTAGTAATGACGTGTCAGCAACAGCGTCGTGAATACGTTCCCGGGCCTTGTACACACCGCCCGTCACATCATGGGAGTTGGTTTTACCCGAAGCCGCTGACTCAACCGCAAGGGGAGAGGCGTTCAAGGTAAGGCCGATGACTGGGATGAAGTCGTAACAAGGTAGCCCTACCGGAAGGTGGGGCTGGATCACCTCCTTTAAGAGCAAAAACAGCTTCGGCTGTTCACTCTTAGGTTGAGACAAGCTTTTTTCTACACGTCGCTTCTACTCTGCTGTCAAAACAGAGCTATCTCGAAAGTTTGAAATAGATAAGAAGAAGAATCAGAAGAAGAATCCTTTAATAGGATTCTGCTCTTTCGCGCAAGCGAAGGACAGAATCTAACTTAAAGCGCAAATGGCATCACTGATGAACAATGGCGCTTGAGGAGAAGGACTTCACATTTAATGAAGGTGTTAGGATTGGCGAAAGCAAGTAAAGTATGCCGTATGTGATCGCAAGAGAACATACGGCGAATAGCTTAAGTAGCGAATAAAGTTAAGTTCAAGCTACTAAGAGCTGCTGGTGGATGCCTTGGTATCAACAGGCGATGAAGGACGTGCTAACCTGCGATAAGCTTCGGGGAGTTGGATAGAAACTATGATCCGGAGATGTCCGAATGGGGGAACCCAATGGGAGTAATGACCCATCATTCTCAACTGAATACATAGGTTGAGAAAGCTAGACCTGCTGAAGGGACACATCTCAGTAAGCAGAGGAAAAGAAATCTATAAGAGATTCCCATAGTAGCGGCGAGCGAAGTGGGAATAGCCCAAACCAAGAATTTATTCTTGGGGTTGTAGGGCCAGTCAATAAAGCCTTTGGCATATTTTAGCAGAAGCTTCTGGAAAGAAGCGCGACACAGGGTGATAGCCCCGTACGCGAAAAGATATGTAAAGGCGAGATTGGTACCTGAGTAAGACCGACCACGGGAAATTCGGTCTGAATCTGGGGGGACCACCCTCCAAGGCTAAATACTAGTTGATGACCGATAGTGAACCAGTACCGCGAGGGAAAGGTGAAAAGAACCCCTGTTAGGGGAGTGAAATAGAACCTGAAACCAGCAGCTTACAAACGGTCGAAGGCCTATGGCCCTTTTAGGGCAATGGCTGACGGCGTGCCTTTTGCATGATGAGCCAGCGAGTTAAGCTGAACGGCAAGGTTAAGGGACAATACGTTCCGGAGCCATAGCGAAAGCGAGTGTGAATAGCGCGTTTAGTCGTTCGGTTTATACACGAAACCAAGTGATCTATCCATGACCAGGATGAAACAGGGGTAACACCCTGTGGAGGTCCGAACCAGTGTCTGTTGAAAAAGCCTTGGATGAGTTGTGGATAGGGGTGAAAGGCCAATCAAACTTGGAGATATCTTGTTCTCTCCGAAATAACTTTAGGGTTAACCTCAGTATCGACTCTTTTAGGGGTAGAGCACTGAATCCATTAGGGAGGCTTACCGCCTTACCGACGGGAATCAAACTCCGAATACTAGAAGAGCAGCTGGGAGATAGACTGTGGGGGATAAGCTTCATAGTCAAAAGGGGAACAGCCCAGATCGTCGATTAAGGCCCCAAATTCTATGCTAAGTGAGTAAGGAAGTGAAGTTTCAAAGACAGTTGGGATGTTGGCTTAGAGGCAGCCATCATTTAAAGAGTGCGTAACAGCTCACCAATCGAGAGACTTTGCGCCGAAAATTTACGGGACTAAAGCATAGAGCCGAAATCACGGGTGTACACCGCAAGGTGTACGCGGTAGGAGAGCGTAGTATGTGCGCAGAAGATATACCGTAAGGAGTATTGGAGCGCATACTAGCGAGGATGCATGGCATGAGTAAACGATAAAGAAGGTGAAAATCCTTCTCGCCGAAAACCTAAGGTTTCCAGGGTAAAGCTCGTCTTCCCTGGGTTAGCCGGTACCTAAGCTAAGGCTGAAAAGCGTAGGCGATGGAAAGCAGGTTAAATATTCCTGCGCCACCTAAAACTATGACAATGGGGTGACGAAGGACGTTAAGCGTGCGGACGATTGGAAATGTCCGTGACACTATGGGGCTGGCTAGTAGGTAAATCCGCTAGCGTAATGCTTGGTAGTGGCCAAGGGGAACCCTCGGGGGAACCGATGACGTGGCGCGAAGCTTCCAAGAAATAACCTCTAGTCGTTGATGGTGACCGTACCAAAACCGACACAGGTGGGTGTGAAGAATATTCTCAGGCGCGCGAGATAACTCTCGTTAAGGAACTCTGCAAATTACCCTCGTAACTTCGGGAAAAGAGGGGCCTGAAACCGTGACTACTTGACTGTAGGTGCGGAATCAGGTCGAAGCGAAATGGCCCAGGCGACTGTTTAACAAAAACACAGCACTATGCGAAGTCGTCTAAGACGATGTATATGGTGTGAAGCCTGCCCAATGCCCAAAGGTCAAAAGGAGGTGTCAGCCCGCAAGGGCGAAGCACTGAATTTAAGCCCGGGTGAATGGCGGCCGTAACTATAACGGTCCTAAGGTAGCGAAATTCCTTGTCGGGTAAGTTCCGACCTGCACGAATGGCCTAACGATCTGGGCACTGTCTCAACGGGAGACTCGGTGAAATTGTAGTAGCGGTGAAGATGCCGTTTACCCGCAACAAGACGGAAAGACCCCGTGAACCTTTACTATACTCTGATACTGGCTTCTGACTTTCCATGTGTAGGATAACCGGGAGACGTTGAAGAGGGCTCGTTAGGGCTCTTGGAGTCACCGTTGAAATACCGGTCTTGGGGAGTCGGAAGTCTAACAAAGACCCATGAAACTGGGTTTTGGACAATGTCAGACGGGTAGTTTGACTGGGGCGGTATCCTCCCAAAAAGTAACGGAGGAGTCCAAAGCTTACCTCATCGCGGTTGGCAATCGCGAGTAGAGCGTAAAGGTATAAGGTAGGTTAACTGAGAGACCGACAAGTCAATCAGATACGAAAGTAGGGCTTAGTGATCCGGCGGTAGAAAGTGGAATCGCCGTCGCTTAACGGATAAAAGGTACTCCGGGGATAACAGGCTTATCGCCACCAAGAGTTCATATCGACGTGGCGGTTTGGCACCTCGATGTCGACTCATCGCATCCTGGGGCTGGAGAAGGTCCCAAGGGTTTGGCTGTTCGCCAATTAAAGCGGTACGCGAGTTGGGTTCAAAACGTCGTGAGACAGTTTGGTCCCTATCTGTTGTGGGCGCAGGATATTTGAGAAGAGCTACTTCTAGTACGAGAGGACCGAAGTGGACGAACCAATGGTGTGCCGGTTGTACTGCCAAGTGCACAGCCGGGTAGCTATGTTCGGAAAGGATAAGCGTTGAAAGCATCTAAACGCCAAGCCTCCTTCAAGATAAGATATCCCTATGAGACTACCGGAAGACTACCGGTTTGATAGGTTGGATGTGTACGCACAGCAATGTGTTGAGCTAACCAATACTAATGAGTCCATTGGCTTGATTATTTTTTCTTTATGTCGCTGGCCCATCTCCTAGTTTTTTAGGAGAGACGCCAGCGACGATAAGCGCTGATCCTCACCTTTGGGTGTGGAGAAGTTCTCCATCAAGCGCCATTTTTTGTTAGTGAATTTGCGAAATACGATTTAACGACTTATCTATCTAGAACAAGTTTCTTGGTGGCAATAGAGGAGGGGCAATACCTGATCCCATCCCGAACTCAGAAGTCAAGCCCTCCATCGCCGATGGTACTACACTCAAGAGTGTGGGAGAGTAGGACGCCGCCAAGTTTTTCTTCAGCCCCAGCTGCCGTAAGGCATCTGGGGCTTTTTTTTGGAGTGCGGTGACTCGTCACCGCTTTTCTTTGCCGCGACTTGTCGCGGCACTTTCCGGAAATCCACGAAGAATTTAAACACCGAGCGCACCGAGGCCATCAAGAGAAGAGGGAGGGTCGGGAAACGGTAACGTTCATGCATACGAGGAAGGTTCTCTTAAAACTCATTATCATTTAAACTGGCAACGCTTAAAATCTTCGAGGCATGAAATGACGACAGCTCCTACTGCAGCATCGACAAGCCCACACAAAATGGCCAGGATAATGGGCCTGCAAAGAGGAGGTAAAGTGCTTAAAAACCTCCCCTTGGCATTCAAAGAAAAGATCGCTGGCTATCTGAGCTTTGAGGAGGCCTCATGGTTTACTGGGCAAAAAAAAATCTCCTTTTCAACATGGCTTCAGCGAAGAGAGGGAATCGATGATACGGTCAGCTGGTCATCTCGAAGTAAATTGGGAGAAAATTGGGATAGAAAAGTTTTTCCTGCTCTTCTTAAGCGGTTTGAAAGCAAGTGCACAACGCACCTCTGGTTTAAAAGTCTCAGGCTTTTACAAGTCAACGAGACCGAACTTGTAAAGCTCTCTAATTTCCCCTTTCCACATCTTGAAGTGCTGCACTTAAATTTCGCCACCCGAAAGCCACATGCTGAATCCCCACATCCTGGACGCGCTATCCGAAACTTTGGTGCAAATGCTCCTAAGCTGGCAGATGTTTCCGTGAAAGCAATTAGTGAAGCGGAATGCCTACTTCTTTTGGAGAGTTGTAAAAATCTAAGCTCCTTAAGCATTCGCCGTATCCACCATTTCACAAGCCCTAAGAATCCAAAGGAATTAGTGCGTTGGAATTGGGAAAAAATGGCGTCTGTGCTTGCAAAAATGCCGAAATTAAGAGCTGTTTATCTCAATTGTAAGATCGTTGAGCATGAGGTTGCTCAGGTTGCAAAGATCCCGCAATTGAAAAGCATCTTATTTTGGGAAAGTTCAAAAGTCGACGACAAGACGTTAGAGCCTCTTGTTTCATGTACGCAGCTTGAAAGGGTTGGTTTAAGAGATCTTCCAAATGCAACTCCGGGAACACTTGAAACACTGCTGCAGGTGCCGCTGCTCACAGCTCTCCACCTTGAAAATTGTCCAAACATCTCCTGGCAGGAAAGTAATAAGGTGAAAGTGGTCCCTAACCTGCGTGAGCTTGTTTTAAAAACAGGTTCATATACAGATCAGATTCTCCAGTTTGCGCCCTTCTGCTCCTCGCTTACGAGTGTAAAAATCGCAGACTGTACGCATTTGAGTGATAAAAGCTTAGTGCTACTCGGAAGGTGTAAGCAGCTTGCCGATCTTGAGATCTGTAAGGGGAGTCGAGCGGTATCAGATACGGGCTTGCTATCCCTTACGAGCTGTCCGCTTCGCGTGTTGAAGTTGACTGTTGCTCCTTCAAACGACCCTAATTCTACGAAAACTCAATTGAAGGCGTGGAAAAATGTGACAATTGCGGGTGTGAGAAAGATTGTAGAGGAGTGCTCAACACTCCGCTACTTTGAAGCACCTTTGCATCAGTCAGTTCTCTCATTCCCCCATACGGATAACGAGCTACTTCAAGAGGCAATCCGTAAAAAGAAAGAGCGGTTTGAAATTGTTTTTTTTACCTGAAAACAGAAAAGGAGCCTGAGGACTATGTCGCTAAGTGTAGAAAATTCATCGTCACGACCAGAAAAGATGCAGCGTCTCGAAGCTCCTGTGCCCGTGGACATACGCAAGAAACTTCCCTACGATTTACAGCAACTCGTCGCTTCCTTTCTTGTTTTTAAGGAAGCCGTTCACTTTTTGGGACATCGGGCTTTTTGGGAAATGAGAGGAGTTGTACCGAAACCCGTCAGAATAGCCCCCTTTCTTAATTGGCAAAGAACTAAAAATGGCATTTCAACTGAGGATTGGCCAAAAAGAGATCTTTTTCCTCAGATGTGCCAACGAATAGTTCGCGCTTCTCAACTCTCCTGGTTACAAAACCTCACCATCCAAAATTTTGAAGGCGAGGCATTGCGGCAGTTAACCTCTTCGAAGTTTCCACATCTTGAACGGCTTACATTAAAACTGCCCGAAGGAAACTCGAACGTCCAAAATCAAGAGACTATCGTTCAATTAGTTAAAAACTCACCGAAACTCGCACATATCACCGTTACACATCTCGGAGAGGCGCAAATTGTTGCGCTGGCAGAAAATTGCCCGAAATTAGTCTCATTGAGAGTTTGCGCCGTTAGCCAGAGACTTTTCGTAGGGCGTGCATTTGAAAAGAGCGAACTACTTGACTGGTCGAAGGTAAGTGAGAAGGTATCTAAAAAAGCCTCTTTTCAAGATCTATTTCTGTCCGAGAGTTGTGCGATTTACCGCACCCAACTTCAGGCTCTATCTACGATTCCGCAGCTCAGAAATATCACCATCCAAGATCAAGAAACGCAGGATTCTGATTTGTGGGATTTCAAAGCGCACCCTGGTCTGCAAGTTGTAAGACTTAGAAATCTCCCAAAAATCTCTGATGATGTACTGAAGATCTTTACACAACTTCCTTGCCTGACAACGCTTGAGATTCAAAACTGTGAACAGATTTCACCGTTTTGGCTTCCAATGCTAGCACAAGCGAAACAACTCTCTCAGCTAGTTCTCCACAAATTTAAAGCTGCCGATAGGCTGCTTTTTAAGTTGTCCAGTTTCTGTCCCTCACTGACCAGCATACGTCTTGTTGAATGCGCAGGAATCGCCCCAAGTGTCGGCGATCATCCTCACCCAGTAGGATTTAGCAACTTTGGTCTTAAACGTCTTGGAATGTGCCCGAAACTAGAAGAGGTTGAAATTGTTCAGGGTAGTGAGCTGATGACTGATATGGGAATGTATGCTCTTGCATCCAATACACTGCGACGTGTCAAGTTTGTCACGGCGAAAAGACAAAACACACGTGAATCCCTAGCGGAGAACGCAGCATGGAAAAATCTCACACCGAAGGGGTTTTTATTGTTGATTTTTCGCAGCACTCATCTGCAGGTCCTTGCACTTCCCAAGTTTTCTCATTGGAAAAAACAACACGAAGAACAATTAAAAACCGGCATCCAAAAACTCCGTTCTGGTGTTGGCGCTACTCCCCTTAGGCTCACATTCGGTTGACGATTAAAAAAAGCGCCTCATGGCTACTGCTCTAAAATTAGAAGGTTCTTTCCAGCGGCCCGCAAAGATGCAGCGTCTCGAAGCCTGGGCGCACAGGAACATACGCGAAAAAATTCCCTATGCTGTTCATCAAGTCGTCGCTTCTTTTCTTGTTTTTAAGGAGGCTATGTATTTTCTCGGACGAAAGGCCTTCTGGGAAAAAACAGGAGAAAAGGATGTTAGAACAGAGCCTTTTTATAATTGGCAAAAGAGCAAAAGTGGAATTTCGACCGATGATTGGACCCATCTAAGAGAGCAAGTTTTTCCTAAAATGTGTGTGCGAATTGCCAAAGCATCCCAGTTGGTCTGGCTGCAAAATCTTTCCATCTCAGGTTTTGAAGGTGAGCGCTTGCAAAAATTAACGTCATCGACATTCCCTCATCTTCAGCGGCTTATTTTAAAACTCCCCAGCGATTCCTCATCAACCCAACTTAATCAGGAAATCATCGCTCAGCTAGTTAAAAACTCACCGCAACTTTCTCGTGTTACTATCGACTACCTTGAAGAGGTGCAAATCAATGCTCTGCTTGACAATTGCCCAAATTTAGTTTCTCTGAAAATCCGTCACCTTAGAGAGACGGGTGGAAGCAGTATCTTAAATTGGGCAATAATAGCTGAAAAACTTTCGAAGAAAGCCTCTTTTCAAAATCTATTTTTGTCAAACAAATGTATGCTTCTTCGAAGTCAGCTCAAGGATATTGCAACGATTCCGCAATTAAGAAGCATCACCGTACACTGGTTAAATGTAGAGGATGCGGATCTGGCCCTTTTTAAAAATCATCCTGGATTAGAAACCGTAAAGCTTAGGAATCTTTGGAACATCACGCCCAACACTTTGACAGTTCTTGCAGAGCTTCCTTCTCTCACATCTTTGGAGATTGCAAACTGTGCACAAATCACTTCGTCTTGGATCGATCTTTTAAAATTGGCAAAAAAACTTTCCAGCTTAGCTCTGCATAATTTTGCTGCAGTAGATATCGCGCTTTGCGGCTTGTCTCAATTTCCCTCTCTTACAAGAGTACGCCTAATCGATTGTACAGGCATCACTATTAACTCTTTTCAACCGATTGGATTTAGCGATCAAGGCCTTAAATGGCTTGGACAATGCCCTAAACTTCGAGAGGTAGAGATTGTAGAGGGGAGTTTACAAATAACAGATGCGGGAATACAGGCGCTAGCAACGAACCAGCTCCAACGGCTTAAACTTGTCTCCACAAAACCACAATATACATCATGGGGCAACAAGACGACAGCTTGGCAAAATCTTACTCCACAAGCATTTTCAGAGCTCGGTGTTCGCAGCAGGCGGCTTCAATATCTTGAGCTTCCAAATTTTCCTCATTGGAGTCAAAAGGATAAAGAGCAATTACAGGCCAACATCCATAAGATGCGTTCTGATGCTTTCAAGCTCACATTCGGTTGACGACTAGCTAGATTTCTTTGTTTCTGGTTTCTCTTTGAGAGATTTTTCCAAACGAAGAAGAACTGCGGAGTAATCGGGTTCCTCTTTCCAGTTGCCTGTTGTATAACAAAAGACCTCGTTGCAGAGGATGTTCAAGTGTTTTTGCACCTGTTCGAGAATCGTTTTAGCGGCCCCAGAATCTATCTCTTTTTTGTGGTCAGCATATTCGATGACAACTCCTGTGACAATGTGTTTTAGCTTTCTGTGCCCACTTCCTGTTTTTTGTTCATTCCAGACAGATTTTGAAAAGAGAGTATCTAAATCGGCCTGTTTGACCGAATATTTCCCAGACTCCTTACCGTCATCTCCGCGCAAGTCTTTAGTAAAGGCGATGAGCCCATCTTTTCTCGTTGCGTCGAGATAGCACGCCTCAAGCAGCTCTTTCGTGATCTTGGAACTTGTAATTGCGGTCATAAATCGGTATCCCTCCGGACAAAAAATTGCGGATTTGCCACTTCACGGAGGTGGCGCGATGAGAGCAGGTCGGCAATCGTGTTGCCCTCTTCTTTGTCTGTAATGGGTATGTGTCTAAAGGTGGAAAAATAGTTGGAGAGCGTCTGTGGCGAGATCTCTTGATTTGGATAAATTGCTCCCAGATCGGGGACCTGTCTTACATTTCCCTCCAACCCCACGCGAGTAACCTGGTTTGCTTGAAAAGTGGTTCCTTCAGCCCTCGGATACCCTTCTCGGTTCGGTCTTAGATAGAGCGCATTAACTAAGAGATGGGGATAAAATTCAAGGTGGCGCTCTGGACCGTGTGATCCGTCGGAAAAGCCGATTCTACCATTCAAGCTATGGTATAGAGTTTCGCCGTGATAGAAGAGCGTATAGTCACAAAAGTGTCTGCGGAAGATCGCAAGAACAAGCACACAGATCGACCGCGCCAGAAGCCTCCAAGAAGGGAGCTCACAATCCGTGATGTTTTGCCAAAGCTCAGCTAAAGGCCTTGCAAGAACGATATATTCTGGAACATCATCAAGATCGATGCGATCACGCAAGACACCTTCCCCATCATCGACGTGTGCAGCCGCCGTCGCAGCTCCCTGCTGATTAACTGCCCCAATCTGATTGACTGTTGTCATGATTGTCCTTGCTGATTTTACTATCGAAGATTTCTAACTTCACGGAGGTGTCGCGACCAAGCGAGGTCTGTAATCGAATTACCTTCTTCCCTGTTGGTGATGGGTTCATTATAAATTCTCAGAAAGTGCTCGTAGATCGTTTGTGCGGAGATTTCTAGATAATTTTCAATAGAAGCAGGTTCCTGGTCATGATGGACTGGAAGACAATTTGCAATGGGTTCCAATTTCAAAGCTTTTCTGAATAGATGGGGGTATCTTGCGTCGAGCTCTTCGCGTGGTAGATGTTCGACCCTGCCATTCATACTGTGGTAGATGCCATCTTCTTGTGGCAGCAGTACTCGGTCGCAAAAATGCCATCTGAAGATCGCCAACGCAAGCGTCTTAATCGAACGAGCGACAAGCTCGCAAGAAGGAAGTTCAAGATTCCAGATGTGCGCTCCAAGCTCATTTAAGGGGCGTGCGAGAATGATGTAGGGTCTGACGGCAACAGCAACCTGTGCGTATGCCCATTGAGGTCTTTCAGCAGGAAGAGGAGCTTGGTCAGGCGGCGAATTCCAGAAAGAGAAGAATTCTAGTATTCGCGCCAATGCGGCTTGCATTCGCCACCACACTGTTGAGTGGGCGTTGGCAATTTGTGCTTCTTGATTGTCTGCTGAGTCCTGTGACTGATCAATCATTACCGATGGTGCATAGCTTATCTCCATGCCGCGGGACCTTACCCTTCCCTGAACCATCATTGCCATACTCGTCTCCATTTCCTAAAAATGAGGCGACAGTTTAACAGATCCCTGCATTTAGGAAAAATGTATCTAAAACTTTTAATGGCACCTTTGAAAAAGAAAAAGCCGAGGGGATTTCCCCTCGGCTTTTGGGTTGTTTTCGCCTTTGGCGAAAACGACTCAGTTAGAAGCGATCCCGACCGCGTCCTTCGCCGCCGCCGTATCCACCACCACCACGACGCTCTCTGCGTTCGCCGCCACCGCCACCAAAGGAGGAGCGCTCACGTTTTTGCTCAGGGCGAGCTTCGTTGACAATCAGTGTTCGGCCGTTGAACTTCATGCCGTTGACAGCTTCGATTGCTCTTTGAGCTTCATCGCCGTCTGTCATTTCCACGAAACCGAAACCTTTAGATTGGCCGGTAAATTTGTCTACGATAATGCGGACCGATTCAATCTTTCCATACTGTGAAAAGAGGTTTTGTAGCTCCTCTTCAGTTACACTGTAGGGAAGGCTTCCGACATAAAGTTTCTTACTTGCTGTTTGGTTCATAACTAAAAAAATCTCCTTAAAAATTCAAAAAAATACAAAAATGCGGTTGTCTCGGGTTTTTCCATACGGCGGGAACAAAACTGATTGAAACAGCTGGCTGGAAGGAGAACCGCTTATTCAGCCCCTTTAGCGAAGAACACATGATCGGCGACATAGACAAATCCACTTTACTGGCTGCCTCTTGTCAGATCTAAAAGACTATTCCCTTCTAATCGGGTCATACAAAACAGTTCCAAAGACACGGGATCAACAACGCTAGCGATTGTACCACACCCTGCCATGAAGGTAAAAGCTTTTCGTAAGAAGCTGTTAATTAACAGCTTGCGCGTGCTCTTGCGAAGGAGGGAAGCGAAATGGGTAGATGCGCAGTTTTTCAGCTTTTTACCTGAAGCCCTGAAGAAAAAAGTTGAAAAAATGCGCAAGGAGGAGCAAGCTATTAAAGTTTTTAAAAGGAGCCCCTTATGGCAAAAAAGAAAGCAGTTAAAAAAGTCGTAAAAGCAAAAAAGAGCATGGCTATGAAAAAAAAGCCAGCGCCTAAAAAAGTTGCTCCCAAGAAAGCGGTGAAGAAAGCTTCAAGCGCGGGCGTTCGCCGCGCAACTGCTAAGCTCCCTTCGCGCAAAGGGTAACCCATTCAGCCCCGCTGCTCCCACTTTCCTCAATGTGGTGGATGTAAGTGGCAGGATGTTGAGTACGCAGAACAGCTTGTGCGAAAGCATCGAGTTGTTTGCGATCTCTTCGTGCCTGTGTGTGATCTCGCGTCTGTAGATGTTTATCCCATTCTTCCCGCGAAGGATCCATGGCGTTACCGCAATAAGATGGAGTTCTCCTTTTCGCAGAATCGCGCTGGCGATCGTTTTCTCGGACTCATCATTGCAAATAGCCGCGGGCATGTCTTAAATCTCGAAGAGTGCCATCTCACCTCTCCCTGGTTTATCGAAACGCTAAAAAGCGTCCGGAGCTGGTGGGTAGAGACCGATCTAAAAGCCTATCACCGCTATTCCAACACAGGATCTCTCCGCACACTCACACTGAGAGAGGGGATTCGCACGCAAGAAAAGATGGCTATTCTCACCGTTTCAGGTCATCCCGATTTTGCGCTTTCGCGTGTCCAGATCGACGGTTATGTGAAGGCCGTTCAAGCTTGCGGAGCAGCAAGCGTCTTTTTGTGCGTACAACAGCTCTGCAAGGGATCACCTACGCAATTTTTCGAGATGCATCTCGCAGGGCCAGATCATATCAACGAGTATCTGGAAATCGGAACACGTGCATACAAGTTCAAAATTAGCCCCCGCTCATTTTTCCAACCCAACACTCTCCAAGCAGAGGCTCTCTATCGTCGTGCACTAGAGATGGTCTCTCCAGGAAAAAAGAAATTGGTCCTCGATCTCTATTGTGGAACCGCAACACTAGGAATGTCTTTTGCTCTTCAGGCAGAAAAAGTGGTAGGCATCGAACTTGCACCTGAAGCGATTCTCGATGCAGAGTGTAATCTGCAGGTGAATGAGATCTCCAATGTAGAGCTCCATTGTGGAGATGTCGGGAAAATTTTGCAGCGCGAAAAGATCGCAAGCCCCGATCTTGTGATTGTCGATCCGCCGCGCGCCGGTCTCATGGATGATGCACTTCAGCAGCTCCTTGCCCTCGCCCCCAAGGAGATCCTCTATATCTCTTGCAATCCCGAAACCCAAGCCAAAAACATAAAAGCTCTTCTTGAAAACGGCTATAAGCTCACAGCCCTACAGCCCGTCGACCAGTTTCCTCATACTCCCCACATTGAGAATATCGCGCACCTAAGCAGGTGATTCTTCTTGCTTTCTAGAAGAGTATTCGGGCATGCTTGTCTCATCGTTATAAATTTTTTTACACAGGAAATTTTATGAAAAAACTTCTCGCATTTCTCCCTGTATTCCTCTTCGGTGCGCTTCCCCTGATGGCACAAGAAGGCCAAGCCGCTCCTGCCGCAGGTCGCGAAAACAGCTTCTGGCAAACTCTCATCATGATCGGGATCGCCCTCGTCTTCTTCTACTTCATCCTCTGGCGCCCAGAGCAAAAAAGACGTAAAGCAATGGAAAAACAGCGCAACACCATGAAAAAAGGCGATCGCGTCACCGCAATGGGTATTGTTGGAACCGTCGCACAAGTGCAAGATAACACCGTCATTCTGAAGATGGTCGACGGCGCAAAAATCGAAGTGCTAAAAGGTGCGATTACAGACGTTCAATCTAGCCCAGAAGAGAGCAAACGCGTAGACATCACTCCCGAGAAGGAGTAAGCCTACTTTTTAGGCGGATTCATCTGAACCCTGCTTTGCAAGACTTTCAAAGTAGGGTTTTATGATCTCATCGTAGACCATCTGCTCATCAAGCTCGTCCCACGTGAGGTTTTGCTCTATCATAGTGTCTACAAGCTCCTCTCCAAGCTTGCGTTGCTGTTCGTCAGTCAAAAAGTCTTTCGTTTTTGCATAATATATGTTGTATAAACGGTATCCGGCGGTGTTGATGTTTGAAGAACGGAGAGATTCTTTCTCAGCTTGAGTCATCCCGCGTGCAGAAAGGCCCGCAGCTTTAAATTTTGCAAGCTGCTCTTCTGCAATTGTTGCGCGGGCCTGCACAGTATCTAGCTGCGCTTGCAAATCATATTTTTCTTGCGTCAGCTCATCAACATCTCGTTCCAATTGTTGCGCTTGTTCCAACTTAAGTGCCAGCTGTGTGTTGTCCTTAAGGAGCGTGTCGATAGAAGCTTTCATGCGTCTATTCCCGGTTGCATATTTTTCCGCCACACCATGAAGTACTAGAAGGTGTTTCTCGGCTTCCACATTAAGTTGTTCTAATTGTGCTTTGTGATCTTTGACTTTCTGCTGAGCGTTTGCAAGGTCTCTTTCCAATTCCTTAATTCTCTTGGTTAATGGAGCTGCGGAGTCGTCGTTCTTCTCTGCGATTTTTGTATTTCTTCTTTTCAGAGCCTTGTCTTCATTTAGGCGCTGCTCGAGGAGGATGGCTTGGCTCATAGTAGCTTGAAGATTGCTCTGTAAAATTGCTTTATCACGCTCGGCTTGCAACATAAATTCTTCTGTGCGCTTCTGTAGCGCGGCATAAAGCTCTTGAAACTCTGCGCGCTCCAGGAGGAGTTTGTCAATTGCCACTGCCTGTGCTTGGCTCATCGCACTGTTGATCTGGTCTTTGGCTTGCAGATCTCGTTTCAATAGTTCCACCTGTTCCTGTGCAGCATGAATCAGGGGCTCCTGTTTAGCGTTGCGCGCTTTCAGAACCTCGTTTTCAGAGCGGAGGGTATCATGGCATCTTTGTAGATCCTGGATAACTTTTGTGCTTTCTTGGGCAGTGGTGAGAAATTCAGCGCGAAGAGCCTCCAGCTCTGCATTTTGTTGTGATGGCGTGCTTTCTTCTTCAAGAGGGCGAAGCCTTTGATTCGTGAGATTGTTGATACGAGTTTCCAGTGCTTCGAGGGCAGGATCAAGGGAGGCGAGATCACTTCGCAAGGTGCGGACTTCTGCCTCAGCGTCTGATTCTTCACTAGGATTTGCTAAAGAGAATTCGTTCATCGCGTCCATTCGACCTTGCATGTAGGTGATCTCGTTACGAAGGCGATCAGCCTCTTCATTACCTTCTGAAGAGGAGGGACTCGATGCTCTTTCTTCTGAAGGCGAGGTCTCACTCCGAGGAGCGGGGTCTGTTATGGTTGGGGAGGGTGCGCGTCCACCTAGAGGGGCTCTCTCCTGGGCGAGCAGCGGGTGGACAAGAAATCGATCGGCGATCCGCAGGATCGTTTCACAGCGCTCCAATACGTCTGGATTTGTCACTAGGGAAGATTCGTTATTATCGATCTTTAGTGTAATGACTCCTCCGTGAACGCGCTGGATATCCAGCGTATGTGCTTCCGATGCGGGAAGGTGCAAGATGTTGATCAGGTCCCGCGTTTCAGCTTTAAAGGCTCCTCTTTTCACGCCATGAGCGTTAGGAATCTCAATATTGTTGATAAGTTTTATGGACATAATTGCAAAATTATCCGATTTATTAAGTTAATATGAAATAATTATAATAATTTTTATTAATAAAGTCAAATTATTGTTTAAGCCATAAGTTCTTGAAAATTAGGGGGTTCTCTCTTATAAAGGGATGGTATATGCGAGCCCTGTTTCTAACCCTCTTTATCTTAGGCTTTTATGGCCTTTATGCTGAACCGTCAGCCCTCTATTTAAGCTGGCAAAGGGATCCTACGACCACGATGGTCATTCAGTGGCATACCTCCACAAAAAAGAAGGAGTCTAGCCTCTCCTATCACCGGGAAGGCGTGGAGGAGTGGCAATCCGTCCAAGGGAAGTCGGAACGCCTAGAAAATAGCTCTATCCTTGTCCATACAGTAGAACTCACCCACCTAGAACCCGACACGGTTTACACGTTCCACCTAGGCAACACGAAAGAGAGCTATAAATTCCGCACCTGCCCTCGAACTCTCGATAGGCCTTTGCGTTTTGCCGTTGCAGGGGATGCCTACTTCTACCTCTACTCGCTGCGCAAGATCAATAAACAGATGGCAAAATCCGACCCAGATTTTGTGGTGGTTGGAGGGGATATTGCCTATACCAATGGCAATAAGAGCTGGTTCAAAGGAAAGGATTGGGAGAGCCGTCGTTGGGGGACCTTTTTTAAAGAGTGGAAAAAGCAGATGGTGGCACCCGATGGGCGCCTTATCCCCATGGTGGTTGTAGTGGGTAATCACGACATCAAATCTCGCTCCCCCTACAATATGTTCTATGCGCTTTTTGCCTTTCCTGAGGGAAGTCCCTATCGAATCTTTGACTTTGGCAATTATCTCAGCCTGGTTTGCCTCGATACAGGCCACTCATTCCCTATCGATGGCTTACAAACAGCCTGGCTAGAAAAAACTCTATCTGCGCACGAAGACTTTTCTTATAAATTCGCGGTCTATCATGTAGGGGCCTACCCCTCCGTTTACCCCTATAATGGACGTGTACCGACCCTCATCCGCAAGGAGTGGGTGCCTCTTTTTGACCGGTATGGAGTGAAGCTTGCCTTTGAAAATCATAACCATGCCTACAAGCGCACCTACCCCCTCAAAGGGGGTAAAATCGATCCTGAGGGGGTGCACTACCTCGGAGATGGCTGCTGGGGGGTCACCCCTCGCAAACCGAAGAGCACAAAAGAGTACTGGTATCTTGCGAAGGCCGCCCAGATCAACTGTTTTTGGCTGGTCACCCTAGATCAAGAGGGGTGTCATGTGAGGTCGATCGATCGGGAGGGGAAGACAATAGAAGAGCTTCCTGCTATAGTCTCTCCTGCTCAAAAACTATGAAAAAACGTCTCCTTCTTGTTCTTCTTTTAGCCACCGCCATTTTCTTCTTCCGAGGGGAGGAGAAGACTCCTTCTGCCGTCTATTTGACATGGCTGCGCGATCCCACAACAACGATGACCGTGCAGTGGCAGTGCGGAAATGAGAATGCAGCACTGGTCTATCAACGTGAAGGAGAGGAGAGCTGGTTGGAAGTAAAGGGCTCCTCGCACCATGTCGCTGAGGGCACTCTTCTCTGGGGAAAACTTTTTGTAAATACGGTAGAAATTACAGGCCTTCTTCCCGATACGACGTATGCTTTTCGCGTCGCAAAGGATTCATCGATCTACCGCTTTAGAACGATGCCACAAAATGGGACGCGTCCACTGCATTTCGTTGTCGGTGGAGATGTCTATCAGCATGATATTTTTCTGCTGAAAAAGATGAATGCACAGGTTGCAAAAATGGATCCCGACTTCGTGATTTTGGGAGGGGATATTGCCTACACGCGCGGGCACAATGCACTTCTTAAGGGCCGCTACTTTGAAATGCGCCGCTGGCACACATTTTTCAAACAGTGGAAACAGCAGATGGTCACAAGCGATGGGAGGCTGATTCCTCTCGTGGCTGTTTTGGGAAACCATGATGTTTCTAGCCGCCATCTCGATCCAAAAAACGGGGGAGCTTTATTTTATGAGCTCTTTGCCTTTCCCAACAATCTCGTCTCTTATCGAACTCTCGATTTTGGAGATGAGCTTAGCCTCTTTTTTCTCGACACCGGACACACCTATCCCGTAGTCGGGAAGCAGACGACTTGGCTTAAAGAGGCGCTTGAAGAGCGCAAAGCCCAGCAGCACAAAATGGTTGTTTATCACGTCGCTGCTTACCCCTCTGTCTCTCGGCCAGATAAAAAGTGCAACAAACTGGTCCGAAAGCATTGGGCTCCGCTTTTCGAAGAACATGGCGTGAAGACTGTTTTTGAGCATCACGATCACGCCTACAAGCGCACCCATCCGATTAAAGGGGAGAAGATCGATCCCGAAGGGGTTGTCTACCTCGGTGACGGGGGATGGGCCTCAGTTCCACGTGAACCGCTCAAAGCGGACGAGCGCTGGTATCTTGCAAAAACAGCGCGCGCCAACTTTGTCTATTTTGTCTCACTACAGGATAAGAACCTCGTTGTGCAAGGAATCGACAATGAGGGTCATCTCATCGATCAGATCACTCTTTCTTCAACAGCAAACCCTCTAACACCTCGTTAGAGCGCTTCACAAAGTCGGAGAGCTGCCCTGGTTCCATCTCCTTCTGTGAGAGGAGAGAGAGATCGTAGAGGTGGCGTGCCATCTCTTTGGCTAAGGCTGGCTGCTTCTGCTGCAGACCGTAGATGGCCGTAACGAGCGGGCTGTTGGTATTCACAACAAAGGTGCGTTTGTCCGTTAAGCTGAATGGCAAGCTTTGTCCAGAAAGGGCCATGTAATCGCGCATTCTCCGCATCTCTTCACTGATGACGAGAAGGGCGGGGAGCTTGTTGCTAGCAAGGCTTTTCGCTTCGACCTCGAGCTTGTCGATGCCAAGCGCGCCGCGCATGAAGTCAGCAATCTTGGCGGCTTGTGTTTTTCCGTCGGCGTCAAGGAGAGTTTTTTCACGCGTAGCGTCTACAAGCTCATTTTCTACCGCCGCATCGATTCGCTGGAATTTCACGTTGGAGAGTTTTGCTTCGAGCGTGTTCATGAGCGCTGTATCGACGGGTGAGGTGGCGTAGATCACCTCTTGATCTTTGTAGAGTTCGAGCAGGTGGGAGCTGCTCTTCTCATCTGGTGCATAGAAGATCTTCTCCTTTGTTTTTTCTCGATTTCTTTCTAGGTACTCTTCGGCTGTTGTCCACTCTTCTTTAGTTGTTTTCCAGACAAGAGCACTCTTCACGCGATCATAAAATTTATCATCCTGGATTGCTCCGAGTTTGATGATCAGTTCGATATCGGGCCATGCAGCCAAAAACTTTTCGCGTTCTGTCTGATGGAGTGTGACGAGTCTGTCGGAGACCTTTTTTGAAACGTGAGAGGCGAGCTGACGCACCGTTTTATCCATCTGGAGAGTGCTGCGTGAGACATTGAGAGGGATATCTGCGCTGTCGAGAGCGCCCTTCAGCACGGTGAGATATTCAGGGATGAGATCCTTGCAGCTGTCGGAGACAAATACGCGGTTGCAGAATAGCTGGATGTTGGACTGGTTCCACTCAAAGCGCTTCTGAATTTTAGGGAAGTAGAGGATGCCTTTGAGATGGAACGGGTAGTCGACCTGCAGGTGGATCCAGAAGATCGGGTCGGGATCCATTGGGTAGAGCTGATGGTAAAAGTCGAGATAATCTTTATCAGAGCACTCGGACGCTGGCTTCATCCAGAGAGGATCTTTATCGTTGATCTTTTCGCCATTGAGCAGGATTGGGAAGGGCAAAAAGCTGCAGTAGCGGCGCAGAATTTCGCGGATTTTGCTCTCTTCAAGAAACTCCTCACTCTCCTTGTCGACAAAGAGGGTAATCTCCGTTCCGCGCGTAGCGCGCGATCCTGGATCGAGCGTGTAGTCGGAACCCCCGTCGCAAGACCAGAGGACAGCCTCTGCGCCTTTCTTGTAAGAGAGTGTGTTGATCTCAACCTTTGTCGAAACCATGTATGCCGAGTAGAAACCCAATCCGAAATGGCCGATGATCTGATCTTCCGCATTCTGGCTCTTATATTTGCTTAAAAACTCCTCCGCACCCGAGAAGGCGACCTGTGCGATATACTTTTCGACCTCATCACCTGTCATGCCAAGGCCGGTATCGATGAACTTTAGGGTGCGCTCTTTCTTATCTACTTGCACCTCGATGCACAGCTCCTCATCGGCAAACTCACACTCCTTCTGCTCTCGCAATACACGCAATTTATGGAGTGCGTCGCACGCATTCGAGACCAACTCTCGTACAAAAATATCCTTGTCGCTGTAAAGCCATTTTTTGATGATCGGTAGAAGGTTTTCCGTGTGGATTTTGAGTTTGCCCTGCGCCATGCGAGATTCTCCTAAATTTTATGTTGTTAGATTTTATGCGTTGCTAGGAAAATGATGCGAAGAATAGCCGTTTTGCGTCAAGGTAGTACGCATGTATAAAAATCTCGTTGAACTCACGCTTTTTTTGTTTTCGGCTGGGTTCATTGGATATAAGTTTTACCGGACGCGGAATGTCAGAACGTTATTTGCTGCAATATTTTTGTTTTTATTTGCACTTTCAAAGTGGCCTCTTTTTTTACCAGCTGGATATTGCTTAGCTTTTGCTGTTGTCTCCTTCACCTTTCTGTTCTTTAGTCGGGAGTGATATGCGCATACTTTTAGGTCAGATCAATCCCACGATTGGAGATTTTGAGGGGAATACTCAAAAGATCTTACGCGTCATTGAGCATGCAAAAGAAAAGAAGGTCGATATCGTCGCCTTTCCGGAGATGAGTATCTGCGGATATCAGCCGGAAGACCTGGTGATGCATGCGGAATTTGTTGAGGGGATGCAGCACGCGTTAGAGAAGATTATGCGTGCTTCTTCGGGTCTAATGGTTGTCGTTGGCCTCGTGAGAAGTAACCCCGTCGGTGGGGAGAAGCCGCTCTTCAACAGCGCCGCAATTATTCAAGATGGAAAACTGGTGGGATTTGAGGATAAGTGTCTTCTGCCGACCTATGATGTATTTGATGAGAAGCGTTATTTTGAATCGGGAAAATCTGTACAGATCTGGAAGTACAAGGGAAAAAAGATCGCGATCATGGTGTGCGAAGATATCTGGCAGCATGCGGGACTTGTCGAATATACCAATTATGCACACGATCCGGTCCTTGATCTTGTTCCACATAAGCCCGACCTTCTCATCAATATTTCAGCCTCTCCCTACCATTTCCAGAAGCCAGAGGTGCGCATCAAGGTGTGTGCGGCAACGGCCAAAACTTTACATTGCCCGGTTTTTCTCTGCTGTCAGGTTGGCGGGAACGACCAGCTGATTTTCGATGGGTATAGCCTCTTTGTCGACGGAGAAGGCCATTTTCGCCAGAATGCTGCGGGTTTCAAAGAGGATGAGATGCTCATCGATCTGGAAAAACCTCCAGCACAACAAGAGTTCAAATACGATGCTTTGAGTGATCTCTACAACGCGCTTGTTCTCGGTGTGCGGGATTATTTTCATAAGCAGGGATTTAAAAAGGGGTGTTTGGGACTCTCTGGCGGAATCGATTCGGCGCTCGTTGCTTGCATCGCAAAGGATGCGCTAGGCAAAGAGAATGTGCTAGCTCTCGGCATGCCCTCACGCTTTAGCTCCGCATCCAGTATTGTCGACGCAAAGGAGCTCGCCCACAATTTGCAAATCGATTTTATGGATGTTCCCATCGAAGGACCCTTTGGGGCGTATCTCGACCTTCTTGAGCCCCATTTCAAAGGAAAACCCTTTGATGTCACCGAAGAAAATATGCAAGCGCGTGTGCGAGGGATGATCCTCATGTCGATCTCCAATAAGCTTGGTTACATCGTGCTCGGCACGGGGAATAAGAGCGAGCTCGCCCTCGGTTATTGCACCCTTTACGGTGACATGTGTGCCGGACTTGGCGTGATCTCCGATCTCACAAAGAAGCAGGTGTACGCTCTTTCGCGCTGGATCAATCGCGAAAAAGAGGTTATTCCCGTATCGATCATTCAAAAAATTCCCTCAGCAGAGCTTAGACCGAATCAGAAAGATACCGACTCGCTTCCGGAGTATGATATCATCGATGCGGTCTTAGAGGCTTACGTGGAAGGGTTTCTTTCCGCTGAAGAGATCGCGCAAAAACAGAAGCTACCCTTGGCTGTCGTGCAAGATCTAATCCGTCGCATCCACAGCGCCGAATACAAACGCCGGCAAGCCGCGCCCGGAATTCGCGTAAGCCGCAAAGCATTTGGTGTGGGAAGGCGCTATCCAATCGTTCAAAAGTGGAAATAGTCGAGAGTTGTGGCCTCGTGTTTCAGCAACATGAGCCGATCAAAGCCCACAGCAACCCCGCAGCAGTCGGGGAGTCCGCGCTTTAGGGCGGCAAGAAAGTTTTCATCAATCGGAAGGGCCTGCTTGCCCAACTTTTGGCGCTCGTGATTGGCCTCTTCAAAACGTTTGCGCTGTTCAACGGCATCTGCAAGCTCGTGGTAGCCATTTGCGAGCTCGAGACCCCCAAAATAGACCTCGAACCGCTCTGCGAAGTGCTCGTCACCTCGTTCATGTGTTTGCGCAAGCGCCGCCTGTGTTGCAGGATAGTCGCGGATCACGACGAGTTCATCTTTGGGGAGTTTTGGCTCGATCAGAAAACTCATGAGGCACTGGAGCAGGGTATCGCGGTCAGAGTTTTTTGCATCGGGAGAGAGCTCGAGATCGTGTTCTTCAGCGCAGCGCAAAAGCGCGCGCGCGTCTGCGTTTACGTAGTCGATCCCTACATATTCTAAAAACGCTTGTCGATAGGTAAGTGTGCGAGCAGGTTTGGGACCTAAAAATAGGCGTGTAAATGTAAGCGTCTCTTCAATCATCTGCTCGAAAGAAAAACCGCAGCGGTACCACTCGACCATCATGAATTCAGGCAGGTGGTAGGGTCCGCTCTCCTCTCTTCTAAAGACATGGCTCATCTGGTAGATATCGCCGAGCCCATGGGATAGTAGCTCTTTCATTCCATATTCGGGAGAGGTGTGCAGATATCCAAAAGAATTTTTACCCATCTCTACTCGCATCGGATCGATGTGCGTATCGACGCATGCAGCGAGTGAGAGGGCAGGACAGTCAACTTCTAGAACATGGTGCTCAGAAAAAAACGCGCGAACGTTTGCGAGCATCGCCGCGCGATCTTGTAGAATTTTTACTTTAGACACGAGAGACGTATTCGCCCGTACGCGTATCAACTTTAATCTTATCGCCCTCGTTGCAGAAGATCGGCACTTGAATTTTTGCGCCGCTATCCGTCATTGCAGGTTTTAGGACACGACCGGAGGTATCTCCGCGAAGGCCAGGAGCAGTCTCAGTGATCGTCATTTCCATGAATGTCGGTGGGTTAATGTCGATAGGGGATCCCTTGTAGAAGACAACGTCATAAAGGACCTCTTCCATGAGCCACTGATCTTTTTCGCCAATCAGCGCGTTCGAGATATTGATCTGATCGTAGGTCTGATCATCCATAAAGACAACGCTATCGCTCTCTTTATAGACCATGCGCATCTTCTTCTCTTCGATGTCGGCGAGATCGAGTTTTTCTCCCGATTTGAAGGTCCGCTCAATGACGCGACCCGACTTGAGATTCTTGAGCTTCACGCGGTTGAAGGGCTGTCCCTTGCCTGGCTTCACGAACTCGTTAGAGACGATGGTGTACGGCTCTCCGTCAACTTCGACCTTGAGACCCTGTTTAAATTCATTTGTAGCGACTTGTGCCATAGTGGACTCCCTCTAGGGTAAAGCGAGTTACTTTACCCTACGAGCAGATAGAGATCAAGCCAGCCCGCTTATCGTCTGGCGCGCTGAATGTACAGGAAGGGGGGAGCTCAGGCCTGTAGCAGTTCCAAGATGCGCAACGAGCAGAGCAGCCCCATCGGCAGCCTGGTTGAACTTCACCCCGGCATTCAGCACAGAGGCATCGAGATTTCTTCGTGCCTGGTTGAGCCCACGTGTTGCTTCCTCGAGCTGTGCAGCAACGACGTTGTAACGCTTTTGAGCCTCGGCAGCGCTCTTTTCAAATCTTTCACGGTTTGCATCAAGATTTCTGAGACGCTGTTGCATCTCAGCTTCGTTAAACAGGTCAAATATTCTCTGTGCACGCTGGTTAATATTTTCAAGGTTCTGAGCAAGGGGCTCAATGCGGCCTGCGGCGTTTTCGATACGCTCAGCGCCTGGTTCTAAACGGGCAGCGACATTATTGGCAAGACCGAGTACCTGTTCCGCTTGGCCCAATGCACCGCCAAGAGCTCGCACATGGTTTTGCGCTTCGGCGAGCTGCTGCCTTGTCTCTGCAATCAGGTGGTGCTGCGCAACATAGCTCGCAGCGAAGAGAAGCACGCAAGCAGCGCCAGCGGAGAGGAGTGCGTGACCGATCATGCCAGCGAAAATTGCGGTAACGGCTTGAATCACGCATGCAACAGCTGTACCCATGATCAGTGTCACTTGCCACCCATGAATCACGCGGTCGATGAGACTACTGCAGCTTGCATTCGATAGATCATCCCAACTCGGAAGCGCAGAAAACCATCCCGCTTCTGCTGATGGCTGAGCTTGTGGTGCATCGATTCTGATAGCTAGATCTGCTGACATAAACGCCTCCGGTTAAGGTTTTCAACAAAACTTATATCTCTTAAATAATTTTTGACTCAATCTTTTTCGTTTCTTTATGTGAACAGATGATTGCATTTTGCGAGCGCGTTCATTAGGATCGCGAATATGGAACAGAACATTCGAGAAGAGCAGTTTGCAAAAGAGACACTCGAGCGCTACTCGGGTTGTGATGCGAGCGAATTTAGATCGAATTTGATTCTCACAAATTTCCCTCGTTACGTGGAGTATTTTGCGAAAACGCGAGGCGTGAACATGATCGAAGGATCGATGTTCAAAGTTGCCCACTGTCCCAAAGAGGATGTGAGCATACTCGACTTTAAGATCGGCTCACCCGCTGCAGCACTTGTCGTCGATCTCTGCTCGTTTTTACCGGTTAAAGCGAGCATTCTGTTGGGGATGTGCGGAGGACTTCGCCGTCGCTACCAGGTCGGTGACTATTTCGTTCCTGTAGCCAGCATCCGCGATGAGGGGACGTCAGATTTCTACTTTCCACCAGAGGTTCCTGCGCTCGCGAACTTCCTCATGCAAAAAGCTGTGACCGATGTTCTTGAAAAACAGAAAACGACCTACCACATCGGCATTACCTATACCACCAACATGCGTTTTTGGGAGTTTAACGAGGATTTTAAAACACGCCTCAAGATGAGCCGCGCACAAGCAATCGAAATGGAGTGCGCAACCCTTTTTATCGCCAGTTACAAGCGCAAATTCACGCTCGGCGCCCTTCTTCTCGTCTCTGATCTCCCGCTCAATAACAGCGGTATCAAAACCAAAAAGAGCTCAGAGTTTGTCTACGAGCAGCACATGCCCGACCATGTTGAAAAGGGGATCGCGGTTCTCAAGTATGCGCGCGAGATGCAAGCGCGCAACGTCAAAGGCGCCTACCACCGAAACATCGGACTCTTGAAGCCTCCCGAAAGAAAATAAGCCTGCGCGAAGCGCCTTGGAGTGCGGCGCTTTGCGCCGCCTTAATTTTTCACAGACTATTAATTAAACAAGTTTGTCCTTAATGCCAAGGCGGCGCTGAGCGCCGCACTCCAAGGAATTCGCTCCGCTCATTCATCTCTTAAAACTCTCCCAAGAGCCCCACAACTTCTTTTTCAAGCGCTGCCGGGTCTTTCATCTCTTTCAATAGCAGGCGTTTCTTTACAACTTCGGAGGCTGTCTGTTTTTCTGCATAGAGCGTCTTGGTGTCGAATTTCAAGAGCAGGAACTGCAGCTGCGAGGCAACGAAGCGAACGCGTGTGAGATGGTAGAGCCAGATCACCTCTTGTGGTGCAGGACCAAAGCGGTCTTGAATTTCCGCAAGGATTGCATTGATCTCTTCGAGGGAGGAGCACTCGCCGAGGCGATGGTAGAGCTCCATGCGGAGAGAGGATTCAGCGATGTAGCTTTCGGGAAAATGCGCGCGGAAATCAAATTCCATCTTCGTTTCATTGAAGGAGAAGGCGACTTTTTTGCGCATCGCTTCGATGGTGCGTCTTAAAAGTTTGCAGTAGAGGTGAAAGCCGATCGAGGAGACTTGTCCAGATTGCTCGGTACCGAGGATATCTCCGGCGCCACGGATCTCAAGGTCTCGCATGGCGATCTTCATGCCACCGCCAAAGCCTGAAGCCTCTATGAGTGCTTGCAGGCGTTTTCGAGAGACTTCGGATAGCTCTCGTCTTTGAGCGACGAGGAAGTAGGCGTAAGCGGGACGGTTCCATCTGCCGACGCGTCCGCGGAGCTGATAGAGATCTGCGAGACCAAATGTGTCCGACCGATCGACCAGAATGGTGTTAGCGTTGGGGATGTCGACACCGTTTTCGACGATGGTGGTAGAGACGAGGATGTCAGCGGATCCATTTTTAAAGGCGTGGAAGACCGAGTCGAGCTCTTCGGCGCTCATGCCGCCATGACCTGTGAGGATGCGCGCTTGAGGAACGAGCTTTTGAAGCTCATCAGCGACAAGAAAAATGCTTTCGATCCGATTATGGATGAAAAAGGCTTGTCCATCTCTTGAGAGTTCGCGCAAGAGTGCATTTTGGATTGTTTCGTTCTCTCTTTCGGCGAGAATCGTTTTGACGGGAAGGCGATCAAAGGGGGGTGTATTGATGGTGGAGATCTCTTTGGCGCCGATGAGCGTGAAATAGAGCGTGCGAGGAATGGGCGTTGCGGTGAGCGTGAGACAATCCACGCCAGCCTTCATCGCTTTGAGTTTTTCTTTCGCGCGCACGCCAAATCGCTGCTCCTCGTCGATGATGATGAGGCCGAGATCTTTAAACTTGATATCCTGGCTGAGGAGTCTGTGTGTGCCGATCAAGATGTCGACGCCACCATGCTCTGTTTTTTTCAGGGTTTCTTTCGCCTCTTTGGCAGAGGTGAAGCGAGAGATGTGTCCAATGTTGATCGGGTAGTTTGCCATCCGTTCTTTGAACGTTTCATAGTGTTGAAGAGCGAGAACGGTTGTGGGAACAAGAACGGCGACCTGCTTTTTGCCGTCAACAACGGCTTTAAAGGCGGCGCGCATGGCGACTTCTGTTTTTCCATAGCCGACATCGCCGCAAATGAGGCGATCCATTGCCTTTGTTGAGCACATGTTGTTTTTAATATCTTCGATGGCGCGCAGTTGATCTTCGGTCTCTTCAAAGGGGAAGTCAGATTCAAAGGAGCGCATCTCTTCACCATCGGAGGGGAAGGGAAATCCTCCGGCAATCTCTCGCTCGGCATTCATGCGGAGGAGATCTTGGGCGTAACCCAAAATGGCTTTTTGAGCGTTTTGTCGTGTTCTCTGCCAACGGTTGGTTCCGAGAACAGAAAAAGAGGGGGTTTCCTCCTTCGCTCCGATATAACGAGAGACGAGATGCGATTGCGCGATCGGCACGTAGAGTTTGCTCTTCTCTGCATACTCGAGCACGAGAAATTCTGTCTCTTGGCCAAGGTGGTTGGGCCGTTTTTCGGTGCCGAGAAACTTTCCGATTCCGTGATGGAAGTGGACGGCAACATCACCAGGAACGAGTTCATGAAATTCGGAGGTCGGGATATGGGAGACAGCGCGCGACTTTTCACGTCGTGTGCGTAGCCGATGTGTAAATTCTGTCATCGGAACGAGCGCAAGATCGATTTCAGGAAGCACAAAACCACTGGAGAGATAGCCTTGTTCGAATATTGTTTCTGCAGGAAGTGCCACCCCAGCTTTTTCGACCTTCTCTTTGAAGGCGCGCTCCTCAGAAGGTGTCGCGCATAAGAAGTGGACAGGTTTTTTTGTGCGCGCAAGATCAAGCAGCATCTCCTCTGGAGAGAGGGAGGCGCGATTATCAAGCGGAGAAAAATAGTCTACCACCTCGCGGAATGGGTGGTGCCAGCGCACCGTTTTTATCTGCTGGTCGAACAGGGGGAAGCTCAAATTTTGGAAGGGATCTTTTCCGGTGTAAAATTGTCGACCTGTGCGGCTGCTCACATGCACTTCGGCGAGTGCTTCGATCGGTTCCTTGGTCCAAAAGAGTTTTGTGTTGGAGATGGCAGCTTTTAGGAGCTCTTCGAAGGAGAGAAAGAGGCGTGAGGAGGCGCCTGGCATCCCTTTAAAGGCGACATACTTGTCTTCGAGCGCCAGCAGGTCATCAAAGACGATGATTGTGTTTGGCCCCAGGAAATCTAAAATACTTGTGGGTTCTTTTTCTTTGCGTAATAGCTCTAATTCCGATGCGGGGCAGAGGAAAAGAGACTCCTCTTTGCGGATCGTCTTTTGCGACCCAGCATCGAATACACGGATCGATTCGATTGTATCGCCAAAAAAATCGATGCGGTAGGGCTGAAGAGCAACCACAGGAAAGATATCGACGAGGCTGCCGCGGATCGCAAATTCTCCCTTGTCGGAAACGGTTGCCGTGCGTCGATAACCAAGTGAAGTTAAAAAAGTCGCCAAAGCTTCAAAAGTAAGTGTACTTCCAACCTGTAGTCTTTGAAAAAGCGGGATGAGCTCCTCTTTAGAGGGGAGCTTTTGGAGGCAGGCCTGGAGGGGGCAAAGAAGTAGATGAGGTCCTTGATCATTTAGAAGTTTATGCATGATTTCAAAGCGCTTGCCAACGATGTCATGGCTAGGAGCGATCTCTTCGCCAGGGAGCGTTTCCCACGAGGGGAAAGAGAGTGGAGAGGTTTTGCTGAAATAGAGGAGATCGTCGAACAGTCTATTTTCGCGCATCTCTCCTGTAATCACGAGGATGTTTTTTCCGGTGGCCTTCTGTGCAAGGTTCAATAGGCACGCTTTGGGTGCGTCCCAGAGCCCTTCGATGAGAAGCGAAGGTTTTTCACGAATTGTTTGCTTAAAGAGCTCAAGCGAAGAGCTCTTCTCAAGAAGGTCTAAGGGTTGCACAGTTTTTCTAAATAGCTCTGTGCAGTTTTAAATGCGGCATCAATACCGGCAGGATTTTTTCCTGCGACTTGCGCTGAATCGGGGCGGCCTCCACCTTTGCCATCAATAAGAGGAGCGATCTCTTTGACAAGGGCTGGGGCATTTAAACCCTTTTGGACGAGATCTGGGCCCAAACGAATAAGAAGGTGGCACTTCTCTCTCGATGCGAGAATGAGGAGTAGGGTGCGGTTCTGGCTGATGAGATCATCTGCTAAAAGTTGTAGGGATTCGGTATCGAGATCAACGATAGCACCAAGAAAGGAGCAGTTACCTAGAGTTTTTACCTGGGGAAGGAGGGTGCGAGCCAGCTCTTTTAAAGATCCGCGTTTCAGGGTTTTAACTTGCTGCTCCAGTGCTTTGTGATCCTCAAGCAGAGAGGCGAGTTTTACGCCGAGTTGTGGAAGGGTCGTTTTGAGTTGCGCGCACGCAGCGAAGGCAACCTCCTCGTTTTGATATACGAGATCTTCTGCAGCTTTTCCACAGACAGCTTCGATGCGCCGTACGCCAGACGCAATGCTACTCTCTTTGGCAATGCGGAAATAGCCGAGAGTGCCGACGTTTGTGCTGTGAGTTCCGCCGCAGAGCTCTTTCGAATAGTCGATATCGATGACACGCACCTTGCTGCCATATTTTTCGCCGAAGAACTGTTTGATATCCGCGCGTTTTTGAGCTTCTTCATAGGAGAGTTCATAAACTTTAACAGGGGTGCTTTCGCGAATCTTCTCATTGACCATCCTTTCGATTTCGCGGATCTCTTGAGGTGTGAGCGGTTTGTGGTGGCTAAAATCAAAGCGGAGCCTGTCGACTTCAACGAGAGAACCCGCTTGGCGCACATGCTCACCGAGAAGTTTCACGAGAGCCCAATGAAGTAGGTGGGTAGCGGTGTGATGACGTGCGATCTCATTTCTTCTCTTCTCGTTGACCTGCGCAAGAACAGGTTCGCCGAGGATGAGAGTTCCTTTTTCAAGCCTCCCGCCATGGACGATGACGCCTAGGTAGGGGTTTGTGCAGTTCTGAACGGTGAATAAAGCGTTTTTATGAGAGAGTGTGCCTTGATCAGCAATCTGCCCCCCTTTTTCCGCATAGAATGGTGTTTTGTTGAGAATGATGAGAGCCTCTTCTCCTTCAGAGAGAGAGTCGACAAATTGACCGTTTTTCACGATGGCGGTGATAGAGCCCTCGGCACTGGTGTCTGTGTAGCCGACAAACTCGCAAGGACCCTCTTTAGCTGCATACTCCTTAAAGAGGCTCTCCTCAGCTTGTTGTGAATGAACGACATGAGCGCCTTTGGATTTTTCTTTCGCCTGCTCTTCGAGAAGTTCGTACGTTTCGAGATTGACAGAGAGGCCAGTGTCTTTTGCGATGAGTAGGATCTCTTCGAGTGGAAAGCCGTAGGTGTCCTTCAGTTTAAAGGCCTCTTCGCCGGCGATCTCTTTGCGCGGGCTTTTTTGCGCTTTGTCGATCACTGTGCTGAGGATATTTCCCCCCTTTTTCAAAGTGCGTAAAAAAGCCTCCTCCTCGAGTGTGAGGATCTCTGCAATCCTTCCTTGCGCGCTTTTGAGTTCGGGGTAGTCTGCACCCATGGTTTCAACGAGGCGGGGTAAAACTTTTGAGAGGAAGGGATCTTGTAGCCCCAAGCCTTTTCCATAACGCGCTGCGCGTCTTAAGAGTTTGCGGAGCACATAGCCGCGTTCAACGTTGCTTGGTTGCGCGCCATCCGCAATCGCAAACGAGAGCGCGCGAAGGTGATCGGCGATCACATGAAACGCGGGAGCATTCGCGGCATCCTTCTCATATTTCTTGCCGGAGATCTGCTCGACTTGAGCGATAAGGCTACGTAAGATATCTGTAGCAAAGACCGAGTCGACGCTCATTTTCAATGAGACAACCCGCTCAAGACCAGATCCCGTATCGATGCACGGAGAAGGAAGGGGTGTCATCTTGCCAGAGGCATCGCGATTAAATTGCATAAAGACGAGGTTCCAAAACTCAAGATAGCGCTCCCCAGATGCATCCTCTTTTGGCGAAGAAGCATTTCCATATTTGGCCCCGCGGTCTAAAAGAAGTTCTGAGCAGGGACCACAAGGCCCGGTATCTCCCATCGCCCAGAAATTCTCTTTCTCACCCATGCGGATGATCCGTTTTTTTGGCATGAAGCGTTCCCAGAGAAGAGCGGCTTCATCATCATTTTCAAATACGGTGATCCAGAGTTGATCCGGAGAGAATCCAAAAATTTGGGTTGTGACTTCCCACGCATAAAGAATCGCTTTCTCTTTGAAGTACTCTCCAAAGGAGAAGTTGCCGAGCATTTCGAAAAATGTGAGGTGGCGACTGGTATGACCGACATTGTCTAGGTCGTTATGCTTTCCGCCGACGCGAATACATTTTTGCGAAGTTGTGGCAGAGAGGTAGTCTCGCTGGCTTTTACCGAGAAAGAGATCTTTAAACTGGTTCATCCCCGCGTTAATGAAAAGGAGGGTGGGATCTTCGTGGGGAACCACGGGCGATGAGGGGACTAGTGCGTGCCCCTTTTGTTTAAAATATTGTAAAAAGCCTCGGCGGATTTCTTGAGATAGGTTCATAAATAACTTCTGCGTTTTTCGTTGCACAACTATACTAGCGGATTTGAAAATGTGATACCAAAGGGTTTTTTTTATGGATGTAGAGCTAAAAAAACAGCTTGGCAAGATTGCGAATACGATTCGAGAGCTTTCGATAGAAGCCGTGCAAAAAGCAAACTCCGGCCATCCCGGCCTTCCGATGGGTTGCGCAGAGTTTGCAGCTTATCTTTACGGGGTCCTGTTACACCATAATCCCAAAAATCCCAAATGGCTTAACCGCGACCGGTTTATTCTGTCCGCAGGACATGGATCGATGCTGCTCTATGCGTGCCTGCATCTTGCAGGCTTCAATCTCTCGATGGATGAGATCAAGCGGTTCCGTCAGATCCACTCCAAAACACCTGGGCACCCGGAGTTTCACATCACCGAAGGGGTCGAGGCGACGACAGGCCCTCTTGGGCAGGGGGTAGGCAATGCTGTGGGCCAGGCGCTAGGATTAAAAATTCTTGCATCAAAATTTAATAGTGAAGGATTTCCTCTCTTCACCGGCAAAGTGTATTGCCTGGCTGGGGATGGGTGCATGATGGAAGGGGTCTCTGCAGAGGCCTCTTCACTTGCGGGTCACCTGAACCTCGACAACTTGGTTCTCATTTACGACGCAAACAAAGTGACGCTGGATGGCTTTTTGGCCGAGTCCTGCTCCGAAGATACCAAACTTCGCTACCAAGCCTATGGCTGGGATGTATTTGAAATCGACGGGTATGACCTGGATCGGATGGATGAGATCTTCTCCTCACTTGCACAGGGACAAACTCGACCTACGCTTATTCTGATGCACACGATCATCGGAAAGGGCTCTCCGAACAAGGCTGGTACTCACAAGGTTCATGGATCTCCCCTTGGTGTCGAAGAGGTGGAGGCAACCAAAAAGGCTCTTGGGTTGCCCGAGGAGAACTTTTTTGTTCCTCAATCTGTTACAACTTTTTTTGAAAAGAAGCTTGTAAAAGACGCATCTCTTGAGCAGAAGTGGAAGGAGATGTTCCGCGTCTGGTCGGAGACAAAGCCGGAACTTTACAAACAGTTCATGCAGATGGTTGAAAAGAAGTTCCCCTCCAACCTTGAAGAGGAGCTTCGCAAAGTCGCAATCAAATCTCCAATTGCTAGCCGAAATGCCTCACAAGATGTTTTGAATGCTTTGGGAGACCTGCTCCCATTCCTTTACGGCGGTTCTGCCGATCTTTCTGGATCGGACATGACGATGATGAAAAAATTTCCGCTCATTGCACCTGGAAATTTCAACGGCCGTAACATCAAGTATGGTGTGCGAGAATTTGCGATGGCGTGCGCGGCAACCGGGCTGGCTCAGACGCATATGATTCTTCCTTTTGTAGGAACCTTTCTCACGTTTTCGGACTACATGCGTAACGCGGTGCGTCTTGCCGCGCTTTCGAAAATGCATGTGATCTATCAGTTCACCCATGATTCTGTGTTTTTAGGAGAGGATGGACCAACACACCAGCCGATCGAGCATCTCGCTGCTTTGCGTGCGATCCCCAATCTGCAGGTGATTCGTCCCGGGGATAACTGGGAGGTGAAGATGGCTTGGGTAGCGGCGCTACGTTATCGCGGGCCCACAGCGCTCATCCTATCGCGCCAGGCACTGCCGGAGCTCTCGGGAACAAATGTGGCGTATGATCAGGGCATGGGCAAGGGAGCATATATCGTGAAGCGTGAAGCGGGATCTCCTCCCGACTTTACACTTCTTGCTACTGGCTCAGAGCTCTCTCTTGCAGTTGATGCAGCAGCAGCGCTCGAAAAAAGGGGCAAGTCGGTGCGTGTCGTCTCGATGCCTTGTTGGGAAATTTTCGAACAGCAGAGCGACGAGTACAAACGCACTGTGATTGGAGGAAACCTTGGCAAGCGTGTGAGCATCGAAGCGGCGGTCAGCTTCGGTTGGCATAAGTGGATCGGACCAGAGGGGATTACGATCAGCATCGAGACATTCGGAGAGTCTGCGCCTCAGAGCGATCTCGCCGAAGAGTTTGGATTTACGGTCGACGCTGTGCTTGACCGCCTCCTCTCCTCTTAAAAAGGGGATTTTGGAGTGCGGCGACTCGTCGCCGCTTTGTTAGGCAGCGACTTGTCGCTGCTCGTTTCGGGAATCCACGGTAGAGGAATGGATGAACAATCGACTCTTAGACGCCTTAGCATGCAGAAATCAAGGAAGGCCGCCTGTTTGGCTCATGCGCCAAGCGGGTCGCTGCCTTCCTGAATATCGCGCCATACGCGAGACGATCTCACTCGAGGAGCTCTTTCGCACGCCCAAACTTGCGGCTCAAGTCACACGCCTTCCTGTTGATCTGCTGGGCGTAGATGCCGCGATTCTCTTCTCCGATATTTTAATGATTGCTGATGTATTTGGACTCACGGTGAGCTTTGTAGAGGGGAGAGGTCCTGTTGTCGAGCCCGCGATTCAAAGTGCGTACGATGTGGATAAATTGCAGCCGCGTGATGTTGCGAACTCTCTCTCTTTTGTCTTCGAAACAGTCGAACGCTTGAGAAAAGATCTGCATGTTCCGCTCATCGGCTTTTGTGGCGGACCATTTACAGTTGCGAGCTATTTCATTGAGGGTGGATCAGGCGGTAAAGAGCTCTCTAAAACGAAGAGCTGGCTCTTCTCAGATCCGGAAAGCTTCCATCGGTTTCTTCAGAAGATTACAGATGCCTCTATCGAATATCTCAAACTTCAGGTTGCTGCAGGTGCGCAAGCTGTGCAGATCTTCGACTCTTGGGCAAATGTTCTCACGACACCCGCCTTTTTGACCTTCTGCCTTCCCTATCTCAAGCAGATGGCTTCTGCAATCAAAGAGGTTCCCGTCATTCTTTTCTGTCGTGGTTCTACACTTTTTCCTCAAGAGCTCGCAGCTCTTCACCCCTCTGCCATCAGCTTCGATTGGCATCGAGAGCTTTCTGATTTGCGACGCGATGTGCCAAAAAACATCGCCGTTCAAGGCAACTTTGACCCCCACCTTTTGAAGGCTCCTCCTGCGGTCATTCGTCGAGAGGTAAAAAAACTTTTATCCTCTATGCAGGGCGAGCCTGGTTTCATTGTCAATCTGGGTCATGGCGTGCTGCCCGACACACCCTTTGAGCATGTAAAATGTTTTGTGGATGCCGTCAAAGAATAAGTCGCGATTCGTGTGTCAAATCATTTAGAATATCTGGATTCGCCCAACGTGGAGTAGAACATGGCATCGCTTTCGCTGGTTCCGAGCTTAGCGCCCTTAGGTGCTCCCAAACGCGAGGTGTATGACGTATCGGATAAGCGTTTTGCTCAAAAGTGTGCAAGTGCTTGTCTGAGTTTCAAGGAGCCGATCAAATGGGATCATGCGCGCATCGTGACTCCTGGCTCCTTATGTGGATATCAGACGGATAAAGCTCTGCGTTTAATCGCATTCGATAAAGAGAGCGGCGTGAAGCTTTTTACAACCGCCACAGACTCGCAGGGACTAGCTCTTCAAAATGAGCAGGTCGTGGCGGCTTCTGTCTCTACCGCCATCAAGACCACAACAGCGCGGAAAAAAGAGAGTAAGGGGACTTTTGTTCAATACGACAAGGATCGTGTTGAGCAAACAGGTGCGGATTTCGTTGTAAGTGCTAAAAATTATAAGGGGAAGGTCAACTATCAAGGCGGGCATTTAATTGACCATAAATATAGCGCGGGAGGGTCCCACTATTTCGCCAAAAATTATATCCCGATCCATTTTTGTTATAATGCTCCTCTGAAAGAGTATTTAGTCCAGCAGTGCGATGCCTACGTAGAGGTTCCTCTATACACGTCCAAACCACCCAAAATCGGAGTGAAAAATAAGCGAAAAGAGGGTGTCTATCACCAGATTCCGGTGGGGATTGTTTTTGTTCAGATAAAGAATAAAAAAATTAGGGACATATACTACTTTCCAAATGCTTTCGATTATAAAGGGCTCAAGGACAAATTACAGTTAAAACATAAAACAGCTGAGACGATCGCTCCCTATTTCAAGCTCAGAGAGTGTTTTCATCCCCTTTTACGCGCGGCGATGATTGTGGAGAAAGCCGGGGGAGAAGGGGCTGAACAAATACACGGAGAGGTGCAGTTTTTCGATAACCTCGAGAAGCTCGCATTCGGCATGTCACTAGCAGAATCTCGTGAAGACCAAGAAGTAATTAGCCAAATGAGTTTTAAAGTATTGAACAAAGAAAAAATAGATCCTCGTCTCTACCTCGCGTGTTCTGAGAGTCAGGCTGCACAACTTCAGGGCTCTTCTCTTGAGCTTGCGTTCAGCACCTTGGGAGAATTTTTGGTGACCTATGGGTTAAAAAACGCGCTCAAGAGCGAAGTAATTGGTATAGGTTCGAGGCTAGTTTTTGTGAATGTTGTTATCGACTTTCTTGAAGCCAAATCGCAGGTTACAGATAGCGCTTGGGAATTTATCGAGGGGATGAACAGCCAATTTAAATCGGCTCTCAAGGAGTTGGATTCTATCGCGCATGTGATGGATTTCCCAGAGAGGCTATATCTTGCAGATACCTACAAACGTTTATGCAGTCCGTTTTTACAATTCGTGGTAGACCAAACAGACATGTATGATTTTGATGATATGGAAGTTTATTTTCGCAAATTTGTTGGAATGCTCAAGATGATCATGTCCAAAGATCAAGATTCGTTCGATGATGAAGAGGAGGAGTTAAATATTCTGCACCTTTTCGTAGCCGCGCAGGAAGTATTGGATTATTTGCTACGGGGTTTCTGCGACAAGGAAGATCTGGAGAAAGAGGCCGCCTTTTTGAAGAGCCAGCGAGATACATGCTTAAAACTGCTTGAAGAACAGGACAGTATGGATGGCCAAACCCTTGAATTCCAAGCCAATCTCAATCGAACTCAAGTTCTTAAAACAGGCGCTACGTATACTCAGGACTACTTGAGGCCAATTCTAGAAAATCTTGGCGCAAATAGTTCAAAGGCCAAGCCTCCTTTTCGCAAAGAAGCGCTTTAAGCTCGCAATCGTGAGTTCTTGGGAGGAGTTCTCCTCGATCTCTTGGCAGAGCTCCCAATAGTCGCGCAGTGTGTCATGCGGGACATGATCTTGCAGGTGTTTGAGTTCGAAGTAATAGTCTGCGCTACGGCCTTCGATCTTCACTGCGTGGGTAAAAACAATCGATCCATGTTCGTAGGTTTTCTCATCGTAGACATCATCGTCCGTATTAAAAGGATTATCCACATGGACGTGCTCTTTGACCCAGAGCGGATAAACAAGCGCATAGGGCGATTCTCTTTCAGGATTGATCTGACTATCTAAAAATTTTTCGACGGTAGAAGAAAAAAACTTCAGAGTTTTTCCCTTTCCCTTTGCGCGCGTAGGAAGAGAGTAGGATTCGGTGATCTGCACAATATTCTGTTTGCGGTCATCGAGAACTTTAAGCGGGGCAACCGTCTTCGCGCCTCCATAGACCTCTTGAAGCTGATTGAGATGCTCCTCATTCATCATCTTCTGTCCATAAATCTCAACGAAGCGCCGTATCAGATCTGCATTGGAACCTTGAAAGATTGAGCTCTTTGTATAGGTGACAGAGTCTTTTGATGTCACAAGGAAGGATGTTTCGATCTCGATGGGCTGGTCGATGAATTCGGAAGGGAGGGGGATGAGCTTTGGAGAGCTCCTCGCCAGGAGGAGTCCATTGTGATATGAGGGAAAACAGTTCGTTTCTAAAGAACCCCCTTGGAGTTGCATTGTTGCATCAACATAGTAAAACTTGTTGCCGATTTCGATGCGGAGCACAGCATGGTTGAATGCAAATGGGGAGGGGATCTCTTTCGGAATAAGAACACCTCTGTACGCATTGACCAGCAAAGGAGTCGAAGAGATGTGCATCATATGCAAGAACGCCTGCAAAAGGCAGGCCTTATCTTTGCAGTCACCATAACGTCGTTCAAAAACCACGCGAGGATCGGCAGGTTGGAAACCGGAAATTCCCTCTTCTAGACCTAAATACCGGATCTCATCTTGTACAAAACGAAGAGCAAGTAGTGCACGATCTTCGGGTCGAGTAGCCTGTGCTTCCCATGAGCGAACAAGTATTCTCATTCCTTCCGGACAAGAGGTAGAAAAATCTGCGGGGATTACGAATAGGGGCGCGAGCTTTCCTCCAACCTCTTCCCAGCTACGGTACTGACTAATTTCAATGCGAGGAGAAGAGGAGTACCAGATAGGTTGGTCTATCTCATAGGTAGAGGTGGGAGTTTCCGTCATCTCCCATCGCCATTCGCGCAGAGTGGGAGAGAGGTCGCGGATTTTCGGCTCAAGAGATGTATGGTGTGGTTGAATGACAAACGCGTGGTCGGGTCGGCTTAAAAGCCGATAGGAAAATTTTTCCACCTCACTTGCGTACTGGAGGTAGATCTTGTCTGTGTAGTGTGAAGTGAAAAGTGGGTTGTGGCCGATGAGTGAATAGGAGTACTCGACAATATCTCCCATGCGGACGTCATCGAGCAGGTACACGACAGTGAGATCGCCGTTGTAAATCCCAAAATCGAGACCTGTCTCCTGCTGGAGAATGTGATGTTGTGAGCTCTGCAGGCGATCTGACTCTACTCCATTGCGGATGACGCGAATTCCATGAAGCACAACTTTTCGAAAAGAGGGTTCAAAATCGATCGAGACTTTTGAGATCTGATCCACACCGCTTTGCGTCAGCGCTTTGATTGCAAAATGGTGATAGGATGTTTTCTCTTCCCAGTTTTTCTGTTTATCGATCAGAAGATATTGAACATGCTCCTGCGAGGGTTTTGCGGGGATTGGCTCTCGAGAAAAACTGCATGGCTGCACCCACGAAGCCGCAGATCCTGTAGAGAACTTTCCGTTAGCGTCATCCGTAAGCGCTCCTGCAAAACAGAGGATTGGAAAACAGATAAGAGCTAAGACGCGTCCGAGCATAATTCCTCCTGACAGGATTTTCAAAGGGGCGAGTGTATCGTGGAAGAGAATTATGTCGCCATGTTGTTGGAGTAAAAAAATGTTGACCACAAGCGTTATGCAAGACAGAATCAAATTTTTTAGGTAGGGATTAATGAATGTCCGATAAAACCAAACTGACGATCATATTTCTGATTTTTCTGAGCGTCGCTGTGTTGAGCTTTCTCTTTTTGTTCACAAACGATATCGCAGTTTTGAACCCGAAAGGCATGATCGCAACGAAGCAGCGCTCTCTGCTCGTCATCTCTACCTTTTTGATGCTTCTCGTGGTGTTGCCGGTCTTTGTCATGACCTTCGTGATCGCATGGAGGTACAGGGCAAGTAACAAAAAGGCGAGATATGAACCCAATTGGGACTATAGTTTGCTAGCGGAGTCGGTCTGGTGGGGTGTTCCCTGCCTAATCATCGTGGCTCTCGGGATAGTGAATTGGAAAGCATGCCATGAATTGGATCCCTTTCGGCCGATCGCTGCCAAAGAGAAGCAGATGACCATACAAGTTATCGCCCTCGATTGGAAGTGGCTTTTTCTCTATCCGGAACAAAAAATTGCGACGGTAAATTACGTTCAGTTCCCCGAACAGACACCCATTCATTTCGAAATCACTGCCGATGCCCCGATGAACTCATTTTGGATTCCACAACTCGGCGGACAAATTTATGCCATGGCGGGGATGCGCTCAGAACTCCATCTGATCGCAGATGAGCCGGGAAGTTATAGAGGGTCGTCGGCCAATATCAGCGGGGAAGGTTTTTCGGGGATGACATTTACTGCCAAGGCGACCTCTCAAGAGGAGTTTGACCGCTGGGTGGAGTTGGCAAGAGGATCGAAGAGTGTTTTGAGTGTAGCCGCGTATCATGAGCTCGCTGAGCCCAGCGAGTACAACCCTGTGGAAGTTTACCGCTGGGATGAAGAGGATTTATTTGACCAGATCATGATGCAATACATGGAGATGGGTAGCGATGCAAGCAAGTGACATATTCGGAAGATTGACCATTGACGCTTTTAAACACGATGCGATCGAAGCTTCTGTGGGGATTTCGATTCTTCTTGGCGGCATCGGGCTTGCCATCTTTTTAACTTATACCAAACGGTGGAAGTGGCTCTGGCACGAGTGGCTTACAACACTTGATCACAAAAAAATTGGGGTGATGTACCTCATTCTCTCCTCGGTAATGCTCCTCAAAGGGGTCGTGGATGCAGGAATGATGCGCCTGCAACAGATTCTTTCGGTCGGCGACGCCTTTGGCTACCTGTCAACAGACCATTATCAACAGCTATTCACCGCACATGGGACGACCATGATCTTTTTCGTGGCGATGGGATTAATATTTGCACTGATCAATTTTCTTGTGCCGTTGCAGATTGGAGCTCGCGATGTCGCCTTTCCTTTTTTAAACTCGCTTAGCTTCTGGTTATTTGCTGCGGGGGCCGCACTTCTCATCGTCTCCCTGATGGTGGGTAATTTTTCTGGGGTAGGTTGGGTTGGTTATCCGCCCCTTTCAGGGTTGGCATATAGCTCAGGTGTCGGGGTCGATTATTGGCTCTGGAGTATACAAATTTCAGGCGCAGGGACACTACTTTCGGGTGTGAATTTTTTAGTGACAATTATGAAGATGCGCTGTCCCGGAATGACACTTATGAAAATGCCCCAGTTCGTCTGGGGAGTATTAGCATCGCTCATTCTTATTGTTTTAGCCTTCCCGATTCTCACAGCAACAGCAGGAATGCTTTCGATCGACCGTCTTTTTGGAACGCATTTCTTCACGTCCGATTTTGGCGGCAATCCGATGATGTATATTAACTTGATTTGGGCTTGGGGCCATCCCGAAGTCTATATTCTCATCCTGCCCGCCTTTGGGATGTTTTCCGAAGTAGTTGCGACCTTCTCCCATAAACGACTTTTTGGTTATGCATCGATGGTTTGGGCAATTATTGCCATTACCTTTCTCTCATTTATCGTGTGGCTGCATCACTTTTTCACCATGGGAGCCGGCGCAAATGTGAATGCCTTCTTCGGACTCATGACGATGATTATCGCGGTTCCTACGGGAGTAAAAGTTTTTAACTGGCTCTTTACGATGTATAGAGGACGCGTGTTTTTCACAGCCCCAATGCTCTGGTTTATAGGATTTGTGATCATCTTCACAATCGGGGGTATGGATGGTGTTTTGATGTCTGTTGCGCCTGTCGATTTTCAAGTGCACAACAGTTTGTTTTTGATTGCGCACTTCCACTCGGTGATTATCGGGGGAGTCTTGTTCGGTTTTTTTGCTGGATTCACCTACTGGTTTCCCAAAATTTTTGGATTCAAACTCAACGAGAAGCTTGGCGAGTATGCCGCCTTCTGCTGGATCCTAGGATTTTTGCTCGCCTTCATCCCTCTGTATATCTTGGGGCTCATGGGTGCAACAAGACGTCTAGATCACTATGAGGCATCCACAGGATGGTTTCCGTTGTTTTTAGTCGCAATGATCGGTGTGGCGGTGATTTTTGTGGGCATTGGGCTGCAGATTTTGCAGCTAGTTGTAAGCATTAAACAGCGCAAAAAAAATCTCGATACAACAGGTGATCCTTGGAATGGAAGAACACTCGAATGGTCAACGACATCGCCCCCTCCGGTTTATAATTTTGCGCACATCCCTGAGGTAAGAACGCGCGATCCATTCTGGGTAGCAAAAGAGGAGAAGAAGGCCCACCCCCGACACCCGCATTATCACGCCATCCATCTGCCTAAGAACAGTCCAGTAGGTGTGTACATTGGAGCACTCAGCTTTCTTTTAGGGTTCGGAATCATCTGGCATATCGTCTGGCTCGCTCTTTTGAGCGCAGTGGGTGTCATCGCGTGTGTGATTTGGCGCCTATCTGACGAGCATACGGAATTTGTTGTGTCGGCAGCAGAAGTTGCGCGCATCGAAGCAAAGCGAGGGGACGCATGACACAAGAAAATACGCATCACGATGTTTCTGCGAATACGATCTTTGGGTTCTGGATCTATCTCATGACCGACTTCATCCTATTCGCCACTCTTTTTGCAACTTATGCGGTACTGCGAAACAATGTTCCTCAAGATCTTTTCACGCTATCCTTCAGCCTCTACGAAACGCTGGTGTTACTTACCAGTTGTTTCTCCTGTGGAATGGCAATGGTTGCTGCAGCGCGACAGGACAAGAATAGAACTATAACCTGGTTTGTCGTGACTCTTTTCTTGGGGCTCTCATTCTTAGCGATGGTAGGTGAGGAGCTCGCAAGCCAAATAGCTGCCGGAAACACCTGGCAGAAGAGCGCATTCTTATCTTCCTATTTCACGCTTGTAGGCACCCACTGGCTGCACGTCTTCTTTGCTGTTTTATTCATCATTGTTTTCACGCTGCAGGTTTTCCGCCGCGGCTTCACAGAGGCTGTAACAAGGAGGCTAACCTGCTTAAGCCTCTTCTGGTTTTTCTCCTATCTCGTTTGGATCTTTATGTTTACCTTTGTCTATCTAATAGGAGTTTTATGAGAAAACCCGATCAGGAGTTAGGGCATGCGACTTTTAAGTCCTATATGACAGGATTTTTCTTGGCGGGAGTGCTCAGTCTCGTTGCCTATTTTCTCGTGGAGAAACAGCTCTTCATTGGTAAAACTTTAATCCTAACGGTTTCTGGACTCGGGCTTCTACAGGCATGGGTTGTTTTGCTGTTTTTTATAAATATGCACAAAGAGCCCAAGCCCCGCTGGAATTCGATGATCTTTCTCTTCATGGTGATGGTCACCGTCATGCTCGTGCTCGGCTCTCTTTGGATCATGTACCACCTCAATTACAACCTCATGCCAAAACATTGATAAAAACTTACTTCTCGATCACCAAACCAGGCATCCTATTCGGCAATTCGATCACCGCGATAGGCGGCTTTGCTCTCGTCTCGAAAGGCCATCTCGATCCCTGGCTCTTTTTGGCGATGCTTGCAGGCCTCTCTCTGATCATGGCATCGGGGTGTGTTTTTAATAATTATATCGATCGAATTGCCGACGAGAAGATGGGGAGAACGAAAAAACGGGCTCTTGCGCAAAGGAGTATCCCCTTAAAAAACGCCCTGATTTTTGCCGTGCTCTTGGGCCTATCTGGTACGTTTATTCTTGCGTCATATACGAACATTTTAACCGTTTCAATCGCGCTTGCCGGTTTTTTTGTGTATGTCGTTGCCTATAGCATCTGGAAGTACCGCACCGAACATGCAACGCTCATCGGAAGCGTCGCCGGGGCTGTTCCCCCGGTTGTAGGATATTGCGCAGTGAGCAACTCCTTTGATCTTGGAGCCTTTATCCTGTTTATGATTGTGGTGCTTTGGCAGATGCCCCATTTTTTTGCGATCGCGATCTATCGGCAACATGAATATGCTGCTGCTTCGATTCCCGTGTTGCCCATAAAAAGGGGGATACACGTAACCAAGGTGCAAATGGTCCTGTATCTCGTTGCTTTTATAGCTGCAGCATTTGCACTTACGCTATTTGGCTATACCGGATATGCGTATCTTGCTGTCGCGGCTCTTTTAGGAGCTGCCTGGCTCTGGTTCTGCATCAAAGGGTTCAAGGCACAGAATGACAAACTCTGGGCGCGAAAAATGTTTCTCTCATCGCTGGTGGTGATCATCACTCTTTCCCTTATGATCTCTTTGGATGCAGTTAAATAGGATTCAAAATGGCTCTGGCTTTTAATCTTCACACAATAATTGAAGAGTATAATGTTTTAGGAGGACCGACCCAGCAGATCGGCGACTATTGTGATGACCATCCGCTCCTTTACAAAGTTGCGCTACTTGTAAATCACCTGTTTCGCGCAGCAGCTATGACGGGGTTAGGCATTGTTCTACCATTCTCTTTTGCTGCTAATGCGGGCATCTGCTTTTTGGGGTCGCTTTTTTATCGCCTCACCGTTGAAACACACTGCGCATACAAATTTGCCTTGCCTGCATTTGCAGGATCACTTGCTTTCCCTATCGCCCACGCCGGGCTTACCAACTTAATCTCAGGGGTGGCTTTTTCTTCGATTTCCGCGTGTGTTATCACCGCTGCTTCTTTTCTTCCTCTTGTTGCATACTTTTCTTATATTTTTTTGACCGTAAGTTACGATGTAGACAATCGATAATTTGGGTAGCTGATGGAATACATTCTTATAGGCTTTTCCGCCTTTGTCGCTTCTCTACTCACGTTCTATTCAGGTTTTGGTCTAGGGACGCTGCTCATGCCCGTGGTTGCGATCTTTTTTCCTCTTCCCATAGCGATTGGATTAACCGCTCTAGTGCATCTTCTGCACAATGTATTAAAAGCCGGATTCTTGTGGTCCCACATTGAATGGAAAATCGTAGGGCGATTTGGTCTCACCGCGCTGCTTGCCGCGATTCCGGGTGCGTGGCTTTTGCAAAAACTCTCCATGATCGAACCATTGGGAAGATATGTACTGCTTTCTCACACTTTCGAAATCACAATTTTGCATCTCACAGTCGGCGCGCTGCTCATCTTCTTTGCAACGCTTGAGATGTTTCCAAATCGACTCAAAATGAAAAATCTTTTTCTTGGCGGCGCGGTCAGCGGATTTTTTGGGGGATTATCCGGCAATCAAGGCGCTTTCCGCAGCGCATTCTTAATCGGCAGCGGCCTTGGAAAAGAAGCATTCATCGGAACAAGCGCAGCCATCGCAGTAGCGGTAGACATTGCGCGTTTGGCAATCTATGGATTGAGCTTTGGTTCTCTCATTGAAACCGTTGCGCCTTCCCTAATGATCCTCGCATTTATATCTGCCTTTTTGGGTATTTGTCTCGGAATGTTCCTGCTGAAAAAAATCACCATCGAACTGATGCAAAAAGTCATCGTCTCCCTGCTTTATCTATTGGGGGCGCTGCTAATTGTTGGTGTGATTTGATCCTGCTCTAGGCCCAGGAGGGTTTTGCTTCTTTTCTTGCGTAAACGGTCTCGCCTCCTATGCTTGGTATGCGAGCTGGATAGTCTAATCTACTGATCTCTAGTTTGGCTTGACGCTCAGGGAAATTCGCGAACACATTGGCGGCGACCTTCTCTGCAGATTTGCGATCATCTTCTGAAATTTCTCCATCGTAATAAAAGTATATGCGCACTTCTTCGTCACCCCAACCAATTTTGACATTTCGAAGGTATTCGGAAATCTCACCTTGCAAGGCAGTTATGATAGATAAAAGAGTTTTCAATCGATCTGTAGTATAAAACTCTGCATTTTCGTTTAGATCCCTAGACCGAGTGTCAAGTTTCTGTGATTTTTCCTTTCTCCGGAAAACGACAATTCCCGGCTCTTCTGGTACGGGATTGGGTTCGTCACATCGAATAATCTCTACTTTGAATTCATAATCAGGAAAATGTGCCATGACCTCGGTGGCTGCGCATTCTGCGGACTCATGATCATCCTCAGAGATTTCTCCGTCATAATAAAAAGACATTTGAATTTCCTCATCATTCCAATGGATTTTGGCGACTCGTAAGGAAGGAAAGACTTCCGAGAAAAGGCCGCTATTCAATGATAAGATCGCGCTAGCCCGGTTTATCTTGTAGAAGTTGTCACTTTTATTTTTGTGGTTTTGCGGGCACAATGTGCGCTCCTTTCTTGCTGTAATGAATGATACCTACAGTTGTAGGAATTTTCTCTCCGGTGTTTTCCTTCACGAACTCGCCTATGATTTCACCGAAATTTACTCGTTCACGGTAACCGGCCTCTCCCGCTACACCAACAACTTTTTGTCCTTTCCCAGCATGTTCTCTTAGTAGCTTTTGAGGATCGGGATGCGTCCAAATTCCCCTAACGCCATCCTTTTGATAATTCTTTGATCCTGGAATATGCTTCGCTTGTTTGTCCACTTCCAGTTGAACTTTTGAGAATCCTAACCTTCTTTGCTCTTGCCATCTTGCAGAAGCTTGCAAGAGTTCCTTTTTGCTTTTTTTTGAGTGGGTTAAAGTTTCCAATGTGCAGAGTTTTTCAGCGTGTCGAATGAGTCCATACGTTTTAACAAGGGTTGCCCCGTAATATGTTGCGTAGGCAAGAAGGATCTCCGTGCCATATTTTCCTAAAGCATGCCCAGCAAGTTCACCTCTTTTCTGAGGGCGCAAAGCATCCCAATTGACAACTAGTTCATATATTTCTGGAACCACCATTTCCGCCAATTCAGCTTTGTTGCAGGTTCTCAAATAGCCAAAAAAATCCATCACCGATTTAGCGAATTGTTTTGGCGCTTCAATCGGATGTTGAACGGTAGTCCACAAGAGATTTCCCATTCCTTGAAGCGACGAATAAATAGAAGGGAAAAAATTGCTTCCGGAATATTCTATGCCACTTTTCGCACCTACGATAATCCCCGTTCCAAAATCCATAACATCCCAATCGCCTCGATCAGAAAACGAAGAGTTGCCCTTCCAGTTTTCTAAATAGTCGTTTATTGCAAGATCGAATTGACCAGACTCAAAATATGCAGAGGCTCTCTCAAAATAGGCCTCTTTTTTCTCAGGATTTAATGCAATTGCTCTTGTCAAGCTGGTAATGGCTTCATCATAGAGCGCAACTTCTACCTCGAGTTTGCCCCTAGTCTCACATATGTTGGAGGCCAAATTTGCCTCCAGGCATTCAGGGTCTACCTTTTCTAAGAGTTTTCCTAAACTTTCAATTGCCTCCTCATATTTCCCTTCAAGAAACTCATGTATGGCCAAATTGTACAATGCTGAGGGAGCTCGATGCAGCCGTGCACAATCTCTGAATATATGGCAATAACTGCCTTGTGTCCGAATTAATTGGGTAGAGAGTCTTGCATATCGATCATACATTTCTTTTCTGAAGATGGGATGATCATCGATTGTTCGATATGTATTATCTTTTACTTCGTCCAGAAGATCAAGTGCGAGCTGAGAACATGTATTGTGAAAATCGATAATATTGGTAAAGGAGTAGGTAGTTTCTTCAACCGGGTTGGTCCATAGACAAAAGGCACCGTTTTCATCATAGGCATCCTCGAAATCCTTGTAGCGGACCCTTGAGAAATGTTTGCCAATATGGTTTCCAACAGAATCATCAACATGTGAAATGCGCCAACGAACACCCCAGTCTCCCCAACAGTTGTAAGCGTTCGAAATTACAAATCCCCCACGGTGACCTTTATCTAGCATTTTTTTATACCACCTGGAGTCAAAATCGGTGGGCCTTAAATAGAACATTGGTTCAAGTGGAGGTTGTTCGAAGAAATCCCAGTTTCGAACCGACGCCCAGAAGTTCTTATCAATAAATGCCGCAATTAAATTTGCGTCGTAAAGGCATTGGATGAATTCCCATTCTATTTTCCGGATGGATTCACTGCCCCATTCTCCACAGTGGTGTTCACACCAAAAATCTAGTGTTTTAGCGTTTGGGGATGCCTCAGACTTTCCAAGGTTTTCAGACGATAGAAATGCAAAAGAAAAAACACACACGAAGAAAAAAGATGCCTTGATCAACATTTGTGCCCTCTACAGAAAGGGGTCAGATGTTATGAAAAAAACAAAAGGACAGCAACAGAGAAATGTAGAGGTATAAGGCCCAAAATCACGTTCATGCTGCAGATTTATGGATTATCCGGACAGGGGCCGAGTCCGCAAATCATTGCGACGCTGACGATGTCAGCGACCACAATAAGGAGCACGTAGAAAAAAGCGAACTGTTCGAAATGCTTTAGAAACTTGGAACGGATCGGTTTCCAATCAGGTTTATGGAGACAAAGCATTGTTCCAATCGCAATCAGCGAGCAGAAAAAAACAATAAATGCCCAGGTATAGAGAGAGTATCCCAACACCGGCGAGCCAAATGTTGGTGATCCGGGGCAGATGTGCAGGCTAATCTGTCTCAAGGAGACCGCCATTCCAAACAGGCAATGAAAAATAGAGACCCCATGGTGCCACATCTTCATTCCGAAGCGAAAATTGAGAAGCTGTCCCACGGCCACACCGATCATAGCGACTCTTTGCAAAAAGCAGAGGGGACAGGGGTTCTCATGAAAGGCTTGATAAGCAAATGCAGCTGTGATGACTCCTGCAAGGACAATAGCAAGGAGGGCAGAGATAAGAAAGCTGGCATATTCAAAGAGGAATGATTTCATAGATTGATATTGAGTTTAGTCGTGACGTGATACCAGAAGAGGAGTGCGGCACTTACAAGACCCAGCATAATAAAAATCAGAGAGAGCCTCTGTTTTTTGGCGATGATGGCAAACATCGCGAGAAGATAAAAAGTAAAAACACTAAGCATCATTGTTGCACCTATTAACTCTTCTCATAATCCAAAGCGTGAAGGAGTGCAATCTGTATTTTTTAACCCGCGAAAAAAGAGAAAATCTTCAATAGGAGGACAAACTTAGGAGACTATATGGGGGATCATGTAATGCGCGCACTCATCGGCATTAAATGAGTGCCTGTATTACATGTCGAGTATGGGACAGTCTAAATACGATTCTTTATTGAAAAGGCCGTTTTCAACGCGATTAACCGCTGGTTTGAGTAGAAACTACTTTTCGGCTTTCGTGACCTTCTTCACCTTCTGATTCGCGATGCGGACGCCGCGTGCTTGCGCGCCCTTCACGAGGACACTATGGACCTCAAAACGCAGCTTTTTGACCTTCTGTCGAGGCTGAGGGGCAAAGTGGAGGTCGACGATCGATTCCGATTTTGGTGAGAAGTATTGGAGTTCGGCCTTCTCGTCGAAGTACTGGTAGATCTTATCGAGGATGAACTTATCGACGACAAAGCGCTTTGCCCACGCTTGATGGGTCTCTTTGTTCTTGTAGATCACGCTCATGACCGTTTTCTTATCGGCAACGGCTACCCAAGCGACATTCTCAAGGAACTGCTTCTCGGGGATGTTGGTTACCTTGTAGGTTCCATTTTTGAAGAAGATGAGGAGCTTGTCGAAGTTGGTGCACTCGAGTTTTATAGATCCTGAAACTTTTGTTCCGACAAATCCGGTTGTTGGATCAAAACCCACCGTAATCTCTTTGGTCTCGATGGCGCGGCGGTCGATCTCTTCAATCGATCGTACACGAGTCTTGCGTGGGTAGACTTTTCCATATTTCTCGATCAGTTTTTTGAGGTAGTTGATCGTGTATTTCTTAACGTTCTTAAGATCTTTTTCCACTTGCGTGAGTGTTTCTTCGAGAATGGCAATCTCTTCGTAGTTCTTGTCGATATCGAAGCGGGAGATGCGTCGGATGGGGATCTGGAGGAGTTTTTCGCGATCTTCATGCGTAGGCTTGCGGAGGAGTTTTTTCTCGTAAGGCCTAAATGCCTCTTCGAGAGTGTCATGAATCGCTTCGAGTGTTTTCGCTGTCTCGATTTTCTTGTAGAGGCGATTTTCGATGAAGATTCTTTCGAGTGTTTTGTAGAAGATTTTTTCGAGGAGTCGACCCTTTTCAATCTCGAGTTCTTGTCTGTGGAATCCTACGAGTTTCTCTGCATTATACTTGAGGATTTCGTGTACGTCGGTCTCCCAAGGAAGCCCATCTTTAATGACGATGATCTGAGAAGAGATCGACACCTCACACTCGGTGAATCCATAGAGCGCATCGAGAAGCTCTTCTGCGTATTGACCACGTGGGAGTTTAATTTCGATCTCTACATCTTTTGCGGTGTAGTCATTGATCGCTTCAATCTTGATCTTGCCCTTCTTCGCGGCTTCGTCAATCGAACGGATGAGGCTCTCTGTGGTGGTTCCGTAGCAGATTTCGCGGATGACGAGCGTTTTTGGGTCTTTAATTTCGATCTTTGTGCGCAGTTTGATTTTGCCGCGGCCCTTATCGTACTGGCTCTTATCCATGATCCCGCCCGTCGGAAAGTCGGGGAAGATTTTAAAATCTCTTCCTTCGAGGTAGGCGATCTCTGCCTCTAAAAGCTCAGAAAAATTGTGAGGCAGAATGTGTGTCGACATACCCACCGCGATCCCTTCAGCTCCTTGCATGAGGAGGAGAGGAATTTTCGCAGGGAGGGTTACAGGTTCTAAATTTCTTCCGTCATAAGAGGGAAGTTTTTCAGTGATGTCCGGGTTGAATAGCGTTTCACGCGCAAGAGGGGAGAGGCGTGTTTCGATATAACGAGCCGCAGCAGATGGATCTCCAGTATGGATGTTTCCGAAGTTTCCTTGTTTGTCGAGGGTAAAACCACGGTTCGCAAGCGTGACAAGCGCCTCGTAAATAGGAGCATCCCCGTGCGGGTGGAGTTGCATCGCTTGACCCACGATATTCGCCACTTTGTGGAGTTTTTCATCATTCTGTTTCCAGAGCGTCTCCAGGATGCGTCGTTGTACGGGCTTTAAACCGTCGACAACATTCGGAATTGCGCGGTCGAGAATGACGTAGGAGGCATACTTGAGGAAGTGGTCCCTCATCTGGTGTTTTAGATCATCCATTTTCGTTCACCAGGTTTGTCATGATAAATTCTTTTCGGGTCGGAGTGTTTTTCCCCATGTAAAACTCGAGTGTCGGCTTAATGTCGGAAAGGTTCTGAATGACCACAGGAAGGAGTCGAATGTCTTTTGCGATAAACTGTTTAAACTCGTCGGGAGAGATCTCTCCAAGACCCTTGAATCGGGTGATCTCAACGCCGCGCTTAAGCTCAGCCTCGGCCTTGATCCTCTCCTCTTCAGAGTAGCAGTAGATCGTCCTCTCTTTGTTTCGAACCTTGAAAAGCGGCGTTTCGAGAATATAGAGGTGGCCATTTAACACGAGTCCTTCGAAGTAGGTCAGAAAGAAGGTCACAAGAAGGTTGCGGATGTGCATGCCGTCTACGTCGGCATCGGTGGCTAGAATAATCTTATTGTAGCGAAGATTTCCCAAGTCCTCTTCGACATTGAGAGCGGACATGAGGTTGTACATCTCCTCATTTTTGTAGAGCTGGTCGAGCTTCATGCCATGGACGTTCATAGGCTTGCCGCGCAAAGAAAAAACGGCCTGTGTGAGAGGATCTCGGGTCATCACAATCGATGCAGAAGCAGATTCTCCCTCTGTGAGGAAGATCATCGAGTGCTCTCCCTCTTTCGAACCATCTCCGAGATGAAATTTCGAGTCGCGCAATTTCGGGATTTTAAAGGAGATCTTTTTCTGCCGCTCTTTTGCTTCTTTTTTGACAGACGCGAGCTCTTTTCGCAATTTTTCGTTAAACAGAATGCGGTCGATGATTTTTTTGCCCGTCTCTGGATTTTTGTAGAGGAGATTTTGAACCGCCTCATTGACTTCTTGAACGATCGCACCACGGATTTCGTTATTCGAGAGCTTGTTTTTGGTTTGCGATTCGAAGACAGGATCCTTCACCTTCACCAGGATTGTGCCTACCATGCCTTCGCGTACGTCGACACCTTGAAAGTTCTTTTTCGAATATTCGTTAACTCCCTTTAGGATTCCTTCGCGGAATGCTGAGAGGTGAGTTCCTCCGTCTTGAGTGTACTGGCCGTTTACAAATGAAAAGTAGGACTCTCCATAACTCGTCGTATGAAGAAAAGCAAACTCGACTGTTTTCCCGCGGTAGTGAAGTGGCTCATAGAGGCGATCATCTTTGACTTCCGCATTGATAAGATCTAACAGTCCATTTTCAGAACGGATAGCTTCTCCGTTGAAATGAAGTGTAAGGCCGGTGTTGAGATACGCGTAGTGCCAAAGGCGTTTAAGGATTAGCTCTTTTCGAAACGCAAACTTTTTAAAGATCTCCGCGTCGGGGGTAAATTCGATGTAGGTGCCGTCAGCCTCTTTGGTTTTCCCTTTCTTTTTGTCGCGCAGAACGCCTTTTGAAAAGGTCGCTTCGACAAACTCTCCCTCGCGAAAACTTCTTACTGTAAAATGCGAAGAGAGCGCGTTTACGGCTTTCGTTCCGACTCCGTTTAATCCTACAGAAAACTGGAAGACATCATCATTGTATTTTGCACCCGTATTGATCTTGCTGACGCAATCGATCACCTTGCCAAGAGGAATTCCGCGACCCCAGTCGCGTATAGAAACTGTAGAGGTTTTTTCATTGAGTTCGATGGCGACCTTTTTGCCATGGTGCATGATGAACTCATCCACGGCGTTATCGATCACCTCTTTGAGCATGATGTAAATACCATCATCTGGATGGGAGCCATCGCCTAAACGACCAATATACATCCCCGAACGCAAGCGAATGTGTGCTAGCGCATCGAGGGATAAAACGGTGCTCTCGTCGTATTTTTTGCCCATACAGACTATTAACTATGTATTCCTAGTTGGAAATTCGAAGTTTAAGTTTAACAATATCCTCAATTATTTACCTCTTTTGCTTTTATTTTATCAAATCAAGATTAAAACAATCGTGTAAATAACTCATTTTAAAACGCTTAAGAAGCATGTCTTGACTTGCAAAATCTCCTTTATTAAGTTCCAGATAGACAATTAAATTTTTTAGAATGGTAATGTATGTCAAAAAAACTTTCAGGAAAGGTTGCAATTGTTACAGGCGGATCGAAAGGGATTGGCTCCTCTATCGCCGACCATCTTGCACGAGAGGGTGCGGCAGTTGTAGTCAATTATGCGACCAGCAAGGAGGGTGCGGATCGCGTAGTTGCGGAGATTGTAAAGAACGGAGGTAAAGCGATTGCAATCCAAGCAAACATGAGTAAACCCTCAGAGGTCCAGCGCCTGTTTTCTGATACCATAAAAGCGTTCAAAAAATTGGATATCCTAGTGAATAACGCCGGCATCTATGAATTTGCACCTATCGAAGAGGTGACGCCAGAACATTTTCATAAACAGTTCGATTTAAACGTGCTTGGCCCTCTCCTCGCATCAAAGGAGGCCGTTAAACATTTTGGAGAATCCGGAGGAAGCATCATAAATCTTAGCTCTGTTGTCAGCACAGGATCCGTTCCAAATGCAGCTGTTTATAGCGCCACAAAGGGTGCTGTGAATGCGATCACAAGAAGTCTTGCATCAGAACTTGGCCCTCGTAAGATTCGTGTAAATGCTGTTGCTCCTGGCATGGTGGAAACAGAGGGAACCCACTCGCAAGGAATTACAGAGAGTGATTTTCGCAAACAAGTCCAATCACAAACACCTCTTGGTAGAATTGGCAAACCCGAAGATGTTGCTCCCACCGTTGTATTTCTTGCGTCGGACGACGCCTCATGGATTACTGGTGAGACCTTTTTTATTTCCGGAGGTATGCGTTAATCATACCAAATATCAGAAAAACCGTTGAGTTGTGCCGCGTCGGCTTTGCAACAAATTTTCCGTCTTCACTCGCGCCTTGCCATCCGGCAATGGTCACTTGCTCCAGACAAAAAATTTGTGCAGCCTTCTTGCAAAACTCAACATTTTTTCTGATATTTGGTATCACCAGCTCACGAGAGGGGGCATGGAGCAGAGAATTGCATCGGGATTGCCGCCGGAGCGGAATCCAAACTGGGTGCCGCGGTCGTAAAGGAGATTGAACTCGACATAGTGGCCGCGCATCTTGAGCTGCGTTTCTCGTTCTTCGGCAGAAAAAGGTGTATGAATACGCCGCTTATAGATCGGAAGGATCGTTTCTAAGAAGCTATCCCCAATGCTTTTCCAGAGCGCAAAATCTTTTTCAAAATCACCTCGATTAAAGTGGTCGAAGAAGATGCCGCCGATGCCACGCTCTTTTTTGCGATGCGGGATATAGAAGTACTCTGCCGCATTCTGCGAAAATTCTTTGTACAGGGCGGGACCCAAAGTTTCTTCTGCAACCCTATGAAAGTGGTTGGTGTCCTCTTCATAAGGAAAACCCATTGGGGTGAGATCATAGCCTCCGCCAAACCAGAACTTCTCCTCAGTTTTGATGAAGCGCAGGTTCATATGAACAGTAGGAGCATGAGGGTTTGCCATGTGCGTGATGAGGCTCACGCCCGTTGCAAAAAAAGGGCCGCTCCCATCCTGCATGGGAAACGAAGATCCTTGGATCGCAGAAAAGTTGACAGCTGCACGTTCAAAAACGTCTCCTCGGATCTCGCCAATCTCACCGCCACCCGAACCCGCATGGTAGTTCCACTTTTTCCGCTCCAGCAAAGGCTTTTTTTCTAGATCGAGGAATGCAGAGAGAATCGACTCACGCAAAGATTTCAGAAATGTTGTAATCTCTTCCATAGCTACTGGAGTTTAGGCGAAGGTGAAAAAAAAGACACGGTTGATCATTTTAGGAGGGGGAATCTCGGGGCTTTCACTTGCCTGGAAACTCTCCCAGCAGAGCCAGAATGAAATTCTCCTTCTTGAAAAAGAAGAGCGGGTTGGTGGGCTTATGGGCAGTTGGGAATCGATGCCCTTTTTTTTCGAACGAGGTCCCCGGATGTTTCAAGAAGGCCGCTCCAAAGCGCTCTTAGAACTCATTCACGAACTCGGACTCACAAACGAGATCATCTATGCCGATAAAGCCGCGCAAGGTCGGCATATCCTATACAAACAGAAACTGCACAAGTTTCCCTCTAACCCGTTTGCTTTTTTATTCTCTCCTTTGACGAGGCCGCTTCTCTTGGCTCTTTTCACCGAGTGGAAGAGAGCACCAGCACGTGAAGAGGAGAGTATCTGGGATTTCGCTGTAAGGCGGTTTAATCAAAAAACAGCCGAACGGATGTTTGATCCGCTTGTAGTGGGGATCTACGCCGGAGATATGAAACGGCTTTCGATGAGCGCCTGCTTTCCTCATGTGAAGAGGTGGGAGGAGGAGCATGGATCACTCACACGAGCATTTTTTTCAAAGAAAAAGAAAGCTCCTTCCACCCTATTTTCTTTGCGAGGGGGCAGTGAACAACTTCTTGAAACGTTGCGCGAAAAACTAAAGGGTAAAATTCTTCACGGACAAAGTGTGCAGTCTCTTCACACCTCTTCAAATGGAATCACCATTATAACCACAGAGGGACAGTGGCAGGCCGACCGGGTCTTTTCCGCACTCCCTCCATACGAACTCTGTAAACTCCTCAGCCTCCAGATGAACTTCCCGACACGCGACATTGCTACCGTAAATATCGGATTTCACTCTCCAGTTTTAACGAAAAAGGGATTTGGCTATCTCGTTCCCGCGCATGCAAACGAGGATGTTTTCGGCGTCATCTTTGACTCTAACCTCTTCCCTCAACAAAATCGCTCTGTCGAAGAGACGCGCCTTACCGTGATGCTCTCGCCGGGCGGAAGCGAAGAGAAGCGAGCACTAAATGCTCTCGAAAGGCATTTACACATTCACAAAAAACCCGATTTCGTTGGCGTGACAAAGATCGCGCGTGGCCTTCCTCAATATGAACTCGGCCATGCTTCTCGCATTCAAGCACTGCAGCACGCGGCGCATGCTTTTTCTCCGCATCTTCATCTCGTCGGGAACTACCTATCCGGCGCTTCTGTGAATGACGCAATCGCCACCAGCAAACAGATGGCTGCCAATTTATTTGGAGTGCGGTGAGTTGCAGTTCTGGCTAATCCAGCCGAATCAATCTATATCGCGCTGCCTTTTTGATCCCTATTTGAGTGATGAGACCTCTTTCTATTAGGGTGGAAAGGTCCCTCTGTAGAGAGCGTCTGTGGATTCCTGGACAGAGTCTCTCATATTCTTGAATTGTAAAATCTTCCTCTTTTTCAAGGAGTCTCTCCAGGACCTGTTTTTGCCTTTCAGAAAGTTTGTATCGATCTACCAGAAGATCCAATTTTATCACCTGGGATCCTTTGAATCGGATTTCACGCATTTGAGTTTCTAAAGCGCTGCAGAAATATTCGAGCCAGGCAGTCATATCCATGTTGCTATTTCTGCCCGATTGGAGTGCCTTGTAATACTCCTGTCGATTCCGATCGTAATATTCGCTAATCGTGAAGAGCTTCTTAAAGTCATAACCTGATCGATAAAGGCATAGAGTTGATAAAAGTCTAGCCGTTCTTCCATTCCCGTCTAAAAAAGGGTGGATGTGAACAAGTTGAAATTGCGCAATGCCCGCTACTAAAACTGGAGGAAGCGTTCGTTCGTTTTGGAGCCAATCCACAAGCTCTGCCATGTGAAGGGGAACATCGTAGGGGGCAGGGGGAGTATAAATGATCTCTTTCGTAACCGAATTTGCAACGTAGTTTTGAACGGCTCTGTACTGCCCAGGAAGAGCGCTATTTCCACGCACTCCTTCGACCAGCCGTTTGTGAATCTCTCGAATTAGGCCTTCGGTTATGCGTCCTTCGGAGAAAACATAATCGGCTACGAAATCAAAAGCCTTTCGGTAATTTAGTAGCTCTTTGACGTCATCAGAATCTACTCCGGACATTTTCTCGCCCGAAAGTAGCTTTTCAGACTGATCCAAACTAAGATGCGTGCCTTCGATATGTGTTGTGTGGTGGGCTTCTAGGACGAGCGCCCGCGCCTGCATTCTGGCAATCCAATCTTTAGAGAGATTGGCTGCCTCTAGAAATCCTCGGGTATGCTCAATCGCCGTCAGGGTAGAGGCTATCTGGATAGAAATTGTGAAATGGGGGCGAAAAGGCATGTTTTTGTGACGATTTTTTCTTTATTATGTCGCAAAAATAGAGGTTTTGCAAGACCTTTCTGCGTTTTGTGACAAAAATACGATAAAAATGTCGCAAATTGTGTCACAAAATGTCGCAAAACCGCTAAGGATCAGCAACCGACCTGTTCACCTGCTGCGTAAGAATCTTCTCCTTAGCGGCATCGATGATCACTGTTGTTTGGCTGCGCTTAACCGGATCCTTGGATGTTGTATCGATAATTGAATGTGTTTGGAGGAGTCCGCGGATACGGGTAAGGGCGGGGTTTTCGGACTGGATCGGGTTGCGGATCTGTGTGAGTAGGCTGATATTTGCTACGCGCTGATTCTCCACGATAGCATAGACAGGGGATGCGGCCTCGCGGATATTCGGATACACAAACTTTTGACAACCAAAGTGTGCCGCAAGCTTCAAAAACTCTCCAAATACTTGTTCGATCCTTTGAAAATTAAAAGAGACCTCCCAAGTTATGTGATGCCATTTCATCCCCATATCGTGATTTGTTACCGTGATCATAACCATCTCACGTGGGTCTGGTCCATGGTAGGCAAGAACAAGGCCGAGGAGTTCTTTCGGCAATATGGCTGTCTGTGAAGCAACCGCACTGGTTACTAGAGTGCTCATTTTTACCTCCCTGTTAAAGACTAAAGCTTTTCAATTCTTCTCAAAGCCTCTTGGGCCTTCTCCGCCATGGTAAATGCGGATAGACGTACATACCCCTCGCCGCACTTGCCGAATCCAGAGCCGGGGACGGAGATGAGATGGCATTGTTTAAGAAGGAGATCGAAGAACTCCCAGGAGGTGAGGCCATTGGGTGTTTCCCACCAGATGTAGGGAGCGTCGACGCCTCCCCAGCAGCGGTGGCCGAGTTTTTCTAGCCCCTTTCGAAGAGTTGTAGCTTGCGTTAAATAGGTATCTATTTGGGCGCGTGTTTCGCGGACCCCCTCAGGAGAGAATGCAGCTTCAGCTCCCTTCTGGATCGGGTAGGAGACGCCGTTGGATTTTGTGTTCTGTCTTTTTGACCATAAGGGATGGAGAGAAATTTTCTTCTCTCCCATCAGCGCAGTCAGAGATTTGGGAAGAACTGTGTAGGCGCAACGTAAGCCCGTAAATCCTGCTGTTTTTGAAAAACTGCGGAATTCGATCGCAACCTCTTTTGCTCCTTCAATCTCATAGATACTTTTGGGCACAGAAGGAGAAGTGACGAAGGCGACATAGGCGTTGTCATATAGAAGAATCGCCTGATGCTTCTTCGCATAATCGACCCACTGTTTCAGTTGATCGTGCGTGAGCGCTACACCTGTGGGATTTTGCGGAGAGCAGAGAAAGATCAGATCGCAAGCCTCCTTTGGAGGGCGAGGAGTAAATCCATTTTCTAGAAGACAAGGAAGGGAGATCAACTTTTTCCCTCGGCCACTCATGATGCTCGCGTCTAAATAAACAGGGTAGGTGGGATCGGTAATACCAATCGTATTGTCCTCTTCAAAAAGATCGAGAATATTGACGATGTCGGTGTTGATCCCATCGGAGATAAAGATCTCCTCGGGAGCAATTCCTAAATGAGAGTACTCATTTTCTGCGATCGCCCTCTTTAAAAATAGGTAGCCCTCCGAAGGGCCGTAGCCGCGTAGAGTTTTCTGCTGTCCCATCTCTTGAACAGCATCGCAGATTGCTCGGACAATAGAAGGAACAAGGGGGAGAGCCACGTCTCCGATGCCGAGGTTGATGATCTCCACATCCGGACGCTCTTTTTTGAGCTCTTCCAGCTTGCGTTCGATCACTGGAAAGATATATTCCCGCTTGATGTCTAAAAAGTGTGGGTTGACCTTAGCCATACAGGTAGGTATTTTAGAAGAATGCTGTTTAAAAAGGCGCTATTTTTTCTTCTTTTGCCTCTGAGTCTTTCCGCCAACCGTATCGAGATCGTTCCTGATTGGCCGATGTCGGAGCAAGATAGCTTAATTGTAAAAATGAAAAACGTTGTGGAACCGAGTGGACGCACCGTCGTCGTTTCCGATTTTGCTCCTTACATTCCCTTTTTACAGAAAAAGGAGAAACGCGCGTTCACGCTGCCAAAAGAGGTGTCGCGCATCGTCTTCTGGAATGTCGGTCAGAAGTTTAAAAAGTTGGATCTCTCACGCATCCCCAAGGAGAAGCTTGTTCTTTTTATGTGGGAGCCACCCACAGTTCAAAAACATCTTTATACAAAAAAAGTTCAAGAGCAGTTTAGTAAGATCTACACGTGGGACGATGATCTCGTCGACAATGTTCATGCATTTAAGTTCTACTATCCTGTCCTGCAGCCGATGATTGAGAAGCGGCCCTCCTTCGAAGAAAAAAAATTATGTACCCTAGTCAATTCTAACCGACAAAGCCGACATCCACAGGAACTCTACTCTGCGCGCAAAGATGCGATCGATTTTTTTGAGCAGAAAAAAACAGGGGATTTCGAATTTTACGGACGCGGGTGGGAGTCTGGAAACTATGCCAATTATCGAGGAGCTCCTGAGGATAAGATCGGAGTGATGAAAAATTATCGTTTCTGCATCTGTTATGAAAACATTGAGGGCAGAAAGGGGTACATTACAGAGAAGATTTTCGACGCATTTTCAGCAGGATGTGTGCCGGTTTATTGGGGAGCGAGTAATATCGAAAGCTACATTCCCGCGAACTGCTATATCGACCGTCGAAAATTTAAAGATTTAGAAGAGCTTTATGGCTTTCTTAAAAAGATGGGTAAAGCAGAGTATGAGCAGTATATTGCGAATATTTCTGCGTGGCTCAACACTCCTCAAGCAGAGCTCTTTTCGCAGGACAATTTTGTAAAAACTTTTGCAGAAGCCGTCAAATGAGTTCTCTTTTTGATTCCCTCCACATGAGTTCTGACAAGATCGAAGAGAGGATCGGTTATGTTTTCAAGGATAAAAACCTTTTATTCACCGCCTTTGTTCACCGCTCCTTTTTCAACGAACATCGCGATCTTATTACAGAGAACAACGAACGGTTGGAGTTTTTAGGAGATTCAGTTTTGGGAGTGATCATTTCCGACTTTCTTTTTCACTACTTTCCTCAGAAGCCAGAAGGCGAGCTCTCCCACCTCCGTGCACAAGTTGTTGAGGCCAAGGCTTGTGCCGGCTACATCCAAAAACTCCAAATCGGGGAGCATGTGCTTCTCGGAAAAGGGGAGCGGATGAATGAGGGCAGAGGGCGCGAGACGATTCTCGCTGATCTCTTTGAAGCGATTGTCGGAGCGATCTATCTCGACGGAGGAATGGACGAGGCGAGACGCTTTTTCCTCTGCCATTTCCAAAAGGATCTCGAAGATGGACTGAAGACCCCTTCTCGCAACTGGAAAGCAGAGCTACAAGATTACGCACAGAAACACCACGGCTCACCTCCCGTATACAAGGTCGAGCGAGAATTTGGTCCCGATCATAGCAAGCAGTTTGAAGTGGTGGCGCTGATAGATGGAAAAATCGTCGGTCGAGGAACAGGCGGATCAAAAAAAATCGCCGAACAAGCCGCCGCAGAGGACGCCCTTCAAAAAATAAACGATGAATGAAGAGGGAACGGGCACGCGCGCGGGCACGGGCACGAAAGATGAAGAAGGAGTGGGAATAATCTGTGAATTATTTTGATCATGAAAAATTGGATGTATACCAAGCCGCAATAGAACTTGTTGTTTTGATAAATACTATTGTTCAACATCTTCCGAAGGGAAGATCCTATCTCGCTGATCAATTCCAAAGAGCAGGTACGTCGGTTCCACTGAATATCGCAGAAGGTGCAGGAGAATATTCGACTGCAGAAAAAGGCAAATTTTATCGTATAGCAAAACGCTCTGCAACTGAGTGCGCCGCAATTTTGGATATATGCCGGCGTCTATATCTTGTACAAGAGTCACAATATTTGAAAGGGCGAGAACTGTTAATGAGGATTGTCGCTATGCTGACAAAGATGGCGCAAGGGACTTCTTTCGTGCCCGTGCCCGTGTGCGTGCCCGATCTCTCTTCAAAACTGAACAAAATTGAATAACGATTATGGCAAAACAAAAAGAGTTTTGGAGTTGTAACGATTGCGGTCATCGTCAAGCAAAATGGACGGGCAGCTGCCCCGTCTGCCGCAAGTGGAATACCTTTGCGCAGGAAGTTGAGGTGGTGGATGCAAAACGCCGTTTTGAAATGAGCGATAAGCAGCCTTCACAGCCTATGCGACTCAAAGAGGTTAAAAAGGGGGATTTCCGGCGTATACAAACAGGTCTTGCCGAATTTGATCGCGTGCTCGGCGGGGGGATCGTTTCTGGATCGCTTATTCTTCTAGGTGGAGATCCCGGTATGGGAAAATCGACGCTTATGTTGCAGATCTCTCATGCGCTGGCTTCTCAGGGACTCACCGTTCTCTACATCTGCGGCGAGGAATCCGTTGAACAGACTTCTCTTCGCGCTGAGAGATTGAAAATTGCTGGAGATAGCCTCTTTCTCCTCAATGAGACCCTTTTTTCCCACATCAAAGCCCAGATCGAAAAATTAAAGCCCGATATCTTGATCGTCGACTCGATTCAGATCCTCTATAAGAGCGAACTTCCCTCTGCACCCGGAAGTGTCACGCAGGTGCGTGAAATCACCACAGAGCTTCTCCATCTTTCGAAGGGGCTTGGGATCTCAACCTTTCTCATTGGGCATGTGACAAAATCTGGAGAGATTGCAGGGCCCAAAGTGCTTGAACACCTTGTGGATACAGTTCTCGATTTTGATGGCGAGCGCCAGCAAGGATGCAGGCTGATCCGTACAGTAAAAAATCGCTTTGGCCCAAGTGAGGAGATTGCTGTCTTTCAAATGAGCAGTGAAGGACTCCGCGAGATTGCCAATCCCTCCGCCCTCTTTTTGCAGGAGAGAATGCGCGAGGCTCCAGGATCGGTGATTGTGCCGACCGTCGAGGGAACACGCCCCTTTCTCATAGAAGTGCAATCGCTTGTTGGCGCTTCTGCATTCGCGACATCCACCAGACGTTCGAGCGGCCTTGATCAGAACCGGCTTGCACTTCTTCTCGCCGTTTTGGAAAAACGGATGGGATACCATCTTCATCGTTGTGATGTGTTTGTCTCCGTTGCAGGAGGGATGCGTATCTTTGAGCCAGCAGCAGATCTCGGTATTCTGATGGCAATCGCCTCCTCTTTCTCGAATCGCCCTGTCGATCACGACACAGTTGTAATCGGTGAGGTGGGGCTTGGAGGTGAGGTTCGCGCTGTTCCCCGCATCGAGTCGCGCCTCAAAGAGGCGATCCATATGGGGTTCCAGCGCTGCATTCTTCCGAAGCGCAATTTAAAGGAGCTCTCTTCGGATCTTTTGAAAAAGATCTCTGTGCATGGTATCGAGTTTGTAGAAGAGGCAACCGGTGCGCTTATTGGCAAGTAGGGTGATTGAAGTCGCGGCACGTTCTTCAAAACTTTCGCGGGCACAGGTCGTAGAAGTACTTGAGGAGCTTAGAAAATTTCATCCGGATGTGCAATTCTCCTGCAAATGGGTGGAAACCAGGGGAGATCTCGATCTTAAAACCTCGCTTCGAACTCTTGACAAAACCGATTTTTTTACCCGGGAGGTCGATGAGCTTATTCTCTCAGGGAAATGTCGGCTCGCCATCCATTCCGCAAAAGATCTTCCCGATCCACTTCCTATCGGTCTTAAGCTCATCGCTCTGACGCGTGGAGTAGATCCCAGTGATAGTCTTGTGTTGTGCAACGGGGAAACGCTCGCAACTCTTCCTCAAGGAGCTCGTATAGGCGCCTCCTCTGAACGACGCGAGCAGGCGATTAAAGCTCTTCGCTCCGATCTTCGCGTAATCGATGTGCGCGGCACTATAGAAAAAAGACTCCAACTTTTAGAAGAGCGCGCTTTCGATGGCCTCGTCGTTGCTGAAGCAGCAATCATCCGCCTTAATCTCACACATTTGAACCGCCTGAAGCTCTCAGGCAACACCGTTCCCCTACAGGGAAAACTGGCGGTTCTTGCCCGTGACGATGATCACGAAATCGAACAGCTTTTTGCCCCTCTTAATAAAGTTGTGTAGTTTTTAGCAGTTTACCATAGACATGTCGGGGGTTGAGGCGAGCACTGCGTGTCGCCCTCTCAGTGTCAAGTTAAGAATGTGAAAGCTGCGCTTAGCAGTATACCCTGGCACTGCGACATGACAAGGAAGGGGCCCCGTGAGGAACGAACGGGGAGGGAGTGCTTGTCGCAGCCCGACGACTCAGATCGCGCAGAAAAATCACACCACAGGAGAGCGGAGCGGGCGGGGTAGTGCTTTGCACACCTCGCCTCCGAGGACGGGATTTTTCAAAGCGAGGTGAGGCGCAAGGGGGTCGCAGGGGACACTGACATGCAGTGCGGTGTCACCCGACATGTCTATGGGCTGTTTGAAAGCATGAAATTTTTACAACCTAGCCTGTCTCAGCAGATCACCTTCTTCTCAGCCACAGCCTTCTTGAAAGAGCGGCCAAGGAAGATCGCCACGATGAACCAGAATGCGAGGAGAGGGAAACCGAAGGCGCCGCTCAGCATTAGGTAGTGCGCGCGACCCGCCACCGCACCGAAAGCCGACTGCAGAGGAGAGAGGAGCATGTTGAAAATAGAACCTGTCTCCTTCGAGGCGCGAGAGCCGAAGGTTTCGATCCAGGCCTGGGCTTTGAAGCGCACGTTGTGTGATGTGGGGATGTAGAGCTGTTTCAAGGCGGGGCCGTTCAATGCGTAGTTGATCGCTTTTGATCCCACCATCAATCCAAAAAGGAATGTGAGGCTATCAAGGGCCAAAAAGCCGGCAAGTGCGCATCCTACGATCACTGGCATCGCAGCAAGAGCTGTGCCGACACCGAGGAAGCGGGTGACGTTGCTGATACCTAAGAGCAAGCAGGCGAGTGAAACAATATTGACGCTCGAACCGTACAAGCTGAGGTAGTGGCTGAGAGCAACACCTGAATACTCTGTGCTTGCGGCAAGCTTGAAGTTAAAGTCGAAGATCGTGACGACGATTTCGTAGATGAAGTTGGCAGCAAAAATCCCGAGAAGATAGCGGTGTTTGAGCATCAACTTTAACCCTTCCAAAAATCCTGGTTCCACATCATCTTTTTCGATCTTTGCTCCAAAGAAGGCAGTGAGTAGATCTTTAGGCGTTGCACGCAAGAAGTAGCGAACCATAGGAATGATTAAGAGAATAAGCACACTCAAGAACGCGAGCGAAAGGAAGTCGGTTGAGAGGCCAAGGCGGTGTGGGAGGCCTCCTATGCCATAGGGAGCGATGATTCCTCCCATTTGTCCGAGTGCAACGACAAAGGGGAACCCGCGTTTCGCAGAGTCGGGTTTTGTGGTGTCAGCTGCAAATGCCCAGAAGAGCGCAACGACAAGCGATCCAAAGCTCTCTACGAAGAGATACCAGACATATCCGAGTATTTTTGTTGAGATATTCGTAAGAGTGCTCCGCATAGCGACCTCTTCGGGCGAACCTTGCGCCATCATGATCAAAATGCTGAACACGAATACGGAAATCCCATAAAAAGTTGGGAGGATAATGAGCATTCTTTCGCGAGAGGTGCGATGGAGAAGCTTCGTGTAGAACATGACAAGGGGTAAGAGGGCGAGTACCGACACGGTCTTGGCATAAGGGAGGTGGAGTTTGTCGACCAGCTGAATAAAAATCGCATCTTTCAAGGGGCGAAGCGTCCAATAGACGCCGATGATGAGGGCGAAAATAAGCCCCATCCGCACGAATTTTTTAAACTCCTCTTTCTCGAAGTCGCCGAAGTTAAATCGGCAGATCCATTGAAAGAACTTCAAAATGCTCGCACCCATATCTTTCTCCCCTTAAATAATTCTGAAGTCTAAAGCTCTCGCCAAATATTTGTATTGTCGATATATTCGAACAGATAAATCGACAGTATCGATATTCAATGGCAAAAGCAAAACTCGCCTCCCTCAGGGATTTGAGAATCGCCGACCTCGACCTCTTCATAACAGCGGCCCGTTTTAAAAGTCTAGGGCAAGCTGCAACCCTCCATCATTTAAGCCAAAGTGCGGCAAGTGCGGCGATCCTGCGAGTCGAAGAGGCTTTCGGGCGAGAGTTGTGTACGCATGAGAGAAGACAGTTTCGGTTGACAAAGGAAGGTGAGCTTCTCCTTCCCCGAGCAGAGGAGTGGCTGAAAGATCTCCGCGAGAGTGTCTCGACAGAGAGCACTCTACCGGTCCGTCTTGCTACCACGCGCGCCATGGCCCGCGTCTCTATCCTTGCTGTTCTACCTCTTGAGCCAATAGATCTTAAATTGATGCGGCCTGACGCTGCCTATGGCGCCATTTTGCGAGATGAGGCGGATGTTGCTCTAGTTCTAGATAATTCCCCCTGGGAGGGAGTAGTAGCAACAGAGGTGGGTAAGGGCAGTTTCCAGCTCTATTCGAGCCAAAGGGGGGCTCCTCATGGTCCTGTCCTACTACCTGAAGATCAGATCGAAGTTCTTGCTCTCCAGCAAAAATGGCAACAGATGCACGGTGAACCACTTCCCATCAAAGCAAGGCTGCCGAGCTGGTCACTCATCGCCGACATCTGCTCCGATACAGCAGAAATTGGCTTCTTACCCGATTTTCTAGCCAAGCAAGCAAATCTAAAACCTGTATCCTGGCAGCCCACTCCCTCTCGCTACCGTGTGCTTGCTCTCCATCGCAGCACAAGTCCCGCTTTTCAGAAGCGGCTAAACCCACTGCTACGCAGCTGGCGCAAGGCTTTCGCACCTTAAGGATTTTGTTTCGCCAGGTCGAGACGAAGGTCTTTTCGGATTTGATAGTTAAAAAAATTTAATTATAAAATAATAATTTTACAAAAACCAACCGTTTTGCTTTTACTTTTTACTGTGATAGGATGCTATAAATTAATAATTTTTAATGGAACTGAAATTATGAGCACATCAACACAAGCGGTTAGTTCAATGCAGACATATAACAGTGGGAACCTTGTTAACCAAGCTGTTTCCGCCGGCGCTCCTTCTCTCCCGCCATCCCTTGTCCGGCTTGTGACCCAATATCTTTTCCCAGAACCTCAAGATTGGGTCACCGAGTGGACCGGCCCGCACGGGTATGATGTCGTCTACGATGCCATCACACGAACAGAAATTTCACTAACGGGTAGAACGGGCAGCCTCGTCATGCAATATCTTAAAAAGGGCGATCTATTTGGGCTTGCAGAGGTGGAGAAAGCTGCCGGAGGAGAACGTGAGCTCCGAACACTTGTATTCCAACAGACGAATATCGGGAAATTTCTATTCGGAGAAAAAAAATGTAATCCTCAGAAATCTCTTCCTCTCGAAATCGACGACGAAATGCAAGCCCCTCTTTCTCAACATTTCAATGCAGAGGCTTTAAAAGCCTTTCCGAACATCCAAAAAGTCACCGAGCTTTATTCCTTGTACTGGTGTCCAGCAGGCATAACGGCCAACAATGCCGAACAGCTCGCCAAGAAACATGGCACAAAGTTTCAATGCTTTTTCTCGTACGCGCATAAAGAACACGGCAATTCACCCACAGCTGCCGATTGCTGGATTGCATTTCCGAATAGAGTCTTTGGACGAAACAAAACAGTTCAAGAGCAAGAAGGTCTCATCCCAGCCGGTTTCGAGTTTCCACATGTCCAGGACACAATCTTCTGTGCTTTCATGAAATATGCTTGTACGGGTATGAGAATCATGTCAGACAATCCATGGACATACACACGCTGTCAGGAGGAGACTCGAGACTACAGACTGATTGTTGGGGGCTTTGGCGCCGGCGGCCTCCGCGTCCACGTCAGCATCTACGGCCGTGAGCACATCGGCGTTGCTCCTGTGCGGACGTTCTGTTAGGACATTGGTCATTGGACCATTGGCAATTGGATCTGGACATTGATTTTTGATCTTTTTGGGGCCGACGTAAGGAGGTCTCTTTGATTCTGATAGGTCGATGCACGACCTGTGGAAAAAGATTGTAGGAATTACAAGATCTTTGCCTGAGTACCCAAATAAATTGGGTGTTCTGGCTTAATGAAACTTATGAAAACAACGCTCTATCTTGGCACGAGCCCGACCCACTTTCCTGCGGAAGGACATCTCATTCATTACCCGGTGATCAAGGTTGTGCCGCGCGATGCACATCTTCCTGAAGTGAAGCGCGCTTATGATGCGTTAGAAGAGTACACACATCTCATCTTCACGAGTAAAAATACGGTGGAGATTTTCTTTGCGCACTTGAGGGAGCTCGGGAAAGATAAAAACCTTCTCTCGGGAAAAACGATTGTCTCGATTGGCAGGGTCACGGAAAGGCATCTCTCTCTGCACGGTATACAAGCGGATCTTGTGGCTCAAGATGAGACGCAAGAGGGGATCATCGAGCTTTTGCAAGCGCAAGAGCTTGAGAAGGCGCACATCTTTTTGCCGCGCTCTTCGATTGCGCGTGAGGAGCTGCTGGTATTTTTGAAAAAGCTAAATGTGCGATTTTTTGCATGTGATCTCTATGATACGCTTCCACAAAAATTGGAGCCGATACCCGAACTTGCAAACGTCGATGAGATCGTTTTTACGAGTCCCTCGACGGTGAGGGCGTTTCTGCAAATCTATGGACGACTTCCTCGAGATAAAAAGCTTCTCGCGATTGGCCCTGTTACGGAGAAAGCTCTGTCCTCCTCATTCTAGTTTTGCACTTTGCACTTTGCGTTCTGCTTTCAATACGCTATGATCGCTTTCTTAATCCTCATAAAGGAGTGATCGTATGGCACAAACACCTTATAAACTTCCTGAGCTTCCCTATGATTTTAGTGCGCTCGAGCCAGTGATTTCTGGTGAGATCATGGAGCTCCATTATTCCAAGCACCATCAAGCCTATGTCAATAATCTCAATGCGGCGCTTGAAAAATCGTCTGAAGCAATGAGTAAAGGTGACCTTGGAGCAATGATCGGGTTGCAGCAGGCTATAAAATTCAACGGCGGCGGACATGTAAACCATTCGATTTTCTGGACAAACTTAGCGCCAACTTCGAAGGGGGGTGGAACACCACCTAAGGGCGAGCTTATGCAGGCTCTTCAGAAGCAATTTGGCAGCCTGGAAGGGTTTATCGAGAAGTTCAGCGCGCACACTGTGGGAATTCAGGGTTCTGGTTGGGGCTGGCTGGGTTATAATAAATCTTTGAAGGAGCTGGTTATGACGACCTGCTCAAATCAAGATCCTCTAAGTACGCAGGGTCACGTTCCTCTTCTCGGAATTGATGTGTGGGAGCATGCCTACTACCTCCAATACAAGAACGTCCGTGCAGACTATGTAAAAAATATTTGGAAAATCATCAATTGGCGGAATGTTGAAGAGCGGTACGCAATGGCAATGAAATAATTTGAAAGGTTGTTTTTTTCTAATATTTTTGGTAAAATTTTCTAATTATGGGACTATTCTCTAGAATTAAACCTAAAATTAAACTTTCTTCTTCTAAGAAAGATGGTTTTAATGGGTGGGCCAAGTGTCCAAAGTGTCATGAACTTGTTCACGACAGTGAGCTTCAGCGGACCTGGCAACTCTGCCCCAAGTGCGGTCATCACAATCGACTCACAGCAACTCAGCGCATTGCCCTGCTTGCGGATGAGGGAAGTTTTGTCGAGTTGTTTTCGTCTTTAAAACCCGTCGATCCTCTTACATTTGTCGATACAGAACCCTATGCGGATCGGATTAAAAGTGCTCAAAAAAGATCGGGGCGTGACGAAGCCGTGATCGTCGGAACGTGTACTTTAAAGGGGTTGAAAGCGGCTCTCGGTGTTCTAGATTTTAGTTTTATGGGTGGATCGATGGGTTCAGTGGTCGGAGAGCGTCTGACGCGCCTCATTGAGTACGCCAAACAAAAGAAGCTTCCTCTCATCATCGTTTCCGCTTCTGGCGGTGCGCGGATGCAAGAGTCTATCTTCTCTCTGATGCAGATGGCAAAAACCTCTGCGGCGCTTGCCCACCTTCACGACGATGGACTCCCTTATATTTCTGTTCTTACCAATCCGACGACGGGAGGGGTTACAGCCTCTTTTGCAGCGCTCGGAGATGTCATTATTGCAGAGCCCGATGCCCTCATCGGCTTTGCCGGGCCGCGTGTCGTTGAGCAGACGATTCGGCAAAAGCTCCCACCTGGGGCACAAAAATCGGAATTTCTTTTAGAAAAAGGGATGATCGATTGCATTGTAAATCGCCATGAATTAAAAGATAGGCTGTATACGCTGATCGACTTTTTCATGGGGAATGATCGCACTCATCAGGATGGGAGTGCGCGCTCGATGGAAGAGCTGATGGCTCACTCCGAAGAGTAATAAGTCAAAATGATTCACATTTCTATATTAGTCGAAGACGAAGAGTTTCTTCCTGTCTACTCCTCAGAGCTTGCTGCAGGTGCGGATGTGCGCGCATGCATAAAAGAGGAGCTCACTTTAGAGCCCGGATCCACGATCCTGGTTCCCACTGGCATTAGCTGCGCCATTCCAGAGGGTTACGAGATTCAAGTGAGGCCGCGTAGCGGGCTTGCTCTAAAACATGGAATTACGGTACTCAATTCTCCTGGGACAATCGATGCGGATTATCGCGGAGAGATAAAGGTGATCCTGATCAACCACAGCAAAACTTCCTTTGTAATTACACCCAAGATGCGCATTGCGCAGCTCGTCGTCGCGCCAGTTGTACGCGCGGTGTTTGCAAGAGAGGAGAGTCTTGTTGGAACAGCAAGAGGAGCAGGAGGCTTTGGCCATACTGGAGCGCATTAATCTGCGTAAAAAACCTGTATCGATCGACAAGTACTTGAAGGCGGGTTCGGTCTCGTTTTTGCACGCCACCACACGAGACGAGGCTCTTCGCTCTTTAGTCGACCTTTTGGATGCTCAGGGAGCTCTCCAAGATAAGGAGGAGTATTTCCAGGCAATTTTGGAACGGGAGAAGATTGTTTCAACAGGTGTGGGCATGGGGGTTGCAATTCCTCATGCAAAATTAGAAAAATATGACGATTTTTTTATTGCGATTGGGATTCAGCAAGGAAAAGGGATAGAGTGGAACTCGCTAGATGGAGCCCCTGTTCGTCTGATCATTATGATCGGAGGGCCTGCCCGCCAGCAGACAGAGTACTTGTATATCCTTTCGAAGATCACCATGGCGATTAAGGATGAGGAGAGACGAAAAAAACTTCTGAAAGCTAAAAACGCACAAGAAGTGGTGGCTCTCTTCCAAGGAACATAGAAGGATCGAACACAGAACTGCATTAGGGGAAATATGGATCTAAAAGTGAAAGATGTTGCCGAACTGCTCAACGTATCGGAAAAGACGATTCGACGCTGGTTAGCGACTGGAAAAATTCCCGCCTATCGCTTGAATCATCAATATCGATTCAGTCGAATTGAAATTGAAAACTGGATGATGGGGTTCAAACAGGAAGCTGCCAAGGAGGGCTTTCTTTTGAAAGATGAGCCGTCGGCTACCTTATCCAAGGGCGGACTTCAGCAGTTTAGTCTCTATCGCGCGATCCATAATGGGGGTGTATTTCCTCACGCCGAAGGGGAGACAAAAGAAGAGGTTATTCGAACGACGATGAAGGTTGTCGCACCGAAATTGGGCCTCGATGCCGAAGTTCTTTCAGAACTTCTTCTCGATCGAGAAAATCTCATGCCCACAGCTGTCGGTCATGGAATAGGAATCCCCCATGCACGAGACTTTTTGCTCCAAGGTCCCTCGGACACTGTCGTCGTTGTCTTTCCCAAAAAGCCTTTGGAGTATGGAGCTCTTGACGGGGAGCCAGTCCATGCGCTCTTTTTCCTTTTTTCTTCAAACGACAAGCGTCACCTTCATCTTCTCGCAAAAATCGCGCACCTCAGCCGCAATCCCCAGGCGTCGCAACTGCTCCGTTCCCAGCCTTCAGAGAAAAAACTGCTCGATTTCATTCGTCAGTGGGAACCCGTCGGGGGAAAATGCTGAATGCTGAAGAGGGGAATGACGAAAAGAATTTCCTTTTCTTGCATCCTCAAGTTCAACGTTCATCATTGATCGCGCACCACTTCTTTTTATTCTGATTCTTCTGCTTCCCAGGATCTACCCCCTTCTGCTATGCTCCTCGTTTTTAATTTTTTAACCGAGAGAAGCCATGTCTAAAGGTTTATTTGCTAAGAAAAGCATCAAGGCGCTCCTCGACGAGGCAGCGACAAAAAGCGGAGGTCTCAAACGCACCTTAGGCCCACTGAATCTCACGATGATGGGGATCGGGGCGATCATTGGCGCGGGGATTTTCGTCATGACTGGTCAGGCTGCTGCTGAGTATGCAGGTCCCGGTATCGTCTTCTCCTTTCTTTTAGCCGCCCTTGTTTGCGTCTTCGTAGCTCTCTGCTACGCAGAGTTTGCTTCCCTCATTCCGATAGCAGGAAGCGCCTACTCCTACGCTTATGCAACGATGGGGGAGTTTGTTGCCTGGATCATCGGATGGTGCGTGGCTCTCGAATACCTTTTCTCATCGGCTACAGTTGCAGTAGGCTGGTCGGGCTATTTTTCAAGTCTGCTTGGAGATTGGGGGATCACGATCCCTGCTGCCTTTGCGAATGCCCCACTAGCTTATGATACAATCTCAGGATGGCATGCAAGCGGTGCTCTCATCAATTTACCAGCTGTTCTTCTTGTTGGGCTGATCGGGACTCTGATCGCCATTGGTATTGAGATGGCAGCAAGCGTGAATACTGTTCTCGTTTTTGTCAAAATGGTAGTGATCCTGCTCTTTATCGCTTGCGGCATCGCCTTCATCAATGTTGATAACTGGCAGCCGTTTATCCCAGAAAATATTGGGGTCTTCGGTCAGTTTGGCTGGAGTGGAATTTTACGTGGAGCCGGTGTGGTCTTCTTCGCCTACATTGGATTTGATGCAATTTCAACGCTCGCACAGGAAGCCAAAAACCCACAGAAAGATATGCCGATTGGTATGCTCGGGTCGCTCGGGATCTCTACAATTGCCTACGTGATTGTGGCTCTCGTCCTTACAGGGATTGTCGGATATACGATGCTCGCCGTTCCCGATCCTATTGCTGTGGCGGTCAATGCTCTTGGCAAGAATTTCCTCTGGATGAGACTCCTTGTCAAAGTGGGTATTTTGGCTGCGCTAGCGTCGGTAGTTCTCGTGATGTTGCTGGGACAGACGCGCATTTTCTACACGATGGCACATGATGGCCTCTTACCGAAAATGTTTGGTAAGATCCACCACCGTTTCCATACGCCATTTTTAACCTCCGTTGCGGTGACGCTCATCTGTATGGTGATTGCGGGTCTTTTCCCTGTTGGCATCCTCGGACAGCTTGTGTCTATGGGAACCCTCTTTATTTTTGCGATCGTCTGTTTTGGAATTCTTGTGCTCCGTTACAAGCAACCGCTCCTTCACCGTCCTTTCAAAACACCGTTCGTTCCTTTCGTCCCATTGTTGGGAACGCTCTCTTGCCTCTTACTGATGTTTGGGCTTCCAAGCGTCACTTGGGGTCAGATGATCGGCTGGCTCATCCTTGGCTGCTTCGTTTACAATGCCTACGGCAAGAAGCACAGCAAGGTGCGCAACAAGTAATTTTTGAGTGCGGCGGCGATACACCGCCGCACCCGGAATTAACCGGTGACCCGAGAGATCTGCTTCTTTTTTTGTGCGAGTAGAAGCAGAGCGCAGAGCGCGAGGAAGAGCCATCCCATGAGATAAAAGCAGTCGTTGATGGAGAGAAGTGCGGCCTGATTGTCGACTGTGATATTGAGCAGTTCTCGCGTTTGCTCCTGAGGAATACCGGCTTGCGTCAGAGTAGAGAAGAACTCGTGCGTATTGTCCGTATAGGAAGTGAGTGATGAGCCGAGCCGTTCATGGTGATAGTAGCCGCGGCGGAGCCAGAGCGTCGTAAAGAGTGAAGTTCCAATTCCCCCACAGATTGCCCGAACGAAGTGGAAGATGCTGGCAGCACTTGCGACCTTTTCTTTCGGGATATCTTGGACGCTGAGCGCAATCAGCGGCGTGATGAAAAAGACAAACCCACATCCCATGAGAAAGCGCGAAAAGGCAACATGCCAGATGTCGACATCTGTTGTGAAGTAGGCGGTGTAGAATGAGGAGAGCGCGAAAAGGAGAAAGGAGCAAAAGAGGGGAATCAGTTTGCCAAACTTTTCCATGATCTTAGGCACAAAAGAGACCAGTAAAACAGGCGCAATGCCAAGAGGTGCGACGGCGATCCCTGCCCATGGCGATGTATATCCCATATTTGTCTGCAGCCAAAGTGGGACGATCACCACGGAGCCAAAGTACATTCCATAAGCTGTTGCAATACACAAAAGTGAAACCCAAAAGCTCCTGATCTTTGCGAGCCTTACTTCCATGAGTGGTTTGGGATGAAGATATTCCCAAAGTACAAGAAAACTTAAGCAGAGAAGTGAAGTGGTAGAAAGAATCCGTATGATCGGGGAGCGAAACCAGTCAAATTGTTGACCTTTATCGAGAAAAATTTGCAGGCAGGCAACGCCGATGGCAAGAAGAAGAAACCCTGTCCATTCGAGGTGAATTTTTTCTCTCTTCTCCTCCTTTTTTCCAAGGATCCGCCAGATGAAAAATGCGGCTAAGAGCCCGATCGGGACATTGATGAAGAAGATCCAAGGCCACTTGTAGTCAAATGTGATCCATCCGCCAAGAATGGGGCCCACCACTGGACCTACGATCACAACCAGGCTCCAAAGGGCCAGAGCCCGATCTCTTTTTTCGGGAGGGTTATGAGCCAAGATGAGTGTTTGACTCAAGGGGATCAGGGGACCAGAAACAGCTCCTTGAAGAAAGCGACAGAGGATCAGCATTTCAAAACGCCATGAGACACCACAAAGCCAGGAGAACAGAACAAAGAGAAGAATCGATGCCAGGAGAATCTTCACCGCTCCAAAACGGCGGCTGAGCCATCCCGAAATGGCCAGGACAATCCCGTTCCCTACGGCAAACGATGTGATCACATAGGTGCCCTGGTCGTAACTAACAGCGAGATCTCCGGCGATGTAGGGGATCGAGACGTTTGCAATCGAATAGTCGAGCACGATGAGAAACGTCGCAACAGAGAGGGCTATGTTGAGGATTTTGGATGCAAGAGGAGATAGGTTCATTCACAAGTTTTGATAGTAAGTTTCTTCAAAAAATGCGGGGGCAACATTTTCTTCGATAATCGTCTGAATCACCTTATCTACACCCTCCAGCTGCTGCTCAAAGACATCGGTTTGGTAGACGGGTGTTGGCATTTTGGGGACGGGAAGTACTCTGCCATCTGTATCGTGTAGGTCGACGGTCACCTCCATGGAGAGTCCAAGTCTCAGAGGGTTTTTGCGGATCTCTTCAGGATCAAATGCGATACGGACAGGCAGTCTCTGGACGATCTTGATCCAATTGCCAGTAGCATTTTGGGGAGGGATAATAGAAAAGACGCTACCCGTGCCTGCAGAGATGCCGGTGATCCGGCCGTGATAAGTCAGTGAGTGGCCATAAAGATCGGCTGTCATATTGACAGATTGTCCAATGCGCATCTTTTTGAGCTGAACCTCTTTGAAGTTGGCATATACCCAGATCTCATCGAGCGGAACGATGGCAAGAAGTTTCGAGCCCGCCTCCACTCTCTCTCCAACCTGTGCATTTCTCTGTGCAACCATACCAGTTACGGGGGCTACAATTTTACAACGCTGTAGTCTTACGTAGGCCTCTTTCAGCAGCTCTTGAGCTTTTTCTACAAGAGGGTGGCTTGCGACCGTAGTGTTTTCGACTTGTGCATAGGCGGCAACAAGCGCATGTTCCACATCGACCAGAGCCGCAAATGCGCGTCTAAGCTCTGCTTCTGAATGTTGAAAGTCTTCGATGGATACTCCACCAAAATCGACAAGAGTTCGGCGATGCTCATAGTCGAGGGCACTTTTCCAGAGTGTGGCTTTTTTCTCTTCACACTGAGCCTTGAGCTCTCCTACTCTTTCAAACAACCCGATAACCATTCTAAGAGCTTCACCAAGCTCTGCCTTCTTCTCTTCAAAGGCCAGGGTCGCGTCTGTCGGATCAAGGGCGATAATCAGCTGGTTTTTTTCCACGATATCGGTCTCATCGGCATTGATCGATACCACAATGCCATGGATCTGCGGAGTAAGACTTACCATGTTTCCCGCAACATATGCATCGTCTGTGTACTCTTCAAAACGCCACCAGATCCACCAGTAGGTAAAAAGCGCAGCTCCAAGAATGAGGACAATGATCACGAATGTCGAAAGCCAGAATATTCGACGAGGAGGTGGGGGTGGTACCGCACTCTCTTCAGCCATTGGAGATCCTCTTCTTCGAAGGGGTGAGAGGAGGAACCAGATGGTAGCCGCCACCAAGTGCGCGCATGAGATTGATCGATGCTTGCTTCTTTTTTAATTCGAGGTCGACCATTTGAAGCTGAGTTTCGAGGAGTTTTTCTTCGACCTCTAGAGCATCCATGTAGGGAGAGATTCCGGTCCCATAGCGTGAGAAGGTGAGCTCTGCATGATTTTTTACGTTGTCGAGTGTTAGGCGTTGCACTTCGATCTGCTCATCTAAAAAACGGATCATGGCAAGTTGATCTACGACCTCTCGACTCGCTCGGAGCAGGAGCTCATGGTAGCCTGCAATCGCCTCATCAAACTCCGCCTTTTTTGCGCGCAAATTAGCCCTCAACTTTCCAGCGGTGAAGATCGGCAGGTGAAACGCCGGATAGAAAGAGCCTGCCTTGCTCTCCCACGAGAAGAGCTGGTTGAAGTGGAGAGCCTCAAAACCCGCAAACGCGAGGAGATTGATGTTGGGAAAAAAGTTGGCGCGCGCCGCGCCAATTTGTGCGGCTGCGGCCTCTACACGCCAGATCTGCGCCATGAGATCGGGTCTACGCGAAAGAAGATCTACAGAAAGATTTTGCGGAAGGGATAGTTTTCCTCGAAATGGGGTAGGAAGAATCGCGAGCGGCAAACTGTTATCGGGATTCTCTGCCATCAGCGTGCGCAAAAGGTGCGCGTTGAGAGTCACCGCCTCCTCGAGTCCCAACACAAGTTTTTCAATCTCGAGAAGATTTTTATCAGCATCAAGCACGCTAATCTCGTTATCTACACCCTCACTTCTGCGCATGCTGTGGAGATGAGAAAGAGCCCGTCTTCTATTCGCCAAGTTTTTTACGATTGTCAGGCGCTCCTGATTTGCTTGCAGTTCGAAGTAGGTCTTTGCAACAGCCGCGCTAAGCAGTAGACGCGTCTCGGCGCTCTCTGCCTGTTCTGCACGGAAAAGATCAAGAGCCGCGTAGAATTGATGCCGATTCTTTCCAAAAAGATCGAGATCGTAGGTGAGATTAAGAGTGGCAAAGATGTCGTTCACATTTGCAGGGATCATGGGCGCAAAACTACGAAAAAACCCTCTTTTGCTCAGGTATTGCCAGTTGCTTGAAGCCTCGAGATCGATATGAGGAAAGAGGATCGACCGCTTCTCTTTCGCAACTTGCCGTACAACTTCGACCCTGGCTAGAGCACGCTGCATCGTTGGGCTCTGTTCAATGGCGACAGTGATGAACTGATTCAGCTGCGGATCGGAGAAGATCTCCCACCAGTTTTCTGAGGGCCAATCGCCCGGTTCGAAAGATCCGCTCTTTAGTGCGAGCTTCTCGGCGTGTGAGAGGGGAAAAGGGGCCGCGAGCTTCTCTTCAACCTCTTTTTTTGGCACAGAGACGCAAGCTTGGAAAAACAGAAATAAAAGCAGAATAGCAAAAGGCATCCGAGTCCCCCCTGCTTCTTCATAGTGTAAAGTAAATTTTTGATCAAACGAAGAAGAGCAAGAAAATGGAAGAGTCCGGCGTTTCTTACCGAATGAGTGCGCCACCTAAACACACATCCCCATCATAGAAGACGATGGATTGACGCGGAGTAACAGCGCGTTGGGGCTGATCAAAGGTAACACGAAGATGGTCCGCATCGATCTGAGTGATTGTACAGACTTGATCGGGTTGCCTGTAGCGGACTTTTGCGCTGCAGCGATAGGGGGCTACGGGAGGGATCCCAACCCAGCTTACATCTGTAGCGATGAGCTCTGAAGTATAGAGCGCAGGATGGTCATCGCCCTGTTCGATAAAAACGATATTTCTTTCGACATCTTTTTTCACGACAAACCAGGCATCGCCAGGTCCGCCGATCCCAAGGCCTTTTCGTTGACCGATTGTGTAGTAGGCGATTCCATCGTGTTCTCCGACAATGTTGCCGTCGAGCGTGCGGAACTCTCCTTTCTGATAGGGAAGGTATCGATTAAGAAAAGATTTAAAGTCGCGTTTGCCGATGAAGCAGATGCCAGTACTATCTTTTTTTGCTGCATTCGCAAGGCCCGCTTTTTTAGCAATCTCACGGACTGCAGCTTTTTCCATGTTTCCGACAGGGAAGAGGACAGAGGGAAGGATGCTCTCTTTGATCGTATAAAGAAAATAGCTCTGATCTTTTTGTGGATCGGAACCTTTTAACAGTAGAGTCCCATCTGTGCGGCAGTAGTGTCCCGTAGCAAGAGCATCAGCCCCAAGCGACAATGCTTTATCGAGGAGCAGCTTGAATTTGATCTCTCGGTTGCAGAGGATGTCGGGATTGGGGGTAAAGCCGAGCTTGAGCTCTTCGAGAAAGTGGGTGAAAACGTTCTCCCAATACTCCTTTGCAAAGCTAACCGAGTAGTAGGGGATTTTTAGCTGTTCGCAGACCTTGACAACATCTTCGTAATCTTCAAGCGCGTGGCAAGCTCCCTCCTCCTCCTCCCAATTCTTCATGAAGAGTCCGATCACCTCATGACCCTGCTCTTTCAGAAGAAGTGCGCTCACCGCGGAATCAACCCCGCCTGACATGCCAACAACGATTTTCATGTTAACTGAAAATAAACTGAACTGTTGCGGTGAGTATATCCTATTTTTGTGTTTCTAATGACTAAAATATAAAATATTGCGCTCAAATAACTGGTAGAGGAATAGAGAGGATTTTGCTACAACGAAGCCATGGAACCTGATGTTGTAAAAATTAAAGTAGGTAAGCACCTTCTCGAGGGGAATCTCAATATCCCTCCTAAAGCGCGCGGAATCGTCCTCTTTGCGCATGGGAGTGGGAGCAGCCGGCATAGCCCACGGAATCAGTTTGTAGCCAAAGTTTTACAAGAGAAAGGTCTTGCAACTCTCTTGATCGATCTTCTTTCGGCTGAGGAAGAGCGAGAGGATGAGAGGACAGGCGAGCTCCGTTTTAATATTCCAATGCTGACAAAGCGCCTGGTGGAGATCGTGGACTGGCTGGTAGCAAACCCTGAGACATGTGCATTGAAAATCGGTCTATTCGGAGCGAGCACCGGGGCTGCTGCCGCTCTTGGAGCCGCGGCGGAGCGTGTGAAGGTTGTCAAGGCGCTGGTTTCGCGTGGAGGGCGTCCCGATCTTGCGATCCCCATTTTATCAGGGGTAAAAGCGGCAACGCTTCTGATCGTGGGAGGAGAGGACCGCGAAGTGATTGCGATGAATGAGGAGGCGTTTGATCACCTGGAGTGTGAAAAGAAGATGGTAATTGTGCCTCATGCAACCCATCTTTTTGAAGAACCCGGAACGCTTGAAGAGGTCGCGCGGCTGGCGCAGAGCTGGTTTAGTGGCCATCTGAGGTAAACCTTGACGGTGCAAGATCTTCTCCTCGGGATTGCAATTTTTACGATCAGTTTCTTCAGTGTGATGAGTGGAGGCATTGGCCTTCTTACGCGTCCGCTTCTCATTCTTGTGGGGATTCCTCCTGAAATGGCGATGGGGTCTTTTCGTGTGGCCAACATGTTTGGGCGGCTTGCGAGTCTGATTCCCTTTCAACGTGGCAAAGTGCCTATCGACTGGAAGCTTGCTTTTCTTCTTTTAATCCCCTCATTTATCGGAGGTGCCATCGGTGCGGAGATCATTCGGCAAGTTGATCCCACGCACCTAAAGAGGCTTCTGGGAATTTTTATTCTCGCAATCGGGATGGTGCTTCTCATCAAAAAGGAGATAGGGATCAGGGATAAGGGACATGTTCCAACAAAGAGAAAAAATCTAATCGCCGGCTTTTCGATGATTCTCATCGGGATTATCGCCTCGTTTGTGGGAGGTTCGGGAATTTTTTTCATCTATCTTGCAATCTTTCTCTACGATAAGAGTTACATCACTTCGGCGCCGATTCGCAAGATTGCCAACTTCGGTAGTGCTCTAAGCGCCTCACTTCTTTTCATCTATTACGGCATTGTTGATTGGAAGTTGATGCTTGTGATTTTAGTGGCTGATGGCCTCGGCGAGTTTTTGGGTGCGCGCTACCAGCTTAAAAAGGGGGAGAGGTGGGTGCGCGCCGTGACGCTCCTAGTGGTTTTTGCAAGTGGTCTAACGATGATTTTCATATGAATCTATCCAAATTTTGGCATCTCAGCGAAAAGGAGCTTTTTGCAGAGATGAAGAGCTCTCCAGAAGGGCTCACAGAAAGAGAGGTGCATCACCGTATTAAAAAATACGGCCGAAACCTCTTAATACCGAAAAAGAAAAAGCGCTGGTTCTCTCTTTTTCTTTTTCACCCTTTGATTCTTCTTCTGCTCTTTGCGGCTCTTCTCTCATTTTTTTTGGGTCAACGCACCGATTCGATGATCATCACAACGATTCTTCTTGTAAGCGGTCTTTTGGGCTTTTTTCAGGAGAAAAAAGCAGCCAAAGCCGTGGAAAAGCTCCTTTCGCTTGTGAAGATTAAAGCGATGGTGCTTCGGGCGGGGAAAAGCTATGAGATTGGTGTCGAAGGAGTTATTCCTGGAGACATTTTAATTTTCAACGCGGGCGATGTTATTCCCGCAGATTGCCGGATTTTAGAAGCGCAAGATTTTTTCGTGGATGAAGCCACACTTACAGGGGAGACGATGGCGGCTGAAAAGACCCCAAGTATTCTTCCCGCTGAAACCGCCCTCAGTAAACGAACGAACGCGCTTTTTATGGGAACGCATGTGATTAGTGGCAACGCTAAGGCGCTCGTTGTGTGTACGGGAAAAGCAACAGAGTTCGGAAAAATTTCAGAGAAGTTAACGGAAAAGCCCCCTGCAACGGCTTTTGAGATGGGGATCAAAAAATTTGGCTATTTCCTAATGGTGGTGACCTTCATTTTGGTTGGGGTGATTTTTATAATCAATCTTGTGATGGATCGTCCCTTTCTCTCGGCTCTATTGTTCTCGCTTGCTCTGGCTGTGGGACTCACGCCGCAGCTTCTTCCTGCGATTATCAGCGTCAACTTAGCACATGGTGCAAGCCAGATGGCGAAGAAAAAGGTGATCATCAAGAAGCTGATCTCGATTGAAGATTTTGGCAGTATGACCATTCTGTGTGTGGATAAAACGGGGACGCTCACAGAGGGAAAAATGGAGCTCAAAAAGGCGGTCGATCTTTCAGGAAAAGAGAGCTCCAAGGCTCTTCTTTTCGCCTCGCTCAATGCGGCGATGCAATCGGGCTATACAAACCCTCTCGATCAGGCGATTCTAAGTGCCAAGCATCCCGCTGCTTCGGGATGGCAAAAGCTCGACGAAGTGCCCTATGATTTTACACGGAAACGCTTGAGCGTTTTGGCAAAAAACTCGAAGGAGTCGGTGATGATTACAAAGGGAGCTTTTCCGCAAGTCCTTGCGATCTGTTCCCAGATCGAGAAAGAGAATGGATCTCTTGTTCCTCTTTCGATATTGAAAGAAGATTTGGAGAACAGATTTGAAGAGTACAGCAAACAGGGTTTTCGTGTTCTCGCTCTTGCCTACCGCTTCCTTCCCTCCGTGCAAAAGATGACACATGGTGATGAGAATGAGATGATTTTCTTAGGATTTCTCCTCTTCTACGATCCACCAAAAAAAGATGTCAGTAAGACGATCAGCAAGCTTCAAGAGTCGGGAATCTCACTCAAGCTGATCACGGGAGATAACCGCTTTGTCGCGGCACATGTGGCCGAGGAGGTCGGGCTCTCTTCCAAAGGAATGGTGACTGGGGAGGAACTCCTGACTTTGAAAAATCATGAGTTCTCAAAGCGCGTACATGAGAGCCAAATTTTTGTGGAGGTCGAGCCCGCCCAAAAAGAGAAGATCATCCATACTTTTCGACAAAGAGGTGTAATTGTTGGTTATCTGGGAGATGGGATCAATGATGTGACGGCAATGCACGCAGCCGATGTGGGAATCTCTGTCGATAGTAGTGTCGATGTAGTGAAGGAGGAGGCCGATGTCGTCCTTCTCAAAAAGGATCTCTCTGTCCTGCTCACAGGTGTTCACGAGGGAAGAAGGACGTTTGCGAATACGATGAAGTACATTTTCATGGCGACAAGCGCAAACTTCGGGAATATGTTTAGCATGGCAGGCGCTTCACTTTTTTTAAGCTTCTTACCACTGCTCCCCAAGCAGATCCTACTCACCAACCTTCTCACAGATCTTCCAGAGATGGCCATTGCGACCGACGAGGTCGATCCTGAGCGCTTACAGAAACCTCTGCGCTGGAATATCAAATTTATTCGCAAGTTTATGATCGTCTTCGGGATCATCAGCTCTTTTTTCGACTTCTTGACCTTCGGAGTGCTCTACTTTTTCCTGAGCGCAACCGTTGAACAGTTTAGAACGGGCTGGTTTGTAGAATCGGTCGTTTCCGCGTCACTCATCGTGCTCGCCATTCGCACTTCACGCCGCTTTTATCATTCAAAGCCGAGTCCTTATCTCTTTGGAGGCGTTCTGCTTGTTGTAGCGGCAACCTGTGTTCTTCCCTTCTCCTCTCTCGCACCTCTTTTCGGTTTCACGCCCCTGCCCTTGGTTTTCTTTGTCGCCGTTGTAGCAATTGTCGCAGGCTATTTTGTAAGCGTTGAGGTAGCGAAGAAGTTCTTCTTCAAGAATTAAAAAAGAACGCAGCGCAAGATTATTCAGATCTTGCGCTGAATCTTTGTTTTTAGCGGCGAGCGCGCTCTTTCCAGCAGTAGACGGAACTGAGGCGGCCGAGGGCGATCGCACCGAGCATGAGTCCAAAGTCGCGCAGGGCGACGTCATAAAAGTTGCCGAGCGTATATATATTAATGATGATGCCGAGGAGCCAAAGGGCAACGATGTAGGAGAAGATTTTGGGTCTTAGCCAGACACCAAGACCGGCAATGATCTCGATCACCCCCACAGCGATCATGGTGGCATGTGAGTTTCCGAGAATATCAAAAGGGACGGAGAGGTACTTCTCCCAATTGGTCATCAGATTGAAGAACTTGTCAAATCCCGCGATGAGGGGTGCAAGTGCGAAGGCGAAGTGAAGAATCTGATATGCCTGATAGCTCGGCCCTGAGCGTGGTGGGTGAGATTCATGCTTATGTGTCATAACCAAAACTCTCCTTTCCTTATTTAGTCTTTATTTCTCCATTTTGTGGAGTCGCAACAGCAAAGTTGTTCTTTGCATCTTTTGTCACCACCCCTTGATCGACGAAGAGAAACTTATCTCCCTCCACCGTTACCATCCAACTGCCGCCTTTACCAGGGTTGAGCAGAAGCTTTTCTGCGAGAGGATCTTCGAGATCTTGTTCGATCACACGGCGCAGAGGTCTTGCTCCCATCTCGGGTTGGAACCCCTTGTTAACGAGGAGCTCTTTAGCTTTCTCATCGAGAGAGAGGAAGACGTTTTTGCGCGCGAGTCGTGCTTGAAGTTTCTTAACTTCAAGATCGATGACGCGAAGAAGGTGTGAGCGATCGAGAGGTCTAAAGATCACAATTCCGTCGAGACGGTTAATGAACTCTGGTTTGAACCCCTTGCGGACAGAACCTTCGATCTTTTCTTGCATCGATTTAAAGTCGGGCATCCCCTCTGTCGCTGCAAAACCTACCTCGCTCGAGCGGCGAATGAGATCGGCGCCCAAATTCGAGGTCATGATGATGATTGTATTGCGGAAGTCGACTTTGCGGCCGACAGAGTCGGTGAGGCGGCCCTCTTCTAGAATCTGTAGAAGAAGGTTCATCACGTCAGGGTGCGCCTTTTCAACTTCGTCGAAGAGAACAACAGAGTAGGGTCTTTGACGAACCTGTTCGGTAAGCTGACCACCCTCTTCATGCCCGACATAACCTGGAGGAGAACCGGTCATACGCGAGACGGCAAACTTCTCCATGTATTCAGACATGTCGACTTGGATGAGAGCATCCTCTCCGCCAAACATATTGATCGCGAGCTGTTTAGCGAGGAGGGTTTTACCCACACCCGTGGGACCCAAGAAGAGGAATGCGCCGATCGGACGATTAGGATCTTTGATGTCCGCGCGACTGCGGCGGATGGCCCGGCACACAACGCTGACAGCTTCATCCTGACCGATGATATTACCCTTGAGGGCCTCTTCCATTTTGAGAACTTTCTCTGTTTCACCCTCGGTGAGACGCGTGATGGGGATCCCGGTTTGTTTCGCGACGATCGCAGCAACCTCCTCCTCGTCGACGATGACCTGGTGCTCCTCTTTCTTGCTCTCCCACTCGGTCCGGATCTGTTGCAGGCGATCGCGCAGAGTCTTCTCTTTATCGCGCATTTTCGCCGCTTTCTCATACTCCTGCTTGCTGATCGCCTCTTCTTTTCCGACGCGGACTTCTTCGATCTCTGCTTCGAACTTGGTAATGTCTTGAGGTTGATGCATCATGGCAATGCGCGCCTTTGCACCTGCTTCGTCGAGAAGATCGATCGCCTTATCGGGCAGAAATCTTCCTGTCAGATAACGATCAGAGAGGACAACAGCAGATTTGATTGCCGACTCGGTATAGATGCACTTGTGGTGCTCCTCGTATTTTGGCTTCAGACCCATGAGGATCTGCGTCGTCTCATCAATAGAAGGAGGAGCGACGAGGATCTTTTGGAAACGTCTTTCGAGAGCGGCATCCTTTTCGATATGTTTGCGATACTCATCGAGCGTCGTGGCTCCAATACACTGGATCTCTCCGCGTGAAAGAGCGGGTTTGAGAATGTTAGAAGCGTCGATCGCACCCTCTGCCGCACCGGCGCCAACAATTGTGTGAAGCTCGTCGATGAAGAGCAGGATATTTCCATTCTTCTTGATCTCATCCATAACCGCTTTGATGCGCTCTTCAAACTGACCGCGGTATTTTGTACCGGCAATCATGAGCGTAAGATCGAGAGAGATGAGTCGCTTTTTAGAGAGATTGTCAGGTACTTCGCCTTTCACAATCGCGTGCGCAAGGCCTTCGACGATCGCTGTTTTTCCAACGCCCGCCTCCCCGATGAGCACCGGATTGTTTTTGCGGCGTCGGCAGAGAATCAGAATTAGTCTTTCGACCTCCTCTTTTCTACCGATGACCGGGTCGAGCTTGCCTTCGCGGCAGAGTTCGGTTAGGTCATGACCATAAGCCTTAAGTGCAGGCGTTTTTTCTGCAATGGGAGCCGCACCAGCGCGTTCTTGTGGCTTTCCTGCAGCGCCTGGTGGAGGGGTGGCTCCAGACATTCCCATAGGAGGGAGTTGAAGATTGAAAGTTTCGAGCTCTTTCAAGACCTCTTTGCGCACATCTTTCAGGCTGACATTGAGATTTTCGAGAACCTGTGCAGCCACGCCATCTGTTTGGCGGAGAAGCGCGAGAAGAAGATGCTCTGTTCCCACATAGTTATGGTTGAGAGCTGCGGCCTCTTCGTTTGCAAACTCGAAGACCTTCTTTACCTTTCCGGTGAGGGCAGGATCACCATAGACTTGAATTTCTGGACCAAACCCGACAAGACGTTCGACCTCAGCGCGTACCGTATCGTAGTCGAGATTGAAGTTGCGCAGAACGTTGACGGCAATCCCTTGGCCGAGTTTCAAAAGGCCGAGGAGCACGTGCTCTGTTCCAAGATAGTTGTGATTGAGCCGCTGAGCCTCTTTTTTGGCTAGCTTGATAACCTGTTTCGCTCGATTCGTGAATTTATCGAACATAACCCACCTGAATTTTTTTGACCGGTAATCTTTATCCTAGTCGACTATACCCTTTTTGGCTACGATATATAGATAGCGTACAAATTTTTTTAAAACAGGGACTTTTTATGGAGCTAAAAGTCGGGGATCTCTACCAGCATTATAAGGGCAAAAAGTATAAGATTTTGGCCTTAGGCAAGCACAGTGAGGACTTGGAGTCCTATGTTGTCTACGAAGGGCAGTATCGGTGTGAGACATTTGGGGACAAACCTGTTTGGGTGCGGCCTATGAAAATGTTTTTTGAAAATGTGGAGTATGAGGGTAGGGTTTTACCTAGATTTGAACGGTGCAAGGCGTGAATTGGCAAGTTTTAAATACCGGGAAAGCTTCCGCCGAAAAGAATATGGAGCTCGACGCTAAGCTCCTCGAAGAGCTCGGGAGCGATCCTATTATCCATTTCTATGAGTGGGAGAAGCCAAGCATCAGCTACGGCTACTTTATCGACCCAGAAAAACTACTTAATCTCCGTACAATTCAACAGAGAGGGATCGACCTCGCGAGACGCCCAACCGGAGGCGGTGTAGTTTTTCACCTTTGGGACTTTGCTTTTTCAGTACTTGTGCCCTCATCCGCCCCTTTTTTTTCACACAACCCCCTCAACAACTACTCCTTTATTAATCGTGCGGTTCTGGAAGCTGTGGAAGAGTTTCTGGGTGCGCGTGGCGGTTGGGAGTTGATCCCGCAGGATGCACCCGCATTAGATGAAAAGTGCATGAACTTTTGCATGGCGAAACCGACAAAGTATGATGTAGTACTAAGAGGGCGCAAGATCGCGGGAGCAGCGCAGCGAAAACGAAAGCAGGGATTTTTGCATCAGGGAACAATAGCTCTTGTTATGCCACCAGAAGAGGATCTATCAGCCCTTCTCCTTCCTGGAAATCGCGTGGCAGAGGCGATTCTGGATCACACCATGCCGCTTCTTGGCAGCAAGGCACCCCTTCCTGAGATCGAAAAAGCAAAAGAGGATCTTCGCCGTCTTTTGCAGAAAACTCTCTCCCAAAACAGCCTTAACATGCTATCTTCTCCATCATGAAAAACAAAAAAAGTGCCATTGAACCCACACGTGAAGAGAACTATTCTGAGTGGTATCAGCAGGTGATTCGCGCCGCGGATCTCGCTGAGCACTCGCCCGTCCGCGGCTGCATGGTGATTAAACCCTGGGGGTATGGGATTTGGGAAAACATCCAGCGCATTCTCGACGGGATGTTTAAAGCCACTGGCCACCAGAACGCCTATTTTCCACTTTTTATTCCGCTGAGTTTTTTGCAAAAAGAGGCTGAACACGTAGAAGGCTTTGCAAAAGAGTGTGCGGTCGTCACTCACCATCGCCTCGAGAAGAACTCTAAAGGAGAGCTGGTTCCCGCCGGCGAACTCGAAGAACCGCTCGTCGTGCGTCCCACATCAGAAACAATTATTGGCGAAATGTTTTCCAAGTGGGTGACCTCTTATCGAGATCTTCCGCTTCTCATCAACCAGTGGGCAAACGTCGTCCGCTGGGAGATGCGCACACGTCTTTTCCTGCGCACTGCTGAGTTTTTGTGGCAAGAAGGCCACACTGCCCACGCGACAAAAGAAGAGGCGCTCGAAGAAACGATGCGGATGCTGAATACCTACACAGAGTTTGCAGAGAAAACACTCGCGATTCCTGTTATTAAAGGAGAAAAGACCGAAAAAGAGCGGTTTCCTGGAGCTGTTTCCACTTACACAATCGAGATGATGATGCAAGATCGGAAAGCTCTTCAAGGCGGTACCTCACACTTCTTGGGACAGAACTTTGCAAAAGGTTCCAATATTAAATTCCGCGATGCACAAGGTGGTGAGCAGTTTGTTTGGACAACCTCATGGGGCATGACAACACGCATGATCGGTGCGCTTGTCATGACACACAGCGACGATGATGGACTCATTCTTCCTCCAAAGATCGCTTTGTCGCAGATCGTTATCCTTCCCGTCATCCACAAAGAGGAGACCAGAAAAGAGGTGATGGGCTACTGCCACAGCCTTGCTGGGGAACTCCGACATGTTCTTTATGATGGAAGACCTCTCTCAGTTTTTGTAGACGAACGCGAAATGGGAGGAGGGGACAAGCTCTGGTCGTGGGTAAAGAAGGGTGTTCCTCTTCGTCTAGAAATCGGTCCACGTGATATGGCTGCAGGGAATGTTACTGTTGCCCGCCGCGATCGAGCACCTCGAGAGACACAACAACTCAGTCGTCAAGCGCTCGTATCCAGTGTCACAAATATTCTCGATGAGATTCAAACTGGCCTTTTTGTACGCGCAAAAAAATTCCGTGATCAGCATGTCAAAAAGATCGATTCGAAAGAGGAGTTCTACGCCTTCTTCACGCCCAAAAACGCTGAAAAGCCAGAGATTCATGGCGGTTTTGCCTACACTCATTGGTGTGGCGACAGAAGCGTTGAAGATCAAGTACAAGCAGATCTTGGTGTCACCATCCGCTGCATCCCTCTCGATGGCGAACAAGAAGAAGGAACCTGTCCTTTCACAGGTAAGAAGAGCGCAAGGCGCGTGATCTTCGCAAAATCCTATTAAGTTCACGTCTTGAAATAAAACCTTTTTTAGAGCATGCATCAAAGAAAAGCCTTAATGGAGGATTGTATGCTCAGAAAAACTACTGCATTTGCACTTTTGGCCTTTGTTGCGGGCATCTGCCTAGATGCGGAGCTTTCAGCTTGGACGAGAAAGCCGATGGATTCAGCTCGTTGTAAGCAGGAAGGAAAAACAATGAGACGGTGCATCAAAGAGAATACAGAAGATAACGAGTATATCTTTGGAACGCTTCTCTCCACTCAGAGTTTCAAAGTGTTTAATGACTTTTCTGCTGCAGAAAAACAGAGAGCGATGGATTACGCAGATAACAATCAGATGGATCCAGATGCTGCTGTTGCGAAGGTGAGCGGACAGCCGGTGCGTTAGTCAAGAGAGTCCATTTCTTCCTTCAGAGTTTTGAAGAGAGCTCTTCCAGAAGCGCGAGCAATATCGATCACCTTCGTGACCCACTCCTCGGTGAAGTTGGCTTCTGTGAGCTGCTGCTTTGCGGTGAGAAGGAGAGAGAAGCGACCCTGCACAAAATCGGCGATCTCTTCGAGATCTTCAAAGTCACCGTCAATGCGAAGCTTTGTGACTCCCCGTCTTTTTACAACATGGTCATCTCTTTCGCCCGCCAGAATCGCTTTTGTGTAGGTCTTATAAAGCCCAAAAATTTTGTCGAAAGACTCTGCAAACTTTCCGCTATGTGTTTCATCATAATTTAAAAGAAGGCTGATGGGATCGAAAACGGCGAGGACTTTTGATATGATACCTGAAATTTTTCTGTACGCTCCCGCCCCTTTTTTGACCTCAGGAGGAAGGCCTTCATAGATGTAGTGTGCTCCCGAAAGTGGAGCGAAGTGCGCTTGAGAGATTGCTCTCAAAGCCTTTAAAACCTTTTTTTCCTTGAGATTCGCAGCAGTCAGTGTCTCATACTTTAATGCTGTTTTAGTTTTCATCCTCGCAGGAGTGGATGTAATGAGAGCTCCGTTTGGATCAAATACAAACTTTTCTTGATCTAGAAATCCTTTCCGTATTCCGTTATTAATTGCGCGCCGCGATTCAAGGCCTGCGCTTTTATCACCACTCGCTTGCGCGACAAAGGAGAAGGCTTTGAGATTTTTTACGAGCTTACCATTTACAGAAAGGTCATAGCCGGTGCCCGGCTCAGGAAAATAGATCGTACCAGGCTTTTTTCTGTTCATCGCTTTTCGAACGGCCATGTCGCATTTGACAGCAAGCTTGGGCAAAGGGAGGGCATTTGCATCGAGTTGATACCCTAGACTCATCACACTGGGAATAAACCCTTGATTCGATCTGCACTCTTCAATGAGCTCCTCATAGCGCGAAAAGTAGCCAGTTGCACCGGTGCGCAGCTTTTTGCAATCAGCATCCATCGTCATGAAAAATACGGGGGAATTTCCAGGTTTCTTTGCAAATTCCTTCGCAAAAGAGAGTGTAAAATCAGAAGTTTTAATCGCTTGGCGAATCCCTTGGAAAGGGATCTGTGTTTTTAAGCTCTCCGATAACCCGGATGTAACATCACCCTCTAGCTCTTTGCGAACCTCTTCGGCTCTTGCCGCATTTAAACATTTAAAAAGCAAAAAGGCCTTCTCAAGAGGATAAATTCTGCTTGCGAGTTTAGGCTTCTCTTTGAGAGCCTGCTTTACGCCCGCAATCTTTTTCCATCGGGTGTGCTCTTCCCACTCTGGCTTCCAAAAAAAGCCTGTGACGCGATAGGCGATGCCCTCAACGGAAGGTAGTTTTCTGATGTATTTTCGAAACTCCCGGTTCACCCCAGAGTCGATCGATTCGATCTGATTGATGCCAATGACAACAGCGAGCTTTCTAGCAGCTTGAGGTTTTGAACTGGCTGTGGTCTCGCCATAGCCCTCATCGCGTAATCGAGAAACAAGTTTGTCGATTTTTTTGTGCCCTGTTTCTCCTGGAAGGTGGGCAACGGGAATATTGATTAGGAAGCGCGGTTTATGACCCTTGCCTGACGGAATCTCTGTAAAGCCGGTCTTTGGCGCGAACTGTTCGTCAACGATCCTTGCAATGGCTTTGCTCTTCGGTTCATAGGGAAAATAGGAGGCAGCTTTTGCTGGGGTCTCTACTTCGCTAGCTTTTAAAATCCAGAAGCGATTGACCAGTTTCTCTTGCAGATGGCGCTCAAGGGCGCGACCCTGTTTGCTGCAAAGAAATGGTTTTAACGACTTAGGCTGAACAGCACGTACAGACATAGGAAATCTCAATTAAGGCACTAGAGTTTAGGGGTGGTGTTCATAAAGAGCAACGGAATAGTTTTAACCCGAATAGGGCCAAAGTTGGCTGAAAGAACATGCGAGAAACTGTGAACCTATCCAACTTAAATCCCCGTCGATATTTCGGTTCTTTTGGCCAGCTTCTCCAAATTTTTCCTTGGCTGTAGTTTCTCCAATACCGCCTACGGAAAAATTTGGAAAATCTGTTTCAAAATCTCCCGAAATCTCATAGGGAATTTTAGTTGGATAGGTTCGTCAAAACTTGACAGTTTCTCGCATGTTTTTTACCGAACCCTCAAGTTATTTAGGTATACCCTCTTTTAAAGATTAGGCAGTCCGGCTACACTTCCCTAATATGCTACTTAAATTCTTCCGGAAGCATCAGCGCTTCTTTTTTCTCATCGTCACTGTCGTTATCGTTATTTCGTTCTCATTTTTTGGGACGTTTAGCACTTTTTTGAATACAGAAGAGGTGCAGGATCAGGTGATCGGGAAGGCGATTGATGGTTCTAGTTTATACAAGCGAGAGGTTGAAGATCTCTCTCGCTTTCTCTCGACTAGCGTACAGGATGCTCCTCTGCTCAATCATGGAAAACTCGCCAACCTCTTTAACGATGATGTGGTGAAGAAAGATTTTCTCCAGACGGGAATGGGAGGAATTTTAGCGGAGAAATTTTTCGAGGAGCTCAGGCCCGAGTTGGAAGAGAAGGTTGAAAAAATCAAACGCTATGTTCCCTATTCTCACCCCAGTGCTCCATTCCTCAGCGCGGAAACGCTCTGGCAGCAGTTCTCGCCTCAAACCCACCAGCTGATGAGTTTCTTAAGAGCAAAGGAGAGTGTCGATCCGCAATTTTTTGCACTTCTCTCTACGCTTTCTGTGCAACAGCCAAATCCCGAAATGATGCGACGGATTCTGCTTATGCAACAGAGCCAATATCCTGGAATGCGGCCCGATGAAACGCTCTATTCGGCAAATCTTCATCCATTTGGTTTTGAAACTTGGGAAGAGTGGTTTGGTCCTCGATATCTTCAGCTCATTTCGCAGTTTATCCTTAATGCTGCAAAATTAGCTGAGAAAAAGGGATATTCTGTTTCGATGCAAGAGGTGCGTGCCGATCTTTCGCGCCACTTACAAGAAGGGCTCAAAATCATCCGGCCACAAGCGAATTTGGCCTACGAGGATGTGCGCGACTACTTCATCCACCAGCTTAGAATGTTGGGTATGGATGAGAATCGAGTTGTGAAGCTCTGGCAGAAGGTCATGCTCTTCCGCATGCTCTTCACTGAAGTGGGAAATTTTGCACTTTTGGATCCTCTCACTTTCGAAGCTTGGGGAAATTACGTTAATGAAGCCGCAGAAGTTGAGCAGTACGAGCTTCCTGAAGAGCTCTGTTTAAAAGATTTTCGCTCGCTACTCAAGCTGCAGCTCTACTTAGAAGGTGCAGGAGGCTTGGCTCCCGCTGAACTTCTTCTTCCTGAAAAGCTCCTCTCCGTCCAAGACGTAGAGAAGCGCGCGCCCGAACTTGTTCAGCGTGCTGCAACAATAGAATGGAAAGAGGTGAACAAAGAGGAGATCTCCCAACGCATTACACTCAAAGAGACCTGGCAGTGGGAAGGACAAGATGCTGGATGGCAGATTTTGCAAGCGAAGTTTCCTAAGCTTGCCAAAGAGACAACAAATACACCCGAAGGAAGGTGGGCTCTTCTCGATCAGCTGGATCCACAAGAGCGATTAAAGATCGACCGATTGGCTCGATTGCAAATTTTGGAAGGGCATCCAGAATGGATCGAAGAGGCCTTCGAACGGCAAGAAGCGCGTAAAGAGGCGACCTCGATTCGATTGAAAGGAAGCGTTTTACCTTTTTCTTGTCCGCTTGATGGAGCCGCTCTTCTCGCTGAAATGGAAAAGCAGAGCGTACTTACATTCACTTCGGAAGAGGGAGTGATCTCCCGTTTAAGAGTCGAGAATCTTTCTCCACATGCTGAGCTCATCTCTTTCAAGGTGGCAAGTCGTGATGGCGCATTAGATGCAGCTCTGGATAAGCGTCTGGAAGAGGCCTATCCAGATGTCCGCAAGAAAAACAGCGCCTTGTTTACCAGTGACGATGGCAAATGGAAGTCCTTTCAAGAGGTTAGAGATCACGTTGGAGCCTATCTATATGCTCCTCTTATGAAAGCGATCGAAGAGAGCTGGAAGGCAGAAGGAAATTCTCTTCCTCAAAATGAGGGATTCCAGCCTTTAGAATTCTACACCTCACACCGTCTCTATGCCTGGATGAAAAAGCAGCAAAAAGCAGTGCAGCTTGCTCAGGAAAAAGAACAAGAGTGGAAGCTTGAGAAGCACACACGTACCCTCAAACGCGGAGAGAAAAGTGTGTTTGCAAAACAAGAGCTCTTCTCTCTCGTCGACGGAGCCTGGTCGAAAGTTTCGGTAGGAGATCGAGGCGAAATTAGTTTTTGTCGCATGTTAAAACGGCATGCTGAAAGCAGCCTCCCGCCACAAGAGATGGCTCAGGCCAAAGCCGCCCTCTCTCGGGAAGCATGCCGCAAACTCGCCGAAGATCTGCTTGGACAGATGGTGCAAAAGAAGGCGATTGGCATGACACTTCCTAGTGAGACGCGTCGCTAATGGCAGACGAAGTTTTAGAAAGACTCGAACCTCTCTTCCCTCTTGATTTTTTCGCGCTTTCATTTGAGATCGCTTATGCAAAGACCTTTCGCCATCTCTCTCCGCTTCCGACAACAGCCTCTTTTTTAAACGAAGACTCATTTGCAGAACTCTCGATGGGGTGGAATGATGAAGGAGTTCTGTGTGAGCTTCTTGTGCACAAACCATTCGAGGAGTGCTTTTTCCCGCGTTTTTCTGATGGAGATGCGCTTGAACTCTTTTTTGATACGCGAGACCTTAAAACGGCCGGCTTTCTTACCCGCTTCTGTCACCACTTTTTGATCCTTCCTCAAGCTGTCGGAGAAATCCGCGTTCAAGAGCTTACCCATTTTCGCACTGAGGATGCACATCCTCTCTGTGATCCTGACGAGATCAAAGTGGAGGCAAAGTTTGGAAAAAGAGAGTATCAGCTGCAAATCACTATTCCCTCCAATTGTCTTCATGGATATGATCCAACTTCTTTTGAGAGATTAGGAGTCTCTTACCGTGTTCATCGATTCAAGGGAGAACCCCAACACTTTTCCATCTCATCAAAATATTACACGGTGGAACAAGAGGCCGCACTTTGGAGTAGTGCAAAACTAGGAAAAAAATAAGATGAAGTTTACAGAGTCGCACGAATGGATCGAAGTCGATGGAGATCTCGGCACTGTGGGGATCACCCAGCAAGCACAAAAGGAGTTGGGAGAGGTGGTTCATGTTGAGCTCCCGATTGTGGGGAAAAAAGTCTCAGTCGGTGAGGAGGTCGCCGTTCTCGAATCCACAAAAGCGGCTGCAGACATCTACGCTCCAGTCTCAGGAGAAATTGTCGCGATCAATCAGAAGCTTGCCGATTTTTCAGAGATGATCAACAAAGCTCCTGAGAGCGATGGGTGGCTTTTCAAAATCAGATGCACTAAACCCGAAGAGTTAGAAAAACTTTTAAACCGAAAAGAGTATCTCTCACTAATCGAATGAAAAAATTTTTAGCCGTCTTTTTTCTCGCTCTTATTGCAGCAGTTTTTTTCTTGCGCACTCCCATTGTACAGATCGTTCTCTCTACACTTCTTCCCCGGACTGTGACCTATGATAAGGTCGAGTGGCAGGGTGGCCGTATTCTGCTACACGGCTTGCATTTTCAAGATCCCGATACACAGATTCATGTCGACAATGCAGAACTCTCCTTTCATCCGCAGTTTAAGCCTCTCTATCTTGAGATGCACCTTACCTTAAACCACCCCGAAGTTCTCCTCTCGCCAAATGAGAACACCTCCACTGCATTTCCTCTTTTTCTGCTTCAGCCACGGCGCTTTGCGGGCATAAAGCTGCACATGAACGAGGGTTCTCTGGATCTGGGCTGTCTTGTAAAGAGCGAGCGATATACATTTTCTTTCGTAAGTGGCGAGCAGAAAGAAGAGATCGGTCGTTTTCTACTTGCTGAGAGCTTAGAGCGAGCTCCCATTCTTCAGATCGATCTCAATGTTGAAGATGGGGGATTATCCGCATCACTTGCTACAAAAAAGATGCCTTCCGAGCGTCTTTTTCAACTGATCGATGCTTTCTATTCTCCACTTCTTCAAGGGTGGAAAGGGAAGGAGGGGGAGATAGAAATGCAGGTCGGAGCTCTTTTTGCTCCCGACTTCTCTTTGCGCGCCGTGAGTGCGCAGTTTTCCGGTGAGACTTTGAATCTTTTTCATCCTCGTTTGAATGTTGAGCTCCAAGCAAAAGAGTTGAATGGAAAACTGTTCCTTCCTCTTTTTTCAGCAAATGAGCGTCTCTTCTCTGAACTCATTGCAACTGTGTCCATCAAAGGGGGAGCGGGCAGCACATTTACATCTAATGACGAAAAAGTCGAAATCATCCGAAAAGCTGAAGGCTATTTGGCTTTTGAGCCGGGCAAAGAACCCACGTTCCATCTACAAGGAACTCTCTGTGAGACAAAGCATGATTGGCCATTTGTGTTGTCAGGCAAGGGTGAAGTCAAAGAAGAGGAGACTTTCTGGACAGAGGTGGAACTTTCTCTCGGGAATAATTCTCCCATGAACGCACAGCTCTCTTTTTGCCATCCTGAAAAAAGAGAGTATATTCTTCAAGCCACTGTGCAAGAGATGAGTGCCCAGCAGCTCGCTCTTTTTGGAAATTGGCTCCCGACTCACCTAAAAGAAGGAACTTTGGGAGGCAAGATTACGGCACGGATTCGGGATCGTCATCTCGAACAGCTGCTCATCGAAGAGCTAAAGATGCATAACCTTGCATTTGCACTCTCAGAGGGAGGAAGCCAGGGAAAAATTGGCATTTTACAAGCTGAAGGTGAGCTGTCTCACTCCTCGCATGGATGGGAATTTGATCATCTCGACGTCTATTGCAATCGCGTAAGTATTCAGTCGAAAGCTCTGCATCTTCAAGAGGCAGAAATACACTTCTCTTCATTAAACCATGAAATTGAAAATCTGCTCGTAAAGGGAGAAGTTTCTGGAGTTAAAGCGCAGCTGCTCTTAGAAAAGGTCGCGGAACCAGAGAGTGGGCTCGTCGGGGAGCTGGTTTTCGGCCCTGCGAATGAGTGCAAAATTGAAATCGGTTGCGATCTTGTTCTGAAGCCATTCTCCTCTTCGCAAGAGCTCACTTCGATTTTTCATCCTAAACAGGGATGGCTTCGCGCGCCTACACTTTCTCTCTCGATTTCAAACAAGTTGTTCAAGGGTGCCATTCAAGGCATCGATCTTAAAGGCGAAGTCGATCTTTTGGGAACTTTTAACGAAAAAGGGGTCGAACTATCTCTACAATCTGATCTCCTTACTCTGCATCACCCATATGCAGATTTAGAGCTCACGCACCTTGGCATTAAAGATCCTGCGCTTTTGACTCGCGATGGCTGCATGACCGTTCGCTATACATTCGCAACACAGGAGCTTTTCGCTGAAATCCCGATCACAGAAGGAAAAGTTTTAGAAAAACGCCAGGGTGTGGGTTTATACAATATTCAAGGAGAGTGCTCTCTTTTCGCTCAGTTGGATGAGACTCAAGAAACAGCTCTCCATTTAAAGGGCAAACTACACGGTGCTGCATGCCATCTCTCGTCTGCAGCAAAAATTTCCGATCTTCAATTCGAAATTGAGGGTAATACACGCACGCAAACTCTCTCCCTTTCCAGCGGCAAAGGGGTTTTAAATCTGCAGAACCCCGTAGTGCTTCCCCTGACATTTTCTAAAATCACTCTGCAAAACGAGAAGTGGCTTCGAGGAGAGTTTGATCTTGTTCTACGCGATGAAAAACAAGAGGCGTTGCGTCTTTCGGGAAAGATTCAAGAGGAGAAGGGTGGATTCAGGCTTTTCTTTGACCCCACGAGCGCACACTTCTATCAGACGAAGCTTGCAAACACGCAGGTTCTCTTCAATTCAACGGGCAAACTCCTCTCTTTGGAAGGAAATTTTTCCATCTTAGGCAAGGAGTTTACAGAACAGCTCAAGCTTCTCAAGAAGTGTGGGTTTATCCATTTTGACCCCACACTTGTCTCCTGCGATGGGAGCCTCGAGCTTGCTCTGCATTATCGCGATCTCTTCTCGTTTGAAATCGAGGGAAAAAGAGTGCGTTGGAAAGAACACTCGTTCGGTTACGTGAGTGCAAAGGGGAGCAAGAGGGGAGAGGAGTGGACGCTGGATCAACTCAAGCTCGATGATCTTCAATTCCGCGGGCGCCTCTATTTTAACAAAACACGTATCGCGATCCCCATGTTTGAATGCAAAACTCTCACCACGCGCATTCGTGGAGAGGGAACCTATGAAGAGGGAAAAAAACAGTTTAATGCCAATCTCCATGAGATCACCTGTGATCTTTCAAAACTCGATAAGACTCTCTCCGCCAAGGGAGAGATAAGAGGAAAAGGAAGAGCGAGCTTTGATTTCGGCACCTATCAAATACAAGGTGAAGCACATTTTGAACTCGATCTCACAGAGCCGCTTTCTCTAAATGCTGTCAGCGAGAAGAACATTCTTTTCTCCTACAACCCAAAAACTGGCGTGCAGGTCAAAAGCGCAGAATTTTTCCTCCCCGAAAGAGAGATGCACCTCAAAGCTGAACAGATTACAGTCGATGGCGGGATGGAGAGAGCTGGTGTTAAAAAAGTGCAGTTAAGCGCCGCTTCCTCTCTCTTTGGATCTACGACATGGGAACTGAAAGATCTTCTTTTCGCAAATGAGAAGGGAAATTGGGAGGCGCGCACAGCGACCTCTTTCCAAAATCAGCCCCTCTTTTTGAAAGTCGCGGGTCAATCCTCATCGTCCAAGCGCGCGCTCATTCAGATCAGTGACTCTCAGCAGAGTGAAGGTCTAAAATTGCAAGGAAGAATGAACGGGAAGTGGCAGTGGGAAAACATCTCGGGGACACTTGCCGGGCTCGATGTGGCGCTCGTCCAATCCAAAAAGCAAAGTGATGCCCTTTCAGGATCTGTAAAGATAGATCTCCGACGTCTTTCCTCTTTCTTCCCCAAAGAGGGCAAAGAGCTTGTTGCGCTTCTCAAGCTCGGTAAAGGGTACGAGCTAGTCGGAGAGTTCTTCCTTCCCAAAAAGGAGAAGCCCCACTTCCAAGGCAGAATCGTTGGTCAGCAATTTGAATGCCTGGGCTTTATCTTTGAAGAGCTGCAAGCAAACGCGCAACTTAGTTTTGATCACGTGCGCTTGAATCAGTTTTCAATCAACGATCGAGGTGCACACGGTGAGATCAAGCTTGTGAAAATCGATAGGCGAAGTGCGTCAGGAGAGTGGGTTCTCGACGCCCCGCTCATTCAACTCCATGAGGTATGTCCATCCCTACTTCGTCGAGAAAAGGGAAGTGCTGGCGATGCGCGCCCTCTCGTAATCAAGAATTTTAGCCTACATGACCTGCGCGGAATATTGAACGACGCATCGACGCTAAGCGCAAGAGGCCATCTCAATTTTACGAATGCATCGAAGCGAGAACAATCATTCCTTGATATACCCATTCAATTTGTAAAAGATTTGGGTCTTGATCCCTCCATGCTTGTGCCCGTCTATGGAGAGATCGACCTCGAGTTGCGAGGGAGCCGCTTCTTTGTAAAAGATCTCCGCAATGCCTACAGCGAAGCCAAACGCTGTCAGTTCTTCCTCTCGGAAGAAAAGCCCTCCTTTATCGACCTTAGCGGCAATGTTCATGTCGACATCAAGATGAAGCAGAACGTTACCCTCAAACTCGTAGAACCTTTCACCCTTAAGGTCCGCGGCACCCTAGAAAAACCCAAGCTCAGTATCTAGCGTGGAGAAAAAGAAGAGGGATCGGGCACGCACACGGGCACGAAAGAAAGAGAGGTGCGGAAAAAATGCATGAGGTGGACTTAATGGATAAAATGGGTTCAATGCAAAGAAAGAGCAGGAGAAGTTTTTCTTTTTTTCTTTCGTGCCCGTGCCCGTGTGTGTGCCCGATTCCTCTTCTTTCCCAAGTATGTTTAAAGCAGTACTTAACGTAGTATTTCCGACGAGCTGCCTGCACTGTGAAGAGGTGCTGGCTTCGCCGCGGGAGAGGCTATGCGCTCACTGCCTGGAGCAGATGACACTGGTGGAGCCAGAGGGAAGGTGCAGACGCTGCTTTGCAGAGATGGATGAAGGAAGATGCGCGCGGTGCATCGAACGAGGATCTCCATTTAAGCGTGTTGTGGCAGCATTTGAATATGATGGCCCTGCTGCATCACTTATGCGCGCACTCAAGTTCGGAAAAAGAGAGGAGCTTGCCAAAGATCTCGCCTCGTGGATGGTTGTCCAATTCTTACGTCTCGATCTCCCGCTTCCCGACCTTATCGTTCCTGTTCCTCAGTCTTGGGTAAGACGCCTTGCACGCGGTTATAGCCAGAGTCTACTGATTGCCAAAGAGGTAGGTGCTCTTCTTGAGAGACCCGTGGAAGAGCTTTTGCGCAAGAGAATCGGTGATTTTCCCCAAACAGGTCTTTCGAAAAAAGCGCGCGAAAAGCTCTCCTCAAATGCCTTCCAATGGAAAAGAGGAGGTCAGATATCTGATAAATCGGTATTACTGGTGGATGATGTGATGACGACAGGGGCCACTCTCCGTGCTTGCGCACGGGTTCTCGAAGAGGGCTTTCCGTCAGCACTCTACGCCCTGACATTTTGTGTTTAATACTGAGTGTGTATGCGCGCAATGGTTTTAGAAAAGATAGGCGGACCTCTCAAGCTGGAGAATCTGCCGGTTCCAAAGCCTGGGAAAGGAGAGATCCTCATCGAGGTAAAGACCTGCGGTATCTGCCGCACCGATCTCCACATTTTCGATGGTGAGCTTCCTAAACCAAAACTTCCACTCATTCTCGGTCATCAGGTTGTTGGAGTTGTAAAACAGATTGGTGAAGGCGTTCATCTGCGAAAAGTGGGGGAGCGGGTTGGCGTGCCCTGGCTTGGAGAGACGTGCGGAAGATGTGCATTTTGCCGCTCAAAACGGGAAAATCTCTGCATGGATGCCGAGTTTACCGGGTATCAAAAAAATGGAGGGTACGCGGAGTTTTGCGTCGCGGATGAGCGTTTTTGTTTTCCTCTTCCAGCATCCTATAGCGATATCCAAGCTGCACCCCTTCTTTGTGCGGGGATTGTAGGTTACCGCGCACTTCGTTTTACCGGAGAGGCTAAACGCCTAGGCTTTTATGGATTTGGATCTTCTGCCCATCTTCTCATCCAGGTCGCACGTTCTCAAGGCCGTGAGGTCTACGTCTTTACGCGCAGAGGAGATCTTGAGGCGCAGAAATTCGCACGGGAAAAAGGAGCCGCATGGGCAGGAGACTCTGAAACGCTTCCCCCTAAACTTCTCGATGCTGCGATTCTCTTCGCCCCCGTGGGATCTCTTGTTCCACAATCTCTTCGCGCTATTGATAAAGGGGGAGTAGTCGTCTGTGCCGATATTCATATGAGCGATATCCCCTCTTTTCCTTACAAACTTCTCTGGGAAGAGAGGTCGATCAAATCGGTTGCCAACCTCACACGTCAAGATGCTGAGGAGTTTCTCCAAATTGCAGCCAAGATTCCTCTAGAGGTGAAAGTGAACTCCTATCCGCTTGAGCGCGCGAATGAAGCTCTCCGTGATCTAAAAGAGGGAAAGATCACCGGAAGCGTTGTCCTTACAATACAATAAAGAGGGATCGGGCACGCACGCGGGCACGGGCACAAAAGAGAGAAAGAAAAAAGAATGTAAACATCAAGGTCAAATTTCTTGCGCGAAGCGCCTTGGTGTGCTCGGTGTTAAAAAATCCTTCTTTTTTTCGTGCCCGTGCCCGCGTGCGTGCCCGATCCCTCTTATTCTTCTAGTTCTCTAAGTTTCTTCTTGCCATGTGGATCTGTTGACGCAACGTCTCATCTTTTTCGAGACGTGCTGCCACTTTTTTCCAGGCGTGAAGGAGTGTAGAGTGGGTTTTTCCGCCGAAGTAGGAAGCGAGTTTGATGAGAGATTCGTTGATGAGTTCTTTTGCAAGATACATCGCAACCTGCCTTGGAAAGGCGACCTCTTTTGTTCGAGAATCTCCTTTTAGATCGCTAACGCGGACTTCAAAAAGCGTCGATACACTTTTCAAAATGCTCTCTACGGAGATCCGTTTTTGCGGTGAGGGTTGAAAGAGTTCGCTGAGCGACTTTTCAGCCACCTCTTCAGTGACGTCTAGTCCCATCATTCGGCAGTATGCAGAGAGTCGGTTGATCGCTCCTTCGAGCTGTCTCACATTGTTGAAGATATGTTCTGCAATGAGAAAGGCGACTTTGTGTGGAATGCGTAGACCCTTCTGCTCGGCCTTGTGCTGAAGGATGGCAACACGCGTCTCGAGATCTGGTACTCCCACATTCGCTACGAGTCCCCACTCCATCCGCGCAATCATGCGTTCGGAGAGCTTTAACTGTCCTGGAGGCTTATCCGATGTGATGATGATCTGTTTGTTTTGATTAATAAGGCTCTCGAAGGTGTTACAGAACTCCTCTTCAAAATTGAGGCGGTTTTGCAAAAACTGGATATCGTCGACGAGAAGGACATCGAGCGAACGGTAGTACTTTTTCATCTGGTCCATCGACTTGTTGCGCAAATTGTCGACAAGATCGTTGATGAATCCTTCCGTTGTGATGCACTGGATCCGCAATTTTTTGTGATGCTCTTGAATGTAGTGGCCGATCGCATGGAGTAGGTGAGTTTTACCGAGCCCGACTCCACCATGGATGAACAGTGGATTGTAGGAGCGGCCCGGACGATTGGCAACACCAAAAGCTGCCGATTTAACAAATTGGTTTGCAGGCCCTTCAATGAAATGGTCAAACGTATACGCGGGATTGAACTTCACCTCTCTTCCCGGTGCTACAGGTGCAACAGGAGCTGGGGAAGGTGTGGGTATAGGTGCTCTTTTCTGTTCAGCGATGACGAAAGAGAGCGCGAGCTCACCATTGGGTTTTAGTGGGACGATGGTGAGAAGATCGCGCTTGTAATTGTCGAGAAGGTACTCCTGTACAAACACATTGGGGACCTCGAGTACAAGCCCCTCGTCTGACGCTTCCACGAGTTTGATTGGAGCGATCCAATTCGCGTACTCCGTTGCAGAACAGCGCTCTTCGATCTGCTCGAGAAACTTTGTCCAGATGTCGTGTGGATTTTGTGTCAGCATTGTCTCGTCAATCTAACATTGGAAATCAATGGTCGCAACAAAATTTCGGCGCTTTTTTTAAGCGCTTGAAAGTGTTAGCTGTAGGCTAAAATAAGAGCTGATGCTTGGTTTGCAATCGGTTCCAAAGGACAAGTTTGCAAATTTTTTGCAGCGGTAAGAGCTTGCCGTTTGTAGCCGAGGGCAAAGAGAGCTTTCACCCGGTTGAGAAGAGTGGGGTAGTGTTGTGGCTCTAGCTTGAGAGCTTTTTCGATGGTGCTAAGAGCCATGAGATTATTGCTCTTCTGCAAGTAGAGAGCCCCTAGCGTTTGAAGGTCATAGGCATGTTTTGTGGAGAGCACGGTGAGGGCTTCGAAAAAGGTCAATGCAAGGTCATAGTTGCCCTGCTTAATGTAGGAGTAGCCGACGAAGCGAAGATCGTCGAGCTCCTGTTCATGCCAACCTAAGATCTCTAACCAGTTTACGTGGCTCATAGTACCCAATGATAAAATATAAGGGATCAAGGATAAAGTGAAGAAAAATGCGCAATTTTACCCCTTGTGGTATCTGTTCCGTTGTGCGTTGATGTCGACAAAGGCGCGTTCAAAAAAATCGACCCGATTTAGCAGTGAGAGGATCTTGTTCTTCTCCTTCTCCTCCTCTTGGATCTCTCGCTCTTCTTCCCAGGAGAGTGGGCGATTCTCACGCGCTGCCGCGGCTCTGCGTTGCTTAGCCCTTTCCACGATCTCACCAAGTCGTGCTGCTAGAGCCTCTTTTTTGTCAGAAGATCCAAGTGATGGGATCATTTGGTGGGTGTAAAGCCTCTTCTTCTGCTCATTAAACTTCGGAGGAGCGAAGAAATCTGCCCAGAAGATGTTCCGTTTTGCAATCTCAAAAAGTTGGTCAAATTCGCTGGGATACGAGGGGAGGGTGACATCGATCTCAGTCTGTAAGGGGATTACACGCGACTCTTTAACGAGCTTATCATCGTAGAGCTTCCTATCTTCCGCATAGCGAGACGATGCATCTGGACCTAGGTTATCGATGGTTTTTGCCATGAGTCCCTCCTTTTCTTTGTGCTTCGCATGGAAGAGCTCTTTTTATCAATAAATTATTTCACAAAAAAAGAAGGGGCCTGCGCATTCATCTCTTTAGGCCCTTCTTTTTTGCGGCGCTCTTTCCCTCTTTCGTGCCCGCGTCCGTGCCCGTGCCCGGCTTCTTTTCTTATTTTCCCACAATTTCCCACTTTGATCTTAACCTGTTCTATTTGAAAATTTTGCGCTGCAGAATTTCTGGCAATTTTTCGCGCATTTTTCCAAAAGTGGTTGCGGAGTTAGGGATCTGGTGCTACATTGTGGGAAATTGTGGGAATCAAATATGTCGCGCTACTTTTTTAGCGGTTCTGCTTCTGCGAAACTCGACGAGAAGGGACGTTTTGTCCTTCCGCAGAACATGCGCTTTGGTCTCATCGAGAATGGAGTGCTGGAGTTTAGTCTAGCGCTCGGTCTTGGCGGATGCCTTGCCATCTACCGCAAAAGCGACATTGAGAAGATTGTTCAGAGATTTCAATCCAAACAACATATCGGCAAATTTCAGAAATTCTTCACCCTCTTCTTTTCGACACTACACCAGACGACCTGTGACAAAGTTGGAAGAGTTCTTCTCCCACCTCAGTTGAAAAAAGCGGTGAATATCAAGAGTGAGATCGTGGTGGCAGGAGTCCTAAATAAGATTGAAATCTGGCCGAAAGAGCGCTACGACGCACAGCTCGATGCAGTTTTAGGTGGAAAAGATTCTGAGATCGACCTCGCTCAGATGTGTGAGGAGGCGTTTGCCCTACTAGATACAGACGGAAGCGGAGAGAAAAGAGATGAACACGGAGAAAAGAGAGCGACACCAGTCAGTGATGCTCTCCGAGGTTTTGACATTTTTACAGGAAAAACCTCTTAAGACATTTTTTGAGGGCACGCTCGGGGCTGGCGGTCATGCACGGGCGATTTTAGAAGGTCATCCCGAAATCCAAACCTATATTGCCTGTGATCAGGATCCCGAAGCCCTAGAGATTGCGAAGGGGACTCTTTCTCAATGGAAAGAGAAGGTGAAGTTTGTCCACACCAACTTTTCTGACCTCGACAATGTTTTACAATCGATGGGAATCAACCAGGTAGACGGTTTTTTTTTGATCTGGGGGTCTCGTCAATGCAGCTGGATCAAGGAGAAAAAGGTTTCAGTTTTTCAAAAGAGGGGCCCTTAGATATGCGTATGAATCCACATGGAGCACTCACAGCAAAAAAAATTGTCAACGAGTGGCCACAGCAAAAACTGGGAGAGATTTTTCGTGAATTTGGAGAGGAGCCGCGCTGGAGAAGAGCTGCGGAGGCAATCTGCACCGCCCGTGAAAAACAGACAATCGAAACAACTAAGCAACTTGTAGATATCATTCTTTCTGCTTTCGGTCTTGGGGGAAGAAAAAAGCTGCATCCTGCTACGCTCATCTTTCAAGCACTGCGCATCGCTGTAAATGATGAACTCGGAGCTATCGAGACCGCATTGAAAAAAGCTCTCAATTTTTTGGCGCCTGGCGGAAGAATGGGTGTTCTCAGCTTTCACAGTCTGGAAGATCGGATCGTGAAAAACATCTTCAAATCCGCAGCCCAACCAGCACGTTCGAAAAGAGAAGCGAAGGCGCAGGGAATTGTGTCCTCTTTTCGCCTTTTGACGAAAAAGCCTCTTGTTCCCACATCCGAAGAAGCGCGCGATAATCCGCGTTCGCGCAGTGCGAAGCTTAGGTTTATCGAAAAGTTAGGGTTCCTCACATGAACCTAATTCTGCGTCTATTCTTCTGTGTACTCTTCCTCGGATTTTGCCTATACTCTTTCATCGATTTACAGAATGAAGTGACGGAGATGAGGATCAAGCTTCCGAAACTCGCAAAAGAGATGAAGGCGATTGAAGAGGAGAATGGTCGCTTAAAGTATGAAATCGAACAGTTTGAAAATCCAGAGCACCTCATGCAGCTCGCAAGGACCCCACAGTTTAGCCATCTTAAACACCCTCTTCTTAAAGAGATCATCTCTGCTGAACAAGGGGTTGCGCTCGTTTTGCCCTCGTCGCCAGCTCAGCAGCCCTCCTCGGTTAAGCCTCGCCTGTCCCTCGCTGCCAAGCTTAATGATGATCGCTAAGCCGAATAGGGAGAGATCGGTCACGGTCACGAAAAAGGGAAAGAGTTTTGCAAGGACAATGAAAAACCTGCATCCAATAACAAGAATTAGAGAAGTTTTTCTTTCTTTCGTGTCCGTGCCCGCGCGCGTGCCCGATCCCTCTTCATCTCTTTTCTTCTGTTCATCACTCATCATTCATCGTTCATCATTATTCCTCTCATGAAACGACGCGCACCTTCTCTTACGGCTCAGCCCTCCACACAGATTCCTCCCCGTTCTAAGCGGAGACGTCTCTTCTATGTCGCATTCTTCGTTTTTTTGCTGTTTAGCTTTCTGATTATCCAGTTTTTTAAGATCCAGATCCTCGAAGGGGATAAGTGGAAAAAGGTAGCAAAAAAACAGCACCAGATCGTGGTGAATGAGCCAGGCCATCGCGGAGTTTTTTATTCGAATACCACGCTAAAAAAGGGGCACCCTGAAGCGCTTCACCCCTTTGTGGTCGATGTGGCTAAATTCCATCTCTTCATCGACCCGAGCTCCTTTCCAAAACCTCTTCATAAAGAGTTTGCCGCGGCACTCTCTCAGCTACTCCGTCTGACGAAGGAGGAGAATGAGAAAAATCTGCTGCAACTCGAAAAGAAGAGCCGCAGCCGCAAATTGAAGATGTGGCTCTCTCAAGAGGAGAGAAATCGGATTTTACAATGGTGGGATGGGTATTATAAGAGCCACAAACTCCCACGCAATGCCCTTTATTTTGTCCAGGATTACAAACGCTCCTACCCCTTCCGCGGGCTTCTTGGGCAGGTTCTTCACACGGTGCGTGAAGAGGAGGATGGCAAAACGAAAAAGACGATTCCCACGGGCGGACTTGAGCTGGTCTTCAACAACCTGCTAAAGGGGGTCGAAGGGAAGAGGATGCTTCTACGCTCTCCAAGACATCCAATGGATGCAGGTCAGGTGATAGCCGCTCCCGAAAATGGTGCAGATGTCTATTTGACGATCAACCACTACATTCAAGCCATCGCGGAGGAGGAGATTGGAAAAGCTGTCCAGAAAGCGGGCGCAAAACGCGGCTGGGCAATCATGATGAACCCGCGATCTGGAGAGATCTACGCGCTCGCACAATACCCCACTTTCGAGCCTGCAGAGTATGCGCGCTACTTCGAAAAGCATTCAGATGATATGCAAGTTAAGGCGATCACCGATCCTTTTGAGCCAGGGTCAACGATGAAGCCGCTCACCCTTGCCATTTGCCTCAAAGCGAATGCAGAGCTGAAGAGAAGGGGAAAGCCTCCGCTCTTCTCTCCAGACGAAAAAGTTTTAACCGCTGGAGGGCGTTTTCCTGGAAGATCCAAACCCATCTCAGATCTTCACCCTCACAAGTTTCTCAACATGGACCTAGCTCTCCAGAAATCTTCGAACGTCTACATGGCGCGGATGATTCAGCGCGTCATCGAAGTGCTTGGAGAGAAGTGGTATCGAGAGTGCTTGCACGATCTCTTTGGCTTCGGGCAGAAAACAGGCATTGAACTTCCCGGGGAGAGCGTGGGGCTTCTCCCTACCCCTGGAAAAAAGCACCCTAGTGGCGCGCTCGAGTGGTCGGCGCCAACCCCATTTTCACTTGCATTCGGACACAATATTCTCGTGAATAGCATGCAGATGGTGAAGAGCTACGCGATCATTGCAAATGGGGGATTTGATGTGAAACCGACACTCGTGCGGAAGATCGTCAAGACGCGTGCAGATGGATCGGAAGAGGTGATCTTCGATCATACGGCAGAAGAGTTAAACACAAGAGTTCTCTTGGAGCCAGAGATTACGGAACGAGTGATTCGCTCGATGAAGTTTGTGACCAAGCCCGGAGGAACAGCTTCTAAAGCAGATGTTCCTGGGTATACTGAAGCGGGGAAGACAGCGACGACTGAGAAGATCGTGAATGGCGTCTACTCCAAAAAGGATCACATCGCGACCTTTATCGGCTTTACACCCGCAAACAATGCGCAATTTGTTCTTCTTGTTGCCATCGACGATCCAGAATTTAAATACATTCCCGGTGTGGGAAAAAATCAGCATGGCGGAACCTGCGCAGCGCCTGCATTTCGCGAGATCGCTTCTCGCACTTTACAATATTTAGGCGTAGAACCCGATGATCCGCTTGGTACCGACTGGTCTCAAGAGACAAAAGCGCTCAAAGAGATCTACCTCAAATGGAACCAGTGAAGGGAGTGATGAACAGAAGAGTGAAAAACGGGCACGGACGCGGGCACGAAAGAAAGAGCTTCGCTGAGAAATTACGTTACACTTCAGCGTTTGTTCGTCTGTAGTGGACGATAGCGGCTCTTTCTAGCTCACGCTGGGGAGGTCTTTCGAGGGCAGTCACACGACTATCATTCGCACGCCACCAGATCGGATCTGGCACTTCTGGGTGCTCTTTTTTAACAAATGCAGTGTAGTGGCCCCCGTCGCCAGGTGTGTGAAGAATAAATGCATCTGCTTCAAAATGGTGGCCATTGTGATCAAAAGCGAAAGGGATGGGGCGTTTTCCTAAGGATGGAACATGTATGAAGAGCTCATTTGCAGCATCGAGATTTTGAATTTCTTGCAGGAGCTGTCTATGGAAGATTTCTTGTGCGTCGTCATTTGGTTGTAATGGGGGTAATCCGAGAAGGATTAGATTTTGCTCTAGCAGATTTTGAAGAAGTTGGTCGAATACAGCACCGACATCTAAGCGGTTTTCTCTCGCCACACCCTGGCGTAGAACTTCCGGGCGAATCTCTTGACCGACACGTCTTTGTCCAGCCTGTACGGCTCTATACTGTTCTCGTATGCGTGCAAGGGGATGATCCGGATGTTGATCCAAAGCCGCATTAATTGCCGGAGAAACTAGGGAGAGTTGGACAATCGAGCTTGGACCGCAACTGTTATCGCGGTTCGGAATCCCAATCGGTTGGTTTTGCATAAATGGAGGATTTGAGTAGCCTGGAAAGTAGAGAGAACCATCGTAGGCAGCACGGACTCTCTGGATTTCAGATCCCACAGCCCAAATGATCAGCGGGATCACTTCGGCAAGAAGATAGAGGGGAGAGACGGTTAATAGGCAGTAAGCAAAAACAACGCCGGTTACAGCCGCTGCAATTTGCAGAAATTGGCCAAAAACGACTAGAGCGTTGATACGGCAGTCCAGGTCATCGGGATCCCGGTCCCGTCTTACGAGGTCTAGAGCAGGGCCTTGAACCGCATCTGGTCGAACTCCATTCATCTGAGATTCCTTCAATTTATTGTGCAATAATTTTAACACACTCCTCATAAGATTACAAAATATTCAGAAAGTAAAATTAAAATTTTAATTACATTTCAGCGCAGTAAAGAATATTTTTTCACGTGAACGTTACCGATTGCGTTACCATTTCCCGATTCACTCTTTCGTGCCCGCGTCCGTGCCCGTGCCCGATCTTAATCTTCCCATTGCAACACAATCCTCCCTACAGTATTTTATCCGCATATGAAGAACTTTAAGTACAATCGTGCATTGATCCGAAACTTTTCGATTATCGCGCATATCGACCATGGAAAATCGACTTTGGCAGATCGCCTCCTTGAAATTACCGATACGATTCCGAAAAGGGAGATGCAGGCGCAGGTTCTAGATGCAATGGACCTGGAAAGGGAGCGCGGAATCACGATTAAGGCCCACCCTGTGACGATGCTCTATGAGGCCGAGGATGGAAACACCTACGAGATCAACTTCATCGACACGCCTGGTCACGTCGACTTTTCTTACGAGGTTTCTCGCTCGCTCGCAGCTTGTGAGGGGGCCCTGCTGGTGATCGATGCAGGTCAGGGGGTTCAGGCACAGACGCTCGCAAACGTCCATTTGGCTGTTGATCGAGGTCTTACGATTGTTCCTGTGATCAACAAGATCGATCTTCCAGCGGCAGATGTCGAAGGCGTGAAGCAGCAAATCGAAGATGTGATCGGGTTGGATACGTCGAATGCAGTACTTTGTTCTGCAAAAGCGGGAATCGGAATCAAAGAGGTTCTCGAGAGAATCCTTCTAGATGTACCCCCGCCTGCAGATCCTACAGATGAAACGCTGCGCGCCCTGATTTTTGACTCTCACTATGATCCCTATCAAGGGGTCATGGTCTATGTCCGTGTGATCAGTGGAGAGATTTCGAAGAAGACGCCGATCAAGATGATGGTGGTGGATAAAACGTTTGAAGTGATTGAAGTGGGAGTCTTCTCACCGACTGCAAAGCCCGTAGACGTTTTACGCCCCGGCGAGGTGGGTTATCTCACGGCAAATATCAAGAAAACTTCAGATGTGAAAGTCGGTGATACGATCACCTCTATCAAAGCTCCTGCAACTGAGCCGTTGCCTGGATTTCGCGTGATTGCTCCCGTGGTGTTTGCGGGGATTTATCCCGTTGACTCTTCCGATTTTGAAGCGGTAAGAGATGCTCTCGTCAAACTGCAGTTGAATGACTCTGCACTGCAGGTGGAGCAGGAGAGCAGTCTTGCTTTAGGACTTGGCTTTCGTTGCGGATTTCTGGGGCTTTTACACTTAGAGATTGTCTTTGAAAGATTACAGCGTGAATTTGATCTGGATATCATCACAACAGCACCCTCTGTCGTTTACCAGTTTACACTAGGTGATGGAACCACCTTAAAGATCGATAACGTGGCCCACTACCCCGATCCCGCGCATATCGATTTTATTGAGGAGCCTTGGGTCATTTGTCACATCATGACACCCGCAGACTTCTTGGGTGCGATCATGAGTTTGGGAATGGAGAAGAGGGGAGAGCTTTCGAAAACGGAGACTCTGGATAGCAAACGCCTTCTTCTCACCTACCGCTTTCCCATGAACGAGATCATCACGGACTTTAATGACAAGCTCAAATCGATCACCCGTGGTTACGCCTCTTTCGACTATGAGTTTGAAAAATATGAGATCAGTGACATTGTGAAGCTCGAGATCCGCGTGAATGAGGAACCTGTCGACGCCTTCTCATGCCTTGTCCATCGTACGAAAGCGGAAGCACGAGGCCGAGCAATCTGTCAAAAGCTTGTCGAAGTGATTCCCCAGCAGCAGTTCAAAGTGCCGATTCAAGCAGCAGTGGGCGGGAAAATTATCGCCCGAGAGACGATCCGCGCGATCACCAAAAACGTCACAGCAAAATGTTACGGCGGGGACATCACTCGTAAGCGCAAACTCTGGGAGAAGCAGAAGAAGGGTAAGAAGCGGATGAAGGAGATCGGCAAGGTCAATATCCCGCAATCAGCCTTTATGGAAGTCCTTAAAGCTGGCGAGTAAGAAATTCGGTGACGGCGCGGTCTGCAAACTTTCCGTCGAGAGAACTTGCATGCTCTAAGGGGTGACAATGGTGGTTGCGACACTCGCCGATGGGAACAACTTCTAGTTTTTGTACATTCTCCACGCTACTCGCACTCGCATCTCTCATCATCTCATCTTGTCTGTCATATACAGCAAGAGCATCCTGGCCGATATTTTGTAGGGATGGTCTGACATCAAACTCCCAACGACAGAGGCGAATGATCCAGGTTGCGATCTCTCTTAAAAAATCTAGAGTGAAAATTTCAAGTAGGGGTTCTGCGAGCCAGGAGGGAAGAACATCGCGAACCCGGTCAGCCGCATTTCTAACCTCTTCTTCTGGTACAGGGAAAGCGGCAGCGACATCTGCCACACTCGTAAAAGATTTGCAATTGACGTAGGGAGCGTGGCTGGGGTGCATGGCACGCACCATGGCGCTTACACCCCCACCTAGTGAAAGTCCAAAATGCCGAATATTCTGCTCAGAGATGCCGTAATGGGTTCGTAGACACTGATGCACAGTTTCTCCATCAAGCACAAGTTGCGAGGCAGAGAGAGGAGCGGGGGAGTTACCACTCTCTCCAGTTCCTCTATAATCATACCCGACAATATGAAAGGGGGCCTGCGGTTGTTGCTGGTTTGCGAAAGTGCGCTCCATTCCCTGTTTGTGAATTGCTGCGTTAGGCTGATGCATGACAATAGTAGGAATATCTGCGACACCTTCTACAGAGCGGTTGCGATAAAATACAGCGCGGATCAGTACCCCATCAGGAGTGAAGAGAGCAAGAGGGATCGGTTCGTACAGGCTCTGTAAAGGGGATCCTTCTGCCCAGCGCGCTTCCCACTCAGCTTGGGTTGCCCTGCTCCTTTCTGCAGGAAAATTGAGGGAGACAAGGACCAGTCTTCCAATAAGAGGACGTAAGATCACCTTGAGAAAAGACTCCAGCAGATAGGTGCTATCATTAAACAGCGTATTAAGGATCTCACTGGTTGGTGAGTTCCAGAATGATTGTTCCTGAAGGTGCTGGTTCTGCTCAGTCCAGACTGCCGCAAAGTTGATAGGTTGAATAGCCGACATAATAAATTTATTTTTTAACGTGAATAATTATAACACGTTCAGAAATAAAATGTTTTTCAAAATTTGTGATGACAATGGAGAGCAATACTGTCTTTAGTTACAGAGGGAATAATTTCTGTTCTGGGCATGTAAGGTTTTGCAAACACAAAGCTGTAAAGCATCCCGATGGCGGCGCCTGCGACCACATCGTGAACCCAGTGTGCTTTGGATTGGATCCGTGCTGCTGCAACGAGGGCGGCTCCTGCATAGGCGGGAATCGCATACTTGAAACCGTAGCGTCGGTTGATGAAAGCGGCGCCACAAAATGCAGATGCGGTATGTCCTGAGGGGAAGGAGTGTCGCTCTTTTCCAGCTGGCCGTTTTTCATTGATCGTAAATTTTAAAGTGAAAACGGTCGCTTCTGTCGCGGCAAAAGCCTCTAAGAATTGCACAGTCCCTTTGTAATCTTTAAGGCAGAGTGTTGTTGTAAACGCAACGGCTGGGATTAAGATCTGGTTGACATCCCCAATGAACTTGAGGGGGCGATTCACTCCGGTTTTTGAGGTGTGTGCAACCATAGGCCATGCGCAAAGCGTGATCAGCAAAGCTTTGTAGATCATTCTGAGATTCTTTCTTAAGCGTTGTAAGAGCCAGAAGTAACAGCTCCACCAGTTCCTGTCCAGTTGGTATGAAAGAATTTTCCGCGTGGCTGATCTACTCGTTCGTAAGTGTGCGCTCCGAAGAAATCTCTTTGTGCTTGCAGAAGATTCGCAGGAAGGGAGGCCGTGCGCAGGCCATCGAAGAAGGTAAGAGCCGTGCTAAAGCAGGGCGTAGGAATGCCCCAGAGAGCGGCTTGGCTCACGACGCGCCGCCAAGAGGCTTCTGCATGCTCGATCTCTTTTTTGAAAAAGTCATCGAAGAGAAGGTTTTCCAGTTTAGGGTTTTTTACGTAGGCGCTCTTGATGTCATTAAGGAAGCGACTGCGAATAATGCAACCTGCACGCCACATGAGGGCGATGGAACCATAATCGAGTTTCCATTTGAGCTCTTCAGCCGCCGCCGCAAAAAGCATGAATCCCTGTGCGTAACTGACGATCTTGGAGGCATAGAGAGCGGCACGCACATCTTCGATAAAAGCCTTTTTATCCCCAGAAAACGCAATTTTGGGTTTGCGGAAGAGTGTAGAGGCCTTTACACGCCGTTCTTTGAGCGCAGAAAGACACCGAGCAAAAACCGATTCGGCAATGAGGGTAACGGGGATGCCCAGCTCAAATGCGCTGATCCCTGTCCATTTTCCAGTTCCCTTTTGGCCGGCAACGTCGAGAATTTTTTCCACGAGCGGGCTACCATCCGTATCTTTCACGCCAAAGATTTGACTTGTGATCTCAATGAGATAACTTTTAAGCGAACCGCGGTTCCACTCCGCAAAGATCGTTTCGAGTTCTGATGCCTTGAGTCCCAAAACTTCTCGAAGGAGTTGATAGGCCTCGCAGATGAGCTGCATATCGCCATACTCGATCCCGTTGTGCACCATCTTGACATAGTGGCCTGCACCACCATCTCCCACCCAGTCACAGCAGGGAAGACCATCTTCTTCCGCCTTTGCAGAGATTGCTTGGAAAATCGGTTTTAGCTCTGGCCATGCCTCGTGACTTCCGCCCGGCATGATCGAGGGACCATGTCTCGCGCCCTCCTCACCACCGGAGACGCCGACCCCCATGAATAGAATACCCTTTTCTTTTAGGGATTTTACTCGACGTTCTGTGTCAGGGTAGTGGCTATTGCCTCCATCAATCAAAATATCCCCCTTTTCAAGGAAGGGGAGACACTCTTCGATCAGCTCATCCACAGGAGCCCCTGCTTTTACCATGAGCATCACTTTGCGCGGTCTTTTAAGAGTTTCAAAAAATTCTTTCAGAGAGTGTGTGCCGATCACATGCGTGTTCTTTGCGGGCCCTTCCAGGAACTGGTCAACTTTTGAGACGGTGCGATTGAATACCGCCACACGAAATCCATGGTCGTTCATGTTGAGGACCAGGTTTTGACCCATGACAGCGAGTCCGATGAGTCCGATATCTGCTTCGTTTTTAGCCATATTATTACTTCCTTGCATCAAAGGGGGTAAAGCCCCCAAAATGTTAGCTTTTTGTCCTCGTAGCTCAGGGGATAGAGCGGTCGCCTCCTAAGCGACAGGTCGCGCGTTCAACTCGCGCCGAGGACGAATTTTTATCTTACGATTTAAAGTATTTGTCGACCCCTAAAGCGATTCCTTGCGCGATTTTCCTGAGGTACTCCTTATCGCTCAAAAGAGCTCTCTCTTCACTATTCGTCACAAACCCCCCTTCAACGAGCACGGCGGGCATCTCCGTTTCTCGGATCACATGAAAATTGCCTCCCTTGATTCCACGAGAGGATGCCTCTGTCTGGTCGATCAGTTGATAGAGTATGCAATTGGCAAGGCGTCTAGAGGCGCTTGCTCTCCATCTCTCACTCGAATCACAAAAGTAGACCTCTACACCCTTCGCATTCTGGTAATGAGAGGCGTTGAAGTGGATGCTGACAAAGAGAGCCGCTTTTGTCTTATTTGCGATGGAGACCCGCCGTGGGAGAGAGATGTAGGTGTCGCGCGTACGCGTCATGATCACCTTATAACCACGCTCCTCCAAAAGTTTTTTTGTCATGATCGCCGTCGTAAGCGTGATTCTCTTCTCCATGAACGTATGGACGCGCGCGCCCTCATCGGTACCACCATGGCCCGCATCGATAATGACTAGTGGTTTTGCAGGGTAGGGTGCAGGAGCAGCTGTGACGCCACCCTCACTGGAAGGAATCGATTGCGTATGCGCGACATGGTTCCTTCGAGCGGCGGAGCAGGAGGTGTGGAATAGAACAGTTGCGCACACAAGTAATACAAAATGGACGCGGAATGCCATTAACACACACCTTGGAGTGAAAAATTGCGAGAATATCGATTCTGTCAACTTTCTTCAAGAAAACTCGCGTGAGCCTGTGCATTTCTATTGCAAATTTTCCTCCCCCTAATTACCGTCTTTTCTTTTTCTGCATGAGGAAAAAAATGAGCAAAACTCTCTTTCTTCTCCCGCTTATATTTTTTACGACGGCTTACGCGAACCTCTTTGATTGCCCCAATGGGTGCGGTACAGATACAGATCCTGATCTCGCAGCTATGGGCGATACTCTTGTTTCCGGACTCAAAAAAATGGGCCTTTTAGATCCCGAATGTTCGAGCGGGGCATATTTAAGAGGAAGGCAAAGGGGTGCTGAATGGGAGCTAGAGTGGAATGTCACGGTAAACGAGGACGTAGAAGAGAGAGATGACTTTGATGAAGACGACGAAGATTATGAACCCCCGAACTACGGCATCGATTATTTCTACGAGTTTGAGACTCGAAAATCGGATCCTGATGACGATTTCCAGGAGAGTGTGGGATTAGAAAATTTCGCCTCCACAAAAAAAGTGCTCTCGCTAATGGAAGAGGATGCTGAATTTGTCTATGCACAACAAAAGCGAGAAACTGAAGAAGCGATTGCCTGGTTAAAACAGAGCGGAGCAGAAAAGAAGGCAATAGACGCTGAGCTCCAGCACCTGAGCAAGGACGAAAAAGAGAAGCAGAGAAGACTGGAGATCGTTCGAAAAACAGAATCAGAGGTGAATGCTGTTTATGAACAGATTTTTTCTTGGTGCATTGCGCACCACAAATGGAAGGGATCGATCTATTCCAGAGGATTACTCTTTTTCGAGAAAGGAGAATTCTCAGATGCGTTCGACGACGTATCAGGTTTCATTGCTCAAGTAAAACAGCATGAGCGAGACAAGTTTCTACAGGCGGATGTCTACTTCAATCAGGGCAAAAGCGCCTCCGAAATTGGAATGTACAATGAAGCCATTAAAGCTTTAAGCGAAGCCATAGACAAAAATCCCCGGTATCGAGATGCCTATTTTGAACGTGCCGTCGCCTATTTCGAAACGGGAAATTTTGACCGAGCCTTCAGCGACTACCTCGCTTCCAATTTGAAACCGCAATCATTTTTAGAACAAACGGAAGATTTTCTCTTGCTCACATCTGCAATGATGATGGGTCTGCAGCAAGGGTCAGCGATCGCAAGTATAGAATATTTCCCCTCTCTCCTTTCTGCCGTCTTTGGAATCAACCAGGCACTATGGGCCTTTGCTCAAGACCCCGTCCAGGTCTCGAAAGATTTCGTCGATGCCGCGTTTGCATGTGCAAACTACGTTAGAGAGAATTCATCACGAGAGATTCTAGAAATGGTTGTTCCAGAGCTCAAAGAGCTCACCCTCCATTGGGATGAGCTGGATGCGCCCAAAAGGGCTAACCAAATTTCATACATTATTGGGAAGTATGGGATCGAGATTTTTGCAAGTGCAGGAACAACAAAAGCTGTGAAAGTCTTTCAAGACCTCAAGCGCGCGAACAATCTTCTGACCTTTGAAGCCATGGCCCTCAGCAAAAGAAATAAAGCGCACATTGCTGCAGAGGCCGTCAAACGCGCTGAAGCTCGAAAACGGATTCTTAAATCCTCGAATCTAAAGATTCAGATGGATAAGCAAGGCAAGCACATCGTAGGGCATAAGAATTATGTAGCAATGGACAACAAGAGTATATTCGAACATTCTGATCCGCAAAGATTGGTCAATGATTTTGCGGGGACAGGAAGGAAAGCTACAAATATTGCGCCAGGAATGCCCGGCTATATTGAATTGGTGAATTTTAATGAATTTATTGGATATTCCATCGACAAAACGACCGGTCAAAAAATTGGAACGACATGGGGCAAAATACATTATGCAAAAGACGGTGTGCATGTAGTCCCTACTGCGCCCAGAGGATAATATGGAAATATTTTCGATGGCAAATGCCCTAATAGAAGTGCAAAACGCCTTATTAGGAGTTGTTACACCCGAACTTAGAGCTGTTGTTATAGATCTAGAAAAAGACGAAAAAGTGCTTTATGTACGTTTCTATTATCACGGTGAAGTCTCTGAAGAACTAATTGATTTGTGGGACTGTGCGATTACAGAAATAGATATGGGTTTGAACTGTTTTTACGATAAAGGAATTGAACGACTCGACTACCCTAATCCAATTCCGGTTCGCGGAAGATTCGCCTTTCGAAGGAAAGAATAGTTGCCCCTGAAGCGTGCTCTCAATGGAAACGTTTTCACTACCTTACGCTCTCCTCTCCGTACAACGAGCTCTTTTAGGTGTCGTCACGCCAGAGTTGAGAGCCGTAGTTGTTGATCTCGATGATGCAAGACAGGTCCTCTATATACGTTTCTATTATCACGGTGAAGTTTCCGAGGATTTAATCGAATTATGGAATTGTGCAATCACAGAAGTAGACTTGGGCCCAGATTGTTTTTTTGACGAAGGAATTGAAAGATTGGATTACCCCAACAAAATACCTTTCCGAGGCAGATATGCTTATCGCAGGCGCGAGTGACTTGTCCATATCCTGTTGTGAACCTAAAAAGAATACATCCGGTGGTGTTCGGTGAATGTTGGGATCAGACTTTCGTTGCAAAGAGCATTGCTTTGCGAGATTTCCTCCAATCTTCGAATGGTAGCGGTTGATTACGATGATGTTCAAAGGAAAATCACTCTTTATTTTTATTTCGATAAAGAGATCAACGAGGAAAACAAAGAGTCCGTAAATTGTATAGCAAGCGAAGTTGCGGGCGATTTTGAAGAAGAGATTCGTATTTGCGAAGAGTCCATTCGCCTGAATTTCCCTATACAACTCCCACAACATCAATTCACTGTTTATCGCAGAAAAGAGTAACCACGGCAATATGGAGAAATTGAACGAAATATTTTCGATGGCAAATGCCCTCCTCTCCGTGCAACGAGCTCTTTTAGGTGCCGTCACTCCAGAGTTGAGAGCTGTAGTTGTAGATCTAGATAATGAAAATCATGTTGTGTACATACGGTTTTATTATCACGGTGAAGTTGCTGAAAATTTGATCGATTTGTGGGATTGTGCCGTTACAGAAGTGATTTCAGATATGGATATTCAGTACGTTTTAAACGAGGGAATCGAACGACTCGACTACCCTAATCCAATTCCAGATCGCGGAAGATTTGTCTATCGCAGAAAAGAATAAGCAAGAGAACTTTTTGGAGTGCGGTGACTCGTCACCGCTGTGTTAGACTGCGACTTGTCGCAGCTCCCTTAAAAGTGTTACCCATGTCCTGATAGAAGTGTTACCTATGTCTTGACAGATTACAACGAGTCACCGCACTCCAAATGGGAAGAGATCGCTTTGAGGGCGACTTCGCGGTCGTCGAAGTGGATGACTTGATGGGCAAAGATCTGCTTTGTTTCATGGCCCTTACCTGCAATCAGAACGATGTCGTCAGGGCCTGCAAGTTTAATCGCTCGTTCAATCGCCTCTTTGCGATCCAATAGAACGATTGCCTGCTTCTGGTTTTTAAAACCTTTTAGGATTTCTTGAACAATCATAGCAGGATCTTCACTCCGAGGATTGTCGGAAGTGACGATGGCGATATCGGAATAACTTTCCGCTACACGTCCCATTTTCGGGCGCTTTTCACGATCGCGATCTCCTCCGCATCCAAAAACGGTGATTAACTTTCCCCTTTTGATCTCTCTCAGTGTCACCAGCACATTTTCTAACGCATCATCACTGTGTGCGTAGTCTACAAAGATATGTAGGCCGCGAGAATTTTCGACCCGCTCCAAACGGCCTCTTGCATTTTTGAAACTGCGTAAAATCTTGGCCATATTTTCTAAAGAAAGACCGTAGGCGATACCAACCCCAATCGCCGCAAGGCAGTTGTACACATTAAAACGTCCGATCAATGAGAGAGAAAAGTGGGCTTGTTGATTCTGATATTGAACGACAAAGCGCATCCCCTCGGGGGTGAGTGCAATTTCTTTTGCTCGAATATCTGCGTTTTGATCAATGCCATAAGAGAGAATCTCAGCGTGACAGTTCTGAATGAGTCGTGGAGTCCAGGCGCTATCCGCATTTACAAGAGCTTTTTTAGGAAATGATTTGTGTAATGAGCCCTTTCCCAAGTTAGAGAACAATTTCGCTTTTGCATTGCCGTAGCTCTCCATCGTCTTGTGATAATCGAGATGGTCTTGCGTCAAGTTCGTGAAGACTGCAACATCAAATTCGATATCGCGAACTCTTCCCTGCTCTAATGCATGAGAAGAGACCTCCATAACAGCCGCTTTACAACCGCTCTGGACCATTTCCTGAAAGAGCTTGTAATTGGTGAGAAGGTCGGGAGCGGTATAAAGAGAGGGGTGGTGATTTTTACCCGCAATCCATTCGACAGTTCCGATCAATCCACACGAGACATTTGCGCTTTCAAACAGATGTCTTACGAGATATGAGGTTGTCGTTTTGCCATTTGTTCCCGTGATGCCTACTAGAAATAACTTTTCGGCAGGGTGTTGATAATAGATTTTTGCGAGTTCGCTCTCTAGGGCAGCGACGTCAGCGTGGATGATTTGCACAATCTCATTGGGCAAAAAGGGATCGTATATTGTAGTGGCAACAGCAGAAGCTCCCGCAGCAATTGCCTGCGGGATGAAGCGCGCGCCGTCATGAGTGAGCCCCTTCTTGGCGATAAAGAGGTTTCCTGGTGCTACTTTTTTTGAGTCGGAGCAGATCCCGGTGATCTCAACATCCGCGCCACCCTTGCATTCCACTCCAATCTCTTTGAGCAACTTCTTCAGCTTCATATGAAAAAAGACTGTACCACATCACGATTTTATGGGGGCGTAAACGCAAGAGAAAGGGATTTTTAACACCGAGCACACCGAGAAGGAGAAAGAGAGAAAATAATTCGATGCAAAAGGTGGACAGGTTAATGAGAGAGAGTTTGGCCACTTTCTTTTTCCAACCCGACCGTCCATCATCCTGTTAATTTTTTTATTCTGCGCGAAGCGCCTCGGTGTGCTCGGTGTTAAAAAATCTCTTTTTTGCTTCCGTGCCCGCGTGCGTGCCCGATCTTTAGAATTGTTCTGTGCTGAAAATAAAAAAGGAGGGATTTCTCCCTCCTTTTTTTGGACAAAAAAACTAAACGCAGAGCGCTTAGGTTGTCGGTTGCGGTTCTGCCACCGCTTTTGCCTCTTTGGCTTTTTTCTTTGTGTGCTCGTGCTCTCTCTCTGCAGTGAGTTTGGAGAACTGAGCGCTCAAAGACTTAGATGCGTAGATCCAAGCACCAATGATAAGGAAGAGGATCACGGCAATATAAGGCGTGATGGCAGCAAGAGAACCGAGAGCGATAATCAGACCTTGCTGAACGAGTGAGCCCCCAGACTTGCCGAGGCGAGCTCCCACGACGTCGATCGCCGCTTTACCTTTCACTTTTGACTCTTGGTCAAGAGGAATGTAAGCCATCTCTTTAGTCGGATCAAAGAGTGAGTACTTGGCAGACTTACTCATGATGTTTTGCGCCGTACCGAAGAGCACAGCAAGCATCAGTGGGGTTGTACCCAGGACGCTGATGAATGCAGTGAGTGCGTCACGGAAGATCACGAACGAGAAGAATCCAACGCCCGTGATGAGCAGAACGACAGGAGTAATCATCGCGCCGACGCCCCATCCGAAGCGGCGGATCACGTTACCACCAACGAAGAGCATCATTAGGATCGTTGCAACGCCAGTGATAGCGGAGAAGTAGCCCATGAATGCGCTATATTCGTTTGGATTTGGATATTGGAGCTTCAATTGGCTCTTCCAGGTAACTTCAACTAGGTTGATCGAAATTCCGTATGCAATCACGAGAATTGCAAGGCAGCCGAGGTATTTGGACTTAGCAAGAAGCGCAAAGCTTTCTTTGAGAGGCATTTTGGGCTTCTCTTTTTTTGCTTTTTGCAGCTCGCTTGGATCGTAGAAACGGCTGTCTGTGAGAACTTTTTTATTGATCCACCAGTAGATCCCCATAACGAGGAGCCCTGAGAGAATGACCAAGCTCAACATATAATTTAAAGAAACGCCCCAAGCATCAACTCCTGCTGGCAGCTTGCTGCGGATGTCTGAGAAGTAGACGATTGCAGGGCCAGAAAAGAGCATCGCGAAGTTAGCTCCAAGGCCGAACATCGCGTAAAAACGCTTAGACTCAGAAACGCGAGTGGTGTCGTTAGCGAATCCCCAGAAAAGGAGGGAGATCGCCACGCTACCCCAGAGCTCTGACATGATGTAAAAGAGAGCATATGTCCAGTTTCTGAAGAGAGCAACTAAGCCGCTAAATCCAGATGGGAGGAAAGCCTGAAGACGGTCAGCCATCTCCGTTGGATGGAGGATGTCTCGCATCGGATAGAGCACGAGAGCAAAGATCCCGAAGAACGCGATAAAGGCTGTGATCGTTGTATAGAATAAGCGTGTTTTGCTGAGGATGTTGCTTAACTTCGCGTAGGCCAGCATGAAAAGAATGGCCACAGGCAGCACGCCCCATACTTTAAGGAAGGGAATCGCTTCTGCACCAGAGCCAGGCGCCGTAACGATAAGAGCGTCTTTAGTGTCTCGAAGAATTGTGTAGTTAAAGTTGATGAAGAAGAACAGAAAGAACATCGGAAGGAGCTTTTTAAGCTCAAAGTTATGGACGGGCCAGAAAAAGGACCGCCATTTTCCAAATTCACGTTTTACAGTCTCGGCCATGGTTTATCCTCAATAATGAAAAGTGTTTAAAGGAGGTATTCTAATGGGTTTTTGTTAAATATCACAACAAAAACCCTTCATCTCAAAATGCCTAAATTTTTTTTGATGAGTTCGAAATTTATCTTTGCAGTGCCTGGAGCATGTCAGCGCTCAAATGTTGGTGCATCTGGACACATTCGCTATAGGCATTCCAGAGTTCTGGCTCGACCTTTCCGTGACGGATGGAGGCGATCAACTCGCGTTTGCATGTGGAAAGAGATTTTTTGGGGCTAAGAATTGTTACCATCTCTTTATCTCCAGCGAGTCTGGCAATCGTGAGCATACGTTCTAACTGCCCGCGTGTGAAGGTGATCTGATCACGACGTTTGCGTGAACCGCGAGCCGCGCGTTGTTTAGGAGGTACGCTGTGAGGTCTTTCAGCTTGCGTAATAAACTTTTCAATTAACGCGCCAAGCTCTTGGGGCTGTTTTAATCTCATTTTGCGGAGAGTGAAGTGGTGCATATATCCACCAGAAGACATAGGAATATATTTGCAAAGATCATTTTCTTTTTTACCACCTACTTTTTTGATGGCTTTAGCGATGATATCCTCGACGTCTTTCAGGCTTTTTGTTTTGGACTCGTTAGACATAATGTAGCATTCCTTCTTTTGTTAGTTCGGTATTTCTTCAGTTCTCTGAGAATACCATTTTTCTTCGCAATTGGGGGAGTTTATAAAATGTCGAACTTTTTGTGCAACAGAACTTGTTTATATTTGGGAAAAGATAGAAAATTGATGTTAATATGAGTGCATCTATCAAATACATTCTCCTCATCTGTTTGGGTTTTTTTAGCTGTTCAAAACAGGAGAAGACGCAAGGGAATTGGAGCTCTTGGACAGAGAAAAATGGGCGGATTAAAGTCCTTTCAACAACAGCGATGATCGATGATCTGGTTGGAGAAGTTGGAGGAGAAAGAGTTGACCGCTTAACGCTCATTCGCGGAGAGATCGATCCCCACAGCTATGAGCTTGTCAAAGGTGACGAGGAGAAGATCGCATTTGCTGAAATTGTTTTTAATAACGGACTCGGGCTTGAACACGGAGCAAGTCTTCAATATCAGCTGCAAAAACACCCGCACAAAGTCGCGCTGGGAAACGAGATTCAGAAGCGAGCAAAAGAGGCGATGATCTTTGTCGACGGAAAGATCGATCCCCATGTTTGGATGGATATCTCCCTATGGGCAACAGCAATTGATCCAATTGTAGAGGCTCTCTCACAGGCAGATCCAGATCATACAAATTTTTATGTGCAAAATGGTGCGAAGCTAAGAGAAAAAATGCTTGCAACCCATCAAGACCTCATTGAGAGATTGCATGCTGTTCCAGAAAAGTCTCGCTATCTCGTCACGAGCCATGATGCTTTTAACTATTTTGCGCGCGCCTACCTCGCTGAAAGGGATGAGCAGACACAAGAAAAATGGCAGAAGCGTTTTGTGGCGCCAGAGGGACTCGCGCCAGACGGTCAGCTCAGCAGTGCAGATATCCAGAAAACAATCGATCACTTAAGCCGTTACCAGATTGGAGTCGTGTTCCCAGAATCGAATGTCAGCCGCGACTCTCTAAAAAAGATTGTCAGCGCCTGCAAAGAGAAAGGATTAACAGTAAAGATCTCTTCCGCAGCTCTCTATGGCGATGCAATGGGACCCGCGGGTTCCGCAGCGGATAATTATCTAAAAATGATCGGACACAACAGTACGGTCTTGTTACAAGAATGGAAACAGATCCATGAATGAAAAGTATGTATTAGAAGTCGATCAGCTGACGGTTAATTATGATAAAACCCCCGTGCTCTGGGATATTAATTTTTCTATTCCGGCCGGTTCGCTTGTCGGAGTCGTTGGACCGAATGGAGCGGGGAAGAGCACCCTTTTAAAAACTCTGCTTGGAATGATCGAGCCACTTTCGGGAGAGGTCAAATTTTTTGGACGGAAACTGAAAGAAGTGCGTAAAAAAGTCGCCTATATTCCTCAACGAAGCTCTGTCGATTGGGATTTTCCTCTGACGGCAGAAGAGGTGGTTCTCATGGGAAGGTATGGGCACCTAGGCTTGTTTAAGTGGCCAAAGAAAGAGGACAAAAAGAGAGCACGCGACGCCTTGGAAAGGGTGGGGATGCTTCCTTTTGCGGGCAGGCAGATTGGCCAGCTTTCGGGGGGCCAGCAACAGAGAATTTTCATTGCCCGGGCGCTCGCGCAAGAGGCGGATCTCTATTTGATGGATGAGCCTTTTGCAGGGGTGGATCTCACGACAGAAAAGACACTGATAGCACTTTTTGGCGAGCTGGTTTCTCAAGGGAAAACGCTGCTGATTGTCCATCATGATCTCTCCACTGTAAGCGCCTACTTCAAATGGCTTCTCATGCTCAACACCTGCCTCGTTGCAAGTGGCCCTACCGCGGAGGTCTTCAATACGGATAATCTTCTCCGTGCCTATGGCAAGGGTTCTGTGTTTTTGGATGAAGTGGCACGGATCTCAAAAACAACCAGCTCAGGATTCAAAGCATGATTTGGGGTTCACCTCTTGAACATTTTTTAGATCCTGTTTTAAGAGCCCCCACAATCGGCAGCATGCTGATGTGCGCGGCCTCTGCGCTTATTGGCGTCGTCGCTTTTTTGCGTAAGCGCTGTCTTTTGGCGGAGACCCTTTCGCACGCATCTTATCCCGGGATCGTTCTCGGTATTCTTTTTCTTGCCACCTTCTTCTCTTTCGGAGAGGGGGTCGCAAGTGTGATCGCTCTTTCAGGTGCTTTCCTTTCAGCATTGGGTGGGCTCTGGCTTGTAGAGCTCATGGAAAAACGACTCGGTGTAAAAAGTGATGCCGCACTCTGTTTTGCTCTCGCACTCTTTTTTGGAATCGGGATCTTATTCGCAAGCCACCTTCAAGTCGCGCATCCTATCTGGTTCAACCAGATCCACATCTTTTTGTACGGACAGGTCGCGACGATGACCGATCGTCACATTCTCATTTACAGCCTACTTTTTGTGGGCACACTCCTCTTTCTCCTCATTCTTTATCAGCCGCTCAAGTTGATCAATTTTGATCGTCAGCTTGCAAGATCGGTTGGTGCCAGGGTTTCACTTGTCGATGCCTTCCTTTTCATCCTACTCGTTCTTGCTATCATCATTGGTCTTCGCAGCGTGGGTGTTGTGTTGATGTCGGGTATGCTGGTGGCACCGGCTGTTGCTGCTCGCCAGTTTACCCATCGCTTATCAACACTTTTTATTCTTGCCGGCACATTTGGCCTGATCAGCGGGTTTTGCGGCAGCTACCTCTCTGTGGAACTTCCCAAATTTTGGGAAGAGAAGATCTCTTTTCCCACAGGCCCTATGATCCTGCTCAGCGCCTCAGCCATCTGTCTGATTGCGCTCCTTTTTGCCCCAACACGCGGCCTCCTTAGCCGTCTGATCCGTATCGCGCGTTTTAAGGATCGCTGCAGACAAGAAAATATCTTAAAAGCCCTCTGGCGCGCGCAAGAGTCTTCACATCCTCAGCCCCATTTTTCTCTTCTTCTTTTTTATCGATTACTCTTCAAGGGATTGGTCAAGAAAAACCAGGGAAGGGTTGAACTTACAGATAAAGGGGCGATGAGAGCTCAACAAATTATTCGTCTGCACCGTCTTTGGGAAGTGTACCTTGTTTCTTTGGGTCAAGGAGTTGAAAAAGTACACCATAGCGCAGAGGAGATGGAACATATCATTACCCCCGAAATGGAGAGCGAACTCACAGAATTTCTTGAAGATCCTACGCACGATCCCCATCAGCAACCCATTCCAGCTCCGGCAAGGCCTCTATGATCAACCCCTACTGGAACAAAGGTTTTTTCGAGTTTTTCGGACTCCTCCTTACTCGTGTGGGCAATTGGATTTCGGGAGATCCTAGCACACTCGCCTCGGATGAGATTCAACTTCTCGTTCTCACAGCCGTTGCCATCTCATCCGCGCTTGTCGGCTCTTTTCTCGTTTTAAGGCGCATGACGATGCTTGCCAACTCCTTGTCGCACACGATTCTTCTCGGCATTGTCGGAGCCTATCTTTTATGTGGCCAGGCCGTTTCTACAGAAGGATTTAGTCTGCACATCCTTCTCGTTGCCGCGTTGATCACAGGCCTTCTCACGACTCTGCTCACGCAGCTCCTTACGCATCTGATGCGAGTTCAAGAAGATGCGAGTATTGGCCTCGTTTTCAATACTCTCTTTGCGCTCGGGATCCTTCTCGTAACGCTTTTTACAAGAAATGTCCACTTGGGTGTTGAAGCGATCATGGGAAATGTCGATGCACTGCACTTCGATGATTTGAAACTGATCTTCTCCGTTTGCCTTCTCACGTTCGGAGTGGTCCTCGCTTTCTTCAAGCAGTTCTGCCTCGTTGCCTTTGATTCGACCTATGCACGCACGTTGGGACTTTCTCCGGTTTTTTACACCTACCTACTCATGGTTCTTGTCTCGGCCACCTCGATTGGTGCGTTTAGGGCGGTCGGCGTCCTCCTCTTTTTAGCATTCTTGGTGGGGCCCGTTCTCACCGCGCGACTCTTGACTCATCGGCTTCCAACGCTCATTTTCCTCGCAAGCATTTTCGGCAGCCTTTCGGCTCTCATCGGCGTCGCTCTCTCCCGCCACCTCTTCTCTGTTTATGGGCTCGCTCTTTCAACTTCCGGACTTGTAGTTGCCGTCATTGGCTTCTTCTATCTTCTTGCCATCCTCTTTGCCCCAAGACAGGGCATTCTGGTTTTAGCTGTGAAAAAGATCTTGTGGAAAAGAGAGCTCGCCAGCGATCATCAGCAGCAAGTTGAAACATAATTCCTCTTGAAGAACTGAAATGGCCCAAAACATCATCTACATTATTTTTGCCGCATTTGGACTTGGATTTCTCGTCTTTATCCACGAGCTTGGCCACTACTTTATGGCTTTGCGAGTCGGGATGACCGTTGAAGCCTTTAGTATCGGTTTCGGAAAGCCGATCTTCGCGTGGGAGCGAAAGGGTGTGAAGTGGCAAGTAGGATGGCTTCCTTTTGGTGGTTTTGTCCGTATCAAAGGAATGGAGAAAAAGGGGTCGATCGAGCCGTATCAGATTCCCGATGGTTTTTTTGGTAAGACTCCATGGCAGCGGATCAAGGTCGCCATTATGGGGCCATTATTCAACATCGTATTTGCGCTCGTCGCATTTTCAATGATCTGGGTGACCGGTGGACGCGATAAACCCTTTGCCGAGTTCACGCACACAATCGGCTGGATCGATCCCTGCGCGCAGATTTATGAGAATGGAGTGCGATCTGGAGATGAGATCACAAAATACAACGGCCGACCTTTCACTGGATTCAAAGAGCTTGTGTATGCAGCTGTCACAGATCAGGGGAGTGCAAGGGTTCAGGGATTGAAGATTGATTACACCACGCTCACCAAAGAGCCATTCGATTATACCCTTCAAACCTATCCACATCCTCTTGCACAAGACCCCTCGATGACGACTGTCGGCCTCTTGGGCCCCGCAAGCTTTCTTCTCTTTGATCGTGACGCCTCTGAAAAAGAGCGTTTGCTTCAACCTGGATCTCCACTCTATCAATCTGGAATTCAAGATAGAGATCGCATTATCTGGGTAGACGGCGAACTCATTTTTTCTCTCATGCAGTTCAATACACTCATCAATGAGTCTAAGACACTTCTCACTGTGCAGAGGGGAGATAAAACCTTTTTAACGCGGATTCCTCGTCTTAAAATTGGCGATATTAAGTTTTCGACAACAGAGCGTGCTGAGCTCGATGACTGGCAGCATGAAGCGGGCATGAAGAGCAAAATTGACCAACTCTTTTTCATTCCGTATAACCTGACGCACGATGCCGTTGTTGAACGGGAGATCACCTATCTCGATGATAGCTCCAAAGAGTGCCGCTATGATGCACGTGCGCGTTCTCCAATGGAGATCCCTCTTGTCGTCGGCGACAAAATTCTCGCTGTCGACGGAATTCCGATGAGCAATTCCGCAGCGATCTTCAAAGCCGTTCAAACGAGACAGCTACGCGTGATTGTCCAGAGATTTGGCGAGCTCCCTTCGATCTCTTGGAAAGATGTAGACCGTTTTTTCTTAGAAAGTGTCCAATGGGATACCCTTTCAAAAATCGTCAATTCTCTCGGAACCGGAAAAGAAACTCCGCAAGCGGGTAACTTCTTTTTGCTCGCACCGATCACTCCCAAGCCCCTAAGCGAATTCAATTTGGACTCTTCACAAAAATCGCACGTTGAGCGGAAAGAAAATTCCATCAAAGAACGTATTGCGTCTATTGAAAATCCTAAAGAAAAAGCAGAGGCGATGCGCTTTTTTGAGAGCGAACAGAAAAAACTCAAGCTCGGCATGAGACCCGTCGATCTTCCTGTGAAGTATAACCCCTCGCCATTCACCTTGTTTTCAGATGTCTTTAAAGATACATGGCGCACCATCTCTTCTCTGTTTAGCGGAGCTCTTAGTCCGAAATGGATGTCGGGTCCTGTTGGGATCGTTGAAGTGATACATCATAGCTGGGGTGTAGGAGTCAAAGAGGTCCTCTTCTGGATGGGACTCATCAGCCTTAACCTCGGCATCTTAAATCTCCTTCCCATTCCCGTTCTTGATGGCGGCCATATCTGCTTCTCCCTCGTCGAAATGGTCACCAAAAAGCCGATTAAAGCCAAGACAATGGAACGGCTCATCATTCCGTTTGTCGTTCTGCTCGTCGCCCTCTTTGTCTACCTCACCTACAACGACCTCTTAAGGCTCTTCTCGCGCTTCTTTAAATGAGGGAGAGAAAGATGCACCACAGAGGCACAGAGAGAGATGAGGGTGCACAGAGTAGGGAGGGAGGCCTCTTTTTATTGCGAGAGCAAAAAAAAGAATTTTCCTGTCGCAGAGCGACAGAAGTCACTTTTTTTGCTCTCGCAAAAAAAGTCGTTTTTTCTCTGCGCAACCTCATCTCTCTCTGTGCCTCTGTGGTGGGTCTTCTCCTCCTTCCAGTTAGCGCCAGAGCCGATTGGGCTCAGGATACCCTTGCCAAGATGAGCCGCGAGGAGAAGATCGGCCAGCTTCTCATCATGCCCGCTTGTCAATTGCGGGGCGAAGACCATCGCAATGATCTACAAAAGGCCATCCAGCAGTATCACATTGGCGGAGTGATTCTGAAACAGGGGACTGCCGCGGGTCAGCTCGAGCTTATCCAGTGGCTCCAAAGCCTCACGAAGATACCACTACTTTGCGTCGGCGATGCCGAATGGGGCCTCAGCATGCGCCTGACAGACGCGATCGTCTATCCCAAAAATCAAGCTTTGGGAAAGCTCCAAGATCTCTCGCTCATTTATGATCTAGGTCGTGAAATTGGCAGGCAATGTAAGCGGGTGGGGCTGCATGTGAATCTCGCTCCCGTCGTCGATGTCAATAATAACCCTAATAATCCGATCATCGGCCCGCGCTCGTTCGGGGATGATGCGGGCGCTGTCGCAGAACGTGGCGCCCACTGGCTCCGAGGGCACCAGAAAAGCGGCACCGCCGCTTGCGCAAAGCATTTTCCCGGCCATGGCGACACGAGTGTTGATTCTCACATGGATCTCCCCACCATTGCTCACGGTATTAAGAGATTAGAGAGCGTTGAACTTCTTCCATTTCGAAGAGCGATTGCAGAAGGGGTCGAGTGCGTGATGACGGCACATCTAATGGTCCCAGTTCTCGATCCCGAAAAACCCGTTACCTTTTCACATGCTGTCGTCACCGATCTTCTTAAGACGAGGATGAAATTTAAAGGTGTTGTCATCACAGATGCGCTCAACATGAAAGCGCTCGCCAACACCTACTCTGTCGAAGAGATCGCACTAAACGCCTTTCATGCCGGCCACGACATTCTTCTCTACGGCGATCATGTCGCACCGAATATCGACGACATTCTGCGCGTCCAACTTCCCCGTGCATTTGCAGCATTAAAGAGCGTTTCAGAAGAGGAGCTCGATGCGCGCGTTCTCAAAATCTTGCGCCTCAAACAGAAATTTATCGGGCCCACTCCCTCAATCGCGGATGTGTATGAGGACCTCCACACTAAAGGCGCTCTTGAGCTTCTAAAAAAGCTGTGAAAAGAACCTTGGAAACCTACCTTTTGTCGTCGCCTTTGATGCTTAAAAGCCATGTACAGCCAAGCATGAATGCGAGAGCAGCACAGCAGCCAGGATCTTCCATTGCAGAACAGCAACTAGTTTGGATCTCTGAGATGCGCACATGGCGATTTTCTTCTGCCCCACAGAAGTAGGAGAGCTCTTTTTGTTGTCTTGCGACTTGTCCAGGAATGCAAGAGCGGGCACTGGTTTCCTTTTTTTCTGTGCGGATTAAGTAAAGGGTGAACACTCCTGGTTTAATCTGCTCCCAACCCGCCATGAAATCGGGGTAATTCTTGAGAGGAGCTTGAACACGCGTGGGAAAATTCCGAATCTTTATCCGACTCAACCCTTTCTTTCCCGCCACCCAACACAAACCACTCTCAGGAAAGTATTTTAGAAGCTCTTTCCTTTCTACGCGTTGCGCCGAAGCAAGAAAGTCTTGAGAAACTCCCTTTACGCAATCACGCTCTTTCACTTGCATGTAACTCACGATCAGATCGCGGATTGGTCGGGACGCGCAGACTTTCTGCCCCGTAGGTTTCTGTGCAGGGGCGACTTGAATAAGTCTAATATTACTTACAGACATTTTTCCTCTAATTAAACGTTTTTATCTTTACTGTCTGGATTCTTGAGATCGTTGCCCTTTCTCTCAAGCGGAGCGCGAGATTGAGTGGCGTCAGCTCCGCCGTTTTCGCGCCATGTTGTCAGCCATCCAAACTTGATCGTGAGTGCCGATTTAAAGCAGCAGTGTTCGAATAAGGACACGGAAATAAAACGTATGGCGTCTAAACAGCCCGGACCTCGTGACACCGAAGGTGTGCAACAAGAGTTCTCTTTTTCTTTTAAATAACGGGTTCTTGCATCGAGACCTACGACTATACATTCCCGCACTGTCAAGCTAGGAAGGAGAGGAAGGCGTGCTTCGTGAGTGAACTCATGGCGTTCAAATTTATAGAAAGAAAATTGGCCTGGAGTTGTTTGTTCGAATCCCGCCATGCAACGCGCAGGATAATTTGAAAGGGGCCGCTGAATCGGGGCTGGAAAGTTGCGGATAACCACCCCTTTTAAAGCATTTACACCCGCGTATTGTCTCCACAAATCACCCTCAGGTAGAGCTTGGTAAACCAAAACGAGTTGAACGCGCTTTGCAGCAGCTAAGCAGCACTGTGAGACCCTTTTCATCCGATCCTGGTCATTAATGGGCATGAACGTAAAGATCAGGTCATTGATCGGGCGCGCTTCGAAGACCTGTTGCGCAACTTTTGTAGTCACAGGTTTCGGATCTCGCATAGCCACTGGTGCGACATCTAAGCTGAGGTGCCGAAGACTTTCCCTGGCAGACGAAGGAAGTGTAATTTGAGACATAAAACTCCATTTGTTTCGCAAATATTTTATAACAAATAGTTAAATAATACAATTGTATCTATTATTTTAAATAATAATAATCATCATTTTAAATGAGAGTTCGCGGGAGGGGAGAAGAATGGACGGCCAAAACCCGAAGTTTCTTTGAGCGAGCCCAGGGCGAGCTCTTTGGAGTGCGGCGCTTCGCGCTCAAAGAATTGTTGTCCGTTTTTTCTTTTCCTCAAAAATAAAAAAGAGGGGGAATTTCCCCCTCTTGTTTGCGACCCAGGAAATTTTCTCTTGGCGATTACTTCTTCTCTTCGCCGTCGAGAATTTCGACATCGGCTTCTTCGATGTCAGGTTTTGCGCTCTTCTGCTGAGGTCCAGCAGAGGGTCCGGCTTGTGCACCTTGCGCTGCACCCGCTTTTTGCATCGCTTCGCCGATTTTCTGCATGTGCTGATTGAGCTCTTCGGTAGCTGCCTTGATTGCAGCGGTGTCATTTCCTTCGAGCGTCTTTTTCAGCGCATCGATCTTCCCTTGCACGGAGGAGATCACATCCTGTGGGAGTTTCTCCTTGTGCTCGCTGAGCGCTTTCTGCGCGCGGAAGGCGAGAGAGTCGGCCTCGTTTTTCACTTCGACCTCCTCTTTGCGCTTCTTGTCCTCTTCAGCATGCTCTTCAGCATCTTTCAACATCTTCTTGATCTCGTTTTCACTGAGACCCGATTTTGCTTCGATGCGGATCTTCTGCTGTTTTCCAGACTGGATGTCCTTCGCAGAGACGTGCAGAATACCATCTGCGTCGATGTCGAAGGCGACCTCAATTTGTGGGACGCCGCGTGGCGCAGGAGGAATATCGGTCAAATCAAAGCGGCCGATCTCTTTGTTGTCTTTGGCCATCTTGCGCTCTCCTTGGAGAACCACAATGGTGACCGCAGGCTGATTGTCGGCAGCAGTCGAGAAGACCTGTTTCTTCTGCGTCGGGATCGTCGTGTTTCGCTCGACAAGCGGGGTCAAAACTCCACCAAGAGTTTCGATACCGAGTGTGAGCGGAATCACGTCGAGAAGGAGAACATCCTTCACATCACCGGCAAGAACACCACCTTGGATCGCCGCACCAATCGCGACGACTTCATCAGGGTTTACCCCTTTGTGAGCTTCTTTGCCGAAGATCTCGACCACTTTTTTCTCCACTGCAGGCATACGTGTCATACCGCCAACGAGGATCACCTCGTCGATCTGACTTGCAGAGAGACCAGAGTCTTTAAGAGCTTTCAAGCAAGGCTCTTTTGTGCGCTCGATCAGATTGTGTGTCAGGCTCTCCAGTTTTGCACGTGTGAGTGAGAGTGCAAGGTGTTTTGGGCCTGTCGCATCCATCGTGATGAACGGCTGGTTGATCTCGGTTGTCTGGGTTCCAGAGAGCTCGATCTTTGCTTTTTCAGCAGCATCGCGCAGACGCTGGAGCGCCATCTTATCTTTGGAGAGATCAATTCCGTTCTCTCTCTTAAACTCGTCGAGCATCCATTGAAGGATCGCGTTGTCGAAGTCATCACCACCGAGGTGTGTATCCCCGTTTGTTGAAAGCACTTCGAATACTCCATCACCGATCTCGAGAATCGAAATGTCAAATGTTCCTCCGCCCAAGTCGAAGACGGCGATCTTTTTATCGCTCTGTTTGTCTAGGCCGTAAGCGAGTGCTGCGGCTGTAGGCTCGGGGATGATACGTTTAACGTCGAGACCCGCAATTCTACCCGCATCTTTCGTCGACTGTCTCTGCGAATCATTGAAGTAAGCAGGAACGGTGATGACCGCTTCTGTCACTTTTTCTCCGAGGTACGCTTCCGCAGTCTCTTTCATCTTCATGAGAACTTGTGCGCCCACCTCTTCAGGAGAGAGGGGCTTCCCGTCGATCTCAATCACTGCATCGCCATTGGCGTTTTTCGTTACTTTGTAAGGAACGTTTTTGATCTCGTCTTGCACTTCTGCAAACTTGCGCCCGATAAAACGCTTTGCCGAATAGACAGTGCGCTCCGGTTGTGTTACCGCTTGTCTTTTTGCAGTTACGCCTACGAGACGCTCAGAACCCTTGTATGAAACGATCGAAGGGGTTGTGCGTGTTCCCTCTGCGTTTGCAATCACCACAGGCTGTCCGCCCTCCATGATCGCCACGCAAGAATTGGTTGTTCCTAAGTCGATGCCGATGATACGGCCTTTTTTCTTCTGTTCTGTCATATTTTTTTTACTCCTCAGATTTATTGTTTAATTCTTCTTCTTTCTGTCCTGGCGCCTTTGCGACTTTTACGCGCGCTGGACGGATGGTGCGATCGCCGCACCGGTAGCCTTTTACAAACTCTTGTACAATCGTGCCGTCGGGTTTCTCTTCAGTCTCCTCAATTTCGACCGCTTGGTGTTTATGAGGATCGAAGAGGGTTCCGACCGATTCAAATGCCTGAATGCCCTGTTCGTTAAGAGCATCTTTAAATTGGATCAAAATCATCTGAAAGCCCATCGCCCAGTTGCGTGTCTCTTCAGACATTTTGCCCGCAAAGGCGAGTGCATTCTCTAAGTTGTCGATAGGGGAGAGGATCTCCGCAAAAGCATTTTCAACAGCGAAGCGTGTCATCTCCTGTTTTTCTTTTTGCATCCGCTTACGTGCATTTTCCATCTCTGCAAGCGTACGGAGATACTTGTCTTTGAACTCGTTTAGCTCCGTTTCCAGCTGTTGGATCTTCTCTTGTTCTGCAGTTAGTGTTTGTTCTTCACTCATGAAAGTTCCTCATTATAGTTTTTATTTTCGAGCAGCAGGCTCTCTGACGGATAGGTTTTAAAATCGAGATGTGACGCTTGTGGCTGTCGAAAGGTGATTTTGAATTTGTACATGCTTTTCGTCAGGGTCTCCGTGATGGCGGAAGAGGCTGTTTGTAAAATTTCAAAGAGCTCCTGGTAAGGGATGCGAAGCGGCCCCAAGATTGCAAGAGAGCCCACAGTTGTTTGATTGATCCGATAGGGGATAGCAAGAACCGCACAAGAGGTCACGTTCGGAGCGTGTTGTTGCAGATCCTCGCCGATCCAACAGCAGAGATCGTTGGATGTTTTGCAAGCGTTTAACAATTTGCGCATCGTATCAGGGCTTTCAAAAAGAGAGAGTCCGCTTGCAAGCGCGGTGGCATTGTTAAAGTCGGAATATTGAAGCAGTTTCGAAAATCCCGTTTTGTAGACATCTTCAGCGGAGAAATTGGTGTAGCTCACGATATGTCTTAGCATGATCTCTTTGTAGTACCTAGCAGCAAGTGCCTCCTCATCGTGAGAGAGTTCAGGCTTATCAATTCCGGTAATACGCCAGTGAAAGTAGGATTCGATCCGTTTTAAGGTGAAGTTGCTGAGTTTTTTTTCTGTGTGGAGGATCTCTGTGTGCACAATGCCAAAATCGGTGATGATCACGCAGAGGCAGCGGCTCTGATCGATGCCCATGAGTTTAACGTCGAGGACAAAGTCTTGGTCGAAGCGGGGAGCGGAGAGAAACACAGCGCAGCGGCTTTTTTCGCTGATTAGCTCTGCGACCTCTTGTAAATAGGCCGCAACTTCACGGGTTTGACGTGAGAGCTTTTTGAAGAGATCTCGATCCTCTCTCTTTTGAGAACCCAGATGCTCTTGCGCGTAAACCTTAAAGGCAAGAGGGGTAGGAATTCGTCCGCCAGATGAGTGCTGCTGTTTAAGGAAGCCCCCTTCCTCTAGCTTCGCGAAATAGTTGCGAATCGTAGCCGAGCTCAAGCTTTCAAACCCATTGTCCCTCAGTGTGTTAGAGCCAATAGGCGCGCCAGTCTTCAGGTAGAGCTCGACGAGCCCTAAAAGAACACTCTTCTCGCGTTGATCCTTAGCGGGTTTTTTTGGCGTAAGATTTTTCATCATAAACCAGCATTCTAGCAAAGGGGGCAAGCAAAGGCAAGAAAAATTAGCAGTCTTTTAAAGAGAGTGCTGGATTGTTGTTTTAAGTTGTTTGTTGTTAAATTGTTATGTTTAATTAAAAAAGAGGGATTCACCACAGAGACACAGAGAAAGATGAGGTTGCACAGAGATAAGAGGAAGAACTTCTTTTTTGCTCTCAAGCAAAAACAGAAACCTCTCTCTTTCCTCTGTGCAACCTCATCTTTCTCTGTGTCTCTGTGGTGAATTCTTTTCTTCTTTCTCTAGAGCTAGAAGCGGAGAAGGAATTGCGCCATCAGGCGATTGTCTTGGAAATGTCTTCCCCATTTTCCTTGGTAGTCAAAGGAGAGGGTGCGGTTCTCATTGGGAAGAAGAATGGTGAGGCCGAGTTCACCGCTGAAGAGTGTGCGATCTGGGTTGATTCCCTTTGTACCCATGACGCAGGAGGAGGCATCAAAACTCGATTTGTAGCGGCTGCCCATGAAGCGCCATTCGCGGATGACACTTAATCCGAGCGAAGGAGAGACCTTATTTTTGCTCATTGTGAAGCAGCGAGAGAGCTCGATGCCCGCTTCTACTTCGAGAAGGTCGGAGTTCTTCTTTTCGACATGGAGATCAAGGCTATTGGCACCATGTTCATTAAAGCTGTTTTCATGAACGAAAATGTAGTCTGCGCGCGCAAAGGGAGAGAATTGCAGATTTGTGCCGAAGAAGAATCCTCCCTGCGCGTGACCCGATCCCTGCCAGCCGTTGTGGTTGCTGTGCGCGTTTCGATTGATATCCGTCAGTAGTCCATCGCCAAAGACGATATGACGACGCGCGTTATAATGGTTATAACTTCCAATCGCGCTGCCGAAGAAATAGGCATATTTTCCGACCGCACTGGTATAGAGGGCGCCATATCCATTTTGCATCGCGGCATGTCCGCGACTATCTTTCCAGTCGAGATCAACATAGCTATATCCAAGAGCTCCGCCAAAGGTCCATATGTCTGTGGGATTAAAGTCCGCCCCGAATACGGCACCACCAGTTCCTGTGGAGAATCCAGGTTGCTGGTTTTGTCTACGCTGTGTACTCAAAGCGCCATAGGGAGCTGCCCAGAAGGCGCGGTTTTTTTCTGCTGTGCAGGTCTCTGTTTCTGGAGGAGCAGAACGGCGTCTGCGGTTGGATTTGGTAGTTGTTTTTGCACAAGGGCGAGGGCAGATTCTGGTATTTTGTCCCAGCCGGTAGAAGATCGCATCGTTGGTGTAGAGTGTTGCATTTTCTTGTGCGAGAGCCAATGCCGTAAATTGTGAAGGTTGAAGAAGAGCGAGGGCTTCACTAAGACCTTCAACAGTCGGAATCATGCGGAGCTCAGCAAGTACGATCTCCAGATCGCTTCCTGCAGGTGCTGCAAGGGTATCCAAGCAGGTTGCTACCGCGCCTGCGTTGCCTCCCATGATGACATCGGAGAAAGGAAGCTCTGAGATACTGGCCAAAATGACGTCGCCAGCCCCTACATCATAGATTACAGATACTGCGAAGGTGGGCAGTGTGACCTCAACCGTCGAAAATGTTCCAGTGAGCGCTCCTGGCGGAGCATCGACAATGATACGCGTAAAACTTGAAGGATACACACCCGCTTCGGGGATGATGAGCAGTCTAGCCCCTGGGTCGATCGTGTAGGTTCCCGTGATATTCACACGGTCTGCATCCGTTGGGCTTATTTCGATCTCAAGTGTTGAACCAGATGTTTGGACTAGATCTCCGACGATGGTAATCGTTCCGATGCTATTACCGGGAGCAAGGGTGCCGTTCAAGGTAATGGGAGCTGTGATCGTTCCCGTTCCTCCCAATGTACCACTGGCTCCGACTGTCATCGCGCTTGAGGCTAGAGATCCATTCACAGAGAGCCTTCCTGCAGAAACAGCTGTTGTCCCTGTAAAAGCAGGGCTCGCACCCGATACAATCAGGTCGCCGCTATTCTGTTTTGTAAGAGTGCCGTTACCGGTTAACACGCCTGCGTAGGTGCCTGTAGTCGCTTGATCGAAGACAAGCGCAGCATTATTCAGGATATTGCCTTGAAGACTTGAACTGTTTCCCTGAAGTGTTCCCGCTGAAACGGTGGTTCCTCCAGAATAGGAGTTGGTTCCTGTCAGGATAAATGTCGTTGCGCCTTGCTTGACGAGAGATCCACCCACTCCGCTGATCGCTCCCGAAAAAGTGGTGGAAGCGCTCGCACCTGTCGTAAGCTGCCCGCTTCCGAGCGTGACGCTTCCAGAGCCTGCAAGCGAGCCGATCGCCTCAGAAAAATTATTGAGGTTGAAGGTTCCATTGACTGTGAGCGCAGAGGTGTCGGGAATCTGATTGGAAGCATTCAATCGAAGCGTTCCTAGACTGTTGACAGTGGCATCTCCTCCGATGGCGTTAATGCCCGGAGTTTTGTTGAGGGCAAGCGTTCCACTCGCGACAGTTGTAAGTCCGGAATAGGTATTTGGGCTGATGCTAGAAAAGGTGAGAGTGTTACTACTCTGCAAGGTGAAGGAACCACCAACACCGGTGATTGTTCCGCTGAAAAAGGTATCAGCACCGAAGCCTAAGCAGGTCAGTGTATTTGCTCCCAGCGCCACAATGCCTGTACTGCTACCGTTTAAGCCTCCAATTCCTTGGTCGAAGCCGCCTAAATCAAGCGTTCCGCCCACCGAATGGTTGGACGCCACTGAGAAAGCATTTGCTGCTCCTCCGCGCAGTGTGCCAAGAATGGTTGTTGCACCCGCATAGCTGGCCGAACCAGAAAGTGTGAGAGTCGCAGGTCCTTCTTTGGCTAGCCCCCCGATTCCCGTAATGGCGCCGCTAAAAGTAGAGTCTGAATTAAGAGCTATCGTCAGTACACCACCGCCGCCCGTTGAGACGGTTCCCGATCCACTCAAACTCGCAATTTGTTGGCTAAATCCATTCAGATCTAGAGTGCCATTTACGACATAGTTTGAAGAGGCAGGAAAGACATTTAAGTTCAATGCTCGGAGTGTTCCTGCGCTTACCGTGGTGGTTCCAGAATAGCTTTGTGCTAGGCCGATGGAGACCGTTCCGCTATTCTGCTTTGTGACTGTACCCGATCCGCTTATAATTCCAGTGAAGTTCCCGTTTGTCGTCTGGTCGAACACAATAGCTGAGTTGTTAGTGATCAGACCTACAAGACTCGAGGTGTTGCCCTGGAGCGTTCCTGCTGAGACGGTTGTTCCTCCAAAATAAGTATTCGCACCCGTGAATTCGAGGACCCCTGCACCGCTCTTGACCACCGCGCCGTTACTAATAATGCCGCCCACGGTCATGTCGATCGTGTTGGAGGCGTTGTGGTTCACCGTGAAAGTTCGCGTTCCAGCGTTAAGATTGACGTTGCCTGAAATCGTTGCGGTCCCAACGTTTGTGGCATCATAGGTCGCATTTCCTCCGATAGTCACCGGGCCAGGAAGTGTCACGTTGCGCATAGTAAGGACGGTGCCCGCTCCCGAGAGGGTAAGCGTAGCGCCTCCTTGCGAAGCTGTACCACCATTGAATGTCAGGCTGCTGATCGTCTCTGCATTTCCATTTAGATCTAAAGAACCACTTGAAAGAGTCACCGTTGAGGTGTTGGGAATCTGATTGGCAGCATCGAGTCGAAGGGTTCCTCCACCAATCGAGACGTTACCGGCAAGCGCGTTCACTCCAGCGGTTTTATTGAGGGCGAGTGTACCCCCTGTAACCTGAGTGAGGCCAGTGTAGGTATTTGCTGTGCCTCCCGACATGATGAAGAGCCCACTCGTTGCTTGTGTAATTCCCCCTGTACCGGTAATCACTCCAGGAAAATCTGAAGATCCTGAGTCGAGTGTCAATGTCGCCGTACCTAAATCGATGGTGCCTACCCCTCCCGCACCCGCGATCATTTGATTGTTGTCGTTAAGATCAAAGGTGGTATCCGCATTGATTGTAAAGTTTGTGCCACTCCTAAACTGATCTGGTTGATCTGTCCGCAGGATTGTTCCGGCATTAGTGAGCTGGACCGATCCTCCCATAGCTGTGATGCCCGCGCCCGTTTTTGCGAGGACAAGTGTTCCACCATTGATCAGGTTAAGATCAAGGATCGTATTAGTCGTAGTTCCAGAGAGGATCGTGGTTCCTCCTCCAGTTTTTGTGAGAGAGAGTCCGAATCCGGTACTAAAACGACCAGAAATGGTAAATGTTCCGTTCGAGGTGTGATTGATCGTCATCGGATCAGAAAAACCGATGTCGCAGGTCATGCTGTGGTTTCCATCTCCATTCGCATTTGAAACCGTGATGGACACCGTTGTAGCGGGGTCTGCGTTGAAACTGAGATCCCCACTAGTCGTGAAGACTGTGTAGTTGTTGTTATCATCGAACGTCAAATTCGCCAGAGTCTTGTTCCCGTTGAGATCGATGGTGCAGTCTGAGGTAATCGAATTGAGTAAAAACGCGTCAGCATCCTGCGCGTTGGGGACCCCTCCGCTCCAGTTAGCGGGGTTTGTCCAAAGCTGTCCGGCGCCACCCGTATTGGTCCATGTGCTCGAAGCGGAGAAAAGATCCGTTTCCCACAGTGAGAAGGTGACAAAAATCGACAGCGAGAGTTTTGTAAGTCTATTCATAAATTTGCAATCTATTGAGATTCAGCTTTTCTCAAAAGAGAAAAATCGCACGGCTGATCCACAAAGCTTCTTAAATTTCCCTTCATCTTGAAAACTCATTTTCAGTATCATCCGGCGCCTTGTATTTGGCAAAAAATTCTTGGGCGAGATGATAAGAGGTAGGCATGTGGCATGAAAAAGAAATAGGAACTATCAATGGCTAAAAAATTGGTCCTGACTGTCAAAAACACTGAAATCTCAGCAGCGCATTATGTGAAATTCATCACCTCATTGAAGACTAAAATACGATCAGCTCAGATCAAAGGGGCCATAGCCGCCAACAGAGAGCTAATCAAACTGTACTGGGATATTGGAAAGGAAATCTCTGAAAAACAGACGCAAGAAAGCTGGGGAAGCAATGTGTTGGAAAGGGTGGCAAAAGATCTTCAAAATGAGTTTCCTGGTGTCGAAGGGTTCTCGAGGCGCAATATGTTTAGGATGAAAGCATTCTACCAAGCATATGCAAAAGTGCCACAAGCTGTGGCACAATTAGCTTATCTCCCCGTATTTTCTATTCCCTGGGGACATAATGCACTCATCCTTGAAAAAGTTAAAGATACAGCAGAACGCCTATGGTACGCGCAGAAATCCATAGAAAACGGGCTAAGCAGAAGTGTGCTTGCAGTTTGGATCGAAAACGACGTGTACCGTAGGGAAGGAAAAGCAATCACTAACTTTCAGGCAGCATTACCAGCCCCTCAATCGGACCTAGCTCAACAATCTTTGAAAGACCCTTACCTATTCGACTTCCTCACATTACACAAGGCGTATTTGGAAAAAGACTTGGAAGATGGTCTCGTTAAACACATTCAGAAGTTTTTGGTGGAGTTGGGACAGGGATTTGCATTCGTTGGTCAACAGTACCCAGTTAATGCGGGGGAAAAAACTCTGTATATCGATTTGCTGTTTTACCATCTAAAACTACGATGCTACATCATTGTGGAACTCAAAGGAGGAGAGTTTGACAGTCGCGATGCAGGGCAAATGAGCGCCTATCTCTCCGCAGTAGACGATCAGTTAAGGCATGTGAGCGATCAGCCCACCATTGGGATCATCCTGTGTAAGACAAAAAACAATGTGTTTGCTGAATACGTGCTAAGAAATTTCAATCGACCGATTGGAGTTGCAGAATTTGAAGCGAAGTTGGTTGAAAAGCTTCCAAAAGAACTGAAGTCAAGTCTTCCTACGGTCGAAGAAATTGAGGCTGAACTGAGCTCGATATCAAAAGAAAAGAAAAAGAGAACACGAAAGAGATAAACTGATTGTTGATGAGCCGTCTATCCGTTTAGGATTGCAGGATCATTTGACAAAATGGGCAACACATCTACAACAGATGGAGCCCAATCTAATCCACGGCTATAAACAAGCCTAGAAGCGATGTAGCAGGCGATGACCGCTTTTTTATGGATGTCGGGGATTTCGTTTAGCACGCGTTTTTCATATTTTGTGCGCAGAAGAGGCGGGCAGTAGTTGAGTAAGCAGCGAGTGAGAGGATCTTTAGGGTCGTTCGAAAGAGGAAGTGGCTGCAGATAGTCGAGAAGTTGGTACATAAAGGTATTGATTTTCTCAGAGATCCATTCAGAAATATCTGTGAGAAAGGCGCGGGTTTCTTTGTGCGTGCGCAACAGGAGTTTTGCTTCATCAAGCGCACGCGCGCGGATGATATCCAGAATTTCCTTCATTAGAATCGGTTTCTCTTTAATAAACTCCTCTTCGGATAGGCAGAGGCCGCAGAGAACCTCGAAAGAGGAGCAGGTAACTCCGCCCTTGTTTGCTGAGCTATCTTTGATGATGAGAACGCCGAGCTTTTCGAGCGCATGGCGAGCCCAGGGAGTGAGGTAGAGGTTGGCTCCTTCGACGATCGCTTTTGAAGTCGGTTTACCCGCCTCATCGAGAAACTCTTTAAAGTTGAGGTCGTTTAAAGTGCGCGGACGGCCTCCTGCGGGGATAAAAACATCCGCTTTTGTCTGATGAACATTCAAGCGGTAGAGATGGTTCATCTCATTGCCCGACAGCCAATCTTCTAGGAGTTTTCCCTCTTTTTTTCGCCAGCAAAGAGTCTGTTGAGCGTAGGCAGTCTGCTCGCGCTTGGTGCGGATATCGAGGAGGAACCCTCCTTCAGCAAGTTTTTCTGGAGGATAGAAGCGGATCGGCTTTCCTTCGCGGAAGAGCTGTTCGAGAATTTTGAGATCGAGACCCTGTGGGTCGGAGATCGTACCGGATCCGTCTGTTAGAGCGAGAAGTTTTGCCGTATTGGGATAAAAACGCGCGAGGTTGAGAAGCTGGTTCCCCGCGACATCGCCATCGGGACCACCAGACATTTTTATGGTAAAACCGGTCGTTTTGGGATCGATACCTAGATATTTCAGCACCTCTTCCATGTAGACATTCACACCGAAAGAGGTGACCCCATACTCTTTGTGGTTGATGCCAGCGCCCGGTTTGCTTGTGATGAACGAGCCCCCGGGTTTATAACCAGAGGCTTTGCTGTAATTTGCGATCCAGACGATCATCTCGTTGTGCATATTCTCGTCAGGACCGAGATAGATATATTCGGGTTTATTCCAGTAATCGACAATGTCCTTAGCCTTCAGTTTCCCATCAAGTTCACAATTGATGAGAGTCATAAAGCTGTCGATGTAGGCGCGTTGCGACTGGTAGAGATACTCGAGTCTATGTTCGCTATGAAAGGCGGTAAGTCGACTTTCGATCTCTTGTGCAGAAAGTCCTGCCTCTTTGAGCTCTCGTTTGTAGATCTCTCCCTCGATTGCCAGGCTTTCATAGGGCTCTAGGAAGATGATTCCCTTAGCCCCACCCTCGGGAATGTCTTTGTTTTTTTTCTGCTGGGTATAGGCCAGGCCGTAGCACTCGGAAAAGACGTTGTTCTGCTCGGCCACCATCTGCTCCATGCGCTGCGGAAGAACCGTGCGCAAGCCTCCGCGCGAAAGGTCTTTAAATCGAGTATGAAAACCAAGAAAATGCATTCCTTTCATGAAGAAGATTGCATAGGGAAGTTCGGGGAATTTATCCTCGCGTTTGTAGGGAACAGAGTTGAGATATTTAGGATCGAAGCGGAAAGAGTGGGCGATCTTGTTATTGCGGTAGAAGTTGGTCTTGAGACAGAAAACAACGGCGTTCATCGCCTGCTTTAAGATGTTTTTTCTGCGGCGATCATTGATCTCCTGGCCTGTATCGACCTCATCGACCAGCTTAAAGAAGCTCTTCTGAATATTTTCATGCTCGGTGAGGTTCTTCTTCTCGGGATGAAATTTGGCCTCGAATGCCTGCGCCACCTGTACGGTCAGTTCAGGGTGCCGACAAAATCCTTCAACGATCTTCTCGAACGAGTACATGTGCAGATCTTCGTGCAAAAGCACCTGGTGCACGAAGTAGGTAAGCGATTTCAATAGATTGCCGATATTACCGCGCACAAGACCCGAATCGACAAACTGCTTTTCGATCTCTTCCAACCCTTCAAAGTATTTGAGGGTGACCATCTCCTGCAAAAAGTCGTGGATATCCGCCTCTTCCCATGCGGCCTTGCCGTGGATGCCGTGAAGACCCATCGAGAGAATCAGGATATTCTCTTTGCTGTAGGAGTCGATGTATGTCGCATTCACCCGCTTGAGCGCAAGCCCATGCCGATGGATCATTTTTGCCAGACGAAATAGGAAGTCGTGTTTTGGTACATTTTTCCAGGCGAAGACGATCTGCAGAGAGGGGGTCTCTTTTTTCTTCGCCCAATCTTCCACGTAGCGCACCTCGTATTGGCACTGATCGCGTGTTTTGGCGCGGAAGAACATTTCAAGCGCCATGATAAGCCTCTCATTCCCGAGAGCGCGCAAAAAGCGGGGAGAGATTCCCTCGATGAGTTTTTTGAACTCCTCATCCGTCACCTGAGGATTACGGGTTTTGACCAGTTCCAGAACGCCCTTCTGCCTATCTGAAGAAAGGATCTCTCTTCCCTTTTCAGGGAGGCCCGTGAAATCCAAAATCGCAATGCGAAGTGGGGATGTCATATCCGGAAAAGGAGGTGGTGCATTGGAGACAAAGGCACAATAGTCTTTGATGCCAAAGCGTCTGTAGTGCTTTAAGATCTCTTGATCTGCCGTGGGGCTATCGAGACAGAGAGAAAAAGCTCCTCCCTTCATGTGGATATGCGAGGTGAACTCTTGAAGGTTGAGACCCATCAAGTTGTGCGTCACTAGGAGAAGGTTGTCTCCTTTAACCTCCTCAAAAAAACTCGGAGGCATGTGTGCGCAGATCCAGAGGTAGAACTCTTCAAACTTTTTGCTCTCCTTCTGCAACGCATCGGAGAGCAGCTTTTGCGGATCAACCGTCATACCTCACTCCATAACACACTCTCTCACTTCCTGCAACTTATGCTGTAAGGGCGTAAAGATTCACCACAGAGACACAGAGAAAGATGAGGTTGCACAGAGATAAGGAGGAGAACTCCCTTTTTGCTAGAGAGCAAAAAATGAGGCTTCTGCCGCGATAGCGGACGGAGTTTTTTCTTTTTGCTCTCCAGCAAAAAGAAGAATTGTTCTCTTGCCTCTGTGCAACCTCATCTTTCTCTGTGTCTCTGTGGTGAAATGAGATTTTGCCCAACGACTATGTGACTTCTCTCTAGTTTTTACGAAGGAGGCGGAGGCTATTGAGGCCGACGAGCACGGTGCCGCCTTCGTGGAGGAGGACGGCTGCCCAGAGGGGAACGAGGCCGAGAAGCGCGGGAGTTGTGGCAAGGAGGATCACACCGAGCGAGAGGGTGAGGTTTTGTTTGATGATCGCGTGCGTTTTGCGCGCTTTTGAAATGAGCCAGGGCAGAAGCGTGAGATCTTCGTGAAGAAGAACGACATCAGAGGCGTCAACGGCCGTCGCGCTCGCCACTCTTCCCAAGGAGACGCCGACAGTGGAGCGCGCAAGTGCAGGAGCATCATTAACTCCATCACCCACCATGATGAGCCCCTCTTTTTCCGCGAGCTCAGCGACTTTATTAAGCTTATCCTCAGGTTTTAAATCGGCATAGACCTGGTCGATTTTGAGAGCTTCAGCAACAGGGGTCGCATTTGCTAGGCGATCACCTGTCAGCATCGTCATTTTGAGATTTTGATCTTTGAGTGCTTCAATGGCTTTTTGTGCGTCGGATCTGATCGCATCGACAAAACGGAAAAGAAAAAGTGTGCTGTCGATGAGGAGAAAGGCAAAGAGGTGGCCCTCTTGAGGTGTTGGAACATGCAGTGAGGGGTTTTTCGAGAGAATGAAATCTGCGCTACCTAGAAAAACAGAAACTTTTCCTGTTGCAAGAAGAACTTCCGCTTCTAAGCCTGCCCCCGGAATGGATCTGAAATTTTCAAGAGGATGAGGAGAGAGCTCTCGCTCCTGTGCGAGATTTATAACCGCCTCTGCAACAGGGTGAACAGCATTTCTCTCCATTGCGTAAGCGATGGAAAGAGCTGTTTCTGGTGAAAGGGTGGGGTTAGGGGCCAGGGATTCAAATGAGGCGCAGATGAGCTTTCCCGTGGTCAGTGTTCCTGTTTTGTCAAAGGCGACTCCTTTTGCTTGAGCAAGCGCATCTAAGATCACGCCGCCTTTCAGCAAGATACCTCGTTTTGCACATGCGGAGATCGAACTGAGATAGGCCGTGGGAGTGGCGATGATGAGAGCGCAAGGGGAAGCAGCGATTAAAAAGGTGAGGGCACGGTAGATCCCCCCCTCAATTCCGAAGTAGGGAAGGGAGGTTAAGAGCGGAATCGATGCTGCAAAACCAAAGAAGAGGAGCATGATCGTGGCCGCATACCACTTTCCGAATCGATCGATGATGCGTGCGAGCTTTGGCTTTGCAGCTTGCGCATGCGTGATCAGGTTAATGATGCGGGAGAGGGTTGAGTCGGCAGCATTTCGAGTGACCTGTAGAGTCAGAGCTCCTTCCAGATTGAAAGCACCCGCAGCCACCTCATCTCCTTTTTCTTTGAAGACAGGCAAGCTTTCGCCCGTGAGATGGGCGAGATTCACAGACGATTTTCCCTCGATCACTGTTCCGTCTAGAGGCACGATCTCACCAGCGCGCACGTGAAGACGATCTCCCTTCGAGATCTCGCGCACCGAACGTTCGATAAGGGTTCCGTCTTCCAAAATCACAAAACCTGTTCGTGGAGCTAGCTTATGCAAACTGACGAGTGCGCTTTTTGTTTTTTGTGTCACCGCATTCTCGATGGCCGCCGAAAGTTCGAAGAGCACCAAAAGAAGAGCTCCTTCCATTGCACTGCCAATCACCACAGAGAGAAGAGCCGCAAGAGTCATCAGAACGTCGATGTTGATCTCTAGATTTTTGAGATCTTCTAACGTTCCAATCAGTGCGGGCGTTCCCACGAGAAAGTAGACAGGGACAAGAAGAAGAGAAGAGAGTACCGGCTCAAAAAAGGAAACCCCTCCCGCGAGGGCAAGAAGAAGCGCAGAGAGGCCGGCGCTTTTGAGGGGAAGGTTCTTGCCCCATTTGCGCGAACGCGGTGTGAGGAAAGGGCTGATGCTCTCCTCGCTTCCCGAAGCAAAAAACTCATCAAAAATATAAGGCCCTTTACTCATGCGATAAAAAAGAGCACTCCGAAAATAAGTGCGGCTGTAGCGAAGTTCCAGATGAGCGCGGGAAGCGCGCGGTTGCGCTCCTTTTTTGCGGCAAGAGTGCTAAAGATGGCTAGCATAAGCGTTGCACCGGTGGGGATTCCATAAAAGGGGAATAGCCAGAACAAGAAGAGTAGAGCTACTGCAACAATGGTCACCCCGGCTGCTGCTCCTGCAGCTTGTTTTAGAGGGTGGTCGTAAACTTCGAGAGTGAGACCGAGCTCCTCTTCAAGCATGACACCGAGAAGGCGGTTGTCATCGGCCATAAGAACGTCCACAACCTCTTCGAGCAGTTTCCCATCAAAGCCTTTAGCGCGATAAAGCTCTGTGAGCTCCTCTCTCTCCTGTGTCGGATGGTGTTCGATCTCCCAGCGCTCCTCTTCAGTCAGGCGATGAAGCCGCTCGAGTCTTGCCCATCCGAGGAGAGCGGAGCGCCCCGCCTTCCAGATCAAGAGCCCACAGGAGAAGAAAAGTAGAAGCGAGAAGATCTGCGTTTCTACGAGCCCGATTTTATAGAGGATAAGCCAGAGAATTAGGAGATAAAGAGCGCTCTCTTTTGCCGCATCGGCAAGAGCTCCCATCGACCCCGCCATCTCGGTACCATGGATCTCGGCAGAGGCGAGCGCACCTTTTTTGCGCGCCTCTTTGAGGTGTTCTGGAACGGCTCTTCCTTCAAAATGGCTCATAAAAGATTTGTAAGAAGAGTACAGAGATCGAGGTAGTCCTGGCAAGCGATCACTTCGCGAGCTGAGTGCATAGAAAGTTGCGGGCAGCCGATGTCAACGACGGGGATACCCAAGCCCTGTGCAATGAGCGGGCCCACTGTGGATCCCGATGGGATATCGTTTCGCGAAACAAATGTCTGCAGAGGAATCGAGAGTTTTTCCGCGAGTTGGATGAGCTGTGCAGAAGAGACGGCGGAGGTCGCGTACTTAAGATCCGCATTGTACTTGAGAACCACACCCTTGCCGAGAAGAGGAGAGTGGTTGGCATCATGCTTACCTGGATAGTTGGGGTTAAGTGCATGGGCAACATCCAGTGAAACACAAAGAGAGCGACGTTTTAAACAGAGAAGATCCTCATCATCCATTTTAAACGAGCGAGAGATCCGTTTCAGGACATCTCCAAGAAAGGGAGAGGCTGCACCCTCTGGTGAACGTGAGCCGATCTCCTCATGGTCGAAAAAGATGCCCATCTGGATGCCATCTTTACGCGGCTTTTTGGAGAGAGCAAGCGCTGCAAGACACGCATGTGCAGAACACAAATTGTCGAGGCGCGCAGAGCCAAGCATCTCTCCATCTACTCCCAGATAGCGACTCTTCTCCACAGGAACTAGTAGAAGGTCGAAAGAGATCAACTTGTGAAACGAGAGATGGCGGCGTAAAAGAAGTTCAAGCGTTCCCTTCTGTTTTTTCTCATTTTGCAGAGAGATCAGAGGAAAAATGTGATCCTGTTTGTTCAGAAGAAGCCCCTTCTCATGCACATCACGGTCTAGATGGAGCGCGAGTTGCGGAATAAAAACCGGAATGTCTTGCAAAAACACCAGATGCTCTTCTAAAGCTCCTTTGCGATTGGCTGCCACAACACGCCCTGCAATTGCCAGATCACGGTTGAGCCAGGAGGAGAGAAGAGGGGAGCCGTAGATCTCCACCCCAAAGAGAGTCATGTTCTCCTTCTGCACCTCTGGATTGGGCTTAATTTTTAGTGCGGGGCTATCGACATGCGAGGCGAGAATCATCGCAGATGTTGGAGTCTTTTCTGGAAGTGTGAAGGCGCACAAAGAGCCTCCACGAACAACAAAATAACTCCCTCCCTTTTCGAGCTTCCACTTCTCATCCTCAGCCAAAGGAGTAAAATCTTGCAGCGCTAAGCGATTGCCGATCTGTGCCGTCGCATGCCACGCTGTCGGCGAGTTGTCTAGAAAAGAACAAAGGTCATCTAACAGTGTTGCCATTTATTTCTTTAATACCATTTAGGTATTTATGAAGCACGAGTGGAAGAGAGATAGAGCCATCTTCGCGTTGATTGTTTTCGAGAAGCGCCACCATGAGTCGAGACGTTGCAAGGCCAGAACCATTGAGTGTGTGCACAAGTTCTGGCTTCTCCTCTTTTTTGCGGTAACGGATCATCGAACGGCGAGCCTGGTAATCGGTGCAGTTAGAAACAGAGGAGACCTCGTAGTAGCGGTTCTGCCCGGGGAGCCAGACCTCGATGTCGACCGTTTTTGCCGCCGCAAAAGACATATCCCCAGTGACCAGAAGCATCAGTCTGTAGTGGAGGCCAAGACCCTGAAGGACCTCTTCTGCGCTTGCGAGCATCTCATTGAAGATCCGTTCGCTCTGATCGGGTGTTGTGAAGGCGAACATCTCCACCTTGTTGAACTGATGTGTACGAATAAGGCCGCGTTCTTGACTTCCAGCTGCGCCCGCCTCTCTGCGGAAACAGGGAGTGTACGCCGTATACTTCAGCGGAAGTTCTTCCTCTTTTAAGATCTCGTCGTAGTGGAAGCCGTTAAGAGCCGCCTCAGCCGTCGGGATCATGTAGAGCTGGTAGTGCTCATCGTTGAGTTTGAAGAGTTGATTCTCAAATTTTGGCAGCTGGCCTGAACCAAACATGATCTCCGGCTTCACGAGAAGAGGGGGCATCATCATCTTGAACCCGTTCTCCTGCTGAATGTCCAGCATGTAGTTGAGAAGAGCCCATTCAAGGCGTGCACCCAAACCGGTATAAAAACTCCACCCGCTTCCAGAAGTTTTTGCAGATCTTTCAAAATCAAAAAGTTTCAGAGTCGAGCCAAGCTCGACATGGTTTTTGAAAGGAAAAGAGAAGCTGGGTTTTTCACCGACTGTTTTGATGCAGACATTATCTTTCGGATCGGGAGAGATTTTAATATCATCCATCGGCAGATTGGGAATGCTCGCCAGCTTTTGCGTGAACTCCGCTTCCAACTTGGCAAGTTCATGGTCCAGTGCGCGGCTCTTATCTCCCAAGCCGCTCACCTCTGCCATCAGCGCAGATGTATCCTCTTTTTTCCGCTTCTTCTCACCAATCTCTTGTGAGAGGTGATTGCGTTTTGCCTTGATCTCTTCCACTTCTGCCTTCATTGCCCGGATCTTCTCATCAAGGGCAAGAACAGGGCCGAGATCAGCAGAAGGATCTTTGGTCTTGAGTTTCTTTTCGTAAAATGCAGGATCTTTGCGTAAAAGTTTTATGTCTAACATAGAAACCAAGATTAGGGTGTAAGGGGGCAAAAAGTCAATGAGAGGAGAGGGTTCACAAAAAAAGCGCTTTGGATGAATCCAAAGCGCTTGTGGACAAGAAAATTACCCAGTTGGAAAGGTTAGCTTCTAGCTGAGTCCTTATTAACGAATTTTTTCTTTATGAAGCGTTGCGCACATCTTTTTTCCAGTTTTTGAACTCATCACCCTTCATTTTAGAAAGGTCTTTGAGTTTCTGTTGGAATTGTGTGAGAGCTGTTCGTGTCCTGCCGTGTGCCGCTACTTCGTTTGCGTTTTCTCCCTGAAGGTTCGTAATCGCTAGATCTCTTTGGGCCAAGGTTGCCTGTAAAGGAAGCACAACTCCTTCTGTCTCTTGGCGAGAGTATTCTGTGATCGCCTTGCCGACGAAATAAGCGCCAATCAGTGTAGCAGATGCGATGAGAGCCGCGAGGAAGGTCAGAACGTAAGTTCCGACTTTTGCGATTGTGCCACCTTGCTCTCCGCTGCGGATCCATCCAACTAGAGGTTGCATGCAGTTAGGTTCGCCGTAAACTTGATTTTGATTAATTGCTGGTACCATAATAAAACCTCTTTTTATAACAAAGATAAATAAACGTAGTAATTTTATTCATTTATCTATTATGAATTCAATAATAAAACAAATTAGCAATATTAAAAATTTTACAGCGCAGTTCGAAAGAAAAAGCGCTTTGGACGAATCCAAAGCGCCTAGTGTGGCATCGATTTCACAGAAAAAACTTATACCAAATATCAGAAAAAACTTTGAGTTTTGCAAGGAGGCGGCACAAATTTTTTGTCTGGAACGAGTGACCATTGCCAAAGGGCAAGGCGCGAGTGAAGACGAAAAATTTGTTGTAAAGCCGACGTAGCACAACTCAAAGTTTTTTCTGATATTTGGTATTACTATAACTTTTCAAAAAGTGTAGAGCGTTTTCCTGGAAAGGAGTTGCCTTTGTAAGATTCGAATGCAGGCTCTGGCAGTTTTCTAATATTCTCAATCGAGAGAGTCAGCTGATCGATCTGAGCATCCTGTTTCAAGAGTTCTTGGCGCGCATGCTCTTGGATGTTTTGACGCTTTTTTTCTAAATCTAAAACCGCTTGTTGTCCCAGGGACTTGGAGGCGATGCTAAGGGCTATAACTGTGAGTTTGCTCAAAACTGCAGCGCATATCCGGGCGAATAGACTCCCTTTTTCGTGGTTTCGAATCCAACTAACCGGCCGTTCAATCCATTTTGGGGAGCCTGCAGCAGGAACGATCGCAAAGGTCGTGCCGTTGATCGGATTGCTTTTTGGGGTGAACTGTTTGGTATGAAGCTGCTCGTAGGAGATCTTTTTTGTTTGTGCGTAGATTTCTACAAGGTGCGTAATATGCTCTTCCTGAGCGGTAATAGCATCATTTGCTTGTCTTATATAATTATTAATAACTGACATATAACCTCACATGCTAAGTAAATAATTTTATATGTAATTATATTTAATTTGAATAAAAATCCTTCTATTATTAGTTAATTTTTAAGTTGTTTATAATCAGCAATTAACGTTCGTGAATTTTAAGTCGTGAACGTTACCGATAGTGTTTTTCCGTTACCGGATCCTTCGATTATGAGCAGTTCGAAGAGCGCCGTGACTTGGTCGCGGCGCTCCTAAGAAGAGGAGTTAGGAGACAGTGTTTTGCTTCTTATCAGACGTGTCGTGAGTGAAGCGAAGTTGTTTCGCTACAGCTGGCTTCTGTGCACCCGGCTCTCCCCTTCTACGAGGAAGAGTACCGTTGAATCGCGGAAGTTCCTTTGTAAAAGATTGATCTAAGGTCACAAATAAATCTTTGATGTCGAGATTTTTGAAGAGAGACGAAAGGTTCTCAAAATGCTCATAAAACTGAGCTGAGAGTTCCTCTCCAATTTCCTTTTCGATCATCTCAAAGACGTGTGGGATTAGGGCCACAACAGCTCTTACCATGCCGCAGAGCTTTTCGTGAAAACCGTTCTTAGCCTCCAGTTGAGCTTCTAGCTGTTCATAATCTTGTCTAAGACTTTCGAGCTCAGTCAGCTCTTCTGCCTGTTCTGGTTGAGCTACATCTTCTTCTTCTGAGACTTGTTCGGAAGAGAGGGGTATACCATCAAACGTGCTCAAAGCGCTTGTTTCTGGATCGGATGGTAAAGCTTCTGCCAAAGATTTCAGGGCAGGAAAAAGCTTGTGATCCTTTTTAAGGGAAAGTGTATTTGCAAATTCCGTTATCTCTTGAATCATTAACTGCCCGTCATGTATCGCAGCTTGTATTGGAGGAATCAGGGTTTCTAAATACGCGATCATCTCATTGCGGTCAGTGATCTTTTCTCTATAATTCTGCTCGTCAGAAACAGGTGTCATGGGTGCTGGAGAGGCAGCTCCGGGAGTCTGCTTTTTCTGTGCGGACCAGAGTGCGAGTTTTCTTGCCGATTCAAGACTTTTAGCCTGAGATCGGGGTGTCTTAGGAGGAAGGTCGCCAATAGCGTCGCCAATATCAGATTGAAGAAAGAGAGATCGGAGTGCAGACAGTTTTTTAGTATTGTCTTCAGAATTTTCTAGGATATCTTGAACGCCCTCGGTTAAACGCTTTAAGCTTTGATGTAAACCCTCTACATCTCGATGCAGAAGGGCATTTTCCTTCCGAAGACCATCCAGATTTTGGTCTGTAGCAAGAGGAGTAAGGCTAAGCATCTTAGATGCGTGTGCGCCTGAGCCTGAGGAGTTGCTGTCTATCCCATTCGATTGTGCCCCAGGGCCAGCGGTGTCTGGAGAGGTTTTTGGTGAGCCGACCACTGGAACTTCTGGAGAGGTCACAAAACCCCAATCGCGGTCGCCGAGTGCTAAGCGAGCTGTCGGAGTTGTGGCAGCAGGGTGTTGCTGCAATTGAGCATAATCTGTCTTGAGTTGCGCGAATTCTCGTTGAAGCTGTTGGTGCTGTGTGTCCTGCTGTGCGCGGCTTGCTCGGAATTCCGTAAATTCTTTCTGGATCTTTCCGAGTTGAGCAAAAAGATCTGCATTTCGTGCCTGTTCGACTGAGAGAGCTGTTTTCGTGCTTGTTGCAATTTCACCTGCTTGCGCAAGGGCGGCTTCATGCCGTAGGTATAGCTGGTTGAGTTCTGTCTGCCTTTCTTGTTGGTTCCTTTGCGTTATACTTTCTGCGCTCTTCTGATAAATGGAGGATTCTTCTTTTGCCGCTTGTAATTCGGCTGTTAATGTCTCAATTCGTGCATCCCGCTGATCGGGAACTGCCGGCCCTGCTGCTGCGAGACCAAGATCAACGACTGGGGCAGGAAGAGGGTGCAGAGGGACAGCGCGTCCATCGAGTTTCTGGTGGACATACTCTTCATGCAAAGAGATCAGCATCGACCAGCCGAGCACGCTGCTGAATAGCAGGCCAGCCACGACATATTTCATCACAAAGGCCGCGACCTTTTGTGCCGTATTGCCGCCTTCCCATTCGACTAAGGTCGCAATGATCGGTTCGTAGCAGTTGTGCTCAGGCACCTGGCTTACGGGTGTGTTATCGATCGATGAAAAAAAACAGTTTAAATAACTCATATTATCTCTTTTTTTAATGTAAGAGCGTTTTGGCGAAAAGCCAAAACGCTCTCCTGGATTCAACGGTTAAAATAGTCGCAGCTCTCACCTAAATTTAAGATTTTTTAGGTGTTTCTTTCTTTTTTTCCTTGCCTTCTGGTTTTGGGGCTTCACCTCCTGGAGCGCCACTAGGTGCAACACTTGCTCCGGGTAATCTGCCGGGGGCGACAGTAGGTCTGCGTGGAATATCGGGCGTAAACGAAGCCTCAGCAAAGCCAGATGCTTTTGCTTTCGCAAACTCTTCTGTTGTAAGTCCTTTGATCTTATTAAAGACCGCGGCATATGCAGAACTTACTGCGAGTTCACGGGTTGCGATTGCATCGTAGTTATTATTACTCTGTTGGGTGATCTCGTTAAGTTTTTTGGTTAGGAGCGCTACTGATGTCTCCATGGTTTTGTATACAAAATTTGCCGGATCTTTTGCGCCTGAAAGCTGCTCCTGAGCCTTTGTTGTATCGAAACCAACGGTGTTCTTATTCGCCAACATAAGGAGACTTGTGAAGAGAGCGGTAGGATCTCCGACTTTTTGTAGCTTCTCTGCAAGCTCTCTGTTTGCAGCCGTGGCCGCATCCAACTTGTCTTGAAGAGCTTTTAAAGCTGCTTCAGCCTGCGCCTTATCGGTCATTCCTGCGAGCTGTGCTTTAAGGCGGGCGATCTCTTCCCCCTGAGCTCCTTTTGTCCTATTGGACTCCTGCAATTGCAGGTTTACCGCTTTCATTTGACTATCTAGCGCTTGCGTAGCCTGACGTGCACCTTGAACTTCTGTGGTCAATTCCGCATTTTGAGCCAATAGTGCTTTTCTCGCCGTTTCAGCAGTGTCAAAAGCTGTTTTGAGGCGCTGGCTTTCGGCTTGCGCTTGGCTGAGTTGTGTTTTCAGTTGAGCTGTATCACCTGCTCCGGCTTGTGCAGTAGTTAGAGCTCTTCCTCTATCTTCGAGTTGAGCTTTTAAGCTCTCGATTTGTCTTTGTGCGTCTGCTAGTGCGTCTTTCGATTGTTCTTGAGCTGTTGCGAGATCTCTTTGGGCTCTTTCGAGTTGTGCTTGTAAATCTCGAAGCGCAGCATCGCCTCCCTGCTGGGCTTTTGTAAGGTGTTGTGTGAGTCTGGCAACTTGATCTCGAAGACCCTCTTCTTGTTGACCTGCTTTTTGTTGATGCTCTCGAAGTGCTCTTTGCGCCTCTGCAAGCTGCTTTGCAAGGGTTTCGTTTTGCTGAGAGAGTTTGGCCGCATTGCCGCCAGCTTGTTTTGCGGCATCAAGTTGCTGTGTCAGGGTAGCGACCTGAGCTGTGAGGTCGGTCACTTGACGAATTGCAGCAGTTTCTCGTTGGCCTGCATCGCGAGCTTGTCCTCTAGCAATAGCAAGGTTCTCGTTTGCCAGTCTCAAGTCGGTTCTTGCTGTATCTCGTTCTTGCCTAAGACGGGCTGCATCGGGATCAGCTGCGGCTGCAGGAGCTGCGCTGCCTCCTATTCCCCCTTCCCTGTCAGCAATCGCATTATCCTCTTGGCGCTGGTGCTCTCTTACGCCGTCGTTCCAAACAAGAATGCCGACAACGGAAAAGAAGCAGCCGATCAAGATGAAGAATTCGACGACAGTGGCAGCAGTTCTCGCTATAAAGCCGCCCTGCTCCAAAGAGCGCAGCCAGGTTACAGTTGGCCGAACGCCTGGAAATGTAGGTTCGACTTCATAAAGTGGGCTTGCTGCTACTGGATCGGGACTCGCTGGGCGTACTGCGTGCATAGGAAACTCCTTGTGTGCGTAAGGTTTTTGCTAAAGAAGAAAAAAATTAGAGCACAAGAAAGATTTGAAGCGCAATTCTTAAAGTTTTCTTTAAGAGTGTTGTCGTTTCGCAAATCTGAAAGTTATTTGAGCAAGCGAAAGCGCGCTCCTTGGAGTGCGGTGCTCCGCACCGCTTTGGATTTTTATGTAAGGCGGCGCGCAGCGCCGCACTCCAAGGAGCGCTTCGCACTCAGGGAACGCTAACGTTGCCCGCTCCGAATTGTAGTTGTTTTACAGGGGTAACCAGAGAAAGTTTCTCTCTGAGTTCTCTGAGCTTTGCAAGAGCTTCTGGTCTTTTTGTTGGTGTTTGCTGCGGAACCTGCGCGAGATCTGAGCGAACTTGCTGTAGCTGCTGCCACAATTTTTCTGCTTTGGCCATGTAACCGATCAGCTCTGAAGCCATCTGGTTCTTCTCTCGGCTGAGTTGTTGGATTTCACCTTCGTGCTGTTTTTTGTACGCTGAAAAATCATCGAAAACCTGTCGGAGCTCTTCGCTCTCTTTAGCGTTGCTCTGACTCCATTTGCTTAAGGCATCTAGAGACTCGAGTTCCAGCTGCTCAAAAGCTTCGTTCGCCCTCTGAACCTCCGTTCTTAAGCCCGCGCTTGTCGCTTGTTCTGCTGCGAGCGCTTGTTCGAGGCCGTCTCTTTCTCGTCTTAGTTCAGTAATTGTTCCTCCCTCTTCGGGATCTAGGATCAGATCTCTTTCACGCAGAGTTGCCTCAAAGGACAAGAGTGTAATTTCACGATCAGCCTGAATATAAAAAGGGATTCCAATCAAGCAGCAAAAGCTGCCAATGAGAGCAAAGAAACGAAATGCATAAGAGATGACTTTCCAAATGCCACCCGCCGCTTCCCAATCACAGGCGGTCTGAGCCATCTCTGTGAAGAAGGTAGGTTCGCGCAGAACAATTCGATCTGCGGCAGGGCCTGCTGGGAGAACGGCGGGTAACATTGTGAAAAATCTCCAGTGTTTAGTTGTTAAAAAGTTTAAGTAGTCTCTTTGCTTTTGTTGTCTTTGTTCTCTTTGATGTCTTTAGAAACCTCGCTCTTTCCCGCATTTTGAAAAAGCTCGATAAGCTCAGCGCGCCTTTCTGGTGTGAGAGCGTTGATTTTGGCGATTAATTCTTTACGAGCATTTGCAACTATGGATTGAGTAACTCTCAATGTGAGTTTAGTCACGGGTGTAGCAACTACATTGCCGGGACCATGTTTGGGGCTTTGGATATTCGCTCTAAAAGCCGCTTCTGATCCATCTTTGTGAATTGCTGCAAAAAGGTCCGCATCCTCTGCTTTTTTGATTAAACCTTTACATGCCGTTTCCCACTCTCCAACTTGTCCTTGCAAATCGGTAACTTGCTGCTGCGCAGCTTCGAGGCGGCCATTGATTTGTCCGAGATTTGTTCTTTCCTCTTGGAGTGCCAGTTGGGCTTGAGCGAGCGCTGCGGCGTTAGCAGCGGGTTGATTAGCATGTTGCTGAATCTGTGCCTGAAGTCTTTGGATTTCACCGGGATTTGCGAGTCTGCCATCTCTTAACAAAGCGTTTTCAGAATCGACACGGCCCACTTCGCGTGAAAGCCAGATGAAAGCGAGATTGCCCACGATAGTGAGATAGCCAACGGCGTAAAGGATGGCGTGAAGAGCATAGGAGGCAACCTTCCAAGCGCCGCCTGCATCTTCCCAGGCGCAGATGCGTCTTGCAAGGCCGGTCATAAAGCTGCGGTCTTCAAGGGGTTGAACTGCCTCAGAAGCGGATGCGGAGACTACTGGGAGGGCAATGGCTATCGGTAAAATGGGATTTGGGAGGGGTGTACCAGCGGCGAGTGGCGAACTTACTGCGAGGGGTGAATGTGACATATAAAAAATCTCCTTGGTTGTTTGAACTGCTCTTCTTGCCGCAATCTCAACCTACTTTAGGTTGGGATTTAGGCGGGGTTTGTTTGAAGAATTTTCTTTTTTGAAGAAGTTCTTCAAATTTAAAGACGAAGATTACAACTGAAAATAAAATGGTTTGCAATTCTTAATTTTTTCTTCGTATGGAGCAAATATTTTTCTATGGAGATTTAGAGAAAGATCGGGCACGCACACGGGCACGAAAGAAATTCCGCTCTTTGACTCTAGAAGTAGCTTAGGAAAAATGCGATAGCCTAAACAAAATAATGTTTTGAAAGCATTTTCTTTCGTACCCGTGCCCGTGCCCGATCCTTCCCCTTCTTCCCTCTTCCTTCTCTCCATCATTTCTTCCTTGAATGACAGCCGTCTGATAAGGTATGATTACACATATTTTTTACAGCAAAAAGTATTACTATATGGCCAAATCTACTCCCCAAGCTCAAAATCCTTTAATTCTGCGCTACCATCGTCTAATGGATGCGTTTGCGAAGTCGGACGACGAACGCGATTTCTATCTGGATAAGGTCGAAGGGTTCCTCTTTTTCGTTGATCTCGATAAGAGTGAAGAGGAGCTACGTGAGCTAGAGACGGAATTTACTGTTAGCGGCAAGCGCTACTGCCTCATCCCTAAGATGACCTTTTATGAGACCAAGAAGTTCATGGAGGGGTTTGTCAACGAGAAGGTTTATGACATCGATACCAAGGAAAAACTTCTCGATGTGATCCAGTCGAAAGAGGCACGGGAAAACTTCCTAGAGTTCATCTACGACCATCTCACCGAGCTCGAGAAGTGGCAACAGTACTACTTGGAGCGTTCGCGTATCCGGATCATTGAGTGGCTCCGCAGCCAAGAGGTTCAGTTTGTTTTCGAGGAGGATCTTGATCTTCCCACTTCTCTCATTGAAAAACTCAAAAAATACCTGTTCGATGCAAAGCCGCCGAAAGAGGTGGCTCAGGCGCGCGATCTTCTCTTCACAAAAGCGAAGACCTACTACTCAAATGAGGCTCTCAACCCTCGCCCAAAACGAGGAAGACCTCCCAAGCAGGTTGTCAAGGTGGAGACCGAGCCACAGCTCACTCCAGACATGTATACGACTGTGCCTCCAGCGATCCGCCACTTCCTCTACATCCCCGATATCACAAGCGGCTCTGCGGTAACCTTCTCTGCGCGCTACGACACGGAAGCACAGCTGCTTGCAAGCTTGCGTGGAAGTTCGCGTGTTAAGGTCGATGCGAAACTGCAGGCGCTCTCAGAGCGTTTGGAGTCTTTGCGCCACCTCTCTTCGCGCCTTGCCGATATCCACGATGTTCCAGGTATTCAAAAAGAGGAGAAGCTCATCAAAGCGATCTCGCAAGAGGTGGAGGAGCTTCCCGAAATTACAGAAGAGGGAGAACCCCCCGAAACGAAGAGACGTCTTCTCGACGTGGTCAAGGGCTTTTTGCCCAAGCGGCGTGAAGCGCGTCCAGCTCCAAAACCAGAGCAAGAAGTACCCACGCCTCCCAAGAAGAAGGAGATTAAGACGGTTACACAAATTCAGCACAAGAGGGGAAAGAAAAAGTGAAAACGGCGCTTCTCGACGATCTTCCACTCACCGGCAAAGAGAGATGTCTAAAGACATACGATGCAATGCTGCTCACACGCGCGCTCGACGAGAAGATGAACAAGCTGGTCAGACAGAACAAAGGCGGAACATTTCACGTTTCCGTTTTGGGTCACGAGATGGTCGGCGTTGTATCAGCTCTTTCGCTTGAGCCTGGTAAAGATTGGGGCCTTCCCTATTATCGCGACCGGGCATTTGCGGTTGGCCTTGGTTGTACGCCAAAAGATCTGCTCGCAGCATTTTTAGCGCGCGAGGTGCCTCACCATTCGGGTGGGCGTATGATGCCAGAACACTTTTCACATCGCGGTCTCCGGATTCCTTGTCAGTCGAGCGTTGTGGGTTCGCAATTTTTGCACGCTGTGGGTGTTGCAAAAGCGGTTCAGCTCGCAAAACGCGATGAGGTGGTTTATGTCTCTGCAGGCGATGGCGCCACATCACAGGGCGATTTCCATGAGGCGCTCAACTTCTCCTGCATCCACCGCTTAGGTGTACTCTTCGTTATCCAAGACAATGACTGGGCGATCTCCGTTCCAAAAGCGGAGCAGACGGCCGGTGGATCCGTTGCCAAAATGATTCAGGGTTATTCTGGTCTTTCTGTATTCGATGTCGACGGTGGAGATTTTGAACAGCTCTCAAAGGCTCTCTCTACAGCAGTAGCAAAAGCGCGCGCTCAAGAAGGGCCAAGCGTGATCGTCGCGAAGGTGCCGCGTCTCGGACCGCATAGCAGTAGCGATGACCCCACAAAATATAAAGCTGCAGCTCTCATTGAACAGGAAAAGAACTGTGATCCGCTCCTTCGTTTCGAACGTTGGCTCAAAGAGATGGGTCTTGCAACAGAAGAGGAGCTTGAAGAGAGAAGACTCTTGGCTTTTAATCAGGTGGAGACTGCTGCCAAAGAAGCAGAAGCGCTTCCCGTCCCCGCGCCTGCAACAGCTGCAACACGTGTTTTTAAAGAGGTTTCTGCAATTCCTCACAGCGAAGCTCCTTCAAAAGGAGAGGCGGTTGTGATGGTTGATGCTCTCAATCACGCACTCGATGAGGAGATGGCTCGCGATCCGCTTGTTGTTGTATTTGGACAAGACGTGGCTCATGGAAAGGGGGGCGTTTTCGGCGTCACCAGACATCTCACTGCAAAATATGGCAATGAGCGCTGCTACAACACACCACTTGCTGAGTCGACGATTATCGGAACAGCGATTGGGATGTCGATGGCGCATGGCTATAAGCCCGTCGCGGAGATCCAGTTTGCCGATTACCTTTGGACAGGGATCAATCAGCTCTTCAACGAACTTTCCAGCATCTACTATCGTTCAAACGGCGAATGGAACTGCCCCGTTGTCATCCGCATGCCTTGCGGCGGCTATATCCAGGGTGGTCCTTACCATTCGCAGAGCATCGAAGCTTTTCTCGCTCACTGCCCAGGACTAAAAGTTGTGATCCCCAGCAATAGCGCCGATGCGAAACGTCTCATGAAAACGGCGATTCGAGATCCTAACCCAGTTGTCTTTTTGGAGCACAAAGCACTCTATCGCCAGCGCGTTTTCTGCGCACAGCCAGAGCCGGGTGCAGATGAGCTTCTTCCATTTGGAAAAGCAAAAGTGGTGCGCGAAGGCAGCGATGTGACTCTTGTCGCTTGGGGCATGACTGTTGTGATTGGCAACGAGGTTGCAGAGACTCTCGCTAAAGAGGGGATCTCTGTTGAGCTGATCGACCTTCGCACGATAGTGCCATGCGATATTGAAACCGTTCTCGCTTCTTTGAAAAAGACGGGAAAACTTCTCATCGCGCACGAAGCGCCTGGTACAGGCGGCTTTGGTGCGGAGATCGCGGCACAAGTGATCGAAAAGGGATTTGCTTTCCTCGACGCACCAATCGCGCGCGTCACTGGCAAAAACTGCATGGTTCCCTATTGCAAAGATCTTGAGAACGCTGTTCTTCCGCAGGTGCACGATATCGAAGTTGCACTGCGTAAGCTCGTACAATTCTAGTTGTTGGGTAGAGTTTTATTTCACCACAGAGACACAGAGAACACAGAGACTGCACAGAGGTAAGAGGAAGATTCTCCTTTTTTGCTCTCTAGCAAAAAAGGAGTTTTTTTCTTTCCTTTGTGCAACCTCATCTTTCTCTGTGTCTCTGTGGTGGATCTTGATTTCTTACTCGTTTCTTTTTTTTTGGTGGTGATGTTTAATCATCGGACATGCATGGGTTTTGTCCGCTAGCTTCGGGATCGAAGGGAAATTGCATTTTTTTTGGCACACCGCATTCGAAAATTCTAATCGATGCAGGGATTGGTCCCAAGATGGTGGAAAAACGTCTCGAAGAGATCGGTGTTTCTCTTGAACAGATCGATGCCATTCTCATCACGCATGAACACACTGATCATATCCAAGGGTTATTGGCTTTGGGTTGCAAGATGGGGATCCCCGTTTTTGCAAATCGAGAAACAGCGAAAGGAATTTATACGCAGCTCAAGGAGTGCCCCAAGTTTAAGATCTTTTCAACCGGAGAGAGTTTTGAATTTGGAGATCTGGAGATCCATCCATTTTCCGTGAAGCATGATGCGCTTGACCCGGTGGGATTCACCATTCGCACGGGAGGTATGAAGGTCGGATTCTGCGCCGATCTTGGCTTTGCGACATCGCTCGTTAAGCATGCCCTTTTAGGTTGTGACTATCTCTACCTCGAAGCCAACCATCAACCTTCGATGGTTTATGCATCCTCACGCCCAGATGTGTACAAAGAGAGGGTTCTCAGCAGGCTGGGCCACCTCTCAAACGAGGAGTGTGGGGATCTTCTCATCGATCTCTTCCACCCAGGCCTCAAGCATGTGCACCTCGCACATCTCTCTTCCGAGTGTAACACGCACGAGGTTGCAAAAAGTGTTGTAGAGGCAAAACTCAAGCAGAAGCAGCTCATCGTTGATCTCTCCATTGCCTATCAAGACCGCATTAGCAAGGGGATTCTCTTTTGATCACTTTATTTTTAAGCCTATAATTATAAGATGGTTGAATGGTTTTTTGGAGTGCGGCGACTCGTCGCCGCTTTTCTCGACATCGACTTGTCGATGTCTCTTAAGGCTTTTGAGAGCAAATCTGGTATCCAAGTGAGTTCGGAAAGAGCGGCGACAAGTCGCCGTCTAACAAAGCGGTGACGAGTCACCGCACTCCAAAATTTAGAGAGGGAGTTGAGAGCATAACCCCAATTATGTTTCGGTAGGGTCGGGTTCAGGGAATTTTTTATCATGAATCTCTAACTCGCGGTTGCTGGCAGCATGTAAGAGGCTGCCAATCCCTATGGGTGTGATATTGCAGCCGGTAATGTGGAGATAGTTGAGTTTCGGGAGCTTCTCAAAGGCGGCAAGGGTGGCATCTGTGATCAATGAGCAGCCGTGAAGTGAGATTCTTTGTAAGAATTTGTGATCGGAAAAAAAACACATTCCTTTATCTGTCACAAGATCTCTCTTTCTTCCAGAGCCCTCTTTTCTTCTTGAAGGTTTAAATCGGTGAAAGGTGAATGCCACGAGACGACCGCAATCTTTTGCAATTCGAATGAGGTGTTCGTTGGAAACATCTTGTTCTCGAAATTCTATGCTGATCGATAGGTGGGTCAGCCTGGAGAGAGAGTTCGAATTTAGGATGGCGTCTAGGTTTTCTTTATCAAGTGCTTCATTAGGCGTAGATAACGAGAAGCAATTGAGATCGAGCTCTTTCAGATTTGGCATCTGGTCAAGAATGGTTGTATAATTAACGTTTTCATTAAGTGCATGTCTGCGAAAGAGCATGAAATCCCAAAGGGTGCTCAAAGTGGCTTTTGTTTTTGTTCGCAGCTGTGATTGGCAGATTTTTTCTGCGAGAGCCTTAAACCTTTTGCAAACTGATAGGCCTTTTGCAGCTTCTCGCACTGACAAGAATGAAAAAGCAATAACTGTGCAATCATCCGCCGAAAATTTGTTTATTGATAATGTCATAAAATAATAAAATTGTTTTTTAACAACTATATCATATATTAACAATAATAACGAGATGCTGCTTTTAGTATTGATTGATCAAAAAATAGTTTATTAGAGAGGGATAGATAGCCCGTCAAAGGCCATTCTTATGCGGCAGGTATGCTTACAGACTTCGAGCATCTCGTGGTGCACTTGCAGCTTGTGCTGTAGATCCTCGTCTGTGTGTGCGGGATCGTGGTGGGTGATGATCCACTCTTTGATGCCGGCGTGTTTGATGAGGGCGGTGGCGTTGCCGATAGAGGAGTGTCCCCAGCCGACTTTTTCTTCATACTCATCGGGAAAGTATTGCGCTTCGTGGACGAGGAAGTCGCACTCTTTGAAGAACTTTACGAGGCTTGCGCAGCTAGAAAAGAGGGGATGATCTTTGGTGATCTCAGCGGGATTTCCGTAGTAGCCCATGAGGATCTCGTTGTCTGTTGCGTAACCGAAGGTTTTTCCTGCGACCTTAAGTTTGAAACAGAGGGTTGCACCGGGGTGGTAGGCGTAGTGAGAGTTGACCTGGATCTCTCCGATCGAGAAGGGGACTCCTTCCTGGATATCTTTGAAGGTGAGTTTAGCGCGGATATCATCGAGCCTTACGGGGAAGTAGGCGTAGCCGAGCATTTCGGTGAAGAGCTCTTTGGTGGGCTTTTCAAAGCCGATGGGGGACCAGATGGTGACATGGCAATCGGGGTTGTAGAGGGGGGCAAAAAAGGGGAATCCGATGATATGGTCCCAGTGTGTGTGCCCGATGATTAGATGGATCGCTTTTGCTTTGCGGATGGCATCTACATCTCCAAGCGCGCGGATGCCGGTGCCGGCATCGATGATAACGAGATCATTCTTGTGGCGAACCTCTAGACAGGGTGTGTTTCCTCCGTAGCGGATATACTCTTGCCCCGAAACGGGGTTGGAGCCGCGCGTTCCCCAGAATTTGATGTGGGAGGTGTGGGGATGTAGATGGGGGATGAAATGCTCTTCAGGTTTTTCGACAAGAGATCCTTTGCCTGGGAAGGGGGCGGGAGTGAGCGCTCCTTCGAAGTAGCGCGCCAAGATGGCATAGAGATGATCGATCTCGAAGGGCTTTTGCAAAAAATAGTCAGCACCAGCTTCGAGTGCGGCGTGGTAGTTCTGGATCATCGCCTGAACAGAGGTGAGAATGAGGCCGATCTTTTTCTTCTGGGGGGAATTTTTTAACCGGCGGAGTATTTCGATGCCGTGGATTTCAGGGAGGAGAAGGTCGATGACGATAAGATCGGGTGCGAACTTCTCGATCTTCTCAAGACACTCATGGCCCGATGTAGCTGTCTCAAATTGGTAGAGTTGATGTTCGGGGCCGTGAAGAATTTGGCGCAAGAGCTCTTTGGAGGGATCGGCTAAGAGAATGCGTTTTTTCACGAGGGTTTTTTCTCCTCGTCTATCGATGTACCGTTTTCTACAATCGCATTGAATGCTTTTCTTTTTTTCCAGAAGATGAAGAGGCAGCTTGAACCGATGGCACCGAAGACAAAAGCGACAAGGTAGAGGTTAATGCGCTCGAAAGAGGTGACGATGAACCCGGGTGTCTCATCGATTTCAGGAAGTCCCATCAGCTCCTCCTGCACACCTACTCCTACAACATCATCGAGGCCCACAGTAGATAGATAGGGTTCAGCGATTAATGCATAAGCGCAACTAAACGCCCCAAAAAGCAGAAGAACGCAACCGATGAAACGGAGGCGTGGTAGAAGGGCTTTCTCAATCTCAGAAGAGCTCTTCTTCTTCACTTTCTCCTCTCTTTGCTGAACTACCAGGTCCATCAACTAAAATGCGGCGCGGCTTGCTGCCCTCTTGCGGGCCGATAATTCCCCTCGCTTCAAGCTCATCCATGAGGGAGGCGGCACGTGCATAGCCGATCTTTAGCTTGCGTTGCAAAAATGTGGTTGAGGCATTTCTTGTCTCGAGAACAATCGAGCGCGCCTCTTCATAGAGGCTGTCTCCAGACTCTGATTGTTCGCTGGAGAGGAGTGTTTCGCTTCCGAGTTTATCGAACGACTCGATGAGATATTGACAAGGAGCCTGATCGCAGATGTAGGAGACGATCTGCTGGATCTCCTGGTCGCTCACATAGGCGCCCTGAGCGCGGATAAGGTGTGAGCTCCCTGGCGGAAGGAATAGCATATCCCCGTTGCCGAGCAGACTTTCTGCACCGGTCTCATCGATGATGATTTGAGAGTTGATGCGGCTCGCAACTTTGAAGGCGATGCGTGTGGGGAAGTTTGCTTTGATGAGGCCTGTGATCACCTCGCGAGAAGGGCGCTGTGTAGCTAGGATCAGATGGATGCCGACTGCGCGCGCCATCTGTGCGATACGTGCAATCGGGGTTTCAAGATCAGAGCTTGAGGCCATCATGAGATCGGCGAACTCGTCGATGATGGCGACGATGAAGGGCATCTTTTCTGGGATGGCTATGGACAATTGCGACTCCATCTCTTGGTCGATCTTACGGCTATTGAATGCGGCGATATTGCGCACACTAAGCTGTTTTAGAATCTCATACCTGAGAAGCATCTCTTTGACAAGCCATTGTAGCGCGGCATAGGCGCCATGTGGTTCTGTAATCACAGGGGCGAGAAGATGGGGGAGCGAAGCATAGGGGGTGAGCTCGACTTTTTTTGGATCGATGAGGACTAGGCGAACCTCGTCTGGACGTGCATTCATCAAAATCGAGAGGATGATCGTGTTCATACAGACCGATTTTCCCGATCCGGTTGCACCTGCAATGAGGCAGTGGGGCATTTTGGCAAGGTCGCTGAGAACAAAATCGCCGGTCACAGTTTTTCCGAGAAGCACGGGGATATCAAATTTGCGCGTGCCCTGCTGGTAGTGCTGGAGCATCTCTTTAAAGCTGACCTCTTGTGGGAAAAGAGAGGGGACTTCAACGCCAACGGCGGCCTTCCCAGGGATAGGGGCGAGAATGCGGATCGACTTGGCCTGCAGGTTGAGGGCGATATCATTCTCGAGTGTGGTGATCTTCTGGACTTTTACACCGACCGCTGGATGGATTTCGAAAGAGGTGATCGTGGGTCCGCAGTGGATATCTCCAACCTTTGCCTCAATGCCAAAGCTCATGAGCGTCTCTTCTAAGATGTCTGCTTGGCGACGTAGATCTTTCTTAAGAGAGGGGGTGTCAACTTTTTTAGGATTGGAAAGTAGAGAAAGAGGCGGGAGCTCATAGCCCGAGTAGTGTGCTTCTCGCTTCAGCAGCTTTGATACGCGCGGTTTTCTGACCACTGCCTTTACAGGAGTCTCGACCTCTTCCCGAATGTAGTTTTCGGGTGAGGGGGGATAGAGGGGCTGTGGGTAGTGTTTCGTCAGAGTCTCTTCGATCTGTTGAGGACTTTGTTTCTCTAGGGTTTCGCTCTTTTCAAGACGAAATTGGACTTTGGCGATCTGGATCTGCGTCCAGGCAAATACGCGTTTCATCATTTGCCAGGTCGAGAGAATCTTAATCTCAAGAAAGAGCAGCAGGAAGAGGAGCGCGCTTGTCGAGAAGGTGAGCGCAATGCCGACATCGCTTAAGAGTTTTTGAAGATTAAACGGCGCGAGATCGCGGTAGAGAAAGTAGAGGGGAGAGCCTCCCAAGTAGGTGCGAGTGAATCGGTGTGGATAGGGCCATTTGAGCAGAACAGATTCTGTGAGAACTTTTCGATCAAACGAGTTGAAGTGGCTGTGTTCGGCAACCAGATTTAGCAGAAGCCCACAGGAGAGCAAGAAGATGGAAAAAAAGAGGGTTTTAGAGGGGAGTTTTTCCAGCTTTTTTGTGCAGAGAAATCTCCAACCCACCCACCCGACAAAGAGAACAACGAGGTAGCTAGTGACTCCAAATAGGTAGGTTTGAATCCACGCGAGCGTATGCCCGACAAGGCCGAGCCAGTTTGCCGCTGGATCTTGTGTATCAAACGAAAGCAGAGTGAGGAGAAGCACGAAAGAGGAGGCAAGGAGGATGAGTCCTTTTGCTTCTGGATGCAGTGGTGTTTTCTTTTTACTCATGTTGAGGGGCTCAAAGTTAGGAAAAGTGTAGTGATGACTCCTAAGACAAAACAGTACCAGGCGAAGGGACGAAGGTCACCTTTTTCCAGAAAGCGCACGGCAAAACGGATCACTGCAAACCCGACTATGCCTGCTGAGAGAAAACCGATGACGCATCCGGTGATAGAAAGAGATGAGGGTGCTGAGTGGGAGAGTGTGAGCTTGAGAAGTTCTGCACCATTTCCCCCCAAAATTGTCGGAATCGAGAGGAGAAAGGAGAAGCGGACCGCCTCCCTTGCCTCCCATCCGAGGACTTGTGCACAAGAGATCGTTGAGGCGCTGCGCGAAATACCGGGGATAAGCGCCGTCGCTTGCATCGTTCCAATCCAGAGAGCATCCTGAATTTTGTTGCGGAATGAGGGCGCATCAGGGCGTCTTATGCGAACGCGAGACCCTGCAAAGAGGATCAGTGCGGTCAGAATGAGAAAGAGTCCTAGAAGATTTGTCTGTGAGGCGAAGTCGCGTATAGGTTTGAGCAGAAAGTAAAAGGGAACGAGGGGCAAGGTTGCAATGATCAGCAGAGAGATCTTTCTCCTCTCGGTCCGAAAGAGGGCGATAATATCACTCCAAAAAAACGCGGTGAGCGCCGTCAGGGTTCCGAGGTGGCAGACTAGATCGAAGATCACGAGCCCCTCTCCCTCTTCGAGACCGAGAAGGATCTTTGTCAGCTTCAAATGTGCTGAGGAGCTCACGGGTAAAAATTCCGTTATACCCTGCAGAATCCCCATAATTAAAGCTTCTAGATAGGACATATCTTCTACTTACCAGAGTGGGGACAAAATAGAAATGGGCGATCGACGGGACTCGAACCCGCGACATTTGGATCCACAATCCAACGCTCTAACCAACTGAGCTACGATCGCCATGGAAATTTACACCGATACTTGTACTGGAAAATAGCCGTTTTCGTCAATGCGCCTTCTCCCTGTAACGCAAATAGCTTGCACCGAAAAAGAGGAGGGATAAGAGGACGATGAGGAGCGCGAAGGGAAAGCTTTTGACGCGTAGGGGCAGGTCGAGGGCCATAGCGGGTTGGGCAGCTATTTCTAGGAGAAAGCCTGTGAAGGCGTTGTTGCAGATGTGAATGAGTTTTCCGAGGGGAGGGATGAGGAAGGAGAAAAGAATGCCAGTGAGGAGAAAGAGAAGGGAGGCGCTGAAACAGAAAGGGAAGAAGAGGTTGTAGAGAAGGCTTTGTAAAGGAAATTTGTGAAAGAGGAAGAGGATCAGGGGCAGGGACGCGAGGTGGACGGAGAGATTGAGGGCAACGGCCTCCCGAAAAAGCGAGGATAGAAGATAGGTGTGCTGTTGGAGGAGGGAAAGCTGCGAAACCGCTTGGAGCGATTGTTTGGGAAAAAGGGGCATCACGCTGCGTCGCACTAGGGGGTAGAGGAGAAGGATGGCCCAGGTGCAGAGGAAGCTGAGTTGGAAGCCGATCGATGTGACCACAAAGGGGGAGTAGAGAATTTCGATGCAGAGGCCCACGCCGAACGCGTTGAGAGCGCTTGTGGGAAGATGAAAAAGGCGGGCGAGAAGATAGACGGAGATGGCGATCCAGCCGCGGAGGGTCGCGGGAGCGGGTCCCACAAAAAAGAAGTAGGCCGTGAGCAGGACGAGAAGGATGATCGCGGTGATTTTAAAAGGAAAGAGGAGGCGCAAGATTCCCCCAAAAAAACCGGCAAGAAGGACAAAATGAAACCCCGAGATGCCCAGAATGTGTTGAAGGCCGAGTTTTGCAAACTCCATCGACATCAGTCTTTCATCGAGATCGCCGACGACCAGAGCGACAAAAAAGGTGAAGACGCGAGGTTGTGGAATCTGCTCTTTCAAAAAGAGGCGGACTTTTTCTTTGGCGTTATAGCGCCATTCTGCAAAACGGAAAGGGCGTTTTATCGGTTCCCAGGTGGAATCTTTGACTGGTTTTAAAACGAATGCATGAGGGGCTTTTTGTGCCAGTGTTCCATGGATCTTGTAATCGACATCGGCTTTGTATCGCGCTTTTTCAATAGGCAAATAGAGGTGGCAGGGGAGGTTTTTCCATTCTCTGCCATCTTCCGTTACAAACGTGTGTAAAATACCCTGATAGAGGTAGCTCTGGTTAAAAGGGGAGTGTGTGACACGAACGGTTTCAATCTCAAAATCTCCTGTTCCTTTGACTTTTTTTTCTAATGAGATGGGGAGGGAGGTGTAGAAATAGAGGTATGTGAAGAAGGTCAACGACAGAAGTATGCTCGCAATGAGTATTTTCCACTCTCTTTTCAGAATAAGTAGAAGAGCAAGTGGGAGAAATCCACAGACGTAGATCCAGTGAGGATAGAGGGCGGCACCAGCGGTGAGAAGAAGGAGCACGCCAAAGAATAGAGCTGGGGTCTGCCTCCAACTGCTCACGACTTTTTGGAGGGAAGTTCTGGATCAAGGGCTTTGTAAATCAGCCGAACGCCTCTTTCACCTGTGAGAAAGTGGTAAAACCATTCGATCATAACGCCTAAGCGGTTTCTAAAGCCGATCAGGTAGACGATGTGGATAAAACACCAGGCGGCCCACGCAAGAAAACCGGTGAAGCGCAGCTTTCCGATCATTGCGATAGCTCTAGATCTTCCAATGGTGGCCATGTTTCCTTTGTCAAAATACTTAAAAGCGCGTCTTTCAGCTTGGGGGGTCCCACGTTTGATGATCTTAGAGAGGTAGTGCGCCTGCTGAATCGCTACAGGTGCGATTCCAGGAAGGGGTTTTCCATCTTTTCCTAAAACTTGTGCGGCATCTCCGATAACGAAAATATCAGAACTTCCAGGAATCGAGAGATCGGGGCCAACAATCGCGCGTCCTGCGCGGTCGAGAGGAATATCCAGAGCTTTAAGAAGAGGTGAGGCTTGGTTTCCTGCTGCCCAGATGATATTGCGGGCTTCGATGAACTGATCTTCGATCTGTACGCCCTCTTTGGTGACATTCACGACCTTCTTGCCCGTCATGACTGTAACGCCGAGCTCTTGTAAATCACGTCTAGCATGTTCAGAAAGATGTTCTGGATAGGAGGGGAGGATATGTGGAAGAGCTTCGATGAGGTAGATGCGGGATTTTTCTGGCTTGATGCGCCGGAAGTTCTTAAAAAGAGCCTTGTGCGCAATCTCAGCGATCGCTCCGGCCATCTCAACACCTGTAGGTCCACCTCCGATAATGGCAAAGTTGAGAAATTTTGAGGCCTCTTCAACGCTCTCCATCCTCTCTGCCTTTTCGAAAGAGATGAGTACCTGTTCGCGAATGCTGAGTGCATCTGAAACAGTTTTAAGACCTGGAGCGAATGGCTCCCAGGCATCATTGCCGAAGTAGGAATGACGGGCACCGACAGCAAGAACGAGGTAATCAAAACCGAGGTGATCTCCATTGGCAAAGATGACCTCTTTGCGCTCTTTGTCGACGGATACGATCTCGCCCATCATGACGGTCGTATTTTCTTGCTTGCTGAAAATTTCACGGATGGGTGTGGCGATATCACCGGGAGAGAGTGCGGCTGTTGCAACTTGATAAAGCAGCGGTTGAAACAGGTGGTGGTTCATCCTGTCGATGACGAAGATCTCGAGGTTGGCTTTCTTCAAATCTTTGGCGACGTTGAGTCCGCCAAATCCCCCGCCAACAATCACAACTCTTGCAATAGGCATAATTTTTCCCCGTCACTATCCAAACCCAAAAGAGAATTAAAAAACAAGAAAGAACAAGAATCGAGGGGTTGGAAAAAAACAGCCCTCCCTCTTAAAATCCTTAATACAAAGAAATAACATGAAAATTTCACAAAAAGTCAAAATTCGAAATCCGCTCGGCCTTCATACGAGACCGGCAACGATGATCGCGAAGCTACTTCAGTCGAGTCGATCGTCTGTTTCATTTACCTATCGAAAAGAGACGATCAATGCACGGAGCATCATGAGCATCCTTATGCTCGCCGCTAGCAAAAACTCGCAGATCACGATTGCTGTCGAAGGCGAAGATGCAAATGAGACGATGGAAAAGCTCGTGCTCGCCTTTGAGAATAAATTCGGAGAATAAGTGGAACCAAAGAAGGAGATCAGGCTCAAAGGCACCCCCGTAAGTGAAGGGATCGCGTTGGGAAATCCATTTTTTCTCTCAACATCAGAAGATGAGGTAATCCCTGATTTTTCTATTGGAGTTGGAGAGATCGATCAGGAGATCTCTCGCTATCGCAAGGCCCTTTTTTCGAGCCGCGAAGATCTTAAAAAGTTGCAGTCGACTTTAGAAACCCAGGGCTCTTTTGAAGCTGTGACGATTATCGACACACACCTACAGATGCTCTGTGATCCGCTCATGACGACACACATGGAAGAGCGCATCAGACAGATGAGACGGAACACAGAGGTGGTTTTCCGCTCTGCGATCCAGGAGTTTGAGAGGAAGTTTTCCAAGGTCAAGGACTCTTTTTTCAGGCAGAGATTTGTCGATGTAAAAGATCTTTCCAAACGCATTTTGAACCACCTGAGCCCGCAGTCTCCACAAACAATAGCCACGCCGGCACATGCGATCATTTTTGCGAGCGAGCTCACTCCATCCTACACGGCTGCTGTGACAACGACACACGTCTGTGGTTTTGTCTCACAACATGGGGGAGGAAATTCCCATGCCGCACTCATCGCGCGCTCTAAAGGGCTTCCCTATGTTACGAGCATCGACATCTCTGCCGTATTGGAAAGCTCTCCAAAGCTTGTCATTATTGACGGAAGTAAGGGGATGGTGATCCTCGATCCGCTTCCCGCCACGATAGAAGAATATGAAGCGAAAAAAGTGGAGCTACAAAGTCGTCGCCAGCATCTTGAAAGTGAGGGGCATTTAAAAGCTGAAACTGTGGATGGGCATTGCGTCAGCGTGCTTGCCAATATTTCGAGCATGGATGAGATCAGTTTTATGCACCAGCATGGGGCAGCAGGAATTGGTCTTTTCCGCTCTGAATATCTCTTCTTGGAAAACGCAGCTCTTTTTCAATCTGAAGAGGAGCAGTATCGCGCCTATCGCGAACTTGGTGAAAGAGCAGGGGATCTCCCCGTTGTGATTCGCGTTCTAGACATCGGCGGCGACAAAAACTATCAACAGTTCGGGCTTTCTCAGAAGGATTTTGAAGCTTATCGCGGCATAAGACTGCTTTTGAAATACAAGGAGATCTTCAAGACGCAACTACGTGCTATTCTGCGAGCCTCTTTTCATGCCGATATCCGCATCCTTCTCCCTCTTATTTCCCAGATCGAAGAGCTTCGAGAATCCAAACAATTGATCGAAGAGGTAAGGGAAGAGCTTAAAATTGCTAAATTAGAATATCGAGAAGAACCTCTTATCGGATGCATGATAGAAACACCGTCCGCTGTGATGATCAGCGGAACTCTCGCCCAAGAGAGTGATTTTCTTTCGATGGGAACGAATGATCTAATCCAATATACGCTAGGCGTAGACCGAAGCAGTCCTCTCATGAGCGAATCCTCATTCCCCGCACATCCAAGCATCATTCATATGATTAAAATGGCCACAGATGAAGCAAAGAAATACCATCGGTTCTTTTCAATCTGTGGAGAGATCGCTGCATCTCCCTTCTTTATCCCCCTTCTTCTCGGTCTAGGAGTCGAGGGATTTTCTTGCGCACCGCGCTATATTCCCCTAGTGAAAAAGGTGATCCGTTCAACCAGGCTCGACGATGCAAAAAAGTTGGCAACTAGGATATTGAAACTGAAGACCTCAGCCGAGGTCACAAAAGCCCTCACCACAAACGTTGAGTGAAAGTTTTTTTGGAGTGCGGTGACCAGTCATTGCACTCCAAATGGTTGTTAAAAGCTGAAAGGGAGGGAGGGAAGTGCTGAGCCTTCACTTTCGATTTTTTTGTAAGCGTCTTGGAAGGCGGCTTTGATGAGATCTTGTAGGCCTTCGAGGTCATTAGGGTCGATACATTCGGGGCGGATCTGGATCTGTTGGAGTTCCTTTTCACCATTCAATGTCAATGTCACAAGACCGTTTCCTGCAGATCCTGAAACGGATTTCTGCTTCATTTCTTCGCGCATCTTCCCAAACTGCTCTTCCATGAGACGCGCTTGTTTTTTCATCTTTGAAAATCCACTACCCATTTTTTCCTCCTAATTTTCCTTCAAGTTCAACAGCTGCAAAGCGCAAAAGTGTTTCCAGCTTAGCAAGGTGCAGAGGATCTGCAACCGGTGCTTTTTCTTCCTGTTTGGGAACGACTTTAATTGGCTCTTCTATACCGCGCTCCGTCGGGTTTAGTGAATTTTGGCTGGCTGCGACTTTGCCAAATCGATCCTCCTCGTCAGTCATAGTTTTACTATGAACTTCTCGTTCGGCCTGCTTCGCTTCGATTTGGCTTAGTCTTGCAGAGCCAAAATTCGCTAAATCTTCCTGTGCGTGGTATGCAACTTCGCTTGGCAATCTATCGAGATAGGTGCCACGAACTTTTTTTTCTTCCTGCTTTTTGGGCTCGGCGATCTTCTCAACAGGAGGGGTGTCTAATACTATCGGGGGCGAGGGAAGTGAAACGGTCTCGCTTTTCTCTTGGACGATGGGCTTGATCGGTTCTTCTGCTTTGGTTTGCAATTTTGCAGGAGGCTCGATAGATTTTACTTCGATCCCTAAACTTTTTTCCAGATCGATCAAACGCTGAACAACAGCCTCAAGAGGAACGCGCCCACGGCTTTGCAAGAGGTGGAGCAGAATCATTTCGAGGGTGATGCGTTTGAGTGAAGTCTTTGAAAAACTCTCCCACTGTTCCATCAAAAAATCGAGGATGTAGAGACACTGCTCTTTCGTGTAATTCTTTGCAGAAGTCGCGTACATCTGACGATCATTTTCAGAGAGATGGGGAAGTTTTTGTTGCAACGTGATCAGGAGAAGAAGGCGGAAATGATCTAGAAGTCCCTCGACAAAACTGGCGAGATCACGACCCGCATTGAAGAGTTGATCAGCAAGACGAAAAGCAAAAGAGTGGTCTTGGGCAGCGATCGCTTCATCCAAAGCAAAAAATGAGCTTTTTGGAGTCAGGCCTAAATGTTCTGCAACCTTCTCTTCTGTCAAGGTTCCATCCGTCGAGCAGCTCAGTTGATCGAGGAGGGACTCTGCATCACGAAGCGAGCCTTCTGAACGAGCAGCGATCAGATAGAGAGCCTCTTCCTGTACGTCTATCTTGAGCTGCTTAGCAATGGCTGAAAGCTTGCTTACGCACTGCTGTTCTGGGATGCGGCCGAGCTCGAAGCGTTGGCAGCGACTGGTGATGGTAGAAGGGACTTTATGCGGTTCCGTCGTAGCAAAGAAAAATTTAACTTGAGAAGGGGGTTCTTCGAGGGTTTTCAAAAGTGCGTTGAATGCCTCTTTTGTGAGCATGTGCACTTCGTCGATGATGTAAATTTTATATTTTCCTGAAGAGGGGGCGTAGCCTACGGTCTCATTGATCTCTCGAATATCATCGATGCCGCGATTGGAGGCGCCATCGATCTCCAAAACATCAAGAGATCTCCCACTGCTGATCTCTACGCATGAAGTGCACTGGTTGCAGGGCTCAAAAGCCTCAGTAAGTTTTTGGCAGTTAAGCGCTTTTGCAAAAAGGCGCGCCAGTGTGGTTTTGCCTGTGCCGCGCAGCCCGCAAAAGAGGTATGCATGAGCCAGACGCCGGAAACGTAGGGCATTTTTGAGGGTTGTAACGATATGCTCTTGCCCGACAATTGCCTCGAACGTCTGAGGTCTGAATTTCCGTGCAATCACGACATATTTTTGCTTCTCTTCCATATAGAAAAATATAAGCCCTGCATGGGATTGGCTTCAATGAAGATATGCTCCCTACTAGACATTTTTATAAACAAGAGTAAAGGAAGATAAATAGACATGTCGGGTGACACAGCACTACGTGTCTGCGTCCCCTGCGACCCCCTTGCGCCTCACTTCGCTTTGAAAAATCCCGTCCTCGGAGGCGAGGTGTGCAAAGCACTACCCCGCTCGCTCCGCTCTCCTGCGGTGTGATTTTTCTGTGCGACCTGAGTCGTCGGGCTACTCGCGCGCTCGTCTCCCCGCGGGACTAACGTCTCAGCGCGGGGTCCCCTTTCTCACGTCGTCTCGCAGTGCCAGGTAAAGAGTCCGAAAGCGGTATTGAGGGGGCTAACCTCGTACTGCGACATGACACGGAAGGGGCCCCGCGACGAAGGAGTGGGGAGGAAGTGCTTGTCGCAGCCGGCGGCTGCAGATGGCACAGAAGAATCGCGGCACAGGAACGCCGAAGGCGTCGCGGGGTAGTGCTTGGCACACCTCGCTTCCGAGCACGCGATAATGCGCGTTCTTCGTAACGCGCATGTTCTTCAAAGCCAGGTGCAGCTCAAGGGGGGCTGCGGAGACCAGTTGGAGTGCTGGGAGCACTCCAACTTTGCGGAGCAGTGGGGACACGGACACGCAGTGCCGTGTCACCCGGCATGTCTATTTTTTATTCAGGGAACAGGAAGGCATGAGAAGTTAAAAATTAATTTTATTTTGAGGGGGAGAAGAATAAAGGGGGGAGTGATAGTATGGGGGGTATTGAGTTATGGAAAGCTATTCTGATCAGGATGGTAAAAGAAGGAACGGGGGTAGAGGCTGGCGTGCCTTTCTCGGTCTGCTATTTCTCGTTGCCATCTCTTTTTTCCTCCACTTTCGTAAAGAATCCACTCAGGTCCTAGAGGTTGGCACCACAGCCACGCGTTTCATCACCAGTCAAATCGACTTTAAATTCATGGACGAAGAGGCTACACAACTTCTTCGTCGCGAAGCTGCAAGAGATATTGGGGCTATCTACTCCACCCAAGTGGAAGAGGTTCGAAAGCGGCGCAATGAGGTTGAAGATCAGCTTAAAACGGCCGAAGATTGGCGACGCTCTTTCCCCGAAATCTCGTTCGAAAAAATCGTGAGAGGGTTAGAGCAGATCGAGGCGGCACTTACCCAAGCGCGCCATACCGACGCACGGACACTTCATCGGGTCAAACCTCTCATGCCGGATGAGAGCGATCTCTTTCTCACACTGATCGCCCAAGAGGGTAAGTTACCTGAACCTTTCTGGATCCATCTCAAAGAGAACTTGCAAACAAAAGTGGGGCTCAAGGGAGAGGGCTTAGACTATCTTCTCTCCTTTTTTGCCGAAGTGCCTTGGCAGCTGGAAGAGGATTCCATTGTTGAGAGAAGCTTCAGAAAAAGTATTGAAGAAGCCATCCCCGAAAAAGTGACAAGGGTTCGCGCTGGAACACACATCATCTCTCCAGGTGAGAAGGTGACCCATCGTCATGTGGCGATGTTCAATGCAATGACGCGCGCTCTCGGAAAAGAGAGAGATCATTGGCACCCCTTTTCTCTTTTGGGGACCTGTCTTATGGGGTCTATTATTACAATTGCTGCCGCTACATTTCTCCGGACCCGTCACCCCAAAGTCTACGCCAATGTCCAACAGCTTTCCATGATCGTGGGAATTGTAATTCTTTCGTTTCTCTTTTTTAAATTGCAGGAGTACTTTCTTTTTGCAGGGCAGATCTTTGCCGATTTCACTCCCTATCCCCTTGTGCTCCCTTTTGCAACTATCCTTTTGTCGATTCTAATCGGATGGGAAGTTGCTCTGTTTGGTTCTCTTGGTCTTGCGGTTGCGTTTGCTCTTTCGACTGGGGGGGATCAGGTTAGAATTTTTATCTTTAACATCCTTGCATCCTTCGTCGCGCTTCTTTGGGGTTCTAAGCTCTACAAAAAGCGGGAAGTCTTTGCGATCTGTGGGAAGATTTTTTTAACGACCGTTGCGATCTCTGTAGCTTTCCACCTCTGGGATCACACGATGCAGGGTCAGGTGGTCGCCTTTGAGCTGCTAACGAGCTTTGTCTTTCTTTTCTTAACGGCTGCAAGTGCAGTTGGACTGCTCACGGTTGCCGAGTCCCTCTTCCCGATGATCACTGATATGGCGCTTGTCGAGTATATGGATCCTCACCATCCACTGCTGCGCAAATTGAGTGTAGAAGCACCGGGAACATACCAGCATAGTCTCGTGGTAGGAAGTCTTGCTGAGTCGGCCGCACGTTCGATTGGCGCCAATGGCCTTTTCTGCCGCGTAAGTGCTCTCTACCATGATGTAGGCAAGCTGTTAAACCCTCACTACTTTCTCGAGAATCAACTGAGCGGTTTTAACATGCACCAGCTCCTCACGCCTGTTGAATCGGCGCAGGTGATCATTGCGCATGTCACAGAAGGAGAGAGACTCGCAAGAAAACATCGCCTTCCACAGCAATTTATCGATGTCATTCGCGAGCATCACGGCACACAACTTGTCTACTACTTCTACGCGAAAGAGTTAGAGGAGCTTGGAGAGAATCGACAAGAGATCGATGAGAAAAAATTCCGCTACGCGGGACCCAAACCTCAAACAAAAGAGTCTGCGATCATCATGATCGCCGATACGGTTGAAGCGACCTCTCGCTCTCTAGAAGAGGTGACCGAAGAGTGCATCGCCGTCATGATCGATCGCCTTGTCGAGGAGAAGATCCAAGAGGGCCAACTTCAACAGTGCCAACTCACCTTTGAAGAGCTTGAGCGCGTCAAAAAGTCGATGGCCCACTCACTCATCGTGGCTAATCATAGCCGCATTAAATATCCCTCAAAAGTGTAAAACGCAGTAGACAGTTTTCTATATTAGGTCTTCGAATAGCGATTTTCGATGCTCTTTTTGAGAGCTTGATGGACTAGCTTTTTGGGAAAAAGGCGAGAGAGAAAGACCATCATGCGATAGCGCCAATCGAAGATATAAACACTCTTTCCAGATTCGATCTGCTTCCAGATATTGTGCGCAGAACTCTCCACCGACATGCTTTGATGCTCATCTTGCTGCGGATAGTCTTTCGCGGCGCGTCGGCGGAAATCTGTGCGGATCTGTCCGGGGCATGCGCAAAGAACCCGAATCCCTTTGGGCTTTACTTCCACATCCATCGCTTCAGAAAACTGCTTCACGTAGCCTTTTGTGGCTGCATAGATTGCAAACGTGGGGTAGGAGAAAAAGGCGGCAGCGGAGGAGACATTTAGAATCGTCCCTTTTCTATTCTGCGCCTCTAATGCGCGAGCAGCTTCGATGGTGATCTCGGTAAGCGCGCTCACATCCACTTCAATCATGGAGAGCGACTCTTCAGTTGGGTGATCTAAGCAGGGACCATAGAGGCCAAAGCCTGCGCAATTGATGATGAGATCGGGTGTTTTTTGATGAATAAGCGGGATGAGACTCTTGCGCTTTTTACAATCGCCCAAATCACACTCGTGGGTGAAAACGGGAACTTTTTCCGACAACTCAGCTTTTACCTTTTCCAAACGTGCGGGGTCGCGTGCGGTAAGAAAAAGAGGAATCTTCTTCTCGGCGAGAAGGTGAGCGAGAGTTTTTCCAAGGCCGGAGCTTGCTCCAGTAATAAGCGCGAGTTGAAATGGCATGGTTTTTAAATTGTATTATGCCTGCTCATATTTTTCGTCGGTGAAAAGCTCCAAAGCGTTCCATTCATCTAGTGTCTCTTGGATCGAGAGAAGATCGACAAGAGAGGGGTGGCATTTGTTTCTGAAAAACAGATGCGTATGTTCATAAGACAGCCCCTTTTGAAAGGCGCTTAAAAGCATAAAGTGGGCGTGAGAAATTTCTTGTGTGAAGAGCAGATCTTGAGGATCGCGGAAGAGCATGAAGTAGTGGGGCTGATCATCAACACGGGGGCGCGGGTTGGATTCCCAGTGGGCGGGCTTTTCCTTTAGTAAATTTTCCCTGAGGAGAAGAAGATCTCCTGAAGTGTTCAGCAGTAGGACAAATGGTTGAAGGTAAAGAGATCTAGAATCTTTCGCCCCAGAAGACAGGCGAGGAAGCGAAAAAATAGTCCTATAAGCATGATCGATATACCCTGCCGCGCAAATTAACTCTTTTTCTGCTCCTCTATAATTTTTTTCGATCCAAAGGGGAAGCGAAGCGCCGAGTTGTCCGAGGGACGGGTCGTGATGGGGATGCATTTTTAGATAGGGAATCGCGATTGAAGAGTAGAAAGTTTTTTCGCTTACCAGGCGTAGCACAAAAGGAAAATTTTCTGAGAGAATAGAGGTCAGCCGGCACCAGTAATCTCTGCAGTAGATCTCCATGCGTTGAGAAGAGGAGAGCTGGTTATATTCTAAGACATTTGTTTTTGCGGAGGGGAAGCGCGTGGGACTCTGCATGCACTCATTCATCGAAGTTTTTGGCTCATGCGTGATCATCTCTATGAACCAGGTTTGCCAATTTAAAAGTTCAAATGGGGGAGAGGGCTCTTTCATCGAGTGGCCAATGATTTTTGAAACTCTTTTGCCTTAAGAGCCTCTTTATGCGTCTCCTCAAAGCTCACATAGTCTGTATCCCATTCTAGGAGGGTAGAAATACCGTCGGTCTTCGCGTAGATCTCTGCATAAAGATCCCAAACCTCATTGCGAACTGGGCAGTTATGGGAATCGATTACAACTGTTCCGAGGTCTGTGTGGCCAGCAAGGTGCATCTGAATCACACGATTCAAGGGGATGTTCTGGTAGTACTCCTTTGGATCGAATCCATGATTTCGCGAGGAGACATAGATGTTATTGACGTCTAACATCATGTGGACGCCGGATTTTTCGATCACCGCAGCGTAAAACTCCCATTCGGGCATCTCGTTCTGTTTTGATGCTGCGTATGAAGAGATGTTTTCAAGAGCAAAAGGAATTTCTAAATAGTCTTGAACGATGCGCGCACGATCCGCAACGTAGTCGATCACGTTTTGCGTATAAGGAAGAGGAAGAAGGTCGTGATAATGTGCGCCCGCAAGGCGTCCCCAGCTCAGGTGATCGGAGATCCAGGGCGTTTTGGTTTTTAGAGCGAGTTTTTTTAAGTTTTTGAGATAGGTAAAGTCGAGTGGATCTGCGCTTCCGATGGAGAGGGATACTCCGTGTTGAACCACAGTATACCGATCAAGAATCTTTTCAAGTGTTTGTAGGCTCCTCTTGCTCTGCATGAAATTTTCGCTGATGATCTCAAACCAGTCGACCTCTGGAAAATGGGTTAGGATGTGCTCGACATGAACATCTCTTAGCCCGATACCGATGCCCAAGTTTGGAATCGTTTTCATGATCTTTTGTTAGTCGATGCTAGATTATCCATCAAGAGTTAGTGGTGCTGAAGGAATCGCTTTGTGGATGACGCGCAGGTATATTTTGGCTGTTAGGCCCGTTTGAGGATCGAAAGTTAGCTTCATGTGGCTGATTGTACGAACAAAAAGGGAGTAGGTCTCCTCGTTCTCCTTTTTGCGACTACCTCCTGCCCAGTTTAAACACGCCTCGACGGTTTCTGGTGATGCCATTCCCTCGTGAACTAGAAGGGCAAGAAGAGGACCCCACTCCTCTCGTGTGGGCTGACCACCAGATCCAAATCGTTCGATGCCTATCTTGGGTCCGATCTCGTTCCCGATGTCGAAGGAGAGCCCCAGTTTTTGAAGGGCTATTGGGGGAATTTTTTTTAAAAGATCGATCAGAGGTTTTACAGAGGGAGAATATCCAATCAATCGGATGCGCTCTTCGAGCCCGCCGAGGTTGGATGGAGAATGGATCGAGGAGTGGAAGCGCACGCCTTCGGTGGATCTTGCCAGCATAAACCCGCAGGCAAAAATTTCATCTTCCATTGAAGCGCAAACGTTCACATATTGATCGATGTTCGCACGCATCTGTGAAGAGAGTTGTTTCTCATTGATTGCCAGAAAAGCTCCTCGTGCAAATCGAGAGAGTCCTTCTTTTTGGAAATCTTCAGTGCAAATAAAAAGATTGGGACTCGGAAGCTGTCCTTTCCCACTTCCGATATCTAGCTCTATTCCAAAATAGCCAGTTTTTAGGCGGGTCTTTTCTAAATAATCCAGACACTTTTTCCACTCGTTTCTATCAGAAAAAGCTTCCCGCAAACAGCTCACGGATTGTGGGAAGAGCGAAGAGAGAGGGTCGATTTTAATGCTGAGATCGATCCACTTCTTTTTCCCATTAAGTGGACATTCCAGAAAAAGCCCAGGGGTACAAAAAGTGGAGGGGAAGGCGCGCTTAAACAATTCCCACTTATGCAGTTCGTCAGATTGGATGAAAACATCATGAATCCGTGGAAGCAACTGCTCCAGAAAATCTTCAAGACTTCTCATGCGTCACCCGTTCTTATGATGTCTGGTAATATAGGCAGAATTACCGATCAAGAAAAAATTGACAAGAATTAGGAGGGGTGCGAAGTAGAGGAAGATCAACAAGGGGTCTGTATGGATAAAAAGAATCACAAGAAAAAAGAGAAAGTTATTCATGTGCTCAAAAAAGCACAGAAAGATAAAGCATTTAGGAAGCGTCTGATCGACCATCCTGAGGCAACGCTTAAGCAGGAAGGCTTAGACGTTCCTCCAGGAATGCATGTGAAGTTCCTAGAAAAACAAAAGGACACCTACTACTACCTTTTGCCCTCAGAGCATGAGGAGTTATCCGAAGAAGACACGATGAGAATGGTTGGGGGAGCAAAACAAGAAGCTCTTAAGGGATACCATGACTGCTCAAGCTCATGCAGAGGAACATCGTAATTTCGAACCATGATTGATTATCTAGACGTAGCGGATCTCTCGGAGCTTCCTGCGCCTCCGGAAGATCTTCGCTTTCTTGATTTCATGGGTGAGCCCAAGGGCTACCGCTGCTTTCTGGTTTCTACCTATATGCCTAGAGGCGAATTTCTTGAACGGCATGAGGATCTTTTGGATGAGCGGTTAAAGCCAATTTATCAGAACGCCGGGATCACTGTGAGGCAAGACTCTACTTATCCGATTCCCGGATTTTACATTGTTCATCCCAAAACGTGCGAGCGGTCTCTCGATGAGATGGAGGAGGTGGATCATCTGCGCACGGCTTTCATCATTCGCGAGATTAGAAGGGGGATGCGCGAGGTTTTGGGAATAGAGCATATCCATATGTACTACGAAGAGAAGCGGCGTAGGGCCTACGACATTCACTACTGGCTGCTTCCCATTTACAACTACGATATACGTCAGCACCACATTGGGCAGCTCCCGCTCAGGAGTTACTTAAATAGTTTTAAATTCGCGGAGGAGAAGGAGAAGATTTTAACGTTCAATAATCGGTTAAAGTCCTATCTCGCCGACACCAATCTTTTAGCGCGTGATAACCAGCTGCGCGAGATCTTGCAGCAACAGTTTTCATGAGAGAGCAACTCAGCCTTAATCTAAACATCGGCGCTGGGTGTTTTGTCAGCTGCCCTGGCTGTTATAACCATTTTGGAAAGGGGTTTCTTGATCCTGCACATATCTTGGATTTTTTAGATTACATGCGCCCATTTGGAGTCTTCAAAGTCACCCTTGGAGGGGGGGATCCGTTAACATATCCGCATATTCTGGAACTGTTGGAGGGGATCAAAGAGAGGGACTTTTGTATCAAATTGGATACGGTGGGGACGCCCCTTTTGCAGCAGGCGCAATCGGTGTTTTTCAAGAGGGTAAAAGTTGATAAGATCGATGCAAAACGCCTGGCAGAGCTTGTCGACTTAATCGGAATTCCTCTAGATGGTCCAAATAGCGAGGTGATCTCTCAATTTCGTACGATGAGGAGGGGTATTTTCGAGGAGCAGATGCAGATCCTGGAATTGCTACGCTCCAAGAATGCGAAAATTTGCATCAACACAGTCGTACATCGATTGAATCTCGATACCTTATATGCACTTCCAGAGAGCATTGCGCAAAAAGTTCTCATTTCCAAATGGCAGTTTTTTCAATTTATGCCGATCGGGCCATTGGGGTACAAAAATCGAGAAATCTACCAAATTTCTGAAGAGGAGTTTGAGACTTTTCAACAAAAGCTTTCATCGACGATACGGGATCCTGTCTTGCGAGAAAAGTTGGAGTTTAAAAAGGGCTCTAGTCGCAAAGGCAATTATCTGTTTGTTGATTCCGATGGGATTGCTTGGGTTCCTAAAGTTTCGTTCAGCGAGCACTGGGATAAGGGTTTGGATGAGACAAACCTAAGAGAGGTTGTAGGCGATATTCGCAAGCGAGAAGATTATCCCCGCATCAAGGACCTTGTATTTAATCCGCAACAGCTTGTGAGAAACTAAATTCCTGCTATCTGCTTAAAGCTGGCGATGAGTGTATCGAGCTGCTTTTCGCAGGTTGTAATTCCCTCTTCTATTGAGGAGAATTTCTTCAATCTTACGCTGCAGTAGAGCTTGATTTTGGGTTCGGTACCAGAGGGGCGAAGGATGAGTTTGCTCTCATCAGCAAGGCGGAAGAGGAGGACGTTGGATTTTGGGAGGGTGAGGGGTGTTTCTTTTTGTGTGACGAGATCTTTGCGGGTGCGCGTGAGGTAATCTTCGACGAGGATGACATTTTGACCGGCGATCTGTTCGGGAGGATTTTTTCTTAAATTTCCCATGATCGTCTCAACCTGTTTCATCTCCTCTTTTCCAGAGGCGAAGTCGGCAGAGTACTGTCTCTCACGGAAGAGTCCATGCTGTTTGTAAAGAGCATGGAGACGATCGACAAGTGTCATGTTCTGCAGTTTTGCGTCGAGCGCCATCTCGGAGATCAGACAAGAGCTGATCATCGCGTCCTTATCTCGTGAGACAGTTCCGAGAAGATAGCCGTAAGACTCCTCCGCACCGAAAAGAAATTGAGGGCTGTTCGGTGATTGTTCCCACTCGTGGATCTTTTCGCCGATATATTTGAAGCCGGTGAGCACTTCAATGCAGAGAGAGCCATAAGTGCTGGCAATCGCTTTGATCAGTTCTGTGGAGACGATCGTGGTGACAAAGGCTCCATTTTTCGGAAGTTTGTGCTGTTTTTTGAGTGTTTCGCAGATGAAGTGTGTGCAGAGTGCGCCGATCTCATTGCCGTTGAGAATGACAGGCTCTCCTTTGTGGGTAACGACAAGCCCCGTTCGATCTGCATCGGGGTCGTTAGCGATGAGGATGTCTCCTCCACTTTTCTTTAAGAGCGCGATCCCGAGGGTTAGGGTCTCTTTAAATTCGGGATTAGGAAATTTAACGGTTGGAAAACTCCCATCTGGCTTGATCTGCTCTTCGACGTAGGCAATCGAAGAGAATCCCCAATCGATAAGCGCCTTAGGGACGATGGTTTGCCCGGTGCCGTGAAGTGGGGTATAGCAGATCTTCAGTTTTTTACCGTGTGTACGGTTCTGCTCTGGGAAAAACTCCAAAGGGCGTATCGCATCTAGGTAGTCTTGGTCGAGTCCCTCATCGACAGTTTCAATCAGTTTTGAATTTAACTCCGATAGCTTTACCTGGCGAATATCTTTAACCGATTTTACCTCATTCATGATGCCGGTGTCATGAGGCGGAACGACCTGAGCGCCATCGCTCCAAAAGACCTTGTAGCCGTTGTACTCGGCAGGGTTGTGAGAGGCAGTGATCATGATGCCGCAGAGGCATTTTTTCGCTCTCACGGCAAAGGATACATAGGGAGTCGGGCGAAGCTCTTTCAATAAAAGAACAGAGATACCATTACCGGCGAGCACACGAGCGGTCTCTTCCGCAAAAAGGCGAGAGTTGTGTCGAGAGTCGTAGCCGATGACGACGCGGAGGGGAGCTTTTTGCTTGAGAAGGTAGTTTGCAAGACCTTGCGTTGTTTGTCTGACGGTGTAGACATTGAAACGATTCGTTCCAACTCCCATGAGCCCGCGCAGCCCACCAGTACCAAATTCGAGATCAGCAAAAAATGCATCGTCGAGTTTCTTGGGATTATTTTTTAGAAGAGAGCGGATCTCCTCTTTTGTCTTCTCGTCGTAAGGGCCCTCGAGCCAAGCTTGAATCTTTGGATTGATACTAATCATCAGTCATTTTGCGCTGTCTTTCAATTTCTCCGAGAGTAATGAGGGGAGCATCTTTATGATTGATCCCTTCGCACCGTTCTGCGGTTTCTGCCCACGCCTGTTTTGAAGCAAGATTTTCTGGCCACCAAGGGAAGGTGCGGCACTGCTTGGGGCGAGAGCCATACAAGCCGCATTTTTTCTCTTTTAAGAAGACGCAATCGTATGTTTTGGGGTGCTCTAAAAGGGAGAGGCGAGAGTCGATTCTACGTGTATATCTCTTCACAAACTCCTCTTCGGAGATTTTCAAAAATTTAGCCATCTCTGCGATCTCTTTTTCATCGATCCAGACGTAGCCCGGGCTACCCGTGCAACACTGCCCACACTGCGTGCAGCCAAAGCGCAAACCCTCTTTGTACCAAGGCTCTTCCCTTTTCACAAGCGGAACTCCATTTTTTCTTGAGCGCGCCATCCTGTCGAACCGGTCCAGCGGAAGGGTTCAACCACGCAACTCTTTTCGTTTAGGTCGAGAAGATGCCAAGAACCATCTTTTCGTTGTGTCGCACTTCCGCTATCCAGAATGATCGGAAGGCCGCTTGGACGAAGATCTGCAATCGTATGGATGTGGGAGTGTCCCTGGAGGTAGAGTTTAATACGCGCGTCATTTGAGAGAATGGCGCGGAGGGCTTCGCTACGTGTGAGAGCCTTTCTTGGTCCCTGGCTTTGGAAAAACGGAAAGTGGTTGACGAGAAGAATCGGCTGATTTTTTGGCAGTTCAGAGAGAAGTTTGACAAGCGCTTCCTCGAGTTTTGGAGAAAAATAACCACGTGAGGAGATGAGAGAGGTCGCAATGGCACTATCGAGCGCGATGAGCCGCCATTTGTTCGGAAGCTCTTGCGCCATCAGGCCTTTTTCTTTTAGCGGGCTTGCGAAGTATTTGTAGAATATCTGCTTTTTGTAAGCGCGTTTCGTATACTGATCGTGGTTGCCGGGCACAACGACAACTTGAATGCCTTCTGCGCGTATCTTTTCGACGAAAGCTTGAGCAAGACGGAACTCTTTTGCATTTCAGCGACTTAAACAGAGAGGGGAGAGGGGAGAGCTGCTGCACATCAAACTCTTTGCGGCGAAAACAGAGCAGATTGAGATTCCCCAGCCATCTCTTCGAAAAAAATTGGAGCGGGCTCAAGCAGAGCTTGGAAAAATGAAGATCTGAAATGTGGGCAATACGCATGAATAGATTTTAACTACCTGGCAGACAAAGATCTAGATCTTTTTCCGGCCGGTTTGCTTCGTCATTCTTTTCGTAAAGACCCTTGAGTTCTCACGGTCCTGCGTATTCAATGTTTTAATCCAACGCTCTCCCTCGGGATGGACGTGCGCAGGAGCCGAATATTCATGAGGAAAGTTGCCTGGACCTGTCCGTTTATGTATTTTTTTGAGTCCTTTTATGCCTTTTGGGCGTCTCTCCTCCATCTTAAAAGCTTTTTCAGCATAGGTGATCTTTTTTGGGGGCTGTAGGGGACGAGGGGGGGCAAGGGGGACAATATTAGAAGAGACCACCTCGGCATCTCCTTTTCTATTAATCTCTTTTGCCATTGTCTTGGCGGTCCTACGGGGCATCTGACGTTTTCCTCTATACATAAATCCTCATTGGAGTAATTTATTGGTAAGCTTAGTAATAAATTTGACCTTAGTTTCTAAAGAATTTTTATGCAATGAACAAAACTGCATGGTCCTGGAAAGAGTTTGTCCCCAAACTCTGGGTTTGCCTCGTCAAGGAACGCTACACCTTTTCTATTTTTAAAAAAGATCTAACCGCAGGAGTGACCGTAGGGATCGTCGCTCTTCCCCTCGCGATGGCCTTCGCAATTGCATCGGGTGTCACGCCAGCGCAGGGGCTCTACACTGCCATCGTTGCGGGATTTCTGATCTCTTTCCTTGGAGGAAGTCGTGTCCAGATTGGGGGGCCGACGGGCGCCTTTGTGGTGATTGTTTATGACATTCTTCTTCGCCAGGGATACGAGGGGCTTGTGATTGCAACTCTACTTGCAGGAGCCATTCTGATTATCATGGGCCTTTGTCGACTTGGGAGCCTGATCAAATACATTCCTTACCCATTGATTACGGGCTTTACAAGCGGGATCGCGGTCGTCATTTTTTCATCACAAATAAAGGACTTCCTAGGTTTGCAGATGGGTACTCCACCTGCAGGGTTTATTGAAAAATGGGGGGCCTACTTTCAGGCGTTTCACACCTTTGATCCTGCAACATTGATGGTGGCAGGAGGAACTCTCGGCTTTATTCTGCTCGTGCGCCGATTTTTTCCTGTTGCTCCTTGGGGCGTTCTTGCTATCGCCGTTTCGACGATCATATGCACGCTTTTCAGCGTGAATGTGGAGACTATTTATAACCGATTTGGAGATCTTCCACGTGTGCTCCCAGCGCCCTCCTTCTCCTTTCTTAAGTTTAATTTTTCCAACCTTCACACACTCATCCCCGATGCACTGGTGATTGCGCTTCTTGCGGGGATCGAGTCCCTCCTTTCCGCTGTAGTTGCAGATGGGATGACTGGTGGAAGACATAAGTCCAACGGCGAGCTTGTCGCTCAGGGATTCGCCAACCTTGGCTCTGTCGCTTTCGGAGGCATCCCCGCCACCGGGGCGATCGCGCGCACTGCAACGAATATCAAATGCGGAGCGAAAACGCCCGTTGCGGGCATAGTTCATGCGATCACGCTGTTATTTGTCATCTTTGCTTTTGCACCCATCGTCAGCTTAATCCCTCTTCCTGCGCTCTCTGCAGTTCTTGTCATGATCGCCTGGAACATGAGTGAAGCGGAACATTTTCTTCATTTGCTCAAGGCTCCACGAGGTGATGTGGCGGTGCTTCTCGTCACCTTCCTTCTCACCATTTTTGTCGACCTGACGGTGGCTGTAGAGGTGGGTATGGTTCTAGCTGCATTTCTTTTCATGAAACGGATGAGCGATATTTCAAAAACAGTGCCTCTTGCGACGCTTCTTCCCGAAGAAAACGGAGAGTTGTCCGAGAACCACGACCCAGATGCCATTTCAAAAAAGGATCTTCCACAAGGAGTGGAAGTTTACGAGATCAACGGCCCCTTCTTCTTCGGTGTCGCAGATAGTTTGAAAGATGTGCTTCATAACCTGGAGCTGCCACCAAAGATTTTCATCCTGCGCATGCGAAAAGTTCCCGTCGTCGACGCGTCAGGCATGCATGCTCTTAAAGAGTTCTACCTCAAATGTAAAAAAGAGGGGACGCAACTTCTGCTCTCAGGTGTACAAAAGGAACCAGGTGAGAGTTTGAAAAGGTTTGGCTTAGTAAAACTCATCGGCAAAGAAAATATCTTTCCCCATATCGATGCGGCGCTCAAGGGTGCCAGAGAGAGCTTAAAGAAGTGATGACTGGATTGCGACGAGGTGCGGTTCAGATCGCGAAACAATCTATAGGAGATGAACTTTTCGATAAAAGCTTTATCGGAGTAAGGTCAAATCCGGCCTCTGGATAACAGCGGTAAAGAGACGTGCCTTGCGGTCGTCGATGAACTTGATCTGAGACCATGCCTTTAGTGCGCGTTTTATACCTCTTCCCGAACCACGATTAGGTAAGAGCGCTTTCACGATTGGGGTCAGAGCCGGATTGCGAGGAATCGAATTCTTAGCACAGATTTTTTCAAGCGTAAGATGATCGGGAAAATTGCCTGGATTGATGATTTCAATTCGGTCATCGAATACGAAGACTCTCGTGGGGGCACCGATGAAATAGTTTCTGTGAATCAGCGCATTTACAAGCAGCTCCTCGAATACCAGCCGAGGCACTTCAGGGTCTCCAATACTATTTACGCTCTTGTTTCCCTGTAGCTTGAGTAAATGGCCCATAATGTAAGAGAGTGCTTTTTGAAAAATATCGGGAAGCGAACCTCTGAATATCTCCTCGTCGAGATAACAAGAATTCACAATAATCTCTATGTTTCGTCTAGAAGTAATCTTCTTTGGTTTTCCTGAAGTCATGAAATGATGGGTGTTGATTTCTTTATGAGGTTAGCATAAGATATGCTTCATAAGTGGATCGGGAGTTCTCGATCGGCGTCTTGCCTCAGCAATTGCTGGGGCATTTCGCTTTCTGGAGGATAGAGTTTCAATCCAATTCCTCCATAGTTCGGGTAACCCCACAACTTTCTCTGAACCACTTCAAAGGCCCTGCTCGGTTTTGCTTTTATTACATGCTTTGCAATGGGGTGGGCAACTAAATCTGCTATTTGAAGGCCGCTGCTATTTGTTTTTTTGCTCGCGAACTTGATGTCCAAAGGATACTGCTCACCCATCAAACGGGCCCGATCGGAGGTTTTTCTGAAGGTAGTTTCTAAATCCAGATCTTCAGCTTTACCTCGACTTTCGACAACAATATGAGTGATATGCTTTAATTGTTTTTCTTTTTCTAAAAAACAATAGGCGTAGTCCAGACAAAATTCCAAAGCAAGCAAATAAGGATTGTCAGGGTTACTTTCTTTGTTTTTAAGACCGCGTTTATCTATAGCAGCGGCCACGATAGAAAAAGGGATGTTTTGCATTGTTTGATGTAAGGCATTCAGAAAAATTCTTCTCTTTTCCTCATTAAAGAGAAAGGTAAACTCATCCTTCGACCTGCGGATTTCATGACTATGAAGAATTGCAAGATCATGTCCCCAGAAGTCGAGCTTAAGTTTTGTAATCGCCTGTTTGACGATGGAACAATAATCAGCCTTTTTGAAGATGCAAAAAACAAGGACGAAAACAGGATTTTCTGGATTGATAGAGGACATCCCATGATCGCCACTTTCATCTGCGAAAATGATATACTCACTGAAATTGGTGTCGGACATTTTCATCACGCCATGCATGCTAAGCATGAGGTGTGTTAGGTTCAAGTTTTTTTAATGAACAGACAAAAATGCGCTGCTCGAGTCGAGCAGCGCTTCTTTTTTTCTTACTCCGCTTTTGCGTCGTCTTCGGGTGCGTTGCCGATGAGCGCTTCGGAGAGGAGGATGGTGGCTGCGGTCGATGCTGCGAAGAGAAGGGCGTTTTTCACGACCTTCGCGGGATCGACGATGCCCGCGTGGAGAAGATCCTCGACCTTCTCGTTTTGCGCGTTGAAGCCAAAGTGAGCCTCTTGCTGAAGAGTCTCTTCAAGGATGACAGAACTATCGTATCCAGTGTTTGAGACGATCTGCTTGAAAGGGGCTTCACATGCGAGTTTCACGATCTGCGCACCTAGCTTCTCCTCTTCAGGGAGTTTTAGCTTGTCGAGCGCGCGGCTAGCACGTAGAAGAGCAATGCCGCCTCCGATCACGATCCCCTCTTCGAGGGCAGCTCGTGTAGAGTTCAGGCTATCTTCAAAGAGTTGTTTCTTCTGCTTCATAGCGGGCTCAGAGTCAGCGCCTACGCGGATGACGGCAACCCCACCGCTCAGTTTGGCTTTGCGCTCTTCGAGTTTCTCTTTATCGTACGAGCTTGTTGTGTGGTTCAGCTCGCCTTCGATCTGTTTTACGCGCGCCTGGATATCTTTAGGTTTGCCGGCGCCGTTGATGATCGTTGTTTTCTCTTTGGAGACGACGATCTTTTCTGCACGACCAAGCATATCGGCAGTGGCATCTTTAAGGTTAATACCCGCATCTTCGGTAACGAGTGTTCCGCCGGTTAGAATTGCGATGTCCTGCAGAAGGGCTTTGCGCTTGTCGCCAAAGCCTGGTGCTTTCACAGCGCACACTTTCAATGAGCCACGGAGCTTGTTGATGACGAGTGTTGAGAGCGCATCTCCGTCAATATCATCGGCGATGATGAGAAGCTCTTGCGCGGCTCCCGCAATCGACTGGAGGATGGGGAGAAGCTCTTGAATAGAGGAGACCTTTTTATCAGTGATAAGGACGCGTGCATCGCTCATCTCAACGGTCTGGGTTTCAGCCCGTGTGCAGAAATAGGCGCTAATGTAGCCGCGATCAAACTGCATCCCTTCTACCATTTCGATGCTAGTCTCCGTGCCTTTGCCCTCCTCGATGGTGATCACACCAGCTTTTCCTACCTTTTTGAAGGCGTCGGTGATCATGCCACCGATCTTTTCATCACCAGATGCGGAGGCCATGGCGATATTTTTTGTCTCTTTGTCATTTTTGATCGCGATGGAGGAGGTCTCAAGCGCTTTCACGACAGTTTCAACGGCTTTTTCGATGCCGCGTTTGAGAAGGATGGGGCTGGAGCCAGAAGCGATATTTTTTACGCCGTTCTGTACAAGCGCCCTCAAAATCAAAATGCTGCTTGTTGTGCCGTCGCCGCACTTCTCTTTCATTTTGCTTGCGACCTCTTTACCCATCGAGACGCCCATGTTGGCGTACTGGTCTTTGAGCTCGATATCTTTCACGATGCTATTGCCATCGTTTGTTACGGTGGGGGCTCCCCAGGAAGCTTGTAATCCTACGTTGCGCCCTTTGGGGCCGAGAGTGACACCCACGACATCTGCGAGCTTGTCGATTCCTTCGCGCAGTTTATTTCTTGCTTCCTCTTCGAAAATGAGTTCTTTTGCGTTTGCTGACATCTGAATTCTCCTGGTTTAACACGTACATATTTTCTTGCTGCGACTATAGGAAAAAATGAGAAACTTTGCAATCTGTTAAGAATTTTCTTCACATGAGATGAGAAGAACGATCTCTCCTTTCACAGAGATTTTAGAATAGTGATTGCAGAGGTCCTGTGCGGTTCCGCGCCTGCACTCTTCGTGGATCTTTGTCAGCTCTCGCACGACGGCTACTTTCCGGCTGGGAGAGAGGGTACAGAGAGCTTTTAAGGTTTTAACCAGGCGGTAAGGGCTTTCATAACAGATACTTGTTCCTTCGTAGGCAAGAAGGGCTGTCAGTGCTTTTGTAAGGCCGCCACTCTTTTTTGGAAGGAAGCTCACGAGCTGAAATTGGACAGCTGAAAAACCTGAGAGGGTCAAGGCTGCAATTGCAGCGCATGGGCCCGGAATGGTTGTAATGGGAACCTGCTCTTCCACGCAACGCTGAACGAGGATCTCTCCAGGGTCAGAGATAAGAGGCGTACCGGCATCTGTGATGAGAGCAACCTTGACTCCCGCTTTGAGATCGGCAATGATCTCATCACACCGTCTTTTCTCATTAAATTTGTGATAGCTCTTCAGAGGTTTCTGAATCTCGTAGTGTCTGAGAAGCTTCAAGCTGTGACGCGTATCTTCGCATAAGATGTAGTCGCACGTCCGTAAAACTTCGAGTGCACGAAGTGTGATGTCTGCAAGATTACCGATCGGAGTCGCAACGAGATACAACATAAAATAAGGTGGCACCCAGATTTGAACTGGGGAATGGAAGCTTTGCAGGCTTCTGCCTTACCACTTGGCTATGCCACCGGAAGTAGGGAATTATGCGGAATTTTTCCAATGCGGTCAATACTAATAGGATCACAGCAAACTGTTGTTTCATGACAACAATTTGTTGTGAACGTTTCTCTGAACGCGGAAATTTCCGGTTTTGTTAATGTGGGTTGATGATGAAAGAACATACATTTGCGTGGATAGCGAGAACATTGGGACTCACGGCTCCAGGAGAGGGAGTTGTATGCGGAATGGAGATCGATAGCCGCAAAGTGAGAAGCGGGCAGCTCTTTTTCGCTTTAAAGGGAAAACAGGTTGATGGTCACACTTTTTTGAAAGAGGTGGCGTTCAAAGGGGCCGTAGGGGCGGTCGTTGACAGGACTTATCACGGAGAGGATTTTGGGCTTCCACTTTTTCGCGTCGATGATGTCGCAAAGGCTCTTCAGATGCTTGCAAAGAGAGAGGCGGAGGAGAGAAGAGCCCCCATTATAGCTGTAACGGGCTCGGTCGGTAAGACGACGACGAAGGAATTTCTTGCGCATCTGCTTCAAGAAAAATTTTGTTTGATGAAGACGCCCGGAAATTTCAATTCTCAGGTGACAACCCCGCTCTGTATTTTGAATGCGAAAGCCAACATCGAACTTTTTGTCATCGAGATGGGAATGACCGGCCCGGGTGAGATTGCAAAATTGGTTGAAATGGCAACACCCCAGCTATCGCTGATTACGCGGGTCGGTGCAGCGCACGTCGGCGGCTTTACAGACGGGGTGGAGGGGATTGCCAAAGCAAAGGCAGAGATCTTCTCTCACCCAAAAACCCAGTTTGGTCTCTACAATGCTACAAATGCGCAGTTTAAAGTTTTGAACGATACGGGAGCGTGCAAGAAGCTCACTTTTGTCTATGAAAAACTCTCTTCCGAACCAGCGGATTTCGTGTTGCGGAATCAGGGAGAGAAGTTTGTAATTGAGGCAGAGGGGAAACGCACGGCCCCCTTCTCTCTGCCATTTCAAGCCACACACCTTTGCGAAGATTTTATTGCGAGCGCTGCTGCCGCGCGCCTCTTAGGAATGGAGTGGGAGGAGATTTTTGCGGCGGCGCAAACTCTTACCCCTTTCAAATCGCGCTTCGAAAGAGTCGAACGAGCTGGGGTCGTTTTCATCAATGACGCGTACAATGCCAATCCCGTTTCGATGCGAGCAGCCTTTGCGAATCTTCCGAATCGAGTAGAGAAGGGACGAAGGATTGCAGTCTTGGGCGCGATGGCAGATCTCGGAGCAGAATCTGAAAAGTATCATCGCGAGATCGGCGAAGAGGCCTCGAAACTCTTCGACCATCTTCTCTGCTGTACGGAAGAGTGTCTCCCCATGGTTGAGATTTTCACGAAGGTAGGTCTTCCTGTTGAATATTTTCCCGATGTTCAATCGATGCGCGCGCGTCTTTTCCAACTTGCGCAGCCCCAAGATGTCGTTCTCATCAAGGGCAGAAACACCGCAAAGCTCTGGCAGATCCTCGAAGGTTTGTAGAATAATGCGCTTTTGCGTATTGTTTGTTTAGCAGCCAGGATTCTTGTGCTACTTCTACTGATAGAATTTTTAAATCATGCCTACGGGATAAAAGTTCCGGCGGTCTTCTCATACTCTTCCACGCGAATGATGCTCGCGACGGTGACGACGCTAATTTTTACGATTTTTCTTGGGCCGCGGTTCATCCGGAAGCTCTATCAACTCAAGACGGGACAGTCGATACGCGTTGAAGATTGTCCGATGCTTGCGGAGCTCCACCAGAAGAAAAAAGATACACCGACGATGGGAGGCATTCTCATCCTCTCCTCTATGCTGATGGCTCTCTTCATCTGGATGGATCTTCGCAGCATCTACACCCTTCTCCTTTTCGTGACGACGATCTGGCTTGGGCTTGTGGGAGGATATGATGATTACCTCAAGCTGAAACACAAAAATTCCAAGGGGCTTTCTGGAAAGAAAAAACTGTTTTTTCAGATGCTTCTTGCCGGTATTATCGGGCTTTACCTTCTCTGGCCAACAGCGAGCGAAGCTTTGCATCGCGGCAAATGGTTTACGCCGCCGGTTGTGAAGGAGCAGATCGTGCAGAAGGCAGAGGTCAAAACATACACTCTGAATACGCAAGAGTATATGGGAAGTTACTACGTTCCCTTTTACAAGGAGCCAATTTTTCAGCTCACGGGGGGTATTCTTATCCTCGGGTTCGTCTTTACTCTTTTTGTGCTTGTCGGAACGTCGAATGCGGTGAACCTAACGGATGGACTAGATGGGCTTGCCGCCGGATGTCTTGTGATGGTCTCACTTGTCCTCGCAGTGGTAGCATTCCTCTCCAATAATATCGAAATGGCGCGCTATCTCAATATTCTCTACATCGAAAACAGCGGGGAGATTGCGATCTATCTATGCGCACTTGCTGGCGCGTGTTTAGGATTCCTCTGGTACAACGGATACCCTGCACAGGTGTTTATGGGGGATACGGGATCGCTCGCTCTTGGTGGGATCATAGGCCTTGCTGCAATCCTCCTCAGAAGGGAGCTTCTTCTTGCTCTCGTCGGGGGAGTGTTTGTCGTAGAGGCGCTTTCGGTGATTATTCAAGTTACAAGCTTTAAGTTTCGAAACCGTAAACGGGTCTTTCTCTGCGCTCCGATTCACCACCACTTTGAATACAAGGGATGGCCCGAAACAAAGGTGGTGTTGCGCTTTTGGATCGTGGGTCTTCTCCTCGCCATTCTCGGCATGATCTCTCTCAAATTCCAATAAGTTTTTAAAGAGAGATCGGGCACGCACGCGGGCACGGGCACGAAAAAATTTTTTTCTGTCTTTCTTCTCGAACTTACAGTGCATATTTCGGAGTATGATTGAGATTTTTAAGACAATTTTTCTCTCTTTCGTGCCTGCGCCCGAGCCCGCGTGCGTGCCCGATCCTGCTTCGGGCTTGCGGAGATTTTGAGGACTCTTCATTCTGAGTGGATATGCGAAAGGCGCTGATTATAGGGTTGGGAGTTAGCGGACGGGCAGCAGCGGAATTTTTGCTTGCGCGCGGCTATGCCGTCACGGCCGTGGACAAGAATGAAAAAACTCTCGCTACAAATCTAGATGTAGTCCGCCTTAAAAAATTGGGGCTTATTGCTTTAGGAGAAAATACCCCTCTCGATCTCAAGAGCTTCGATCTGCTCGTCCCTTCTCCTGGTATTTCACCCGTTCATCCTCTATATCGAGGAGCTCTCGATGAGGGTGTCGAGATTATCGGCGAAGCGGAACTGGCTTTTCGTAGCATGAAGCAGCCTGCCGTTGCGATTACGGGAACAAACGGGAAAACGACGGTGACACTTCTTGTTGAACACATTCTGAATAACTCTGGAAGAAAAGCGCGAGCGCTGGGCAATGTTGGAGAGCCCCTCACGACCTATTTTCTCCGTCCCGACATTGAGGAGACAATCGTTGCCGAACTCAGCTCCTATCAGCTGGAGACGATGACGAGCAGGGTGTTTGAGGCAGGGGTGATTCTAAATGTGACGCCCGATCATCTCGACCGATATGCCAGCATGCGGGAGTATGCAAAAGCTAAGTGTCGTCTCCAGAAATGTCTGAAACCTTCGAAACCTCTTTTCGTTTATGAAAAAATTGTCGAAGAGTTTGGCGAACTACTTTCATCTAAAGACCTCTACACGTTTGGTCTTTCTCCTCGATCTCACTTCTGGACGGATAAGAGGAAGATCTATGAGAGAGGGGGAGTTGAATACATATTGCCGTCGCGATATAGAGATTTGGGTGAGCATGAGAGTGAGAATGTTTTGGCTGCATGGCTCCTTGTGAAACAGTACGGTATCGGGTTTGAACAGTTTGTGGAGGCGCTCGAAAGTTTTTCAAAACCGCCTCACAGGATAGAATTTGTTCAGAGCATCGATGAGGTTGCTTATTTTGATGATAGCAAGGGAACCAATCTCGATGCGACTGTGCAAGCCGTAAAAACAATGCAAGGGCCGGTGATCTTGATTGCAGGTGGAGTTGACAAAGGTGCGTCTTATAATGCTTGGACACCTGCCTTCAAAGGTCGCGTGAAAAAGATCATTGTGTTGGGACAGGCTGCAGAGAAGATCGCACGAGAATTAGGAAGCGCTTTTCTGGTCGAAATGGTAGGATCTCTGGAAGATGCAGTCCGTCTTGCCCACAAGGGAGCGTCAAAGGGAGATTGCGTGCTACTCTCTCCTGGCTGCTCGAGTTATGATATGTTTCGTGATTACGCCCATCGAGGCGAAGAATTTAAACGCTGTGTCTATGGTCTTGTATCAATAAAAGGAGAGGAGTAGAAAAACATGAACCGAAGAGATCTCATCATCGTCGCCGTCCTAGTTAATGCTGGCTTGATGGCAGTTTTTTTTGTTAGCGCCCTTAAATCCGATAGTTCGAGCGATGAGGTTCTCGCTTCTCGCTCTTCGCTCCCTTCTGCGATGGCAGAGATCAAAATGGTTCGCGATGCCGCTTCTCCTACAGATGAGATCGACCAAGTTTTAAAGGAGCACAGCCAGAGCTTACTTCCAGCTACATCTCCTGTCGCGGCTACCCCTTCGAATCCAGCGATGCCCACAAGCGCGCCTCTTACAGCCCCGATGTCTGCTCCTAGTTTCGCCGATGATCTGAAAGCGATCTCTTTCCCCGAAAATTCCATGTCACAGGCAGCGGCGCCAATCACCTCTACCCCTGCTCCTGTAGCTCCGGTATCTGCAGCTGAAGTAACTGTGAAGAAAGGAGATGTCTTAGAAAAAATCGCTCGTCACAATGGAGTGACCGTCGAAGAGCTGATGAAGGCGAATCACCTTGCTTCAACAAGATTAAAAATTGGCCAGGTGCTCAAGATTCCCGCGAAAGCGCAAAAAAATGCCTCCGCAACTTCTACAGCAGCTTCACCAGCAAGGACAGAAGAGAGCGGTGCTCAGTACTACACTGTGAAAAATGGCGATAATCCCTGGACTATTGCTGTGAAGAACCGCTTAAAGGTCGAAGAGCTCCTGAAATTGAACGAGCTAGATGAGGAGAAAGCTCGTCGGTTAAAGCCCGGCGACAAGCTACGCATTCGTTAAAAAATGACCCGATCCTCCTTTGCCCTGCTTTTTTGTGTCCTCCTGCTCTTTGCTGTGGGGCTTGTCATGGTCTTTAACACCACGTCCGCAGAGGTTCTCGATCGCGGTCTTGACCGAAATACGGCCCATGCGCTTATCAAACAGATCGCCTATTCAGTGGTGGGGATGATTGGTGCGTTTCTGGTCTGGAAAACCGGCTACCAGAGGTTGCTAAAGTGGAGCGGACCCCTGCTCCTGATCGGTACGCTGTTTCTCGTTCTGGTGTTTATTCCGGGGATAGGCCTACAGCTGAATGGCGCCAATCGCTGGATCAACGTTGTCGGGCACTCATTTCAGCCCTCAGAAGTCGTGAAATATCTGATTCCGCTCTATGCGATTTCTGTGTTGTCCACATCGGATTCTCTAGCACTTAAGGAGTTTCTTAAGTTGCTTGTGAAGATCGCGATTCCGATCGGATTGATTTTGATTGAGCCTGATAATGGCACGGTCTTCATTGTGATGATGACACTGATGGTTCTCTGCATTATGACGCGACTTAAATGGGTCTACTGGGCTCTTCCGATGCTCATCCTCGCCATCGTGGGTACAATTGCTGCGTCGCAAATGCCTCACGTTCCCGACAGGATTCGTATCTATCTGCATCCGGAATCAGATTTAAGAGGCAAAGGTCACCAGCCTCACCAAGCCAAAATCGCTGCGGGTTCGGGCGGACTCTTTGGCCGCGGTGTAGGGGAGAGCCTACAGAAACTTGACTATCTTCCAGAAGCGCGAAGCGATTATATCGCCGCAATCTTTGCCGAGGAGTTTGGCTTTGTCGGCATCTTGGGGCTCATTTTGACCTACATGCTGATCGGCTGTTTTGGTTTTTATATTGCCGCCCATGCGCGCGATACGGAGGGATACACACTCGCATGCATCCTGACATTTTTGATCTGCTTCCAGGCATTTTTAAACTTGGGGGTCGTCTCTGGACTTTTACCAAGTAAAGGTACAAACTTGCCCTTTTTTAGCCATGGGGGCTCTTCGCTCCTTGCCAATTTTCTGGCGCTTTCCCTTCTTTTGAATATCGCTAAACATTCCAAACAACAACATGTCCAAAAAGCATAAAATTCTCATCGCCGTCGGTGGAACAGGCGGGCATCTATTTCCCGCGCAGTCGCTTGCTCGAGATCTTCTTTCGAAAGATGGAGATGTCGAACTCCTTTTCGCTGGGGCGGGCCTCTCGGCAAACCACTATTTTCATAAAGAGCAGTTTTCTTTCCGCGATATCACAAGCGCAACGCCCTTTCGTGGCAATATCCTTGCGGCAGGTAAGCAGATTTTGAATGGTGTGCAAAGCGGTATAAAACTCATCAAAGAGTTCCAGCCAGATCTCGTGATTGGCTTCGGTAGCTTCCACAGCTTTCCTCTGCTTGCTGCGGCTGTCTGTAAAAAAGTGCCCTATCTGCTTTTTGAGCCCAACGCCATCCCTGGTAAGGTCAATCGTCTCTTTTCTCGGTGGGCAGAGACAACCGCCGTTCAGTTTTCTCATGCAGGGGTGGGGCTAAAAGGAGAGATGGTAGAGGTCGCGATGCCGCTTATCCGTACCCCCGTCGATCGGAAGAGTGCACACGCCCATTTTGGATTAAAACCCGACCTTCCCACGCTGCTTGTCTTCGGAGGCTCGCAGGGAGCGGCAGCGATTAATAGAGTTTTTTGCGAGGCGGCAGCGCTACTAAAACCTCCACTACAAATTATCCACATTACCGGTCGTAAAGGAGACCTCGAGCAGGTGAAGCGCGGCTACGCGCTCCTCGACCTTCCCGTTTGCGTTAAAGAATTTGAGGAGAAGATGTCCTATGCCTACAGCGCAGCGGATCTTGCCGTTTGTCGTGCGGGGGCATTAACACTGGCCGAGCTGATTGCCTACGAGCTGCCCTCGATTTTGATTCCCTATCCTTTTGCAACCGATGATCATCAGCGGAGAAATGCTGAGGTTATGGAAAGAGAAATTCATGGCGCGCGACTTCTACTGGAGTCAGAATTAAATCCCGTTCGACTTGCAACTCTTTTGCAGGAACTTTTTGTAAAGGGGGAGAGAGAAAAGATGCAAGACGCACTGCGTCAGTTTAAGAAACAGAAAGAGCAGGGAACTCTCTCGGATCTCGTTTGGAAATTATTGCGTCAGAGTGCAATTTTACCACCGAGTTCACAGAGCGCACTGAGATGAAGAGAAGACCCAATTCTTGCGCGTAGCGCCTCTCTGTTCTCGGTGGTAAAATAACAATTTGTGTTACGACGACCCTAATTTGGAGAACTCTGTATGAGTGAGATGTATCATTTTATTGGAATTGGCGGCATTGGGATGAGCGCCCTTGCACGTGTGCTGCTGCAAAAAGGACACAAAGTTTCTGGAAGTGATCAGGCCAATTCGGCGCTGCTTGAGAGTTTGAGGAAGGAGGGGGCAGAGGTTGTCGTTGGCCATTTTGCCGAGACGATCTCTCAAAAAGTGCATGTGATCTACAACACCCAAGTTCCTAAGGACAATCCAGAGTATCTTCAAGCACAAAAGTTAGATTGCCCTATTTTGCATCGTTCCGATCTTCTCGCTACGCTGTTGGAGGGGACAAAGCCCCTTCTCGTTGCCGGTACACACGGCAAAACGACAACCTCTTCTCTCCTTGCCCATGTGTTGAACGAGGCGGGACTTGCGCCCTCTATCGCCATCGGAGGCATTGTCCATAGCCTTGGAACAAATGGCAAACATGGTGCTGGAAACTACTTTGTTGCAGAGGCGGATGAGAGCGATGGATCATTTTTAAAGTACCGCGGCTTTGGAGCGATCATCACCAACATCGACAATGACCATCTCGACTACTGGGAGACTGAGCAGAAATTAGAAAAGGGGTTTGTAAAGTTTGGAGAAAAAATCCGCTCACTTGCGCACTGTTTTGTCTGTCTCGATGACGAGAGAATTCGACGCGCAAAAATGCTCGGTACTACCTATGGATTCCACCCCGACGCAGACCTTCGCATTACCCATTATCGCCAAGATGCATGGCACCTGCTCTTCGATCTCCAGTTTGAGGGAAAGGCGTATCGCGAGATCGAGCTTTCTCTCATCGGCCGACACAACGTTTTAAACGGCGCTGCGGTCTTCGGCCTCGCTCTCCGTTTGGGCATAGATGAGAAGGAGATTCGCCGTGCCTTCAAAAGTTTTCAGGGCGTCGGAAGACGCGCGGAAAAAAAAGGGGAGCAGCGTCATGTCACAGTCTATGACGATTACGCACACCACCCTACAGAGATCTTGGCGACCCTTCAGGCGTTAAAATCTGCCGGTGGAGGAAGACGACTTGTTGTTGCCTTCCAACCCCACCGCTTTTCGCGCACAAGAGATTGTATGGATCAATTTCCAGAAGTGTTTGACGCAGCGGACGAGCTTGTCATCACAGACATCTATGCTGCAGGGGAAAAACCGATTCCCGGCGTCACAACGGAGGAGCTCCTCAAAAAGATGCGTGTGAAATATCCCTTGCATCTCCACTATTTCCCAAGGCAGAAATTAACCGCTGGACTGCTCAATTTACTGAAGAAAGGAGATCTTCTTGTGACGATGGGGGCGGGAGATATCACCAAGGTCGGTCCCGAACTTCTCGACTTGCTGGAGAAAGATGCAGCGCAATAAAGAAATTGCTCTTCCAAAGGCGATTTTTTTTCTTTTGCTCACGACATTTCTCATTTCGGGAGGTGGCTATCTTCTCATTCAAACGATTTTTAAGAAGCCGCCGCGGCCTATTAAGCCCGTATCAAACACGATCACCACGATTGTTCAGACAGGTCCTAAAAAAGAGGCGTTGAAAACAGCCTACCTCGCGGAGCTTTTGAATCTCTCTCAGAACCGCCCCGTCTCCTCTGTGCACTTTGATGTGAGGAAGGCAGAGGAGATGCTGCGTCGCTCACCGGTAATTAAAGCCGCACAAGTCAAGATTGCGAGCCCAGATACACTCTATATCGCCTATATCGCTCGCGAACCAGTAGCTCGTCTCTACGATATCCACAATAGCGCACTCGACGATGAGGGGGTTATCTTTCCGCTCTCTCCATTTTTCGCTCCTAAGATTCTGCCCGAAATTTATCTCGGGCTAGCCCCATCGAATGACCTCCACTGGAACATGCGCGTCGATAACCCACATTTCAAACTCGCCTCCGAACTACTTCGACTTCTCACAGCGGCACCTTATCGCGATCTCTTTTCCATCAAGCGACTAGACCTCTCAAAAGCCGCCCATCCGAGTTTTGGAAGACGCGAGATTGTTCTTCTCATCGAGGAGCGATTTGCCAAGAAAGAACCCAAGCAAATTTTTTTGCGGCTCACACCCAAAAACTACCTCCAGGAGCTCGGTAATTATCTTGAGCTCCGCAAGCAACTTGCTGCTGCGGAAGATGCGCGGCGCGAGATCGTTGTCGATCTGCGCATTCCCCAAATCGGCTTCATCAAATAGGAGCTATTTGGAGTGCGATGCTCCGGAAATCCGCGAAGAATTTAAACACCGAGATCACCGAGAGAAAAGCCCTCTTTTTTGGAGTGCGGTGACTCGTCACCGCTTTTCTCCACCGCGACTTGTTGCGGTGCTCATATAATCTCGCAAAGAGCTGCGACAAGTCGCAGTCTAACAAAGCGGCGACGAGTCGCCGCACTCCAAAATTGAGAGCATAAAAAAGCCCAAGTTTTCACTTGGGCTTTTTGATCGAAGATTCGAGGTTTCGATTATACGCGTCCAGCTAAATTAGGATAGAGTCCATTGCGAGCAGATGCGGCAGCAAGTGCTGGACCCGCATGTTGCATCTGATTTACGGCGCCTTGCATAGCATTTTCAGCCAACGCCTGGGTGAATCTTTCCCAGTTATTCCACATCGCTTTACCCATGCGATAGCTCGCGTAGCAAAGAGGGCCACCTGTGAGGATGACGCCTAAGAAAGAGGGGAGGATTTGAGAAAGACCAAAGATACCAAACACAACAGCCATGACGAGAGCCGCCAAGGGGTGTTCTAATACAAAGTTGTCAACGCCTAGGAACGCATTGTCGATCCAGGTTACAGCGGCTTGAGCGACTTCAGCAACGCCCTCTTCGCCGGCTCTGTCCTGAACGGCGATCTTTGGTTGACTTGAAGCACTGAGTCTAGAAAGAGCTACGTCGGAAACTTGCTCGTCTGACTCATCATGGGCGCTAGCACTAGTAACTGAATTATAAGAAAAAGAACCTCTTGTAGCTGCTGTTGGTGTTGTGGTAGTTGACATAAAAATTCCTCCAAAAATTAAGAATTGGTTAAGTATCGCGGATATTCTATCGCAAATAGGCATTTGAACCAAGGACGAATCAGGATTTAGCAGATGTAAAATTTTTAATACGTATTTCTGAAAAAGAGAATTGTGTAAGCTCGGATTTTTAAAAAGGAAAATAGATGGCTCAAGGCCTCAATATCTCCTTAGAACAGCAGCAGGGTGGTCGGACTCTAGTCAGGCTTGAGGGGCGTCTAGACGCCACAACAACTCCTGAGCTAGAAAAAAAAATTTTTAATTTTCTTGAAAAAGAAAAGCAGAAAATTCTGATCGATTTTTCAAAAATTACCTATTTGAGTTCGGCGGGGATGCGTCTTCTTCTCTCTGCCACAAAAAAGATCAAAGCCCGTGCAGGAAAACTCGTCTTTTCAGGAATGAATAGCGAGGTGATGGAGATCATCAGAATGGCAGGTTTTGAAAAGGTGCTAGAAATCTATTCAACAGAATCCGAGGCGCTGAAGGCCCTCGTTTAAAAAGAGGATTGTGGTGACGTGAACACTCTCATCGAAGAGTCCAAGGTTCTGATCACCTCTTTTGAGCTTCCTCAAAAGCAGAAGATCCCTCCTCATCTCAAAAAAAAGAAAGTGATCGTGATTGCAGGGCCGACAGGAGTCGGAAAAACGCAGATCTCCCTGCGCATCGCAAAGGTCTCCGGTGGCGAAATTGTATCCGCTGATTCGATGCAGGTCTATCGCGGTATGGATATTGGTACAGCCAAGGTCTCTACAGATGAGATGATGCAAGTGCCCCATCATCTGATTGACGTTCGTGATATTTCTCAAACCTTCAATGTGAAAGATTTTTACGACGAGGCGATGACGGCCATCAAGGGGATCATCGTGCGTGGACATGTGCCGATCGTCGTAGGAGGTACCGGTTTTTATACCCACGCGCTGATCTATGGACCGCCAAGCGGCCCGCCCTCTGTTCCCGAGGTGCGTTCGCGCCTAGAACGGGAGATGGATGAGCAGGGGAGCCTCGCGCTCTTTGATCGGTTGCGCCATTTAGATCCCGAGTATGCCGGCACGATCACCCAGCGCGATCGCCATAAAATCATCCGCGCTCTCGAGATCATCACATTGACCAATCAGAAAGTTTCGCATTTCGTGAAGGGGGCAGCAGGCGACCATGAGAACTACGACTTTCGTTGCTGGTTTCTTCATCTACCCAAAGAACTCCTGTATGCGCGCATTAATCAGCGCTGCGATGAGATGATCGCAAAGGGATTTGTCGATGAGGTCAAAAGGCTGGAAAAACAGGGGCTCAGACTCAACACCTCTGCATCGCAGGCGATCGGCTATCGTCAATGTCTCGAGTATCTCGCAAAAACTGAGACGAAGGAGAACTTCGACTATTTTGTCGATGACTTCAAACGCGCTTCGCGCCGCTACGCCAAGCGCCAGTTCACCTGGTTCAAAAAAGAGCCTCTCTTCCGCTGGCTCGATCTCGACACCACCACCACCGAGCACGCCATCGAGCACATCCTCCAAGACTTCGAAGTCAGTTGAGGTGTAAGGGAGAGGTAAAGGTTTTTTCCGGTTTTCTATAGACAGTCGGGACACGCAGTGCTGTGTCACCCGACATGTCTATAGGAAGCCCGACGCGGTTTTTCCAAATATTATTCTTGGAAATTCATTCATCGCTTAAATTGGGGAAAACGGGGGGAGAGGGATGAATGCTAGGGAGATGGCACTGAGGGATGCGGCTGGTCGCAAGGCGCGTATTTATTATACGGAGAAGAGAAGAGCGGTTGAAGATTTCGGGCGGTTGACATTCAACCGAACGGTCATGGAGAAGATGCTGCCAAAGAAGGTGCTGACCAACTATCTCCAGGCGCTCGAAGGAAAAGAGAAGATCCAACCCGAGTTTGCGGATACGATTGCTCTCGCAATGAAAGATTGGGCAATCGGTTTGGGTGCCACTCACTTCTGCCACTGGTTCCAGCCTCTTACTGGCTACGCTGCAGAAAAGCAGGATGCCTTCCTCGACTGGAAGACAGAAGATACTCTCATCGAAAAATTCTCTGGCAAAAATCTCATGCGTGGAGAGCCCGACGCCTCCTCATTCCCTTCGGGAAGATTGAGAAGTACGTTTGAAGCTCGAGGCTACACCACGTGGGATCCATCCTCCTACGCCTTTGTGTGGCAATCAGGGGGCACAAGCATTCTCTGTATTCCTGCACTTTTCTTCTCCTGGTCGGAAAAAGTTCTGGATATGAAGATCCCCCTTCTCCGATCCGATGCGAAGATCAACGCGGCGGCGCTCCGCCTCTTAACGCATATGGGGATCGAGGCAACACAAGTGTTTTCAACCCTAGGATGTGAGCAGGAGTACTTCCTTGTCGATCGCGCGCTTTACGCCTTGCGGCCCGATCTCGTTATGGCTGGTCGTACGGTTGTCGGAGCTGCTTCTCCCAAGTCACAGGAAATGGAAGATCACTACTTCGGTATTTTGAAAGAGCGTGTGCTCGCCTACATGAAGGAGTTTGAAGAGGCGGCATTTGCTCTTGGCATTCCTTTAAAGACACGACACAACGAGGTGGCTCCTTCGCAACATGAGGTTGCACCGATTTTCGAGAAGGCCTCTCTTGCTGTGGATCACAATCTTCTCCTCATGGAACTCATGAAACAGGTGGCGATCAGACACGACCTCGCTTGCCTTCTCCATGAGAAACCCTTTGCGGGGATCAATGGTTCAGGCAAGCACAACAACTGGTCCCTTGCCACAGACACGGGTTTAAATCTTTTAGATCCCTCTGCGGGAGGCGAAGATGGACTTCTCTTTTTAATCATGGTCACTGCCGTGCTTACCGCTATACACGAGCATGCCGCTCTCCTGCGCGCATCGATCGCCTCTGCAGGGAATGATCATCGTCTCGGAGGACATGAAGCGCCTCCTGTCATCATCTCGGTCTATTTAGGAGAGGCGCTTGAAAAACTCCTGAATAACATCGAGAAGGAGCTGGATCATGAACGCACCCACTCGATCACGATGGATCTTGGGATTCCGATGCTCCCTGAACTACCCAAGGATGAGACCGATCGCAACCGCACCTCTCCCTTTGCATTCACCGGAAATAAATTTGAGTTCCGCGCGGTCGGATCTTCTGCAAATTGTGCTCTGCCCATGACCGTAATTAACGTGATTGTCGCAGAGAGTTTGCACCGCATTTTGGATGAGATCGAAAAGAAGATGGGGAAAAAAGAGCATTCGCCGAAAGCTTTCAAACAGGCCGCAATGCCTGTCGTGCGTAAATTTCTTAAAGCTTCGCGTCCCATCCGGTTCACGGGGGATAACTACTCTGCTGCCTGGGAGAAAGAGGCTAAGAGGCGTGGACTTCCGATCATCAAGAGATCTTACTACGCCTTCTCGACATTTGCAGAAAAAAAGAGTGTCATTGCCTTCAAGGGAGTACTCTCTGAACATGAGCTGAAGGCACGCGTCGAAGTGATGGTAGAGCAGTACAGTAAGCTCATGAACATTGAAGCGAAGCTTCTTGTGGAGATCGTGCGCACACAAATTATTCCAGCGGCCTTCTCCTATCAAAAACTGCTCGCCAAAAGCATTAAAAATCTCCATCAAGTTGCACCGGGTATCGGAAAAGAACAGGCAACACTTCTGCGTAATCATGCCAAGCTTCTTGATGAGGTGCTCAAACATTCTGAGCAGCTCGAGATAAGACGGGAAAAAGCTTTTGCCCTTCCGTTGGACAAGAGGGGAAAAGCATTCTGCGAAGAGATCGGCCCTCTGTGCCACTCTCTCCGCAAGCTTGTGGACCAGCTGGAAACGATAGTCGATGATCATCTCTGGCCCCTTCCCAAATACCGCGAACTCCTCAATGTCGTATAAAGGGAATTGATGAACCTATCCCGACATTCAGAATGTTCTCTTTCCGCGCTTTTTGGAAGATTTCTCGCGCCCCTTTTCGGCCATGTAGGTTTTACATTGTCCGAAAAGGGGCGCGAGAAATCTTCTCAAAAATCATCGAAAATCCAACAATTCTTAATATCGGGATAGGTTCAGATGACAAAAAGAGTTGGCCTTTTCGGGGGAAGTTTTGATCCGATCCATTTTGGACATCTCAACCTTGCGCTATCTCTGATGGAACGGCAAAACCTCGACGAGGTGCTCTTCTGTCCGGCACACACCTCACCTTTGAAAAAGGGGGAGCCTCCTCGAGCTTCCAAAGAGGATCGACTGAAAATGGTGGGGCTTGCCATCGAAGAGATTAAAGGGTTTTCGGTTCTCGACTTTGAAATTAAAAAACCGCCTCCTTCCTTCACCATCGATACCGTACGCTTTCTTCTGAGTAAGGGAAAGATCGATCTACACCTGATCTTGGGAGAGGACTCCTTGCGCGATCTTGCGAAATGGAAAGAGATTGAAGAGCTTCTTCGTCTTGCCCCGCCTTTTGTCGGAAGCCGTGTGAGCGAACTTTCAGCGCTTTCACCAGCGCTTATGTCGCTCGTAGAGGAGGGAGTAATTCGCACGCCTGTGATCGAAATTAGCAGCACAGAGATCCGGGCGCGTTTAGGAAAGGGGCTATTTTGCGGGCACCTTGTGCCCGCAAAGGTTTTACAACATATCAACAAAAATTTTTTATACACACATGAAGCATGATCCCCTGGCGGTATTAAATACGATCGCCCAAGCGATTTTCGATAAAAAGGGAATAAATATTTTAGCATTAGATCTGCGCAAGGTCAGCACCATCACAGATTTTGTCATCATTGCCGAAGGAAGTGTCGATCGACACACGATAGCAATTGGTAGAGCTGTCGAGTCTGCCATGGAAAAAATAGGGGAAAAACCCCTTCATATCGAAGGGATGCAAGCTGGCGACTGGGTCGTTCTCGACTACTTTGACACGATGGTCCATATTTTCAGCCCTGGCGTAAGAGAAAAATATCATTTGGAAGATCTGTGGCGGGAGGGAGAGATCGTGGATCTCTCCATAAATATAAGTAGTTACGGATCAGCTAGTTAAATTAATTTCTTCCGAAATTGATCTTGCATTAAGCCGTCTTTTCCGTTAATATATACACTTCAATTTAGATGGAAAATATGAACAAAAAAAAGCGTATTGTCGTTACCGGAATGGGGGTTGTCTCCTGCTTCGGAACAGATGTCGATCAGTTCTATGAGAAGCTTCTAGCGGGACAAAGCGGAATTGTTCCCATCGAAGAGTTTCCTTGTGCGGAATACCCCACGCGTTTTGCTGGAGCCATTCGCAATTTTGATTCGGGCGAGTATATCGATAAGAAACAGGCAAGGCGCGTCGATCCCTTCATTCGCTACACGATGGTAGCCGGAAAAAAAGCGCTTGAGATGGGAAAACTAAGCGGAGACGCTCTACAAGGCATCGACAAAACACGCGCAGGTGTTCTCATCGGTTCTGGAATGGGCGGCATGAATGTCTTTTTTGATGGGGTCGAGACACTTCTCAAGCAGAGTTACAAACGAATCACCCCCTTCTTTGTTCCCTATATCATCACCAACATGGCGGGAGCTCTTCTCGCGATCGATCTCGGCTTCATGGGTCCGAACTACTCGATTTCAACTGCCTGTGCAACGGCGAACTATTGCATCTATGCAGCAGCTAAGCATATCCAAAATGGCGATGCAGACATCATGCTGTGCGGCGGAGCAGAATCTCCGATCAACCCCATTGGTCTTGCGGGTTTCGTAGCGTGCAAGGCGCTTTCCGAACAGAATGACTCTCCGCAAACCGCTTCTCGTCCTTGGGATAAGAAACGGGATGGATTTGTTATGGGAGAGGGTGCGGGTGTTCTCCTTCTTGAAAGTCTAGAGCATGCACTGGCACGCGGCGCACCAATTTACGCAGAGTATCTCGGGGGAGCGATCTCCTGCGATGCACACCACATGACAAGCCCTCGTGAAGATGGGCAAGGTGTTGCGATGTGTATCGAAGGTGCTATCCGCGACGCACAAATTCCTCGCGAAGAGATTAACTATATCAATGCCCACGCGACCTCGACGATCGCGGGCGATCTATGTGAGATCGATGCTCTCAAAAAGGTCTTTGGTCCTCACCTCAAAGAGATCAAAATGAATGCGACCAAGTCGATGACAGGGCACTGTCTCGGAGCGGCTGGTGGCATTGAGGCAATCGCAACAATTAAAGCGATCCAGACAGGAATGCTCCATCCGACGATCAACCTGAATGAGCCTGAAGAGGCCTTGGGGGAGATCGACGTCGTTCCTAATGTCGCAAAAGCGCACCAGGTCAAAGTTGCGCTCTCCAACTCATTTGGGTTTGGCGGACACAACTCCTCACTCCTTTTCGCGGCATACAAATGATCCAAGAAGAGTCGTTTGGGATCGTGCCTGTATCGGAAGAACAGGGTACGTGGAAAGTTTTTCTTATCCTGCATAAAGCTGGTCGTCATTGGGGTTTCCCAAAGGGACGCAGCATGCCTGGAGAGACCTCTTTAGATGCAGCAAAACGTGAACTTAAAGAGGAGACAGGCCTCGAACTCGTTTCCCTTTTGCAAGAATCTCCTTTTGTGGAAAGCTATCAGTTTAAGCGCCGTGGAAGACTTATTTCCAAGCGTGTGAGCTATTTTCCCGCCATTGTGGCTGGAGAGGCGAAGCTACAACCTGAAGAGATCCGTGAAGGGCGATGGTTTGAGTTCAAGACAGCGCTGCAAGTGCTCAGCTTTCCAGAAGCGCGTGCCATCTGCCAAGAGATCATGAAGATCCTGAACATGTGTTAAAATGATCCCATGTGGTTTTTAAAAGAGCGTAAAAGAAAGATAGAACTCTTTGTTCGGCACTGCCACTTTTCAACTATCAGCGCGCATAAAAAACGACTTCCCTCTATTTCTCGAGAGCTCTGCTTTGAAAACCTCATGCGCACCACAGAAAATGCGCCGGTTAATGTGACGATTCTTCTCGATACCTTTCGGCCGATGGCAACTCCTCACTTCGTCAAACTCCAAAATAAGTTTCCAGTAATCGAAATTTCTGAAGGAACCGAAGCAGGTTCTTTTCTCCGTCTTCTCGATCATGTCTCTGCGCTGGATCTCCATCCCGAAACAATCGTCTATTTTCTTGAAGATGACTACCTTCATCGTGCAGGGTGGGTAGAGGTTCTCCAAGAGGGATTCACCATTCCTCAAGCCGATTATATAACTCTCTACGATCATCGCGACAAATACTTTCACCCCAATTACACCACACTCCGGTCTCAAATTTTTCACACAGCTTCTTGCCATTGGAGAACGACACCTTCCACAACGAATACATTCGCGTTGCGCTTTAAAACCCTCATGCGCGATCTCGAAGTACAACGCAGCTTTTCACAAAACGTTGCGATCTCACGCGATCACGACAAGTTCTGTGCGCTCCGTGATCAGGGCAAAGTTCTCATCTCCTCGATTCCCGGCTGGTCTACGCATACGGAAGAGGAGTTCGCTTCTCCGTGCGTGGATTGGGAGAGCATTAGATGAAAATGCTCTTTAGAGTATCCTGTTCCATCCTATTGCTAATATGTTCTGGAGTTTCTGCTATGGAAAAAAAGGCCGCTCCTTATGGTTCTTGGAAATCGCCCATCACTGCGGAAAGGGTAGCTTCGGGCACTCTGCGATTCTCTGAAGTCAAGATCTGTGATGAGAAGGTCTACTGGATTGAGCGGCGTCCTTCTGAACAGGGAAGATGCACGCTCATGTGCTGGAGCGCAAAAGAGGGAGAGAAAGAACTTCTTCCAAAAGAGTATTGCATTCGCAGCAAGGTCCATGAATATGGGGGTGGTGCGCTTCTCGTCGATAAAACAGGAATCTATTTTACCAACGATACCGATCAGCAGATCTATCGACTTAAGGATGGAAAAGCAGAGAAAGTCACCCTATCGGAAACAGCGCGTTTTGCAGATGGATGTATCCATCCGAATGGAAACGCTCTTTTTTACGTGATGGAAGAGCACAAAGAGACAGTGGAGAACTCCATTGTTCGCGTCGACCCACGTACGGGAAAGATCGAAACAATCGCTTCTGGCCACGATTTTTACTCAAGCCCACGTTTGAGTCCTGATGGGAATCAGTTAGCGTACATCTGCTGGGATCATCCAAATATGCCATGGGATGGCACCGAACTTTGGGTGCACGATCTTCAAAGCAATAAGAAAAGAAAGGAAGCTGGTGGTCGTTCAGAATCTGTTCTTGATCCTCAATGGTCAAAAGAGGGCGAACTTTACTACATCTCCGACCGTTCGAACTGGTGGAATATTTTTAAAGCGAACAAGCCTGTTGCCAAGCTAGACGCGGAATTTGCACTTGCAAACTGGTTTTTTGGAAGATCTCTCATAGGATTTTCAAAAGAGGGGGTTTTTTGCAGCTATGTAAAAAATGGCTCAAATGGTTTTGCAAAAATTACGCGACAAGGGGAGCTGCAGCCTATCGATCTTCCATTTACAGCTGCGGAGTATGTCTCGGTAGAAAATGGATGGGCCGCTTTCATCGCCAGTTCGCCCAATCAACCCAGCTCTATCGTACTCTACAATCTTAAAACCAGCAATTTTCAGATATTGAAACAGTGTAGAAGCGATCTCTTTGAAAAAGCGTTTCTCTCTCAGCCAATCGCCATCGAATATCCCAGTGGAGGGCGTACCGCACATGCTTTTTACTATCCTCCTTTGAATCCTCAGTTCTCTGGTCTTTCAACAGAGAAACCGCCGCTTCTCGTCAACGTCCACGGTGGGCCCACCGGTCACATGCCTCCTACCTACAATCCGGAAATTTTGTACTGGACCTCACGCGGATTTGCTTATCTCGATGTGAATTATGGCGGCAGCACGGGTTATGGAAGAGCCTATCGCGATTCTCTAAAAGAGAAGTGGGGGATTGTCGATATTGAAGATTGTACAAACGGCGCACTCTACTGCGCAAAACAGGGTCTTGTCGATCCCAATCGTCTCACAATTGCAGGACCTAGCGCTGGAGGATATACGACTCTTGCTGTGATGGCATTTGGTAATGTTTTTAAAGTCGGAGCCGACTACTTTGGCGTGAGCGATCTAGAAAGACTTGTTCTAGACACGCACAAATTTGAATCTCGTTATCTGGATGGACTGGTTGCTCCCTATCCCGCCGAACGCGACGTGTATTTGAAACGTTCTCCTATCTACAACGTTGAAAAGATCAGATCACCCATCATCATTTTCCAGGGCAGTACGGATACGATTGTTCCGCCTTCACAATCTGAAATGATGTTTAAAAGCCTCTCAGATAGAAAAGTACCCACCGCATACCTTCTCTACGAAGGAGAGGGCCACGGCTTCCGCAAGGCTGAAAACATCAAACGCTCTCTTGAAGCACAGCTCTACTTCTTCTCCAAAATCTTGAAGTTCCCCCTGGGCGAAGAGATCGATCCTGTGCACATTGAGAATCTGGATCCCTCAAATCTGGCTAATCTTCGCGGCTCCTAAAGCAGTTGATGATAGCCACAACAATCGAGCTGATGCATCTGTCGATCGCTACGAGTGCGTTCCAAAGCCACGAGGGAAGCACCTGTTGAACAAGAGAAGCAAGATCTGGCTCTTCAGCATCTGCGTCTAGGGGATCTTGCGGATTGATATCAGGAAGGGGCAGGGGGTCTCGTACCGGAGCATCTGCGATTGCTACTTCAAGAGGTGGCTCATCTTGAGGTGAAGGTATTTCATTAACCTGCTCGATTTCGAGCGGAGGAATCTGTTCTTCAGTGGCGAACTGCACCTTGGCAGCTTCTTCAAGCAATTGTATGGATTCAGGGGGTAAGTTGTGTTGTCTTGCAATTTCTAAAGTTCCAGGCAAGGCCTCATCCCCCTCCTCATCACCGCGAGATAATCTAGCTCCATGGTCTAAAAGTAGTTGAAGAATCTCTGGAGGCTGCCTAAAAGTTACTGCAGCATCCAAACTTCCTGCTCTTCTTCTTATCCCTCTTGGGGGTATTGGACCCCTTTGCGTGGGGCGCGTGCCTGCTTCAATAAGTACTCTGATTGCATCGACGGTGCAGCTACTATTTGAAAGAGCGATATTTATATTTCCATTGGCCCAAGCCCCCCAAGACCGCGCACGGAGTAGGTGAATAGAAATTCGGTCTTCATCGATTTTTGCTCCTGCTTGTAGGAGCATTTTGATAATTTCAGGTTCCCTTATTAAAGAAGCATTAACTAGAGCTGATCCCAATGTCCCGAGGTGCGGTGATTCTCCTCCCTCACTGACTACTGGATGAAGATTCCAAAGAAAACAAAATACTTCCGGAGAAGACCATCTCGCAGCTATATCAATGGTTGCATTGAAGATTCGAACATTCCCATTGGACATTACAACACGAGATTCAGTAAACCCGGCTTTGTAGGCTAATAATAGTTTAACCGTTTCTAAAGAGGCTCTACCAGTTCGAAGAAGACGATCTAGCACGAACTTATTTTCAAATTTGGAAGGGAAAGCAGATTGGGAGGGGTTAGCTCCGAGGTCTAAATGAAACCTCATTTCATCAGAATCAGCACTTCGGGATATGTAATAAAGAGAGCGATTTAAATGTTCGCATTTAAAGAGTGGGGGTTTTCTAATTACGCAACAATGGAATATTGCGGCGTATTGATCATAAATGTCTCTATAACTTGAATGCATCTCTTTCCATCGTGCTTTAGAAATTACGATATTTCCCTCTACTGTTTGTTGCGAGTCCATGTGAAGTTGAGCACTTTTCTGGGATCGAAGTTCCTCAGAGATATAAGTTCGGATGACGGGGTCGCTATAATGAGCTCTCAAGAATTCACAGCTCTTCCGAAAGAAAGCCGTCAGACGCTGCTTGTTATTCTCTGTGGGTTCGATATGCCTTTTCGTTAAAAAGGGTTTCCATAGGCGGTTGTCTCCGGCATCTCTTTGGAGATCTTTACAGGTCAACCAAGCGAAATGGAGATCCCGTTCGTCCAAGAACGAAAAAATGTGTTGTTGATGGGTTAAAGGTATTTTTGTAATCGTCATTTTTTAATTTAAATCCCAGATTGAGAGAGGGAATAATAGCATTTTCCATCTGGATTTGCAAAATGTTTATACTATTTTTAATAGTTTAATGCTAAAATGGATGCCTTATGGCAACCAGCGCAGTAAATATTTCTTTAAATCCAAGCCGAGATACCGCTCTACGCGCGCAGTATGATCAGCGCGCGTGTTGGGAAAAAGTCGTCGATACGGTAGTGAGTATTGCAAGAGATCTCTTCTTTATTTTGGGGATAGTCTACCTCTGGATTTCCGGGTCTTGCATACAGCAAGGCGTCCGGGAGATTGCCCCTACGCCCGAGAGTCGTGGGCTTGTAGTTCTCATACACGGTCTTCATGGGTGTCCTGAGCTTTGGCACGCACAACTCAGACTCCTCCAAGATGCCCATGTTGATCTGTTTTCCCCACTCGTTCGTGCAAGAGGGGTTTGCTCATTGGATGAAGCTGCACAGCCGATTCTTTCTACGATCGTGAGTTATGCGAGACAAAATCCTGAAAAACCGGTCTGTCTCTTAGGTCTTTCAAACGGAAGTCGTATTGCCACCTGGCTTGAAACACATTTGCGAGAAGAAGCACCTCAAACACGCGTGAAGGTTTCTACAATTGCGGGTGTGCATTTGGGATCGAGCCGCATGGACCTTTTGAACTCTTGTGGAATTTCGAGATGTTTCTATCCAGCCGCGTTAAGGAGTGAGCTCGGATACGATAGCCTCAGAGCTAGAGAACTTCTGAACCAGGTGAGAGCGCCACTTCCAGAGGGTTGTGCAGCACGTTCTTACGAATTTTACGCAACAACCGAAGATTTATTAGTGCCTGATATAGACTCTTCTCTACCTCTACTCAACAAAGGCGAGCAGTATCATGTGGTCCACGCGCACGGCCACTGCTCGATCATCACCGCTGTGGCAGAACAGCAAGTGCGGTCCTGTGTGGAGTGGATAAGACAGGATGTTGTATGAGCGCAATTGGAAAGGTAGACGCAAATATTCTTACACGCATTTTGGATTTTGCCGGGGATGCCAATGACGCGGAGGTCTGCAGCAGTTTTCGGAATGCGACAAGAGCTTCGATGGATCAGCTCTGTTCCCAGCTTGCGATGACACATAATTCTCTCGTCGAAAGAGTGCGTTCAGTCGCAATCGAGCGATATGGGAACGAGCGGCCAATACATGAAATCTTTGTGGAGCAGTTAAACGCAGTCTTAGAAAAGTTTCGTCGTGTTCTTCTTCTTCCTGAAGCCGTTCCTCCTCCTAATGAGGAATTCAGACAATCTACATATGGCCTGGCAATTTTTTCTTATGAGCGACTTGCAGGGTTAAGAGATAGCTGTCTTGCAGAGCAAAACGGTGCAGTTCGAGAAACGCGTATGTGTTCGCTTCTTGAAGAGATACCACGATTAAATCTTAAGCTTGATGAAATAGAAAGTGAAAATGAACCAGATGAACGAAGGTTTTGTTTCCTGGTTTTTTGTTGCGGTTATTTAAATGATGAAAATCATAAACCAGGATTTAAAAGATTTCTCGTGCAACAGAATCTCACCGCAAGATTTCGCAAGATCCAAGAGGCGATGCCTCAGGCGAGCAGTGTGCAGCGGCTTGCCTCTCTTTATTCTTCTCAACGTCAAATACGCGAACTTTATCGTGATGTAGCATTAGAACGCTGGAATAATTTACGAGTCCGGGATTCAGTGTACACGATGTATTTGGGTGAGCGCCATTTTAGCAAAGAGAAATTCTTGGAAGCAGAAGCACCCGCGCTCTATGCAGAACTTGAAGATGACAAAGCCCTTAAAAGATTTTGGCCCGCAATTGAAGCGGAATTGGATATTCAACAGGTCAATTTGGGGGCCAACCCTCCGCGGACAGGTCCACAGATTCGCGAATGGATGAATGCAGCGCAAAGCGCGCCTCTTCTCGATCGAATTGAAAGCATCCATTTTCAAAGACTAGGGCATCTCCCCAGAGAAATCGATCGTCTGAGAAATCTCAGAAGGCTTACTTGTACTGGCGGGGATTCGGCAGATGAAAGATTAAGAAAATTGCCAAATCAATTCGCAAATCTAAATCATCTGACCTCTCTATCCTTGGACAGACAAGATTTTGAGGCCGCCCAGTTCGCTAGGGAGCTTCCGCAGGTAGTATGTAGACTCACCCAACTGGAGAATTTATCTCTTTCGGAATTAGATCTTCGGAGGGCATCCCTACCGCAGGCAATCGAAAATTTAGTAAACCTGCGGACGTTGAGCATCCACAGCTGCAGACTCGAAACCGTACCTAGAGCCATATCCTTGCTACCTCGGCTTCAGCACCTGGACTTGGGCTTCAATGCGATTTCAAGGATTCCTCTATTTCTAGGAAACCAACGCTCTCTCAGGGAAATATTAATATTTGGAAATCCTATTGAAGTTTTACCAGATGAGGTTTTTCGCCCGCTCGATAATATTTGGCAGCAGGATCGTTGGCCTATCTGGATCGATCGTGAGCGCTTGAGACAGATTCCATTTCGTCTTTTTTGGAGGGATGCTGTCAGGTTGCCTCCGCCGCCTGTATTCGGTCCCCGCCATTTTGAAAACACCCCTTTTGATGGGATTCTTAGCATTCCTTTATGTGTTCTGTGTAATATTCCCTTTGCCCTTCTTATCTTGCCAGTTTTCCTCTGGAATTTCGTTATGATGGAAATTGTCGAGCCAATCATCACCTTCTTTCGAGATCTGTTTGGTTATAGCCGGTTAGTTGATGGTGATCCACTGCCTTCGAGATAGCAGATCTTCTTTACGGATCGGTTTATTTGGATTAGAATCCCTCTGAAGAGGAGTTTTTATGGTGCATGTCATTTTAGAAAAACCAGAAATCCATCTCGTTGGTATTTGTGTGCGCACAAATAACAAGCGCGAGGCCGGGAAAATGGATGGGAAGATTTTTCCTCTCGTTAAGAGGTACTTTCATGAAGGGCTTGCAGAGAAAATTAAACACAGAAAGAATCCTGGGACGACATTTTGTGCCTATACCGATTATGAAAGTGATGAACATGGAGACTACACCTATCTTATCGGCGAAGAGGTGACCTCCTTTGATAAACAACTTCCAGAAGGATTCCAAACGCTCATCATCCCCAAGCAAACCTACACCAAGTTCACAACAGAACCGGCTCCCATGCCTGATGTTCTGCTGAATGTTTGGAATACGGTGTGGAAGTCCTCTCCAGAAGAATTAGGTGGCAGGCGCACTTACGTGACAGATTTCGAGATCTACGATGAGAGAGCTGCCGATCATCAGAAGATCGTTTTAGATCTTTTTATTGCTATTGAGCCCTGCTAATCCGATCCTATTGAACTATAGAATTCTAGACTGCTTTAAAAATTCCTTCGCTAACCTGATGCGTTCAGCTCTAGGTGGAAAAGCACTTACGTCGCGCATGGTTAGAGCAAAGATGTAAATCTGGTCATTCTTTTCGATCCAGCCCACATACCAGGCAATGACTTTTTTGCGATCGAGATCACCGTTTTCGTCTTGCTCATATCCTGAACCTGTTTTTCCATAAAGACGCCAGCCATTTTCCCACGTTTCTGTATAGAGGAGGCTTTTGGTTAAATCTACAGCATGTTTTGAGAGGGGGAGTTCGTGACGCACGAGTTTTTTCACGAAATGAACTTGTTCGATAGGAGAAATCTTTAAAGAGGAGCAGAGCCAAGCATTTGTGAGGCCATTGTTCCGGCCGGGATCGCCACTCATATCCCGATTACCATAGTCGAACTGTGCGAGGTGCTGGTTGATCTTTTCTAAACCGATTAGGGGAGTAAGAACCTGAGAGTACCAGACCACAGAGTCTTGCATCCAAGTTTTTGGTGTTTGTGGATTTTTCCACGACTCCATAAATGCTTCATAATTTCGATAAGGCCATCGAGGAGAGTTCTCATCTATGAGAACGCCCTCTTCATATCCGATAAGGCTTAAAACGATTTTAAAGGTGGAGCAGGGAGAGAGGCGCTGGTTACAACTTTTCCCTAGGGCGCAGATGATTTGATTATTCTTTTCATCGAGGGCAACGAATGAGAGCTCTTGTCCAAAACATGGCGCGAGGAGAACAAAAAAACAGATGAGCAGATTCCGAAATTTCATAAAAATTCTTCCGTGGGATAAATTATTGAGAGCCCTTTTTTGAAGGAGATAGGAAGGCGTTGAATCGCCATCTTGTCTCATATCCGAACTTGCTGCAGATGCCATACGCGAGTCCTTCCGCCATGAGGTAAGAGCTGCCAACGCGGCATCCTCTTGAGATCGCATCTTGAAGGGCCATTCGGCGCAGGGCTGTACTTAGACCTGTTTTTCGGAGCTCGGGAATTGTGGCGCCGTTCCAAAAACTCACATGATCGCCATCGATAAGGGTGGTTACCGCAGAAACGACCCTGCCATCTTTTCTTGCGATCCAGTTGAAAGCTTGAAAACGAGATTGGTTCGTGGCTCTCCAAAGTGCAGTTTTGTACATCTCCTTGCAATTGTCGGGAATGCCAAAAATTGTGCATACGAGATCGTTAAATTCTTCCATTGCAGCTTCATCTTTTACAAGTTCAAGTATGTAGCCGTTGGGGATTTCTGGTGACAAAATGGGTTTGTCGAGATTGCCAGCAACTCCCCGAAATATTCCAATGTTTTGAAAGCCATTGGCAAGGAGCTTATCTTTAAATTCTTGGCTACTATTTTCATCGACGTACCAGACGAAGGGGATTTTGTGTTGGTTGAAAAAATTGAGCTGATTGGTGATGCACTGATCCCAATTCTTCCTATGATTCGGAAAACCAAAAACGGCATTTTGAAAAGGGTATGGAATTCCGGTAAGGCAACGCTGAATTCCATCGCAGGTCTCAAAGCCGGCATTTGGGATGAATTTATTTTCTGCCAAAGTGCTGTAAAAACCTTGAAAATGGCTTCGCAAAGCTTCGCGGGTTTTCTCGTTCGATACTTCATAAACATATTCTGCGGGAGGTTGTTGAGGAAGCACAATTTCTCCTTCTATTGTGATGGAAGAAATGAAAGCATATTGGCAGCGAAGAAAAAAGTATAGGGGCTGTGAAGAGAAATGTATCCATTAATCCCTGGAAAAATTATTTGTGGGGGAAAATAGGGGGCTATGCTAGCCTTTGAGATTTCTTATGCAAACAGGAGTTTTTATGGAATTAGCTTTCCCTCGGATTGCCAAAGAAAATGCCTGGTTTAAAGAAGTGGCAATTGTCTTAGGTGCAAGCATTCTCATTGCTCTTTCTGCGCCGTTTGCTCTTCATCTTCCCTTTACCCCTGTTCCCATCGTTTTGCAGAGCCATGTGATACTCCTTATGGGCGCGCTTCTCGGTAGTAAGCGTGGGGCTCTTGCTGTGTTAGCCTTTCTTGCGCAGGCGGCAGCAGGTCTTCCTGTTCTTGCAAGTGGAAAATGTGGGATTCTCGTCTTCGCAGGACCTACTGGAGGATACCTTCTCGGCTATGTCATAGGGGCTTACCTTGTGGGCCTATTGCTCGAGAAATTCCGCAGTCGTTCTTCAGCGAAAACATTCGGAGCGCTCGCCGCAGGAAGTATCGCAATATACTTCTTCGGGGCTCTACACCTTGCGGGATTTGTCGGCTATGAAAAGGCGCTTCTCTTGGGAGTCGTACCTTTTCTACTCGGCGACCTAGTCAAAACTATCGTTTGCGCGCGTTTGCTGAAAGCTCCTTCATCTCTTGACCAGCTCGCTTAACGAGTTTTGCTAGTTTTGAGTTTTGGGCGTTCGGTCTGCGAGGTTCGATCTTTCTTGATCTCATTGCTCGCGTTGCTGCGTATTGCTCTTCAACAAAATGCGTTAATGGTCTCAAGGCTTTCTTCTCCACTTTTGTAATTACACCTGCCTCTTTTTTCACCTCGCGTAGAGATGGGGTTGGAGCTGCAGGTCTTTCTCTGTGTATACGTGTCATAAAATACCTCTGGTTAGGGATGGTTAATCTTAGTTGCATTACCGGACTACCCTCTGTTTTGCTTTTTCTGCATCCTTACAGAAAATGATATTAGTAAAAATTTCACGTTACGAATCGCGTTTCTTTTTTACAAATAAAAAAAACAACAAACGTTATTTTTTCTTTTCGACTTCATGAACTTTTTCGCGGAGAAGCTTTGCAACCTGCTCGATTTTTGGAGCGGGCCCGGAGGGGTGTTTGATCTTTTTCTCACGAAGAGAAACAGAGCGAACCTCTTGGCGTAGAAATTTGGCCACGCCCTCTACGAACGCGGCAATAGAGCGCATCTTCATAAAACCGGACCCTAGCACAGTAAAATAAAAATGTATAATTTTTATTTTAATGCGTAAGAGGAAGAGGGACCGGGCACGCACGCGGGCACGGGCTCGGGTACGAAAGAGAAAAAGAAAACCTAAGGGATATTAGCAGATATGGAATGTAGCAAACACGCCCATAAAAGCTCAGCTTCTGTCTTTCGCGCCCGTGCCCGCGTGCGTGCCCGATCCTTCTTCTATTTTCTTTATTCATCGATCATCACTCCTTCTAGTCTTTCCTTAAAAATCTTCTGTAAGGCAATCTTTGAATTTTATGGGAAAACAACTGCAACACCTTGGGCTCACGCTGCTAGCGTGGCTCATACGCGCCGGCTTTTCGCTTCGCTATCGCCTAAAGGTGTCGGGACTGGATCAGCTTCGAAAGGAACAGAAAAAGGGGATCCTCTTTTTTCCGAATCACCCGGCAGAGATCGACCCGATTATTCTGATGTTTATTTTGTGGAAGGATTTTCGTCCGCATCCTCTTGTGCTAGAGAGCTTTTACTATCAAAAAGGCATCCACTTTTTCATGCGCATTGTGGGTTCGCTTCCACTACCTACGATCGATGTCATTGCCAACTCTTGGAAGGCGAAACGTGTTGAGAAGATGGTGCAGAAGATTAAGCAGGGGATAGAAAAGGGGGGGAACTTCCTTGTCTATCCATCCGGGAGATTAAAAATTGCTGCTGCTGAGGCTTTGGGAGCATCCTCCTTCGTACACAGCCTTCTAAAAGAGGCTCCCCAAGCAAAGGTCATCCTCATACGTACAACGGGGCTTTGGGGAAGCTCATTCTCTCGTGCCATCACAGGAAAGTCGCCAGATTTTGGCAAAACCTTATGGGCGGGGATTAAGATCCTCTTAAAAAATTGGATCTTTTTTGCTCCTCGGCGCGAGGTGAAGATCGAGTTTGCCTCTGCACCGGCAGATTTTCCGCGTTCTGCGGAGAGGCAGGAACTCAATCGCTACTTGGAAAACTGGTACAATCGCTATCCAGAACCGGGACCCGAGCCGCTTTCTCTGGTTTCTTTCTCATTTTGGAGAAAGGATCTTCCACAGATCACGAATGGGGAGGAGGAGCGAAAAAGGCGTGCACAGAAAGCGGAGATTCCGCCTGAAGTGGAGAAGGAGGTCTTTAATCAACTGGCTACTCTTTCACGCCGCCCTGTGGAAAAGATTAAACGAGAGATGCATCTTGCGAACGATCTCGGCCTTGATTCACTCGATCTCACACAGCTTTACCTCTTTTTAGATGAGCGCTACGGTTTAGGGGATCTTGCGCCTGGAGAGGTGCAAACGGTTGAGGATCTTTTGCAAATTGGAGCGGGCAGTCGCAAGGAGAAAGAGCAGGAGGAGGAGCGAAAAAAAATTGTTTGGCCGGAAGAGAGCTCTCGCCCGCCTCCCGGGGCTCCAAAAGGAGAAACGCTAGCAGAAGCCTTTCTTCTCATCTGCGACCAGATGGGAGATAGAATTGCCTGTGGCGATGCCCTTTCAGGTCTTCTCAGCTATCGAAAAGTCAAACGAGCAGCGCTCGTTCTTTCATTAAAAATTAAGGAGATGAAGGGCGAAAAGATCGGGATCATGCTCCCTTCGACATCGGCTGTTTATCTGCTGATTTTGGCCACACTACTCGCTAAAAAGATCCCCGTGATGCTTAATTGGACGGCAGGTTTGCGCGCGCTTGAGCATGCGGTGAAGCTCAGTGGAATCGAAACCGTAATCAGTTCGATGCGGTTTTTAGGACAGAGAGAGATGGGAGATTTAGGCAGCGTCGATGAGAAGATCCTCTTTTTGGAAGATATCCGGTTTTCGATCGGCTTGAAGGAGAAGCTTTCAGGTCTTTTTCTCTCCTATCAAAAAGCATCGGCCCTTCTCAAAAAACTGCAGCTGGATACGATCTCCAAAGATGCATGCGCAGCCATACTTTTTACGAGCGGAACAGAAGCACTTCCTAAAGGAGTTCCTCTCACACATGACAACCTTCTCAGCAACCAGCGAGCGGCGTTTGAGCGTGTGCAGCTTAAACCGGAGGATAGGCTCATTGGTGTGCTACCACCGTTTCACTCATTTGGCTTTTCTGTATCGGGTCTTTTGCCTCTTTTTTCCGGTCTTCAGGTTGCCTTCTCACCCGATCCTACAGATAGTCATGGCCTGGTTGTGGATATTGAGCATTGGAAGCCTACGCTTATCTTTTTGGCGCCCACTTTTTTTAAGACACTCTTCCGCAGCGCAAAGCCCGAACAGCTGGGCTCGATTCGTCTTTTTGTCACGGGTGCCGAAAAAGCACCAGAAGAGTTGTTTGATTATGTCCACAAGCTGGGCTCAGACCATCTGCTGCTCGAAGGGTATGGAATCACTGAATGTGGTCCGATCGTCTCATTGAATCATCCCGAAAAGCCTCCAAAGGGGGTAGGGGAGGCGCTTGCGGGCGTTTCTCTCTGCGTGATCGACTCTGAAACGCACGAGCTACTTCCTGCAAAAAAAGAGGGGGAGATCTGCGTTTTCGGTCCTAACGTTTTTCATGGGTATTTAGGAGATCGGCCCTCTCCCTTCATTAAAATCGATGGGAAAAACTGGTACCGATCGGGTGATCGTGGCTATCTCGATGAAGAGGGGAACCTCTTCTTATCGGGGAGATTGAAGCGGTTTATTAAGATCGGCGGCGAGATGGTCAGTCTTGGCGGGCTAGAAGAGGAGCTTCTCAAGCTTGCTCACAGCCGTCAATGGATCAAAGAGAGCAAAGATGTTCCTCAACTCGCTGTTGCCGTTAGAGAGAAGGATAGCGAAAAACCCCTCATTGTGCTAATCGCAACGTTCCCGGTAAGTACCGAGGATGTCAACCAAGCCCTTAAAGATAGGAAAGAGATCCCCTTGACCGGGACGGGCAAGACCCATTATCGTCTTCTCGACGAGATTGTCTCGCAAGACGAAAAGCCCAAATGACACAATTAAAACTTTACAATACAGAAACACGAGAGAGGGAGCCCGTTATTGGCCATACGGTGAAAATGTACACGTGTGGCCCTACCGTCTACAACTTTGCCCATATCGGAAACTTCCGCACCTACGTTTTTGAGGATCTTCTTCGCCGGACACTCAAATTTTTCGGCATGAAGGTGATCCAGGCGATGAATCTCACCGATGTTGAAGATAAGATCATCAAAGCTTCCCTGAAAGCAAAGCTTCCGCTTCACGATTTTACAGCTCCCTATATCCGCGCCTTTTTTGAAGATCTCCGCACGTTGAACATCGAGCCGGTCGAATTTTATCCGCGCGCGACGGAGTTTATTCCCGAAATGGTACAGATCATTGAGCGACTCCTCGAGCTCAAAGTGGCTTACCGTGTTGCGGATGGCAGCATCTACTATGCAATTTCACAATTTCCCTCATACGGCAGGCTGTCGCACCTCCGTTTAGAAGATCTTAAGGAGGGTGCTTCCGAGAGAGAGAGCAGCGATGAGTATGAGAAGGATAACGCTTGTGACTTCGTGCTTTGGAAGAGCTACGACCCCAAACGCGATGGAGAAGTTTTCTGGGAGACCTCTCTAGGTAAAGGACGTCCAGGTTGGCACATCGAGTGTTCTGCCATGGCGATAAAAGTTTTAGGAGAGACGCTCGACATCCATGTTGGCGGAGTGGATAACATGTTCCCCCACCATGAAAATGAGATCGCACAATCTGAAGCTTTTTCGGGAAAACTCTTTGCGCGTCATTGGATGCATTGTGAACACCTTCTCGTCGACCATAAGAAGATGTCAAAAAGTCTCGGAAATTTTTATACACTGCGAGATCTCCTGCAAAAGGGTTATACCGGCGCTGAAGTGCGCTACATGCTGATGCATACCCATTACCGCATTCAGCTCAACTTCACGTTCGAGGGACTTAGCGGAGCGCGGCACTCTCTTGAGCGGCTGGGAGATTTTATCGCCAGACTGCAAGCTATCGATGCAAAAGCAAAAGATAGGGGAGAAGTGGGTCTTCTGCTCAACCAAGCTGAAAAGGATTTTAGAGAGGCGCTTGCGGATGATCTCAACATCTCTGTAGCGCTTGCTGTGCTTTTCGAGCTCGTGCGCAAGATAAATGTTCTTTGCGATGCGCAAAAGCTCGGAAAGAAGGAAGCAGAAGAGACGCTTGCATTCCTCCGAAAGCTCGATGAGGTTCTTGGCTTTTTGCCATTTGAGACCGAAGAGGAGATCCCTGCAGAGCTCGAACAGCTCCTTGTGCAGCGCGAAGAGGCGCGCAAGAGCAAAAACTGGAAAGAGGCAGATGCTGCACGTGATAAGATTCTCGCGAAAGGATATCTGATCGAAGATACACCAACAGGGGCAAGGCTGAAGAAGAAGCGCTGAGAGAGCGAGCTCCTTAAAATAAGTAGAAAGAATTTAAACACCGAGAGCACCGAGAAAAAAGAGAAAGAAGATGCGAGATGATGATCGAAAAAAAATGAAACGAGCAACGACTAAAGATGAGCTTTTTCTATTGAAGCTACACGAACTTGCATGCGCACGTGGCGATTTTGATACGGAGATCGACCGTTATGAGATTGGTCGCGCAATCGGCCAGAACAATCATGGTATCGATATGATTATCAAGCTTCTTGCCCAAGCCAACTTCATCAAAAAGGGCGACGGACAGGGTGTCTACCTAACACCCCACGGCCTCTCGCTCGTCGAAAAACTCCTTGAGGAGAGATGATCACTCTTCGGGACGAGTGAGTGGGAAGAATAATACTTCTTTGATGGTTGGGGAGTTTGTGAGGAGCATGATGAGGCGGTCGATGCCGATGCCGACGCCCGCAGTAGGCGGCATGCCCTGGCAGATCGCTTCGATGAACTCCTCGTCAAGAGGATGAGCCTCTTCATCGCCTTTCAACCGTTTTTCGGCTTGCTGAAGGAGAAGTTTGCGTTGCAATTCTGGATCGTTGAGCTCGCTGTACGAGTTGCAGATCTCATTTCCATTGATAAAACTTTCGAAACGTTCAACGAGCATTTCTAGGCGCAATTTTGGCTCGCGATGCAGTTTGCAAAGAGGAGTCGTTTCAATGGGGTGATCGATAATGTGGTGCGGTTGAATGAGATGGGGCTCAACGAGATCTTGGAAGAGATGAGAGATAAGAAGACCACGTGAAAGTGCACGGATCTGCTCTGGTGTAAGGGTGGATTTCTTTTTTAGGATCTCTCGCATCTCTTCGTCAGAGAGGGCATCGATATCCAGATCGCCATAGGTCTTTAAACTCTCTTTCATGCTGAGACGCGTCCAAGGAGCCTTGAGATCGATTTCGACAGTTTCTGAAACGCGAATTTTTGTTGTTCCATAAAGGGCAAGGGCAAGCTCCTCAAACAGCTTCTCCACAAAGATCATCATGTCGTTGTAGTCCCAATACGCTGCGTAGGCTTCGAGCATGGTGAATTCGGGATTGTGCGTGCGGTCGATTCCCTCGTTGCGGAAGATCTTACCGATTTCAAAAACCCTCTCCATCCCTCCTACAACCAGTTTTTTAAGGGAGAGCTCGAGTGCAATGCGCAGATACATATCCTGGTCGAGTGCATTCAAGTGGGCGATAAAGGGACGCGCTTCGGCTCCGCCGTAGATGTGGTGCAAAATTGGGGTTTCGACTTCGAGAAATCCATGGCGCGCAAAGTAGTCGCGGATCTTATGAAGGATTCGACTGCGGAGTTGAAAGCGTTGAAATACGTCTGTATTGGAGATGAGATCTAGCCAGCGCTTGCGATGGCGTACGCCCGCATCAGCGAGGCCGCTGTGTTTGTCAGGGAGTGGAAGGAGAGTTTTGCAAAGAAGAGTGACCTGCTTGGCAAAGATGGTGATCTCGCCTTTCTGGGTGCGGAAGACATTTCCTTCAATGCCTAAAATGTCGCCGAGATCGATCTTTTTCTCGATGAATTTTAGGGGAGGGAGCTCCTCCTCTTTTCCATTGAGGCCGGCAACTTTCGTGAGATCTCTATTGAACATGATCTGGATGCGAGAAGAGCCATCTTGGACATGCGCAAAAGCGTTCTTTCCCATCGCCCGAAAGAGGATGAGACGTCCAGCTACAGAAACAGTTTCGGTGGAGCCGTTTGCGGCCTCTTCACTGTGGCCGATCTCTTTATCTTTATATTTATTCAGGAGAGCTTCGATGGCGATCGAGGGAGTGTACTTAGCCGGATAGGGATCGATCCCAAGCTGGCGGATCTCCGCGAGCTTTAGGCTACGGTTGCGAAACTCCTCGTGCTGATGGTAATCCGGTTCTGGAAACATAGGAGATTGAGGATAAAGGATAGGGGATAAAGGATAAAGTATTAAAAGAATGTGCTTTCGGGATCTATATCGATCAGAATTCTAACCCCTTGTTTCGCAGGAATTTCTTGCATCACAAGGGCGAGTTTTTGCGACAGAAGGGTGGGTCTGGTACCTTTGATGAGGAACTGGAAGCGGAATTTTCCTCGGACTTTGGGGTGGCCGCAGGGGAGGATGGGGAGGAGTTGAACGGAGGGGGGAAGGTGGCGGATCAGGGCGGTTCGAAGCTGCTGGGCTTTTCCTTCAACCTCGCGGATATTCTCTCCCGAAAAGACAACCTTGGCGAGATGGCAGAAGGGGGGGAATTCAAAAAGTTTTCTCACTTCACTTTCTTCTTTGAAGAAAGTTTCATAGTCCTGACTTGCCGCAAGGCGGAGCATAGAGTGCTCGGGCATATGTGTCTGGATAATCACCTCCCCATCGAGTTCGGCACGTCCGGCACGTCCAGCAGCTTGTGTGAGGAGCTGGAACGACTTCTCTCCGGCACGAAAATCGGGGATGTTCAGGGAGCTATCAGCGCTCAAGATTCCCACAAGAGTGACAGCTGGGAAATGGAGTCCCTTTGCAACCATCTGGGTGCCGATGAGGACATCGGCTTTTGCGGAGCGAAACTGTCGAAAGATCAGCTCATGGCTTCCCTTATGCCGTGTTGTATCGGCATCCAATCTCAGGGTGCGCACCTCGGGAAAAACGGCATGGAGCGCGCGTTCGACCATCTCTGTGCCGGCGCCTTTGTACTTCAAGGTCTGGTCGGCATGGCATTTGGGACAATTCTTCAACTTCAGTAGGCGATAGTCGCACAAGTGACAGGAGAGGATCTCTTCGCCCAAGTGGTAGGTGAGGGCGAGGTCACAGTGCGGACAGCGGACTGTGTCTCCGCATGCGGTACAAAGACACGAGGTATGGTAGCCGCGACGATTCAGTAGAAGAATGGTCTGTTCGCCCAAGCTGCGCCGTTTTTTTATCGCTTCAAGGAGTGTATCGGAAAAGAGAGTGAAGCCCTTGGCTTTTGCAAACTCGAGTCGCATATCAACGACTTTTACAGGGGCGAGGTGTGCACTTCCACGGCTTTGAAGTGTAGAGAGTTGAAACCTGTTTTGTGCAGCGTTGTATCGGCTCTCCAAGCTGGGCGTTGCGCTACCAAGGATCACTACCGCATTTTCGAGCTTGGCGCGCATGAGTGCTACATCACGCGCGTGATAGGTGGGTTGATCATCCTGTTGTTTGTAGGAGCTCTCATGCTCCTCGTCGATGATGATGAGTCCGAGGTTGAGTGTGGGGCTAAAGACAGCAGAGCGGGCTCCCATCACAATTCTCACGCTGCCTTGTTGGATCTCTTGCCAGCTGTTGTGTCTTTCGCCATCGCTCAAGCGGTGGTGGAGAAGAAGAATTTTTTCCGGAAAGCGGCTGCGCAATCTCTCAAGTGTTTGTGAGGTGAGAATGATCTCTGGCACAAGGAAGATCACACTCTTTCCCATCTTAAGTGTGTAGTCGATCGCTTGAAGATAGACCTCTGTCTTCCCGCTTCCTGTGACTCCGTGGAGAAGGTGGGTTGCGAAAACTCCCTCTTTTAGGCTTGTCGTGATTTTTTCGAGCGCCGCTGCCTGCTCCTCTCGCAATATTTTCGGCTTAGTTGAGAAGATCTCCTGCTCGTCGATCGGGCTTGCCTCACTTGTCATGGGTTCTGCGTGAAGGATCTCTTTTTTGATCAGTGTCTGAATAGGACTCTCTGATGTTTGTGCTTTTTCCATAAGTGCCGAAAGAAGGAGACCCTTGGGGTGCAAGAGAAGCTGGTCGAGCACCTCTGCCTGTTGGGGATTTTTCGTGCGAAGCGTTTCACAAAGCCGAAGAAGTTCTGGGCGCGATAGTTTTGAGCGGACAAGAAGCTGTGTGCGCATCTTTACATTTTTTCGAAGGCCGGAAGGGAGCATGACTTTTAAGACTTTGCGCAGCGGCGTGCAATAGTAGGAAGAGATCCATTTGGCGAGAGCAAAAAGGGGGGCTGATAAGAGAGATTTGTCCGATAAAAGTTCGAGGATATTTTGAACAGATGCAACCTCTGCCTCATCTTTCAAAGCGACGATCGTTCCTCTCTTGGGTTTTCCACGCAGCGGAACGAGGACGCGGACGCCGACGGAGCACTCACCCTGCATTTCAATGGGGATCTCATAGTCGAGAGGTCTATCGATCCCATCGTCGAGCAGGATAGCTGCTATTTTTTGACGATCAGACATATTTTTTTCCAGAGAGCGGCTTTCTCCTGCATGACGGTTGGAGTGAGGAGCAAAAGAGGAGTTTTTGCGCTAAAGGAGGGCTCTTCAACCAGCTTCTTCAAAATGTCCGTTTTTGCAAGACCTGCTTCTGTAACCAGAAGAAGGTCGAAGGTATTTACGCGGAAGAGCGTTTCCCACCGCTTCTCTTTTTCTAAGAGCTGTCCATCGAGAATTTTTGTCGGTTTTAAACGGGTATGAATCGCTTTGGCAAGATTTTTTAAATAGAGAAGCTGATCATCCTTTTCTCCGAATGAGAGGATGACGACTGACGCTGCAACCTGCGCCTTTTTCCAGCGAGCTGCGTTCTCTTGCGCACGGCTATCATCTGGCGGGGTAGGTAGATGCGCAAGATCTGGAAAATGGGAAGCAAGATTAAAAGATGAGTGAGCGGAGCGAGCTCCTTGGAGTGCGGTGCTCTGCACCGCCTTGGAATCGGAAGAAGGAGAAGAAGAGGAAGAAGAAAAAGAGGGATCGGGCACGCGCGCGGGCACGGGCACGGAAGAAGTTTTAGGAGAGGGTTGTGGAGTGCGGGAAGGGGAAGAAGAAAAGCCGGGCACGGGCACGGACGCGGGCACGAAAGAAGTTTTCGGAAGAGGAGGAAGCTGTATCGGCAGCGTCTTTCGTTTTTCTTCGCCTAGGAGTGCAATCGTATCGCGCAAAAGCGCTCTGTAAGCAATTCTTTCTTTCGTGCCCGCGTGCGTGCCCGTGCCCGATCCCTCTTCTATCTCTTCACTTTTGTTCATCGTTCATCACTTCCGAATAGCGCATTTACATAACTCTCCTTCTCAAAGGGGAGAAGATCTTCCATCTTCTCTCCCACTCCAATCCACCGTACGGGAATACCGAGTTGTTTGTAAATTGCAAGAGCAATGCCCCCTTTGGCCGAGCCGTCGAGTTTGGTGAGAACGATTCCTGTAAGGGGAGTAAACTGGTGAAAGATGTTTGCCTGGTCGATCGCATTTTGTCCTGTGGTCGCATCGAGAACAAGAAGGGTCTCATGGGGAGCATCAGGAACTACTTTCGCGCAGACTTTACGGATTTTTTCCAGCTCGCGCATGAGCTCGGAGCGGTTTTGGAGCCGTCCGGCTGTATCGATGATTACAACATCTGCACCTCGCGCCTTCGCGGCGGATACAGCATCGTATGCGACGGCAGCGGGATCTGCTGAGGATTGCGATTTGATGATTTCACATCCAAGCCTTTCTGCCCAGGTGGTGAGCTGTTCAATTGCTGCGGCGCGGAAGGTGTCGCCGGCTGCAAGAAGAACGTTTTTCTTCTCCGCTTGAAAATTGTGTGCAAGCTTTGCGATGGTCGTTGTTTTCCCGCTCCCATTCACACCAACCACGAGAATGACGAGAGGTTCGCTCGATTTTTTCTCTACCGGCATAGCTTTTGGTGGGGTATTTAAAATCTGTAGAGCAAAATCGCGCAGCGATTGGACGATCTGCTCTTGTGAAGCTTCGGGGTTTTTTCGCAAAAACTGTTTTGTTTTTTCTACAAATTCTCCGGCACAGATACTTCCGAGGTCTGCCTCATACAGGATCCTCTCCAGCTCTTCGAAAGTTTTTTCATCCAGGGGTTTTGAGAAAAGAGCGGAGATTTTTCCACCCAAGAGAGAGCGTGTTTTTGCAAGAGCAGACTTAACTTTTTGGAATCCAGACTTAATAAATCCTAACATCGCGTTTCTTCCGTTGATGGAAATCCGATTCTATCACATAAGGGATTTGAGAGGAGCAGCATGAATATCCACGAATACCAGGCAAAGGAGATTTTACAATCCTACGGGGTTCCGATCCCTCCGTTCGCGGTGGCGAGCAAGGCGCACGACGCTGAGAAGATTGTGAAGCAGCTCAACCTCAAAGAGGCCGTGATTAAAATCCAGGTGCACGCTGGCGGACGAGGAAAAGCTGGAGGGGTGAAATTTGCCAAATCCCCACAAGAGATTCTTTCCGTTGCCTCTCATCTCATCGGCATGAAGCTGGTGAATAACCAGACCGGAAAAGAGGGTGTGATCGCCCATAAGGTGCTCATCTCCAAGCCGATGGAGATCAAGCGGGAGTATTATCTGGGCGCTGTTGTCGATCGCAGTCAAGCCCGAGCTATTCTGATCGCCTCTCCCGAAGGAGGGGTTGAGATCGAGGAGATTGCGGCCAAGCACCCTGAGAAAATTTTAACGGTTCCCATTGGACTCGATGGATCTATCAAACCTTTCCATCTTTTGCATCTATCCAATTTTATGGGATGGAGTGGTGAGATGGCTAAAAAAGGGCAAGAGATCGCGGCAGCTGTGGGGAAAGCCTTTATCGAATGTGATGGGGCGCTTCTCGAGATCAACCCTCTCATTGAAGATCCTCACGGTCATCTTTGGGCACTAGATGCGAAGTTTGTGCTCGATGATAATGCGCTCTTTCGCCACCCCGAACTTGCGGCGTATTATGATCCGAGCCAGCAGTCGAAGAATGAGGTGATGGCCAAAGAACATGATCTTGCTTATATCGCCCTCGAGGGAAACATCGGCTGCATGGTGAATGGTGCAGGACTCGCAATGGCAACGATGGATATCATCCACTACTACGGCGGCAAACCAGCCAACTTTCTCGACGTCGGAGGCGGCGCCTCCAAAGAAAAAGTTGCTGAAGGGTTTAAAATTCTTCTGCTCGACCCCCAAGTGAAAGCCATTCTGGTGAATATCTTCGGCGGGATTATGAACTGCGCTACCCTCGCGGAAGGGATTATCGATGCCGCCTCGGAGCTGTCTCTCAAAGTTCCACTTGTGGTGCGGATGGAAGGAACACATGTCGAACAGGGTAAGAAACTGCTTGCTGAGTCGGGCCTTCCGATCACTACGGCAGATACACTCGAAGAGGCGGCGCTGAAAGCTGTTGCTGCAGTGAAAAAGGGTTAATATATCATGGCGATACTGATCAACAAAAAAACGCGCGTAATTACACAGGGGATTTCTGGAAAATCGGGGCGCTTTCACACCGAACAGGGATTGCTTTACGGCTCGCAATTTGTAGGTGGCGTCACTCCTGGCAAGAAAGGACAAGAGGTGTTAGGCCTTCCCGTATTTGACACGGTAATCGAAGCTAAGCAAGCGGTTGATTGCGACGCCTCTCTCATCTTTGTTCCTGCGCCCTATGCAGCTGATGCAATTTTAGAGGCAGAAGATGCGGGCATTCCTCTTATCGTTTGCATCACTGAAGGGATTCCTGTGCGCGACATGCTCGAGGTAAGCCGCGTCATGCGCAGCAGCAAGAGGAGCCGGTTGATTGGACCCAATTGCCCCGGAATCATCACTCCCGATGAGTGCAAGATCGGTATCATGCCCGGATATATTCACAAACGCGGCAAAGTGGGGATCGTTTCTCGCTCGGGTACGCTGACATATGAAGCAGTCTGGCAGACGACGCTTTTGGGATTAGGTCAATCGACTTGTGTTGGAATCGGCGGTGATCCTCTCAATGGTACAAATTTCATCGATGTGCTCGAGCTCTTTCAAAAAGATCCCGAGACCAAGGCAATTCTCCTAATTGGCGAAATCGGCGGAAGTGCTGAAGAGGAGGCTGCCGAGTGGATTAAGGCTCACAGCACAAAACCTGTTGCCGCCTTTATAGCTGGTGTCACCGCTCCGCCCGGAAGGCGGATGGGGCATGCGGGAGCGATTGTTTCGGGAGGAAAAGGCACTGCAAAAGGAAAGATGGACGCCTTGAGAGCTGCGGGAGTTCTTGTCACAGAATCTCCAGCAGAGATGGGTCAAGCTGTGCAAGAGGCTCTCGGAAAATGATTCGGATTCCTGGACGCATCCCTGTTTCTATCTATCCCACATTTTGGATTGTTGCTGCGCTCATTGGGTATGTCAATAGCATGAGCTGGATGGGAACCCTCATCTGGATGGGGATCATCTTCGTGTCAGTCCTTTTTCACGAATTTGGCCATGCATTGACTGCGGTGATGTTCGGAAAGAATCCGCGTATCGAGCTGGTCGCCTTTGGAGGACTCACCTATCACGAAGGGGAAAATCTTCCTTTTTGGAAACAGTTTTTCATCGTGCTCGATGGCCCTCTTTTCGGGTTTCTTCTCTTTCTTGGCGCAACGGCGCTGCTTAGATTCGGAACTTTCCAGAACGAGTTCTTTCTAACAACACTAAAAACTTTTCAGTGGATCAACCTCTTCTGGACGTTATTAAATCTTCTACCTGTGATGCCGCTAGATGGCGGCCAGCTTCTTCGCATCATCTGCGAAGGGTTTTGGGGAATCCGCGGTTTTAAATACGCGCTCTTTGCCAGCATGCTTGTGGCATCGGGATTGAGTCTCTTCTTTTTTCTCTATCAAGCCTATCTCGTCGGCGCGATCTTTTTTCTCTTTGCTTTTCAAAGTTTTGACAGTTGGAAAAAGAGCCGTTTCATGTCGCAACAGGATCGCAGTGAAAAGCTGAAGAAGCAGCTTGATCTTGCAGAGAAGGCCTTTCATGATGGAGATAAGGAGCGTGCGAAAGAGATTTTTCAAGAGATCCGCTCGCGTGCAAAAGAGGGGATGATCTATCTTCTCGCAACACAATATCTCGCCTACATTTCTTACGAAGAGGGGGACGCCAAAACGACATATGACCTTCTTCTTCCCATTCAAGATGAGCTGGTCTCTGACGCTCTTTGTCTTCTACATAAGGCGGCCTTCGATCAGAAAAACTATCCGCTCGTGGTCCAGCTGGGAGGTGTCTGCTTTCAGACTTGGCCCAGCGTGGAAACGGCACTTCGCAACGCATATGCTGCTGCCGCAATGAGAGAGGCGATCGCTTCTGTGGGGTGGCTACAAACCGCTCTCAAAGAGGGACTTGAAAATCTCCAAGAGATCCTCGCAGAGCGGTATTTTGACCCGATCCGTGAGGATTCTGTCTTCAAAGATTTTACCAGAACGCAAAAGTAGTATGCCCCTTCATCCAAAAATTGCCGCCATTCTCGAGCATATGCGCACAAAAGGTGCGAAGCCGACCTATCAGATGACAGCGCAAGAAGCTAGAAAACATCTCGCCTCGCTTCCTAGGTCAAAAGCTAAGGAACCTGTTGCTACGCAAGATCGGAATGTCGCAAATTTTCGTGTGAGAATTTACACTCCAGAAGCCAAAAAGCCTCTTCCTATCCTGCTTTATTTTCACAGTGGAGGATGGGTGATTGGGGATCTTGAAATGGCTGACGCGCGTTGTCATCTGCTTGCAAAAGAGACGCCATGCATCGTCATCTCTGTCGATTACAGGCTGGCACCAGAGCACCGCTTTCCTGCTGCGGTTGAGGACGCCTTTGCAGCGACAGAGTGGGCCTACGTGCATGCGAGGGAGCTCGGTGGAGATCCCGAGAAGATTGCTGTCGGGGGTGAAAGTTCGGGTGGAAATTTAGCTGCTGTCGTCGCGCTTCTCGCTCGTGAAAAGGGCAGTCCGCCAATTGTTTTTCAATGGCTTATCTACGCTGGCTTCGATGCCGATTTTTCGCGCGCTTCCTACCAGAAATTCGGGCATGATTATTTTCTAGAAAAAGAGTCGATGACCTGGTGCTGGCACCACTATCTTCCCAAAGAAGAGGAGCGCAAAAATCCCTATGCCTCACCTCTCCATGCAAAAAGCTTAAAAGGCCTTGCTCCGGCTTACATTGCCACCGCAGAGTATGACATTCTCCTTGATGAGGGCAACGCATACGCCGAACGTCTGAAAAAAGAGGGGGTTCCTGTACGCACAAAGTGTTTCCAAGGGATGGTTCACAGCTTTCTCATCTGGATGGATGTCGTTCCCGAGATCAGGCAGAACTTCCAAGAGATGATCGAAGAGCTTCGTAGGGGTTTTAGGAACCTATCCCAATAAAATTCCCTTTGATATTTCGGTTCTTTTCGCCAGATTTACCAAATTTTTCCTCGGCGGTAGTTTTTCCAATACTGCCCTCGGAAAAATTTGGGAAATCTGTCTCAAAATCTCCCAAAATCTCTTTGGGGATTTTATTGGGATAGGTTCAGAGACCTTTAACGGTCAGCAGTAACCCATGGTGGTCGGTTACAGCTTCTGCAGGTCTCCGCAGATCAAAAGTTTGTACGAGTTCGACGGCCATTTCTGGGAGTTCACCTGTAGCTTCCACCAGTGTGTAATCGTCGAGTTCAAAATGGTCTTCTTTAGGTTTTTTACCGCGCATCCAAGACGTCAGCGCATTTGTGCAGGTTGCTGACGTTGCATCTACGGTCGGATATTGCCTGGCATAAGGATCAAAAAGATGCCGCGGGATCTCTTCGCGTGAACAGTTAAAATCTCCCAGGATGAAGCAGGGATTGCGATTGTCTGCAAGCTTTCGACTTTCTCGAGAGAGAATCTCAAACTGACCCTTGCGGATCTTTTCCGCAGAGGCAAAAGCGTCTCCCGATTCTAGATGCGTGGTGATGACCGAAAACTTACGGGTTTCGAAGCAGAAGATGCCGCGCTTAATTCCTGGCTGGTTTGGAAAGGCTTTGAAGTAGGGGATGCTCGTTAGGTGGCAGCGCGCTGCGATAAAGAGGCCGCTCTCCATACGAAAGGGGTTTGGGCCAACATCGATGAAAATATGTGTGTAGTAGGGCTTGAGAGCATTTGCGAGCATGAGTCCAGGCCCGAACGCAACCTCTTGCGCGACAAAAATAGTGGGGTTGATCTTCGTAATGAGAGAAAAAAGAGCCTTCATTCTTTTTTCTGCAGGAAAGACTCCTCCAAAAAGCCTCGGCAGATCTCCCCAGAACATACAAGCATTGAGATTAAAAAAGCGGACTGGCTCCTCGTTTTTTTCTTTAGCATCGCCTCGGATGTAGTAGTAGGGATGCGGAGCGATGGCGCTTCCTGCACATTGCACCACTCCTCCTGTGAGTGCCGATGCAAGAGTGATGGGTGAAACGAGCAGCCGACTCACAACAGAGACAACCCTTGTTGCTACTTCGCACCCTTTGTTTGAGCTGTTCCCAGGAAACCGTGGATCAATAGGCGTGATCAGCGCACGAATGGCGCCTGAAGACCAGTGCAGAGGACGAAACAGCTGCTGCGCAAAAAAATGTAACGCCTGCCCTACTCGCTGCCGATTGATGCAGCAGGAGCGGGAGCGGGCGGGTGATAGAGGTTCGCATAAGGAAATAGTTGTCATAGGCAGAAAATTTTACGGTTTATCTTTTTTCCGTCGCAAGGCAAATCTCCCGCGAACGGGAAACGGGTTTTTCTTTTTTTAAGCTATTAACTATGAATGATTTGCGCTAGTCTGCATTCTCAGTACACGCTTTGGAGATAAACCGCGCATTGACAATGCATGGTTTTGTAGTATAATGGGAGAAAACAAGGGGGCATGGGATGAATCGGGAGATTCTCAAACAAGTTGTCATGGATCAACTCAAGTATCGATCTCCAAAGAATTTTTATCGCCGCACTGTTACGGACACGATCCAGCGCTTTATCAACGACCCAAATATTATTATCCTGAGCGGAATGCGAAGATCAGGAAAATCGACGATCCAGCGCATGCTGCAAGTGGAGTCGGCTCAAGCAGATGGCCCTGTAGATTACTACTTTAATTTCGATGATGAACGGCTGATACAGTTTCAGGTGAGCGATTTTCAAACGCTGCTGGAGGTATTGATCGAGCTATTTGGAGAGCAATCCAGATTTTATTTTGATGAGATTCAGAACATTGCAGGCTGGGAGCGTTTTGTTCGAAGGCTATATGAGCAGGGAAAAAAGATCTATATCACAGGATCAAATGCAAACCTCTTGAGCAGGGAGCTTGGAACGCATTTAACAGGCAGGTACATTCAATTAGAAGTCTTCCCTCTCTCTTTTTTGGAAATCGTCCGCCATCAGTATCCAGAAGCATTGTCTAAAAAAGCCTTGTCGACAACTGACGTGGGCATGATCTTGCGTTGTTTTTCCAATTATCTAAAAAACGGAGGGATTCCGGAGTACATAGAGTTTGAGAAAACAGAATATTTGCAAGATCTGCTAGAAGGAATTCTCTATCGTGACATTATCGTGCGTTACAAAATTCAAGATGAAAGGGCGTTGCGAGAAACGGTCTATTATTTAGCGAGCAACATAGGAAAAGAGTTTAGCTACACAAACCTAGCTAAATCTGTCGGCGTGAGAAGCCCTCATACCATCGCAAATTATTGCGATTACTTAGAGCAGTGTTATTTATGCTTCTTTATTTGTCGCTATAGCCACTCTCTACAAAAGCAGATTCAATCCAATAAAAAGTGCTACATGATCGACCCGGCGCTGATTCGAACCACTGGATTTCGGGTGAGCGAAGACCGAGGGCGCCTCTTGGAGAATGTTGTGTTCCTTCACTTGAGAATGCAGATGAAGGAGATCTATTTTCACAAAGAGAAGAAAGAGTGCGATTTTCTTGTGAGAGAAGGGAATCGCATCGTTCAGGCGATCCAAGTGACAACAAGCCTCGCAGATCCCGAAGTTAGAAATCGGGAAATCGAAGGGGTATTGGAGGCCATAAGAACTTATGGCTTACAAGGGGGAATTATTCTCACAGAAAATGAGCACGATACGATCAAGATCGATGAATTTGTGATTTCCGTAATGCCGATTTGGAAATGGCTGCTTGCTGCATAATTCTCTAGATCTTAATCTCCAATAGCCCGCTCCAGCGTGTGGTGTAATGCGCAGAGCGGCTTTTTTTTGCGCCTTTCCATTTTTTGGTGAAGCCTTCGGCGGCGAAACGGAGCTCGCCGCGGCCGAAGGTGTGATTCACTTGATCTACGAGTTCCATGGCGCGTTTTCTTTTTTCATTTACAACTGGTGCTGAAAAGAGATCGGTCTGTACAACTCTGGAAGAGGTGATCTCACCGAAGGTGATGCCAGCCTTTTTGTAGAGGAAGCCTTTGCGGTAGATTTTGCGGAGAGCCTCTTTTGCTGAGGTAATTAATAGAGGTGTATAGGAGGTGGGCTCGTCGAGTGTGAGGGTGAGGGCGTTAGAGTAGTAATCGGGAGGTTTTAAGAAGGGGGATGTGGTGATGTAGACGGTGAGAGAGGAGGTGAATAGCTCTTCTGCGCGGAGCTTCTCTGCGGCTGAAGAGATGTAAGAGGCAACGGCTTCTTCAATATCAGCAAGTTCGGTAAGTCTCTCTCCGAATGTCCGAGAACAGGTGAGGGATTTACGTATCTCCGGAACCTCTTCGAGTGAGAGCGAGGGGATGCCGCGCAGTTCGAGAACGGTGCGGAGGAGAATCACCGAAAAGCGTTTTTTGATCTGGATCTCGGATGCGTTTTTAAGCTGGAGTGCACTAAAGATTTTTTCTTCTCTAAGCTGTGCGTTTAAGCGGGAGCCTACGCCCCAGATTTCTGATGGGGGGAGTTTTTCAAGATGAGCATCGATCGTTTTTTCATCTAATAGTTCTAAGATGCCCGATGAGCTCTTCTTAGCGAGATCATTGGCGACTTTGGCAAGGGTCTTTGTTTTGCCGATGCCGATCGAAACGGGGATCCCTGTCCACTTTAAAATCTTTTCACGGATGGAGGGGGCCTCTTCTGGGGAGCCCACGAGGAACGCCTCATCCACAGAGTACTCTTCGACATGTGGAGAGAGTGTGTGGAGAACCTCCATCACGCGCCTGGACATATCGGCGTAGAGGGCAAAATTAGACGAGAAAACATACACGCCGCCTGTTTTGAAAAGATCGGCGTACTGATAGGCGGGAGCGCCCATGGGAATGCCGAGTGCTTTTGCTTCCTTTGAGCGTGAGACAACGCATCCATCATTGGATGAGAGAACAACAACGGGCTGGCCGATGAGGCGTGGGTTAAAGACCTGCTCGCACGAGACAAAGAACTGATTGCAGTCGATAAGTAAAAAGGTCATTTAGCGGCATGGATGATGTAGGTCACGACGCCCCAGACCTCAAACTTGCCCTGGATGGGTGGGTATGCGGGATTTTCGGCGACGAGCTGGATCTTTCCTTTGCGTTTCACAAGGCGCTTAACGGTAAACTCTCCATCGACGATGGCGACGACGATCTTGCCGTCTGTGGCTTCAATAGCCTTGTCGACGACCAGAATGTCTCCCGAAAAGATATTTGCCCCTTCCATCGAGTTTCCACTCACACGGACAAAAAATGTCGCGGCGGGGTGGCGCACGAGATGGGCGTTTAGATCCAAGCTCTGATCGACAGTATCCTCTGCAGGGCTTGTAAACCCTGCAGGGACGCTATTCAAAACAAGTGGTGGAAGCTCTTTCGGACTATTCAACTTTAATCGAGTAGAAGCGGGTGACATTTCCTTGGCGCACAAGGAGAAGCACACGATTTTTATTGCCGAGTTCATTGAGCGCTTCGTTGAACTCATTCACATTGGTGATCTTCTTGTGGTTGATCCCCTGTATCAAGAATCCTGGGCGAAGGCCAGCTCTTGCGCTGATCGAGCCTGGTTTGATTTTCGTGATGACAACGCCCTCTTCTCCTTTGTTGTAGCCGAGCTCTCTTCCTTTTTCGGGAGTAAGAGTTTCGACTTCGAGTCCCAACTTCTGGACGGCGCCGCCCATTGAGAGTTTATCCTCAGCGGCAGTGCCAAGAGTTACGGGGAGGGTCATCATCTTCCCTTTGCGGCTCACCTTTAAGTTTACTTTTGAGCCAGGTGGCATGAGAGAGATATCGTTTCTAAAGCTTCCAACCGATTTGATCGGTATATTGTTGTACTCGAGGATCACATCTCCCTGCTTTAAGCCTGCTTTATCGGCAGGAGAGTCCTTAACGACCTCGGAGACGAGAGCTCCTTCTGGTTTTTCCAAGCCGAATGCATCCGCAATATCTTTGTCGACTGGCTGAAGAGAGACTCCCATGAAGCCGCGTGTTACACTTCCCTTGTCGATGATCTGTGTCATGATATTCTTGGCCATGTTGCTAGGAATCGCAAAGCCGATCCCCATATAGCCGCCAGAACGGGAGACGATCGCGGTATTGATGCCGATCACCTCGCTATCCAAGTTTAGGAGAGGTCCTCCTGAGTTTCCGGGATTAATTGCTGCGTCGGTTTGAATAAAATCTTCAAAGTCATTGATACGTAAGTTCTGTCTACCCTTTGCGCTAATGACTCCAACGGTTACCGAGGCTTCTAGCTGAAAGGGGCTGCCAATTGCGATAACCCACTCGCAGATCTCCATCGACTCAGAGTCTCCCAACGCGAGAAAGGGGAGATTTTTACCTTCGATCTTGATAACGGCGACGTCCGTGTGCGGGTCAGACCCGACAAGTACTGCATCGAGCTCTCTTCCATCGTTCAAAACGGCGGTGATTTTATCAGCACCCTTGACCACGTGCGCATTGGTCATGATGTATCCATCTGCGCTGACGATAAAGCCGGAGCCCTGGCTCATCTGTTGAGGGGGCTGTTGCTGCCTTCCTCGAGGAGAGTACCCAAAGAAGCGGTTAAAGAAGTCGTCGCCAAAGTAGTCGAAAGGATTTTGCTGGTATCCTTCGGGGTAGCCCATCTCATCCGGCTGCGCACCTCCCTGGACTTTAATGAAGACAACGGCGGGCATCGCTTTCTTCGCAACGGCCGTAAAAGCTTTCGAGGTTTGTCTTGCTGAAGAGATATTCTGTTGAGAAGCGTTTGAGTTGCCGTTCTTCTCATTTGCTGCCGATAGAGGCATTGTTGCGCATGAGAAGGTGAGTAGTGTAGAGATGAGTAGGTGTTTCATGGCTTTTTTTACTCCCAAAATTTTAGCGTGTTAGGCGGATCATAGCGGCATTTGAGGTAAAATACAAGAGAGGGAGAAAAGAAAGAGGCCCCTCGAAAGGACAACGGACGAAAATGGACAAAAAACAGACGTAAACGGACGAAAAAGGATGGGGGCCAAAGGACGAAAAGAAAAGGAATGTCCTTTCTCTTCAGAGGGGAATGATCGGTAAAGCCTTGCTTCCCAGAATGGCATTCTCCTGTTCAAGGAGCTCACGGCTGGCAAAGCTGACGATAACCCCATCCTGTTTTTTAGGGAGGATCTCCGATTCGATCACCTGTTGAAGCTGTTTTTTGGTTAGGGAGAGAAGGGTATCTCGGTAGCGCTGGCGCATCTCCTGGGTTTTTCCATCGCGCCAGAGATTATAGGCTGCAGCCGCGCGGTTTCCTGGCGGAATGGGGTGGTCCATCGCCTGGATCACGCCGAGTTTGGCCTCTTCGAGATCGCGCTCATCAAATTGGCCGGAAGCAAGCTGTTCGATGGCGAACTGGAAAGTGGTGAGTGTTTGTGCAAGTTTTGGATCGCGGTAGGAGTGAAAGTAGAAATTTCCAAAGGTGGGGTTGAATGAGGCTCCAGTTCCGTAGGCGCCCCCTTCTTCGCGGATCTTGCGGTGCAAAATAGTATTTTCAAACAAGGGCATTGCACAGCTAAGCGCGGGTGCATGCGGGTGGAGGTAGTGGACCGATTTGAAGGCTTCAACGGTGAAAGCGACTGGTGAAGAGATAGGTCTTCCTTGTGAGGAGACGGGAGTAAGAGAAAAATTGTCGCTCCAAGGCGCCTGCGCTCTTCCGGGGAGGTTAGCAAGTCCGAATAGGTTCTCTTTTTTGAGTATAGAGAACATCTTCTCATCGCAGCTGATCACGAGATGCGGAGTTTGGGAGGCGAAGAGTCTCATTTTCAAAGAAGAGAGCATTTCTAAGATCTCCTCTGGCTTTTTCTTCACAGATTTCGCAAGCTGCTGAATTTTTTTGAAATAGGGGAGCCCTTGCAGAGCGTTGTTTAAGTGTAGAGGAATCGAAAATCCGCTCAGGGCTGTTTGTAGTGCGTAGCGGAGAGCATTGCGGTTGAAGCGATTTTGAAGCGAGGTGTCGATTTGCAGGATCAGTTCGACGATTCTCTCTTTCTCGTCGAGCCGCAAAGAGGTCGCAATCTCATTCAGTATCCCAAAAAACTTCTCCGCTTTGCGATAGAGCGCTTTTCCTCGGATCACAAGAGAGGGTTTTACATGTACAGGTGAGTCGCTTTGGACATGGAGGGCGAGTGAAGCGCCGATGCCTCCCGTATGGGTTTGGATATATTCGAGATTTTCAAGGTAGTCTCGGTTGCCAACTCCGACTTCTGCAACCAGAGAGGTGAGAAGTTGAAGATAAGGAAGCTCCTCCTCCTTAACCGCAGGTAAATCGAAAACGAGATCAGCATAGAGGATCTGATTGGTAAAGCAGTTGTGATGGAAGAGAAGAAGATTGCCCAATCGCTCCTGATGAAGGGGAAGCTGTTGAGCGAGGAGAGGTACATCTTCGAGGCCAACTTTTGGTAGGACGTTTAGGTTTTGGCGTTCGGTCTCTTTCTGGTACAGCGCGAGCTTCTCTGTCTGCTCCAAGATCGCCTGAATCTGCTTTGGCCCTAGATTTTTTTGAATCCCATCTAGGCGAGCTCTTTCTTCCATTGCTTCTTGGGCGGAGAGCTGCGGATCGGGAAGCATGATGAGGCGCACACGATGCGGATTGTCGATGAGGTATTTACGGATGATTCCCGGGAGATAGGCGGGGTCTCTTGTTTTCTTAATCAACTTCTCGAAGAGAGAGTGGATCACAAGGGCGTTTTCAGGTTCGCAGCCATGCTGTTTTGCGAGGGCAGATCGCATGAAGAGTGTGAGTCCGAAGGGGGATCCCTCTCCGGAAATTTCTGTTCGTGCAATCTCGAGCTGATGAATGGCTGTGTCGATCAGGTGAGGAGCAATTCCCTCTTTGGCAATTTTCTCTAGTGCTTGGAGCAGTTTTTTCTGCAACGTATCGGCGTTCTCCTTTTCGCACCCCTTACAGACGATGAGATAGGGAATTTCACTCATCTCGATGTCCATGAATGCATCGGCATGAATGCAGAGTTTCGACTTTAAAAGCTCATGTTTGAGTAGAGATCCATCGGTATCCATCAAGATCGAGTCTAGCACACAAAGCGCGAGAGCATCCTCCTGCGCAAGAACGGGCATAGTCACCCAACCGAAGGCAATGATCGTCTTTTGCGCGAGCTCCTCACCCTCATTGACGGGGAACTTTACTTCAAATGCTTTTGGAGCCTTAAAACGTGGCTGTAGGGGGATTGAAGGAAGAGCCGCAGCCTTGGGAGTGTGATTCAATGTTTTTTCGGCGATGAAATCGAGATGTTTTTGCAAAGGGAGATTGCCATAAAAGAAAAAGAGACAGCGACTTGGATGGTAATAGGTCTCATGAAATGCGATCAGTTCGGGATATGTGAGCTTGGGGATCTCTTTGGGATCGCCTCCAGAATTGTGCCCATAGGGAAGATGAGGGAAAAGAGAGGCGAGCATCGTATGCCAGAGACGTGTATCAGCGGAGGCGAGAGTCCCTTTCATCTCATTGTAGACAATACCTTTGTACTCGAGAGGAGTTTTCGGATCTTTGGGATCGGCAAATTCTAGGCGATGGCCCTCCTGTAAGAAACTCACCTCTTTTAGCTGTGGGTGGAAGACCGCATCGAGATACACATCTAGGAGGTTGTAGAAATCTTTTTCTACCTGTGTGGCGGCAGGATAGCAGGTGAAGTCGGAGCCTGTAAGCGCGTTCATGAAGGTGTTTAAACTGCGGCGACTCATCGCAAAAAAGGGATCTTTCACCGGAAATTTACGGGAACCACAGAGCACGGTGTGCTCTAAGATGTGCGCGGCACCGTTTGAGCTAGAGGGAAGCGTTTTAAAGGAGAGGCAGAAGAGATTTTCTGCATCATCGCAACCGAGATGCATCACCTGCGCTCCGCTCTTCTCATGCACGAGCTCTCGCAGTGTGCATTGGAGCTCAGGAACCTCTACAACCTTCGTAACAACGAAGCCCTTATATTCTTGATTCATCATAGGTTTCAGGAAGCATACCACATTCCATATTCTTCAAGAAAAAAGAAATCAGATTAAGTTTTTGGAAAAGCCTCCATAGACATGTCGGGTGACGCGGCACTGCGTGTCCGTGCCCCCCGCGACCCCCTTGCGCCTCATTTCGCTTTGAAAAATCCCGTCCTCGGAGACGGGGTGTGCAAAGCACTACCCCGTCCGCTCCGCTCTCCTGCGGTGGAATTTTTCTGTGCGATCTGAGTCGTCGGGCTGCTCCCGCGCTCACTTCCCCACTCCTTGTGGAGTGGGACCCCTTCTCGCGTCGTCTCGCAGTGCCTGGTAAAGTCCTAAAAGGTAGTGTTTGTAGATCTTTGCCTTGCTCTGCGGCATGACACGGGAGGGGACCCACGACGTAGGAGTGGGGAAGGAGTGCTTGTCGGAGCCATCGGCTTTAAGCTGCAATGAGAAATCGAAGCGCAGGAGAGCGGAGCGGGCGGGGTAGTGCTTGGCACACCCCGCCTTCGAGCACTCGATTTATCGAAGCAGATTAAAGCTCAAGAGGGCCAGCGGGGAACACGGACACGCAGTGCCGTGTTCCCGACATGTCTATGGAAGCCTATCCTTAATCTTGATTTTGTCCCATTATTTTTCTAGGTCCAGGTTAGGGAGGCGGAAGATTGGTATTCGGTGACACGGGTTTCAAAGAAGTTCTTCTCTTTGCCGAGGTCGATCGTCTCGCTCATCCAAGGGAAGGGGTTTTTAGAGCGGTAGATCGCCTTGAGTCCGATCCTTTCGAGCCTGCGGTCGGCGATATATTGGACATAGTCGCGGAACATCGGTGCTGTAAGGCCTAAGATCCCTTTAGGGAGGCAATCTTGAGCGTAAAGCACTTCGAGTTCAACGGCTTGGCGAATCTGGTCGATGATGTGCGCTTGGAACGCGGGTGTCCAAAGATCTGGGTTCTCCTCTTTAATGCCGTTGATCAGGTCGATCCCGAAATTGAGGTGGACTGTCTCATCGCGCAAGATGTATTGGAACTGCTCTCCAATACCGGTCATCTTGTTCTGTCTATGGAAGGAGAGGATCATCACAAAGCCGCTATAGAAGAAGATTCCTTCCATAATGATGTAATAGCCGATGAGATTCTCCAAAAACTTCCTTGCGCCTTCCGATGTGCTTGTGCTGAAATCTTTTTGCAGCATGGATTCTGTGAGCTTCATCTCAAACTGATCCTTCGCATGGATCGTATTGATCTCATTGTACATGTTGAATACTTCACCTTGATCCAGGGATAGGGATTCGACGATGTAGTGGAAGGTGTGGGTGTGGATCGCCTCTTCAAACGACTGGCGAAGCAGATACTGGCGCACCTCAGGATTGGTCACATATTTAAAAATTCCGAGGACGATGTTATTTCCGACAAGGCTCTCTGCGGTGCTGAAAAAACCCAAATTGCGCATGATGACGCGTTTTTCGTCTGCGCTAAGGACGTTGGATTTCCACATTTCGATATCTTTTCCCATTGGTACTTCGGTGGGCATCCAGTGGTTGGCGCATCCGTTGAGGTAGTGTTCCCATGCCCATTTGTATTTAAGAGGCATGAGCTGGTTGACGTCGACTGTATCGCAGTTGATTAGGCGTTTATCGCCAACTTTGACGCGCTTGCTTGTGTCTGGTCTTTCTTTTGTGAGCATATATCCCTTTTTTTCTTAAATATTATTGGCAACTCTCGCAACCCTCTTCCAAGCTACATACCTTGGGAGTGTCGGCTTTCACTTTTGTTTCAGCTTCTACCTCATCGCGCTGTACCTGGATTGTGCTTGACGCGGACTTGTTTTTCATCCAGCGCGGCTGCAATCCTCGAGCATTGATGTCGGTTGTCGATTTTTCAATCTGCGTCGCTGCAAGCGTGCGCAAATAGTAGGTTGTCTTCAAGCCTTTTGTCCAGGCAAAGAGATACATCTGATGCAGTTTTTTTCCACTTGGCTCGGACATATACAGGTTGAGAGACTGACCCATGTCGATCCACTTCTGGCGCCTGCTCGCGCACTCGATAATCCATTCAGGATCGATCTCAAACGAGGTCAAAAAGAGCTGCTTGATCTCTTGCGGGATCCTGTCGATCTCTGTGATCGATCCATCAAAATATTTGAGATCGTCGAGCATCGCGCTATCCCAGAGGCCGAGCTTTTTCAATCGGTCGACGAGGAAGGTGTTGACGATGGTGAACTCTCCGGAAAGGTTGGACTTCACAAAGAGATGTTTGTACATCGGCTCGATCGACTGGGTAACCCCTGTGATATTAGAGATCGTTGCAGTGGGTGCAATGGCCATGGTGTTGCTGTTACGCACTCCATGTTTTTTGACCGACTCACGCACGCGTGCCCAATCAAGACGGGTTGTGCGGTCGACATCGAGATAACCGCCTCGCTCTTTTTCTAGAAGATCGAGTGTGTCGATCGGAAGAAGACCCTTATCCCACTTGGAACCCTTGTAGCTCGGGTAGGTGCCGCGCTCTTTGGCAAGTTCACTCGAAGCCAAGATCGCATAGTAGGAGATCATCTCCATGCTGCTATCGGAAAACTCGACCGCTTCGTGGCTCGCATAACTGATGTTCTGAATATAGAGAGCATCTTGGAAGCCCATGATTCCCATCCCAATTGGACGGTGGCGCAGGTTAGCAGTTTTTGCCTCTGGAGTTGGGTAGTAGTTGATATCGATCACGTTGTCGAGCATGCGCACTGCTGTGCGGATCGTTGAGGAGAGCTTTTTCTCATCAAGACCTTTCTCAGTCATGTGTTCAGCAAGGTTGATCGAACCCAAGTTGCATACGGCTGTTTCTTCTGCAGATGTATTGAGCAGGATCTCGGTGCAGAGGTTGGAGCTGTGTACAACGCCGACATGGCTTTGTGGAGAGCGTATGTTCGAAGGATCTTTGAAGGTGATCCATGGGTGACCTGTTTCGAACAGCATGCTGAGCATTTTGCGCCAGAGCTGCATCGCTTCGATCTTCTTGAAGAGCTTGATTTTTCCCTCTTCCACCATTCTCTCATATTCGGTGTACCTTTTTTCAAAAGCGGCACCATAGAGATCGTGAAGATCTGGAACATCGGCTGGGCTAAAAAGCGTCCACATGCCATTTTCGGAAACCCGTTTCATGAAGAGATCAGGGATCCAGTTTGCTGTGTTCATGTCATGCGTACGACGGCGCTCGTCACCTGTGTTTTTGCGAAGGTCTAAGAAGTCTTCCACATCGAGGTGCCACGTCTCGAGATAGGCGCACATCGCCCCCTTACGCTTTCCACCATTATGCGCAAGGCCTGCTGTCGTCATGTAAGATTCGTCGGTATCCACCTCAAGATCGTGAACGGTCATTTTTGGTTCAATCTCGCGAATGGCCTTTACGCGAGTAAAGAGCTGATCGCCAATGGTGAGCCAATTCTTTTTCGAGAGGGGTTGGCAATCGACTCTTTCAGCAAGTTCTTGAATGGCAGGGATACGGAGATCGTAGCTCTTTGTCTCTCCCCTGAATTCTGCAACGCTTCCATCTGAACGACGGCCTGTATGTGCGTTTCTACGGATTCGCAGCTTGCCAGCAGTAGGAACGCCTAAACGAAGCATCTGGTAGCGTACACCTTCCACAAGAGGAAGAGAGGTGTTCGTAAAGGTGATCTCTTTACCACGAGAAACGTTGCCGTCTGTTTCCAAAAGTCCTTGCAAAAGTGCAAGAGCCTGTGGGCGCGGGATATGAGCAAAACGAGGGGCGATATGTTTGCACCCTTCTGCATCATAGAGATCTTCGTAGGTGAAAGGGAGGGTTGATTCTCCGGGACCTGCAATACGGCCCGTCTTTTCATCGCGCACAGCTCCACGTCCTGAAGCCCAGTGAATTTGCAGGTACGTATCTCCGCGTCCAGTTTCCCAGAAGTGGATGCCTCGTGCATTGAGATAAGTGCGTACAAATCCTAAGTGTTCATCAGTTTTTGGATTTCCTGAAACGCCCCACTCCGCACCATCCTTCGAGAGATGACCATCTCCCAAAAGAATGCCGTAAAGACGCGCATCCTCTTCGCTGAAGTTCGGGACGACAACCACCTCGCGAGGGATGATCTGCGCAACGTAGTCGCCTCTTTTGAGCTCTCCTGCTTCTACCCAATCACACTGGATCTTTCCTTTCGAGAGCCAGCTGAGCGTTCTTTCACACGCTTGCTCCATTGGTACTCCGCGGATCGCGTAAAAGGGGTGTCCAGCAGTAACGGCGAGAGGGTTCAAGGAGTGTTTGAGATCGAGCTCGACCATCGCTGTCTGTTTTTGTGTTTTCTGCTCGTAGGAGAACTGTTTCACAACCTCTCGGTAGATGCCGCTTGCTCCTAACACTAGATCTCCAGGATGTATTTCGACAATCGGCTTGATCCCTTTTGCTGTGTAGAGAAGTGTCTCGGCTGAGAAACATTGGTTCACAGCTACAGCTGTGTCGTTTGCAACTTTCAAGAAGGGGATCACGCCCTGGCTGCGGCCGTTGGTTCCTTTAATGATCGATCCTGTGGCGCGCACATTTGTCCAGTCGTTGCCGATGCCGCCTGCCCATTTCGAGAGCTGCGCATCGTCGGAGACGACTTTGAAGATGTGAGAGAGATCATCCATCACGGTAGAGAGGTAGCAGGAGCTGAGTTGTGGGTGGAGTGTTCCCGAGTTAAAGAGAGTTGGAGTGCTCGATACAAAGAGAAATTTGGAGAGGATGTTATAAAACTCGATCGCCCGCTCATCTTTATTCTCTTTTTCACAGAGAGCAAGACCCATCGCCACGCGCATCCAGAAGATTTGCGGTGTTTCTAGACGTCTTTGCATCTCATGGATAAAGTAACGATCATAGAGAGTCTGCAATCCGAGGTAGGAGAAGAGATCATCTCGTTGAAGCTGGATGGCGGTAGAGAGTTTGTCCAGGTCAAATTGGAGAAGATCTGGAGAGATTCTCTTCAGAGAGATTCCATGTTTAAAGTAGTTTTTAAAGTAGGCGCGGTGAGCCGACTCTAAATTTGGATCGGAGGCAGGAATGCCGAGCGTTTCGCGATAGAGAACGTCCAAGAGAAGCCGTGAAGCAACCGTAGCATAAGCAGGCTCGACTTCGATTTTCGAGCGCGCCGCCAGAATATTGGCCATATCGACTTCGCTCTCTTTCATCCCTTCGTAAAAGTTTCCAATCGAGCTCTCAAGAAGCTCATCGGGAGAGACGAGGTGCTCCAGCGCACGGCAAGCAAATGTTAGGCGCGCTTTTAGCTCTTTTTCGTTTAAGGTGCGGGTTTTTCCTGCTTCGTTCTGGATTGTGAATTGTCTAAGAGGCTGATCTTGCTCTTCTGGGTGTCTCTGTTCAGCTGAAAGGGTCTCTTCGCCTTGGCTTGCACGGAAGAGGATTAACTCTTTTGCCACAGTGAAAAAACCTTCTCGCATCATCTGCTGTTCGATCTCCTCTTGGATGATCAGAACATTGAGAGGGAGCCCAGATTTTGAGAGAGAAACAGCGCGTGCAACAACTTTTTGCGTGAGAAGATTCACAGCATCGACAATCTCTTGAGGAGAGGGACCCTCGATTTTTCGAGAGCGGCGGAAAGCTCCTTCTATAGAGGAAGCGATCTTCATTGGATTGAATCGTACACTCACACCATCTTTGCGCATGATGGTGAGATTTTGTGGAGAATCTTCGCGTAAAGCTTTGTGGCTATCTCGATAGATGATGTAGTCGCGTGCAACATCGTGGTGGTCGCACTTCATCAACGTTACCTCGACGAGATCTTGAATTCCCTCAACAGTTAGAGAGGCTCCCTGCTCTGCTAATCTAAAGAGTTCTTGGACGACGCTGTCCGTGACCTCCTCGACAGAACGGGCGATCTCCTCAGGGAGCGGAGCGGTTTTACCCACTTTCTTTGTATCGCGGAACGCCGCCTCTAGCGCCTGGTAGATTCTCTCCTTGCGGAAAGGGACGACAGCGCCGTTGCGCTTGACGACCGTGAAAGATTTTTCTGATGTCGTCACCTTCTTTAAAGCCGCTGCTTTAAGAGTTGAGACGAGTTCGGAAGATGTTGATTCTGTAGACAAAGGGGTCTTCTTGGGCATAGCTCCATTCTCCTGAAAGTACTAGATGTGGTAGGGTAAACTTTATATACACACCATATATAGTAGCCAAAAGCTTTTAGTCTAGAAAAAAATCTGCGTCTTCCTAAATCACAAAGTCTCTTCACTTTGTACTCGATTTCAGATATCCTAAAAATAAACGGAGAGCAACTTTGAAAAGGATTTACCTGGTACCCAATATCATCACCGCTTTTGGTCTCGCGTGTGGTCTCTTTGTGATCTTCAAGGTGAACATGGTAGAACCTGGTTCAGGAACATATCAGGTTCTCTATACGGCTACACTTCTTCTTCTCGTTGCCGCATTCGCAGATTTTGTCGACGGTGCAGTAGCGCGCGCATTTCATGCCGAGAGTGAGTTTGGCTTTATATTCGACTCGCTTGCGGATGCGATCTCTTTCGGCGTTGCGCCATCGGTGCTTCTTCTCAAAAGCCTCTCACTTGAACAGGGAACAGGGCTCTCGTTTTTCGCGGTTACAGGAGCCATGCTCTACTCGATCGGCGGCGTTTTACGCTTAGTCCGCTTCAATGTAAAGGCGACTGAAGCCAAAGGAAATGCGGATCTGACAGCCGCGCAGAAAAAACACTTCACGGGGCTTCCAATCCCGATGGCTGCTATAGCAGCTGTTTCTGCAAATCTCTTTTTTGCTTCTTCTCTTGGTCAAGAACTCATCCCTCTCACGGACAAGATGCATGCAATTATTCTACCTTCGCTCATGATCATCTTAGGGTATTTCATGGTGAGTCGCTGGAAATTTCCGAGCCTTAAGATGCTTCACTTTCGCGTGCCCTCATTCCAGCTGGTCTTTTTGACAGTGCTCATGGCGATCTTTGTGCTCTATGGGATTCTCTACTTTTTTGCGAGCATGCTCGTCCTCATCTCGTGGGGATACATTGTGCTCGGATGGATCCTCTCGATTATCCGCATTATTGCGGGTAAGAAATCGAAAACTCTTGAAGATTTTGAGCCAGACAAGGATGAACTGGAGTGATGATACTAGGATTCACTCTTGCCCTATTTTTGACCTGCCTGCTCTATTTTTATGAGAGGAGCAAACGCAAAGAAGCGCTTCTTCTTCTCTCTCTTTCTGAAAAGAAAAATGCGCTGATTCCTCAATTAGAGGAGCAGCTTCTCGCGCTCAAAATCAAAGAGAATAGTCTCGAGGAGAAAAATCTTTTTCTTAAACAAGAGAGCGAGCGGCTATCGCAGACGTTTAAGGCCCTCTCTCACGATGCTCTCGAGAAAAATAGCCAATCGTTTCTTAAGCTTGCCGGGGCAACGCTCGAAAAATTTCAAGAAGCTGCGAAAGGAGATCTGGAAAAGCGGCAACAGACGATCAACGAGCTTGTGGCTCCTATGAAGGAGTCTTTGCAGAAGTTGGATCAGGGGCTTCGACTCATTGAAAAAGAGAGAAAGGGAGAACAGCAGATGATGCAAGAGCAGCTCCGTTCGCTTGTCGAAACGGAGAAGCAGCTGCGGCATGAAACAGCGACACTTGTAAAAGCGCTCCGCTCTCCGATTGCCCGTGGAAGATGGGGAGAGATTCAGCTCAAGAGAGTGGTGGAGCTGGCAGGAATGATGAACCATTGTGATTTCACAGAACAGAATCACCTCGAAGATGAGGAGGGGCGTCTAAGACCCGATCTTATCGTTCATTTGCCTGGAGGAAGAAAGGTGATTGTCGATGCCAAGGTGCCTCTTGAAGCCTACCTTGAGGCGATTCAGGCAACAGATGATGGAGTGCGGCAAGCGAAGTTTGCAGATCATGCGCGTCAGGTTAAACAGCACGTACTTGCGCTCAGCAAAAAAGCCTATTGGGAGCGTTTTCAACCGACACCTGAATTTGTCGTCCTTTTTCTTCCAGCAGAGACCTTCTTTTCTGCAGCACTTGAATTTGATCCCTCTCTCATCGAAATTGGCGTAGAGCAAGGGGTGATCCTCGCAACACCCACAACGCTAATTGCGCTCTTGCGCGCAGTGTCTTATGGGTGGAAGCAGGAGAGCTTATCAAAGCATGCAGAAACGTTAGAAAAGCTCGGCGGAGAGCTCTATAAACGAACAGTCGATATGAGCGACCATTTTTCTCGCATGGGACGCTCTCTTGGCGGAGCTGTCGATGCGTATAACAAAGCGATGGGCTCGCTCGAGTCGCGCGTTCTCGTCACCGCCCGCAAATTTAGAGAGCTTGGCGCCACAAGTTCTGCTGTCGATCTCGACCCTCTCGAACTCATCGAGAAGGTGCCGCGCCTTCCTGAGACCGCTCTTCCGCATGACGCCAAATCTTTATCACCTTGATCACGAGGCTCAAACAGAGTAGGGCAACCGTAGATAAGTTGTGTTCCTTTGTAACTTCGACATAGGTGAGAACTTTTCCATCGGGGAGCTTTCCTACAAGAGGAAAGAGTTCAGGATAGATGGAACCGCGCTCGATGAATTTTTTTTGCCATAAGGGCGGGAGTTGAGAGATCTCTTGAAGGAGATCTTCGACGCCCAATAAAAACCCTTCGCGAATCTCAACGCCGATTTTTTCTGCATATTCACCAACGATCTCTTTTGGCATATCAAGATAAGAACAAGAGCGATGAAGACCTCGACAACGCACACGATGGAGCATGCAAGTACCTCATGGTTTTAAAAGGTCTCCTATAGACTACAACGAAAAGCTTCTTTCCGGAAAGAAGAAGGCGATAACTCCTGTCATTTTGCTACCGCCTCCCAAGAGCGGAAGCTGAGGGCTTCCATGAGGTGTTCGCTGGAGATTGATGTTTTGGCATCGAGATCGGCGATCGTGCGCGCGACCTTTAGGATACGCGCGTAGGCGCGCGCGGAAAGACCCATTTTGTCGATCGCTTGTCGTAAAAGATTTTGTGAGGAGGGATCTAGTCCGCAGAACTGTTTCAGTTCATTTGCACTCATCTCTGCATTGCTCTTCTCGCGCCCGAAGCGCGCGCGTTGGAGAGCCCGAGCTTTCATCACCCGTTCGCGTACATGAGTGCTCGGTTCGGCCTTCTGTTCGGAAGAGAGCTCAAGAAAGGGAATAGGAGGAACTTCGATATGCATATCGATCCGGTCGAGAAGAGGGCCTGAGATTTTACTTCGATAACGTTCAATCTGAGAGGGAGTATCACGACACGGCTTTTGCGGATGACCAAGATATCCACAGGGACAAGGGTTCATGGCGGCAACAAAGAGACACTGCGTGGGGAAGGTGAGAGTCGTGCTTGCACGCGTGATTGTAACCGTCCGATTTTCAAGGGGCTGTCTCAACACTTCTAGGGCATGCCTTGAAAATTCTGGAAGCTCGTCAAGGAATAGGATGCCGAGATGGGCGAGTGAAAGCTCTCCGGGGCGGGGCATACGACCTCCACCCACGAGACCGATGGCGCTGATGGTGTGATGAGGGTTTCGGAAAGGCCTTTCATGTACAAGCGCCGAGCCTTCAGGGAGAAGGTTGGCGAGAGAGTGGATTTTCGTGACTTCCAGTGTTTCATCAAAAGATAGGGGAGGAAGAATGCCGCCGAGTGCTTTGGCGAGAAGCGTTTTTCCGGTTCCTGGAGGACCAAAGAGAAGCAGATTATGACCGCCGCTTGCGGCGATTTCGAGCGCGCGTTTTGCTGCGCTTTGGCCCTTGATCTCAGAGAAGTCTATTGAGATACTCTCTTTCCGCTTTTCAGAGACCTGAGAAGTTGTGGTCGGAGAAAATATTCCCGGCTTCTGTAAAAATTGGATCGCCTGATTTAAATTTTCGATGGCGATGATATCTATTCCTGAAACAACAGCCGCTTCTTCTGCCTGGCTTTTGGGAAGAAGGAGCCCCTTTTTCCCCAGTTTGCGCGCAAGGAGTGCAGCTGCAAGAGCACCGCGCATTGGGCGCATTTGGCCAGTTAAAGAGAGCTCTCCGACGCATAAAAAATCGGATGCAGTTGAGGAGGAGATCTGCCCTTGTGAAAGAAGAAGAGCAAGGGCAATGGGAAGGTCGTAAAGAGCTCCTTCTTTCTTTAAATCTGCGGGGGCAAGATTCACGATGCACTCAGATTCGACCTGCCACCCAGAATTATTGAGGGCGGAAAGAACGCGATCTTTAGACTCTTTGACAGCGGTATCGGGAAGCCCGACGATGACAAAGTGGCTCTTGCTTCCCTTTTTGACGTCAGCTTCTACATCGATCACCTCTGCATCGAGCCCAAAAAAGGCGACCGATTGAAGATGAGAAGGAGCCATTCATTTCCTAATTTTCTTAAACTGTTCGATCCACTCTTGGGGAATGCCGGCTTTTTTTCTGTGCTCTTCTATCACCACAAACCCGCTTGCGCGGTCTGGGGTAAGAAGTGGGGGAACATGTTCTCGCCAGACATTCCAGTCAGAAAGATTAATATCTTTAAATTTCTTTAGCCACTGATATCCGAACGAAACATGGCCAATCTCATCGGTTAAAATCGTTTGCATCAGCGCCGCGGAAGCCTCATCTCCATTGCGTGCAAAGGAACGACCATAGAGAGGGGCAAAGTCGAGATTAGCCATTTCAAAAGTTAAGCTCATCACGCTGACGTAGTGAAGAGGGGAGGTCAAGAAGGGAACATGCGCCCAAAAATGTTTGTAAAGAGGAAGATCTCCAAACTTTAAGCCGAGTTCTGTCATGCGATTCATATACAAACGCACGTGCCCCTGTTCTTCACGAAGCGTGTGCGCAACACCGCGTCTGAAGTGTTTAGGGGCCTCTGGAAAAGCAAGGAGAGCGTAAGCCATGATCTCAACGGCTAAAAGCTCATGACCCGCAAATCTATGCAAACAGATTGCCCGTTTGTCCTGGTCTCCATGTTCGTGAAAGGCGGGCAGTTTTTCTTTTGAGGTGTGTCGTCTGAATCCCATGCCTGGAGGGCGTGCCGGTTCTTTCCAGAGGAGTGGAGCACCTGGATTCTCATCCGTGAGAAAAGGAGGATCGAAAAGTTTATCCTCTAATGTCTCAGCACTGAGGATGTGAATGGCAAAATCGCGTAATTCCATAAAATTCAAGATTCACCACAGAGACACAGAGAACACAGAGACTGCACAGAGAAGGACAGCTACGGGCAGAGTTTCGGAGTGGTTTTTTATGTCTTGCACATAGTCATGTGGAAGACATGAGCACTGTCTCATTTAACGCTAGGGGTGTTAAATGAAACGAAGAACTTCTCTTTCTTTTTCCTCTGCGGCTCTGTGGTGAGCCCCTCTTTGTTACTCCACGCCTAAGACGAAGTAGGCGGGGAAGGCAAAGTTGTTGTTCGCTCTTGGAGATCCGAGAAGCGTCACTTTTTTGCCTACGAGGCTTTGTAAGTTGATCTTGGTGCTATAGACGTAGGCTACAGGAAGATCCTTGTCTCGGATGATAAAATCGCCCGGCTTATTCTTAACAGGGTGTATGTATGCCTCGATGATTCCTGTGATTGGGACGGCAGCCAGCTTCTGCTCTTCGTAGAATTCGTCCAGAGTTTTCTCTTCATTGAGATGGGCCCAGGAGAGGAACATCGCCTCTTCGACAGGCTCCCACATCTTCATTCTGTCTGTGATCTGTTTCAGGTCAGCTTGAGCAACAGCTTCGTGTTTTTTCTCTTCTTGGCTATGTGAAGAAGAGCCTGATTTGTGTGAGAGTCTCTTTTGGACATAGGCTTCTTGCATGCTTGCGAGCTGTTCTTTTGCCTTTTCGACATGCTCAGGGAAGTCTGTGTAATCATTGATGATCGTCTTGTAGCTATGAGAAACACGATCGATATCCATCTCGTCGTAGGATTTACGGAGCTCAGCTTTTCCAAGAAGGATTGCGGCATCGAGAAGCTGTTCTACGGAGGTGCGTCGTTTATCTATCTGAGCCTTAACTTCAGGACCACCGACATTTTCGATATACTCTTTTGCAACGTAGAAGTGTGTTTGAGCAGGAACACCGATCTCTAACCATTTGTTGTTAGCAGCGCAGACAGTATCTTGGACCTTTTCCCCCATATTCAGATGGCTGATCACAGGCGCTTCTGTACTGGGTTGGAGACGTACGTTGACGCGGTTGCCCTCAACGACGTGATCGAGAATGAAACTGCGGAAGACATAGGCTTTCATATCCGCCGGAGCTTGTACAGCCCAGAAATCTCCCTTTTCGGCAACAACAGAGAGGAGTTCATTTTTTTCGAGCTCACGAATAACGTGGCTATCCATATCGGCTTTTAAACGGAGGCGGACTTTTTTTCCTTTGACCTTTCCAGTAAAGGGCGACACGGCGCGTTCGGGTGCTGTTGTTTTAGCAGGAGCTTGTGTTGCTTCTGGCGCTAGTTGGGCAATCGACGAAGGTTCAGCAGCTGCGGCCTCTTCGGGATGAGAGAGGCGGACCTCTTGTGGAACTAGTAAATCTTCACCGCCGCCATCTGCAGAAAGTGCTGTTGTGCAAATGGTTGCGCTGAGCAGTGCAAAAAATTTAGACTTAGACATGCGGGAACTCCTTCTGTCGCAATTCATGATGAACTTATCGACATTCTAGGAACTGGCTTTTTTTTGTACCACGTAAAAATGCAAGAAAAGAAAAAACGGAAAACGGTAACGCAATCGGTAACGTTACGGAAGAAAGATTTTATTTCAGTGCGTTACCGTTTCTCGATCATTATCTAGCTGCGGAGGACAGATTGAATGTGCTCACAGGTTCTTTCGCCACATGTGCACCCTACAGGATCTCCCAGAAAGACGTTGTAATGTTCTTCTTTGTTGAGGGGGTTCGAAACCATGTAGAGTTTATCTCCGGTTTGCTGAATATCCCATGTGCGAAATTTTAGATCCTCAGCAGTTACTTCCTCATCTTGTGTAGAAACATCTGCAAGATTCTCTAGGTTTTGGTGCATGGCGCGCGCGATCTGGCAATGGACACAATTGCAGTGCGGCTCTGCTTCCGGGAGGTTCGCGCTCTCATCGAGGCTCATCGATTTGCAAATGAAGGCAATCTTGTTCAACACTTCCGGAGGAAGGGGAGGGGCGTCGGTCTGCTGTGGGTTGTGCTGTAAAAGGGTTCCCATGCCGTCGAGCCCTCCCATAGAAATTTTCAATGGGAAGCTCATCAGTTGTTCTGGGAGAATTTGGCCGGCAGAATTTTCTCTGAGCATAGGTTTTGAAAGCTCTTGCTCCATGAACTTTCCGTGAGCTTGAAAAATTCCTTCAATGACAGGCCCTTCGAGGTTGGGAATTTCTATCCGCTGACCGTTTAAAAGAACCACGATAAGGAGTAGAACGTCATTGTCCTGTTCAACATGGAGAGATGCGACGTTCTTCCATGTCGTAGAGATGTAGGGGGGGATGCTAAGTATTTTGTAGTTGATTCTCATGGTTTTTGCCTCCTTGAGCAACTTGGATCTTTGAAATTGTCATTATACAAAACAGGTTTTTCAGGAGCAAATAAAATTAGCAGTCTTGCGATTTGTGTGCTGAATATATATTATAAGTGTTTGATTATTAATGTTTTAGAAAGATTGCAAAATAATGATTGTCCGAAGGATGGAGCTATTATATTCTCACATTTTTGGCCGATCACACCCTAAAAGGAGAATCTGCGAATGGCGAGAAAGACCTTTGTCATCGACACCAACGTTCTACTTCATGACCCCGATGCAATAGGAAAATTTAAAGATAATGATGTGATCATCCCTCTAGCGGTTTTAGAAGAGCTAGACGGCATGAAGCGCTACTCTGACGAGCTCGGAAAGAACGCCAGGCAGGTTGTGCGTTATATCGATAGCTTAAAGCTGAGAAATGCCGGTGCTCTTCACAGCGGCGTTTCAATTGAGAATGGCATTGTTGTACGGATCTACGTCGAAAGCAAGACGACGGAAAAGCGCGCTTTCCCGTTAGCTGTAGATCGGCCTGGGCACAAGATTCTCCTCGTAGCTTTTCAGATTCAAGAGGCCGGTCAAAAAGTAGTTCTGGTTACCAAGGATTTTGTTATGCGCGTCAAAGCCGAGGCCATCGGCATTGAGGCTGAAGATTATGAAAATTTGAAGGTCTCCTACGATCGTCTCTATAAAGGTTATCGCAAAGTTGAGGTGCCAAAGCGGGAGATCGACACTTTTTTTAAAGATGGCTCTCTAGCAATCGATATTCCCGATCTTCTTCCCAATGAGTATTGCCTTCTGAACTCACCCGAGCAGTCCACTGCAATTGCAAAATATAATTCGCTCACGAAGCGTCTTGAGCCGCTGATTAAAGTTTCTCGAGATATCTGGGGAATTTTACCTCTTAACTTGGAACAGAAGTGCGCGCTTGATCTTCTTTTGCGCGATGATGTGAAGCTCATTACGTTGGTAGGGCCTGCGGGAACGGGAAAAACACTTCTCGCTCTTGCCGCTGGTCTGCGCAAGGTGTTTGATGAGGGGCTATATACGCGCATTCTCGTCAGTCGCCCTGTGATTCCTCTCGGAAAAGATATCGGATATCTCCCTGGAACCAAAGAAGAAAAGCTCTTCCACTGGATGCAACCGATCTATGACAACTTGGAATTTCTCTGTCAGACAACAAGTGGAGAAGGAAATGGCGCAGAAACGCAAAAGTGGATCACCGAGAGCAAAAAGATCGAAATGGAAGCGGTGACCTACATTCGTGGTCGCTCTCTTCCAAAAATGTATATGATCATCGACGAGGCGCAAAACCTCACACCGCACGAGGTAAAGACGATCGTTTCTCGTGCCGGCAAAGGAACAAAGGTGATTCTCACAGGAGATCCAACGCAGATCGACAATCCCTATCTGGATAAAGACTCGAACGCGCTTACCTACCTTGTAGGACGTTTCAAACAGTATCCGATCTTTGGGCATGTCTTTCTCGAGAAGACTGAGCGCTCTGAGCTCGCAGCCATCGCGGCGGATGTCTTATGATTTTATATGCCTAGAGACTGTTAACGGAATTTTCCAAATCCTTCTTCTACAGCTGAGAATAAGAATTTAGACAATTCCGTTAACAGCCTCTTAGGTGTATAAAATTTGAGGAATTAAGCTCAAAAAAAACTCCCTCGACCAGACCTCGATTCTTCTTTTATCGCGAAGAAAGGGGAGAATGTCGTTTTTTGCCATTTCGATCGAGAGTTTGTCGATCTTTTCCACAAGTAAGTTTTCGAATATTTTTTGGGTGAGCGAATCGGAGCGGTTCCAATTTTTGGATTGACGCATGCGTGCTTCCAGATGAGGCAAATAAATTGGCGTTTTATTTGAAACGAACCAGACAAAATCATACCAATCGCGTCCTTTTATGCGGATTTTCCATTCTCGGAATAAGAGAGCGTGCATTTTGCCTGCAAAAAGATTGGGTAGAGTAAAACTTCGTACCGAGTGAGGAATAGGCGACAGCAAGAATTTGACTTCGGTATCAAAATTGGGTGGAGGATCAACGTCTACTTCGAATTTGATCTTTAATTGTTCATTTAAATGAATCTTTTGTCGTTCTTGTTCTGGAAGATCAACTAAAAAAAATGTCTCGAGGGTATTTGTCTTTAGAAAAGCTGAGAGAATTTGAGAAGGGGGGTGTTTAATTTTTTGTTCGATTTTTACACGGATACCAAATGCTTGGAGCTCCTCTTCAATGCTGCGAAGATAAGGGTGAAGATTAAAATTTGCTTCGGGTTTTAAGAGAGAGAAATCGAGATCTTCACTGAACCGGTCGAGCCCATATAGAATACGGAGGGCAGTTCCACCATAAAAAGATGCGTGCTCAAAGAACTTTGCTCGAGATAATCCGACAAGTGCAATTTCTTGGATGATTTCATGAATAGCATTTACGTAATCGTTTTTTGTCTTACAGGTATATCGCTTTAGTATGCTTTGAAAAGGAGTTGTCATATCAAAGAGTCAATAATAGGGTTGCGTTACGATTGTGGTAAATTTTTACGATTTCTTCTAAGTGACGACGGTTGAGTGGGAGAAGCGCGGCTTCTTCTATTCTCGATTCTTCATAAAGGAAGAATCGAAGGGTCTCTCGGTTAGGAATGGGAGGAATGGAGGCTATCCAATCCACCAAAGCTTTCTCTTTTGTGGCGAAAAGATACCCGCCTTCGTTCGCGATGGTTTTCATCTGCACGCCGATTCCGAATTTCTCATAGTTCAAAGAGTAATAGTCAAAGCGGCCTAGGTGAGTGTCGAATGTCTTTTTTTTCTTTGTCGTCATGCTTGTGACGGTCTCGATACGTTCTGGTAAAAGGCCATATTTGTGTAGGGCAAATTCTCTAGAAATATATGAAGGTTGTACAAGCATGCTCGCCACAGTTTCGAGGGATAGGTGGCCTCTTCGATAGGAAGCTCCAAATATGTAGATCCCCTTTTTGATTTGAATAATGGACTCGTTTTTAAGAAGAGAGGAGATCTTGTCTCGAGGTTTTTTGTATTTTCTCAATGAGTACATGAGAATCTGATTATCAAAAACCTCGCCCCTCACCGCATTTCGAAGTTCTTGGAGTGTTGTGTCCATAAACTTCATGTTCGCATACTGCGGACAGAATGTCCAGAAAAAATGGACTTTCTGTCCTAATGGTATTTCATAAATTATTAACAATTAATCATTTAAAATTTTTATATAATTTATCGAATTTTCACTGCCCAAAAAAGATCTGACGCATTTTTGCGGGGCCGATCACGCGTGTTAGCTCGCGCCCCGTCACAAAAATGAAGAAGAGCATGAGGTTCCAAACTTGGATAGCAAAAAAGAGCCTCCAGTCCATTTGCGCAAGAAAGTTGTCGAGATCTAGCTTTAAACTCTCAATACCCTCGAGAAAGGGGGTAAATCTTATGGTGATTCGTACGCATAGGGTGATCATCGAGTAGAACAGAGTTTTCCATGCAACGGTATAAATGAGAGGGTGTCTATGAAAAATGTTCACCACTGGAAGATGGTCGATGACGAGCAGGATTTTTGCAATCAGCCCTGCGGCTATCAAAATTTCAACGTATGTGAAGGGGGAGAGGCCTGCTCGTTTTAATAAAAAACTGAGTGTGAGGTTGATCACATTAAAACAGATAAAAAAGAAGAGAAACACTGGGAAAACGTGGACGGTCTCTTTTTTTATCCAGTCGAAGAGTTTCCTCATTTTCTACTTTCCGGCGTAGTTGATCCATTTAGCGACATCCGAGATGAATTCGGAGGGGGCAGTTGTCGCATTAGGGTTGCACCCATGGTCGATCCAGGATTGGAGGGTTTTGATTGCCGCATCATAGGCTTCATCAAAAGGAACATCGGGATGTGGAAGGGGCGCGTGCTTTGCCAGCTCTTCAAAATGGTCGTGATTCTTTTTCATAAAAGCGAGAAGAGCTTCTGCAGATTGTTTTGTAGGGTGATTGAACCAGTTGTTCCATAACTGATTAAATTCCTGTACAATCGGATCTGACGCAGGAGGTTGGGACTGATACGTAGAGGAAATGGGTGGGATTTTCATCTAATACTCCATATGTTTATCTCTTCTACCTTCTAATTTAAAAAACAAATTATGACCACTCCTTTACTTATCAGCTGTCAATCTCTAAGCAAATCATTTGGTTCACGTCCCCTTTTCGAAGGGCTATCACTCAGTATTTTTGTTGGCGATCGTCTGGGACTCATTGGCCCGAATGGCGCAGGGAAATCCACTCTTCTAAAAATCCTTGCGGGAATTGAAAAAGCTGATGAGGGAATTCTCTCCGCAAAACGGGGCTTGCGTCTCGGCTATGTCCCACAGTCGTGTGAGTTTCCCGATTTGCCGCCCAAGAGTATTCTCATCAATGCCCTAAGCGATGATCGAGAAAAAGCCGACTATGAGAAAGAGCATCTCGCAGAGACCTGGTTGAGCAAGCTGGGATTCACAGGCGCAGAACCCTCAGCCGCACGCCTTTCTGGTGGATGGAAAAAGCGCCTTAGCCTCGCCGAGCAACTCATCAAATCTCCCGATCTCCTTCTTTTAGACGAGCCTACAAACCACCTTGATCTTGAAGGGATTCTCTGGCTTGAAAAGTTTCTTCTGCGTGAGGTCCATGGATATCTTCTCGTCAGTCATGATCGCTACTTTCTCCAAAATGTAACGAACCGCACGGTGGAGATTAATCCAGCTTTTCCTGGGGGGATATTTGCAATAGATGGTTCGTATAGCGAATTTCTCGAACAAAAGGAGAATTTTTTGAAGGGACAGCTCGAACAGGAGCGGTCGATGGCATCAAAGGCACGCAGAGAGGTCGACTGGCTACGCAGATCACCGAAGGCGCGCACCTCAAAATCCAAGTCCAGGGTCGACGAGGCGCATGAGCTTTTAGAGGATCTCTCCCAGGTCCAGGGGAGAAATGTGCAGAAACGCGCCGAGATCGATTTTGCTGCGAGCGAGCGAGAGACAAGAAAACTTCTTGTCGCGAAAAATCTCTCTAAGGAGGTGAATGGTCGGGTGCTCTTCCGACATCTCGACTTCACTCTCTCTCCGGGAACGCGAATCGGTCTCATGGGGCCCAACGGATCGGGCAAAACCACTCTGTTAAAACTCATCGCAGGAGAGGCGACTCCAGATCAGGGAACGATTAAACGAGCCGATCCTCTTGCCATTGTCTATTTTGATCAACATCGTGCCCAACTTCCGCCCGATATCACTCTTCGCAAAGCACTATGCCCGCATGGCGATTACGTACTTTTCCGCGGCCAGTCGATACACGTAAACGGCTGGTGCAAACGTTTCTTGTTCTCTCCGGACATTCTAGAGATGCCGATCGGAAAACTTTCAGGAGGGGAAAAGGCGCGCATTGCCATCGCGCATCTGATGCTTCAACCTGCTGATCTCCTTCTTCTCGACGAACCGACAAACGATCTCGATATTCCAACGCTTGAAACACTCGAAGAGAGCCTTCTCGATTTTCCTGGGGCGGTTGTGCTCATCACGCACGATCGATGTATGTTGGATCGCACATGTAACGCGCTTCTCGTCTTAGGTGATCCAGATGATGTACAGCTCTATCCTGATTATGTGCAGTGGCAAGCTTCAAAAAAGACGGATAAATCTACCGAGAGACCGAAAGAGAAGAAAAAAGAGGTGACGGCTCCGAAGAGTAAAATGACCTACGGAGAAAAGCTCGAGCATGAAAAAATCGAGGGAAAGATCGCGCAGCTAGAGGAGGAGGTTAAACAGCTTAACAGCCTTTTGTCATCGTCAGAGGTCGCTCAAGATTCCAAACGGCTTTCCGAGCTATGCACAGCAATTGGTCTTGCAGAAACAGAGATCGAGAGACTCTACTTACGTTGGGATGAACTCAATAAAAAATTAGAATGAGTTTTTTGCCCACTCTGGTAACATGAAATTTTTAACCCAGGAGTGGAGAGATGAAGTACGTCTACGAATTCATTGGAACTTTTTTTCTGGTTTTTACCGTCGGCATGACAGTCATTGGACCAAATAGCGCAGGGCCACTCGCCCCACTCGCAATTGGTTCTGTACTGGCCGTGATGGTCTTCGCCGGTGGTCATGTTTCCGGTGGTCACTACAATCCCGCCGTCTCTTTTGCCGTCTTTTTGCGTGGTAAACTTTCAAAGAAAGATCTCGGCGCCTACTGGATTGTGCAGCTTGTTGCCGGAGTCGTTGCGGCTCTGTTAACCGTTTACTACAAGGGTGTTCCGCCTATCAGCGCGCCTCCTTACGATCTAGTAAAAACGTTTGTCGCAGAGTTTCTCTTTACCTTCGCTCTTTGCTTCGTTGTCCTCAACGTAGCGATTGCAAAAGCAACAAAAGGCAACTCATTCTATGGATGGGCGATTGGATTCATTGTGCTCGTCGGTGCCTATGCTGTTGGCCCGATCTCCGGTGCAGCATTTAACCCCGCTGTTGCTCTTGGCGTAACAGTCATGAAGCTCAGCTCATGGTCCGATCTCTGGATCTTCTTCGTAGCAAACCTCCTCGCAGGTGCTTGCGCAGCCTATGTCTTCAAGCCAGTAGACCACAAATCTTAAGCAGATTTTCGATTAAGGGGACAACCACAGTTGTCCTCTTTCTTTGTTTATAGGCTCTTGCATAAATCAAAAAGAGCGAGATACCATGGCTTCGCCCAATTTTAAAGGGAGGGGGTATGAGAAAAGCTTTTTTTGGATTCGTTGCAGCGTTGTTGGTGTGCATTTCTGCATATGCCGAAAATTTTGATGCCGCAGCGGATGCGCAAATCCTCGCCTGCGTGCATTCGCGGGAATTTTCTCAGGTCACAGTCGACTATCCATTTGGAGACTACACCTATCCGATCACAATCATTCACAATCCGCACAGAGAACGTCTATGGGTTGAGGAGGTCTCCTCTCCACAAACCTGGCCACTGGGGATCATGGCAGATCTTCCATTCGAATTGATTAGTCACCTCAAAGATCTGATTCCGGAGCTAAATACGCAAAATCCGGATTTCTATATCGATCTACGAGGTTATGAGGAGGTTCCCCCAGAACTTTTTGCATCGCTGCGACCGGTTACAACTTACACAGAAATCGACAACTCAAAAGCGGATGCTGAAATTAAAGAGCTGTTTAGTTCAGCAGGATTTGTGAATAAGGTTTTTCATTATCGTTTGGACAACAAAGAGTATATGGTGCGGATTTTGCACAACCCGATGGGGCATACTTTCAAAGCAGTTCGAGAGTATCGGTTAGAAATTGGAGAGAAACGCACACGGATATCCCTTTCCTGGAATCATCGGTATGGGATCATCGTCGACAGAGAGGCACCACAGGCACTGATCGATCACCTTTCAACGCTTACAAATGCCTCCTGGCGCGACTGGTACTTTAATTTTAAGATCGAGAATGGAACAAGTGTTACGTATACAAGAAGTAACTGGAGCGTTATCACGACCTATTATCTAGATACCTGGTTCGATTACACAAGGGATTTGAAGTAGTAGTTAGTGGTGGCCTCCGTGCCCATGTCCACCCTCATGGTCATGATGCTCTCCGTGCCCGTGATCATGGTCTCCATGCCACTCTCCCTCCTCTTCTTCCTCGCCCCAGAATAACGGAGCTGGTTCGTCATAGGGTTCATAAAAATAATCGGGGCCTCCCTCTTCGTAATAGTAGTTTCCATCGTGGTATCTACCGTCATGGTGTTCACCTTCGTGGTGGTGCTCTCCATGACCACCTTCGTGCCCTCTGCCACCATGTTCTCCTCCATGGCCGCGACTACCGCCGTGTGCGATCTGATTCGATGGCTCTTCATTTTCACATCGTCCTTCTACGCTAAGCGATAGAAAGAGAACTCCGAGTAGCGCGCCTAAGGTTTTCATAAAATTTCCTCCTGCATAAAAACTCACATATAGGGCAGGAGGGCTTTTTAATCGAGAACTTGACTTCTTCCTTTTTAGGCGTTAGAGAAAACAGTTAAAGCAGGAGGAGGTTTTTGCATGCCCTACATCACAGTTGGTAAAGAGAATAACGCAGATATTCAGATCCACTACAAAGATTGGGGAACTGGTCAGCCGATTGTCTTCAGTCATGGGTGGCCCTTAAGTGCCGATGCTTGGGAAGATCAGATGCTGTTTCTTGCCTCCAAGGGATATCGATGTATTGCACACGACCGCCGCGGCCACGGAAAGTCAAGCCAGACTTGGGGCGGAAATGAGATGAACAGCTATGCGGATGATCTTGCAAAACTCGTAGAAGCCCTCGATCTACAAAAAGCGGTCCATGTCGGGCATTCTACAGGTGGAGGTGAAGTTGCGCGCTACATAGGGCGTCACGGCACGAAGCGCGTGGCAAAAGCAGTTCTGATCAGTGCAGTGCCGCCAATCATGTTAAAGACAGCCGCCAATCCCGGCGGATTACCCCTAGCAGAATTTGATAAGATTCGTGCCGGAGTTCATGCCGACAGATCGCAGTACTTTAAAGACCTCGCCACACCGTTCTATGGAGCCAACAAGCCCGGCAAACCCGTGTCACAGGGCTTACGCGACTCGTTCTGGTTACAAGGGATGTTATGCGGTTTTAACGCCGCGTACGATTGCATCAAAGCGTTTTCTGAGACCGATTTTACAGAAGATCTCAAAAAATTTGATGTGCCTACTTTGATCATTCACGGAGATGAAGATCAGATCGTGCCCATTGGTGCTGCAGCCCTTCTCTCCTCAAAGCTTGTCAAAAACGCACAGTTGAAAATTTACAAGGGCGCGCCACATGGCATCTGTTCAACGCACAAGGATCAGGTGAATGCGGATCTTCTCGCATTTCTGAAGCAGTAAACGTGCTGTTAAATGCATAGTACAATCCACTGCTAGCGCAAAAAGATTTTCAGCGAGGGCCTTCGTAGCTGTTGAATACTTCATTGATTTCTGTGATTAAAAGCTCGCTATTGCAACGTAAAATCACAAGAGTATTCCAAATCCCGGCCTTTTCGGTGTGCACGAGGAAACGCACGACAACTGTACGATCATCTTTACCGGGGATGATATCAAGGGGCTCAATGCGCCAAAATCCCACCTTTTCTCCGGTTGATAATAGCTGTGATACAAAATGTTCTCTGCCTTCAAACCAGACCGATCCATTGACGATTTTTTTGCACTTGGGTGCGCATAGTGATAAAACATCTTTCACATGAGAAAGATTTTGATCTGCTCCTATGCGGTTAAGGAGCGAAACATATTCTTTTCCGACAACAACTAGTGTTTTCATAGTCTCCTCTTTAAGGGGTGCGGGGTGGAAGCAAGAGATCTCTGAAAAATTACAAACGCTCTCTTTAGCTTGAATAAGAGTTGAAAATACTAGGCAAAAAAGAAGTCCATACTTCATTCGATACCATCCCATTAAATGTCGCCAGTTTAGTAAAAAATGGATTAAAAAGACAGAGATCGGGGAGCTGGTGGTGGGTGCGTAAATGGTCTGGTTTTTACCAGCGAGCGGACTGAGATAAAGAAACATCAACAAGGCGGCCCGGATAAAAAGAGAGCTTCGTCTCTTTCTTTCCCTATTCAGACCATCCCATCATCCTGCCATTTTTTCTTGCGCAAAGCGCCTCGGTGCTCTCGGTGGTAAAATTCACCATTTACGCAATAAGGTCGAGCTGGGTTGAACTTTTCAGTGGTACAAATTCGCTAGTTTCGTAGAATTCCCTTCTAACTTACAAACGCATTGGATTTAAGGACGGTGTCGCATGAAAAAATGGTTGTTCGTTGTTATTGTACTTTTCAGCAGCTCAGCCGCCTGTGCGGATGAGCCAGAAAAAAGAGAAGCGCTCTCCACAAAAGTTGTACTGCAAAACACACAAGGATATTTCGTGTTATCCGACAAAAGCTGCTGGAAGGTAATTGGATTTTCCAAGCGTTGGAGAAGCATTTCAGAATGGTGGAATGATGTTCAGCTCGTACCGAAAAACTATGAGTGTGTTCCCAACGACTGGCATCTTGGCTCGCAGATCGAAGTCTATGCAAAATATGGTAATCTGGAAGTGGATGAGGCTAATGCCTCCAATCAAGAGACTTTGAAACAATGTACGCACCTGTTCGTGAATTACAGAACAGGGCAGGTGCTCTTCGCCATTGCACTAGAACCAGGAGAGTGCATCATGAAACTTTTTGCGGATGCAAGCGAAGAAGGGTATAACAAAGGTTTCAGCGAAGGACGCGCTAAAGGATATCAGAACGCCACAGAGATCTATAACAACGGACGCGCTGAAGGTTACAAGGCTGGTTATGCAGATGGTTTCCAAACCGCTTTAAGGCCCGCTGCTCCTTGAAAGGAGAGAAGAAACGATGAACGTGAAAGACAGCAACGGAAACCCTCTCAATGAGGGCGACTCTGTACAGGTCATTAAAGACCTTAAGGTAAAGGGGTCTTCCATCACCCTCAAACGAGGTGCGAAATTTAAGAATATCCATCTGACCGACAATGAAGATGAGGTAGAGTGCCGCGAGGGCAAAAGCACTATTGTTCTCAAAACCTGCTTCTTGAAAAAATCCTAAAAGATCTTTGCAACAGATTGACTTGCCCTCCATTTAGAGATTCGATATAACACATTTTAATTTACCAGGAGTCTGCGCATGGAAATAGTCGCATTTAGAAAGAGGTCGTTTGGATTTGCTTCATTGATTCTTGCAGTTTTATCCACAGTGTTCATCGCCGCTCAAAACAAAGAGAATGGGAACGAAAAAATCCAAGGAGTTGTTGTTCAGAACCTTCTTGAAAAAGCCAGAAAAAATGAAAACTGGAAAACGGCCTTTATTACTGGCGAACAGGAGCAAATTGTGTTTATGAACATCTCACCCCGAACGAATCCGAACAATGAAATCGGCAGTGAGACCCACACGTTTGATCAGGCCATTTTAATTGTTGAAGGAACCGGCCAAAGCATCCTAAATGGAAAAACATCTCAAGTAAAAAGCGGGGACTTAATCTTCATTCCGAAAGGCATGTTGCACAACGTCGTTAACCAAGAAAAAGATAAAGCTCTCAAAATCATCAGCTTTTACTCTGCGACCGACATCCCCAAAGGCACTACATACAAAACTAGAGCCGACCAGCCAAACGACTAGGAGGGCCATTTTCCCGAAGTTGTTTTTGATTAATTACTACTTGGTTCCTGCTTTTTTTCGGAAGATCTGGAAAAGCTTTCCATATTCAATGGGTGTTTCATCGACGTGATGCAAGTAGGCGTAGGGGTTGATGTCGCCAAATTTCGTGTAAACCTGCTTAGGATCTTTTGCGACCAGAGCAGCGTGTATGATCTCCTTATTGTCGTTGTAGTAAACCAGGATATCCCCAGACTGCATTGGTAAAGATGCTTCTTGCATCCCTTTGGATTTTAGAAACGCGATGTAGTCGAAAAAGGAAACAGCTCTTTGATCTTTTGTTACGTGGTGCAGAAACTTCAGAAATTCTTCGAAGTTAAACCCTGACTCCACGATGACATACTCGAAACAGGAGAATTTATGATGGGAAGGGTGGATGTCGATTTTTTTAAACCAGTCTTTGTGCTGGCGGTAGGCAATTTCTAAAGGAAGCGATACGTTGATCCTAACGGTAGTCTGGATTTCGCTTTCTTTTATTCGGTGGGGGTTGAAAAAACAAAACGAGGACAAATCTACATGTGAGAAAAAGGCTGCCACCCTAGCCAAGCTTTGGCTCGTGACGACTTTTTCCAGAGTGGGTGAGGTTTTTGCGCTCGGTTTGACAAGATAGATGAGAAATTCGTTCGTAATTTTGAACGTAATTTTTTCTGTGCCAACAGGGACCTGCGATCCTTTCGAAAGTTCTTTCGCATGAGGAGCAACTTCTCTTGCAATCTGAAAAGCATTTAGCGCTACTGTAGCGATTAACCGGGTTTCATTGTAGATTCCGAACGCTAGGGAGGTGTCACGTTGAAAGAAATTTGGGGAAGCTTTACTAATAGCAGTCATGATCCCATCTCTCTTTTCTTGCTAATTATAATGCGCGTTATAAATATTGAATAATGGGAATTTTAGTCGTGTTGATTTAAAAATAATTATAATCAAAAAATCCATTCCTCTAAGCCGTCGGTCTCACTCGCTGAATCGAGAACTTTTAATTGGGGGAAAATTCAAAAATTACCTAATCTTACTTTGAAAAGAGGGGATTTATGACCATCATCGAGAGAATTAATGAAGGCATCAAAGAGGCAATGCGCAGTCGTGATCAGATTCGGCTAGATACCTTGCGGATGCTGAAATCCAAAATATTGGCTGTGGACGCGCGTGCGGGCCTGGCTGACACTGAGGTCGTGAAGCTATTCAAGACCTATTTCGGCAGTTTGCAGGAAGCTCTGGAACAGGCCCAGCAAGCAAATCGTCCCGACATCGCGGGGAAGTTAAAGAGCGAGCTCGCGATTATCCAAGAGTTTTTGCCCAAGGCTCCTTCCGCAGAAGAGACAAAAAAAATTGTCCTTCAAGCAATCGCCGATTCAGGTGCCAAGACGAAAAAAGATCTGGGCCTGGTCATGAAGGCGGTTATGAAGCTCAACAGTGCTGTGGATGGAAAGCTAGCCAAAGATCTGGCCAGTGGTCTGCTTTCCGATTAGATTTCTGAAAGAATGCGATCAGAAATTTTAGTGGAATAAAAACACTCTCAGTGGCAATTCAGAGATAAATCGAGATCCATTGAAAGAGGGCTTAATGGGAAAAGCGATCATTCTCTGGTTGTTGGGCGTTCCAATCATTGTGATTATTATTCTGAAGTTGATCGGGATTATCTAACACTGGCTATGTCGAATTAAGCCTAGTTGCGTTACATCTCTCTAGGGCTGGGTCTGGGCGAGATTCTAGAAGTCCCGATCTTTAGTGTTTGAAGAATTCTCTTCGTTAAGAGATCGGCGCTAAGATTAAAAAGAGGGTCTGTTTCTCATGGAAAAAAATTCAATTCACGCACAGTCATCGCTGCCGAAGCATAAATTTCAATCCGCTTTCCGCGGCATAGCAGAGAAGACCTCTCGCTGGATGGGGTCTCCTATAGCATTTCTTTTGGCTCTTCTTTTAATTATCCTATGGGCTGCTTCCGGATTTTTTCTGGGATTTGACGCAAGATGGCAGCTCATCATTAATACCGGAACAACGATCACAACTTTCTTAATGGTAATCTTAATTCAGAACACCCAGTATCGTGAAGCGCGTTCAATTCAATTGAAACTCGATGAGATCTTGTATGGCACAAAAAATACACGCGACTTCTTTTTAGAGATCGAGGACGAGAGCGACGAGGAGCTCGATCTTCTCAAGGAAGAGTTTAAAAAGATTCGAAAAAAATACATCGAGCGCTTGGAAAGCAAGAACAAGAAGCGGCTTTGAACCCCCACCTCTTCTTCTCTCCGTGAATTATTGAGCAGGCTTTTTGAGGAAGAAAAATTTTGGCTCGTTGAAAATCAGAATGATCGCCAAGGTCGATAATAGAAGAGTTTGAATCACTTTGGTGTCAGGATGGGTTGCAAAAAGCTCGTTAAAAACGCCAGCGGTAATGTGAAAAATGACTGCGACCATGATGTTCCGATGAGTTTTGTAGTAGAGCCAGTTCATCAGTAAAACAAAAGGGAACAGGCTGAAGGAAAAGTTTAAAGCGTAGATCCAGCTCATCCCAGCAATATTGCTATGGTAGTAACCTTGGATAAAGGATAGGGGGAAATGCCAAAGCACCCAAAAAATAGTAAAGATCAGTGAGGTGGTAAAGAGGCTAAAGCGAGATCGAAGGCAGTCGGTTCCGTATGAGTGCCAAGCAAGCTCTTCTACGCCAGGTGCCAAAATAAGCATGACCCACGCAGGAAAAAGCGAATAGGAAAAAGAGGTTCCACCTGAAAAAGCAAACTGGTCAGCACTATAACCGAAAATTAGTGAAACGGCCTGAGCTAATAGGATGCTTCCAAGCATCAGAAAACATGTTAAGAAGAGGTAGACGGGTCGCGCCTTTTTAAAAGTAAAAAGCCTGCTCAGCAGATCGGAGCGTAGTTGCGGGTTCAGGTAGATCATCAAAAACGCAATCACCATAGGGCTTGCTAAGCCGACTAGCAACAACGCTCCGCTCCAAGTGGCGTAATCACCCTCATTGGCAGGAAGGTGGCTCAAATATGCCGCAGCAAACCAGAAGAACCAGGTGGTGAGCGTGCATAGAAGATAAAAGAGAACCGGATGTTTATATTCGCTAATCTTCATGTGTCTCTAAATGGATCGTACACAAAGAGTTCTTTTTCTGCTTTGCTAGCTCAAAAATTGATTTGTGTAGTTGAAAAATCATCAGCGCCCACATAATGCCCAGAAACTGGGTATTTTTCATGCGATCACTCAATAAAACCCGCTATGCAATTTTGGGGGTGCTCCTTGCGGGTCCTTCCACAGGGTATGAGATCAGGGCTCTGATGGGGCGTTCGACTGTGTATTTCTGGCGCGAGTCTGACTCGACAATCTATCCGACACTGAAGGCTTTGGCAAAAGAGAGAAAGGTGATTTCCGAGCTGGCTTATGTTGGGAAGAAAAAGAAAGAGATCTTTTCGATTACAGAAAGGGGGCGAGAGGAATTTAGAGCCTGGTTTGAAAGTCCGACAGGATCAGAAACCCCGCGCAACGAGTTTCTTCTGAAACTCTTTTTTGTGACTGATCGAAAGGAGATGGTTCGGCTGTTTCAGGAAAGATTAGAGAAAGTCGAGAAAACTTACGAAGAGTACAGGAAAATTGAAGAGAGGCTGGAGAACTTAGCCGGCTCATCTCTTAAAACTGTTCGTCTCAAAGCGCTGCGGTATGGGATCGCCCAACTCGGATTAGAAATTTCATGGTTAAAGGAGGAAGTTTTAGAACATGTTGATCGTTGAACATACAGTCGAAACAACAGCCACACCCGTGCAAATTTGGAGAGTTTGGCAAGATGTTGAAAATTGGAAAACCTGGGATCAAGAGATAGAATTAAGTCAAATCGATGGCCCATTCCAGGCTGGCACTGCAGGTCATACTAAATTTGTCGGGACCCCTCTTTTCAAAACTCTATTAATACGGGTTGAACCTCTGAAGTTGGTCGTTCAAGAAACCTACCTTTCATTTGCGAAAGTCGTCAGCTATCAATCTATGCATCAGGGTGCTGACAAAACGCATGTGACTTTTCGTGTTGAGGTTCGGGGGCCTTTGTCCCTCTTTTACTATTTTATTCTTGGTCGCTTTACCAAGAAGAAGATTCCCCTAGAGATGGAGGAGATGGTTAAAAGAGCTCTGAAAATATGAAAGGTCCTCACGTGATTGGATAGAATTTAGAAGATGGGTATGATCTGGGAAATTTATGCGAACTTTAATTTTTGGACTCCTTGTGACCTTATCTAATTTACCGTTTGGTTTATCAGCGGAACCCCTTCGGTTTGTGGATTGCCAAGATCCTATTCTGGGTGTTCGTTGTCGTTCATTGACAGCTGAAAACATAAAAGACCCGCATATGCAGTTGCTATTCGATCGCATGCTTAGTTTTGCAAAGGGAGAGCAGTCTGACCAGAAGAAGCATATTCTGGTGGGATTAGCTGCTCCACAGATAGGTCGAGATATACGTGTTATTCTGGTTGATACGAAAGCAGATGGAAAGGGTGGAGTTTCTGAGCTTCGCATTTATATCAATCCTGAAATCATAGAGCTCTCCCAAGAAACCGAAGAGTGGTATGAAGGATGCTTTTCAACTGGTAACGTGAAGGGGATCGTAAAAAGACCAAGTAGGGTCAAAATAAAAGCTCTAAACAGAGAAGGTCGTGAAATCTATGAAACGCACTTTAGTTACGTCGCTCGTATTTTTCAACACGAGATAGACCATTTGGATGGCATTCGATTTCCTGATCGCGTACCTAGCCAAGGGTGCTTGCATATCGTAAAGGCTGAAGAGATGTATTTATATCGCAATCAAGAAGGATGGAGAAATTGGGCGGTTACCATTCCCCAAGGGGCGTGGAAAGAGCATATGCGATAAAAATTTCAATGATGTTGGAAACTGTCTTAATGAACGGAGGAATTTTATGAGAGTTAAAAATATTGGACTGAGCTGGATCGTCGTTAAAAATATCCGAGATGCCGTTAAATACTATACGGAGGTTGTGGGATTGAAGCTGATGGAGCTTAACGAAGAGTTCGGATGGGCCGAATTGGAAGGATATGAAGGAGGCTCTCGTCTTGGCATTGCCCAGGAAGCTCCCCACGAAAAGGTAAAAGCTGGGCAAAACGCCGTCGTCACATTCACTGTGGAAGATCTTGAAAAGGTGAAAAGCGAAATGATCAAGAAGGGCGCAAAATGTGAAGGGGACGTTATCGAAGTTCCTGGTCATGTAAAAATGCAAACAGTGGTAGATTCCGACGGCAATCGTTTCCAGATCTGCGAGCTCTTGCATCACGCTCTATCTACTTAGGCAAAGGGGCCAGAAAAAGCTGCATCGAGAACAGTAGATACGGGCTTTCATTAGCACAAAGCTGTTCAGAAAAACGTCTATTTTGCAGATAATTTCTTTCAAGGAATCTCAACGGTGTTATGGCATTTTATCAGGATTTGAAAAAATTTTTGAGTCGCGGAAATGTCATCGATATGTCCGTGGGTATCATCTTAGGAGCTTCATTTACGAAGATTGTCGACACCTTGGTCCATCACGTTCTGATGCCCCCCTTGGGTTTTTTAGTTGGAGGCGTTGACTTTAGCCGCTTTAAACTCACGTTGAAAGAGGCCTCTGAGGCCAGTCCTGCTGTTACAATAGAGTTGGGTCTTTTTATCGGAGCGCTTCTCAACTTTTTTGTCGTGGGCTTTTCTGTATTTATTCTTGTGAAAGTTTTGAGTCGTCTACATAGAAAGGCGATGCTTTTTGCGCAAAAAGCTTGTCCCGAATGCAAAATGGAAATCCCGATCGACGCCTTACGATGTGGTCATTGCACCGCTGTTCTTAAGGAGTAGTCGACAACTTTTAAAAAGCGTATCCGATCTTTGCGAAGAATTGATTGGAACTGTAACCGCTTCCAAATTCTCCTGCATAGCTGACGGATCCAAAACCGTTCCAGTTTGTCTGCCAAAAAAGCTCTGCGGCGGGAGAGATGAGGCTTTGTTCGACGGTAAAAGCCTCGACGACAAAGGATGTCGGAGCGCTAATAATCGCTGGGTTAAGACGTCCTACGTTATGAGGTTTTTTGTAGACATAGCTCAACTTCGCCTGCGCGATAAAAACTCCCCAGCTGTAAGTCGTTGTCTTATATCCATTGAGGCCCGTTTCAAACCGTATCATCCATGAAGTTCTAGAGGGGAACGTCATGTTGTAGGGAGCGGCTCCTTTCTCCGAATAGCTCTGGTCCCATTCGAAGACCCAATCTATTAAAGCAAAGGGTTCGATAGTTACGGTGTTTTTATTGAAATCGTATCCTGCACCAAAGTGGAGGTCGATTTGTTCTGCGTTATAAGAACTTCTTGCGCTCTTTTTAAAACCAGGAAAGGAGATGGTGCGCTTTTGTTCGACTTTCGTATAGTTGCCCCAAACGGAAGCGTCGATGAAGAAATCGGAGAAATACTTCGTTCCATAGAGGCTGATATATCCCGCATCTAAATGGCTATTTCCTGAAGGTTCATGCTCGTGAACCGATGAGTGAGCGTATCCTGCAAGCGTGCCGATGTACCCTTGATCGGTATTGCCGTAATCATAAGCTGCAAAAAGGCCTCCGCTGTTGAAATCAAAAGCAGGCGTTTGATCTTGAGAATTCTGATGGCTGAATTGACCGAAACCAGTTGCCCATACTTGAGAATCGGGGTTTTTGCAAGGTGCGTAAATCCTTCTCTGAAGAGAGTGATTGTCTGCTAAAAAATCGTTGCAAGCTAAGAAAGCCGTTTCCTTTGCAAAGCGACTTTTACTGGCACCGCGTGCAAGACGTCTCTTCGCAAAATGAGAGCCTAGCGATCCGGAAAACATGAACATAGTGTTTTGCGAAACAAATGAGGGAATGGAGTTTCTCGAGGGGCTGATGGCTTCAAGGGCCTTTTTGTACTGCGAAGGAGAGAGATCGTTTAAAAGAGCAAATTGATCTGTCAATCCCAACGAATCTGCCTCTGGGCCTAGAATATTGAGGTAATTAGCAACTCTTAGGTTGTTACCTCGGAGACCCTGTGTGGAAAGAGTCGGAAAGGAGGGGGAAAAGCCTAAAAAATTGAACTGCACAAACGTAGGAGTTCCGAGCGGAAGATAGGAGAGCGAATAATTTGGGCTTGTCCCCGTAAAAGCAACGGAATCAAAAGTGCCTGTAATACCTGACGAAGTGAGAACGGTGTATGCTCCAGGATTAGCGTTTGGATCGAGTGTGATCTCCAAGACACCTGCGAGCGATGCGGGCCCTGTAACGGATACTAAAGATGTCCCGCCCGAGTTGATTTCGATATGGACAAGGCTTCCAAGGGTGTTGTTAAGCGGATCTGCTGGACTTAGAGTCAAGCTTCCGAGCGTAAGTGTTCCCCCAGTATCTGGAGAGATCGTGCCGGAATTGACGAAGACATTACCCGTCAAGGTCCCGATGCCGCTGAGCTGACCCCTTTGCTGGCTAAAACCAATGTTTCTGCAAACGTTAATGGACGCTTGATCGATCTGTCCATTCACTTTAAAATTCGCGTTGTTGATCTGGACAGTCCCTTGATAGGCGGTTGTTCCGTTGTAAATGACAGTTCCGTTGCCGTTGACTGAAACAGCTGTTCCTACTGTACCGAACTGAGTGTCATCCACAAATGAGACTTGATCGCCCAGTATCAAAAGATCATTCGCATCTTGTGCTCGAAAGGTGAGCGAAGAACCCGTACGCAGAAAAATACTATTTCCCAATGCAGATCCGTCACTCCCATCGGTAGCATCAGGACCGCCTGTTCCACGCATGCCGGCTTGTGCTGTACTGTTTGGGGTGTTGAAGACAGTGGGAATTCCTGGGATTGCTTGAATGGTGAAATTCAAGCCACTATCCACAAAAATAGCGCCTCCGAGACCGCTTCCGCCACCGCCTCCACCGCCACCAGAGCCAGGCCCAAAGGTACTTGCGCCATCTCCTCCAGCTCCGCCGCCGAGATGGCCTATATCCGTTCCTCCGGCGGAAAGCGAACCGCTGGAGGGACCGCCTCCACCCCCACCTCCACCGCCAAGAGAGTCACCACCTCCCGCAGGCGTCGAGCCAGACTGATCGACTCCGCCGCCGCCTCCACCGCCACCAGTTCCTCCGGATCCACCACGCACAGTATATGCGCTATCATAGGCCCCAGTGCCAGCACCGCCACCCCCACCGCCGCCATAGCCGCCACTCCCGGCCTGTCCATCAATTCCATTTGTAGTACCGATTACTACGATTCCTCCGCCGCCCCCTCCTCCTCCATCTCCTCCATTACCTCCAGAGGGAGCAGCGCTTCCTCCCGGAGGCGTTGTACCTTGCGCTTGCGTTCCACTTGTTCCGAAGCTTCCGCCACCGCCCCCTCCAGGTGTTGCGCCGCCCCCACCACCTCCACCTCCCGCACTACTTCCTCCAGCGTTGCCGCCTGCACCAGAGCCAGCAGTAATCATGAGACCATGACCAGCTCCATCGGAGCCGATGTCCACATCAGAGCCACCATTCCCAAGATTTGTAGGCGTTCCTAAAGTAGCACGAGATCCCAAGCCACCACCACCACCTCCTCCTCCTCCCTGTGGATCATCTGTTGCAAGCGTGGCATCTCCTCCGTTTCCGCCAAAACCGCCGCCACCAGCGCCGCCTGTGCTTCCACTTGCCGTAACACTACCTCCATTTCCGCTAAAGCCCCCGCCACCACCCCCGCCTTCATTGCCGGTAGGGGAGGAGATATTGAAATAACTTCCTCCATTTCCACCCACCGCGGAGCAGTTGTTGATCAATACATTCATCAAGGTCACAGAAGGATTAGACCCATTTAAAAAAGTTTGAGGTACGTAAATGGCCCCTCCGGCTCCCATACCGCCACCCGCACCTGAAATTCCGTTTCCGCCATCGCCTCCTTTTGCAGTGAGGTTTTGAAGGGTCATGTTTTGGATAGTTACATTTCCCATCGGGATGAAAAATCCGCTGTAAGTGCCCGAATTACCGTCAATTGTGACCGTAGGACTAGAACCTGCGTTACCAATCGTGATATTCACAGGATTTGAGGAGTTGTTAATGATCGGCAGAATTCCATTGAGTTGAATCGTCATCGGAAAAGCAAAGAGAATCGCATAATCATCGGGTATTGTGCTTAAATCTTGATTCATTGAGTTCAAGCAAAATCTCAAATCACCGGCTTCTCCTATGCCGCCTGGATTATTGTCTGTATCTACCGTGACATTGAGCGTCGTTAATGCAAACAGGGAGTTTGAGGTGAATAAAAAAACCCAATACCTGAACATGAAAGATCTCTGATTTTTTTGGTCATCCTATTGCCTTCAAAAAAATTATTCAAGGTCTAAGAGACATTCTCCGAATTAAACGCGGAATCCCCTAGGATCTCCTCACGTTTAATTCAGAGATTGTCTCTGAAGCTGGGAAGCGGGGAGTGTTTGCTTTGATGAGGAGTGTAGTTAGGCCTCATGGCGAATGCGATTGTTGCATATCTGGTTTGACCGCTTTGCACGACAATGTGCGGCGTTGGCTGAATGGAAAATTCAGTTAGAAACACTCCTGGAATAAGTAGGATAGAATTTTGATTGCGTCCTCTAGGAAATTCTCTTGGAGGAGAAAAAAAATCATCGATCGTGAACGAAGATTTATATGGAGAAAGAAGAAGAGATTGATTGTCTGTGCTGTCGAGAAAAAGAGAGAATGCCGCCCCATCGTAATGAGGCCTTATGGCGACATAGGAGGGAAGATATTTAACCACCTTGAAAAGGATAGGGGCGTGTCCAGATGACGAAGCGAAAATCGCTTCTATTCCCAATTCAGCTGCCGCCGCAGCGCATAGATTTCCGTATGATTTTTGGATCTCAAGACAGGCCTGAAAAAAACAGGTAATTTCTGGAACCAGGTTGAATTCTGAGTAGTGTGAGCAAATAAATTCATGGAAATGCGTCGAGTAATAGAAAGATATCTGATTTCTTCCTTCTCTTTCAGACTCGTCGTAGAAACCAAAAAAATCTGTGGAGTAGAAGCTTCTATCCTTCGTTCGGATAAAACGCTCCTTTGCGACGTATAATTTTTGTGCCCAGACGGGATTCGTTTGAAGAAATTCGATGAGCGCATCGAAGCGCGCATAAAGAGAGCCGAACACATCCGTTCCATGCGTCTCATCGCAAATTTCTACATAGCCACTTTGCTTGAAGCGCTCCGCAAGAGATACTGGATAAAGAGATGGGAGTGCACATAAAAGAAAAAACGACAGCAACAACGACTTCCGAAACTTCATGCACTCAGCGTATGACCGCCTCTTTGAATTTGTCAAATTTCCAATTTCGAGTTTCATTTGAGAATGGTATAAAACCTCCAGTAGCGTGTTGGATTTGGAGGCTCACTCGATGGTAACTTTCATAGCTTTATTCCGTGGCATCAATGTCGGAGGGAAGAATGCCATATCTATGAAAACCTTGACCGAGATACTGGAAGCTAAGGGCTGCGTCGACGTGAAAACCTATATTCAAAGCGGAAATGTTTTGTTTAAAGCTTCTCGCTCTAAAACAGAAAGCCTCTCTCAAGAGATCGCCAAAGCCATTAAAAGCAATCATGGGTTTGAGCCAGATATTATGGTGCTAAATCTCGAAGAGTTTAAAGAGGCGATCGATGCTAATCCCTTCCCCACAGATCACCCGAAATATCTCCACCTCTACTTTCTTGCTAAGAGTCCAAAGCAGCCAGATTTTGAAGCGTTGAATCGGATAAAATCGGCAAGTGAGAGATTCCAACTCATCGGAAAAGTCTTCTATCTCTACGCTCCTGATGGCATTGGTCGTTCAAAATTGGCAGCTGGAGCAGAGAGATTGATCGGTGTCAGGGCCACAGCAAGAAACTGGAACACTGTCACAGCGCTGTTAAAGATGGTCTCTTAAGAAAAAAGATCGAAAGATCCATCGCCTTCAGTTATGCTGCCATCAATTTTTTGAAGATACGGGAATGGTGGGGAGATCATCTTATGAAACACTACTTGGTCAATGGAAAGGGTATTGATGCGATCCAACTGGTCGAACGGAATTCTCTGAACAACCCCAAGGATGACGAAGTAGTAGTAGCCCCTCAAGCCTGGTCTTTAAATTACAGAGACCTGATGGTTGTAAGAGGACAATATCAGTATAACAATTCACAGCAAGCCCCCTTCATTCCTCTTTCAGATATGGCTGGGATCGTAAAAGCAATCGGCAAAAATGTTACCGAACTGAAGGAGGGCGATAGAGTATTAAACGCTCCCTTTAGACATTATCCAGCGGGAAAAATGCGCGCCTCTTGGGCGAAAACCTTCGTTGGCGGCATGGGCGTGGATGGCGTTTTGGCAGAAGAGATCATCTACCCAGCTGGCGCCCTCGTGAAAGTTCCAGACCATCTCAATTTTCAGGAGGCCTCTACATTTACGATAGCAGGCCTTACCGCTTGGGCGGCGCTGGTAACGCATGGTAAAACACGCCCAGGTGAATGGGTCCTCCTACAAGGAACCGGTGGTGTTTCTATTTTTGCCGCACAACTCGCAAAATCGTTAGGCGCAAGAACAATTATGACCACATCCTCCCCAGAAAAGGCGAGCTTCGTAAAAAAAACATTCGGAGTCACCGCAACCGTTAACTATCGAGAAAGCGATTGGACCGCCCAAATCAAGAACATTACAAACGGTGAAGGCGTTGACGTGGTAGTCGACGTCGCTGGCGGTGATATGTTAGCGCAAACTCTGCCCATCTGCAATTATAGCGCGCGCGTTGGAGTCATCGGCGTCCTTTCTGGACAGCACGCTAACATCTCTATTCGTGATCTTCTCTCTCGCCAAATTCAGATTCGAGGAATTTTCATGGAATCTCACGAAGAGCTGAAAGCCCTCATGCGCGCCGTAGAAGCAACAAAACTCAAGCCCGCAATCGACAAAGTCTTTTCGTTTTCACAAGCTAAAGAGGCCTATCGTCATCTCGAATCTCAAAAGCACATCGGCAAGGTCGTAATTTCCGTTTAACTTTTTGACGGTCAAACATCCATCCAGCTCAAAGCCATGGGAGGAACTGTTTGGTTAACGCTTATGGAAATAGCCGATCTTTTTCAAATCACTCCGCAGAACGTAACCTTGCATATAAGCGATATTTACGTGAGCAAAGAAGGTGAAATGGGGGCAACCAGTAAGGATTACTTACAAGTTCAAATAACGAATATCTTGCACTTTTAAGATAAGGATCACCCAACGAATTGAAAGATGGTAAGATGCGTTCAGAACTTTTTCTTCCGAGCCGGGAGTTCTGCTGCCGTTAGCCGAATCAGTTCTGCAAGCCAATTCTTATCTTCCCACTTCTTTTCCGGAACGAGAAAATAGGGCTTTGCTTTCGGGTAGGGAAAGCCTTCCACTACTTCTCCTATAAACTCTTCTCCAGCCTGTGTGGGCTTGACGAACAATTGATCATCGCAAACTAAGGCAACGATCTTCTCATCGCAATAGATTCCATATTCGCCAAACATCTTTTTGGCGCGAATGCTTCCAGCTTCTTTCATTTGCGTAACCAGAAAATCTATTTTTGCTTGCGTACAACTCATTGTATCCTCTGCCGAACAGGAAAGATTAGAGAGCCAAATGTCCTGCAGCATATTTATATAAAACGCTGGCAATAAGCGTTGTTTTTGCTGCAGCTTTTCGAGCATGCGATTTTTCTTTTTTAATATTGGTTACTGTTTTCCATTCGCCTTTTTCAAAAGAGGAGAGGAGGTCATTCTCTTCACGATCGAGTTTTTCTCGCGCAGATTTTCTGCTTTTTTTCATCATCCCTCTGAATGTATTTTCGTTTTCTGCATCATAGTCTGGCCTAATATGTGCCTTTTGTCATTATTTTTTGCGATGGGGAGAAGCCCTCTTGCTACAGGCGATGCCCGAGTCTGCCGGGCCGGCGATCTCGCTCTGTTTTGCAAAGCAAAACACCGTGCAATCACCCCTTTCTCATATGCATGGCTATATGCAAAACCGTGCAGCGACAATGCACAGTTTTCTGCAAATCGCTTACAGACTTCTTTGATCTCTATTTTCGACTGGAAGAACTTTCCTATTTCGGCTAACTTCTCCTAAATTTATGTTTAGTGAGGTCGAGCATGGCAGATGGGGAAATCATCCTCTACAGCACAGAGGATGGAACAACTTCGATCCAGTTGAGAACCCATGATGGGACTGTTTGGTTAACACAGGCTGAAATTGCCGAACTTTTTGGAAAGGGGCGTTCCACAATCGCAGAGCACATAAGCGCGATTTTTGGAGACGGAGAGCTAGATCCAGAACGAGTTTGTCGGAAATTCCGACAAACTGCCACTGATGGCAAGCTCTACGAGGTGATTCATTATAACCTTGATCTGGTCCTCTCAGTAGGTTATCGAACGCGTTCTCCGCGTGGCATTCAATTCCGCAAATGGGCTACGACGATCCTTCAAGAGTACCTTGTTAAAGGCTTTGTGATGGATGATGCGCGGCTCAAGGAACCAACGCCTTGGGATTATTTTGACGAATGGCTTGAGCGCATTCGCGAGATTCGAGCCTCCGAAAAGCGCTTTTACCAGAAGGTGCGAGATATCTATGCCACAGCTGTCGACTACGATTCCAAGAGTGATGAGGCGCAGCTTTTCTTTAAGAAAGTTCAAAATAAGATGCTGTGGGCAACCACTCATCATACAGCTGCTGAAATCATTGTCGAACGCGCGGATCCAAAGTCGTCCAACATGGGACTTAAAAGCTGGAAGGGGAGTCGAGTGCGACAGCAGGATGTTACGATAGCCAAAAACTATCTCGAGCAAGCAGAGCTTGAGGAGTTGAATGCAGTTGTCGTGATGTATCTCGACTATGCAGAAAGCCAGGCAAAGCGCCGCAAAACAGTGACGATGGCTGAATGGGAGCAAAAGCTCGACGCCTTCCTCTCCTTCAACGAGAAGGATCTTCTTGAGCATGCCGGCAAAGTCTCCGCCCAAGTTGCAGAAGCACTTGCCCTAGAGCGCTACGAAGAATTTGATCAGAGAAGGCGCTCTGAGGAACAACTGCGAGCAGATAATGAAGACATGGCCTTGCTGGAAACTCTTCAAGAAAAAGCCAAGAACCTAAAAGCTCTAGCGGTAGAATCTGAAGCCATTGATCTTAAAACGTAGAATTTACGTTACTTCCAGGACGATTCGAATTTTTTTAAGAACTCATCGCAGGTTGACTTTTCTCGAAATTTCACTATTTCTCTAATATGAAAAGAGAAAATCATGATTTCTAGTAAGAAGGTTCCACTCATCTGACATTCCTGCCCAGGCATTACATTACATAAAAATTTGCGCATATTGGCTGAGTTTGGATCATATTGTGTTCCCTTTGAAGTTTTAATAACGGGAAGCTGAATTTGGAACGTATGCGATGATTTCTTTCCTTTGTTGGCATCCCACACAAATCTCAATCCCTTGGGGTGTGCATGAGCATGCCGTAGTTCTTCAACAAACTGTCGGATTGGCCATAGTAAATCGGCGGGTGACTTGTGATCCCGATTAAGTTCCTTTGAGTGTTCTTTTAATGATTCATGCAAGGAAATGGCATGAGCTAAAAATAACGAGAGGACGCAGTTGTTTGTTAAAATTGCGAAATCATCCGAGGCTTGAATTGATCCGTCTAATATTTGGTTGGTTATGTGAATATCTTGAACAGTTTTATTTTTGAAGGTCGCAAAGTGGAGATTGTAAGCAAAAGTTAGAGTTGAGAGCGAAAGATTTACAATTTCTTCTGGTGTCATGATGAGCTCGCGTAATGACGAGGTGGTGCCCCTAGCCCTTTAGCGTCTTTAGTCGTTCGGATAGTTTCTTGTCTTCTTTAATGGAATAAGAAATCTGTTTTCCGGTGTTGCCCGCAATGTGCTTTTGCGAAGCAATTAACAAAACGGGGAATATTTCCCTAAGGTCTCCCGATTCTCCGACGCTATTGGCCTTTGTAGACCAGAGTTCTTGGGCATCTTCAATTTTTCCAGACTTTTTGAATTGCTCAAGATCTATTCCACTAACGACTAGGTATCTAGCAAACGCAACCCCAGCGCTGACACGCGTGGAGGATCCAACAATTCCATAACTAGGAGTGTATGAAGTGTTTTCTGAAAAGGAAACCGAATTTCCAAAGCGGTTGACGGTTCCGCTGCTTTTGGAAGAAGCGATACCAGTTTGTCCCCACACTGGCACAGAGTATGTGTATTCATAGTACTTCGGGTCACTTATGCCGTAACATAAGAGAATTGCCACTTCAGCGTCATCAATCTTGGATGCTTTTTTGAAGCCCTGAGCTTGCAAGGCTTTGTCAGTATAGGCAGCAAATTCCTGAAATTGTAAATCATTAATCTTGCCATCTTTATTGCCAGGCAAAAGAACGTAGGCCTTTTTCTGGTTAGCTGAAGTGCTACAGATCGAATCAACTTTTACATCAAAACATCGATACTTCGTACAGGAAGCTAGAAGGACAAAACTGAGGCCTGAAATAAGAGCTACGATTTTATGCATTTGTCCAGTTATTCACTTCTTGCATAGGGATTCACATAGATGTACCCTTTTGCCGTTTTTTTCGTGTGTCCTGAAACTATTTTCGTTTTTGAACGACCATTGACTTTACTGCTTTGACCATAACCCGCATAAGGAGCTTTCTTTGAGTATGCCTTTTTGCTGTAGGCTTTTGTTGAGTGGGACTTAGACTCATAAGCTTTGTTGGGAGCAGCGCTCAACGCGCTTGTGGAAAAGAGCGTTGTAATCAAAACTGCGCCGCTTAACATCCCATGTTTCGCATATTTAAGCATGTCATTTCCTCTTAGTTAATCCATGTCGTAATAGTGAAATTCACCCGTGTTATAGTCGTAAGTTTCTAATTCATCGCCTTCGAATCCTTGGACCTCTTCATCGTGATAGGTTCCATCGCCGTAGTGATATACTTCGATGTCTTTATATCGGCGCACTAGATTGCCTTTTTCGATTTCAATGTATTCTCCAGAATTGTAGTCATAGCCATCCCATCCAAGTAACGCAGCCTGAACTAAAATAAAAATTCCAGAAAAACAAAATAATTTATTCATTAAAATAATCTATTTTTAATCTAAATCTGGATAGATGATATGTTTGTAAATTATAAAAATCGAGAAAAACAAAATCTTGTTAAACGAGCTTGATTTTCCATCAGAGAATAGAGAGGTAACTCCTTGAAAATAAGGTGGGAAACGATGGGTTTCGTTGGAAATTGCGCAGTATTTGCGTAGTTTAAGAAAAAATATCACTTTTTTGCGCATATGAAACATTAGCGTGTGACAAGATTCCTCTGAGGGTTACATCTAGAATTGGTGGTACGTAATCAAAAAGAGGTTACGGCTGAAATCCAAAAAACAGCTCAAGAAGGGTCATGGCTTCGTTTACTACTTTCTGATGAATTTTGGTCGGAGTAAAAATGATAATGTTATTATTCTCTCCTAAGTGTTCTATGTCGGGAACTGGAGAAGGATGGTGACCCTTGAGGAGAGAGTGCCGTTGTTTGGTTGGGAAAGAGTATTGGATGTTTATATTCTTAGGTTCTTCTCTGAATCCTACCAAGCAGTGCTTTAATCCAAATTCATTAAAACCCAGGCTGCTGCAGTCATCTTTTCGCGGATCGTCTTGTTGTCTGTGCGCAGAATGTTTATTTCGCAGAGGCATTAGAGCTAAAATCGATGGTATTTTAAGTGCTATATTGGTCTTTCCGGTGACATCGCTAAACCATTTTGACTCAAAAAAAACGCACAGCTGTCCAAGACGACCAATATATGCCACCGCTTCATGTACTGCTAAGTGGTGATTAGCTCTTCTTGATAAAGTTGTTAAGTTAAAAGGTTCTTTCGTTTTGCTCAGGGCGTGTAGGTTAGCTATGAATCTGCAAGCAGCTTTTTCATAAGTTCGTATCTTGCCTATATGATATTCGAGACCGTCTAGCATATCTAAAACCCCTCCTAACAATTGTTTGTGCTTTGAATAGAGGGGATTTGTTGCGCAGAGCGCGAATAGATAGCCCGCTTTGCGAACGGGATTTGAAATCCTGGAATAGACGGCTCTCTTTGGATTTTGATGTAGGTTTAGCTCTAGCATAAGGGAAGAAAGCATAGAAGAAAGGTGGTCAAAAGCAAAGAGTTTTACACCAGTTTTATCTAGTCTAATGCGTAAATACTGCCTAATTGGGCTCTGCGCACGCGGATTTTTGGCTTGAATTTCTTGTTGGATACCACTAAAAAACAAAAGGCTACGGTCGTGAAACTGAATCCTTAAAGATGATTGGGGGAGAGGGAGAACCCCTCACGCAGCGCCCTTCGGGAGCGCTGTCTGCCGGGGTGGCGATCTCGGGCTGTTTTGCCACTAGGCAAAACAGAGCCCTCGACTCGATTCTCTCACGCAAGCCAAACTGTTGGCTTGCTCACCTCCAATAAAAAAAGCCGGGCTTTTGGCCCGGCCTTTTATTGGAGGTGGAGAGAATCGAACTCTCGTCCTTAGCAAACTCCCTACTAATGTCTACATGCTTAGCGCCTTTATTTTTACGTCGGCCCTGCTGAAAGGCACTACACGACGGGCAGACGCCTCTCTTCTTGTCTCGAAGCACCCCGCGAAAAGAGATGAACTTAGGAGCTTCACACCAGGGTTGATGACGATACTCCCAGCGCTCCTGGTCAGGCACTGGGGTATCGAGCGTTCAAGACTGTTAGGTCTTAAGCAGCCATTAATGCATCACTTTCGTGTGTATCAATTCTTTTTTACCGGTTTTTTAAGGAGGCCAACCGATATCCTCCGCATGCCACTAATACTTTGTTTCCAAGTCGAAACCTTTACACCCCCGTTAGAATGGTAACAAATTGCGAATTAAATCGCGAAATATTGGTTAAGAGATATTTTTAAGTCGCAATGCATTGATTCTAAGCGTCTTGCGGAATTGCTTAGAAATTCTTTAGGATCGCCTAAGCAATTCGAAAGGGAATATAATATAGGCCAGAATTTTTCTAGCAAAGAAAAGGAGAGAAACTATGTCTGCTATTTTAGAATTATTTCGCGGTGGTGCTCAGGAACTTGTGAACGTCGCGCAAACCGGCGAAGTGGTGGGAAATTCGACTTCTGTTCGAGCGCTCGGTGCGGCCGTGAGTGGAAACGCGGGTTATTTTGCATCTGTGGAGCCTGAAGCCAGTATGTTCATCAATGCGCGTTCTCGCTTTTTAGAAGCGGGTCTAATTTCTTGCGCATCTTGTATACACAACTTTGTCATGACGCTCATTTATGGGGTTGCGGCTCTTATCCAGATGGGACAAAACGCGCATATGAACACTCTTGCAAAACGTTCTATGGTGGATATGACAGTTGCTCTGATCGCTACTGGAATCGGCGCTGTGGGTGCGATCTCTCCAGAGTATGGCGCACGTGCAACAGCCGGTTTGGTGAACTGGATTTTTGATGCGCGCGCAGAAATCACAGCTTTTCTCGCCTAAAACTCCTGCTTGGTTATAGAATAACCAAGCATGTTTGAGACAGAAACCAGCGAGTCATTTCCCTCAAGAGAGGAGCGTGTTCTAAGCTTCTGGAAGCGCGAGAAGATTTTTGAAAAATCGGTCACGGACAGAAAAGACGCTCCTCTCTTTACATTTTACGACGGCCCTCCTTTTGCGACGGGTCTTCCTCATTATGGCCATATCCTGGCCGGTACTCTTAAAGATGCAGTTTTGCGCTACTTCACGATGAAGGGGTTCTACGTCCCTCGCCGTTTCGGATGGGACTGCCATGGGCTTCCTGTCGAGAATGAGATTGAGAAGGCGAAGGAGCTCTCAGGGGCTTCTGCCATCGAACATTTCGGCATTGGCGCCTTTAACGAGGAGTGCCGCAAGATCGTTCTGCGTTACACGCAAGAATGGGAAAAAACTGTCGACCGGATGGGGCGCTGGATCGACTTTTCTGGCTGCTACAGGACGATGGACAAAGACTTCATGGAGTCGGTCTGGTGGGTCTTTTCGCAGCTCTATGCGCGCGGTCTTGTGTATGAAGGGTTCAAGGTGATGCCCTTCTCGGCCAAGCTGGGAACACCGCTTTCTAACTTCGAAGCCAATCTCAACTACCGCGATGTGGATGATCCCTCGCTCACACTGATTTTTACACTTTCCGAAGAGCCAAACACAAAAATTCTTGTCTGGACGACCACTCCCTGGACGCTGCCGATGAACCTTGCGCTGATCGTGAAGCGCGATCTCGACTACGTAAAGATAAAGGAGCTTAAAACAGGGCAGCACTACATTCTCGCACAGTCGCGTCTCTCTGAATATTTCAAAGATCCAAAAGAGTATCAGTTAGAGAAGACGTTCAAAGGGGAAATGCTTGTTGGGAAACCGTACGAACCGCTTTTCCCTTACTTTGCAACGCGCAAACAGCAGAAAGCGTTTCACATTTTACAAGATGACTTTGTCTCAAGCGAGGATGGAACGGGGGTCTTGCACGCAGCGCCTGCTTTTGGTGAGGAGGACTTTTTTGTCTGTACACGCGAAGGGATCGAGCCGGTTTGTCCTGTCGATCACAATGGAAGATATACAAGCGAAGTTCCCGACTACGAGGGGCTCTTTGTTAAAGACGCAGACAAAGAGATCATCAAGCGTCTCAAAGAGGAGAAGAAGGTCTTCCACCATGGACAGATCCGCCACCGCTACCCATTTTGCTGGCGCTCAGACACGCCGCTCATCTACAAAGCGGTAAAGACCTGGTTTGTCTCGGTAGAAAAGATCAAAGAGAAGCTCATCGCTGCGAATCAGGAGATCCACTGGGTTCCGGAGCATATCAAAGATGGCCGCTTTGGAAAGTGGCTCGAGAATGCACGCGACTGGGCGATCTCGCGCAATCGCTACTGGGGAACGCCGATTCCTCTCTGGAGAAACGAGAAAGGCGATGTTGTCGTCATCTCTTCTGTGAAGGATCTTGAAGAACGCGTGGGCAAAAAGATTGATGACCTACACCGCCACCACATCGACGATCTCACCTTTGTCGAAAATGGAAAGACCTTCCGCCGCATCCCAGAGGTTTTCGACTGCTGGTTTGAGTCGGGCTCGATGCCCTATGCGCAGGGTCACTACCCATTTGAAAATCAGAAGTTGTTTGAACAGGGTTTCCCCGCAGACTTTATCGCCGAGGGACTTGATCAAACGCGTGGCTGGTTCTATACACTCACCGTTCTTGCTGTTGCTCTTTTCCACAAGCCCGCATTTAAAAATGTGATCGTGAACGGGATCATCCTTGCAGAAGATGGCGCAAAGATGTCCAAACGGCTCAAAAACTACCCTGAGCCCGATCGGGTCTTTAACGAGTATGGGGCCGATGCACTGAGACTCTATCTTCTCAGTAGTCCGGCAGTACAAGCAGAAGACCTTCGCTTCTCTGAAAAGGGGGTCGAGCAGGTGGTGAGACAGGTGCTCATTCCGCTTTGGAACTCCTACCATTTCCTCGCGACCTATGCCAAGATCTACCAGTGGCAACCGCAGAGTAAAAAAGCGTTCCATCCGCAAGCCGACATCGACCGCTGGATTCTCTCCCTCTCGCAAAAGCTCGTGGCTGGTGTGAGGGGAGCGATGGATGATTACAATCTCGGAAAAGCAGTTGAGCCCTTTGTCTCCTTCATCGACCAGCTCACCAACTGGTACATCCGCAGATCGCGCCCGCGCTTCTGGTCAGAGGTCGCCTCTCAAGACCGCGATGAGGCATTTGAAACGCTCTATCGTGTGCTGATGACGCTTGTGAAGGTCGCAGCGCCTTTTATTCCTTTTGTTGCGGAAGCGATCTATCTGAATTTGCGCACGGAGAAGGAGCCTCTTTCAGTTCACCTGTGTGATTTTCCTTCAGTGGAAGAGAAGCTGCGCAATGAAGAGCTCGAGAATGAGATGGCCTATGTGCAGACGGTTGTCAGCTCAGGGCACGCGCTCCGCAAAGAGCACAAGTTCAAAGTGCGACAGCCGCTTTCAAAAGCGCATGTGATCTGCACCGAAAAGGGAACACTTGCGGCTCTTGAAAAGCAGAAGGGGCTCATCGCTGATGAGCTCAACGTGAAAGATGTGGAGTTCCATGCCGATGAGCAGAAGTTTGTCTCGCTCTCCGCTAAACCCAATTTCCGCATCCTTGGAAAAAAAGTCGGCAAGTTGATGCCGCAGGTGCAAAAAGCCGTTGCAGAGTTAAACCAGAAATCTCTGCAAAAGCTTTTTCAAGGAAAAGAGGTTGAGATTGTCGTTGAGGGCGAAAAAATTCTCCTCACACCCGAAGATATCAGCGTAGAACGCAGGGTGAAAGAGGGGAGCATTGCGCTCACCAGCGAAGGGATCACCGTTGCACTTGATACCGAGTTAAATGAAGAGCTTCTCATGGAAGGACTCGCGCGTGAACTCATCAGCAAACTCAACATGATGCGCAGAGATAGCGGCTTTGCTGTAACGGATCGCATTCAGGTGAAGATGGACACCACACCCCGCGTGAAAGAGTGCTTCGAGACCTTCCGCGAGATGATCATGCATGAAACGCTTGCGACAGAAGTTCTTTTCGAAAAATGTGAAGGAGCTTCCTGGGATCTCAACGGCGAGATGACAACAATTACGCTGATGAAGCGTTAGTCGTTAGCCGCGTTTGCAAGCATCTCTTGCGCATTGGCCGAGATTGCCTCTGCTATGTAGATCTCTTCTTCGGGGCCAAGCTGAATGGCGCCGACTATGGACGCGAGACGCTCTGTTTGAGCTGTGTTAACACTCCACTCTTTGTAATCGGCGTTTGCATCGGGGCGATCATCTTCGACAATCTCAAAGAGACCTTCAATATCATCTTCGCCATCGAATACTGCAACATAATGTGTTCCAGCTTCACGAGAAAAGATGAGCTCCTGCTCAGGATTTCGTGAAAAGAAAACGCGTCGGGCCGCATTTCCAGCTCTGAGAGTGATAAAATCGGGTCCAGGTATCTGCTGGCGGGAGGGGATCGCGATTCCATGCGTGTGACGAATGCCCGCAACTTGGTCTCTCGTAAAATCCACAAAAGGGGTTCCGTCGCTGAAACTGTGCAGGGCAACTTCGCCGGTATCCTGCCTTAATCTCGCCTGATCACGCATGACAACTCTTAGCGTATAAAACGCGTTATAAGCTGAGTAAACATAGGTCAAAACCCAATCGACCAGCGCTTCAATGCAGTTGAGTGCAATCAGTTGGGCTTTTTTATCAGCAATGGAAGCGAAGCACTCCGGAATGTTGTATTCCGTCACTTCGCGGGCTCTTGTTTCTGGATTTTCGCGGACAATGTTTAGGCGTGCCATAATTACCTTGGTTATAATTTATCTTTTATCTTTGGCTTTGGTTTCGAGCTTTTCTCGATGCACAGGTTTTGCTTTTTTTGGCTCTTCGAGTTTAGGAATTCTGCAGGTAGGGTTTCCGAGAGTTGGGAAATATAGCTCGAATGGGCTGTGGCTTGTGTTCAAGAAGACGAGATAGCGCTGCTCTTTTGGTTTTCTAGGATTGACGAAATCTGTAACGAGCACAAGGCGATGTGAGGACGTAAAATAGAATGGATAATACTCTTTGCTGCCCTTGAAATAAATCTCTCCTGATTTAACATAAAGACCAGGTTGAAAGCCCTTCGCATCACTAACAAAAAATTGTTTCCCAAAGATTTTAATATCTTGCCTGCCATAATAAAAGACATCGAGGCCGATCACCCCCGAGGCTACACGTCTCAATGACATGCCTTCACGATTTTGTCCGCTCAAAATGTGGTGGTTTAAAAAAACAGCGATTTCCTGTGGCGCTTTTTCTATTGGAAAAGCAAGAGGCTTTTTATCTTCCAACTTGGCAGTCATAAAGAAGTCTGTATTGTCGTTGGTGACTAAAATGTCATGTTTACCTGGCTGCTGAATGCGATATCCAGTAGTGGTAATTCCAAAGGATGTTTTTGTATTGTCCGTGATGACAACAAAATCCTCTGATCCGGGCCGGATATCAAGTTGTAAATGACCGTCAACGTGGCAAAGGCCTTCTTTATCTTCTCGCAAGCATAGCACAGACTTCTTGTTGTCTCTATTTGTGCTCATCGTGAGCCGATATCCTTCAAATTTTTTAGGTACACCGTTTGAAAGGGATTCCCATATAGACTTTTGATAGCTGATCTCCTTTCCAGAAGCATTGAAGATCATAAGACCATGGTTTCCTAAGACTAAAGGAGGAGGGGTATCAAACCCGTAGAGCTCTTGGAGTTGGTTTGCGATGGCACGGGCAACATTGGGCGTTTCGCCATGCAGATTTACCACCGCAGGAGCTGCAGCCCTTGGCACATCTACACTCGCTTCTGCAGGAAGAGCCGCCTGTGCGATATGAACAGGCTCATTTGGACCTCCTCGGATAGAGCGCGGTTGGGTTTGACGTGTATGGAATTGCCAGTTCCTGCTTCCATCTAGTCTGCTTTCTGTAATGCGGATCTGTGATTGGACGGTATGTCTCGCGAATAGGTATGCTGTTTGTGTAGCCTGGGAAAACAGAGGCTGGCGTAGGGCATTATCGTCAAATAATACGCGTCTATTTGATCTTTGTCCGCTCTCTTCATGTTCCACTGCAACGTGACCATTTGCATCGTCTTGAACAACAACGCTTATGCCCGAAAAATCATAGAAGGGGGTTCCGTCGTTAAAACGGAAAATCCGTGCTGCTTCATAACTTTGACTATCGGTCGGAATTTCCTGCTCAAGCATATGAGCTTTGAACGTATAAAGAGTGGAGTATGAGGAGGAGAACCAGTAGCAGAAGTAGTGGATGATATATTCGAAAATGCCTAAGGCTACGCCGTTGACTTTTCTATCCAGGATGTCGACGAGAAACTCGGAAACCTCTTCTCGAGTCGTTTCAACTGCTCGTGTGTCTGGATTCACTCTAGCTTCAACAACGATTCCTGCACCCATAACAACTCCTTGTTAGAAGGGCAGAAATCATACCTGTCCCAAGAATTAATCGGGACAAGTCAAAATTTTATTGTGCGGTATTTTTTGCGATGGTGGAGGGCGTAACCGCCAAAAAGAAGAGCTGCTGCTCCCCATACGAGAACGCCCGGTAAATTAAAAATTGGATATGAGGGGTGCACACTACCCCAACGCGTGCCGGTGGGCCAGAAGATCCAGGAGGGGCCGCCGCGCAAGTTCCCTTCGGGGACGAAGCCAAAATCGCGGCTATCGCCGCTCATGGCGTGGTTGTCGCCGAGCGCAAGGTAGCCTTTTGGAGGGATAGTAAGTCCCCGTGTTTTGAGGAGTGTGACATCGAGCTTTCCATCTGCTGTGAGGGGCGGTCCGAAATCTTTGAAGGGCTGATAGGAAGAGGCGGCGGCTTTTCTCTTCTCTTCGCGCGCATGGAAATCGAGCAGAGCGGGATCCTCTTTTTTAAGAATGGGGGCGCCCATGAGGTAGAGATCTCCATTGCGGAAGTAGGCGTAACGGGCAGTGTCTGTGACGCGAAGATCCCATGCGATGCCCATGTTGTAGAGGAGTTGCATGCGTTTTGCGTCAAATTGATAGAGAGGGTGAGAGGGAGGGAGTTCGACGGAGACTCCCAGCCATTTGATCTCATAGGCTTTGCCGTTGTAGAACTCGTAGCAACCATTGGGAACGCCGGGTAGCTCGGGTAAAAACTCGGTGGCGCGACTTCCAAAGCGCAGTGCGCGCCCATTTTGGACATAGAAGCGTGCGGTGTAGAGATGAGAAAAAAGAGTGCGCAGATGCTCCTCTGTCAAAGGGATAAGCGAGGAATTGAAACCGAGCAAGGGACGCATGCGCCCATACTCATCGAGCCCGATCTTAGGCGAACGGATTGTGGGACTATGCTTTAGTTCGAGGTAGAGAGGGGCGTCTGCCATCTCTTGAAGGGAGTGGTCGGTGAACTGCGACACCTGCTCTTTGGAGAGGATGCGCGCGGTGGCAAAATTTTTAAAACCCCAAAGCTCGCCAAAATCTGGAATGGAGGCGGTATTGTATAGCATTTCGCCGCGGCTATCCGACCCGCTGAGTGCCGTGAGGCGCGCAACGGGTTCATTCATCTGATACAAGAACACGGGAGAGAATACCCTAGGGAGCTGAGAAGGGGCGGTAATGACTTTTCCCTCAAAGTGGGTGAAGGGGATGTGTTCGATATTTTCAAATTCTGGATTCTGCAGTTCTGAGGTAATATCCTCACCGTTCTGATCTATCCCATAGATTTTTCCCCCGTAAAAATAGAGGGTATCACCAGGTTTTCCCATCAGGCGCTTTACATACTGCTTTTTTCCGGGGAAGAGGTAGAAGTAGAGGGTATCCACATCGCGGATATCCATATCTTCACCGGTAAAGACAAAAATGCCTCCCCGTTTCACGAGATCGGGATCGAAGTAGAGATGCTTTGTTGTGAGCGGAAGATTGATGCCAAATACCGTTTTAGAAACCACAAGACGATCCTGCTCCTTCAGGGTGGGGCGCATCGATCCTGAGGGGATCTCATAGAATTCAAACCAGACCTGTCGAATCAAAATTGCCACAAAAAGCGCAAAGGCGAGCGCGAAGGTGAGATCGCGGATCTGCTCAAGGAAACTCTTTTTGAGATGTGTTTTTTCAAGATTCTGCAGTTGGCGTGCTAGAGAGTTTGAGGCTGCCCGATTTTTTGCTTCGATCTCGCTTTGAAGGGCTAGAATCGTCTTTTTAAACTGTTCAACAACAGGAGGCGAGAGACGCTTCTGTTTGCGCAGAAAAAGGCGGTAGACATGTTTCAAGATCTGCTTAGATCTTCGGAGAGAGTACGTGGACGAAAAGATCGACATAAATTTTTAAGCTTACAGCCTACGAGATGGTGGAAAATTTGTCGATAACTTGTCCCCTTTCTGAGGTTTTTTTTTGAGCTGTTAGCGCTTTCTCTCTAGGCGTTACGAGCGAGGATTTGTTTTATGTCGCTGATTGTCAGCATCTTGTGGAATTGCTGGAAAGCCTCAGACCATTGAAAATAAGGAAGATAGAAAAATGGGGAAAAGTTGTTCATAAGTTGGTAAAAAGGACAGGGCCCTAACGGACAAATTTCTTTTTTTTCTTGGCCCCCTGCATTAGTCCATTTAGGTACTTTAATGTCCGTTTTCGTCAGTTGGGACCTGTCTTTTGGGATCAGCAGTCCTGCCCAGTCGTCCAGATGCCACGGTGTGAATCTTGAAGGTGAAATGGCCATTGCTCGCTTCGATCCAGCAGGGGAAGGGAAAATCGGGGAGAAAATAGAACTCCAGGCGGCAGGAGGAGAGATCGGTACCGTCCTTTGGCCAGATGGTTTCAAAAGCTTCGCATGCGGGTCTAGTAAGCTTTTTGCCGTCGAAGACAAGCGGAGGTGTCCACAAGGCGCGCCGATCCTCCTCTCCAGACTGAGGTGCAGGACCGATCCGTCTGCGCTTTTCTTGAGGGGTTGGAGAGAGGTCAAGATTTAACATTCTGGGAAGTAGGGGCTCATCGAGGGTGACCCAAGCTCCTTGTGAAGGGGAGTAGCAGGTAATGAGCTTTCCGCTTCGTAGATCGATCTCGTAAACAAGCCATCCGCTATGGCCTGGAGAGCCTTTATCTAGCCACTCTTGCCAGTTACAGGTTGCGGGGTCTAGAAGAGAAAGGGGGGCGCTGATCTCTTCCAAAAAGAGGGAGGTGGGGTTGATCTCCTGAATTCTTAATAAAGAAAGACTTTTACCCTGTTTGGTGACGATATAATCACCGACGGCACCTTTCCCCAATTTTTCTTTCAGGGTTGTTCCAAAGAGGCTCGTGCAAAAAAGGAGGAGGAGGAGCAGCAGTCTCATACACCCCATCATAGAGGGTTTTGAGGAAAGGAGCAATCAGAACAAAGCGGGGGAAGAGGAGGGATCGGGCACGCACGCGGGCACGGGCACAGGCACGAAAGAAAAAAACTAAGAGGAATCAGTTAGTTTTCTACTTAGAGGTCATTCGAAGAGCATTCTTTCTCTTTTTCGTGCCCGCGTGCGTGCCCGATCCCTCTTCACTCTTTTAATCTGCCGTTGTCGCAATCGTAGCAGTATTTGGGTTCGAAGTGAGCGGGATCCTCGATCTGGATGGTCATGTGGTGGATATTATATTTTTTTTCGAGGAGTTTGTGCGCTTCATTCAGAGTAGCGGCAGGTCGATCAGAGACGATATGCGCTGAAAGGGCGGCGCGTTTACTCGAAACGGCCCATGTATGGAGGTCGTGGACCTCCTTTACGCCGGGAAGTGCCGAGAGATCTTTGTGTAGGGCAGCGATATCGAGTCCCTCAGGGGCGCCCTCCATGAGGATATTCACAGTTTGCTTGATGAGTTTGCTGGAGGTGTAGAGAATTTGGCAGGCGAAGAGGATGGTGACGAGAGGATCGATAGGAGTCCAATTTGTCAGCCAGAGAATGGCTCCACTCAGAATGACGCCAACGCTTCCGAGAAGATCTCCTAGGACATGCAAATAGGCCGCGCGCACGTTTAGGCTGTGCTGCTGACTACTATGAAGAACACGCATCATGAGGAGATTGGCGATGAGTCCAACAGACGCGATGACAAACACAATTCCGCCTTGGATTTCTGTGGGATGGAAAAATCTTCCAATGGCTTCATAGATCAGTACACCTGACAAAACCCAGAGTGAGACAGCACTTGCAAGAGCACCTAAAATTTCTGCGCGATGGTAGCCATAGCTCATCTCAGGCGTGCTTGGCCATCGGGCAATGCGGAGCGCGATCAGGCTTAATAAGAATGCCCCTACGTCAGTGAAAAGGTGGAGCCCATCACTGATGAGCGCCAAGCTATTTGCAATCCAGCCGCCAGCGAGTTCAAGCAGCATGAAGAAGAAAGCGATCCAGAGCGCGATGTGCACAGCGCGGCTATGATGATGATCAGAAGGGAAGTGACAAGAGTCGTGATTGTGCTCGGTCATTGCTTTTTAGGGCTCTCTTGGGACATGATATTAGGAGCATAGCAAATGGATGAGTAAATTGAAATCGATCTACGGGCTTTCGCTCGCTCTACTTACAGATCTTTACGAACTCACGATGGCATATGGGTATTGGAAAAACCAGATGACCGATCGTGAAGCTGTCTTTCATCTTTTCTTTCGTCGAAAACCATTCAAAGGAAGCTTTGCGATCGCCGCAGGACTGCAAACCGCGGTGGAATACATCCAGAGGTTTCGGTTCGACGAGAGCGATCTCGCCTATCTGAAAAGTTTGAAGGGGAGCGATGGCAAGCCCCTCTTTGAAAAGGGTTTTTTGGACTATCTCAAGGAGTTCACGTTCACCTGCGATATCGACGCGATGCCGGAGGGGACTCCGGTTTTTCCTTACGAACCGCTCCTGCGCGTGAAAGGCCCTCTCATCCAAGCCCAACTTTTGGAAAGCGCCCTACTCAATATCATTAATTTTCAGTCGCTCATCGCCACAAAAGCTGCGCGCATCTGTTGGGCAGCACGCCCTGATCCCGTCATCGAATTCGGCCTTCGACGCGCTCAAGGAATCGATGGTGCGATCTCGGCGAGTCGAGCAGCATTCATTGGCGGGTGCGAGTCGACATCTCATGTTCTTGCAGGCAAATTATTCGGCATTCCCGTAAAAGGAACACACGCACATAGCTGGATCATGGCTTTTGATAATGAGGTGGAATCTTTTCGTGCGTTTGCAGACGCGCTCCCACATGGTTGCATTTTTCTCATCGATACGTACAACACTCTGCGCGGAGTGGAGCACGCGATTGCGATCGCTAAAGAGATGAAAAAAAGAGGAAAGGAGATGTTCGGTGTGCGTCTTGATTCTGGGGATCTTGCACATCTCAGTATCGAGATTCGAAAAAAACTCGATAAGGCAGGATTCTCACATGCGAAAATCATGGCAAGTAACGAGCTCGATGAAGAGACGATCAGCGATCTAAAACATCAAGGCACGAAGGTGACGATCTGGGGGGTGGGCACACATCTCGTAACAGGAAAAGATCAGCCCGCTCTAGACGGTGTTTACAAGCTCGCCGCGATCCAGAACAAAAAGGGGAAGTGGGAGTATAAGCTGAAAATTTCCGATGCCATTGCAAAGGTGACTGATCCGGGCATTTTGCAGGTACGACGCTTTGCTGACAAAAATGGCTATATCGGAGATATGATTTACGATATCGATTCTGTCCCGAAAAAAACGGCAACACTGATCGATCCCTTGGATCCAAGTCACCAGGAAAAAATGAGGGGTAGCGAAAAGTTTCAAGATCTTCTCCTGCCGATTCTTCGTAAGGGAAAAAGCGTTTACAAGCATCCGACCCTTCAAGAGATGCAAAGGTATTCCCAGCAGGAGCTTGAGCGCTTCCCGGAGACGATACGCCGCTTTTTAAATCCCGCCCCCTTTTTTGTAGGACTTGAAAAATCGCTATACGATCTTAAGATGCAGATGATCTCAGAAATCAAAACACGAGAAAACCTATGACGCTCCTGATCGTCGATATGCAAAATGATTTCATGCCAGGTGGGCCTCTTGGCGTTCCAGGAGCGGATGAGATTGTCCCCATCCTCAACAAGCTCATGCCGCATTTTTCTCTTGTTGTTGCAACGCAAGACTGGCATCCCGCCGACCACACGAGCTTCGCTAAAAATCACCCCGGAAAAAAGGTCGGAGATCGCGTTGAGGTGCAGGGAATTTCACAGATTCTCTGGCCCGTTCATTGTGTGAGAAACACCAAAGGTGCGGAGCTCGTCTCCGGGCTGAATAAGGATAAGATTTCCTCCATTTTTTATAAGGGGACAGACAAGCTGGTCGATAGTTACAGCGCTTTTTTTGACAATATCCATCGGCGTGCAACGGGCCTTTATGACTATCTCGAGTCGCGAGATGTGGAGGAGATCTACATCGCCGGTGTTGCCACCGACTATTGCGTGCTCTACTCGGTTTTAGATGCGCTCGAGTTTGGCCTCCAGGTGCATGTGATCAGCGATGCCTGTCGCGGCATCGACCTCTACCCAGGAGACGTCGAGGCCGCCTTTACGAAGATGGTCGAGAGAGGGGCTAAAATTACCCCTTCGAGTGCTTTATAAGGGAGACGCCCTCGATCTTCACCTGCTTGAGGCGGCTCTTGTGCCCGCGGATCAGATGGATCCGGCTTTTGGGGATGCTGAAATGCTCTGATAGGAACTCGATTAACTCATCATTCGCTTCTCCTTTCTCGGGATTCGCCTTGAGTCGCACCTTGAAAATGTCTCCTTCCCACCCCACAAAAGCGCTTTTCGAGGCCCTCGGAGTCACCTTCACGGTGAGAATCGTCTCTTTTTTTTCCATGTCTGCGATTTTATCTTTCATTTTTTTTCTCATCTATATTTCAATATTATACCGAATAACTTGAAAGGATGATCTAGCTCATGAGTCAAGGGGAAGTTTCGGTAGGTAGACAGAGTCTCTCGCGCGTTACCTCCGGTACGCTGATGATTGCAGGTACCGCAATCGGAGCGGGGATGCTCGGCATTCCGCTACTGACCGCACAGGCAGGGTTCTGGCCCTCTCTCTTTATCACCGCTCTCGTCTGGGTATTTATGCTCTGCACGGGACTCCTCTTTTTAGAGGTCTCCCTTTGGATGCCTGCGGGTTCAAATATCCTTTCGATGGCTCAGCGCTTTTTGGGTAGAAAAGGAAAGTTTGCGGCAGGGGGGATGTTTATCTTCCTTTACTACTGCCTGATGATCGCCTACTTCGCCGCAGGAGCGCCACTCACAGCAGATTTTTTAAACGCCACTTTTGGACTCCACTTGAGCGGAGTTACAAGCTATGCCCTTTTCGGTCTTGTCTTCGGAGCGATTGTTGCCCTTGGAGCCAAGGCGATCGACCGCGTCAATATGTTCCTCACCATCGCGATGGTTGTCGACTATTTTGTCATGGTCTGGATGGGGTGCGGCGATGTCGAGTTCAGCAATTTAACGTTTAACAAGTGGTCGGCAGTTGCCCTTTCGATTCCCATCCTTTTTAGCGCCTTTGGCTATCACAACATGATCCCTTCACTCTGCAGTTACCTCAAAGGTGAGCGAAAGTCTTTGCAGTGGTCGATTATTCTTGGAACAACCATTCCTTTCCTTTTTTACCTTGTATGGCAGTGGCTGATCATTGGCGCCGTGCCAGCTGGAGCCATTGCCGCTGCACGAGAAGCGGGACTTCCTGCGACATCCGCGCTACAGTCGGTCTCAGGAAACTCTTCGATCTTTCTCGTCGGCCAATATTTCGCCTTTTTTGCCATCATCACCTCGATGCTCGGCGTCGCCTTCTCGCTCGTCGACTTTTTGGGGGATGGGTTAAAGGTTAGTCGCGAAGGATCCAAACGCTATTTTCTGGTCTTTTTAACCTTTTTCCCTCCATTTCTATGCGTAGTGATCGATCCGAATATCTTCGATAAGGCGCTTGGCATTGCCGGAGGATTCGGTGAAGCCTTTCTAAATGGACTCCTTCCCGTTGTGTTGGTTTGGATGGGACGTTACGCGGTGAAACTTCCTTCCGAGTGCCGTCTGCCTGGAGGAAGGCTCACACTTTTCTTGATTCTTATCGGAAGTCTTTTCGTGATCGGCCTCGAGTTTTTCTCCCTCCTCTCATAGCATTTGTCCTTCTGAGCTCTCAAGAAAGATTCACCACAGAGGCACAGAAGAAGAAGAGGCTGCACAGAGAAAATGAGCTCCTTTTTTGCTAGAGAGCAAAAAAGGAGATTCTGGCGCGTTGCGCGGAAGAACTTTTTTCTTCGATATTTTGTTTTTCTGCACTGGAGGGTTTTCTTTTTTGCTCTCGCAAAAAAGAAAAATCTTCTCTTCCTCTTCCCTCTGTGCAACCTCTTCTTTCTCTGTGCCTCTGTGGTGGGTCTTAATTATTCAGAGAATACAACCATAGAGCGGTCGCGGGTGACGCGCTCGACAGCCTGGTCAGGAGAAAGCTGATTTTGTGTGAAATAGAGTAGAGCAGCTTTCTTCTGCTCTGGTGAGAGATGTGCAAAGCGCTTGCGATGGAAATCGGAGAGATTCTCGAGAAATTGCATCTCAGGAGTAGCTTCCGCTTTTGTTTTCTCCTTTGCGATCACAGCAGGAGGAGCCCAACCTGCGCGCGCAAAAGCTGGCGAAGAGAGGAGAAGAAGACCTCCTAGAAGGAGTGCAAGATGCGATTGTCTCATGTTCAATGGCTATAACAGACTATTTCTTTTCGATCCAGCTTCCATCCCAATAATGGATTGCGAATGACTCTTCTTGAACCCACGCTGCCTTGATTGCACCGCCAATGGTTCCATCCCGCTTAGGGCCGGGAAGAGGATAAAAATAGGAGGAGGGGATAGCCACGTTTTTGTAGGTCTGGTCATCCATAGATTTGAGGAAGGTGCGTGTGACGAGACCAGGCCCCGTGCGATATTGAATGAGGTCATGGTTATCTCTTGCGCCATCTCCCGACATTGTGGCAAGGCACTTTTCAATAATCGGATGGTGGGGAGAGCATGCGAGAAGGCCGTTCAGGAGGCGTGGAGATTGGAACTGCTTTTCAATCGTGTCGAGTCCGATGTAGAAGTCGCAAAGTTTATGCAGGATATCAAACGGTCTTAAACACTCAAAATCGGTATCGACATAAAGCCCGCCAAACTGTGAGAGAATTTCATAGCGGAAAATATCCGCCTTTTCTCCCCAGTTGGTCGCACTTTCAAAAAGTGCGCGATTTTTCATGGGGAAAACTTTAGCATCCGCATCTGTCCACAATCGGTACTCCCAATCAGGATGTTTCTCTGCCCAGGTCTTTTGAATCTCTTTGTAGCGTGTGGGAAGGGGGCCTCCGAGCCAGATCTGGTGGATGATTTTGGGGATTCTGTAAGACTCACTTGGCGTTCCGTGCAAAATGTGCTTTGCATAAAGCTTTTCGATCTTCTGCCAGCGCGTATCCTTTCGCAGTTTTTTCGCTAAGATTTTGGGAACAAAGGAGAGATCCCTCTTGTTCATACTCGCATCAAAGGGGATAAAGCGCTGCTCCTGGCAGAAAGCGAGCCGTTTCTGTTTTGCCGAGTGGGAGATAAAAATACCCGCTGAAAGCGCAGTGAGGAGAGAGAAGGCCAAAAGCAGTCTTCGTATGCTCATGCCCGAGAGCATAAGTCTCTGAGTCTTTAGGAGCAAGGAATTTGTTATAAGTGCCTAAATATCAATTATTTGATGGTGTAGGTTTATGTTGTAAAGATATTATTTTAATGATAAAATTATTTATATAATTATGGAGAATTATGACTTCAGGAATTAATAACATTATAAAGAAAGCTACCTCGTTCGCCAGTGCTGTTGTTTCTAAAGTTACAGGGGGGTGTAAAAGCCAAAAGGTCGCGCATCAAGCGATCTCGAAGGCGGCGGCTCCAAGTATAACTACAGAGATGCACAAAGCCTGCGCAAATGACGATCTTGATCAAGTGTCACGTCTTCTTAGAACCCAAAAGGGGCAAGACTCGCTCACCGCCCTGGATGCGAAAGGTATGACCCCGATGCATCACGCGTGTGTGGCCGGGCATTGGAAGGTTGTAGAACAGCTTCTCCGTTCAGCGAATTGTGATTGTAAGGCGCAACTCACACGCGATGGCTACTCTCCGCTGCTGCTTGCAACCGAAAAAATGCTTTCGGAAGGAGAGATCGAGGCGTCCAATTTTGATCAAATTATAACGCTGCTCCTCGATGCGGGTGCAGATATTGAGAGTGGCGATAGCCTGGGGAGAACGCCATTTATGCGTGCGTGTGAAAGTAAACATAAATTTCTCGCTAAGGTGTTTCTGGAGTGCGGCGCGAATATCAACGCTGTGAATAGGTTTGGCCATTCTACTCTCATCTGTATGGTAAACGATGCTTCATGGGTAAAATTCCTTCTCGAAAACGGTGCAGATGTCAATATCCAAGGATTGGATGGATCGACCGCGCTCAGCTGGGCCTGTGAAGAGGATTGTACAGAATCCGCACGGATGCTTCTTGATAAAAGAGCCGACCCTGAAAAGGGCGTTTGTTTAAAGGGGATACAAGAATTTTCGTCACTGCACCTTGCCTGCTACAATCAAAATGCTGAACTTGTCCGCGAGCTCGTCCGAGCTGGCGCCGATGTGAATCGCGCATGTAGGGGGAAACAGCCGATAGATCTATGTTACGATGATCGAGATCCTGAAATTATTGAGTTTTTAATTGCGCGTGGCGCAAAACCCAGTATTGAAACAAGAGCAAATATCATTGCTCTTCACCCCGAGTATGAAAGCAAATTTAATACTCTCGAGGATGTGCAGTGGGTTGCCGCGAAAAGATTAGCACTTGCGAACCACATTGAAAATCATAAAGATAGCGAGATTCCCTTCGAAGGTTGGTACAACTCGATTTTTTATCGAGACATCGCGAACCAGATCGAGGGGGGCGATCTCGATGATCTAGTCGACAAAAATGCACTTGTAAAAGCCTTTCATAAAGCTTCCAAGCTGCCCATTGATATCGAAGGAGATGCAAAAGCGATCAAGAAAGAAAAACTGGTTGTTTTGCAGTCGGGATGGAAGGGGCACCATCTTGCGCTTGTGTTCTATAAGGGATATATCGCAATTTGCAACCGCGGTGATGGATATCGTGGGCGGACTGTGGAGTTATACAAAATCGATCTATCGAAGGTTACACCAGATCTGTTGAAAAGGATTGTGGACTCCAATCAGTCAAATTCTGACGTTGGCAAGAAGTTTTTCTATCAGACGCTTTTAACGGAGCTCGTCTGCTCTCAAGATGCATTTTGCAAGGCAGTAGAGAAACTCTCGCTCTCTTCAAAGCAGACGGTGGGAAACTGTCCTTTTGCAGGGGCCACCGGCGCTGCTACTGCAGCCATGCTGCTTCTAGCTACTGTCGATCGACGATACGATGAGGAGATGCTTTTAGAAGCTCGAGCAGCAGCAAGAGAGCTCATCCTCGATCTTCGCCTCGGTTATCTCAACGCTTATCTCGCCGCTCATCCAAATGGAGAGTACGAGCATCTTGTCGCAGAATCGTGGAAGAAGATCAAAAAGCGGTTAAGATACTACCCTGTTTTATTAGATGCTTACCCCGAGGTGAGAAAGCGGTTAGTGGAAGTTGAAAATGGATACTTCTACACACGCGCCATCGCACGGGTTAAGAAAGGCGCGCACCGATTACGAGAGAGGGTGAAAGCGGGAACGATTCTTTTTTCTCCTGCCTTTTAGAGATTGTCTATCGTTAATACGGGCGGCCTTGGAAAAAGAGGCTGTGACGGTCGAGCATGCGTCGGAACTCTTGCTGGTCGAGTTCTCGTTCTTCTTTCGCAGATAACCTGTCTACATTCTGGATAAAAGTTCCTCCTAAAACACCCATGCAAGCTACTCCTTGTTGATGAGTTGTGCTCACAGTGAAATCTTTTGGGAAGAGGTAGATATATTCCTCTTTTCCCTCTTGCAAAACGGAAGTGTAAATCATGTAATCCATGTGACCCACCCCCGCTGCGCTATTGAGCGTGATCAGGTGGCCACGTACGGGGATAAGAGACGCGTCTTTGTTTAATGTTCTACTTCCAAGACCCGTGCAATTAAAAATGTTCTCCTCTTGCAGTTCGTCGAACGTATGTAATTCACGGATTTCGATCGGGATCTTCAGCCTTTTCACCTCTTTCCGCAACTGTTTCATGAGTTCGGTGACGTTCATGTAGTAGGTCATATATTTCAGGTAGTCTGGATGCAGGACGCCATTTCCAAAGTCGAGTGTGACCTCTTTTCGCGAGGGAATTAACCCGCGCACCTCTAAATCTTCAATTCCCGCTTCCGTGTGGGCATGGCAGTAAACGGGTATATTGCGTACTGCTTTTGATGAGAGATAGGGATGTTTTCCCTCTTCGATCTGTTTGTACACGAGAAATGAGCGCATGCCGAGCTCGTTGAGATGGAGCTGCTCCTCGGTGGAGGTTTTAACTGAGACAATGGCAAAATATCCTCCTGCATCCCAGAAAGGAATATCGAATAGACTTTTCGTCGTGATTTTCGCCACCTTGTAGCCTCGACGTGCGAGCTCGATAGCAGAAGTGAGCCCCATGCAGCCAGATCCTACAACGTGGATGGGGGATCTCTTATCAGGACCTCTCGTTTCAAAGAGCTCGATTGCTCTTTCAATAGATCCAAAAAGTGTTGCCCAACCAGATCCGCCATGGCCATAACAATGGACCAGCGTTTTTCTGGCACGTTCATTCACGGAAATATTAAATTTTCCGTCACGCATCGGTCTTGTCGAGATGATCTTTTGAGAGATTGTCTCAGGCGTGATCTTTGGAGGTCTCAGTTTGACAATCTGGCCTTTTCCCATAAGAAGGGGAGTATGCCAGATTTAGATTATTTTTTTAGAAGCGCTGTCATCTTTGCAAGAGTGAGTGTATTGATCACGTCTCGCTTTTCGAGCCATCCTTTGCGTGCGCAGTTGATCCCCGCACGGAAATATTGCAGATCATGCACACTGTGCGCATCGGGGTTGATGCTGCATTTTAGCCCCTTCTCTTTTGCCTTATGCCAGTGACGCCAATCCATATCGAGACGCATCGGCTGGGCGTTGAGTTCGATGATTTTTCCATTTGCAATTGCTGCATCAATAATTTTCGGAATGTTGATCGTATAGGGTTCTCTGCGCAGCAGAAGCCGACCGGTGGGATGGGCCACCATGGTCGTATAGGGATTTTCGATTGCTTTGATGAGACGCGCGGTCATTTTTTTCTCATCGAGTTGAAAGGAGCGGTGGATCGCGACGATCACATAGTCGAGCTCTTTTAAAATCGAGTTGGGAAAATCGAGAGAGCCATTTGTCAAAATATCACACTCGACTCCAGCAAAGATGTGTGTGGAGAATTTTTTCGATCGGTTGAGTTTTTGAATCCGTTCCGCTTGAGCTAAAAGGCGCTTCTCATCCATGCCATTTGCTTGGTAGCTCGATTTGGAGTGGTCGGCGATGCCGATATACTCCCATCCGAGTTCCTGCGCTCCACGCACCATCTCTTCGAGTGTGTTATGGCCATCTGAATCTGTTGTATGGGAGTGAAAAACTCCGCGAATATCTTTCTCTTCAACGAGCGTGGGGAGCTTATTTTTTTCTGCGGCGTCGATCTCACCCATGTCTTCCCGCAGTTCTGGTGGAATGTAATCGAGTCCTAAAAACTTAAAGATCTCCTCTTCGGAGGAGAGTTTTTTGGGAAGTTTAAGCGCCGTTTTTTTTCCAGTAGGTTCAAAACCATATTCGCTCAGACTAAAGCCTTTTGCGAGCGTGCGTTGGCGCATATGGATGTTATGCTCTTTCGAACCCGTGAAATACATCAGCGCAAAAGGAAATTGCTCTTCGGAGATGACGCGAAGATCCACCTGTTGTCCACTTTTGCTGAGGCGGATAGAAGCTTTTGAAGGGCCCTTGGAGATCACCGAGGAGACCCAGTGTTGCGTTACGAACCAGTCGATCACGGCCTTGGGCGACTCAGTTGCAACGAGAAAATCGAGATCCCCAATGGTTTCCAGTTTGCGGCGTAGACTTCCAGCGAGCTCCACCTTTTCGACGGCTTTTAATTTTGAGAGCCCCTCCAGGATAAATTTCGCAGCTTGCATCGCGTCCCAGAAGAGAACTCTTTTGCCATAACGGTTGATCTGTGTAATTCCGTTGAGGATTTTTTCTTGAGTCTTCTCTCCAAAACCAGCAAGTTTTGCAACCCGTCCTTTTTTGCAGGCATCGATCAGATCTTGCGTGGTTTTGATTTTCAGTTTTTGGTGGAGGATCTGCACTTTTTTGGCACCGAGGCCCGGCACTTTGAGCAGTTCGAGAAGACCAGAAGGGATCGACTTTTTTAGTTTCTCGTAGTAGGGGAGTTTGCCAGTTGCGACTAACGTTGCGATCTTCTCGGCAGTATGCGCACCAATACCGGGAACATCTTCTAGGCGTTCTTCTCGTACGAGAAGTTCGAGATCTTCATCGAGATTTTCAACAGCGCGCGCAGCGTTGTGATAGGCACGGATTCGGAAGGGGTTCTCATTTTTTAGGGAGAGGAGAACTCCAATTTCATCGAGAATGCGTGCGACTTCGTGCTTGTCCATACGCCGGAGCCTAGCAGATCAATTTTTTTTAATGTCGAGTCAAAAAATATTTTGATAATAAAAAAGGGAGTGGTTAAGAGGAGAGAAAAAGGAGATTCAAAATGAATCCACTCATTCATCCGATTATGGCACTCGTTGCAGGAATCATGATTCTGATCTTTCCTGCGATCCTCAACTTTATCGTGGCGATTTATCTCATCTTGATTGGGATTGTCGGCATCATTGCAGGAGCGTAAGGATCGTGCCGCTCGTTAAAGGTCGAAAAGCCAAAACCAAATCTGGCATTTCTACGAACATTCGCAGAGAGATGCGCGCCGGAAAATCGCAAAAGCAAGCCGTTGCGATTGCTCTCAGCCAGGCTCGTAAAGCTGGTGCAAAAATTCCTAAGCGAAAGAAGTAACTCTAAACCCTCTCTTCTTTACAGCAGACGACAGTGTCTCCTGCGCCAAATCTTTTTAAGGTTCTGAAGTGGGAGCGAATTGCCGAGAAGAGGGTGGGGTTTTTGTAGTAGGGGATACCAAACTCTTTTGCCGTTGCTTCGACAATCGGAGCGATTTTGTAGAGGTGGGTGTGGCAAATGTGAGGGAAGAGATGGTGTTCAACTTGAAAGTTCAATCCTCCAAAGAGGAAAGCGACCAGTTTGCTTTTTGTGGCGAAATTTGAGGTTGTTGCGAGCTGATGCGTGGCGAAACTATTCTCTATTTTTCCTTCAGTATCTGGAAGAGGAAAGGCGACATTTTCCACGATATGGGCGAGCTGGAAAACAGTCGTCATCGTAACGCCGGCACCCATAAGAAAAGCAAAATAGGAGAGGGTCACTTGCCACCAGGGAAAGGGTAAGCAAAGAATAGGAAGCCCAAGAAATAGGAAGATGTGTAGGAGTTTAAACGCGATCATCAGGAAGACTTCACCCTTTGGCGGCTTTAAAAAATTGGGGTCCTTACTCGTGAAGATCTTGTAGATTCTTTTCATGTCAGAAAAATAGGCCCAATGAAAAAGTTTAAGGCTATAGAGTAGGGGGGCGTACCAGTGTTGAAAGCGGTGAAAAGAGTAGCGTGGCGCTTTGGGGCAGAGTCTAAGAACAAAAGGAGCGTTTAAGTCTCCATCATGCTCTGCGATGTTGGTAAAGGTGTGGTGGTCTACTGTGTGCTCTTTTTTCCAATAAAAAGAACTTCCTCCGAAGAGATCCATCACAAATCCTAGAATGCGGTTTCCGGGCGAACGCGACACGTAGGCGCCGTGAAGAGCATCATGGGCGATATTCATCGCACAAATGGATATACAGAAGCCTAGAAAAGCGTAAAGACCAAGGACTCCCCAGCCACCACCAAATCCCTTGAGGATGAAAGCATAGGTAAGCGCTACAACGCTAACGAGAAAGACCGATTTCAGGGCCATGGCGACATTCCCGCGCGCTGAAAGCTTCTCAGTTTTGAAGTAGTTGTTAACCCTTTCTTTTAATACAGAAATAAAATCTCTAGATGCATCTTTATTAAAATGTATTCTTTTTAATTCTAATTCCATAATTAAAACCATGTTTTGGTTCGCTTATGGCTAAGGGTTCCCGAATCAGACCTATTTGTCAAGCTTAGATAACGTGTGGAAAACGTGCTCAAAATGGGGCCAGTGGCGTAGATTCGTGACATGACATTTTTTATTTTTGTTTTTTCCTGTCTGTTTGGTGTCCTTGAGGCGGCGTCGCATGTGAGTGCCGTTGATGTGCGTGGGAGTTTTCTTGCGCTCGACGATGGGACAATCTGGGAGGTGGACTGGTGGAATAGCTGGAGCGCGTACAGGTGGGAAAAGGGGCAAAAAGTAGATGTTTCTTGCCGAGAAGGCAAATGTCAGCTGTTCAATCTAGATCTACTTGGAAGTGGGATGCTGGTGGTGGCTCAGCGCTGCCATCTGCCTGAAACACCTCGTTACCGACACTTCGTATCGGAGATTGTAGCAGGCGAGGATGCGATCAGGCTGCAAAATGGATCTCTCTGGAAGCGCGAACGGAGTTATTTTGACGAGAATCGCCCGCTTGAAGATACATGGAAGCCGAATGATGAGGTCTCTCTACGATGGATAGAAGTTGGGGCAAATGGCACACGCAGAATCTTTTTTTTGCACAACCTGCGGACGCTGGAAGAGGTTCTCGTTGCCTATCAACCCTCAGGGAATCTTTCTGTCGAGCTGGTGATTGAAGAGATCGGCAGTTCTTACATCACGCTCAGTGATGGCTCCCATTGGGAAAAAAGCATTTTTGACTTCGTCGCCTGGTGGGGCTGGAAAAAAGGGGATCTTGTCATGGTCTACAAAAGACTAGGAACGGATCCTAGCACATACTCACTGGTCAACAGCACAATCGCTGATCCCGATTACGCAATCCTCTGCGGCAATAACACCGCTCATTGATTTTCTAAATCTAATCTCTGTACTGGACAAAAAAAAAGAGAGACACACAAGTCGGGGGACCCAGGAGAGCACTGCGTACCCGCTCTGAAACCCTGCTAGCAGGCCGAAATGCCACTGGCACTTCGGCTCGTCTTCGCAGCCCACCTTCGGCCCCCCTGAGCTTCAATCCGCTGCGACAAATCGAGTGCTCGGAGGCGGGGTGTGTATAACACAACCCCGCCCGCCTTCGGCTCTCCTGTGCTTCGATTTCTCATTGCGGCTTGAAGCCATCGGCTGCTCTGTAGTCTCTGCTCCGAACCCGAAGAGCCTTTGGGCCCTTCTGGTTGTAGTCGCAGTCATCTCGCAGTACGGGGGAAAGAATTTTCGTTTCTGCATCATGACTCGGAAGGGGCCCCGCCCCGCAAGGGGAAGGGGAGGGAGAGCTTGATGCAGCCCGACGACTCAGATCGCGCAGAAAAATCCCACCGCAGGAGAGCGGAGCGGGCGGGGTAGTGCTTTGCACACCCCGCCTCCGAGGACGGGATTTTTCAAAGCGAGGTGAGGCGCAAAGGGGTCGCAGGGGACGAGGACACAAAGTGCCGAGTCACCCGACATGTCTATTCATCCCCTCTTTCCTCTCGTTTCTAAAATCGCGCATTAAAAACGCTTTACGCGGCGATGGCAATAGGGCTGCTTGCCCGTCTTGTCGTAGTAGAGTTGATGATATTTTTCTGCGGGGTAAAAAGGACCCGCCGGATGAAGCTCTGTTGCGACCTCCTCTCCATGTTCTCTGAGCAGGTTGATTAAAAGTTCGGCGGTCTCTTTCTGCTGTTCGTTAAGATAGAAGATCGCGGAACGGTACTGGCTGCCGATATCAGGTCCTTGTCGGTTTTTCTGCGTAGGGTCGTGAATTTCGAAAAAGAGCTTTGCAAGGGTTTTGTAGGTGGTGATAGAGGGGTCAAAAATCACTTCGATTGCTTCGGCATGCCCGGTATTTCCCCTGCACACCTCTTCGTAGGTGGGATTGGCGAGATGGCCTCCCGTATAGCCAACGGTTGTTTTGATGACCCCTTTTTCGCTTTTCATGAGATGTTCAACGCCCCAAAAGCAACCGCCTGCAAAGATTGCTCTTTCATAGCCCTCGTCTGTAAAAGGTGATGGAGAGGGATCATTTTTCATGGCTTAACGGGTGAGACCAGTGAGGTTTTTTAAAGAGCAGGATGATCGAGGGAGCTCCACACGCGATGAGAATGCCGAGGAGAAGAAATAACACGTAGAATAGGGTGCTTCCTGTCTCCAATTGAGCCGGAGGAAAGAAGCCTATCAAAAATGTGGAGAAACACCCGAGAATTCCCAAACCCGCAACAGACCAGATGCCCAATTTGCCGCCGGGAATTTTATAGCTTCGCGGAACATCAGGTCGTTTGTAGCGCAGTTTAATGGCAGCTGCGAATAGGAGGATGTACATGATGAGGTAGAGCTGTGCAACCATGGCATTCAAAATCCAGTAGGCAGCGCTCACCGTTGGCATAATCAAAAAGATCACAGAAAAAAGTGTCACGATGACGCCCTGGGTGATGAGGAGAGAGACGGGCATCCCATGGCGATTGAGTTTGCGGAAGAATGGAGGGAGGTCCCCGCTCTGAGCGGCACCGAGAAGACCCTTGCTAGGCCCTGCAATCCAGGTGCTGAGCGTTCCAAATGCACCCACAGCGAGCATGATGGCAATGAGCGCCGTGATCTCTTTAAGTCCGTACGCATTTACAAAAAAGGAGAAGGCCTGGATGGATCCGGCAACAAGACTGATCTCATGCTGGGGAATCACAAAGGCAACCGCAAGAACTCCTAACACATAAAACCCGAAAATGAGAAGAGCCGAAAGGAGAATCGCGCGTGGAAAATTCTTTTGCGGATTTTGTACGTCGCGCGCATGAACGCCAGACATCTCAATTCCTGCCAGAGCCACGAGCACGCCTGAAAAGAGCACGAGCTGCTTTGGTGAGCTCATGTCGGGGATTAGGGCATCCCAGCTCATCGTGAGTTGGATTGGCTGCCCAGTAAAATACCAGACCATCCCTAAAATGATGATCAGGCCGCCAGGAATGATCAATCCTCCGATGACGCCGAATGTACTGATCCACCCCGAAGCGCGCATGCCTAGAAGATTGGCGAGAGTCGTGAGCCAAAAAATTCCGATGACAGTTGCAAATGTATACAACGCATTACTCGCAAGCGATGGGTTAAGGACATAAGCGAGCGTTCCGGCAATGAAGGAGAGGAGCGTGGGGTAGTAGATCACATTTTCCGCCCAGAGAAGCCAAACTGCCAAAAAACCTGTACGGTGTCCGAACGCTTCCTTTACCCATTCGAAGACCCCGCCTGTTTTTGGCCAGCCTGTTGCGAGTTCTGCCGCAACCATTGAGACTGGTACAAAAAAGAGAAGCGCCGCCAAGCCAAAGAAAAAGAGTGAAGAAACGCCATACTCAGCAATGGTAGGCCAGTTTCGGACGCTGCTTACCGCTGCGACGTTGATCATCGCGAGCATAAAAACAGAGAGTGTTCTTTTAGGGAGGTTCATAGTGGGGAATTATCACCGATAAAGGGGAGAAGATGCAACGAGAAATAGAACCTTAACAATCTCTTAGGGTTCGAATTGACTCCTTCCAGGGTTGTTTGTAGAATTTGTGATCAAAAACAGGGTAATTATGGCAACAAGGATCTCAACAGTATCCTCAGTCTCAAAGTGGCAAGTTGCCCTATGCCCGCATCGTGCTGAAGATCTGCAAGGGGCAATGATTCGGAATATCGCATTCGAGCAAGAGGCTTTGCGAAAAGGGTATGGAGATTCCATTGTTTTGGTAGAAGCGCAGGAGATCAATCACGCTCTTAAGGAGATCCCCCGCTTTCGCACGATGCTTGGCGTGTCGTTGTATTTTGTGACATTGACTTTTCCTTTTTTTTTGGGAGCACCTGAAGGCGCGCTTAAAATGGTGACAACGGCAGTTGTAGGAGCCTGCTCTCCGGTTCTCATCTATAGCGCAGCAAAGCTTTACAAACTTGCTCGCAAAATCCCCAGCGTCTATCCGAGGGTGCGTCCGGAGCTGCTTGTTAGAAAGATTTTGTAATCTCTTGTTTTGAGCGCGGAAAATCTGTTAACTTGCACACATGGCATACAAAATCCGCAAAAGTGGCGAGCGCAAGCATCTCGATCATGGATGGCTGAAAACCATTCACACCTTCTCCTTCGGCAGTTATTACGATCCCGATTTCATGGGGTTTCGCGCTCTTAGAGTCATCAATGAGGATCGTGTTGCGCCGGGACAGGGATTTCCCACGCATCATCATGATAACATGGAGATTTTGAGTCTCGTTCTGGAAGGGGAGCTCGCACACAAAGATAGCATGGGAAATGCCTCCACAATCCGCCCGGGGGAGATTCAACTCATGAGCGCGGGGACGGGAGTCACGCACAGCGAATACAACCCCTCATCGAAACTCGCTCACTTTTACCAGATCTGGATAGAACCCGACACAGAGGGGGTTGCCCCGCATTATCAGCAGACACAATTACCCGACTCCCTTAACAAATGGGCGGTGATTGCTTCGAAAACGGGAAGAGACAAATCCCTGAAAATTCACCAGGATGTCGAGCTCTCACTCATCACCTTAGAGAAAGGAAAACGCGCAGAGAAAAAACTCGCCCTTAACCGATACGCTTGGTTGCAAGTTCTCGAAGGGGATCTGAAGTTGAATACGGATGCTCTTCATGCCGGCGATGGCGTCGCCATTGAGCCCGGCACAGCGATTCAGCTCGAAGCGCTTTCAAATACTAGAGTGCTTTTGTTTGATATGAAGTGAATCTTTAGGGAGTGGTAAGCCGCCTAATAGCTTCACCTGTATCTGTTTTTGAAAACGCGCTTTGAAGTTCATAAGCGCCAGTGTTTCTTATTTTAGTAAATAGATCCTGTGTTGCTTTATCGGGTATTTTCAAAGTGTCCGCTTCAGAAGGATTTGTAGCAGTTGCAAGGGTAAGGTCCCAACATTGGAATTGTGCTTCGATGGTTTCTAACGCGTTGCTAGAAGGGCTCATTGCTCGCAGCTGTTGAATTCCTTCTTTTGTTTGGGCAGTGAAAAATGCAGGGATAGCCTCTTTCTTTTTTGTACCAAAAGCATAAGTATACGCGACTTTCGCAAGCATTAAATGGAGCACGGCAGACTCCCACTCTTCAAAGAGTGTTCTCGTTTCAAGGGAGAAACTCTTTACAACTTCAACAATCACATCAGCCGCAGGGTTTGGAGTAGAGACGGCAGGACGAGCGTTCTGACCGGGATTTATCTGACGAGGATTTACCGGTGCGGGAGCCGCCCTTTCTTCTTCCCCACAGCAAAGCATTCGAAGCGCTGAACCTCTCGCATCGGATTCGCTTGTATCGAGACGTCTTGCGAATATATTAAAGAACAAAACGCTTGTGAGGGCCCAGAGAGTGGTAAATGCGCTGCTGGCAACGAGGCTTGCAAAAAATTTAAATGGTTCGGTGTCACAAGGAAGAACAAGGATCGACAGTGCAGTGAAGGCGGCCCAGGCAACGGTTTCGACAAGGGCAGTTGTAGCGAGAAGAGCAAGACCTAGCTCTGTGACAACACTTTTTCCAACCAGGACGGTGCGGCTGGATGCGTCATTTCTCCACGCATTTAGGACGGATATTGCATCGCTAGAGCAGCAGGTAATGGGGTTTGTCATAAAACTCTCATTTTAGTCTTGTTTAGGAAAAATATTATGAGGTTTTCCCTTAAAAATCAACGCTCAATTATTTAATCTTTGTATTTTTATAAACTTAATTTTTTAAATTATAAGAATAATATTTTTTTTATATATTTTTTTGTTAATTGCAGATTTCCTCTGTTTGAGATTGGTTTAATATTGCCCGATGATTACGCCAGGAAGGCATAAATTGATCCATAAGGGCCCAGAAGCGCTTGTTATGGAGCCGTTCATGCAAATGAACCAGCTCATGGACCAGGACATACTCGAGACACTCTAGCGGCTTTTTCACGAGTTCTAGATTGAGGGAGATGCGTCTTGATTGGATGCTGCAGGAACCCCAACGCGTATTCATTTTTTTAACGGTGCAGCGGGCGATTTTTACGCCAACAATAGGCTCCCACTTTTCTAAGAGAGAGGGGAGTAGAGCCTGGAACTCCTTGCGGTACCAGAGTTCTAGGGTCTTTTTGCGTTCGTTGATGTCGCTTGCCGGTCGGGCATAGAGGTTTATCTGGGCCTCGTCACGCAAGACGGTTGGCCGTAAGCTAGGGTGTTCAACGAGTTGTAGGGTGAAGGGCTTACCTAGGAAATAGTGGGTTTCTCCTGAGACCATCATTTGAGGAAGGGGTCGAGGTGTATCTGCAAATTGTGCGAGCTTGCGTTTGATCCAGGGCATCTTATGCGCAAGTCTTCGACGGATGAGTGTTTCACTCACAAAGAAGGGGACGGTCACGCGCACGCGTCCCTCTGAAGGAAAGATCCTCAAGTGGAGATTCTTGATGGCTTTGCGGACGACATCCACAACGAGATTGTCAAAGATAAGCTGCGACATTTTTACTCAGTGCTGGGAACTTTTAGAAACGATAGAAAAAAGGGGATGAATAGACATGTCGGGGGTTGAGGTGCGCACTGCGTGACTCTCTCGCAACCCCCTGCGACCCCCTTGCGCCTCACCTCGCTTTGAAAAATCCCGTCCTCGGAGACGGGGCGTGTATAACACAGCCCCGCGCGCTCCGCTCTCCTGCGGTGGAATTTTTCTGTGCGATCTGAGTCGATCGGCTGCAACAAGCACTCCCTCTCCACTCCTTCGTCGTGGAGCCTCTTCCGTGTCATGTCGCAGTGACAGGGTATATTTTTAAACACAGCCTTCACATTCTTAACTTGGTCCTGCGAGACGACGCGAGAAAGGGGTCCCCGCTTTGAGACGTTAGTCCAGCGGGGAGACGAGCGCGCGAGCAGCCGACGGCTGCAGATGGCACAGAAGAATCGTGGCGCAGGAACGCCGAAGGCGTCGCGAGGTAGTGCTTGGCACACCTCGCTTCCGAGTACGCGATAATGCGCGTTCTGCAAAACGCGCATGTTCTTCAAAGCCAGGTGCAGCTCAAGGGGGCTGCGGAGACCAGTTGGAGTGCCGGTGGCACTCCAACTGTGCGAAGCAGTGGGGACGCGGACACGAAGTGCCATGTCACCCGACATGTCTATCTCTTTTTTTGTCCAATATAGAAGCATAGTTATTGAGAGCGCAAATCTGAGAATTGATGATTGGGGTTTTGTTTCATTGAGTACTGCTTTTCCCATGGGGAGCTGAATAAAACCATGGGGTGATCATAGGCATCTTTCACGAGGATCGAGCCCGTAGATTTTTGGAATGTGCTCATATCGCCCTTAATCCACGAGCTGCATTTGTAGGGTAGAGGCGTGATCTGCGTTTCGACGTTATACTCATCGAGGAGGCGGTACTGCATCACTTCAAATTGGAGCTGCCCTACTACGGCATAGATGAGATCGCCGCCGCTATCGCTAAACGGGCGTAGGATCTGGATGGTTCCTTCTTCAGAAAGCTGTTTCATTCCTTTATCGAAGGATTTTCTTTTGCTCACGTCTCTTGGGGAGATTTTAGCAAAAATTTCCGGTTGAAACTGAGGAAGAGGTTTAAAGTTAAATCCTCCGGTTATTGAGAGGGTGTCTCCGATGAAAAAGAGGCCAGAGTTGATCACGCCGATCACATCTCCTGCATACGCCTCTTCGAGGACGGTTCGTTCACCAGAGAACATGCTGTGGGGGTGTGCGAGCTTGACATCGCGTTTGAGTCGATGGTGCTTGACCATCATATCCCGTTCAAATTTTCCAGAGCAGATGCGCAAAAAAGCCAGGCTGTCGCGATGTTTTTTATTCATGTTGGACTGGATCTTAAATACGTAGCCGCTAAAAGGGGTTTTGACAGGGTCGATCACAATTTCTTCTCCGTTCCATCCATCTGCAACACGAGGCTGTGGCGCGGGGGCGAGGTGGATGAAGGCATCAAAGAAGGGTTCGATTCCGAAATTTGTCAATGCTGACGCGAAAAATACGGGAGTGATCTGGCCCGCTAAAAAGGCCTCTTTGTCGAAGGAGTTGCCTGCGCTGTCGAGAAGCTCGAGCTCTTGTTTAAGCTTATCGGCCTCATCTTTACCGATGAGTTCGAGAAGCTTCTGATCGTTTAAGTCTGTACGTGAGACGAGGGCTTGATGTGCTCCTCCAGTTCCTGCTTTGGTAAAGAGGAGGCACTCCTTGTTGATGCGGTCGTAGACGCCACAAAACTGCTTTGCGGTGCCAATGGGCCAATTGTATGCGGAAGATTGGATTTGCAGAATGTTTTCGAGCTCATCCATGAGATCTAGAGGCTCACGACCCGGCATATCCATCTTGTTGATCACGGTGAGAATCGGAATGTTGCGCAGACGGCACACTTCGAAGAGTTTTCTCGTCTGCTTCTCTACGCCCTTTGCTGCGTCGATCACCATGATGGCGCAATCGGCTGCGGTTAGGGTGCGATAAGTATCTTCAGAAAAATCCTCGTGACCAGGGGTGTCGAGAATATTGATCACGACATCTTTGTAAACAAACTGCATTGCAGATGCGGTGATCGAGATCCCACGCTCTTGTTCCATGGACATCCAGTCGGAAGCGGCCATCTTCCTTCCTTTTCGCCCGCGGACCATTCCGGCTGTATGGATCATTCCTGAATAGAGGAGGAGCTTCTCTGTTAGCGTTGTTTTACCAGCATCAGGGTGGCTGATGATAGCAAAGGTGCGTCGTTTGGCGATCTCTCTTGCAAGGTCATCCTCCTTCACTTATCTCTCCAGCCCGATATAAATTCTCACTTCGGGTTTTTTTTGTGGGTTGAAATCGGAAGGGTAGATTTCGAAATCGGTGGTGTACGAACGCGGGAGATCAGATTTCCATACTGTCTGCCAGGTCTGTACCATCGATTTGGGGAACTCTCCCTTGGCAGTAAAAACGGCATAGGGAGATGGGGAGATTTCCACTCCACGCATTCCTTCGGGGATCTCTTTCAGACTAAAGACCTCGTAGCCGAGGATGTAGGTGAAGGGTTGTGTGTAGTCGCCCTCGTAATCGGTGTACACGGCAATGGGACTTTGGCCTGTTTTGTTGGGGATTTTGTCGGCAATTTTTTCGCGGAAAAATCTATCCCATAATGGAGAGACATCCTTTTGGAAACGGCCGTTCTCGTTTGATGTGCGGATGGGGATGCCAATCACAAGTCTTTTCATCTGTTTTTCTTTGACGTATGTCACAGGAAAATCTCCTCGCACGATCTGAGAGTAGCACTTCCAAAGCGAAAAATGCGGAGCATTGTGCCCTCCGTCATTTGCGATAACAACAGATGTTTTGCCCTGGGCATTTGCTTTTTGAAGCCTTTCGAGATAAATGGCATCGTCGCGATTGTAAAGCATCTCATCTCGCTCTTGAAAGTGGACGATGACATTCAAGGATAGTCCCTGTAAAAGTTCTAATGAATCGATCGGGCGCAGCTGGTTTGCTTGGTAGTTCTTTGCGACGAGATCGAGTTGCGGAGAGTTTCCTCTAAAAGCGATAATCTCCTCAAGAGATTTAAGAGGAGTATCGAGAATGACAATTCCTTTTTGAATAGCTTTTACCATCTGCGCTTTCTCTTTGCTCTCAATGCCGATTTTTTTCAGTTCAGTATCAAATTTGGATGTGTTGAGTGCGGCAAGCAGGTTGACCAGTGCGCCGCCACCAGCAGAAAAGCCGTAGAGATCGATCGCTTCAAGCCCCTCATCGACAACATGTTTTTTGATCACGTAGAGAGCGGGAAGGATCTCTTTGATGGTTCCGAAGGCTGCTTTTTCAAAATCGTCACGCCATTCGCGGATTCCATGATCGGGAAAATTAAAACTCACGAGCGTTGCATCGGTGACATGGAGATCTTTTAACATTTTGGCGATCCGGTAGTTCCCTCCATAGCCGTGCATACAGACCATCGTGCGCCCGCTATTTCCTGGAATAGAATGCATGCGTAAATTGTAATCAAACGGATGGTCTGCCGCCTTTCCAAGACAAAGAATCGGCAGAAGAAGAAGGAGTGCTATAATTCGTTTCATAAATGCTCCATTTGTCCAGCAGGGTACCAGACATTTAATTCTGGCATTGTACGCACGGCGTCAAAATTTTTCTAGATGAACCTCTTCACCTGGTCGATTGAAAATACAGAGAAACTGTAGAATCAGGGTTTTCAAGGAGGCGACTCATGGCAAATGCATTTCATTACGAACTCGCGGTGACCTGGACAGGCAATACAGGTCAGGGGACAAAAGATTATCGCAGTTACGAACGGTCGCATGTTGTAACTGCTCCTGGCAAACCAGACCTTGTTGGGTCTTCCGATCCCAAATTTAAGGGCGATCCGAAGCGTTGGAATCCCGAAGAGCTCCTCCTCGCATCACTCAGCGCATGCCATATGCTCTGGTATCTACACCTCTGCTCAGAGCAGAAGATCATCGTCACCGAGTATGTCGACAGGCCCACGGGAGAGATGATTGTTGAACCTACCGGCTCGGGGTGTTTTAAAGAGGCAACGATGAGACCCTCAATTGTCATTACAGATGCATCGCGCATTGCCGACGCTGAAAAGCTCCACCATGAAGCACACAAAAAATGCTTTATTGCCAATTCGGTGAACTTCCCGGTGAAAGTGGAGTCTTCAATCAGGGTGTAATAGATGGTTATCTCTTTTATAATAAGGTGTTTATGAAAGAATTTAAATTCTATCATTGTTTCAGTGACAAAAGTCTGTTATCATTTCCTTAAACGAAGGATGGATGCGAACGGATCTATCCTTGAAAGGAGGAAATTAAAATGGACGAACGACTGCAGCTGGAAATTTTATTGGGAGAATTTCGCGACAAATTAGAGCGTCTTAGAGAGATTGTAACAAGAGACAAACAATTTCCAGATGCTCCGAATAAGATCAAAGTTGCAATAGGAATGCGCCGCGCGGGCAAAACTTACTTCCTCTACCAACAGATTCTAAAATTGCTGGAAGACGGGGTGGATAGAACGGCCATTTTGTATCTCAACTTTGAAGATGATCGTCTTTTGCCTCTTTCCGAGCAGAAACTAGCGAAACTGGTCGATGCCTTTTACGCATTGTATCCAGAGAATCATGACAGAAAATGTTATCTTTTCTTTGACGAAATTCAAAATGTCGACAACTGGCCTTTAGTTGTTCGACGTTTACATGATACCAAGAAGGCGGAAATTTTTTTGACGGGATCATCAGCAAAACTGCTTAGCAAAGAGATCGCAACAAGTTTGCGAGGGAGATCTCTTGCAATCGAGATCTGGCCGTACAGTTTTCAGGAATTTGCAGCAGCCAAAAGCGTTTCAATTGATCGCGATCTTTATGATCAAAAAACTCGAGATAGACTCGGGCAGTTGTTTCATCATTATCTTACTGAGGGCGGGTTTCCAGAGGTTGCAACATTTAATCCCGATGTCAGACAAAAAACCTTGCAAGAGTATCTCGATGTTGTAATTTATAGAGATATCATCGAAAGGCACCATGTTAAACATCCATCTCTGATCAAGTATATGATTTTGACGATGATTCACAATGTGGCAAGACCATTTGCTGTGAATAAATTCTACAACGACTCAAAAAGTCAAGGATATCAGATTGGGAAGGATATTCTTTATGAATATGCGGATCATATTGAAGATGCTTATTTAGCTTTTCCGATTGCTGTTTATGATAAGTCCATTCGAAAAACTCACGCTAATCCCAAGAAATTATATGCCATAGATCCGGGTCTGGTAAGGGCGTTAACTTTGGATTATGAAGGAGATCTTGGAAGACTTTTTGAGAATGTTGTCTATTTGGATTTGAAACGTCTTGGATGCCAAGTAAATTACTATCTAACCTCTGAGAGGTATGAGATCGATTTTCTGGCACAAACACCACGCGGACACAAAAAGTTTTTCCAGGTTGTCTGGGATATGCAAGATCCATTGACGGGTGAGCGAGAGAAGCGAGCGCTACAAGCTGGAATGAAGGAATTAAAGATCGATGGTGAAATCCTAACTTTAGATTCCTATTTGCGAGAAGGAATCAAGCTGTAATTTAGACAGAGCTCTACAATTTTTGTTTCAAGCTCGGGATCGAAGAACATGTGCCCCATTTTGGGGATCATGATCAGATTATTATTGGGGATCGCATGCGCGAGTGCGCGTGCGTTGCGTGGAAGCGCTAGATTGTCATCCTCGCCATGAATGATGAGAGTGGGCACGCTGATCTTTTGAAGAATATCTCGATATTTTTCGATCTCTAGATTTTGCATCAGCAACTCGTGATTGCCACCCATACGAATCGAATGGTGGGACCGGGTGAGTAGATCTCGCGTGTATGTTTTTGTCATCTCGATATCCAGAGGAAATCTTCCGTTGAGGTACTGCCACACTGGCAAAAAGTTTTGGATAGTTGCCTCCAATGAAGGGCCATCTCTTCTCCCAAGGAGAACTTTCCAGGTTTGATCGAGGATCGCTTTTTCCTCAGCAGTTAACGGGAGATCAGTTTCGATCGTAGCGCCAATCGGTCCTGCAGAAATGATAGTCAGAGAAAGAACACGCTCGGGAAATTCAATAGCAACTCTTTGCGAGACGTAACCTCCCATCGAGTGACCGACGATGTGCGCGCGTTTAATGTCACAGGCATCAAGGATGCCGATGGCATCCTTTCCAAGGTCTGACAGCGTATAGCGCGCTTTTTGCCAATCAACACCGGAAGACTCTCCGATGTCGCGATGGTCATAACGGATCACAAAAAAACCCTTTTCGACGAGTAGCTGGCAAAAACGATCGGTCCAAAGTCGAGCGGATGCCATCGCACCTGCAATCAGAAGACAGGGAATTGCGGAAGGGTCTCCGAAGGTTTCTGTGTGGATGGTGTGTTTGCCGACGTGGATTTTTTTTGTTTTCATAATTCTTAATAAATTAATAATGAGCAGTTTATGTTGTTTTCTGTTCTTGCTCTAAGTGCATTTTGTCTGAGATGATCGTTAGGATCAAGGCCGCTTGTTCACTAAATCGGAGAGGAGATAAAATGGTCCCTGCAAAGGGAGGATTCTATGGCTCCGCAATTCACCGATGGGGTGGTTCAGGCTCTTCAGAGAGCATTAGAATTAGCTCAGGCAGGGAAGCACGTAGAGGTCGTTGAGAATCACCTTTTAAAGGCTTTCTTAGGGGATTCCAAGGGATATTTTGTTGCAATCTGTCAAGCTGTTGGCCTCGATTGTTCGAAATTGTCAAGAGAGATCGATCTTTCTCTCGAGAGACTTCCGACTTATGAAGACGCAGTCCAAGAGCCGCGTCTATCTATAAAACTCCATGACTCTATTCATGCCGCAGAAAAAATAGCGAAGACGTGGGGTGATGCGTATGTCAGCAGTGATCATCTCTTTTTAGCGATCTGGGAAAAACCAGACGAGCCCTTTGGAACGCTCAAGAGACTCCTGAAAAAATCTTCTAAAGAGATTGAAGCAGAAATTCAAAAAATCAGAGGTTCAAAACGTATGGACTCTCCACAAGCAGAAGGCAATTTAAAAGCCTTGGAAAAATTTTGTAAAAATCTCACCGCCCTTGCAAAACTGGGCAAACTCGATCCGGTTATCGGCCGCGATGAAGAGATTCGCCGCACGATTCAAGTTCTTTCTAGACGCACAAAGAATAACCCGATGCTAATCGGCGAACCAGGTGTTGGAAAGACAGCGATTGCTGAGGGGCTAGCTCATCGAATTATCCAAGGAGATATTCCCGATTCTCTGAAGAATAAAGAGTTAATGGTACTTGATCTTGGAAGCCTTATCGCCGGAACAAAGTATCGAGGCGAGTTTGAAGAGAGGCTTAAAGCGATTCTCGAAGAGATCGAGAAGAGCGAAGGAAAGATCATTCTCTTTATCGATGAGGTGCATACACTTGTGGGAGCTGGTGCATCAGAAGGTTCGATGGACGCTGCAAATCTTCTTAAGCCCCCGCTCGCTAGAGGGACACTTCATTGTATCGGTGCGACGACGTTGAATGAGTATCAAAAATATATCGAGAAAGACGCAGCTTTAGAACGCAGATTTCAACCGGTTTTTGTTTCAGAGCCTTCGGTTGAAGACACGATTGCGATTTTACGCGGGCTCAGAGAGCGGTATGAGATTTTTCACGGGGTGCGCATCACAGAAGGAGCCCTCCATTCTGCAGCACTTCTATCGTCGCGTTATATTACGGATCGCCGGCTTCCAGATAAAGCGATCGACCTGGTCGATGAAGCTGCAAGTCTTATTCGGATGCAAATCGGAAGCTTGCCACTTCCCATCGAAAAGAAAGAGCGTGAGCTCTCTGCATTAATTGTGAAGCAAGAGGCGCTAAAGCGAGAAGGATCCAAGGATGTGAAAGAGGTTGAAAAGATGATCTCTCAGCAGAGGGAAGGTCTTGCCCAGCTTCGCGGAAAATGGAATGCGGAAAAACAACTAATTCAAGCAGTGAAAGAGAAGAAAGACGAACTCGAAAAACTGCGCTTTAGTGAAGAAGATGCCGAGAGAAAAGTGGATTACAATAAAGTGGCTGAGATTCGCTATAGTCGGATTCCTACTCTTCAAAAAGAGATTCAAGAGATACAAATCAAGCTCAACCAGTTGCCAGAGCGGCTTTTGCAAGAAGAGGTCGATGAAAATCTTATCGCGCAGATCGTTGCCAAATGGACGGGAATTCCCGTTGAAAAGATGCTCGAAAAGGAGACGCAGAAACTTCTTGGTCTCGAAAAAGTGTTGGGAGAGAGAGTTGTGGGTCAACCCATTGCGATTCGCGCCGTTGCAGAGGCAATCCGTCGTTCAAGGGCGGGCCTGAATGATCCGCGCCGTCCAATTGGTGTTTTCTTGTTTGTGGGGCCAACCGGCGTTGGGAAAACCGAACTCGTTAAGGCTTTGGCTGAACAACTCTTTGACAAAGAGGACGCAGTTATCCGACTCGATATGTCAGAGTATATGGAGAAACATAGTGTCTCTCGTCTCGTCGGCTCTCCACCTGGATACGTAGGTTATGAAGAGGGAGGTCAGCTCACCGAGGCTCTGCGTAGACGCCCCTATTCTGTCGTCCTATTCGATGAGATCGAAAAGGCCCACCCTGACGTGTTTAATATTCTGCTACAAATCTTTGATGAGGGACACATCACCGATAGCAAAGGACGAAAAGTCAATTGCAAAAATGCGCTTTTCATCATGACCTCGAACCTCGGCTCAGATCTTTTGTTGCAAAAGAGAGCAGAAACAAAAGAAGGTTTGCTTGAGCTTCTAGATCCAGTGATCAAGTCTTTCTTTCGGCCCGAATTTATCAACCGTTTGGATGATATTCTCCCATTCCTTCCTCTCAAATTGGAGGAAATGGAAAAAATCGTAGAACTTCAGCTCAAACAGGTGGCGGCGCGTCTGAGAGAGAGACACATCGAGCTCAACTGCTCTCCGACTGTCGTTAAACATCTAGCAGAAGAGGGCTACGATCCTCTGTTCGGCGCTCGTCCGCTCAAGAGACTCGTTCAGAATGAGGTAGTGAATCCGATTGCCAATTCGATTCTCGAGGGAAAAATTCCAGATCAGAGCGAAGTTGTGCTGAAGGGACGCAAAAAGGGAGAGGATTTTATGCTCGACTTTGACGTGAAGCCTATCCACCAAGTCTCTTCATGATGAGCATCGCTTCCTTCTCATCGATCAAGATGAACTGGTTGAGCTCTTTCTCATAGCAATAGACATCGGCATGAGCGATATCGAACCACCAGCCGTGAATGCGGAGCGTTTTTTTCTCCAAACGCTCGCGTACGAACGGGTAGCTTTTGATGTGCTCGATCTGTTGAAGGACATTCACTTGAGAGAGCTGATTGTGTAGAGAGAGTGTAGGGTTGATCGCCCCTCCCTTTTTTACGATGTTCAAAGACTCCTCTCCATACTTAAGCCACGACATCATGTGTGGGCAGGATTGAACATCTGCGTTTTTCACAAGTGCTTGCATCGCTCCGCATTCAGAGTGGCCGCATACAATGATATCGGAAATATTTAGAGCGAAGACCGAAAATTCAATTGCTGCAGACGCGCTAGCATCTTCTGAAGAAGCGGGGGGAACCAGATTTCCCACATTTCGAAGCACAAAGAGATCCCCAGGGTTCGTCGACGCAAAAAGATTGGGGACTACGCGGCTATCCGAACAGGCGATGAAAAGAGAGTCGGGCTTTTGGCCCAGCGCCAGCTTCGCAAAGAGCTCGCGGCTCTCTTCCGTGAGGTTTTTCCGAAAATCTACAATACCTTGAATGAGTTTCTTCATGCTGGATAGGGTATCTAGTTGCCCCTGAATATGTCAATTTATTGAAGTTCATCCTTGGTGGCTTTTGCCTCAATTTTACGAATGAAAACCGTTTTGGCTTCCGCATATTCGTTTGTATCTGTGTGCTTTTTTGCTAGGGATTTTTTCAGAATTTCATATTCCTTGGCAACTTCTGGGCGCGCGCGGAGATAATCACGAAAAAGAAGATGTCGCTTCCACCAGGCGCTATTCATCTCGACGAGGTGGATTTGATGGGTGCGAATACCCTGTGGCGAGTTTTTCTGGAAGTAGCGTCTTTCGGGGATTGTCTCCTCATAACGTTGAACATAGTCATAGCCTAGCGAGATGATTTTAGCGACGCAGTGTTCATCGGCTTCCTTAAGACTCCGGACACCGATCATGATGTCAATCACCGGTTTTGCGCACATTCCAGGGATTGCAGTGCTGCCTACATGTTCAATTGCGACGACCCATTTTCCCAAAATCTCTAGTAACTTGCTCTTCTCCTTTTCAAATTCCACTTGCCATTTTTCGGAGTACGGCCCGAGGTAGATCTCGTTTCGGGTCATTGGGGCTTTCTCCAAATCATTTGCGCCGATATCGCCAACAATTCGTGAGGTGGTCATCGACGAGCCCAACAGCTTGCATGTAAGAGTAGATAATTTTCGAGCCGACAAAGGTCATCCCACGCTTTTTGAGATCTTTGGAGAGAGCATCGCTTTCTGCGCTTGAGCAGGGGAGTTCTTTCAGGTGTTTCCAATGGTTTTTAATCGGTTTGCCATTTACGAACTGCCAAAGATAGCGGTCGAAGGTGCCAAACTCTTTCTGAATTTTGAGAAAGGCCTGGGCGTTTTTGCGGGCCGCATAGATCTTTAGGCGGTTGCGGATAATTCTTTCGTCATGGCGCAACGCTTCGAGCTCACGATCGTTCATTGCAGCCACTTTAACAGGATCAAACTTGTGAAAAGCTTTTCGATATCCATCTCGACGTTTGAGGATGAGCTCCCAGCTGAGCCCCGCCTGGCACCCCTCTAGAATAAGCATCTCAAACAACCGCTTATCATCATGCAGGGGAACGCCCCACTCGTTATCATGATATTCTGCGTAGAACTCTTTGCCTGGTTGGCTACCAAAGCAGCGTGTCTTTTTATCAATACTCATGAGATCACATACAATGTTTCAGACCCTCTTTTATAAAGGTCGGATTATTGTAAGTAAAGCGTGATGGTCGCTAGCGGCGAGTTCTGGTTGGTCGAGATTGTTCATCTCGATTTGAACCGTCTGGATGCCATACTCTTGGCAGAGAGGCTGATTGGGGAGGTCAGGGAGGCTTCGCAATAGTAGAGCATAATCGAGAATCTGGAAGTTGGGGTCGATCTCGTCGGGTTTTTTCGATGAAGAGAAGAAGTAGTTCGTAAAGTAGTCGGTGCAGGTGCGATTTCCCGAGCAAACAGGCTTTTGATGCTTATTGTAATCGTCGAGGAAGTGTGTCTTGATTAGGGCGAGGCCAGGCTCTTGAGAGCCGTATGGAATATTTAGATCGCCGCAGAGGAAATAGGGCATCTTACTGCCCTGTTTTGCGATATCGGATTTCATCTTTTCCAGAATTTGAGTCATCTGCGCCGCTCGGATCTGATCAAACTGGTCGAAATCAAGCGATTGTAGGTGGGTCGTGTAGATGTGGGCGATCGGTTTTTTTCCATCTTTTACCACGAAATCAAAGAACCCGTAGTTCATCGGAAATCCCACAACCGAGAAGAGCGTAAATTCAGGATTTTCAATAGGGTATTTGCTAGCAACGAACAGTCCACTCGGAAAGCCCAAGGTCTGTAGAGAAAATCCAAGAGGACGAGGCCCAATTGCTGCGTAGAAGTAGGTGTAGTCATGTTTAAGCGCTTCATAAAGCGCGTAGGAGGCATCTTCCGCATGAACTTCTTGCAGGCAAACTATGTCGGCGCGTGAAGCGAGAATTTTTTCAGCCACAGGGGAGATCCTCTTTTCCCATGGAAGATGTACTCCACCAAAGAGAGCGGGGAAATCTCCGGGCACGAAGCAGGTATTCAATGTCAAAACAGTCAATTCTTTTGCTTGCTGCTTATTTGCGCGCGTCTTGTCAGGAGTCTGGCTTTTGAGATGTACAAACGGTGTTCTTTCATGCTTCGAGTTTAAAGCTTTCAGCTGATCTAGGGTTCTTTGCTCTTCATCGGATAGCGATTGTTTCATCTGCTCGCAGCTCTCGAGCAAGCAATGGATCTCATGATGCTCGTAGGAAGAGAGAGCTCTACTATCGCCAAGGGACTTATTCACATACGACATCAGAGAGTAGTAGAGATCGGAATTTTGAATGAGCGATTGAAGAATGAAAGTTAAGAGATTTTGAATGGCGCTCCCTGCTTCTAGACTGCAGGGGAGATCCGATCGAGCCAGGAAGGTCAGAACTCCAAAATCAATCACGATCTCGTTTGAGAGTCGATTCCATGGCCTCAGCATTGTTTCAGAATTTTTCTGATCGTCTGGGATGGAAAGCAGACGATCGATCGATTGTTGAATTCTCCGTTTTGCTCCAGTTAGATAGACCTGAATCTCCTCGCTTGTCATTGGGAGCAAGCTGTGTAAATTCTTTGGCCTTTCTACGCCGCCAGATTGCGTGCAGCTAGATGTTGCCACGGAAAGTGGCACTAAAGGGAGGCAAATAGCGAAGAGCGCGCTTCGCAATAAACTTAGTATCCGCATCTTAAATCTTAAATTTCTCGGGTTCCCAAACCCTATTTGAACCAGATTTCGATAAATTTTCCAAGTGTTAAAAATCGATCTCCTACTACCCCTTATAATATAAATTTTTAATTTTCACAAATATAATATTTTTTATAGTTCTTGTTTAGCTTTAAAATTGATATAATTTTAGCACATTTAATTTCTTTTTATATTCAACAGTCTTAATGAGGGTTCTATGAGTTTGCAGATGATCCAGCTTCCAGACACCAACTATTTTCACCGAGAGTATCAGTACGATATTCCAAATGGTCCAACGGAAGACTCCTGGCTCAGTATCACCCGGCGCGTGGGTTTGATTGCACTCCCTCTTGTCAGTTTATATGCGCCTCTCAACTACCCCTTCGCCATTGCAATAGGAAGCGTGCGCGTCCTAAGCTGGTCTCTTCACCTGGATTCTTTGTGCGATGGTGTGACCCTTGAATCTGCATTCCATTTAGTTCAGACAATGATAGCAGTTGGAGCCGTCGCCGGCACGCTATTTGCTCATCCAATCGGCATGCTCATCACAACGGGCCAAGATCTTCTCATACTTCTCGCTCAAACCATCACACACCTCTGTGAGCAAGAGTATCAACTAGCTTTTGGCGATTGCTTGCACATCGTGAACAACGCCCTTTATCTTGCAGCGTATCTCTCTGGGGGACTTGAAATCGCAATCGCTTCGATCGCGATGCAAGTTATTCTTGCTGTTGCCCACTCGGTTGAAGAGTTCCAGAACGGCAATCACCTTGAAGGCGCTGGTTATGCCCTGATTGCAACAGCACGCGGTGCTCAACTTTCCGAATATCTCGATGCACTGCTAATTCAGTGGCGTCTCGAAGAGTTTTTCAAAAACAAATAAATTTCTGATCGACCCTGATTAACCTTTGTTGTACAAAGGATACTGATCAAAAATCAGGAGTCTTCGATGTTAAAGTTTCTGCTCTGCATGCTCTGCACTTTCTGTTTCTCTTCCATTTCTGCGCGTCAGGCGTTTTTGCCGCTCGTGATACAGTTTGACAACACAACGGCTCGCTGCACGAATGGTGACCTTATTTCAGGTTGCGCCGCATTCAACCGCTCTCCAGAGATTGGTCCTTTTTTTGAAATGCTGAAAGAGGAGTATCAGATCACCACAGTCATTGAAACGGGGACATATCAGGGAAGCACAACAGCTTTTTTTGCGCGTGTATTTGATGAGGTCCATACAATCGACAGCTCTCCAAATTTCTTAAACCAGTCAAAAAATGCACTATCTGCTCTTCAGAATATTCAATACCACCTGGGAAGTTCAGAGAGAGTCTTAAGCGAAATCCTGCCCGGCCTAAAAGATCGATTTATTCTTTTTTATCTAGATGCGCATTGGGAACAATACTGGCCCCTACTCGATGAACTCGAAGTTATTAACAGAACACACCATCAGCGCTGCGTCGTAGTAATCGATGATATCAAAGTGCCAGGCAGACATGATGTTCCGTATGACTATTACGGAAATAAAGAGTGCTCTTTTGAATTTGCAAAAGAGAAGATCGAAAAGATATTCGACCGCTACGAGATGCACTACCTGGTCCCTGCGAATCCTGCGATGCGCGCAAAACTCGTGATCATGCCAAAATAGCATTTCTAATCCGCTACTTTCTTTTGGGTAGATTCAACCAGTAGCGTGTATGCCGGAGGGCTCCAGTTTTTATAAGAGCTCTCTTTTTGACGAGATCTCTTAAATCACGTGTAGCTGTCGGTCTTGTGGCCTTGGTAATGGCAATGTAGTTTTCCGCGCTTAAGCCGCGCTTAAAGCCTGTGGGACCCTCCGCAAACATTCTCAGTAAGACTTTGGTTTGGCGAGCGTTGATTTGACCGGAAAGGGCGTTCATCATCTTGGACTTTTCGATCAAGAAATAGAGAAGAGTCATCGACTCTTCATGTGCCTGCAATACAACCTCAGCAAAAAACTCCACCCACTCTTGGGCGTCGAGCGATCGGTTGCATTTTTCAAGAGCGGCGTAATACTCCTTTTTTCTCTCCTCCAGCACCTTGGAAATCGCAATGAGCATAGGTCTTCCCACTCCCTGAGAGAGAATTTTCTCAGCAAGAACACGACCAATTCTTCCGTTGCCATCTTCAAACGGGTGAATGCTTTCGAAATAGAGGTGGGCAATAGCTGCCCGTCCAAGAATGGATTTCGCTGCATTCGTAGAATTAAACCATTCCACGAAAGCTTTCATTTCTCGAGAGATCTTAGAGGAAGGAGGAGCTTCAAAGATAACGTTGGGTGAGTCATACCGATTGGAAACAATCTGCATCGGCTCCTCGTGAGTCCGATATTTTCCGCACTCCTCAATCCTGGATGAACCTTTGAAAAGCATCGAATGCCACCGCCAAAGCATCTCGTGCGTGAGTGGCTGATCAAACGACTCGTACACATCGTGAAGAAGCGCTGCCATCCTAGACTCTTTATCTGGAGCTTTCTTTGATGGTCCATCTAGTCCAAAGTGTTTCTTGATCGATGATTGCAAACTTTCTCTGTCTAGAGTTTCCCCTTCAATTCTTGCGCTTTCTTGGCCTTCCATGCTAAGAATTTCAACGATAAAGCGGCCGTATTCTTGCTTGTCTATGGTTTTCAGATAAGCAATTGCGCTTCCGGCCCCCAAAAGAAACTCTCTTTCGTACCGAGATATCCGATCTGGATCAAACTTAAACTTTGGCCAATCAGGCAGTTCCCAATTCCACGGCATGATCAATAGATCTCCTTCTATAGATCATATTTATGCACAAAAATGATTTATAGAACAAGGTTCTATAGATCATTCTGTCAAGAATGATTTTGTAAGATGCTTATAATCAGATGGTTATTCAGATTCCGGTGATTTGGTAATCTTTAACGATTTCACCGCCAATCAGGTGCTTTTGGATGATCATCTCTAAGACTTCAGGAGTGCAGGAGTGGTACCAAACACTGTCAGGATACACGACAGCAATGGGCCCCATCGCACAAATCCGCAAGCAGTTGGCTTTCGTCCGCAAAAGGTGAGCCTCGCCCTGCAGATTGATCTCTTCAATGCGCCGCTTTAAATAATCCCAGGCAACAAGGCTCGCCTCTTTTTGACAACACTTGGGAGCGCTCTGGTCGCAGCACAGGAAAATATGCCGCCCCTTTTGCCCAATTTTAAGCTTCTTTGCAGCCAGCTGCATTTTTTCAAGTTCTGTTAAGTTCATGGGTTTCCCTTATCGTAGATGGCAACTTGCAAGAATGATGGAATCATGATTTTAATCAGAAAGAAATCTCAACGATCTCTCTTAATCACCGCAGCACCCTCCTCATAAACGAGAGTGCCTCCATAAAATCCCGTGATCATGAGATTGGCGAAACTGAAAAGATAGAGAAGCGAAATAACAACGCCAAGGGCTTTCTTAATCATCCAGCCCCTTTTGTGAGATTTCGCTAAAAAGAAGGCTCGTGTCCAGTCGGCGAATAAGCCCAGAGTAAACCCGCAAGCGGTAATAATAGCATGGTTTTTATGTTCGTCTAATACGCTCGTACTCTGAAGTGTTGACTCGACGATTTCAGAAGCAATTTCACCGGTGATGACCGCAAGCCACGCTGCAACTACGCCCAAAAACAGGACTAGCCATGAAGCTGGTAATAAAAAAGACAAGGCCGGACGTTTTGCCCCCCACAGGGCGGCAAAGCGCACAACAACTCCTGTTGATAGCAGAGCAATCGGAAAATGGACTATCATAGGATGAATCAATTCTGGTCGCATATTTCCATTCCTATAGATCGGGGGAGGTTACTTGTAAAGTAACAGAGTCTTGTTAAGACGATTATCGCATCACATTCTTAAATCCAGCCGCGGTATCCTGCGGAGATGATCAGATCTCGATTGTAGTGCAATGCTTGGTAATTTTTTGCATCTGCGTCAGTATGCTGGAATTTCCAGCATGCTGAATTTTCCTCTCAAGAATTTTGAGGCCTTATTCAGAGTGATGCTAAAACGTTCCTTAAAATTCAGGTGATTTGTGGAAAAAACCACCCAGCCATCGAGATGTTTTTTAAGGTAGCTGCACATTTGTCGATCAAGGTGGAAACTTAATGCTATTTTTTTTACAGTTTCACGCATGAACGGAGAAGAAGAAAGAATTTCTCGCTGGTGGCGGTATTCAGTTGTTATCGTGGTCTTGATCGGTTTTGCCATTCTGACGGCTGTGACCAAACTCACTTATGACAATGCTCCTCCTATTCCAAAAAATGTGATTGATCCTTCCGGCGCTGTGCTTTTTACAAAGGAACAGATCTTGGAAGGACAAAGCGTTTTTTTTCGCTACAATCTGATGGAGCACGGGACCTTGTGGGGTCATGGAGCATACTTAGGACCAGATTACAGCGCGAAACATCTACATGAGACCGCGTTAACTATTCGGGACATCCTTTCGCAAAAGTTCTACCAGAAACCTTTCGATCAGCTTGCAGAAGAAGAAAGAAATTTTATCCAGAAAAACATCCCTCCCATGGTGAGAGAGAACCGATATGATTCGGCATCGGGAACGCTCGTCTATACTGAAGAGCAGGCTGAAGCCTTTAGAAAATCGATCGATACGTGGAGAACTTATTTCGCTGAGGGGCTTGCTCCCGGATTGTACAAAAATTATATTTCCAATCCTAAAGATCTGTATCACCTTGTCACGTTTTTCTCTTGGGCGGGCTGGGCCGCTTCCACAAAACGCCTCGATGCCAATTACACATACACGAATAATTTTCCTTACGATCCTCTCATTGGGAACAACCCCAGTGCCGATGCCTATTTTTGGAGCGCGATGAGCCTAATCACGCTTCTCGGCGGGATAGGCCTTTTATTATTTATGTTTGGGAAATTCGATTTTTTGGGTTGGAAATCAGAGTCGATGAAAAGACACGCTCATGTGACGCATTTGCAAAATGTCGGGCTGTTTCCCAGCCAAAGAAATCTCGGCAAATATTTTATTTTGGTCGCTATTTTGTTTCTTATGCAGTCAATTTTGGGGGGAGGACTAGCCCATTACAGAGTGGAATCGACCTTTTACGGGCTTAACATTGCCAAGTGGTTTCCTTACAATTTAATGCGAACATGGCATTTACAGATGGCCATTTTTTGGATTGCCACAGCATGGGTCGGAGGGGGGCTTTTCATAGCGCCGATGCTAGCGAATCGGGATCCCGCGAAGCAAGGGCGCTATGTTAATCTGCTTTTTTATGCCTTGGCTCTTGTCATTTTTGGCAGTTTGATCGGAGAGTTTTTGACAAGTCGAGGGTATCTAGAAAAACTCTGGTTTTGGTTCGGTAATCAAGGGTCAGAATATTTAGACTTAGGTAGAGCCTGGCAATATTTACTGATCGCTGGGTTTCTTTTCTGGCTATTTGTTCTTTATCGCGCGCTTCGCCTGAGAGATAGTCGACTAAAGCAGAGAGAGATGATGGTCCTTTTTTTCATCGCTGCAGCAGCAATCCCATTTTTCTACACACCTGCAGTATTTTATGATCATCAGACCAACTTTAGCATTATTGACAACTGGAGGTTTTGGATCATTCATCTTTGGGTAGAGGGCTTTTTCGAGGTCTTTGCCACGGTAATGGTCGCTATTATTTTTGTCAAAATGGGGATCGTTCGTTACAAAGTAGCGTTAAGGGTAATTTATCTCGATGCCATCCTCTATCTCGGCTCTGGCGTCGTGGGCACTGGACACCACTGGTATTTCACGGGGCAAACGAACATAAACATGGCTCTTTCAGCTTGTTTTTCCGCGATGGAGGTGGTCCCGCTGACCTTACTAACGCTTGATGCCTGGGATTTCATCACTCTTTCTAAAACTAGATGTCCCGAGTGCGGAAAATTTTTGACGGGGCGTCAAAAATGGACGGTCTATTTTTTAATAGCCGTCGGGGTGTGGAATTTTATCGGGGCAGGAATTTTTGGATTTCTCATCAATCTTCCCATCATCTCTTACTTTGAAGTCGGAACTTCTCTCACCGCCAATCATGCCCATACCGCTCTTTTTGGCGTCTTTGGCATGCTGGCTCTTGCGATCTGTCTTTTCTGCATCCGACATGCGGAGTCGCTCGAAGTATGGAAGAAGACGGAAAAATGGATCAAATTGGGTTTTTGGGGCCTTAACGCGGGACTATCTCTGATGGTGCTTCTCGATCTTTTTCCTGGAGGCATTCTCCAACTTTGGGATGCCATCAACAATGGATATTGGCATGCAAGAGAACTTCAATACATTATGAGTGGAACCTACCATACTTTAGAAATCATTCGCATTATCGGTGATACAATTTTTATTGGTTTAGGCGTGTTCCCGATCGCCTGGGCCATTATCAAAATGCATCTTTCAAGAAAGGTTAAGGTTCTTGAACCTAGTTAGGTTTTCTCTACTAGTCAAGCCGCCATTCAGACTCGACCTGACTGTGTGGTCGTTAAAAAGGAGGGAGAGTAACGCCGTCGATCATTGGGATGGGGAAAAATACATCCGCATCCTCGTCATAGAAAAAATCCCCATCAAAATCGAAGTCACTCATGAGAAAAACCGAGTTCTCGTTCTTGCAAAAAGTAGCCGACTGGTTTCGCAATTAAAGGCCAGGCTAGCAGTCTTATTAAATACCATGCTCGGATTGAAGATCGACCTCGCTAGATTTTATCGCTTAAGCGAACAAGATAAGATTCTCCACCCACTCGTTCGTCAGTTCAAAGGGGTCAAACCACCCCGTTTTCCTACCCTATTTGAGACATTGGTGAATGCTATCACCTTTCAACAGCTTTCTTTGGAAGCGGGCTTCAGTCTTTTGAATAAGCTCGTCGATCAATATGGGCTCCCATTTAAAGATGAAGATGGGACCTTTCACGCTTTTCCCGTGCCGGGAAGAATCATGAAATGCAAGATCGAAGAATTGAAAGCCCTGGGATATAGTCATCGTAAAAGTGAATCGCTTATTGAGATAGCCTCTCAGGTAGAGGTGCAGCAGATTGATTTTCACTCACTTGAATCTCTTTCGAATGAAGAGATCGTTGGTTTTCTTTGCTGCTTTAAAGGACTTGGACGGTGGTCGGGAGAATATGCCTTGCTGAGAGGATTTGGAAGGATAGCAATTTTGCCAGGAGATGACGTCGGCATTCATAAAAGTCTCAAAATCCTTCTCAAACGGCATCAAGAAATCGCGTACGAAAAAGTCAAGCAGCTAGAACAAAGATGGTACCCTTATGCCGGGCTTGTCTATTTTCATCTCCTGCTCCACAAGCTGAGGAAAAAAGGAATTCTATGATTTCTATCGGATGTTGCGTAAAAATTCCTGATGGCCGCATTGCCCGCGTGAGAAAGAAAGAGGGCAGCAAATACGTGGTGCGCGTCCGAAGAAAAACAAGCAAAACGCACCAATTCCTAAGGTTTGAAGCAAAGAAGCTGAAAGAGGTCGCGTGCCCAAAGGGATGGATGAGCAGAGAAGGGTACAACCGGTATCTCAAGGTAACGCTTGCAAAAATGAAAACCCGCATGAAAAAGAGATAATCCCTGCCAAGCCTTTTTCCATCCTAAGAAGTTGCTAAGGAATCCTTATCTCTACTTCTGCATTCTGGTTTCAGAACGTTGGGGCAACCTGGATTTGAACCAGAGACCGGCGGGTTATATCTTTTTCAGATCTTTTCTTGTTCGCTTTTCGACAACATTGCCCGTATTAAGTGTTGAAGCAGGCTCAAAAAGAAGAACATGGACTTCTTCCGGTGCAACAGGCATGTGTTCTACTTTTGCAGGGACGATGATCACCTCTCCCTCTTCTATCCAAACGTCTTTATCTCTGAATTTCATGAGAAGCCTTCCTTTAATAACCAGGAAGAGCTCATCCTCTTTTTCATGATGATGCCAAACAAATTCACCAAAGAACTTGGCTAGTTTTACATGTTGTCCATTGAGTTCTCCAATAATTCTCGGATTCCAATGGTCGGAAAAAGCTTTAAATTTTTCTTTGATGTCTATTTTTTCTGTCATGTTTTCATCTCCATTTTGCGTTGGGTTTCTATATAGACCCAAAACGAATAGTTTTCTCAATGCCGTCGATAAAGGCCATCTCTCCATTGGGGATAATAACTTGAGGATCTGTGTGGCCAAAATTAAGGTTAAAAACAACAGGAAGGTCGGAGGAATAATCTTTCAGAGCTTTCTTAACTGCCATTTGTTGATTTGAGATGAACATTTTCTGGCCTTCCGGAGGTAATCTATTGCAAAACTGAGCTTTGGGTCGACCAAAAAGCATTCCTTTGAATTTTTGAAGGATACCCAACTCTCCTAATGCTGCAAGGAAGCGATAAACAAATCCTTCCGAGGGCATTTCTTCTGAGGTTTCAAGATAAAGAATACAGTTGGCTAGTTGATCAGCGGGAGGGAGGTAACGTTTGACTGAAAAATGTAAGTCGAGCACCTCGAGACAACCTCCCCACAACCTGCCTTTAATGACTTTATTTTCGAAATTATGCCAATGCCATCCGGCGCTTTTATACAGAGGGCGGCTTTTGTACAAATTTTGCGGATCTTCCCATTGTAGATCGTAATCGGTCCACTCGGGCGCAGACTGGATTTCACCGATACTAGCTTCAAAGAACGCTTTCTTCAAATAGTGGACTGTGAAGTTATGCATATTGCCTTGCATGGCAAATTGAGTCATGAGGTTGCCGCCGTAGTAAGAGATAATACCTAAATTCCAGAGGAAGAGGTGGAGATTTGTGCTATCGCTGTACCCTAGAAAAAGTTTGGGATTCAAGCTGAGAGTTTTTGCATCAAGAAAGGGTAGAATGCGAATCTGATCATTGCCACCAATCGTGCCGATAACAGCTTTGATGGATTTGTCAGCAAAAGCAGCGTTAATATCTTCGGCGCGAGCTTGGGGGTGTCGTTCTAAATAACCAGGATCTTTGCGTGCAGTAGGAAATTCTATGGGCTCCAATAGGAACACTTCGCGGAGCCTCTTTAATCCAAGTTCATAAACCCAAGGGAAAATTGAGGCCAGGCCCGCAGATGGTGAAACAATTGCAACTTTATTGCCCTCATAAAGGCGAGGAGGAGTTTTAAATTTCACAGGTCAATTTTTTGTTAGCGATTCCTATGCCCCGTTTACATTCAAATTTATCGCAAGTTTCTTCCTTCCATGCGATTGCTCTCGGTCTTCAAAAAATTGGGGCAACCTGGATTTGAACCAGAGACCGGCGGGTTATGAGTCCGCTGCTCTAACCACTGAGCTATTGCCCCGAGAAGCTTACTGGATTTCTTGGAGTATCTTATCTGCAGATTCTTTTTGCGGCAAATCTCGGCGTTTGTTTATACGTAATATTTTTATATGGAGTAAAAGTCGCATGCGAAAAGTGCTGCTATGCCTCAGTTCTACCTGTCTGCTCTCTCTGTACGCGGATAATTCTTCAGTTGCCTTGGGGGTAAAGCCCGATGTGAATTTTCTGACGCGCGCGGACAGTATGCCGGAGAGCAACTACGATGAGATGACTGATCTCTATCTCGAGGGGTATATCCAAGCGCTCTTGGATATGCACTATTACGAACATCGAGTGCTCGTTTCTGTCAAAGATCACAATGTGACACTCTCGAACATGCCGAATAACGCGCTGCTCTACAACAGTATTCTCAACTTCGTGAATGACATTGCGGGCGTGAAGTCTGTTCAGGTGAAGGAAGATCTCTCGAAAAAAGAAATTGCAGCGAAGGAAAAGCAGATAGAACCGAGGGTTAGGGGAGTTTGGTTTCCGCAATCCACCGTGCTCTTTCAACCGCTTGTCGCCGATCCACGCGAACCGATGTACTTTGTTGCCTATCGCCGTGGAGATAGAATCATCGGAAAGAATGTTGCATCTGTTTGCGTAGGCGACGACTTTCCTATTTTCCGTTGGAGAAATGTATTTAAATGGCAGGGGGATTTACAGATCGGTATTCAGGCGGGTGTGTGGGCGGTCTTCAATTTTGAAGATGTTCCAGAACATGTCAGCCACGAGTTTAGCGAACTGGTCAATACCGACTATCTTGTAGGCATTCCTCTGACTTACGCGGTGGATAAGTGGTCGTTCCGCTTGAGGATCTACCATCAATCAAGCCATTTGGGCGATGAGTTTTTAGTCAACCACCCAGATTTCCTTGATAAGAGAAAAAATCCTAGCTACGAAGCGATCGATTTTTTCACTGCTTACCAATTCACAAGGGGAATTCGTGGCTATTTTGGTCCTGGCGTGATCGTTCATAGCGATAAGACATTTCCTATGAAGACCTTTTATATCGAATACGGCGCTGAGTTCCGCATGTTCGGAAAAAAGCTCTCGTACCATCGTCTTTTCGGAACGCCATTCTTTGCTGTTCACCTCGAAAACTGGCAAGCGCGCAATTGGGATATTGATGCCACCTTCAAGCTGGGTTATGAGTGGAGCAAGATGCAGGGCGTCGGTCGTAAGATGCGCCTATACGTCGACTACCACACAGGCTATTCATACGAAGGGCAATTCTTCAAGAAGCGTGTGAACTACGGCGAAATCGGCCTCTCCTGGGGCTGGTAACGGAGAAAGATTCACCACAGAGACACAGAGGAAGATGAGGCTGCACAGAGGGAAGAGGGAGGGTTCTTCTTTTTGCTAGAGAGCAAAAACAATAAACTTCCTGCCGCAATGCGGCAAATTAAAAACTCTCCTTTTTGCGCTTGCGCCAGAGTCTCCTTTTTTGCTCTCGAGCAAAAAAAGGGGGGGGCTTTCTCTGTGCTACCTCGTCTTTCTCTGTGACTCTGTGGTGAATCTTAGCTTCTGTCTATGGAATAGGAACAAAGCCGTCGTTATAGATCGGACCGTCCTTGCCAATGTTAAGCTTGCCTGAAAAGAAGTCTCTGTAGATTTTGAGAGCCGCATCCGCCTTTTGCACACAGAAAAAACAGTTGCTCACCCATTCAGAACCGGCGATTGTTCCGCTTGCTAAGTTGCACTGGAAGCGAGAGGTGATCTTTTCTTTCCAGTAGCGGGGATCTCCGAAGAGGATGATCGGAGTCGCTTGCGTTGAGCCCACTTTTCTTCGCACCTCTTCGAGTGTGTATTCAAAATCGGTTCCGATGCCCCCCATGAGAAAGATCGGAAAGTCGAGGTTGAACTCAGCTTGTCGTTCGACGAGGCGGTCGATTCGGTAGGTCATCTTTGCCTCGATGTAAGGGTTCTGTTTTTGTTCGTTCACAACCGCTTCGCCCTTGGCATGAAAATCGACGATATTCGCGCAAGAGAGAATCCCAGAAGTTTTTGCAACTCTATTTGCCATCTCCATCACTCCAGGTCCTCCGCCAGTAACAAGAGCAATCGGCGTTTTTTCAGAGAGGAGCGGATGATCTACTGTTTTGCGCATCTCCTTAATTCCCTGAAGAAGAGCCGTGAGTTCCTGCTCAAAATCGCCACCCGCTTTGAGATTGGAGCCGTAGACACCGAAATAGGTCGCTTTTAAAAACGCTCCAACAAGAGAAAGCGGCACAAACATTCCGCAATCCTTCTCCGGCTTCGGAACATATTGCAGAATCTCTCCGGATTCGCGGTCTGCCCAGAAAACAGGAATCGCAAATTTTGCGAGGTCGAGAAGCATCGAGCGGTCTTCGTGCGAGAAGAAGTTTCCTGCAGAAAATGAGGGCTTTTCAAAATAGAGCGCTTTCAAGTTGCGCTGAACGGTGTCCCCAATCAGCATTTTTTTCAGAAGAGGGGAGGGGAAGTAGCGGACAAATAGAATTCCTTCACTTGTGATTAGCCCATTTTCTATGCTCTTCAAAAACGGATAGGAGGGCTGCTGCTCAATGTACCTCTCCACCATGAGCGCTTGACGCCCAGGATGAATAAGGCCAGGAAAGGCACTCTTCACAGGTTGTCTTGAGATCCAATCGCTCTCTTGCAAATTTAGAAGCTGCGTTCCTTTCACCACAAAAACAGCCGTGTGGAGCTCTGGGGCTTTCGGAGCCGTGTCAAATGCACGAAAAATCGCACTCGGTTGCTCGAGAGAGCTCTGTAGTTGATCGCGGTCCACGAAGAAAACGTGCTCGCGATGGGGCTCAAGCGTATAAAATTCCAGTGGGATCTGCGTGAGCTCTTCTTTTGAGGAGCCGAAGAGCTCGTAAACATCCCCTGAAGCACGCGTGCTTGGATCTAAAATCGCTGCCGATGTGTGGTGTACACCTTCTGGAAGAAGGTCCTCAACAACCCGACCAAACACGGTGCGAATGTGCAGAGGCTCTGTGCGCACAAGGAGCATCTTATCTTGCTCCACAAGGCGTTTTGCTCCTTTTTTCCAGATCTGTTGCAGCTGGACAAGTGGACGCAAAGAGAGTTCTGGATGCGCGAGTGCTTTTCCTAAAACCGGCAGAAAACCATGAACCGACTCTTCATATTCAAGACGGCCCTCCTGTAAACGCAAAAATGCCACAAGTCTGCCTTTGACCGTTTCTAAAACTAGATTCTCACGATTCTCTCCCCCCAGAGAGAGAAGAGGCCTTCCCTGCCTGTCACACCGGCCGAACATCCGCACAAGATAATCGGGTGAACGCACACACCTTTCAGGGTCTTTTGCAAAGAGTTTCCCGATGAAAGCCCCCTCATGCAGATGAGAAAGCATCTCTTTTCCCAGCGGATCGATTCCTGCGAGATGAACCGCAACCTCCGCAACACCCGCCATCGAGTCGAGATGGATCTCTTTTGCAATTCCATTTACGCCGAGCTGCGCAAGCGTGCTCTTGAAGTTAAAGAAGAGGTGTTCTGGATCGATCTTATAACCGCGAAAAGCAGGGGAGATCTTTTCGATGTGCACAAGCGCTTCATTTGTTCCATCGGCAAGCGTCCTGAGGGTTTTGATGAACCCATCAGGAGTTGCGAGATCAAAATGAGAGGAGTAGAGGTAGCTCTCTTGCATAGCTTAGATTTAGCTTAGCAGAGAGAAAAAAGAAATAGACCTCTTGCGTAATTTGCTTTTCTCTAGCTTTTCTTATTCACCTGGGAGGCGATGCTTTGCGCAGTGCCTGGCTTCTGGTGCTTGCGTTTACCATCCGTAGGTACGATCACTGTCTGTCCCTCTTTATTTTCGAGCTT
>LNES01000005.1 GCA_001464115.1 Chlamydiae bacterium Ga0074140 | reverse complement strand
TCTTTCTTTGTCTCCACTCTCTCTACAACTGTTTTCTTAGCCGGAACAAGTATTGTTTGTGCGACTGTAGAAACTCTCGCTTGACGCATACGCACAGCAGGCGGCCTGCGTAGATCTTCAGCCATTGGGCGCGAGTTTGGGAAGAGAAGTTTATTGAACAGCTCTTCGATCCCTTCGAGCTCCATGAAGTCGACAACAGGGGGTGAAAGAAGATCCTCTTCAGAACAGAGATCGTTTATGCCCGTTTCAAAAGTTGAGAGAGTATCGAGATCATGTGATACCATGGTCGCACGGCAAAAATCGATACACTCCATGAAGGCGACCTCTTTGAAATAGGCGATCCATTTTTCTCGACCAGCTTGAAGCTCTTGTGGATCTAGTTTCCGGAGAAATATCGCAATTCCACGCAAATAGTCCGCGCGAATTTTGTCGAGAGTGGGAATCCAGTCTTTGACCAACTTGAAAATCGGTCTGCACTCTTCGATCATTGGCATCCATTGATTGTAGTAAACGCGCGTTTGACTTTTTAAAGAGGTAAATCTGGCCATGACTTTTATCATGGACCTGAAATCGACAGATGCTTTCCATCCCGTAATTTCTTTTTGCAAACCGCCAACCAAGAGTTCGAGTTCTGAGGCATAACTAGAAGAGGGGGGAGAGGGGAGCGATAAATGGGAAGTGATGGGGGAAAGCTGGCAGACAAAGTAGTCAAGGTTTAGAGAAAGCCGACGGAATCCTAGGAAGGTGTGGATAAATTTTTCTGGGTAGAGGAAGTTCACAATTCGCTCATCGAAAATATCTAAACAGTCGTGAGCAAGGGCGTTTAAAAGCTGCATCTGTAGAGACTTGAAGTAGAGCGACGTTGCAAAATCTTCCTGTGTCCTCTTTTGTCGGAGCTGAATATTGTTTTGTTTGCAGTAATTCTCGTGGGTGAGTTTTCCCTCGCATGCCAACATGTAGCTTTGCGTAAGACTCTCTTGTTGCATGTGCAGCGCTTTGAAGAGGATCCCGAATCCATTTTTCACCTCTTTAATCACTCGAAGTTTATTTTTATCTTTCGAAAACGTCCCAAGAATGGTCTCTATCTGGTTTATGAACTCGTTGCGAACCGAAAGCACCCCTCGCTCACAACCCGAGCAGAATCCGGTATTTATAAAACGCGTATAGGCTCTTAGATCGTCTAGAGATTTATCTAAAGTGCAGGGCGTTGCTAGGGCCATAGTTTTAGGAAAACGGCTTTCAAGATCAAAAAGAGTGAGGTCGCAGAGAAAAACAATCGGTTGTGAATCGCCGAGAAATTTTCGTCCAAGTGCTAAGCGGTTTTTCACATTTTGCAAAATAGTCTTAATTGCCTTGATCTTGGCCTTGGGCTTTCCTTCTAAGTTTTTTATTGTATTCTCCAGCTCTTCAAGTCGGTACTCCCACTCCTTTGTTGTCATTAATACTGCAAAAGCGGGAGCGGGCTTGCCTCGCTCATACAAGGGGATTTTTCCTCCTTCCTTCCATCCTTTTAAGGCAACCTGGTGCAGGAAACCTGCGTAAGCCAAAATAAATTCCCCAGAGAATTTCTTGATAAGATCTTTCCCCTTTTCAGGAAAATAGCGGACAAGATCTTCTATGTGAGTAAAAAGATCGACTCCCCAAAGATCCAGCAGGGTTAATTCTCTATTCAACGACCAGCGTTCAAAAATCGCGTTGAGCAAGCTCTCCTCTTGAGGTTTGAGGGTGGCAAAGAACGCGGGGATTTTTGCATTTGATGGTCCTCTTGCTGTTTGCACTAAACTCATTGCATTCTGTACGGCCTCTGCTTTTTTGGCGGGAGAGGCTTCTAAAGCCGCAGGGAGTGAAAGAGTTCTAATGCTAGCTTCCGCAAGCGCGGAAAGAGCGACTTGACCAGTCACCTTTGCCTTGGAGTCCTCTTTTTTAGGAGCAGGGTTTGCTGTTTGCGCGGTTGTAGGTGCGGGATTTCCAGAAACTGCTTTTGGTGCGAAACTCATGATTCACCTTTTCTTTTTTATGATTTTTTATTTACCTGGGAGGCGATGCTTTGCGCAGTGCCTGGCTTCTGGTGCTTGCGTTTACCATCCGTAGGTACGATCACTGTCTGTCCCTCTTTATTTTCGAGCTT
>LNES01000004.1 GCA_001464115.1 Chlamydiae bacterium Ga0074140 | reverse complement strand
TCTTTCTTTGTCTCCACTCTCTCTACAACTGTTTTCTTAGCCGGAACAAGTATTGTTTGTGCGACTGTAGAAACTCTCGCTTGACGCATACGCACAGCTGGCGGCCTGCGTAGATCTTCAGCCATTGGGCGCGAATCCGGGAAGAGAAGCTTGTTGAACAGCTCTTCGACCCCTTCAAGCGCCATGAAGTCGACAAGTGCTTGAGGAAGGAGATGTTCTTCGGAGTTGACAACCGCAAGGTTCACATGTAGCTGGGAGACCGCTTTCATGTCTTGAGAAATCATGATTAAGCGGCAGAGTTCTAAGCTCCCTTGGAAGCAGAGCTCTTCAAAATAGTGCGTCAATTGTTCACGATTTGCGGCGAGAAGGGCTGGATCCAAAGTTTTAAGAAATGCCTCAATCTTCAACAGAAGCGTTTGTCGTCTGTCATTTAGTTCATCCACGAGACTGTCTGCAACTTTTTGTAAGGGCTCCAACTCCTTTACGAAGGGGATCCAAGTGTGCAGGTGAAAACGTCCTGAGCTTGTTTCTTGTAATGTCTCCCACTTTACCATGTATTCTGGTATCGGGAGCGTGAGTGTTTGTATGATAAAGACTTTGAAAAGATCGGTCTGGTTTTCAAAATCTTTAAGAGAATCTTTTTGGATTAAAGAGGGAGGAGGTAATGGAGTTGTGCGTCCGGCCGATCTTGCACCAATCTGCTTCAGCGTGGCATCAAAAAAAGCTCCCATATTGAGACCGAGTCGAGCAAAGCAGGCGATGGTGGGAACGAAAAGATCCGGATAGAGAGGCTCCATCACTCGTTCATCCAAGATCTCGAGAATATCATAAAAGAACTGAAAGGCAGAGCCGATGCCCAGAAGAGATACAATGAGTTGCGAAGCAAATTCGGTGGGATTTTTTTTGCTGGTGATGGATGTCCCGTGAACTTTTTGATAATACTCTACCTGATCGAGTGTGCCTGCCGCTGCCGCAGGGATCGCTTCTTTAAAGTGTGTGAACATATCCTTCATAGCAAGGAATGAGGGCCCGATTCGCTGTTTGATGTGTTTTACATTTGCAAAAAGTTTTCCGTTTGCAGAGAGAATGGAGAGCATTTTAGTAAAATTATGTAGGAGCTCTACTTTGATCCCTAAGTATCCAAGTTTAGTCGCACTTATAAAACTGCGGTCGATAAATTTGGCGTAGGAGATTAGGTCTTTGAGAGTTTTTTCTGGAGAATCACTATTCAATGCGGAGGCGCGTGGGAAATTCAGTTCGTGACCGCTTAAATTATAATCTATCAGTAACGTCATTGCATGAGGATGGAGCAAGAGCTGCTTGCCTAGATCTATCTTCTTTTTCACAACTTTTAATGCGTCCGAAACCGTCTGCATGCGCATTTTCGAAGAGGCAAGCTTTCCGAGGGACTCTTTGATCTGGTCGAGTTCAGCCACCCAGTAGCGACGTGAGCGAACAAAAGAAGCGTTTTCTGTTTTGACCCCTTTTTCTGCAAATTGGAGTTTGACAGGAGCGTTCTCTGGAGCTCTTTCGCCGCACATGCTAACCTGCCCGCTTGCAAAACACGCGCAAAACTTATCTAAAATCGCAGACATCTCCTCTTTGGGGAGATACTTTTCAAGTGTTTGCAAATCTGCATAGAGATCGAGATTCCATAGTTCAAGAAGACAAATTCTATCGTAAAGTGCCCAGCGGGTGAACATGTCATCTATTAGCCCTTTCTCTTCCTTTGCCAGTCCTAGTTTTATAGCGGGTGCTGAAACATCCGAAGTGGTTTTGACAACCTTTAAATTCATGGCATCCGTAGCTATTTCCAGTTTTTTGGCGGGGGAGGCTTCGATTAAGGGATGAAAAGGTTGGGCCAAAGCGCTCTGTAAAAGAGTATTCGTCACGAGCTGGCTGGTGATCTCTCTTTTAGGGTCCTCTTTTTTGGGCGCTGGATTCGCGACTTGAGGGATTGTAGGTGTTGAATTTCCAGAAACTGCTTTTGGTGCGAAACTCATGATTTTTCCTTCCTCTTGTCTTCTTTAAAAAAATGTATGAAAATTATAACATATTGAATTTCAACAATCAACGCATAATTGTTCTTTAAAGCAGAGTGTAATCAAATGGTTATCAAGGAGTTAAGCCTGCGTAGCGTCGGGACCCACGACGGCTCTTTCCACGCAGATGAGGTAACGGCTTGTGGGCTGCTTCTTCTTTTCGGGCTCGTAGATCGCGAGAAGATCGTGCGGTCGCGCGAACCGGAGCTTCTTGCCAAATGCGAATACGTCTGTGATGTAGGGGGAGTTTACGATCCTGAAATCAAGCGGTTTGATCACCACCAGGTGAGCTATCAGGGTGATCTCAGTAGTGCGGGGATGGTGCTGCTATATCTCAGAGATACGGGCAAGATCGACCCTTCGACTTATGAGTTTTTCAACCGTTCGCTGGTTTTGGGGGTAGATGCGCATGATACGGGGCATGTGACAACCCCGATGGGCGTCTGCACCTTTTCGCATGTGATCGCTAACTTTGTTCCACCTCAGTATGACGCACCAGAAGAGATGCAAAACAGGGCGTTCTTTCAAGCTCTTGATTTTGTCTCTGGTCATCTGAAAAGGCTTCTGGAGCGTTACCGTTATATTTTGGCTTGCAAAGAGAGGGTTGAAGAGGCGATGCAGAAGAATCTTCCCTACCTTATCTTTGAAAAAGCGATTCCTTGGATGGAGAGCTTTTTTGAGCTAGAAGGAGGGAAGCACCCCGCTCTTTTTGTCATCATGCCAAGTGGAAACCACTGGAAGCTGCGTGCGATTCCTCCCTCAATGGAGGAGAGAATGCAGATGCGGTTCCCTTTGCCCGCTGAATGGGCGGGACTGCGCGACGAAGAGCTTCAGCGAGTTTCAGGAATTCCCGGGGCGATCTTCTGCCACAAAGGGCGATTCATCTCGATCTGGAAGACAAAAGATGCTGCACTAAAAGCTCTCGATGAGACATTAAAAGGGAAAAAGAGATGAGTACGGTGTTCGGAAAAATAATTGCAGGACAACTCCCTGCGAAAAAGGTGTTTGAAAATGAGCGGATTCTTGCAATCGAAGATATTGCTCCTGCCGCCCCTGTGCACATTTTAATCATGCCCAAGAAGGAGATCACCAGTCTCCATGCGCTGAAAGAGGAGGATCTCTCGCTCATCGCCGAAATTGTGCAGGTTGCACAGAAGCTAGCAGAAGAGTTCGGCATCGAGCAAGGGTATCGACTTCTTACCAATAGCGGTAAAGAGGCAGGTCAGAGCGTCTTCCATCTCCACTTTCACCTTCTGGGCGGTAGACACATGTCACATCTTGGCCTGGGATGAAAAAATGGTTTTCCGCGATTTTTTTACTGCCCATACTGCTCTTGGGGGCTCAAACGCCCGAAGAGACTGGCAGGCGCGTCAGCGCGCATCTGCTCTTGCGCGATCCTCTTTCTGCGGTTGTGGAAGCGCGTCAAGGGTTAGTTCTTTTTCCCGACTCTAAAATGCTTCAAGTCTCTCTCATCCGTGCTCTTTGCGAAAAGGGGGATGAGATCGATGCTGTCGAGGAGTGGAAAAGAGCGATTACCCATTTTGGTGTGAAGGGAGATGAGCGACATCTTCTCGAAATGCTCGCGTGGGGTGTGTTGAACAAGGGGGAAAATTCTCCTCAGCCGTTTGTGCAGCTTAGTTCTCTTCTCGGCGCCTCGGCCACGCGCGATGCAAAAGCTGTGCCACTTCTTCTCAAAGAGATGCGAGGGAGTAATGCCTGGCTGCGTGCTGTCGCTGTGCGGCTCGCGGCTTCCTATGGTGATGCCCCTTTGCAAGATGAGCTCCTTCGCTTGCTGAAACAGGAGAAGGTCTGGTACGTACGTCTAGAGGTGATTAGAGCTGTTGGGCAGCTCTCTCTAATACGCGGCAAAACTCTTCTCAAGGAGATCATCGCGCACCCCCGCACGCTTGCGGAAGAGCGCGCAGAAGCGATGATCGCACTCGTGGGGATGTATGAGAATGTGGAAGAGGAGGATCTTCATAAACTGGTGAAAAGTTCACGTGCAGGACTGAGACAACTCGCATGTGAAATTGTCGCCTACCTCGACCTCAAAGAACGAACAGGCGAGATTATCTCACTTTTGGATGACACCTCTTTTGAGGTGAGACTCTCAGCCCTCAACTGTCTGGGGCTTTTGCGCGCTTCAACATGGCAAGAAAAACCTCTAGTCGAAGCTATTATCCCGCTGATGGAAGATTCTACACCACAAGTTGCGATCACAGCAGCTTGGGCCGTTGCGCTCTTTGGAGAGAAGAGGGGAGAGGAGAGGCTCAAGCAGTGGATCAAAGAGGCGAATCCAGAGCAGAGACGCTTAGCATCTGCTGCCATCGTCGCCACAGGAAAAGCGGGAGCGCCACTTGCTGCACAAATTCTCAAAGAGTGCAAAGATCCCTACGTGCGCGTCAATCTTGCCGTGGGGCTCATCGGACTTCGCCATGAAACGAAACTGGCATGCGATACGCTATATGAAATTCTCTCAAAGGAGCAGAAAGAGCTCTGGATGTGGGATACAAGGCTCAATCCACTTTTTCGCACACTTTCACCTACACGTGCCCTCCATATCGAACAGGTTCCGCACTACCCGTTTGTTGTCGATCAGATGGTGAAGCTAGAGCTCCTCTCCGTTCTCAGCATTATGCGGCATCCTAAAGCGATTGATGCCGTAAAAGGTTTTCTCAAGCATCAGACATGGGGAGTCACGAGTGCCGCCGCTTCCACGCTTGTGGAAGAAGGGAACGAAGAATGCCTCGAACTCGTGCAAACCCTCCTCACCGATTCTGATGAGAAAATTCGGATGCAAGCAGCGTTTATTCTGGCAATGCTCGGTGGCGATAGCGCGGCCATTAAAGTTTTACAAGAGGTCTATCCAAAAGTAGAACGAGAGATCAAGCTGCACATTTTGCAAGCGATTGGCCACTTCGGCGACCCTGCCTCGATTCCTTTTTTGTTAAAAGTTCTCAGCGAACCCTTTCAGGTACAGAGGCTGGTTGCGGCGTCAGCCCTAATTCAGTGCCTATACCACTAGAAAACAGGATTATTCTGCGGCAGGAACGAGCATTGTAGCAAGCTCATCTTCAGTCATGTCAGAAACCTCATCGAAGGAGAGAGCCGCAGGGGCCTCTTCTCTAAGTGCCTCAGATCTATTGATCATGATCAATAGATCATCCCGCGGAGCGTTAAATTCGCGAGAGAGCCCTCTACTTCCTATGCGCATTTGAGTTTTACGGGTTTTTTCATCATCAGTTGCCCCAATAGCGGGAAGGAAAAAGTGTACCCGGTTTTCAAGCTCGATTGGAAAATCAGGGCGAACAAGAACTCCGTGGCAGAAGGCTGCATACACTTTGGCGCGAAGAGCTTCTTCTTGCAGATGAAATGCTATCGTTCGGTTGTTGAGAAGGGCCTCTCTTTCAAAGAGTTCACGTGTGATTGCAGGCATTTGTGCTACGTTAGCTTGGTATCGTTGCTCAAGTTGTTGACGCTCCTCTTGAGAGAGGGCGTCCTCGCGGCGTTCTCTGGGGAGCCACAGAGGACGCTGACTGATTTCACGGGAGCCTTCTATCAAGCTCTCCGCCGCCCCCTTCCAATAGACGTAGCGCGCGGCTAAAGATCTATGTTCTGGCGGAACCACTATATCGTCGATTTGGGGATCAACAATATTTCCGTTTTGATTAGGTCGAAATCCGGCTGCTATGTCTTCGATACGTCGTTCGATGCGGGCAAGATGGCCATAGGCGAGCGCTTGGCTTGTGAACTGGGCTGCAAAATTACTTGCAGGGTACATAGCGAATGTAGCGGCAATTGTAGCGATCGGGAGATTGGCGGGGCTTGTGATACCTACAACAACTGTTACTCCTACTGCGAGGAGGGTGTAGCCGATTAAGGTAACCCACCACGCGACATTGCATGCTGTTTGCCACCATTCATAGTCTTCTGCCTGGACAGCGGGGTCTAAAAGAACATATTGATTCACAGCATTTTGCTGGACAGGAGGGAGGCTTGACATAGTGTATTTCCTTAAAATATGGGCAACAAGTTTAGCACGAAGCCAATTAAATAATAAGCGCAGTAAATTTTTTAATTGTCGGCAGAGACTAGCAGCTTTACAGCTTCTTGCTTCATGCGTAAATGAATGCTCGCCAGTCCATGAGAACGCCCCGGGGTGAGGGCAGTCTGAATGCCCAATGCCCCTAGAAACGCAGGAGGGGACCCAAGAATTGCTTCAGGGGGCTCGTCGTTGTATGCTGCAAGGAGTAGGGCAGCAAGGCCTGCGGAGATCAGGGCGTCAGCCGCTACAGAAAAACGCACCCTCCCTGCAATGAGCTCGGCATGCAGGTAGACCTGGCTCTGACAGCCGGCAACAAGATTTTCCGTTGTTTTCCACTCATCAGAAAAATGGCCAAGCGTGCGGCCGAGCTCGATAATCTTTTCGTAGATTTCGCTTGGTGTTTTGCAGTTTGCAAAATTTTTTTTAACGCGTTCTTGCTTCGCAAGGCATGAAGAAAATCGTTGATCCATGCTCGCAATTATACCCCTAAAGTGAAGTGTTTGACAATAAAAGAGAAAACCTGTTTACTTCTTTAAAATTAAATAGGCTAGGCTGAGTAGTTTGTGCCGAAAGAAGATACGATCAAGGTCGAGGGGAAGATAGAGGAGTTGCTCCCGAACATGACTTTTCGAGTCGTGCTCGAGAATGGTGTACGGGTGCTCGCGCATCTCTGCGGGAAAATGCGGATGCGAAATATTCGCGTTTTAGTTGGCGATAGCGTGACTGTAGAAATGTCTCCATACGACCTCACAAAAGCTCGGATCATCTACCGGCAAAAATAAGCGCGGGGCAGAATTTTTTGCTTCTCAAAATATTCTGGTTGCATTTATTTTCTATGCCGCATAACCTAAATTGCTTTTAAACCAGTAAAACCCAGCTCGAGATCGTTGCATCTGATGCAAGCAGGAGAGAAAGCGCCCAGATAGCTCAGTGGTAGAGCACTTGCATGGTAAGCAAAAGGTCGTAGGTTCAATTCCTATTCTGGGCAAGCAAAGGTTTTTAAACCCACTCATTCTGGAGCTCTAACGGAGGATGTTATAAAATGGCAAAAGAAACATTTCAAAGGACCAAACCGCACATCAATATCGGGACCATCGGTCACGTCGACCATGGAAAAACTTCCCTAACTGCGGCAATTACCAAAGTTCTCGCAGAACAAGGTAAAGCAAAATACCGTGACTACGCGTCGATCGATAACACTCCGGAAGAAAAAGCCCGCGGGATTACGATTAACGCCAGCCACGTTGAATACGAAACAGAAAATCGTCACTACGCACACGTCGACTGCCCAGGCCACGCTGACTATGTGAAGAACATGATCACCGGTGCTGCGCAGATGGACGGAGCGATTCTCGTTGTTGCGGCAACAGACGGCGCGATGCCACAAACAAAAGAGCACATTCTCTTGGCTCGCCAAGTAGGTGTTCCTGCGATCGTTGTCTTCCTCAACAAGATGGACATGATCGGCGCAGGCGACGAAGAGCTCGTGGAGCTGGTTGAAGTTGAGCTCACAGAGCTTCTCGAAAAACAAGGCTACAAAAACGTGCCTATCATTCGCGGCTCTGCATTGAAAGCTCTCGAAAACGATGCGAAATATGTTGAGAGCATCAAGCAGCTGATGAAAACTGTGGATGAGAAGATACCCACTCCTACACGTGAAACAGATAAGCCCTTCCTCATGCCAATTGAGGATGTCTTCTCCATTTCTGGTCGTGGAACAGTGGCAACAGGTCGCGTAGAGCGCGGCGTTGTAAAGGTGAACGACAAGCTTCAGCTCGTCGGTATCCGTGAGACACGCGAGACAGTTGCAACTGGTCTCGAGATGTTTAACAAGCTCCTCGATGAAGCGCGCGCTGGCGAGAACGTCGGTGTTCTTCTCCGAGGCCTTGAGAAGCACGATATCGATCGCGGGATGGTGCTTGCAGCTCCTGGAACTTGCACACCACACACGAAATTTAAAGGAACGATCTACGTTCTTACAAAAGAAGAGGGTGGCCGTCACAAGCCCTTCTTCAGCGGATACCGTCCACAATTTTACCTCCGCACAACTGATGTTACTGGAACTGTCACTCTCCCCGAGGGTACAGAGATGGTGATGCCTGGAGATAACGTTGAACTGACTGCAGAACTCATCCACCCGATTGCGATGGAAGAGGGAATGCGGTTTGCGATCCGTGAAGGCGGACGTACGATTGGAGCAGGAACCGTTACCAAGATTTTGAAATAGGGAACTCAAAAAGCTTCTCTCCCTTTTTGTGGAGAGAAGCTTTTTTGAATAAACCCTTTTGTGCCGCGAGCTTGGGTGCGTAGCTCAGCTGGTAGAGCAGCGATCTCCAAAGTCGCTGGTCGGGGGTTCGAATCCCTCCGCACTCGATTGTGAGTAGAGAAAAAATGATTGATGCAAAACTCCGAGATCTGTCTGTGAAAGATAGTGTACAGCGCCCCAAGTTGGGTGCAGTGATTCGCGAGTATAAGGAAGAGCTGAAGAAAGTCAGCTGGACCTCAAAAGAAGAGCTAAAACTCTTCACAAAAGTTGTTGTTGGAACAACGTTTGTTTTTGGGCTCGGCATTTATGTTGTCGATCTCGTGATTAAGGGAGCTTTGCACCTCATCGGGCGCTTAGTCCACTAGTTTAAGGGAAGAATTGCATGTACAAGTGGTATGTCATCCAGGTTATCTCTGGTCAAGAGAAGAGAGTAAAGAAAGCTCTTGAGGAGAACCGCGATTCAAAAGGAATGAGCGACCTCGTTCAAGACATTCTTCTCCCTACGGAAAATGTAGCCGAGGTGAAGGGTGGCCAGCAGAAGGTGAGCGAAAAAAAACTGTGGCCCGGATACATCCTCGTCAAAATGAACTTGACCGATGATGCATGGATGTATGTCAAAAACACAAATGGCGTGCTAGACTTTTTGGGTGGCGAGAGACCAACGCCCCTAGCTGAAAGTGAAGTGAACGAGATTCTTAAAGATCTCGAAGAGAAGAAGAAGGGTGTGGTGCCTAAGCATAACATCGTTCCTGGTGATAAGGTCAAAATTACAGACGGCGTATTCGTTAACTTTATCGGTACTGTCAGCGAAGTCTTTCACGATAAGGGAAGACTCAGCGTGATGGTTTCTATTTTTGGAAGAGAAACGCGCGTCGACGATCTAGAGTTCTGGCAGGTTGAGCAGGTCCCTGCTGAGACTGAGGTAAGCTAACAAAAATTTTTTAATTTTGAGAAACGTTCATGGCAAAGAAACTAGTAAAAGTCATTAAGCTGCAGATCCCCGCCGGTAAGGCGAATCCAGCTCCTCCAATTGGTCCTGCACTCGGCGGTGCTGGTATCAACATTATGGGTTTTTGCAAAGAGTTCAACGCAAAGACACAGGATAAGGGCGGAGATATTCTCCCAGTTGAGATCTCTGTTTATGCGGACAAGTCTTTTACATTTATCACGAAGCAGCCGCCTGTCTCTCGCATGATTTTAAAAGAGTGCGGAATCGAATCGGGATCTAAAGTCCCTAACCGAGACAAAGTGGGTAAACTCACAAAGACACAAGTTAAGAAAATTGCTCAGCAAAAAGTCTGCGATATGCGCGTCACTTCTGAAGACGCTGCGATGAGACTTGTGATGGGCACAGCACGCTCCATGGGCGTAGACATAGTAGAGGGTTAAGAACAATGGCACACAAAAGCAAACGCGTTAAAGAGACTGCAAAGTTTTACGATGCTGAAAAAAAATACACTGTAGACCAGGCGATCGAAATTCTTAAGAAGTGCCCACCTGCAAAATTTGACGAATCGGTTGATATCTCTCTGAAAACAGGGATCGATCTGCGAAAGTCTGAACAGCAGGTGAGAGGTACGATCTCCCTTCCTCATGGCACTGGAAAAAATGTGATTCTTGTCGTCATTGCTAAAGGAGACAAGGTAAAAGAGGCTCTTGCTGCAGGTGCTGATTTTGCAGGGCATGATGAACTCCTTGAAAAGATTAAGAATGGTTGGACCGATTTCGATGCGCTGATTTCCACTCCAGACATGATGCGCGAAGTAGGTAAACTCGGTAAGGTGCTCGGTCCTCGCGGACTCATGCCGACGCCAAAAGCTGGAACAGTAACAGCTGATGTCGCTAAAGCAGTCACTGAAGTGAAAGCCGGAAAGATCGAGTTTAAGAGCGACAAGCACGGTGTTGTAAACGCTCTTGTTGGAAAGCTCTCATTTGCTAAAGAGAAGCTGCGTGACAATGTGCTGACGCTCGTCACAGCAATCGCTAGAGCGAGACCTCCAACCGCTAAAGGCCATTTTCTCAAATCGCTTACACTGGCTTCGACAATGGGCCCCGGTTTGAAAATTGATTTAAGTTCTATTTCTGAGATTTAAGGGAAAAGATATGAGACCAGAAAAACAGCTGCTTTTGGATGAGATTGCGGAAAAGATCAATGGCTCTAAAGCCTTTGTCTTGACTAGCTACGGGAAACTAGAACCCAATATCTCTTCCCATTTCAGACAAACATTAGGGAAGGCGGGAGGAAGTTTTGAGGTGGTGCGTAAACGCATCCTCGTCAAAGCTGCTCAGTCTGCCGGCATCTCTTTAGAAGAAGAAATGCTAAAAGGACATGTGGGCATCGTTTTTGCAGAGAGTGACCCCGTCCAAGCAACAAAAGCACTCTTTCAGTTCAACAAAGAGAATGAGAATCTTCTCCATGTATTAGGTGGACAATTTGAGGGACGCCTCTGCTCCGCCCAAGACGTTGAACAGATCTCAAAACTCCCTGGACAGCAAGAGATGCGCGCACAGTTCTTGGCGACGCTCGAAGCGCCGCTTAGCCAGACCCTATCTGTCATGCAAGCGCTCTTGACAAGTGTCATGTACTGCTTAGAAGAGAAAAGTCAAAAAACTTAATTTTAACCCTGGAAAGTAGAGGAAAAAGTCGTGAGTACACAAAACATTGAAGAACTCGTAGAAACACTAAGCAAACTCAGCGTGCTGGATATGGCAAAGCTGAAGAGCGCACTTGAAGACAAGTGGGGCGTAAAAGCTGCTGCTGGAGCACCTATGATGATGGCTGCTGCTCCTCAAGCTGCTGCTGGCGAAGCTAAAGCTTCTGAGTCTACAGAGTTCAAAATCACTTTGGAAGCAACTCCAGCTGATAAGAAGATCGGCGTGATTAAAGTTGTGCGCGAAGTCACAGGTCTTGGGCTGAAAGAAGCGAAAGATCTCGTTGACGGCGCTCCAAAAGTTTTAAAAGAGAGCTCTGCAAAAGCTGAAGCAGAAGATATTTCTAAGAAGATCGCAGCTGCTGGCGGCAAGGTCACACTTGCTGGCCTGTAAGCCAGTCGATATTGAAGTTGAGTGTCGAGCAGGAGAAGGGATGTGCTCCTGCTCGTTTTTATGCATTTATTAATTTATTGATCTTTGCTAGGAGCCAGCGATGTTAAAAAGGCCGCCTCAGCGGGTAAGTTTTAGACCTAAGGAAGAGATTATTGATCTTCCTAATTTGATTGAAATTCAAATTAAGTCCTATTTTCAGTTTTTGCAGGCGCATTTGCTGCCGCATGAGCGTGAAAATGTTGGGCTGCAAGAGGTCTTTACAGAAATTTTTCCGATCAAATCTTACGACGAGAAGACAATCCTCGAATATCTCTCGTATAGTCTTGGCGTTCCGAAATATCCCCCAGAAGAGTGCATCAGACGCGGGATCACCTATAACGTCACACTCAAAGTGAAGTTCAGACTTACGGATGAGACAGGGATTAAGGAAGAAGAGGTCTACATGGGTACGATTCCCGTGATGACCGACAAAGGGACCTTTATCATCAACGGCGCAGAGCGCGTTATCGTTTCCCAGCTCCATAGATCGCCTGGTATTGCATTTGAGCAAGAGCGTCATCCAAAAGGAATGATGATCTACTCCTGCCGCATTATCCCTTACCGCGGAAGCTGGCTCGAAGCTGCGTTCGATATGAACGACCTAATCTACATCTACATCGACCGTAAAAAGCGTCGAAGAAAGATTCTCGCGACCTCGTTTATCCGCACACTCGGTTATTCATCTGATGCAGATATCATCGAAGAGTTCTTTAGCACCGTTAAAGTCAAGATCCGTTCTGACAAAGACTTTCCACGACTTGTAGGAAAGATCCTGGCCGAAGATGTTCTCGACGAAGAGAGCGGTGTTGTCTACGGAAAATCCGGTGAGAAGCTGACAACAGCGATGCTAAAACGGATGCTCGACTCTAAAATCTCTGCTGTTCGTATCGCAGAAGATGCAGATGAGACGAGCCCGATCATCAAGATGCTTGCAAAAGACACAACCGATTCTTACGAGTCTGCGTTGAAAGAGTTCTATCGAAAAATCCGTCCGGGTGAACCTGCAACGCTTTCGAATGCACGCTCTGCGATGATGCGCCTCTTCTTCGATCCGAAACGCTACAATCTCGGCCGCGTTGGAAGATATAAACTCAACCGCAAATTGGGACTTGAAACAAGTGATGAAGAGCTTGCTCAAGTGACCTTGCGCAAAGAAGATGTGATTGGCGCTGTAAAATATCTCCTCCGTCTTAAGAAGGGCGATGAGGGTGCTAGCGTCGACGATATCGATCACCTCGGAAATCGTCGTGTTCGCTCAGTTGGAGAGCTCATTCAGAACCAGTGCCGTATCGGCCTCGCTAGGATGGAGAAGATCATCAAAGAGCGTATTAACCTCTTTGACTTTTCTTCCGACACGCTTACGCCCGGAAAAATCGTTTCCGCGAAGGGACTCGCTGGCGTTCTCAAAGACTTCTTTGGACGTTCTCAGCTCTCTCAGTTCATGGATCAAACCAATCCTGTTGCAGAACTCACGCACAAACGACGTCTCTCTTCTCTCGGGCCAGGCGGTCTCAACCGCGAACGCGCCGGTTTCGAAGTACGCGACGTTCACTCAAGTCACTACGGTAGGATCTGCCCAATTGAGACACCTGAAGGTCCGAACATCGGTCTTATCACCTCTCTCTCAGCCTTCGCGAAGATCAACGAGTTTGGCTTTATCGAAACGCCTTATCGTATCGTTCGCGACGGGATTGTAACAGAAGAGATCGAGTACATGACTGCCGATCAAGAGGAGAATTGTGTGATCGCGCAGGCGTCCGCACCTCTTGACAAGTTGAACATGTTCGTCGAGCCGATCTGCTGGGCCCGCTATAAAGGCGAGTCTCTCAAGATTGAGACAGAAAAAGTCACGCACATGGACGTCTCTCCAAAGCAGCTCGTTTCGATCGTGACCGGATTGATTCCGTTCCTTGAACATGATGACGCGAACCGCGCCCTCATGGGTTCGAACATGCAAAGACAGGGCGTGCCGCTCCTCATTCCTGATGCTCCGATCGTAGGTACTGGCCTTGAGCTCCGCTCAGCGCGCGACTCAGGTGCTGTTGTTGTTTCAGAAGAGAACGGCGTTGTTGAGCATGTCGATGGTTTTAAGATCATTGTGGCTTCAAGCGCTAATCCGCTGAACAAAAAGACCTATCACTTGAAAAAGTTCCTCCGCTCAAACGCAGGAACATGTATTAACCAGACACCGCTCTGCTCAGTTGGCGATAAGGTCAAAGCAGGGGATGTAATTGCTGACGGACCTTCAACCGACAAAGGCGAAATTGCTCTTGGAAAGAACGTTCTCGTCGCCTTCATGCCTTGGTGTGGTTACAACTACGAGGATGCGATTCTCATTTCTGAGAAGCTCCTACGCGAAGATTATTACACCTCGATCTACCTTGAAGAGTTCGAACTCACAGCACGTGATACGAAGCTCGGAAAAGAGGAGATCACACGTGATATTCCAAACGTCTCCGAAGAGGCGCTCGCCAATTTGGGAGAGGATGGAATCATCCGTATCGGTGCTGAAGTGAAACCAGGCGATATTCTTGTCGGTAAAATCACTCCTAAATCGGAAACGGAACTCGCTCCTGAAGAGAGACTTCTCCGTGCGATCTTTGGTGAAAAAGCTGCAGACGTGAAAGACGCCTCGTTGACAGTTCCTCCGGGTACCCGAGGAACGGTTATGGGAGTGAAGGTCTTTTCACGCCGCGATCGTCTTTCAAAAACCGATGATGAGCTCGTTGAAGAGGCTTCTCGCATTAAAGACATTCATCAAGAGTTCAAGACAAAAGAAGCGGAACTGCTCATCGAGTTCCACGAGAAATTAGGCGCTCTTCTTCTCGGCGAAGTAGCACCAGGTCCGATCATGCATCGCAAGACTGGTGATGTGCTCGTCAAAGAGGGAGAAACCATCACGCAAGACATGCTCGAAACTCTCGAGAGCGAAAAAGCGGAAGATCTCCTCATGGCAGACCAAGAGGTGTACAACACGCTTAAGTCGCTTCTCCGCGAGTATGATACGGCATTGCAAACATTGCAGACGCAACACAAAACCCACGTTGAGTTCACCCGCAAAGGGGATATCGAACTCGATCCGGGCATCATGCGCCAAGTAAAAGTCTACATCGCTTCTAAACGCAAGTTGGAAGTTGGAGATAAGATGGCGGGACGTCACGGAAACAAGGGTGTTGTTTCTAAAGTAGTACCCGAAGCAGATATGCCCTATCTTCCCGATGGTCAATCGATCGAGATGATCTTGAATCCTCTCGGGGTACCTTCACGTATGAACATGGGTCAGCTGCTCGAAACGCACTTGGGATATGCTGCGAGAAAAGCAGGGATCTACGTGAAGAGCTCTGTCTTTGAAGGATTCCCAGAGTCTCGTATTTGGGAGATGATGCGTGAGCAGGGTCTTCCTGATGATGGCAAGATGTACCTCTACGACGGACGCTCTGGAGAGCGTTTTGATAATCGCGTTGTCGTTGGATATATCTACATGCTGAAACTCGGTCACCTCGTCGCTGACAAGATCCACGCACGTTCGATTGGACCCTACTCGCTTGTGACCCAGCAGCCGCTGGGAGGTAAAGCGCAGATGGGCGGTCAGCGCTTCGGGGAGATGGAAGTATGGGCGCTCGAAGCTTATGGTGCAGCGCACCTCCTCCAAGAGATGCTCACCGTTAAGTCGGACGATGTCGCAGGACGTACGCGTATCTACGAATCGATCGTCAAAGGGGATAACATTCTCACAGCCGGAACGCCAGAATCGTTCAACGTGCTTGTGAAAGAGATGCAGGGTCTTTGCCTCGACGTGCGCCCTGAGCATGCAAAGAAAGAGTAATAGGTAAGCCCTGAGAATATTGGGGCTTGCGAAAAAAAATTATTGAGGGAAGTTCATGGCAGAAGAAGAGTTCAAACAAGCTCAATTTGACCAACTCACGATTAAAATCGCATCGGAAGATGTGGTGCGTAATGATTGGTCAAGAGGGGAGATCAAAAAGCCAGAGACCATCAACTACCGCACCTTCAAACCTGAGAAGGGAGGTCTTTTCTGTGAAAAGATCTTCGGTCCAACGCGCGATTGGGAGTGTGCTTGCGGAAAATATAAGAAGATTAAACACAAAGGGATCGTCTGCGACCGCTGCGGCGTAGAGGTCACCCTTTCGAAAGTCCGTCGCGAAAGAATGGCGCACATTGAACTCGCTGTTCCTGTTGTCCACATATGGTTCTTCAAAACCATGCCCTCAAGAATCGGCAACATCTTGGGTATGACGACGAACGACCTCGAAAGAATTATCTACTACGAAGAGTATGTCGTCATCGATCCTCTTCGCACAACTCTCGAAAGAAAACAGCTCCTCACAGATGCGGAATACCGCGAAGCGCAAGAGAAATGGGGATCTGATGGTTTTATCGCAAAAATGGGTGGTGATGCTGTCCGCGAACTTCTAGAAAAAGAAGATCTCGAGGCTCTCGTTGCCGACCTCAAGGATAAACTGCGCAAAACCAAGTCGATGCAAGCGCGGATGAAGCTTGCGAAGCGCCTGAAAATCGTCGAAGGCTTTACTTCTTCTCCAAACCGCCCAGACTGGATGGTGATGTCATGCATCCCCGTAATCCCTCCAGATCTTCGCCCGCTTGTTCCTTTGGATGGCGGACGCTTTGCGACTTCAGATTTGAACGATCTCTACCGTCGTGTCATCAACCGTAACAACCGTTTAAAATCGATCCTGAAGCTCAAAACTCCCGACGTGATCATCCGCAACGAGAAGCGTATGCTGCAAGAAGCGGTCGACGCTCTCTTCGATAACGGTCGCCACGGACACCCTGTCATGGGTGCCGGAAATCGTCCGTTGAAAGCGCTCTCTGAGATGCTCAAAGGGAAACAAGGACGTTTCCGCCAGAACCTTCTAGGAAAACGCGTTGACTACTCTGGCCGTTCGGTCATTATTGTTGGCCCAGAATTGAAATTTAACCAGTGTGGTCTTCCAAAACAGATGGCGCTCGAACTTTTCGAGCCGTTCATTGTTAAGCGTTTGAAAGATCTCGGCTATGTTTACACGATTCGCTCGGCGAAAAAGATGATTCAGAGACAAGCCCCTGAAGTGTGGGACGTCTTGGAAGAGATCATTAAGGGCCACCCTGTCATGCTCAACCGCGCACCAACACTCCACCGCTTGGGTATCCAAGCGTTTGAGCCTGTCCTGATTGAAGGACGCGCGATTCGCATTCACCCACTCGTTTGTACAGCTTTTAACGCTGACTTCGACGGTGACCAGATGGCCGTACACGTTCCTCTTTCTATCGAAGCTCAGCTCGAAGCAAAACTGTTGATGATGGCGCCTGATAACATCTTCTTGCCCTCTTCTGGAAAGGCTTCTGCTGTTCCTTCGCAGGATATGATTTTGGGTCTCTACTACATCATGTATGACCCGATTTATATCCCTGAAGAGCACGGGAAAAAGACAAAAGTCTTCGGAAGTATGGATGAAGTTCTCGTCGCATTGCGTTCTGGAGAGAGCTACAACCGTACAGAAAAAGAGACGAAGAACGATACGCGTCAAGACGATCTTGGACGCGGTCTCCGTATCCACGAGAAAATTAAGCTCCGTCTGGAGAGCGGCATTATTGAAACCACACCAGGGCGTGTGATCTTCAATACGATCGTTCCCAAAGAGCTCGGTTTCCAAAACTATGCTCTTCGCAAGAAGAAGATGAGTGAACTCGTCTTAGAGACCTACAAAAAAGTAGGCCTCGAAGCAACTGTTCGCTTCTTAGACAACCTGAAAAACTTGGGTTTTGCTGAGTCTACAAAAGCTGCTCTCTCCATGGGCGTTGCTGACGTGCGCATCCCCAAAGATAAATCAAAAGTAATCGAACAGGGATATGCGAAAATTGAACTCATCAAACGTCAATACGAGGACGGGATTATCACCGATGGTGAAAGACGCTCCAAGATCATTAGCGTTTGGACAGAGGTTTCCGATGACCTCTCAGAAGAGCTCTTTAAGCTCATTTCAGAAACGAAAGGTCAAGAGCTCAACCCACTCTTCTTGATGATGGATTCTGGTGCACGTGGTACCAAGACGCAGGTTAAGCAGCTCGGAGCACTCCGAGGCCTTATGGCGAAACCCTCTGGAGAGATTCTCGAGTCTCCGATTACCTCAAACTTCCGCGAAGGATTGAGCGTACTCGAATACTTCATCTCATCTCACGGAGCTCGTAAAGGTCTTGCCGACACCGCTCTTAAGACCGCCGACTCTGGTTACCTCACACGCCGTCTCGTCGACGTTGCCCAAGATGTGATCGTTACCGAAGATGATTGCGGAACCTTAAGCGGCATCGAAGTGGCTGCAATCAAGCAAGGTCAAGAGGAGCTACTGCCTCTCAAAGACCGTATCTTTGGACGCGCTGTATGCGATGACCTCTATCAACCTGGAGACAGAGCAAAGATCCTCGCAAAAGCAGGAGATGTGCTCACCGTTCGCCAAGCTGAAGCGATCGATGATGCAGGTATCGAGGTGGTCAGAATCCGTTCTGCTCTCACATGCGAAGCGCGCCGCGGCATCTGCGCGAAGTGCTATGGCAACAACCTCGCGATCGGCTCACTAGTCGGTCTTGGAGAAGCTGTTGGAATCATCGCCGCTCAATCGATCGGGGAGCCTGGAACGCAGCTCACGATGAGAACCTTCCACTTGGGAGGTATCGCGTCTGCCTATGCAACTCCAGAGCTTATCGCCGAGCAAGAGGGTATCCTCATCTACATGAACATGCGTACTGTTCCTAGCGAAGAGGGGGGCTTCCTTGTTCTCAATAAGAACGGAACTCTCCACCTTGTAAGGGATGAGGGACGTTCGCTTGATGAGTATAAGAAACTCCTCAGCACCAAGTCGATTGAACCTCTCCAAACTTTCACCGTAGAACTCGGAACGCGTATTCTCCTCACCGAGGGTGCGAAAGTGAAGAAGGGTGTCAAGATCGCCGTATGGGAACAGCACAACATCCCGATCATTTGCGAAAAACCTGGATACGTCAAATACGAAGATCTCGTTGAAGGGATCTCGACGCAGCGTGAAGTGAACAAGCAGACAGGTCAGTCTGAACTCATCGTGAAGCAGCACCGTGGCGAATTGCACCCGCAAATCGTCATCTACGCTGACCCTGAGTTCACAGAGCTTGTTGGTACCTATGGAATTCCTTCGGGAGCATTCATTTCCGTGCAAGAGGGACAGTATGTCTCTGCTGGTATGCTGCTCGCAAGACTTCCACGCGGCGCCATCAAGACAAAGGACATCACAGGCGGTCTTCCTCGCGTTGCCGAGCTCTTTGAGGCGAGAAAGCCTAAAGATGCGGCAGAGATCGCGAAGATCGACGGCGTTGTCGACTTCCGCGGCATCCAGAAGAACAAGCGTATTGTTGTTGTCCGCGATGAAGAGACTGGAATGGAAGAAGAACACCTCATTCCTCTCACAAAGCACTTGATCATCCAGCGCGGAGATATGGTTGTGAAGGGCCAGCAGCTCACCGATGGACTCGTGGTTCCGCATGAGATCTTGGAGATTTGCGGCGTACGCGAACTCCAAAAGTATCTCGTCAACCAGGTCCAAGAGGTCTATCGCCTCCAAGGGGTAGACATCAACGACAAGCATATCGAGATCATCGTCCGTCAGATGCTTCAGAAAGTGCGCGTCACCGATCCAGGTGATACCACCTTCCTCTTCGGCGAAGATGTGGATAAGAAACAGTTCCACAACCAGAACAGAAAAGTGATCGAAGAGGGTGGCAGACCGTCACAAGCGGCACCTGTACTCCTCGGAATCACGAAAGCCTCTCTGGGAACAGAATCGTTCGTCTCTGCGGCATCATTCCAAGAGACCACACGCGTTCTCACAGAAGCTGCCTGCGAAGGGAAGACAGACTACCTCCTCGACTTCAAAGCCAACCTCATCATGGGTCATATGATCCCTGGCGGAACCGGCTTCTGGGAGTATGAGAAGCGCGTCAAGCAGTATGTCGACACCGAGGGTGCAGACATCCTCGAATTCGCCTTCGACTGAGATATGCGGCGCCGCAAGCGCCGCTTTTTTCTTTTTTGGAGTGCGGTGACTCGTCACCGCTTTTCTCTGCCACGACTTGTCGCGGCGTGTCTTTTGAAAAATATCCCTTCAAAAGACTTGGAAAGGGGGCTGCGACAAGTCTCAGTCTAGGTACAAGTAAGGCGGCGCAAAGCGCCGCACTCCAAGGAGCGCTTCGCGCTCAAAGAATTACGCAACAAAGTCTTTCCAAACCACTATCACTTTGTTGCTCAATCTCCAGAAAATCCTGAATCTTTGAGCAAATTCATTGCCCACTTGCATGCGAATTCGGCAAGAAAATTGAATGCGCTTAATCGAACGGCAGGAAGAAAAATCTGGTATCAGTACTGGGATTCACGAATTACCTTCCAAAACTCCTATCTCGCGCGCCTGAATTACGTTATGGAAAATCCCGTAAGACATAGAGTTGTCGAACACTCTAGACAGTACAAATGGTGCTCAGCAGCATGGTTCGAAAAAAGCGCTTCCAAAGCACATTACGAAACTGTCCATGCATTTCCTGTCGACTCCGTTCACATCCTCGACGATTTTTAGCCCCTTTTTGGAGTGCGGTGACTCGTCAGACTAGCCGCAACTCGTTGCGGCGCATCTTTTGAAGAAATGTCCTTTCAGATGTTACTGAAATGCTCTCGGCGACACCCACAAGTTAGGCAAGTTAGGATCGATAGGAGTGTTTGGAGGTGGTTGATATCCTAGCTCATGCATTTTTTGCATTAAGGCCTCGCTTTGAAAGCTGGTTGCCTCACGATAATTTCTGAAGCACAACCCTGGATGAGCGACAGCGGTCTTGTTGTCTGGCCACCCAGAGAGTTTCAATATCCTTAAGATCTCATCTGCAGCAGCTGGCCCTGGACGATCACAAGTTAAGAGGGCGCTGATAAAGTTGCACATAGAATCTGCTTGGCTTGAAGAGGAACTCTTAGGATCGAGCAGGGGCTCACTTAATGCGTCCATCATAGGTTTTATGAGATAATATGAAGGTCTTGGCGTTCTGCCAGTGCGCAATCTAGCCCACTCATAAATGGCCGTTCTCGTTGGTTTAATGCCATGGTTTAAAACATTCAAAATCAGTTGCGATACACGCTTTCCATGCTCTTCTGACGGGCGGTGTTGTTGACCGCACCACTTGTCATGGTTTTCTTTTTCGCAGCAACCATAACCCTTTGTAGGTTCTGTGTAAAAGCTCAGCAAGATATCAATCGATTGAGAATTGAGTTTAGTGTTTTTCATGACAACCCACTCAAGTACAGACATCCAGCTCTCACGTATTTTAGGGTTTTCACCAAATTTGGCGCAGACCCTTTTGAAGAGGATCATAAAGGTGTTGAGAAGGTGTGGACTCCATCCTACTCCGCAATAGAAAAACAGTTTAAAGAAGGCTTCAGGGTTGTCGGGGGTGATATCCTTGCAACCGTTGGCACTCCCATCGGCATAGATCTGCAACAGCTCTAGAAAAAATGTCTCGTCTGGATCATCTTTTACGACATCGCGGATAATAGGATAGGTGTGTTTAAGCAAAACTTTGAAGGGGGTCATGCGCTGCGTGCACGTTAGTGCTTTGGGACTGATATTTGCAAATTTAGCAATTTTATTTTTCAGGGGGTGATAAGGAGTATTGTACGACGCAAGCGTATCATTGACTGTTGAGATGGGTTCAAGCAGACAGAGCTTAATACTCTTCGCGGTTTTACCCGCAAAAGTCCAATCTTCAACCCAGGGCATCCTAGACTTAAGGTTTCGTGTTACTTTTTCTTTCCACAAGCAGTGGTTGAGCCCATTATTGCGAACAAGATTCGTAGACAGTGTGCTTGAGCAGGTAGACACCGCTGCTAGATCTTCAAGACCAAGGAAGTGAAAAATCCTGTACTTAAAGTCCTGACCACCTTCTAAGGGTGTCTGAAGCAGCACCACAAGGGCTTTTGCCTGTGCGCGTCGAAAAAGTGCGTCATTCTGCTCTTCTGGCTTGTTGTCTTTACAAAGAATATCCCATTCACATTGGACACGAAAATGCAGCTTAGCTATAGCCTGGCGCTTTGTCTGTGTGCGCTCTGGATCAGCCTTGTAGCTCTGTATTGGAAATAGGATTTCGCGAATGCACATTTGAGCTGCTTCCGAAAGTCCCTGCAGTCCATTAAGTCTTTCTCGTGCGGCATAAGGGCGATCTGCTTTAAAGAGATTCGCTGCAGATAAAATAATAGCTTTATTCTGATCTGAAGTTCCGCGTAAATTAATTGCTGTCATAATAATTTAATATTTGTTTGAAGGTGAGCGGAAGATTATACAGAAGAGGGGTGAACTTGTTTAGACGCAAACATTTCTTAAATCAACCCGCAGCCCACACAAAAGGCTTAGAGACTGTTAACGGAATTTTCTAAACCCTTCTTCTGCAGATTTTTGCGATCTTTCGCGTCGCGCGCCTCGGCCATATTGGATTCCAATAGACTTCTTTCGAAACTCGCTTTGCTCGAAAAAATCGGAGATTTTTCCTGTGGTTTTTATTGCATCGACGAAGCGACCTTGATAGGTCGGTAAGGAGATGCGGTAAAATCCAAAGGGAAAAGAACGGTTTTGGCGGGCGAATGGGGTTTCGAAAGAGGTCTAATATTGTCCTCGGCGTGCAACGCAAACCCTCATCAAAAATCTGCTGAGAATAAGAATTTGGCAAATTCCGTTAACAGTCTCTTAGGAAGCGGATGCTCCTTGAAAGCCAAGAAACAGATCTCCATCAACGCGAACAGTGTGCCGCTGTGCAGCATTTGGCGAAGCTTGAGGTCGTCGATCTTGTATGTAGCGGTAAGCGGTAGGTTCGCTGTCTACTCCTTCCACCCGCGATCGAATAAGATAGGCTTCTGCAGCGCTTGCACTTCGCCCAATGCCGACTAGGCAGTGGAGATAAACTCTTCGACCTTGTGCAACCTCAGCTTGAATGTGCGTTGCAATCACTCCGAGCATTGCAGGAGTAATAGCGCCGCTGTCTTCAATTGCGAAGTTTCTAAACGCAATTCCTGCATCTACCCATGCTTCTTGTGTCACTGGCTCATGGAAGATTCCTGCGTTCATTTCGAAGGGTAAATTGATACTGACTACGCTTCCAATTCCAAGTCTTTGGAGTTCCTGGATGTGGCCGAAATTCTGGAGAGGGAGAGCGCCTACGTAGAGGTTGTTTGTGATTTGTGACCACCAGTTCTGTCCTCTGAGGTAAAAAAGAACCGCACGTGAGATAAGGCTTAATTCGGCGTATATCGGTGCTCTGAATACTGTGAGGAAGAGGCCGGTGATAATTGCAGCGGAGCCAGCGAGAGCATAGGCATGCATTGCGAGTGCAGTAAATCCAACAGCGACAGTTGCAAGTGTCATGAAGAGAAAGCTTGTGATCGTGCGCAGGAAAACTCTTTGAACAGTATCCAAAAGAGTCTCTGGCTCTCTTGCAGGGTCGACTTGATTTGCAGGAGGAAGATTAGAAGCTGTTGGATCTAATTGTTGCATATGTGCACCTAAAAATTGTTGTTTAAGTGCATCCATTTTACCATGGGCTTTCTTCATTGACAAGAAGCAATAATCCCCCTATATTTTATTTCAGTTAGAATCCCGAATTTAAAGAATTTCCTCGTATAGTTTTTAGGTCACAACCATGCCTCCAAAATTTGTTTTGTCCGTACGAGATCTGCGGAAGATTTATCCTGGCAAACAGAAGAGCTTTGTGGCCGTGGATGGGGTATCTTTTGATCTTGAAGAAGGGGAGATTTTAGGACTCCTGGGACCAAATGGAGCGGGAAAGACGACCACCATCCAGATGCTTCTTTCGACGCTTAAACCCTCATCGGGTTCGATCGTCTATTTTGGTAAGGATTTTTTTACACACCGTTCTGAAATTCTCGAGCATGTGGTTTTTGCTAGCACCTATGTCAGCTTGCCTTGGATGCTCACGGTTGAGCAGAATTTAAATGTCTTTGGAAAGCTCTATGGCATCTCACTGCGGGAGATTGCGAACCGCGTGGACCCGCTACTGGCGGCTTTTGGGATCTTGGATAAAAAAAAGAGTTTGGTTTCGCGCCTTTCTGCGGGTCAGGTCACGCGCCTGATGCTTGTAAAGGCGTTCATGGTGCGTCCAAAAATTGTACTTCTCGATGAGCCTACCGCGTCGCTCGATCCCGATATTGCGCATGAGGTGTGCCAGTTTGTTCTTGAACAGAGGGACAAGCACGGCACGTCGATTCTCTACACCTCTCACAACATGGCCGAGGTGGCTGAAGTGTGTGACCGGGTTCTCTTTTTACAAAATGGGCGCATCATCGCGAATGATGTTCCAGATAATCTGGCGCGCAGTGTTTCGACTTCGCGCTTGCAGCTGCTTGTGGGAGATGGTCTCAAACGCACAATTAACATCGCCGAAAACCTAAGCCTTCCTTACGCCGTTGAGCACCGCAGCATCGAGATGAAACTGGACGAAGCGCAGATCGCTAAGCTCCTCACCGCGCTTGCAGAGGCAAAGGTCTCCTATACTAATATCAATATCTTTCAGCCGACGCTCGAGGACTACTTTTTGCAGGTCGTTGAAAATTCGCGCAAAGAGAGAGGTCAGATATGAGCATGCGTCGCGTTTGGGCAGTTTTTCTGCGCTACTTCTACTTATTTGCAAAGCTGGATCATATCGCCGATCTCTTCTACTGGCCTGCGCTTGAAATTCTCTTGTGGGGGATTACGAGTGTTTGGATCCAGCAACAACAGGGAACTGTTCCGCACATTGCGCTTGCTGTTCTCACGGGGCTTGTCTTCTGGCAGATTGTCTGGCGTGGAAATTATGAGGTGACCGTTAATCTTCTCGAAGAGTTTTGGAGTCGCAACCTCGTGAACCTCTTCTCGACGCCGCTCAAGATCACAGAGTGGATGGCCTCGATCATGCTGATCGGCCTTGTAAAGATCACTGTGAGTATGCTCTTTGGTGCGCTTCTCGTCTGGTTGCTCTATACGCTCAATGTGTTTGCGCTCGGTTGGGCCTTTTTGCCTTTTATCGCGTCGCTCACACTTTCTGGCTGGTTCATGGGATTTTTTAGTGCCGCGATTATCGTCTACTTTGGGAAACGGGTGCAGATGCTCGCGTGGATGATGGCGTATATCTTTGCCCCTTTCAGCGCCATCTATTATCCTCTCGAAGCGCTTCCAAACTGGGCGCAATTGATCGCAAAAGCGCTTCCTACGACCTATATTTTTGAGGGGATGCGAAAAGTTCTCAATCAGCAGGTCTTCCCGACCAGTGATTTTCTCATCAGTGTCGGACTGAATCTACTCTTCCTCTTCGGCTCGATGGCTCTCTTCAAAGCTCTATTCGAAAAGAGTCGCGACAAGGGCCTCGCTCGCCTCGAATAAAAACTTCATGTTGGACAATCTTAGAAACGAAAGAAGAGATAAATAGACATGTCGGGTGTTGAGGGGAGCACTTCGTGTCACCCGCGCAACCCCCCGCGACCCCCTTGCGCCTCACCTCGCTTTGTCGAAGCGGATTGAAGCTCAAAGGGGCCAGCGGGGGACCTGCGAGTGGGACACGAAGTGCTCTCCTGGGTCCCCGACTTGTGTGTCTCTTGTTTGTCTCAATACAGAGAGCTTAAGTGCTGCAGAATAATTGGTCGGCAGCGATGCAGGCAATGAGGACGAGCATCGCTGAAAGATCTGCGAGTGTAGCTGTGCCGACGGTGAGTGTAAGGCCAAGCAGGGAGGGAACAATAAAACTTGTGGCCAAGCTAACCAGCAGTGTGAATGCGACACAGGCGACTTTGAGGGGGACATTATCCCGAAGATTGAAACAGGATTCGAGCGCTCTGGTGGTTCCGAAAAATGTGAGGACGCTGACAGAAACAAACAGACCCGCGCACATCATTGCTCCCATTGGCGAGCCTCCGGCAGTAAGATTCGCGATTCCCATGCCTGCAACCCCTCCGGCTACGGCTACAAGGGAAATATACGTCGTGTCTCTACAGTTTGGGAGCATGGATGAAGATCCATGACTTGGGTGTGCTGCTGCCATAAAAATCCTCCAAAAAATTCAAATTTCTCGCGCGAAGTGCCTCGGTGGTCTCGGTGGTTAAATTCTTTCTGACAATTACTGTCGGCCCATGGCCAGAGAAACAAATGCCACGGCACTGACGCTCAGTGAAACCACAAGCAGAGCTCCTAGGCCAGCCGTCACTTGGAACCCACAGAGAACTGTAAAGAGGGTGCCGATGGAGAGAGAGCAGAAAACAGCGAGACTCCATCTGGCAATTTTTGCTGTGGTAGTATTGCCCAACGAGGCGAGATTTCGATCCGCAAAATCTGCAAGCGGAAGTACAGGAGCTCCTAAAAAGAGGCCACCAAAAGGATTGGAGATGCCAGTAAGAAGGCATACCGTTGCACCGATTGCGGCACCGATAAAATAGGGCTGAGGGTTGCAAAAAATTTGCTGGCTATCTTGAAGACAGCTTCTTGCTTGTTGTGAAGGGGCCGCCATAATTTTTATATCTCCTGTTTTTAAACTTGAGCAGATTGATTTTGTTGTACGTTTTGCTGCGGGGCTGCCGGAAGCATTGCAGCTCCTATTCTGCAGTAGCAGCATACGCATCCAATGCTTAAAAGCTGAATCATAAAACGCGCTACCACCATGGCTAGTGTAAGTGTACAAGCAGCCTCAACACTTATCGCGGTGCCTAGCAGCGATAAGACCATGCCAGATGCCGCAATGCCCGCAAGAATGCCGAGGGCAATACGCACCGTTTTAGCAGCTTCACCCAACCCACAACAGAAAAGCGCCCTTTCAGTAAGATTTGTCACGATATGGTAGACGCCGCCGAAAATCAGTCCCGTGAGTGGATGACTCTGCGTCATAAATGCCGCCGCTGCAAGGCCGATGCCGGCATTGCAGGCGATCATGCAAGGGTGGAAGGGGTTTATTCTATGCGACACAGTTTATGCTCCAAGTGCTTCATATGCTGCACTTGCTCGACGGGGAGGCTCTTGTGGAACGGGTCGTCCGCTAGCTGGTTGTTCATCTCCACAGCAACATGCCAGCAGGATTACAAGACCTACACCCACAATAGTCACTGAGAGGTCGATGAGAGCCATGGTTCCAACAGTGAGCGACACTCCAGCAAGAGTGGTAAGCGCTGCAGATGCAACAAGACCGGCTGCAAATCCTGCCAATATTTTCAATGCCAACTTGCATGTTTTCCAAGCTACGCCATCCCTTCTGTCTTGGGCAAGAATGCCATCGTCAAGCGTTAAAACTGTGAGGATTGCTACAGGTACAAAAGCTCCTCCGCATAGCATGCCTCCCACAACAGAGCTCTTGGTAAGCAGCGCAGTTGCGCCCGCGCCTACAAGACCTCCCGCAGCGCCAAGTGCGCTGTATCCAGCGACATCTTTCCAATCTGGTAAACATGACATAAATGACTCCTTCTAAAATTGTTAAAAAAGTAGAAGGATTTTATCGGGTTTGGGGGAAAAGAGAAAGTCTTAAAAAATCTTTAGAGTCGATTTGCGCGCGAAAGCCGGAGAAAGAGAACTGTTACGATCATTACCGTGTCGATGATTTGCGCAACCTCTAGTGGGAGCGCGAATCCCAGATAATAGGGCACGAGGGGTGCGATCGTAAAGGCTGCAAAGGCACACAGAACAACGCGTGCGATTCTGCCCAAAAAGGAGTGGCCTAAGCGATCTCCTATGGCATTAGAGGTGATGACTGATACTAAGCTGAGTGTTCCCGTATAGAGAAATCCTCCGACAAAGGCCCTACCAACAGCAGATAAGGGGACTGAGGAGGGAGCAAGATCCATTCTCAGCAGGCTTGAAAGGAGTCCTCCCACGAGTCCGCCGGTTAAAAACGCCTCTCGTGGTCGATCAACGCTTGCAATATTTAATGGAGCTACTGCCATAAAAACTCTATTTAAACTAATAAACCACAAAAAATTTTACTGGATCAGAGGATATAGTGAAATAACTTTAATAAAATCCTTTTTAGGAAATATTGCCTAGGATGCTAAGAGCAGCGAGTGTGATGATAAGTGTGCCGAGAAATAGGGATCCGACATCCAAAGTTGTGATGGCAAAACCGCAAAGAGCTGTGGTTGCCATTCCTGCTGTTGTCCCCGCAAAGATAGCTAGGGCCGCTCTAGTAATTATGGCTAAATTAGATGAACCCAAGCAATCCAAAAGGGAATATGTGCTGACAGAAACCAAGGCAAAAGTTCCTCCAAAAAGAACGCCTGCAATCGGTGACGTCGTGGGAGATACAAAGGCGGCCGCACAGCCAACTCCTCCCCCAAGAAGGTAGTAGAAGGCAGCCTCTGTCGAATTTGGCATGGATCGAATCAAATAGCTAGACATGCATAAAATTTTATCATCTCTCTATGATAAAGATGAAGATGTAAAAAATTTTTACATGCCAAAAAATTTTAGATTCGGCAGCGTGAGGTAAAAAGGTTTTTTTAGGGACTTGGAGGGGGGGTGCCAGCGCGAATTCTGAAGAGGCAGTTGAAGAGCTTGTTGATGGCGATTGTGGTAGCAACCATGCCGAGGGTGAGGAGGGCACCGGATAAGAGTGTAAGGGAGTAGCCGCAGAGTGTCGTTGCAAAGGCTGCAACAGCGATACTGGCAAAGAAAGAGAGGGCGACGCGGATCGTTCGGGTAATAGAAATATTTTGCGAACAGCAATAGGCAGATGCATGGTCGATCATGCGAAATGTCATCCCTGCAAAGGCACCGAAGAGAGTTCCCGCCAAGGGGTTAAGCGTTGTGAAGGCAGCTGTTGAAAGATATCCAAAAATCGCGTTACCCGCGATATTCGAGATCGCCTCTGAGAGTAAAGAATTTCTTATTCCACAAGAAGAGCATGCCATAATTGCATGTGATTTTATTGCGAATTTACAATTAAATCAACAGTGCAAGTTTTTTTATTTCTTAAAGCATTCCTTCGATCATCTTCTCGAGTTTCACGACATCTTTTGCGAAATTGCGGATCCCTTCGGAGAGCTTTTCGATAGCCATCGCATTCTCGTTCAGCATGTAGCGGAATGTCTTCTCATCCATAGAGATTTTTTTGAGTTCGAGCTTTTTTGCGCTATCGGGATCGAGTTTACGAGGAACAGGTCCCTGGGCTTTTTGAAGCTCTTCGAGAAGCTTGGGAGCGATTGTAAGAAGATCGCAGCCTGCAAGCTCTAAGATCTCATCGGCGTTGCGGAAGCTGGCGCCCATAATCTGGGTTTTGATGCCCATTTTTTTATAGTAGTTATAGATCTCGCGTACAGAGAGGACACCAGGATCCTGAGCTGGAAGATATGCGTCTTTGCCTTCGTGTTTTTTGTACCAGTCGAGAATGCGGCCGACGAAAGGGGAGATGAGGGTGGCCTTTGCATCAGCGGAACCGATCGCCTGTGCTAAACTAAACATGAGGGTCATGTTGCAGTGGATACCCTCTTTTTCGAGCTGGGCGCAGGCTTGGATGCCTTCCCACGTGGAGGCTAGCTTGATGAGGACGCGTTTGCGATCGATGCCTGCAGCTTCGTAAAGAGCAATGAGTGTTTTGGCCTTATGGACGCTTCCCTCTACATCAAAAGAGAGACGCGCATCGACCTCGGTGGAGACTCTGCCAGGCACGATCTTCAGAATTTCGAGGCCGAAGTTAACAAAGGCTTTATCCAAGGCGTGTTCGACCTGTTCGACGCGTGTCTTTCCCTGTTTTTTTCCATAGGCGATCGCCTCTTTGATGAGGGGCTGATATTCGGCCATCGTAGAGGCAGCAAAAATAAGGGAGGGGTTTGTCGTTGCGTCTGTCGGATGATATTTTTTGATCTCTTCGAATTCACCGGTGTCCGCAACGATGACGGTGAGAGCTTTGAGTTGTTCTAATTTGTTCATGTTCTTATCTCGCTAATGAAGTTATACAGCCTATTTTACTGAGTTAAAATTTACATGGGAAGATGAATGATGAGCTCGAAAGGGGAGGGGTGTTCCAGTTTTTCCAGGAGCGTCGAAAATTTTTTTGGCATGACAGTGCTCTTATACCCAGGGACTTGAAGTGTAAGAGGCTCTCCATTTTTTAATGTGGAGAGAATGAAAGGGTGAACTTTTTCAGGGAGGATGAGTCTTTGTCCTCCTTCCCTTCTGGATGCAAGCGTTACAATCTGCTTTTCTGGGCTCGAAATTTTCACGAGCGCTTTTTTCTCGTCGAGATCATAGGCTGGAACCGGATGGGAGTGGACGAGAAGAGCGATACGCAGCTCTTTTTTCGAAGAGAGAATTTCGAGATCAAGACCGTTTACTTGGTCTTCTGTTGCGTAGGCTAGTTTTGACGAGTTGAAATCGGAATTTCCTGCCCGTATCGTTTGTAATGTCCACGGATCTTGGCGTTCACAAGACGAAAGAACAAGGATGGCAACCAAAAGAGAACATTCTTTTGTTCTTCTGTTCATCACTCGTCGCTCATAGATCAACGTTAATTATTGTGGCGGTGGTGGTGTTTGTCGTTATCATGGTGCTGCGCAACAATGACACATGTTGCTATACCGATTGCGACGATGCCAGCAGCAATGGCGATGCCATACCAGCGCTTGTTGCTTTTGCTTTTATCTTCAGGCTTTACCTGCTTAGGGCCTGGACCGACGGTCGTGACCTCTGCGTGTCCAACGCTTGTAAAGGTAAAAGTGCAAGCTAGAATGAGGGAGAGGGTTTTTTTCATCTTACTTACGTCGCTTATGGTTCTGTTTCTTGCGATTCTAAGCGATTGCTGGATAAGAACCTATCCAAAAATCATCAAAAATACAACCGTTTTTAATTTCCGGATGGGTCCAAATGCAGAGAGCAAAAAGCGCGCTTGAATGTTTTTTGCAGTTCAGAAAACTCCTCTTTTTGAGAGACGGCTGTAAGGATGTAGGCGGTTCGATCTTTGAGAAGGATGAGTTGCATGAGGCGCGCATCCCCATTTTTAGTTTTTATATCGACAGACGTGAGGCGAGCAGGGCCTGCAAGGGTTTGAAAAGGGCCGAGATCTCTCCAGCGGTTCTCGCGCTCCTTTTCGTAAAGTGCCTTAACGGATTTCAGATACTCCTCAATGGATCCGTTTACCTCCTCTTCAATTGCGAGGTTCAACGAGGGACGAAACCCGTTTTTATCGGGACCGAGGCAGCCTATTTTGACGCGAGGTGGAAGCTTGCTCGTATCGATAAATTCCCACTTTTCAGGAGGGATAAAGGTGCAGAGTGCGGCGTGCGAAAGAAGAGGGAAAAAAAGGAGAAAACTAATTGCTGCTGGTATGGGCGCTCGAACTTTTACTCTGATGGAGGACGCCAGCAAGGATAGCAATACCTGCAGCGAGACCAATGCCCCACCCAAACATCGATAGACCAATTGCCGTATAACCACCATCTTGAGCTCCTGCACCTTGCCGATAGAGTTCATCTGTGTTTTTTGCATGATCGGAGAGGTACTCTTTTGCAAGAAGAGGCTGCGTGAAATGAACCGCGACGAGAAGGGCTGCGATAAATTTTTTCATAAAACGTTCTTATCTCACACAAGAAGTTTTTTTGCAAGCTGCGGGCTTTATTTCGCCTCTTTGATCCTTTATGTCATTTCGCGCAACTGCACTGGTTTTATAAATTTTTTCTTCTTCTCTTCAAAATGCATTGAAAAATATCGCAGGGAAAGTAATAACGTATGGTGAAATCATTATAAGTAGGTGCTGGATGAAAGGAATTGAGACCGGCAAGGAAAAAGTTAAAAAAATTTGTGAGGCGCTTAGGCGAGAAACCTTAGAGCCTGCAATGCAAGAGGCCGAAGAGATCATCAAAGATGCCCGCGAAAAGGCGGATCGCATTCTGCAGGATGCGGAAAAGCAAGTGGAGACGCTTCATGCTCAAGCGAAAGAGAAAATTGAACGGGAAAAGGGGATCTTTCAAGCGGCTTTAAATCAGGCGAGTAAGCAGGCTGTCCAATATCTGAAACAGCTCATTGAAGAAAGATTTTTCAATAAAGAGCTCGGTCAACAGCTTTCAAAACCTCTGCAAAATCCTCAAGTGCTTGCAGATCTCATCTCTGCGATTGTAAAGGCTTTGCAGCAAGAGGGGGCGGAGGCGAATTTGAGCGCTTATATTTCTTCGAAGATTCCCGCGCGCGCTGTCAATGAGCTTCTTGCTAAAGAGGTTTTAAATCAGCTAAAAGAAAAGAGTGTGCTTCTCTCCTCAATTGGAGGGGGGATTGAGGTAAAACTACGAAAAGAGAACGTGACGTTAGATCTTTCGGATAATGCGGTTAAAGAGCTGCTGACAAATTATATCCGTAAAGACTTCCGCGCGATCTTTTTTGAATCATTCTGAAGGGACAGGAAAGCATGGGAAATTACTATTTTCTTGCGGCCTCCCTTCCGCCGCTGGTTTTGGGACAGAAGCCCGAGATCAACTTTGAAGAGCTCAAAAATCGTTTGGAGATCAACCTCTCTAAAAGAGATCTCGCACGCGTTAGGACGCTTCTGCTTTTTACCGATCTGCAAAATATCCGCGCTCTTCTTTCGGAAGAGCCGATCGATCCACGCGGAAACCTCGACGAGAAAGAGCTTGATGAGGCGCTTCTCATTCGCAACATTCTTCCCGACTATGTGTTTGATTTTTTTGACCAGTTCGAAAATTTGAACGAACGGGTGAAGAATTTTTTTGGGCTCCTCTCAAGATTCTTTGCAGAGGAAATTCCTCAGCAGACGGGATTCTTGCAGCGGTATCTCAAGTTTGAGCGAGAGTGGAGGCTGGTGATGCTCGCTCTCCGGGCAAAAGAACTTCAGCGCGATCTTACGCGCGAGCTGCAGTTCGAAGATCTCTCCGATATGCTTGTGGCGCAGATCCTGGCACAAAAAGATGCGCCCAATTACGAACCTCCTCCTGAGTGGCAAGAGCTCAAGGAGCTCATGATCTCTTCAGGAAAAGATCCTTGGCAGAGGTACAAAGCATTCACTTCTTGGCGCTTCAAAAAGATTGAAGAGATGGTGCAGCGTCCTCTTTTCTCCATCGATTGGATCTTGGGCTATATCACGCAGCTGATGCTCGTTGAGCACTGGATCGAGCTCGACTCGAACAAAGGAAAAATGATCTTAGAATCCCTCAAAACCGGTTAAATAAGAAGATGACAAAACAGAGTGCAACAGGAAAAGTAATACGGGCGTTTGGCAACCTTTTACACGTCGCCTTTGAAGGAGATATCCGTCAGGGAGAGGTGGCGATGGTCCGCCTTGGAGATGTGGGTCTCAAGGCTGAGGTGATTGAGATCGTGGGGAAAGAGGCGAAGGTTCAAGTTTTCGAAGACACACGCGGCATCCGTCTGAATACGCCTGTCGAATTTTCTGGCCATCTTTTGGAGGCAGAACTCGCTCCAGGTCTTCTCACATCGATTCTCGACGGTCTCCAAAATCCTCTAGAGAAGGTCGCCGACGCAACGGGACTCTTTCTCTCTCGCGGCGTATACATGCCTCCACTCGATCGCGCCAAACATTGGGATTATAACCCAACAGCAAAGGTCGGAGATGTCGTCTCTCGTGGAGATAGCTTGGGATACACCATGGAGGGACGCTTTCACCATCAGATCATGGTTCCATTTGCAAACTTTGGCGAATATACGCTCACCTGGGTGATTAAACCTGGCTCTTATTCGATCGATACGGTTGTAGCTCGTGGTGTTGATGAAAAGGGGGGAGAGCTCTCTTTCACCATGGTGCAAAAATGGCCCGTCAAAATGCCTCTATTTCAAGGGGAAAAGATTAAACCTTCGAAGATGATGGATACGGGGCTTCGCATCTTGGACACAGCGTTTCCAGTACTCAAAGGCGGAACATTCTGCTCGCCTGGGCCGTTTGGTGCAGGAAAAACTGTGCTCCAGCACCATCTTTCAAAGTATGCTTCCGTAGATATTGTTATCATCGTCGCCTGTGGAGAACGCGCAGGAGAGGTTGTTGAGGTGCTTCGTACATTTCCTCACCTGATCGACCCGCATACGAATGAACCTCTCATCAATCGCACTGTGATCATTTGCAACACCTCATCGATGCCTGTTGCGGCACGCGAAGCTTCCATTTACATGGGATCTACGATCGCTGAATATTATCGACAGATGGGCCTTGACGTCCTACTTCTCGCCGATTCAACCTCGCGTTGGGCACAGGCGATGCGCGAGATGTCGGGAAGACTCGAAGAAATTCCAGGAGAAGAAGCGTTTCCTGCTTATCTCGCATCCCGCATCGCGGCCTTCTATGAGCGTGCTGGGGTTGTCGAGCTGAAAAATGGAAAGACTGGTTCACTCACCATCGGCGGTGCTGTCTCTCCTGCTGGAGGAAGTTTCGAAGAGCCTGTCACGCAAGCAACGCTATCCGTTGTGGGTGCATTCCACGGTCTTTCGCGCGCCCGTTCTGATGCGCGCCGCTATCCTGCAATTGATCCGCTGATCTCCTGGAGTAAATATATCGACGAGGTTGGCGTCGAGCTCGGAAGACGTGTCGAAGGATGGAACCGGATGGTCAAAAGAGCTGCCAAGATTTTACGCCAAGGCGATGAGATTGGAAAGCGGATGGAGGTTGTGGGTGAAGAGGGGGTTTCGATGCAGGACATCGTGATCTATTTAAAATCTGAGCTCTTTGAGTTTTGCTATCTTCAGCAGAATGCCTTTGACAAAGAGGATGCCTACTCGCCACTCGACAGGCAGATCCCTCTCTTTCAACTCATGAATCGGATCTTTGAGCGCTCCTTCGAGTTTGAGAGTCACGATCAGGCGCGTGTCTTTTTCATCGAACTACAAAACGAGATCAAGAACATCAACTTCATGCCCTTCAAGTCCGACCGCTACAAACACGCTCTCACCCACATCGACCAAAAGATAGGCGTACAACCATGAGTGGAGAGAGGTTGAGTCTGTTTGAGGAGCCCATAGACATGTCGGGGACAAAGCACTGCGTGTCCTTGTCCCCCGCTTGCCCCCTTGAGCTTCAATCCACTTCGATAAATCGAGTCCTCGTCGAGGGGGTGTGCAAAGCACTACCCCCCGCGCCCTTACGGGCTCTCCTGCGGTTCGATTTCTCATTGTGGCTTGAAGCCATGGGCTGCTTCAAGCACTCCCTCCCCACTCCTTCGTCGCGGGTCCCCTTCCGTGTCATGTCGCAGGGCTTGGCAAAGAGTTTCGAAAACGGTTTTCCAACTTCTTTACTTCGCTCTGCGAGACGACGCGAGAAGGGGCCCCAACCGATAGGTTGGGGAGGTGAGCGCGCGAGCAGCCCATCGACTCAGATCGCGCAGAAAAATCACACCGCAGGAGAGCGTGAAGCGCGTGCGGGGTTGTGTTTCACACACCCCGCCTCCGAGGACGGGATTTTTCAAAGCGAGGTGAGGCGCAAGGGGGTCGCTGGGGACACGGACACGCAGTGCTGTGTCACCCGACATGTCTATAGAGGCGCTATCATTAAAGAATGCTCTCTTTTTGTTTTTTTAAAGGATGTATGAAAAAGATATATGATCGGATTGTAGATATGCGTGGGAATTTGCTCACGGTGATGGCGGAGGGTGTGAGCCTGGGGGAGGTCGCGCAGATTCAGAAGCAGACAGGACAGCGCACATATGCCTCGGTTTTGAGGATCGATGGTGAGAGAGTTACCTTGCAGTGTTTTGAAAACACGCGAGGTATTTCTACAAACGATCGTGTGACCTTCCTGGGAAGAGATATGCGTGCTACTTACAGCGATGCGCTCTTGGGTCGCAGGCTGAATGGTGCAGGAGAGCCGATCGATCAAGGGCCTCTTATCATTGGTGAGTCGATAGATATTGGAACCCCTTCGTTTAATCCTGTGAAAAGGATTATTCCGCGCGAGATGGTGCGCACCAATATCCCGATGATCGATGTGTTCAACTGCCTTGTGAAATCGCAAAAGATCCCGATCTTTTCTGTTGCGGGCGAGCCCTACAATTCTCTTCTCATGCGCATTGCGAATCAGACCGATGCGGATGTGGTTGTAATTGGGGGAATGGGACTCCGCTTTGACGACTACCAAGCCTTTATCGATAATGCGCAAACAGCGGGTTCTCTCGAAAAGACGATCATGTTTATTCACCAGGCAACAGATCCCGCCGTCGAGTGCATGCTCGTTCCTGACATGGCGCTTGCGTGTGCAGAAAAATTTGCTATTGCCGATAAGGATGTGCTTGTCCTTCTCACCGACATGACCGCCTTTGCCGATGCGATCAAAGAGATCATGATCACGATGGACCAGGTGCCTTCCAATCGCGGCTATCCCGGCTCTCTCTACTCCGACTTAGCCTCTCGCTACGAGAAGGCCGTCGACATCGATGGAAGCGGCTCGATCACGATCATCTCTGTAACGACAATGCCGGGAGGAGATGTCACACATCCAGTTCCTGATAACACCGGCTATATCACAGAGGGTCAGTTTTATCTGCACGGAGGACGCATTGATCCTTTTGGTTCCCTCTCTCGTTTAAAACAGCAGGTGATTGGAAAGGTGACCCGTGAGGATCATAACGAGATTGCCAACACGCAAATTCGGCTCTATGCTGACGCAAAAAAAGCACGCGAACGTGAAAGTATGGGATTTAAGCTGTCGCGCTGGGACAAGAAGCTTTTGGACTATGCCGACCTTTTTGAGGCGCGCATGATGAACCTCGAAGTGAATTACACCGTCGAAGAGGCGCTAGATCTCGGATGGAAAACATTGAAAGAGTGCTTCGAGTCTCATGAGGTTGGAATCAAACAAACGCTAGTCGATAAATACTGGCCTAAAAGCTAACAGGTATTAAAAGTGGCGACTGTCAAACTCACAAAAACTGAGCTAAGGACACAGCAGCTGAGATTGGATCAGCTGCAAAAATACCTGCCCACGTTGCAGCTGAAAAAAGCACTCCTGCAGATGGAAGTTCTGCAGGCGTCGCAAGAGATCGACACGCTATTTGTAGATTTCGATGCTGTAGAAGAGCGAGTGAGACATTTTTCTGCCCTGTTATCCGACAAGAGCGCCTCGGATCTTTTTTCCGCTGTTACAATTGTTGAAGTGGGAAAGCGCTACGAGAATGTTGCCGGAGTGGAGATCCCCATCTTTGAAAACGTGCTCTTCCGCGAGCCCTCCTACGCGCTTTTCGACTCACCTGTTTGGATGGAACCCGCAATGGCAGGCGTGAGAGAGCTTCTTGTTGTGCGCGAGAAAATTCGCATTGCCAAAGAGAAGAAGAAGCGTCTTGAGAAGGAGCTTCGCGATGTTTCCATTCGCGTGAATCTCTTCGAGAAGATCTTGATTCCTCGCGCTTTGAAAAACATGAAGAAGATCCGTATTTTCTTGGGCGATCAGCAGCTTGCGGCTGTGGCTCAAGCTAAAGTGTCCAAAAAGAAGATCTTAGAGAGGGCAGCGCTTCGATGATTATCCCCGTAAAAAAGTTTCTCCTTTTCGGCACAGGTGAAGATCTCGACGATTTTTTCGAGCGAGCGCAGCATCAAGGGTATATCGAATTTATCTCTCCTGCAGGAAAGAGGGCTCTCGAGATGCCCCAGGAAACGCAGACGCTTCTTTCAGCTCTGAGAATTTTGCGTAAGCTTCCTCTGCATAAACCCTACGTCAAAGGAGGATCGACGGCATTTGCCGTAGAAACGGCGCAGCGCGTGCTCGCTATCAAAGGAGAGATCGATCGACTTTCCGAAGAGGTGCGCATTCTCGATGCAGAGATCGTACGTGTTGCTCCCTTTGGAGATTTTTCGATGGAAGATATCGACTTCATCGAACGTGAGGGTGGCCGTAAGGTGCAATTCTTCTGCATGAAAAGCTCAAAGAGCCACGAAGTTGTCCCCTCTGATGAGATCATCTATGTCGATACCGTCTACGACCTCGACTATTTCATCACAATCAATAAGCAGCAAACTTCGTATCCGCAAATGATTGAGATGCGCGTCGATCGTTCAGCAAAGCAGCTTCAGAGCCATCAGGCCTTTGTTAAAGAATCCCTGCACCTTTTAGAAACTGAACTCAAAGAGTTTGCGGGACATATCGACTTTTTCCAGAGCGTTCTCGTCGAGATGCTCAATGATTATCATCTTGCTGCTGCGAAAAAAGAGGTGCAATTTCCTCTTGGCCAAACACTCTTTTCTGTAGAAGCTTGGATCCCAGAAAACAAAGTCACCCCTGTTTTTTCCATGATCAACGGGATGGCAATCCAGGTTGAAGAGATCGCTGTGGAAGAGAAGGAGCGTATACCCACCTACATGGAAAACAAAGGAATTCCTCGCGTGGGAGAGGATCTCGTCAAGGTATACGATATACCCGCTGCAAATGATAAAGACCCATCCGGCTGGATCTTCTGGTCGTTCGTCTTTTTCTTTGCACTCATCGTCAATGATGCGGGGTATGGCCTTCTCTTTCTCTTGACGGGGCTCTTTTTGCGCTATAAGTTTCCTCAAGCAAAAGGAATGGGAAAACGTCTCATCAAACTAACGCTCGCCCTTGCCGTTGGATGCATCCTCTGGGGTGTGACCACCGCCTCCTATTTTGGGATCGAATTTTCTCCCACAACCAAGATCTCACAATACTCGCTTCCTGGTCATCTTGCAGAGAAAAAAGCGGAATATCATTTGGCAAAACAAGATGATGTGAACGCCTACTGGGTAAAAGAGTATCCCGAAGCCGCAGGCGCAAAAGATGCGCAGGAGTTTTTTAACAAAACAGCGATCGAAAAAGAGGGCAGACTCTCCTATGAAGCGTTTGATGATTTTAAGGATAATGTTCTTTTGGAGATCTCGCTTCTCGTAGGCGTCATCCACATCGCCCTTTCCCTGGTTCGCTACCTCAACAGGCACATAGCCGGCATTGGATGGATCCTCTTTCTCATTGGGGGATATCTCTACTTCCCCTCGGTTTTGCAGTGCACTTCAATCCTTCACTTCACAGGAATAATCGACAAAGAAACCGCCGCAAAAAGTGGAATTCAGCTCATCTACGCCGGTGTGGGGATCGCAGTCATACTGGCCTTCATCCAGAAGCGTCTTAAGGGCTTTTCAGAGGTGACAACGATCGTGCAGGTCTTTGCCGATGTTCTCTCGTACCTGCGTCTTTACGCTCTTGCACTAGCGGGCGCCATGATGGCCAGTACATTTAATGATTTAGGAAAATCTGTAGGTCTTGTGGCCGGCATTTTTGTGGTTTTAATCGGGCATGCCGTGAATATCGCACTCACCCTTATGGCCGGTGTGATCCACGGTCTTCGTCTTAATTTTATCGAATGGTACCATCATTCGTTCGAAGGGGGAGGAAGACTTTTTAGGCCATTGAAGAAGATGAAATAAGAACGAGAAGAGATCGGGCACGGACGCGGGCATGGGCACGAAAGAGGGAAGATTTAAAACGGATGCGTGAAGAATGAAGGTGGGATTTGCGATAGTATCGAGCACACATCGATTTTTCTTTCTTTCGTGCCCGTGCCCGCGTCCGTGCCCGATCTTTCTTCGCCGATCATTTAAAAAAAGGAGAATCTAGTTTATGGATTATGGAAATATTGGCCCTGCAATTGTGCTGGGCATGGGATGTATCGGTAGCTCGATCGGTTGCGGCATTGGGGGTATGGCATCCCACGCAGTCATGAGCCGCGTAGAAGAGAATCACGGGACATTCATTGCGATGTCGGCCGTCTCTTCGTCACAGGCGATCTTTGGATTTGTCTTGATGATTCTGATGAAAAACAGCATCGCTGCGGGTACCTTAGATCCTACAGCTGCGATCGGCATCGGTTTTTTTGTTGGACTTGCACTGCTCGCTTCTGCCATCTTCCAGGGAAAGTGCGCAGCGTCGGGAATTCAAGCCTCCGCGAAACAGCCTGCGATCATTGGAAAGTGCTTCGCAGCGCTCGGAATCGTTGAGTCGTTTGCTCTCTTTGCCTTTGTGTTCGCACTCTTGCTCATATGAAAAAACGGAAAGAGACAGACAGTTTAGGCGTCGTTGAAGTTCCTGCGGATAGGTATTATGGAGCGCAAACCCAGCGCTCCATCGAAAACTTTCCGATCGGTACGGAGAAGATGCCTCTAGAGCTTATCCACGCGCTCGGCCTCGTCAAAAAGGCGTGCGCTCTTGTGAACTGCGAACTCAAGCTTCTTTCCAAAGAAAAATGTGATCTAATCGTGAAAGTGTGTGATGAGCTTCTCGATGGGAGATTGAACGACCATTTTGAACTCGTCGTCTGGCAGACAGGATCAGGTACCCAGACCAACATGAACGTCAATGAGGTGATCAGCAACCGCGCGATTGAACTCGTTCGTGGAGTTCTCGGATCAAAAGATCCCATCCATCCCAACGATGATGTCAATATGTCGCAATCTTCCAACGATGTCTTCCCCACTGCCATGCATGTTGCGGCTGCACTTGCAATTCAGAACAGACTCCTTCCCAAACTTGAACAGCTGTTGAAAGGTTTTCAAAAGAAGAGTCACGAGTTTAAGGATATCGTGAAAGTAGGACGTACCCATCTCATGGATGCAACACCGCTCACTCTTGGACAGGAGTTTTCCGGTTACGCTTCACAAATTGAGCATGGTATTCGCGCCATTAAAAATTCACTGGATAGTCTCGCTGAGCTTGCCCTTGGCGGAACCGCAGTTGGAACGGGCATTAACGCCCCAACACAGTTTGGCGAACGTACTGCAAAGATGATCACAAAACTCTCTAAATTTCCTTTTGTGACCGCGCCAAATAAATTTGAAGCACTTGCCGCAAATGATGCGATTGTTGAGATGAGTGGAGCGTTAAAACGCCTGGCAGCTTCATTCATGAAGATTGCCAATGACATCCGCTGGCTTGCTTCCGGCCCTCGTTGCGGTCTTGGTGAAATTTTGCTCCCCAGCAATGAGCCAGGCTCCTCCATTATGCCCGGCAAGGTCAACCCAACGCAGAGCGAAGCGATGACCATGGTGGCTGTTCAGGTGATGGGGAATGATGCCGCAATTGGGATCGCAGGATCTCTTGGAAACTTTGAACTCAACGTTTTCAAACCCGTGATGATCTACAACCTTCTCCAATCGATCCGCCTTCTCGGCGATGTCGCGGAAAGCTTTAACAAACGCTGCCTAACAGGTATTAAACCCAATCTCAAACGGATCCATGAGCAGTTAGATAACTCGCTCATGCTCGCAACCGCTCTCAATCCTGTCATCGGTTATGACAAGGCCGCGAAGGTCGTCCAAAAGGCCTACAAGGAAAATATCACACTCAAAGAAGCCGCAGTTGCCCTCGGCTTCCTCACCGCCAAGAAGTTTGACCAGATCATCGATCCCAAGAAGATGACTTGAATACCACTCTCAGCGTTTCTTCAGTTTTGTGAGGAGAAAACGGGTCACGAGCACAGGGTGCAGAATCAGCAGTTTCACGAGCATCCAATAGGAGACGCCACGGATTTTTTTTCTTAGAACTTCAGGGCTATTTAAAAGCGCATCTTCGATCCAGTAGCGGTAGAAGTGAGGAAAATCTTTTGGGAGACGGTCGAGGGGAAAAAAGACCACAGCGGACGATTCGCTGCTAGTCCTGGGAGAACCGGAGATAACGCGCCCTTCAAAAAAATGGGTTGGCTTTGTCAGCTTGTTGACGGGAAGATATTCGGCTATCTTGCGTACGATGGTGACCGTGTATCCGCTCTCTTCCAACACCTCTCTTCGTGCCGCCTCTTCTGGTGTTTCATTGGCATCGATGCCGCCGCCGGGAAGAACCCAAACGGGCACATCTCTTCTCTTAACGAGAAGAATCGAATGGCGAGCCTCATCAAATACAATGCAGTGAACAGCGCTCATTTTTGCGACAGATTATTTCTGATAACTGGTATAAAACTCAAACGATGTCGAAATTCAAAAAGTCCTTAGCCCTCTTCTCTCTTCTTGCTCTCTCCGCCTGCCGCCAGAGCTATCTTTCAGTGCAGCAGGAGTGGATCGATGGTCGTTATCTTGCCAGTACCCACGTGAACACCCCCGATCCAAGGCAGGCAAATCCTCCTTATGGGCAGAGACTACTCATCCGCTGGTGGGTGCCCTCAGATATCTTAGACCACACCCCAAATCTCGTTCTGGAAGTGATTTTTAAGAATTTTACGCAGAAAAAGGTGGTCTTTCCGATCAGACATCGAACGGGCCAAAAGATCTTTTCCCTTCTCAACGAAGAGTATCATGAAAAGCATGGACTTCTCGCTTGGCGCGCGCAGATTGTGACCGAAGATGGAAGCGTATTTAAGGAGTGGAAACATCAGCTCTGGGTCAATCTCATCGAGCTAAATGATAAGCCAATCTTTACACCCGAGCCAGAAACTCCGATCTATCCAAAGGATTTTGGTCACGAGGATACGGACGAAGAGTATTATGGCCGGCGCCCCGAACCCGAATCTGAAGAGCTGATCTCGAGCAGTTTTGAAGCGGAGAGTATGAGCTCTTCTGTCGAGGACCAGTCCAAACAGGGATCGGTAATCGAGAGCCCAGATTTCAGCGAGAGCTCTCCCTCAGAGAGCGATTGATTGCCCGCGTGTAGGTAACTCTCGAGCATAAGTCCCATGATCGTCTCGTTACCCTCTTCAATCTGCCTGAGAACTTCCAGAAAAGCCTCTTTTTGACGCAGGTAATCTTTCTGGCAATTCCCATGTGCACAATCGACCATCAGGCGTGTGGGGAGATTTTGGAGAGCAAGACGTTTGCTCGCATACTCTATGAAACTTGCATCGTAGTTGGGCTCTCGGATCGAACCGCGTAAAATGAGGTGTGCAAATGGATTTCCTTGGCTCTCGATCGGTGACAGTTGCCCATCTTGATTGACATGCAAAAAAGTGTGAGGCGACGCAGCAGATTGCAAAGAGTTAATGATAGGCTCGATCTCTCCATCTAAGCCATTTTTAAATCCAACGGGAAAAGAGAGAGAGGAGGCGAGCTGTCGGTGTGGTTGTGAAGAGGAGGTTCTCGCACCCACAAGACCCCAAACCAGAAGATCATCAAAATAGGAGGAGGCAAGAGGATCTACAAACTCCATTACTGTAGCCACACCGCGTTTTGCAAGATCCAGAAGAATCCGCCGAGATTGTCTGATCCCAGCTTGTATCTGATGTGATCCATTGAGATGTGGATCGTAGAGCATACCCTTCCAGCCTAGACCTGTGCGCGGTTTTTCTACACACACGCGCATCACAAGAAAACAGCTTTCACGCACGCGCTCCGCAAGATCTGCCAATTTTTCTGCGTATTCGATTGTGCCTTCCACCTCATGCACCGAGCAGGGCCCCACGAGAATCGCAAGACGTTGATCTTCACCCGAAACAATTTTCTGTGCTGCATACCGACTCTCCGCAATAAAACTGCGAATGGAGGCGTTGATCGGAAGCTCTTGTTTTAACTCTTTTGGAGATGGAAAATGCATGGTCGTATGCTAACATGAGGGTATGAAATTCTCAAACATTGTGACGCTTGTCGTGATGGTTCCCGAGACGCATGCCGATCTCGTCCGCGAAGCGATGGGAAAAGCTGGCGCAGGAAAAATGGGAAACTACACCCACTGCAGCTTCTCCTCGAAAGGCACCGGCCGCTTCATACCACAGAAGGGGGCCCACCCCTTTATCGGCAAAGAGAATGTCCTCGAAACTGTCGCCGAAGAGCGGATCGAAACAGTCTGCCCTGCAGAAAAGCTCCAAGATGTCATCACCGCGATCCGCAAAGTTCACCCCTACGAAGAGCCCTCTATCGAGGCGTATCCAACCTGCTCCTTATCTTTTAGATAGCTTCTAATGGAATCCATTTTCTGATATAGTATCCCGACTTTCAATATATAATATTTTAGAAGAGGAAGTTCGTGGCTACAAAATTAAATGTTAATGGTTTTTCTTCTTTATCCCTTCACCACTCACCAGCAGATCTTTTGGCTGTCTCACGCGAAAAAATGATTTCGATGGTTGTAGAGGCGAGGCTTTTCCAGACCGCAGAAAATGGCTTACAGATTAGAGGACTTCTCCCGCTTCCCATGAGGGAAAAGGATAAAGAGCACGCCCGCGAAATCCGCGTGCTACTTGGCGAAGTCTTTGGAGCGAAAGATCAGCTACCGTTCGCATTGAGAAGACTCATTGGTAGCTATTTTTCAAACGATGATCTTGGTGCTCTTTCGATCTACGTTAACATGCCACGGCATGTCAATCTCAAGAATTTAGAAGTTCTCCAGGACTATCTTCATGAAACCGTAAGGGATTATGTCTCATCCTGTGCAGCGATTGTAAATAGGGTTTATGAGGCAAGGCAATATGCGGTCTCTTTAGGACAATATGGTTCAACTTTTGCGATGAACCCGGAAGTTTTGGCTTATGCAATGCAGCTTGCGCGCAATGAAACTGTTCTCGAAATCGCTGGAGCCAACGGAGAGAATAGCGCGATCCTCGCGTTTTCTGGTGCGGAGCGGGTGTATTACAATGATATCGGAGATCAAGAAGTTCAGAATTTCGAAAAAATCAAATCCGGACTTCTCATTGCAATTCCATCTGTTGGTGAAAAGTTGGAGTCGATCCATGGAGATTGTTTTGAGCTTTTGAAAAAGAAGCCTCAGCTTGAAAACAGAGTCGGACTCCTTCTTTGTCGAAATCTCATCCACTTTTTTAACGACATGCAGCAGGCTGAATTTTTTGCTCTCCTAAAAAAGATCCTAAAACCCGGTGCGCATGCGATATTTACAGCCAATTCGATCTACTTTACACCCGAATACCGAGAAATCTGCAAAGAACACTCCCATGCAACAGCGTTTACTACGACGATGGGGTTTATTGATGATAGGAGAGTAGTGATGCCGATCACCCGTTTTTTCTTTGGGGCTGTCGTCTCCGAAGGGAGCAAAGTTTCCACTGATTTTGTGACCCGCTTTTTATATTCGCGCAAACAAGGGTGTAAGTGGGAAAAAAAACGGGAGGAATTTGAAAAGTTAGATAAAGCCCTTCAACCTAAAATTCTTCAAGCCTTTAAACCGCATAAGGAAAAGTTAAAAAGCCTCGCTGAAGGAGATGTCAGGATTGTAACGTCCACTGCGCGTGCATACAGTACGCAAACTCTACCCGCGTTGTTTGCAAAGTATGGGTTTCAGGTAGTGATGACTTATGCGAGCGCCTTCAGTGGACACCTGGCTCATCAAGAAAATTTATTCAACGAAAACGAACAAGCGGGTAATTCCGATGCTCAGCTCGTAGGGGTCATCGTCCGCTATTCGGGGGAATAATTTTCAGGAGAGAGCGCTGAGCTTCTTTGTGATCTCGGCGAGCTCTTTTTCGGCTTGCGCGATGCCCGCTTTTAGCTTTTCGACGAGCTCCTTTGGGGCTCTTTCAACGAATTGCGGGTTGGCGAGCTGTTCGCGTGTTTTATTCTGCTGCGCGATGAGTTTGTCTCGCTCTTTGGTGAGTCTAACGCGCTCTTTTTCGCGCATCTCCTCGGGAAGGGGGATGATGAGCTTGATATTTCCTACGACGGCACTCGCGGAGAAGGGAAGGTTTTTTTCTTTTTCTTCAAAGCGCAGGTTCTGGATGCGGACAAGGGCTTGTAGGGCGGTCTGATTCTCTTGAAGAACTTTGAGCTCTTTTGCGGCCCCAATGACAAAGAGATCGGTGGAGGTTCCGGGTGGGAGCTGCATCTCTGCGCGGATGTTGCGGATCGCATGGATGACGCTGTCGACATAGGCGAATTTTTTTTCAATCTCCTCGTCGATATCTTTTTTATCGAGAAGCTTTGGGTAGGGGGCAACGGCGCACGCTTTTGCAGCGAGCGCATCGCAGGTTGTGCGTGTGTAGGGATCGTGACTTTTCGCAGCGGTTGCAAACTTTCCTTTGAGGATTTGGAAGAGCTCCTCTGTTACAAAAGGTGCCATTGGATGGAGCAGGCGGATCACATGGCAGAGGATCACAACGAGAATTTTCTGCTTGTTTTCGCGCTGCGCGGGTGTGCCCGCTTTTTTAAAGAGGAAGGGTTTGACAAGCTCGACGTAATACGCGCAAAACTCCTTCCAGAAGAAGTCGTAGGAGGCGAGAGCAGCTTTATCAAAGGCGTATTCAGAGAGGTGCGTATCTACCTGTTCGGTGATCCGGTTTAACAGCGAGAGAATCCAGCGGTCTTCGAGTGTAAAGAGGTTACGGTCGATCCCTTTTGCAAGGGCATCTGGTGTTAAGTCTTCGACGTTCATGAGAACGAAGCGCGCGCCATTCCAGATCTTGTTGGTGAAATTCTTAAACTCCTCAAAACGTCTGCGGTCGAGATCGATCTGTCTTGCCTGTGTGGCGCTGGCGCAAAGAGCCATGCGCATCGCATCAGTGCCGTAGCTCTCGATGATCTCAAGCGGGTCGATGATATTGCCTTTCGACTTGGACATCTTCTCCCACTTGGAGTGAACCTCAGGAGGAACTGGCGTTGTGCCTGCATCGTAGCTATCGCGCTCTTTTCCGGTAATGTATTGGAGAGAACCATTGTGGAAGCGCCAGTAGGATTTTCCGTAAATAAGGCCGTGGAGGAAGCTCTCTTTGAAAGGAACTTGATCAAGAGCATACTCTCCCATGAGAATCATGCGCGCAACCCAGAAGAAGAGAATGTCGTGTCCTGTGATGAGCGTTGTATTGGGATAAAACTTTTTCAGCTCAGGAGTTTTTTCTGGCCAGCCGAGCGTGCTGAAGGGCCAGAGGGCAGAGGAGAACCAGGTGTCTAACACATCCTCATCCTGTTTCCATTTGCTTGGCGCAGCTTTGACTTCGGGCGGAACTCCCTCTCCGGCGTAGCAGATCATCTTCTCGGGATTCTCTACGTTATACCAGATCGGAATCTGGTGTCCCCACCAGAGCTGTCTAGAGATGCACCAGTCGCGCAGGTTTTCGATCCAGTGGAAATAGGTGTTCTCCCAATGGGGAGGAATGAGGGTAACGCGTTTTTCTTTTACGGCGGAGATCAGCTTCTCTTTGAAGGGGCTCATCCGCACAAACCACTGCTTGGAAAGATAGGGTTCGATCACTGCTTTGGAGCGGTAGGAGAGACCCACGCGATGCGTGTGCGGGTCGATCTTATCGATCAGATTTTGTGCCTGAAGTTCGCGGACAACGGCTTCGCGCGCCTCTTCCATTGAAAGGCCCGCGAATTCTCTGCCATTTTCATTGATGCGGCCATCGGGGGTCATGATGTTGATCAGTGGAAGCTTGTGCCTCTCAGCAATCGCATAGTCGTTTGGATCGTGCGCGGGTGTGACCTTCACAACGCCTGTTCCGAACGCAGAATCCACATGCGCATCGGCAACAATTGGAATGCGGCGATTTGTCAGGGGAAGAAGAAGGAATTTTCCAACGAGGCCTGCGTATCTCTCATCACTGGGGGAGACTGCAACGGCTGTGTCACCAAGCATTGTTTCTGGGCGGGTGGTGGCAACAATGAGGAAACCGCTCTTATCTTCGAGGGGATAGCGAATATGCCATAAGAAGCTAGAGCGCTCCTCGTACTCTACTTCATCGTCTGCAATCGCGGTTTGGGTTACGGGATCCCAGTTCACCAGGTAGTCGCCGCGGACGATGAGGCCAGCATCGAACATCTTTTTAAACATTGTTCGAACAGCCGCGTTGCGCTTCTCATCCATCGTGAAGGCAAGGCGCGACCAGTCGCAGGAGCATCCAACTCTTTTGAGCTGTGCGAGAATCTGTTTTTCGCTCTTCTCTTTCCACTCCCAAACATGTTTTAAGAACTCTTCGCGAGAGAAATCTTTGCGACGCTTTCCTAATGTAGCCATGAGGTGGCGTTCAACAACCGTTTGCGTCGAAATCCCTGCGTGATCCGTGCCTGGCATCCAGAGTGTCTCGAAGCCGCTCATCCGTTTCCAGCGGGTGAGAACATCCTGGAGCGTGCTGACGAGCGCGTGTCCCATATGGAGAACACCCGTCACATTCGGCGGGGGCATCGAGAGAGAGAAAGCGGGCTTCGAGCTATGGGGATCGGCTTTAAAAAAATGATTTTCTTCCCAGAAGCGGAGCCACTTCTCTTCTACAGCCTTCGGATCGTATGCGGTCGAGGATGTTGTCATAGGAGAAGACTATAGCGGAGAGAGTTTTAAAAAGAAAAGAAAGAGAGGGGAGGAAGAAAGATCGGGCACGCACGCGGGCACGGGCACGAAAGATAAAGGGGAAGAGGTGCAAGAGAAATAGGGATTTTTAAACACCGAGTCCGCCGAGAGGGAAAAAGAGGCCCAGTCCAAAATTCTTGCGCGCAGCGCCTCGGTGTCCTCTGTGAGCTCGGTGGTTATATTCTTATTCTTTCTTTCTTCATTCTTTATTTTTGCGGAGTTCTTTCTGCAGGAGCTTGTGCCACAGCCTGGCTTTTGGTGACCCCGCACACTGGTAGTAGAGCACGAGATCTCGCAACAGTAAGACCTTTTCCCAATAGAGAAGCTTTTCCAGATCGATCTTTTCTTGTAGGTGACGAGCAAGAAGAGAGGCAAGGGGAGGATGGGAACCCTCATCGGCGGATGCAAAGTGATTTGTAGACGCCTTTTCCCCTTCGGTTGCTCTCAGAAAACAGCCGTAAAGCACAAAAATAGGGGATTGAGGATCTGTGCGAAGACTTGCAAACTGTTTCGAGAAGATCTCTTTCGCCTCCTTCCATTTTTTCGCAAAAAGCAGGGTGCGAAGCGCAAGCTCTGGAAGGGGAGCGGGGAGGGCCAGGAGTCTGTCCAAATATGGCAGGAGATGAGTGATCTCTTTTCTATCTTGCAAGCGCGTGATGAGGAAAGAGAGAATTTTTCGGTCTTCAGGGAAATTTTCAAAAGCTGTTTTGAGTGCAGCCACGGGTTTTTTTTCTGCGAGAAGTGCGCATTCAAAACGAGCGGCCTCCTCAGTACCCAACTGCGCAAGAGAGTCTTTCACCATTTCGAAACAGCCGAGATAAAGAAGAGAAAAAAGGGCATTTTGCACAAAGATCGGTTCTCGCGTCTGCTCGAGAATTTCGATGAGAGTGATCGGTTTTGCGAGCCAAAAAGAGAGCTGCAGGCTCAGGTCGAGAAGGGGATCGATCTCTTCTCCTTTTTTCTCAATGAAGAAGAGAGGCTCTAGACTCTTTTTTAAACTCTCCAAAAGTCTTCGGTTTTCTTCCAATGAGAAGATTTGTGGGAGGTGCCGGATCGCGAGCAGCGCGAAGAGAAGTCCTGCTCGTCGATTCTGTGCACTACTCTCTTGAAGTCTAAAGCGGATCTCCTCGGTCAAAATTGGAAGAAGTGGGTGCTTTGGGTATTTGCGTAATGCAAGCTCCAAGCATCTCGCTTCGTCTTCGACATCTCCCCAGGCTTTATAGACGAGAGATTTTCCTAGATATTCGAGAGGAGCGCCAGGTGTGACACGTAATTTTCCGAACTCCTCAAGTGCGAGAGAAAAGAGCTGCTGCTTCCTTCTTTTTTTTGGTTGTGCAACCGCCTCTTCGAGCAGTGTGACTCCAGCCCGAAAGAGGGCTTCGCGGCCCTCGGCCCTTCCTGGGAAGGAGTAGCCGATGCGCCGGTACTCACTCACGGCTTTTGCATATAGACGACTCGCTAAAAAGGCGTCGGGAACCGCAAGGCAATTGACTTGCACACTCTGGCTTCCAAGGGAGATTTTCAAAGGTTCCATTTGAAAATCTGCATCGCGAAAGAGAAGACCAACATGTGTACCCACAAGCGGACGGTGGCTGATGTAGTGACACTGGGGTCTTCCATCGAGATAAACTCGCAGGTTGTTGTCCAATTTTTCGATGCAGATCGTATGCCAGATCTGAGGAAGAAGGATTGCTTGTGGAATCGACATCACCTCAACATTAGAACGGAACAGCTTCGAGCAAGATTCCGCCTCTGCACTCATCCAGATCGAGTATCCATCTGCAAATCCAATGCGTTCAGAGGCTTCGGGAATTCCGAGCAGAATCCCGATCCCTTTTCCGCTTGATCCCATGCAGATTTTTGTCTCAATCCTAATGTTTCCTGGAAATGAAGCACGCGAGAACATGAGGTTCACCCACTCCATCACTTCAGGAGTGCGTGTGATGGCGAGGTGTTTTGCCAGAAGGATATTCTCCTGAAACTCCCAATCCTGTTTGCGCGTGATTGTAAGATCTGCTGTGGGAATCCACTCTGGCTTGCCCTCGATGTAGTTTTGCAGTTCATCGATCAGCTCTTGGACGCTCTGGTAACGCTCCTCTTTTGGCAAGAGACAACGCTTTGTGATAGATGCAAGTTGTGGGGGAATATCTCGGTAGGGGGCTGCCTCTTGCGGATCTAAAAATTCTTCTGGAGCCGTGTTTTTGCGAAACTCTTCCAGAGAGTTGCGATGAAAAGGAAGGCGCAGTGTGAGGAGCTGATAGAGCAGGACCCCGAGCGCATAGATATCTGTGAGAAAAGTAGACCTTTCGCCGTGGGCCCGTTCGGGAGCAAGATGGCTTAGAGTTCCAGGTATTTTTCCAGGACGGGTCAGAGCGGGGTTGGTGGACTCGATGTCTGCATGCTCCTCCTCGTCCTGGCCAACATTTTCAGCAAGGCCCCAATCAAGTAGCACCACCTCTCCATATTTTCCAACGATCACATTATCGGGCTTTAGATCGCGGTGGAGAACCCCTTTGGAGTGGACGTAGGCGATCGCTTGGCAAAGGCTCAAGTAGATACGGATCAACGCGGGAACGGAACTGCCGATCGGATGACGGCTCTCTGTACCATTTTTTTCTTGCTTAAAGGTTGTGTGAAGAATCTCTTTTAATGTTTCACCCTCGATGTAGGGCATCGTGTAGTAGGTATTCTCTCGATCTTCTGAGATCAAATAGATCGGAATGATCGATGGATGTGTGAGCTTCGCCGCGATCTTTGCTTCGCGCAGAAAACGGATCTGCATCGTCTTGTGCTTGGCGAGATCCTCGCGGATCCTCTTCAGAGCAATCAGACGGCCGCAGCTCGGGTCTTTGGCTAGAAAGACCTCGCCCATGCCACCCTTGCCTAGGCTTCTCACCAGTTCAAACGGCCCAATTTTTCCAAGGTTTGCACTCATCATGCTAATGAATTGCCCGGAAAGGGAAAAATAGGCAATGTATTTGTTTATGAAAACAATAATTCTCACAGGGGATCGGCCCACTGGCCCCTTACATCTGGGTCACTATGTAGGCTCCCTCAAAAATCGGGTTGAGCTCCAAGAGACGATGACGCAATACGTGATGATTGCCGACCAGCAGGCGCTTACAGACAATGCCCACGACCCTCAAAAAGTGCGTGAAAATGTCCTGCAGGTTGCCCTCGATTATCTGGCTGTGGGAATCGATCCCGCAAAAACAACCATCTGCATCCAGTCGCTCCTTCCTGAACTTCCGGAACTCACGCTCTACTACTTGAATCTCGTGACCTGGAACCGTCTCAAGCATAATCCCACCGTAAAGCAGGAGATCCAGCAAAAGGGATTTGGTGAGGCTGTTCCTGCAGGGTTTATGGTCTATCCCGTGAGCCAGGCTGCCGATATCACAGCATTTAAAGCAACTCTCGTTCCTGTTGGTGAAGATCAACTCCCTATGATTGAACAGACCAATGAGATCGTCCGCCACTTCAACCGGATCTACAAACGCGAAGTTCTTGTCGAAGCCAAAGCCATGATTCCGAAAACCGGACGGCTCCCAGGTACCGATGGAAAGGCAAAAATGAGCAAATCCCTCGGCAACTGCATCTACCTCTCCGACTCCACCGATGTTCTCGCGAAAAAGGTGAAGAGCATGTACACCGATCCTGGCCATCTGCGCGTCGAAGATCCAGGCAAAGTTGAAGGCAACCCCGTCTTTACCTATCTCGATGCCTTTGATCCAGATAAAGCTGGTTTAGAAGAGATGAAGGCGCACTATATGCGCGGAGGCCTCGGCGATATGGTTGTCAAAAAACGCCTCCTCGAAATTCTCGAAGCCTTTCTAACTCCCATCCGCACCAAGCGCGAAGCCCTTGCCAAAGATCCACAGGCAGTGATGAAAATCCTGCTCCAAGGCTCCGAGCGCGCCCGCAAAGCCACCAGCGCTACCCTCAAAGAGGTGCGCCAAGCAATGTGTTTGGATTATCTGGTATGATGGGGGTCGTGTGTACGCGAGCCCCCAGGGTTCTTTTTCTACCCGAGGACGGGACGACTAAAAAGTTGTCCAATGCGTTGGGGCCGCTGCCCTAGCGTTTATTTCGCTTCTATATTTTTCAAAAGCCTCTTCAACCTTTTTCCGAGCGCCTTCTATCACGGCTCTTTTTTTCTCTGGAGAGAGCATTTTAGGAATCGTTCCAACGCCCTGCGTAGGAAGTAGGATCATACGATTTGTGTTATGCGGACGCATATCGTCCAAAGATTCTTGAAAATTTTCATATGATGCAAGAATGCCACGAAAGGTAGCGGGGACAGGTTCGCTGTTCATTTTTTGTATCTCAAAACCCAGCCCCAATGTTCTACGGTTTGCTCCCCTCTTTTTTAGGTCGTCGAAAGCATCGATTGGGAAATTATATAATATGCCTCCATCTACTAGTTCTCCCAATTTTGAGTAGGGGCTCCTACCGCCGAGCACATTTTTGTAGTACAACATGTGGGGTTTAAACACGAAAGGTATAGACATAGAGCAGCGCACAGCATCTGAAATAACCAGATCTTTACAAGGAGGCCCCAGTTCTTCACTAGTAGTGCCAACTCGTATGATTTTCGCTTGATCCGCTCCGTTTAATTGCGCTGCAAACACGTAGAGCTCTTTGTATTTTTTGGGGTCTTCTTTTGCGAGTTTATCGAGCTCTCCAAAGGTGCAGTGTTTGATGCCTGTTTTTTGGTGTATCATCTTCTCCATCCATTCGCGAAATTTCTCGCCTGGACAAAGAGTAGGCAATTTTGTCAGTTCATGTAAAACTTGTTCTCGTTGGTTTGTGGCTTTATCACCGACAAGTTCAACGAGAGGTTTTGTATAACGACTAGCGCCAGGGAAAATGAATTCGAAAATTTGTTGAGCAGTCGACAAAGATGTATATAATGCTGTTGTACTAGCAGCGTCTATTCCGCCAGAGAGTACAGCTTGTGCTTTTTTTATCATTTTCAAACCTACAGCCGTTGTTGGGCTAATAACACCAGCACCTGGATAGTCCATAAAGCTTTCCATGGGCGTTTTGTCTGCAATTTCCTCAAGTTCATCGGGAGTATAGCCGACAGCTAGCAAGGCTGCAGTGATAGCTCCTGCCGATGTTCCCGCTACTCTTTTGACTTGTTTTAATGCCCCTTGACGCTCTAGCTCTTTTAAGGCAGCAGGATACACGATGCCTTTTTGACCGCCACCTTTGAAAGCAAGGTTTCTAGGAGGCTTTTCTGCATAGTTGGGAGGGGCATTGAGTTCAGCTGCTTTTTTGACCTTCTCGATAGAATAAAGTGTCAATCCGGCTAGCCCGAGCCCCAATCCCAAAGCCACCTTGCTTTTGAAATGCATTTTTTGGTGTGCGTTTGATTGATTGGGATGTTTCTCACCATAAATCAGAGGCATAGGACAGATAGCACAGTACGCGCGCTTTTCTTGAGTATCAGTCGCATATGAGCGCGATATATTGCTCACATGCATTCCCCATTTTTGATTTATCTGTGTTCGTAGGCGCTCTCCGATCTTGTAATGCATGGAAATAGGAGCGAAACGACCTATCCGGAACATTTGATTCACAGAGTGGAAAGCAGCTTGTGTGATACGGAAACTCATAAAACCTCGCGTGTTCAAAGATTAATCTTTGAGAGAGATTTTAATCCCAGTTTAGGTTTTCAGCAATTGCGATTTTGCCGAGAAAAACCCGCAGGAAGACTCACTTCTTCTTTTCTTGCTGATCTTCTTCGATCTCTTCGTTGAGGTTCTCTTCCTCTTCATCCTCGGGTTCTGTGTTGCTCACAAAATATTCGCGGAAGAGGAGATAGATCGCACCGACGAGGAAGATAACGGGAAGAAGAAAACGCTCGGAGATCTGAAAGGTGGCGATGATGAAAACACCTGCGAAAACGGCAAGCGAAACGGCCATATCGTAGTACCTGCCGAGGAAAAGTTGACGGAGCGCAAGAGGAATACCAACGACGAGCATAATGCCGGGCCACCAGGCTCCAGTGAAAGAGAGGATGGCAAGACCCACAAGAAAGAGGGCACCGCAGAGGGCTTTTGCTTTTTTCTTCGAAACGAGATGTTTGTGCATATCTTTGTGTTATAGTCTCTGAAGGAGTTTTAGACAAGATACCAAGGAAGCACGGCAATTGGAGGAGTTGACTGGAGATGTTTTCCACAATAGAGCACAGTGCCATTCTGTGCAGGGTTGCTTTCGAGTTCTAGCCAGCGCTCTATGCTTTTTTTAAAGTCGGGATGAAAAGATTGCGCGAGTTTAATTTCAACGGGAAAGCTCTTTTTGCCATCGTAGATCAGGAGGTCGATCTCATTTCCCGATTGATCACGCCAGAAATAGAGAGGTGGTCTTTCTCCCAAATTATGAAAGCGTTTAAAGCATTCGCTAATGAGAAATGTTTCGAAGATCGAGCCGAGAAGCGGATGCGCTTTTAAGTGGTCAATGGTTCGGATCGAAAGCAGATGGCATAGAAGGCCTGTATCGACGAAGTAGATTTTAGGCGTTTTTACAATGCGTTTGGAGAAGTTTTCAAAATAGGGGGGAAGGATAAAAATCAATCCGCTCGTTTCTAAGATGGAGATCCACTCTTTGATGGTACCAAGGGAGACGCCTAAAGAATTAGATAGGTCGGAGTAGTCGATGAGTTGAGCGGATCTTGAAGCGCAAAGAATCAGAAAATGTTCGAAGGTTCGCAAATTCCGCACATTAAGAAGGGAGCGAATATCTCGTTCAACATAGGTAAGTAGATAGTTTTCATGCCATTTGTAGCTGTCGAGATGTTTATCGTAGATGCGAGGGTAAAAGCCTTTCCACAGTAGATCGTAAAGCGCTTCTTGGCTGATTTTTTTTCGCTTAGTGTGCTGTTTTTGAAAGATCGACCCGAAATTGCGATCTTGCGGATATTCAAAGAGCTCCGTGTAGGTAAGTGGGAAAAGTTTAAAAGTCACAATTCTACCTGCAAGGGATTGGGTAATCTTCTCAATCAGAAGAAACTGGGACGATCCTGTAAGAATGTATTGAGCAGGGTGTTGGTTGTTGTCGACCAGTTCTTGAAGATAGGGGAATAGCTCAGGCACTCGTTGTACTTCGTCTAGAATTACGAAGGGCCCATTATCGTTTAAAAAGCCCCGCGGATCTGTGGATGCATGCTGTCTGAGATCGAGATTTTCTAAAGAGAGGTATTTGTGTTTGGGGAAAAGGGCTTTTGCGAGAGTAGTTTTTCCGCTCTGCCTTGGCCCTACAAGGGCAAGGATCGGGTATTGCTTGGCGTATTTGCGTATTTTTGACGAAATATGTCTAGGGATCATATTGACAAATCTAAACTAGAACTGCAGATTTGTCAAGGTCCCCCTAGGAGAGATGTTCGCTCAAATACTTGCCTGTGTAGGACTCCTTCTTTTTCTTCGCGACCTCTTCGGGGGTGCCAACGGCCAAAATTTTTCCTCCGTTCTCTCCCGCTTCGGGGCCGAGGTCGATGATGTAGTCGGCATTCGCGAGGATGTCGAGATTGTGCTCGATGATGACGAGGGTGTTGCCCTTGTCAACGAGGGTGTGGAAGATGGGGAGCAGTCTTAGGATATCTTCGCTGTGTAGGCCCGTTGTGGGTTCATCGAAAAGATAGAGGGTCTTTCCGCTAGAACGCTTGGAGAGCTCGCGGCATAGGCGCAGGCGTTGCGCCTCTCCCCCAGAGAGAGTTGAGATCTCTTGACTGAGCTTGAGATAACCGAGACCCACAGAGATGAGAAGATCGAGAAGGCGATTTACTTTGGTGAGGGGGATCTCCCAGCGTTTGAGTTCATCGACGGTCATATTTAAAATCTCGCCGAGATGTTTTTCACGGAATTTGATCTGCAGGCTAAGAGGATTTAAGCGGAAGCCTTTGCACGACTCACACTCGACTTTAACAGGTGGAAGGAACTGAAGGGAGATGCTCTTTGTGCCAAGACCCCAGCAGGTGGTACACATCCCTTTGCGATGGTTAAAACTAAAATGTTTGGGAAGAAGGCCGCGTGCCTTTGCAAGGGGAAGCTCCGCAAAAAAGTAGCGCAGCGGTGTTAAAAGATCTGTGTAGGTGCTGACATCGGCGCGGATTGTCTGTCCCATCGGATTCTGATCTAGCGCAACCACCTTTTCAAATGCTTCCAAACCCTCTACAATCCCATGAGGAAGTTCGATCGTATCTTTTCTGGAATTGACAGCTTGTTGCGCAGCGGGTCGCAAAATCTCTTCGATGAGCGTCGATTTCCCCGATCCAGAAACACCGCTGACGCAACAAAAAACTCCGATGGGAAACTTAACATCGAGATTTTTCAGATTGTGTAGATTAGCTTTTTTAACAGAGATCCACTCTTTGGCTTTTCTTCGCATTTTAGGAAGAGGAATTTTTTTTCTGCCACTCAGATAAGCGCCTGTTAAAGAACGGGGGTCGGCTTTAATCTCTTCTAGAGAACCTTGAGCAAGAATTTTACCGCCCTCTTTGCCAGCTCCGGGTCCGAAATCTAAAATTTCATCCGCAATTGCAATGGTGAGAGGATCATGTTCAACGAGGACGAGCGTATTTCCCAGATTCTTCAGCTGGATAAGCGCGCGATTGAGCTTTGCGTTGTCGTGTGAATGGAGGCCGATCGTAGGTTCGTCGAGCACGTAGAGACATCCGGTGAGGCCACTTCCCAGTTGACGGCTAAGGCGAATCCGCTGCTCTTCTCCACCACTGAGTGTAGGGGAGGAGCGATCCAAGGAGAGATAGCCAAGCCCAATTGCTTGCAAGAAGTGTAGCCGTTTCAAGATCTGCGCAACGGGCTCTTGCAAAAACGCAGAGGGAGTTGGAAGCGCAGAGATGAACTTTTGTGCTTCATCGATGGGAAGTTTGCAGAGATCTCCGATGGAGAGCTTTCCAATGCGCACAGCTCGTGCAAAGGGATTAAGTCGACTTCCTTCGCATGAGCTACAGATCTTCTGATCAAGAAGAGGAATAATAAGATCGCGTACGGGCCTTTTTGCGGACTTGGCACTCTTTGCGAAAACGGGCGTTACACCACGCCAACGGAAGGTTGCGCCCTCGCGTCCGTAACGGATCTCTTTATTTGAACCAGAGAGAAGAATTTGTAGTTTTTGTGGAGGGAGCTCATCTAAGCGTGCACGAGAGTCGATCTTCTCCTCTTTTAAAAAGGAGAGGAAGAGGGCGATGGCCTCCTCTGTCGCATACTCTTTCCATAGGAGATAGGCTAGGCCAAGAGGAGTGAGCTTTTGGAACTCTTTGTAGCGCATGAGGTCCGCACCATACTGGACTCCCAAGCCGAAGCAATCCATGCACATTCCTTGCTCGGTATTAAAGGAGAAGGTGTGTGGCGTGAGAGCGGGATAGGATTTTCCTGTTGAAAGATCTGAGAAAGCGAGGTTGAAAAGACGGTCCTCTTTTTCGAGTGCAGCAAGAATGACGCCTCCAGAAAGCGCTGTTGCACGTTCGACGGCTTCGAGAAGCCTTGCACGTGTATTTGGTTCGATCTTGAGACGGTCAATCACAAGCTCCAAGCTGTTTTTGCGCCCTTTGTCAAAGGGGATCGGGTTATCCAGCTCAAAATATTCTCCATTGAGACGAATGCGTAAATATCCTGAGGAAGCAAGCCGCGCCTGCAGCGCCTCCCACGTCTCATGCTTTCTGAACTTGAGAGGTGCCAAAACCCGCACCGCACTTCCAGCAGGAAGTTTCATCAGCTGATCTACAACATACTCTTTCGAAATCGAACGGATCTCTTCGCCTGTTTCAGGGCTGTATGGAGTTCCGAGATGAGCAAAAAGAATGCGCAAAAAGTCATAGACCTCGGTGAGCGTTCCCACAGTGCTGCGAGGGTTCTTGGCGTGACTTGTCTGCTCGATTGCAATCGAAGGAGAGAGCCCTTCGATGCTCTCTACCTTAGGCTTGGGCATCTGCATCACAAATTGTCTGGAAAAGGCCGAGAGAGATTCAACGTAGCGTCGCTGTCCTTCCGCGTAGAGCGTTTCAAACGCAAAAGAGCTCTTACCCGATCCTGAGGGCCCAGTGCAGAGAATAATCTTTTCGCGCGGGAGTTCCACGCTGATGTTTTTTAGATTGTTTTGTGAGGCGCCCTCAACACTCAATGTGGAAAGGGAGAGTTCTTTGCTTTTTGTAGGCTTCTTCTTTTCAGGGGGCTTTGGGAAAAGAATCTGATGCAGCGCAATGCCAGTGGGTGTTTTCAATTTCGCAATCTTTTCTGGCGGCCCGCTGGCGATGATCTCTCCGCCTGCCTTTCCACCTTCGGGGCCTAAGTCGATGATCCAGTCTGCACATTTGACGAGATCCATATTGTGTTCAATGACGAGCACACTGCTGCCCTTAGTGACGAGCGCTTGAAGCACTTCGATCAGTTTGCGTAGATCGTGGAAGTGAAGGCCCGTTGTCGGCTCATCGAGAATGTAAAGTGTTCGGTCGTTGGAGGGACGCGCAAGCTCCTTAGCGAGCTTAATCCGCTGTGCTTCTCCACCAGAAAGAGTAGGAGAGGGCTGACCAATTTTGACGTAGTCGAGCCCTACGGATATCAGCATCTCAAGCTTTTTTGAAATCGCAGGAATCGCAGAGAAGAACTCTTTTGCTTCGGAAACCGTCATCTCTAAAACATCATGGATGGTTTTTCCTCTCAGGGTCACCATCAGAGTTTTCTCGTCGAAGCGCTTTCCCATACAATGCGCACAAGTGACCCACTCATCTTCCAAGAAGTCCATGTCGATGCGCGTCATGCCCATCCCGCCGCAATGAGGGCAAGAGCCTTCGTGAACGTTGAAACTAAAACGTCCGGGTGTGTAGCCGAAAGCTTGGCTTTCGGGAAGCTGCGCAAAGAGATCACGAATCTCATCGAAGACCTTGACATAGGTCGCAGGATTTGAGCGCGGCGTACGTCCGATCGGGGACTGGTCGATGGCGATCACTTTTTCCAGCTCTTCGATGCCGCGAATTTTTTTGTGCTTGCCAACAGGAAGCCGTGAATTGAGAAGCGCGTTTGAAAGCGCAGGAAAGAGGATGTCTGTAACAAGAGAAGATTTCCCCGATCCAGAGACTCCAGTAACAGCCACAAAGAGACCGAGAGGGATTTTTGCATTCACCTGTTTTAGGTTGTGATGGGAGGCCTTCTCAATAGAAATTTCTCTCCCTGTCGCTTTTCTCCGCTTTTTGGGCGTGGCGATTGTCTCTCTTCCGGAGAGGTAGGCTCCCGTGAGAGAGCGGGGCGCCTTAAGGAGATCTTCGAACGTCCCATCAGCAACAATCTCTCCACCATTTTGACCTGCGCGGGGCCCGACGTCGACAATATGATCTGCTTCGCGGATCGTCTCTTCGTCATGCTCTACAACGATCACTGTGCTTCCGCGATCGCGCAGCATTTTCAAAGAGGCCAGCAGTTTTAGATTGTCGCGGGGGTGAAGACCGATTGAAGGTTCATCTAGAATGTATGTTGCACCGACGAGACCAGAACCGATTTGTGAAGCGAGGCGTACCCGTTGAGATTCGCCTCCTGAAAGCGTAGGGGAGGTGCGGTCGAGTGTGAGGTAGTGGAGGCCCACATCGTGCAAAAAGCGCAACCTTTTAACGATCTCTTTCAACAGCTCTTCGGCGATCTTTTTTTGTTGCGCAGAGAGCGTGAGGGAGTCAAAAAATGCAATCGCTTCTTCTACAGAAAAAGCGGAGACTTGGGCGATGGTTTTTCTTCCCAGCGTAGCAGCGGCGGGATAAGGTTTGATTTTCGATCCCTTGCAGTCGGGACAGGTCGCCACCTCCATGAGCTCTTCCATCTTTCTCTTGTAGCCGTCGCTCTTGGCTTCTAAATAGCGCATCTTTGCTTCATGGAGCACTCCGCGCCACTGCACGTAATCTGTCCAGCTTGCATTTTTTGTCGGATGCGTGAAGCGCATGCGGAGCCACTTCTGGTCTGCGCCATAGAGGAAGATCTGTTTTGCTTTTTCCGAGAGTTTTTTCCATGGCGTTTTCACGCTAAAGTTGTAATGCTTCGCAAGATTGTCATAGATGTTGCCGTAGCGGACAGTTGTGTATGAGCTTGCAACTGAGCAGCAATCCTCTGCGATACTCTTTTCGGGGTCGATGATCTGCTCGAGTTTGTACTCTAGATGTGTGCCCAGACCCATACAGGTGGGGCACATGCCTGCTGGATGGTTAAATGAGAAGTCTTGAGGGGAGAGAGGTCCGTAGGAGAGGCCAGACTTTGGAGAGAAGGCGAGCTCCGAAAAGAGCACCTCTTCTTGAGTGTCCGCATTTTGTACACTCATGATCCCCTTGCCCCTATCCAGCGCGTGCGCAATCGCCTCTTCTAAACGGCCGCTCTCTTTGGTATTCAGGACCACCCGATCGATCAGAATGTCAATATCGTGTGCGACTTTCCCATCAAGAGAGATCTCGTCGGAGAGATCTACAAGTTTTCCGTCGAGACGCACACGCATAAACCCTTGACGAACAAGCTCAGCAAACTCCTCCTTGAACTCCCCCTTTTTTCCCTTGGCGTAAGGTGCAAAAAGAAGAAGTTTTGATCCCTCCTTGCCCGAGAGGATCTCGTTTGTGATCTCTTTTGCGCTTCTCGGTTTTACCGGCTCTCCGCTGACAGGGCAGTGGGGCGTTGCTACACGTGCAAAAAGAACACGCAGATGGTCGTAAATTCCTGTGATCGTTCCCACTGTCGAACGAGGATTTTTGCCAGCTGTCTTCTGCTCAATCGCAATTGTCGGTGAGATTCCCTCAATCAACTCCGCATCTGGCTTTGGGTAGTCTGCAAGATGGCGCCGCGCGTAGGTCGAAAGCGATTCGATGTAGCGCCGCTGTCCCTCCACATAGATCGTGTCAAATGCCAGCGAAGATTTCCCCGATCCGGAAACCCCCGTAAACACAATCAGCTGGTTTGGCTCCAGCGTTAGGTCCACATTTTTTAGATTGTGAACCCGCACCTTCTTTAGAACGATCTTATGTTTTTTCATGGAGAATCATCATAACAGAAAGGGGAATTGGACAGTAAAGAAGAGCTGCTGATGCGTAACTTTATAAAATCACACAGCAGGGAGCTGCAACGGCTTTGCCCTCTCTATAGACACACGAGTAGGTCCCGTTGGTGTATATGCCCGCCCATTTTTCTCCATGCCGAAACGTTCCCTCAAACGTTTCTGTTTCGCCTATAGCTGTGGTTAAAGTCCAGAGACCTTGTCCATGCCACGCGCCATTTACCCAATTGCCTTTGTAAGAATCGGTTGCCGTGGTCTGTTCGCAATATCCATCCGGAAGGTTTTTCTTGAAATAACCAGCGTACAGGGCACCCTTCTTTTTCAACTGACCATAACCCTCATATTCACCATTCACCAGTTTGCCCATATACTCCTCACCGTTCCGGATCATTACCCCGAAACCGGTGATCTTATCATCCGCAAAATCCCCCTCGTATTGCTCCTTGTTTTTCCAAACGAGCTTCCCATGTCCCTGTCGCTTGCCTAAATGAAAGGCGCCATCATACCTTTTTTGACCTGCAGGATCATCGCGAGTGTAAATCAGGGTCCCCGTCCCTTGAGGTTGGCCGTCTATAAGAGGACCCACGTAGAGCCCCTCAGCCAGCTCGACTGTTGTTTTTATGTACGACTCACGCAAGACCAATTTGGGATGCATCGAGGGGGATCCCGTATGTGCCAAGCAAATGGATCTAATAGAATCCCCTCTAGATCCCTCTCTAAGCGTCTGAGAGTGGGGCGTGGAGCTGTTTGTCAAGGGGAGGGGTTTGATCACAGGGGAAGCTGTTGTTGAGATGGAACTTCCGTTCCAAGCGTACGGCGATCCTCGGTGCGGTAGTTCGGCCTGGCTATTGTTTAGTCGGCTAGAAGCAGGAGAGCCAACCTCAACCGATTTTATATTAAGGGTCATGGATATCTCCTAATCAGCTCTCTGCTTTTAAAAGAAATATTAGAGAGATGGTTTTTTTAAACCAAGCATCCAAAATAGAACTTAATGAGGCCTGTTGTAAAAAATTCTCTAGCCCTCTAAATTCTACGCGTTTTTCAAGATCGCTTGAAATATGAGGAGACAGGATGAAAAAATCTTATGAGATCAGCGCTGCAGATAAAAAAACACGCAAATGGTGGTTGATCACGCTACTCGTGTTTTCTGTGCCGAATTTTCTGATCCATATTTTTGGATTTGCAATGTTGGCGCTGGCCCACATGTCTAGCAATGCGAGCCCAAAAGATTTTTATTTCGTGTATATCGTCTCTGGCGTCGCAGTTCTTCTATCGGGCCTTGCAATATACATCCCGTACAGATGCGCCTACAAATCTCCCGGTACTATTCTTCTCACCCTGATCCTGATCGCGCTCCCTCTAATCTATGGGATGACTCTTTATAAGTTTCTGCAAAGCGCCTGGGAGTGGAAGCATTTACTAGCACTCATCATCGTAACTGCCGTGCTAGCTTGGTGGTATTTCCTCTCTTTCAAATTGCGCAAAATTAATAAAACCCTGCGCGCGCACCGCAAGTCCAGATGAATTCTTTGAGCGCGAAGCGCTCCTTGGAGTGCGGCGCTTCGCGCCGCCTTACATGAATGAATCCAAGGCGGTGCATAGCACCGCACTCCAGGGGGCTCGCTCGATGCTCGCCCAAATAGCGGCTTTTTTCCTATTTGTCTTGAAGATCCTCCTTTGCAGCGATTGGAAAAAAGCTTGGATAAAGAATCAGCGGCGTTTTTTGTAGTTGAATGCAACGAGAACCTCTTTTGCCATGAGTGTGATTTCGTTCCATTCGGGAGTGTCGATGAACTCTGGCGGCAGATCGTTTTCATCCGAAAACGCTTTGAATTTATCGTGGAAATTTTTTAGTAATGGATATTGTGTTTTTGTGATCCCAAACTCTTCGTAGTTTTCAAGAACAGGGTCTCCCAATTCGAAAAAGAGACACGCAGCTTCATCAAAGTCTGCCTCTTCTCCTTTTATCCACGCCCTTCTCTGATACTCTTTGTCAGAAAAATGATCTATTATTCTTATAAAGGCTTCCATAATCTGTTTTCTGCTTGTCTCGTCCATAAAAATTTTGTTATTCTCTATAAACAAACTCTTCTAATGGTATGTGAGCTTCTGGCTTTTCTAGTTGTATAAGATTTCCGTGTTTATCAAAAGCTTGCCCGCTTTTTTGTTGAACTACATACGGTTTTTGTTGGCTTGGATTTGGACTGTGGGGTTTGCCAGGCATAACTCTTACTCGGATATGAGCATTTGTGGGATGAACATAGACCATCCCCGCGCCTGTATTTGAAACCATTACCAAAAAGTTATCCGGAATGCCTTCGGGTCTTGGAAATGTTCGAATACCAAATTGATGGATCAGTTCTCTAACCTGCAATTCCGGCAAGGGCTTCTTTGTATATGGCTTTAAAAGCTCCTGCGCCCGATGAAATAACTCATAAGACTCTCTCCAAGCAGGATTTCTGGAGATCTCTTCGTATGTATGGGTAAGTGTTTCCTGCAACTTCCCGGTCTGTTTAAGCTTTCCTATCTCCTGCGTAGTATAACCGAGCTCTTCTCCGAGAGTGAACGCGCGTTGATTTGCTTGGACCACCTCACCAATTTTTGCTCCATTTCCTAAGCCAGCAGCAGACTCAAGAAGGAGAGTCTTCTCTGCGGTCTGGAGGCCGCGATAGACTGCGCTGATTTCCTGGGCGCCTTTGAGGCCGCGGGCTGTGGCTTTTACGAGAGCTCCGGGGATGAGGATATCAGCTCCATATTTTCCGAAGGCGTAGCCGGCCATCTCTCCGCGTTTATCGGAGGGAATAGTATCCCATTGTGTAACGAGCTGGTGGATTTCGGGGGCAAGGACTTCGCTGAGGGTGCTCCAGGCTCCGGAGCGCGCAAGGTCGCTGAGTAGGGTCAGGGCTTCCCACATCTGTCCACCAGTCTGAATCGGATGCATGATGACATCGGAAAGGAGGATGAAGAGGCCATGTCCTGATTCATAAATTCCCTTAGGGAGACCTTTCGCAAAGCCTAAACTAAATTCAGGAATAGAGAGAGGATATGTTTGTTTGGCTTGTGAGAGGAACTGGTTGTAATCGGCAATCGAGCGGTCATACTCACCTAAGCCGAAGTGCGCGACCCCTCTTTCGAGGTAAGGAATGGGGCTTGTAGGATTGAGCTCGATCGTTTTTCCAAAATCGTAGACGGCTTGATGCAACTGTCCTGAAGCGAGAGCTCTTTCTCCGCGAAGTTGGTAAGAGAGGATGTTCAGATCGGGGTGGTGATCGGTCTTTGTGTACAAGGCAGCATAGTCTGTAGAAAACTGGCGATCGACTGCTTGGTGAGCAAGAGTTAGCGAGTAGTTGTGCACAGAGGAGATGTTTTTATCGTGTGCGTTTTGCAGCGCAAGCGAGAGTCCAGGATATTCAGAGAAGGTGCTTGGGAGCTGTCTTAAACTATCATGACCAAAGAGAGAGCCAGCGACTCTTCCGCTATCTTCCAAGGTGTTAGGAAGAGAGGATTGGAAAAACTGCTCGTTTGTAATTGTCTCTTTGAATGAGACGACCTGCTCTTCAAGAGCGGATTTTACAAGCGGATCGAGGATGGTAGCGGGTGCGTCAGCAGATGCGGTAGAAGGCTCGTTGCTCTTCGTCTGTGGAGAATCTCCTGCTGATGCAGCGCCTGCTGCGGTTGCAGCTGCCGCGGAAGCGGCAACTGCTACACCCACTACGACAGCTGCTGCAACAACAACGGCAGCTCCGATGATGAGCGCCTTTTTATGCTTTTTGGCAAAGTCCTTAATCTGATCCCATTTTTTATGTAGCCAGCTTTTGCAGAGGAACATGTCTCTTTCTCCATGAAAGAGAGGAGCCACCACAAGATCATCAGAAAAAAGAGCGTATGCATAAGAGCTCTCTGGGAATAAGAGATCTTGAATGTCATTTCCCAAAGCGAGCGATGCCTCGACATCATTCGGCAATAATCCCTGTACTGCTAAATCGGACACAAACATGGAGAGTCTTTCTACATCTTCCAGTGTGCATCTCTCTTCAAGCTCACCGCTTTCGATCTGAGCGAGAAGGGTTAGGATCTGATCATAAGATAGACCGTGGAGTTGCAACGGTATGGAAGCCGCCTGTTCTTGTGTGGTGTGTGCAGTGGAAATCACAGGTGCGGGCAAAGGATGCGCGAAGAGGGCGGGCGTGGTGATGAGAAGCACGGAGAGGATGAGGGATTTGAAGACGCGCATGCGATAATCTCCCTGTGAAAATGAATTGGCTCGACAATCTACGCCCGGGGTTTGGGTTTGTCAACTCTCTTTTATACCAAATATCAGAAAAAACCTTGAGTTTTGCAAGGAGGCTGCACAAATTTTTTGTCTGGAGCGAGTGACCATTGCCGAGGGCAAGGCACGAGCGAAGGCGAAACATTTGTTGCAAAGCCGACGGGGCACAACTCAAGGTTTTTTCTGATATTTGGTATTACTGCCATATTCTTGCAATCTTGAGCTTCTAAAGGTAGACTCGGGAAATATGCACACACGCACAAAAATCATCTGCACGATAGGGCCTGCCGTTTCCTCTTACGAGAAGATTTTGGAGCTCATTGACGCGGGCATGAATGTTGCTCGGCTTAACTTTAGCCATGGGACGCATGCCGATCATCTGCAGGTGATTCAACATTTGAAGAAGGCGCGCAAGGCGCGTAAGATTCCCCTTGCGATTATGCTCGATACCAAGGGTCCTGAGATCCGATTGGGCAAGATGAAAAAGGGAGAGGTGAGTGTTAAGGCGGGACAAAAAATCCTCCTCGTAAAAGAGGGGGTTGAGGGAGACGAGAAGCGCTGGCAGGTAACGCCTGAGGTTGTTGTCGAATCGCTCAAGCCTGGCGTGATGGTTCTCTTTGATGATGGGTATGTCTCCTCAAAGGTAATTGAAAGGCGCAAAGAGGGGGTCGTTGTTGAGATCCAAAATCCGGGTGTTCTCAAAAGTTTGAAGGGGGTGAATGTTCCTGGGCTGAATGCGAACATTCCCGCCATGACAGAACAAGATGTGAAGGATATCATTTTTGGCTGCAAACAGGATGTCGATATCATCGCTGCCTCTTTTATCCGCTCTGCCGATCACGTGCTCGAAATTAAACAGCTTCTTTCCGACCAGGGAAAACCGGGGATTCTCGTGATTGCAAAAATTGAGAACAGCCTTGGCGTTGAGAATTTTGATGCGATCATTCAAGTTGCAGATGGGATCATGGTGGCAAGGGGAGATCTCGGTGTTGAACTACCCCTCAAACAGGTTCCCTCTCTGCAAAAGATGATGATTCGCAAGTGTGTGCATGCGGCAAAACCTGTTGTCACAGCCACGCAGATGCTCGAGTCGATGATCAAAAACCCAAGGCCGACGCGCGCGGAGGTTTCCGACGTCGCCAACGCGATTTATGACAGCACATCGGCTGTGATGCTCTCAGGCGAAACAGCGATTGGCCAATATCCCATCGAAGCGGTTTCTATGATGCGTGCCATTGTGCAAGAGGCGGAAAAGAACTTTAGGTATGAGGAGTTTTTTCAAGCTCTTCCTGCTGTTGAGACGCATGATATCTCCTCGTCAGTCTCACTCGCCGCAGTCAAAACTGCCTATAGCGCAGAGGCAAAAGCGATCTTCGCCTTTACCAGTAGCGGTTTTACGGCGCGGCTTATCTCGCGCTTCAGACCCTCGATGCCAATCATTGCGCTTAGCTCCCATCATAAAACCTACAACCAGTTGGCATTTAACTGGGGTGTGATTCCAGTTGATCCTTCTCCTGCAAAGAATGTCCACGAAGCATTTACGATCTGCAGCTGCTTTGCTTTAAAACGAAAAATGATCCGCTTTGGAAATCTCGTTGTCGTAACGGCTGGCTCCCCCTTTGGGATCAGCGGCACGACCAATATGATGATCGTGGAGAGTATCGGGGACGTGCTAGTGCGTGGTCATCCCACAAAACGAGGCCAACGCGTTCATGGCAAGATTGCCATCCTCCTCTCCTCGGACGAGCGAAAAGGTCTGCGTGCCAAGGAGCGAATTGTTGTGCTCACACGCTGCGACGAGAGCTACCTCCCACTTCTCAAAAAAGCGAAGGGTGTCATCTTACAAAACCATCCCGATGATGCAGAATCCGAAAACTACGCTCTTGAGATGACAAAAACGCTGGGCATTCCCCTCGTAACTCGCGCAGAGGGAGCTCTCCATCTCCTCGAAGATGGCCAGCTAGTCACCTTAGATCCCGAAAAGGGGATCGTCTATAAAGGCTCTGTCGGCACCGACGAAGAGATGATTCCGACAGTTTGTGTCGATGAATGATTCTATCTCAGTCTTTTGAAAATCAGACGTTTAGCACAAAACTCGAGTAAATAATTGCACGAAACTCGAGTAAAAAAACCTCACTCGGGCTTCGCCAAGTAGGACGCTAAGTTCTTCGAAGCATCTCGGAGGGCTGTCTGGTATGCAACGCGCTGCATCTTGGGGTGCATCACAGGGATCTCTGTGAGATCGATCACCGCCATGAGAAGAGCTTTTTGGGAGGGAGCGATTTTGGGATGATATTTTTGGATCAGCTCAAGCGCTCTTGCAGAGAATTTATCCAAAAGAGGTCTTTCTGGTGTGTAGTGCGCCTCTCTTTGCATCTTTTCTAAGAGCTTGTCGATCTCTTGTTTTACCGTGAGAAGTCCTTTGTGAAGAGGGTTATCCTGGGTCTTTGGACGCTGTGGGGTGGGCTGTGGCTGTGCCATGAGGATGCTCCTTGCTTTTTCGTGCTTAAGGCTCATCCTACAGAGTTAAAATATTTTTTTAAATGGATTAATTTATCAGACAAGAAAACGCGGAGAATGGATATCGGGGTAGCAGAGGGTAAAATATTGAGAGATCTCCTCTTTGAATGCCTCCTGAGAAGAGTACTCGACAACTCCTAGATTGTCATCGATTAGGCGATAGATCTGGCTTTTGGGATCGATTTGGATATTCAGAGCATGCCCTCCACCTGCACCTTGAATGCTTAAAATGCCTACAAGGGGCTTTTTGGCAGCAAGCGCAAGAAGTTGATCTGCGATATATGCCTTAGAGCCTTGGAGATTGGAGGGCGGCTCTATGAGGGGGGTCACGAGAGGCGCTGAACCGAGTAGCTTAACGACGTTTTGCATCTCATCTTGGATCGCACCATGGTTAACTCGTGCTTGAGCAAAACGGCCTCGGGCGGAACTTGCCATGGGGATTTTGGTTGAATTTAGAGCAGGTTCTTTTCTCAATGTTATGAGTCGGTCGAGAGAGTTTTGGAAGCAGGTTCCTTCACCTTGGTTGTGGCTATCATCATCTCCCTGATTGTAGGCTTGTTTGAGATGTGAAATGTTCTTGAGTAGCCAGTCATAAAAAGGCAGATAATTTTTCTCAAAAATCTTAAGGGCTTTTTCCTCTATCTTCGATGGAAGTACACCTTTTTTGTACTGCGCAAGAGCCTGTTCGAGAATGAAGGGTTTGCGTGCAATTAGGTTGCGGTCGCTGTACGTCTGAATGATCTTTGAAAATAGACCTTTAGATTTTTCATCATATGTTGCGTGTATTCCGTTTATAGCAAAATCCATAAACGAGGAGAGCTTCTCTTTAACACGTTTCAGATCGAGGATCTTCTCGACCTCTTTTTTTACCGTTTCATTCGTAGGTTGTGGGAGAGTAGCCAGAGTGCGTCGTTCAATTGCATCGCGGTCGCAGGCCTCAATTACAGTCGCGATTTGAGCTACGGATGGCTTTTCTTTTAGCTCTATTGCTTGAAGCGCTTTGAATAGCTCGCCCTTGGCTATGTTCGCGTAAGAGTTTACAAGTGTGTCTTTATAGTTAAGCTCCTCTTCAATCCCAGGTTTAAAGGCGTGAGGATCCAAAAGCAGGGTAAGAGCTTGTTTGAGGGGAGCTAAGTGCGCGGGGAAAAGTTTTGTAGCAGCGTCTACATCAGCCAAAAATGCCTTTAATGCATCGGGCTCATTTTTCAGGGTTTTCAATCTTTCTTGTAGGCGTGAAAAAACAAGAACCTTCATAGCCGGCTTGAGTTGCTTAGTATTCGGCATAATCGAAATCATAGCCGTTTGTAATTTCTGTATGTTTTGCAGAACGGTTTTCCACATTTCAGGCGAAATAGTGAGTTGAGAGAAGTTGGGCGCGACCTTCTTTTGGAAGAAGTCGTTAATTCTTCCGGCCGCGAGGGTGCACTGGCTAGCCTCTTTCAAAGTCGCTATGTCTGAGTCGGTTATGACAGTTCCGTTATTGTAAACTCTTTGAAAAATAGCGTCGTTTATTACTGAATTAGTAATATTATTTGAGCTCATATTAATTATCGTTATTATTATAAAAATAATTATACTATTATTTTTACAAACTTTCAAATAATTAATATAATGAGTGGCTCGCGTAAGTAATTGAGAGTCAGCAATTAAAGAATTAATTTTAAACAATTAAGAATCAATGGATTGCGAAAGACGAGATCGGGGCTAAAACTGGCAGAGAGAAAGGGCAACGATGGCAGCTGTTTCTGCACGCAGAACATTCTGGTGCAGGTGGATGCCCAGTGCTCCCTTTTGCTCTAAGTAGTGTATCTCTTCATTGGTGAAGCCACCTTCGGGACCGATAAAAAGGGTAAGAGGCTGGGAAGCTGGTGGAGGTTTGCTGCTTGTTCTAAGATCGCCAAAAAGGAGGGTGTCTTGAGCTGGGACTTCGTGAAGCGAAGGATAGAGAACGATTTTAGGAAGATCAAGTCGTTTGCACTGTTTCATGGCAGAGATCGCGATCTGCTCGAGTCTTGCAAGTTGCGTGTCAGAAAGGCTCTTTTTCTCGCTGCGTGCAGCCGGGAAGAGCCAAATCTCAGAGACACCCAGTTCAACGGCCTTTTCAATGAGCCACTCGAGACGTGCGGGGCGAAACAGGGCCTGCGCGAGAACCAGTTTGGATTTTGAAGACACCTCTTCTACTGAAAGAACTTTAAGATCCGCGGTGTGCTTAGAGAGCTTTTCGACGCGTGCTTCTGCCAGCTGGTTTTTTCCATTCACGATCTCGATCGTCTCTCCTACTTTGCCGCGCATGACATGAGCAAAGTGGTGAAACTCTTGTCCCTCTAGCAAGAGGTTAGCCCCTTTAGAGAAAAGCGCATTGAGAAAAAAACGGTTAGACACGGCAGACCATCTCTTTGAGCTGTTTAGCAAAATCGGGTTTTAAATCGGCCGTTTCAAATGCACCGAGTGCCCGGAAGTGTCGGTGTATAGATTTGTAGGGAGTGAAATTGAAGATGAGTTTAAAACGAAAATCGGGGATAAGAATCTCCTTTTCGCTGGCGTAGATGATTTTTTCGGCATCCTCAAGAAGGGGCGAAGTCTCAAATGCTTTGGGGACAAAGAGTGTGATGAACTCATGTGGGTAGATCTCTCGAAAGAGAGATAGATCTTTTACAACGAGATCGAACTTCTCTTTCTCTTCCGGAAGAATGATGGCGAGACTCTCATGGCGAAAACGCCGTTTAAGTTTTTCGGGAGTCTGCTGCTTCCAACGATTGTGCTGCCAGAGCCACTCTTCGGGGCGCTCTTTGACGCTCTCTTCAAAAAGTGTCAGGCATTTTTCCATGAGTCTAGGGATCTCTTTTTCCATCGGTTGATTCTCATCGGGCCAGATCGGATCGGAGTAGTGGATGCGATACTTTCCCTTTTCTCGACGCGTAGTAGCGACAAAAATTGGTCTGCCCGTGCGATACGATAGGATGGCGGGAAGGGGAGAGGTCCAGGCGCGTCTTCCAAAAAAGGGAGAGGAGAATCCGCTGTCGGGCATTCCTTGATCACCCACGATTCCTAGAAAGCTTCCGTGTTTGAGAGCGCGAAGACCTTCGCGGAAGGCATTCTTGGGGGCAATGATCTTGCCTCCAAACTTTTGTCGCATCTTCAGGACCCAGTTGTAGAGGAGGACGTTCTTCACGGGTCTTCCAATGGCAACACCGGGCATGCGACTGGTCCCTTCTAGGAAGAGGATCTCCCAATTGGCTTGATGGCCACAGAAGAAGATGACCCCTTTTCCCTCTTTCATGAGGGAGTCTGCAACTTCCGGATTGGTGCAGCTCGCCACACGTGCAATCTTTTTTTCTCGAGCAAGTTTGGCATACTCGAGGCAGGTGATCATCAGATTGCAAAAAGAGGCCTTTGCGAGGCGAATGATCTCTTTTTGTGAGAGTGTAAGGGTTGTTGCGAGCGCGAGATTGGCGAGGGCTTTTTTACGAAAGCGCGGAAGACAAAAATATGCGCCTTTTCCAAGCCATCTTCCGACGCGATGGATCTGTCGATAGGAGAGAAGGCTAAAGGGGAATGTCAATGCGCGCAGCAGTCCGAAAGTTACAATAGACATCGATCGACAATGAGGTTGAGTTGATGAGAAAAGTCGAGGTGCTGGACGCTTGCGCGGATCTGTTTTGCGCTCTCTTCGGATTTCCGGTGTTTCAGGGCTTGCATGAGTGCGGCAGCTATTGCGTCTCGATCTTCGAGAGATTCAATCAGCGTGCCGGTCTCTTTTGTTAAAACTTCGTGACCCCCATTGGTTTTAGAGGAGAGGACAAAGAGTCCCATGGCAAGCGCTTCCACAGTGACATTCGCAAAAGGGTCGTAGAGAGAGGGAATCACGAGAACATCGGCAAGCTGATAGAAACGCGAGATGTCACTTCGAGCTCCAAAAAATGAGACCCTGCTTTCAAGGCCGAGATCGCGCGTAAGTGCGGCGAACTGTTCTCGATGTTTATCCTCACCGACAACGCTGAGATGAAAAGAGCGTTCTGAAAGAGCCGCAAGACCATGTAGAAGCTTATCAAGGCCCTTGCGTTTAAAGTTGTGGCCTATGAAGAGGAGGTGAAAATCTGAAGGATCTAGACCGAGCTCGGATACAAAAGACGCTTTCTCATTTTTCCAGTTGAGAAACGCGCTCTTGCTCTCGTTCCACTCCACACCATTGTGTACTACAAAAATTTTGCGAGGATCGACCTTGTAGTGGTGGAGGATCTCCTCTTTTACCATCGATGAGTTCGTGAAGAGGCAGCGGAGTTCGGGATTTTCGAAAGCTGTTTTTTCCAAATTTAGAAGGGTGCGATGGAGAGGATTGAGTGCAAAAGTCAGCCGTTTAAAAAGAGGCTCAACGCGTGCGCGCTGTGCAAGATATGCGGCGTGGACGCCATTACCTGCGCGGAGGTGGGTCTGGTTCCGGTTGCGGTCAAGACCAAAGATGAGGTCGGGGCGCGCTTTTTGAACCATCTCCTGACAAAAACGATCAAATTCTAATGCTTTAAGGAAGCTCATTTTACTTTTGAGCGTATGGGAGAGCGTATGAAAGGGAGAAGAGAAGTTGGCATTGCCCGTTGTTACGAGCGTGACGTCACAGCCTTTTTTTTCGAAAGCTTGCGCGAGTCGCGCACTCATTTTTTCGAGACCGCCTGGACGGGCGGCTCCGCTTTTTAACACAAAGACATTACGGCGCATCGACAACAACAGTCTCTTTTTTGAGCTCGACTTTGAGCTCAAAGCGTTTGTCGTCTGGCCAGTAGAGTTGGAAGCGGTTCATGTAGTTGCGGAAGCGGTTTCTTAAATACTCTTCGCGAACGGCAGGTTGAAGATTGCGCACCTCATCATCTGAGTTGTCAGACATGATTAGGGAGACGTAACGATCTTCAAGTGTGCGTGGGTTGATGAACTGGATGCTCCACTCGAGAACGTTTCCGAGCTCATCTTTAGGCGTGACAACGACGACCAGCTCGAGCATCTCTTTCACCGTTTTCAAAAAGGGGAGGCTGACCCCTTTTGCGCAGAGTTTTGGAGTGAGACAAGGGACGCCATCGATTGTTTCGATCAGCTTGCTAGATGCGATTTTCAAAGCGTCGGCTTTGATCAAATGGGAGTACTCTCTTGGAACGAAGAAGGAGATGGGGATCGGCTTTTCAAGGGGAAGCAGATTGGAGCGGACAAAATCGATCCTGAGCGCTTGGGCTTGAGGGTCATTGATCTCGAGTGGGGCCTCGGAGAGAGAGGGGAGCTGAATCTGTTTCCATCCATCGGGAACGTAGAAGCTCACGACGTCACCGTGTCCAGCGTGTCGTGCGGAAGCGAGTTCGTCGAGACTCCCTTTGGAAATATGGTTCAAGTTGAAGGTGAGCTTTACACCCTTTGCCTTCAGCTGCTTGATGATCTCTTCGGGCCCTGAAACGGATAGATTGAGCTGATAGGGCCAGATATCCAAAAATTGATAGTCGCGAGGGGGCTCTCCAATGGGGCGCGTGATAAGGACAGGGATCTTTTCTGATACCAGCTTTGTCAGTCGTACCATAAAGCTCTGGTGTGAGATCCGGAAGATGCTTTTGGAGATATCGATCTCAGGATTGAGAGAGATCAGATTTTTCTTATTCACGGAGGCGATCCACTCATCGGATTTGTTCTGTGCATCGATCACCACTTCGAGATCATTTGGGGTGAGATCGTCCAATAGAGCCTTATTCCCCACGAGGCTAAGCGTGATGCGTTTTGATAGAAGGCCGTTGCTCTGCAGCCCATCCACAGTCCTTCCGACAGGAACATTGATGATGCGGACGGGAACATTTCCAATGGTTTTAGAGGTCGTAAGAGAGTGGTTTACAGAGAACCAGATGATCACGGCAAGCGCCGCCGAGATCGCTTTTCTCTGCCAATTTTGAAAAAAGAGTCTGTGGAGTAGCTCTCTCATTTTCTTAACCAGGCTAAAGCTTTAAACTTTTCTTTATAGGTCGGAGGAAGTTCGGGAGTGAAGAGACTGCGTACGATCCCTCTAAAGCGGTCCTGCTTAATACCGCGCGTGATCACGCCCTCTCTTGCAACAGAGACCTTCCCTGTCTCCTCGGAGACGACGATGACCAGGGCGTCGGAACGCTGACTGACTCCCAACGCAGCAAGGTGTCTTGTTCCCATCGATTTGGCTTGTTGTGATCTCTCTTCAGCGAGGGGAAGAATCACAGCTGCAGCGATAATCGTCCGGTCGCGGATGATCACTGCGCCATCATGGAGGGGTGTGCCGGTTGCAAAGATCGATTCGAGAAGTTCCGATGAGAAGTTTGCACCGAGAACCACGCCCTTGGAGGAGTATTCCGTGAGGGAGTCCTCATTCTCGAGTACGATCAATCCGCCCGTGCGCTTCTCGGAAAAGCGGTAAACAGTTGTTGCGAGTTGATCAAGAAAATTATCAAACTCGGTCATCTCCTTGTGTCGTTTCCCCTTGAGGCTCAGCTTGGAAAGAGCAACGCGTAGTTCGGGCTGAAAGATCACAAGAACGGCGATCACGGCCACATTGACCACTAGATACATGATCTTGTGCAAAATCAAGAGGTTAAACCAGGAGGAGGCGGCAAAAATTAATAAGAAAGCGCCAAGTCCCAATACCAGGTCCATCGAGCGCGTATTCCAGAAAAACGAGAGCAGGTAGTTGAGCATGATCGCGATGATGATCATCTCAAAGAGGGGAGTTAAGGCATGAAAAATGGAAAGCATCGCTCTCGTCTCTATAAAATATTAACTATAATATCTGCGGGCCAAAAAATAGAATAAAAAATCTACTCAGTCCTCGCGTTGCATTTTAGAGGTTTTCTGCCTTGCTTGCAAGAGTTCTTAAACGATCTGGAGAGGAAATCCTACGACGGAGCGGTAGCAGAGGAGAAGATGGTCGACCCCTTTCATGGCGCGGTGTGGTTTTTCTTCGCCGGGAAGGGAGAGAGCTTTCGCAATTCGATCTTTGGAAAAACCCGTTTCCCAAGGGTAGAGCTTGGGGTTGTTCTTTCCCTTTTCGATGCTTTTCGCCCAGTACATCGAGGCGAGATCGAGCCAGTGGTAAGGCCACAAAAGCTTTTCTTGAAGGTCTGGATCGATCAGCTGATAGAAGAAAGCCCTATCAAATGACGGATTTTGGCAGATGAAGACCGCCTCGCCCCGTTTGATTTTCTGTTTAGCAAAAAGCTCTCGGATGGCGGAGCTCACATCGGCAGGAAGCACTCCTTTCTGGACCTCTTCCCAGGTAAACCCATTGACTTTCAAACTCTCGGGGTCGCTTTTTTGCCACTCTTCTGGAGAGAGGAGAACCAGACTCTGAAATTCTGCTTTCAACTCTGAGGTGCTGAGATCGACGATTTTAAGAGCGATCTCTAAAAGCCGGTGTCTGTGCGGATTAAGCCCGTTTGTCTCTGTATCTAGAAAAATTCCCAGCACGACATTTCCTCAGGTGAATTGTCCAGCCTAGCACAAGGGCTCCGCAACCACAAGATTTACAATTCAGCCAATTCAGAACAACTATTTGCAATTTATTTGTTGAAAAATTAGAAGGGGGAAGGAAACGGAGGGAATATGAACATCGGACTTACGGAAAAGGCGCGCCAGCAGATCTCGGACGGGCTTTTAAAACTTCTAGCAGAGACGTACGCGCTCTACCTCAAGACGCAAAACTTTCACTGGAATGTCAAATGCACCGAATTTTTCTCTCTCCATCTGCTTTTTGAAAAGCAGTACGAGGAGATGAGCGGCGCAACGGATGAGATTGCAGAACGCGTCCGAGCTCTTGGGTTCTTTGTCGACGCCTCGTTTTCTTCGTTCAGTGAGCTCTGTGGAATTCCGGAAGAAAAAAAAGTTTTAACGTCGAAAGATATGCTAAAACATCTCATTGACGGGCACGAGACGCTTATTCGCGACACACGGCATCTCGCTTCTCTTTGCGAAAAAGAGAAAGACCATGGCACAATTGATCTTCTGGGCCGCAGACTGATCGCCCATGAGAAGTTTGTCTGGATGCTCCGAGAAAGTCTGTAAGAAATTTTTTATTATCAAGAAAGAGCTCTTTATCCTTTATTGCTCTTCCTTTATCCTTTTCTTCTATGTCAATTTCTCCGCAAAAACTAAGAGAGCTGATCCTTCAGCTGCTGTTCAGTCAGGACTTTTCGCAGCCGAGCGAGATGGAGACGAGTGAGATGCTCATGCAGCATCTTGCCATCCCTAAAAGCACGCTCCGCAGCGCGCTGACGCGAGTGGAAAAGATGGTGGAGAAATTCCCTCTGATCGACAGGATGATCGCCTCCCACTCGCAAGAGTATGATTTCAGTCGTATTCCACGTGTAGAGCGTTCGATCTTGCGGCTTGCACTGTTCGAGATTTTACACGACTCTAAAACACCGTCGAAGGTTGCAATTGCAGAGGCGATTCGTCTCGCGCGCAAATTCGCCACTGCGGAAGCGGGAAGCTTTGTCAACGCTGTTTTAGATGCAGTCTTGAAGGATAAAGAGGGTTCTGCGATTGTTTGACGTGTGAACATCTCCACACGTTTTGTTACGGGTAAACTTTTAAGCGAGCTCTCGACCTTTCGGATTGGCGGACCGGCGCGCTTTTTTCTTGAAGTGAAAACGATCGAAGAGATGCAGCAGGCGATTCGCCATTGTTTCTCGCACAAACTCTCCTACTTTATCCTCGGCAAGGGATCCAACTCTCTTTTTGATGATCGGGGATACAATGGTCTTGTCATTTTGAATAAAATCTCCTTCTCAGAAGATGATGGTGCTGGAAAGTTTCATGTGGGAGCCGGCTACAGTTTCTCACTTTTAGGAGCACAGACCGCGCGCAAGAAATGGGCTGGGCTCGAGTTTGCCTCTGGAATCCCAGGATCTGTCGGAGGTGCTGTCTATATGAATGCGGGAGCAAATGGACATGAGACCAAAGATACTCTCGTCGATGTAACGTATGTCACAGAAGATGGAGAGGTCGTGATCCTCCCGAAAGATCAGCTTGAGTTTAGCTATCGCTTCTCCTCTTTTCAGAACAAGAAAGGAGCGATCGTCTCGGCGACGTTTCAACTCCTTCCTTCAGAAGAAGCGCGCGCAAAACAACTAAAGATTATCGACTACCGGACACAGACGCAGCCCTATGGCGAGCCCTCCGCGGGGTGCGTATTTCGCAATCCCCAAGGTAATTTTGCAGGAGCACTCATCGAAAAATCTGGGCTGAAGGGGAAGCAATTGGGAGGCGCACTTGTCTCTCCGATGCACGCAAATTTCATTGTGAATGGGGGAAATGCGACGGCAAAAGACGTGCTGAATCTAGCCTCTTCGGTAAAGGAGAGCGTGAAAGAGAAAACGGGATGCGATCTGGAAATGGAGATTCGGTATATTCCTTATGAGTCATGACTTTCGCGCCGATCTTCACTGCCACTCGACATGTTCTGATGGAACCCTTACGCCTGTTCAGCTTGTTCAAATGGCCAAGAAGAATGGCCTATCTGGTCTCTCGATCACCGACCATGACACAATCGAAGCCTATCAAACTGCCCCTGAAGAAGCGAAAAAATGCGGCATTCTTTTGGGAAGCGGTGTGGAGCTCTCATGTGCCTTTAAAAATCACCACATCCATCTACTTGGGTATGACTTCTCTTTGACTTCTCCTGAACTCCATGCTTTTTGTTCTAAACATCTGGTTAGACGAAATGAGAGAAATGAGAAAATTTTGGCTAAACTTGCAAAACTGCGCATGCCCATGACGCTCGAAGAGATCAAGCGCGCAAATCCGCTGACAACGACGATCGGAAGACCTCACATTGCAAAATGCATGATTGAAAAAGGGTATGTTAAAACGATCAAAGAGGCATTCAACTCTTACATCGGTGATGGGAAGCGTTGCTATGACGGAGAGGACTCTTTCTCTGCTGAAGAGACGATCTCGATTGTGCATGGAGCGGGGGGCAAAGCTTTTCTCGCACACCCGCATCTTCTCGAGAGTCGCAAATTGGCAGAAGATCTTCTATCGCTTCCTTTTGATGGAATCGAGTGTCACTACGGTAAATTTCTTCCCGAAGAAGAGAAGCGTTGGATGAAACTGGCCGACTCCAAGGGTTTGTTGATGAGCGGAGGCTCTGATTTTCATGGACATGAGGGGTATGTTTCACTGGGCTCTTCTTGGGTGAACGAGGAGACCTTTCACAAGATTTTTAGTAGAAAATGAGCTACCAAGCAATCCTAGACAGACTTTTCCGGATGAGTGCATCGTTGGAGATACGTCTCAATTTGGAGATTCCTAACCTCTTGGCGGAGCATCTGGATTTTCCGGAACGCGCTTATCCAACAATTCACGTTGCAGGGACGAATGGCAAGGGTTCGACCGTCACCAAAATCGCCAAGGCATTAGAACTTTCCGGTTTGAAGGTCGGACTCTACACCTCTCCGCATATTGCATCATATCGCGAGCGAATCACGATCAACGGCAAAGAGATCACAGAGAAGGAGATTGTAAAGACAATGGAGGGTCTCTTTCAATTTGTCGATGATAACAAAATTCCTGCTACTTTTTTTGAGCTTACAACTCTTCTTGCTTTTGATCATTTTCGTGCACAAAAAGTCGATGTGGCCGTAATTGAGACGGGATTGGGAGGAAGACTCGACGCGACAAATATTGTCCAGCCAGTTCTAACCGTGATCACGTCGATCAGTCGCGATCATGCAGATATTTTGGGGCAGAGTTTGGAAGAGATTGGGGGAGAAAAAGCGGGTATTTTAAAAGAGGGCGTACCCCTTGTGCTCGGACCTCGTGCGCTGCTCTCATCGATTTTACAGAAGGCGGAGGCGAAAAAATGCCCAGTCATTCGTGTCCCAAAAACTATGGGGTTCTACGATGAGGAGAATTGTGCTATTGCACGCACGGCGTTAGAATATCTCACTGCGTACTTTCCGCTCACTCCTCATGCGATTGAAGAGGGGTTGTGCGCACGCCCTCCGTGCAGATTCGAAAAGAGAGGGGAAGTAATTTTTGACGTAGCTCACAATCCAGACGGTTTTTCTCGTTTGATCGAAGCGCTTCAAACGTTTCACCCTAAAAGAGAGATTTATGCCCTCGTTGGGATGTGCAAAGATAAAGAGTATGCGCGCTGCCTATCTATGCTAAGTGCATACGCCAAAAAGATCTTTCTTGTGCGGGCAAGCTCTGCACGTGCGGCAGAACCCGAAGAGATGGGCAAGGCTCTTTCCTCACAGGGTTTTGATGCATTTGTGTGCGGAAAAGAGATCTCCTCCACAGTTGTTCAGGCTGCGGAGGAGGCTAAAAAGCATGGAGCCCTTCTCGTGATCTGCGGAAGCTTCTACATCATGCGAGACGCGCTATTAACAGCGTCCCAGCCTTCGTAGTAGCGGGCGACCTCTTCGAGGGGGTTGTCTAGCCTTCGTCCCTGGGAAAGTTCCAGAGAGGTGGCGAGGAGGGCGCAAGCTTCCATCTTGTCTGAGGGGAGCTCAACGCTTTTTTCAAGCTCCTTCACATGGGCTTCGAGCCTTTTTTGGATAGAAACGGGGAGTTTCTCTTTGCGCTTTGAGGCGAGAGGATGTCCCGATTCAAACATCTCAGAGAGCTCAAATAGTTCCATGAGAAGTTCAGCTGTAGCAGGGTCTAGGTCTCCATACTCAAAAATATTTTGAAGACGAATCTGCTGAAGCTTAGTTGGCGTTTCTAAAAATTCTTCCACACGGGCGATGAAGCGCTCGATTGAAGAAAGCTCTACGATCTCATGTTTTGAAAGAGCGTGATCGTGTTTAAAGGTTGAAATGTGCTGTTTTAGCGCATCGACCTTTTTGGCGACGCTGAGCAGATTTCCGCTGACAAGAGATTCTTCGAGACTCAGCGCTTCACTTTTAATCTCGACGACTTCGCATTCAACAGCCGTATTTACGAGATTTCCATAAAGCGTACGACTTCTCTCTTCGAGGGAGAGGAGGCGCTGTAGCAGTTTACTGCTGCAATTTTCGAGAGTACGAGCAGTCTCTTTCAACTGCTTAAGCGGTAAAAGTGCTCGATCGAGATCATGAAAGAGCTGATAATAATCTGCAGAGGAGTGAGGGCATTGAAGTTGGCGTTCGATCTCGCCAACCTCGTTTTCAACGCGTACGACCTCCTGATCCAGCTGCTGCATGCAGCTGAACGTCTGAAAGCTGATTGTTGACATATTTATCTCTCATATAATTATTATGATTATTTATTATAAACGGGAATTGTCCCGTACATTAATTCTACCGCTTTCGGTAATTGCAAAACAGTAATACAAATTACTTTAAATCAACGAATTAAAGAAATTTTTTGATCCAGAAAAGGAAGGGAGAGCGGTGACGATTAAGACAACGGTGTAGGCTGACTGACCATGCAGAGGGGGATAGGTGGGCCATCCATTCTAGAAGAGCTTGCTCTTCACGTAGACCCTCATCATGGCCTGGATAACAAGCAAGGCTTATAGCGCCTCCTTGTTCAATAAGCGGTAAAGATTTTTTTAAACTCTTGAGGGTGGTTTCGACCTGTGTGGTAATTTTTTTATCTCCGCCGGGGAGATATCCTAGGTTGTAGACGATGAGTTTGGGCTTTTCAGCAATGGCGGGGAAAGTCTCATGCGACTGCAAGAAAAGATGGGTTCTGCCTAGCTGCTTTTGCGATAGCTCTCCTTCCAAAAGAGCCCGTGTCTGGATAAGCGCTGCCTCCTGGATATCCAACCCGATGAGGGTGCCCGTTTCGCCGATCAGGCGCGCGAGAACGAGCGTATCTTTTCCATTCCCGCACGTTGCATCCACGACACAATCGCCAGGTTTTACGAGTTTTTCCCAGAGCTGGTGAGCGTATTTCACGGCGTTAAAAGTTTCCATATCAATACAATTTATCGCTTTTCCTTCTTTTGTTCATCACTCTTGCATCCAAACGTGCATTGCAGTATTATGCTCTAGTAATTTAAATTTTTTGGGGTATTAGCTCAGTTGGTTAGAGCGCCACGTTGACATCGTGGAGGTCAGCTGTTCGAGTCAGCTATATCCCACCATTTTGGTTAGTTTTTACTGAGTGATAGAAGTTTCTAAAATTCTCGCCGCAGCGGTTCTCGAGCTTTTTCCAGAAACGCTTCTTCTGCCATCCAATCAGCCCAATAACCCGCATGGTTTTGGTGCGGATTTTATTTTTCCCTTCCAGCTTTCTTCCGATCTTCTTGTGCTCATCGAAGAAAAAATGGTGCAAATCGCAAAAGAGAAGAGGGGAGTGAAGATTCTCGAAATGGTTCCCGCAAGCGCCTCTGCATTTTTGGAGCACAAAGAGCAGCCCCTGCTCGCGGAAGCGGTGAAAAATTCTGAAGATTCTCTCGTCACACTTTTGCAGATGGGAGAGTTCGTAGACCATTGTGATCCAGCATTTTCTTGGGAGAGATGTCAGCAGTTCAAGATTTTTCGACTTCTTGAGACCACCCAAAAAGAGACCTATCAAGGTGAGCCTGTCACGCGACTTTCTGGAGCAGCTTTTGAGACCAAAGATGCTTTAAAAGAGTTTCTAAAAAAACGAGAGACTTTTCCACAAAAAGATCATCTGATTGTTGGTCAAGATCTCGATTTGTTCACCCTTTTTGAAGAAGGAGTTCTCTGGCATCCGCGTGGAGAAGCGATGCGTTCGCAGTTTCTACACTTCTGGAAGGGTGAGCTTGCTAAGCAAAATTTTGAAATTCTCTCGACTACTGATTTAGGAAAAGATCTTACAGCAAATCACTGTAAATATTTTCTAGCGAAGGGGGCACGCCGTTTAGCTGAGGTCTCCTCTCGAGAATTTGACGAAGAGACGGGGTGGAAGAGAGGGCTTTTAACTCCCAAGAATGCGCTTATCGACCATGCGCATATTTTTTGCGAAGCCAGAGATCTTCTCAAGGAATCTATTTCTTGCTTGCAATTCATCGTAAAGATCCTTAAAATTCTGCAATTTAAATTCCGACTTGTCCTCTGTTCTTCTTGCAAAGATGAGCAGCGTGAAAAGGAGGGGACCCTTCTTCTTGAGAGAGCTTTACACGTCATAGGTGATGTGTATACTGTCGAAAAAAGAAAGGGACCTGCCGTTGAGATTTTTATCCAGGACGGAATGGGACAAGAGTGGAAAGCGGCTTTTGTAAAGATCGACTGCCGTTTAGCAAAAGAGGAGATTATTCTTTTCTCACTACTGAATCCGCTGGAAAGGCTGATAGCCCTTCTGCTGGAAAATAGAGAGGGCCACCTGCCGCTTTGGCTTGCGCCAGAGCAGGCGAGAGTGTTCGGTGTGAAAGAGAATGAATATGCTCAAGGGATCTTGGATCTCTTGCAAAGAGCGGGTTTAAGGGCCACGCTAGATATAAGAGGAGAAAAATTAGCCACAAGGCTGCATGAAGCTTTACAACGAAAAATTCCATGGCTCGTCGTGGTCGGACAACAAGAAAGAGAACGGCGCCTCGTCACTGTGCGAGCGTGCCTATCAGGCTCTACAGAAGAGATGCCCATCGAGAGCTTTATTGAACAATTGCACAAGGAACAGCAGCTTTGAGAATTAACCGCGAAATTCGCGCTCCACGGGTGCGCGTTATTGATAAAGATGGAGGCCAGCTCGGCGTTCTCACTCTGAGCGAAGCGCTTATCCGAGCAGAAGAGGTTGGACTGGATCTAGTGGAGATATCAGCATCTTCGGATCCTCCAGTGTGTAAGATCATCGACTTTGGTAAGTTCCGATACCAGCAGACGAAGAAAGAAAAAGAGGGCAGGAAGTCGCAACACCAAGTGAAGGTGAAAGAGGTAAAGGTCAAACCGAATACTGATGAACATGACCTGCAAGTGAAAATTAAGCATGCGCGGGAGTTTGTCACCAAGGGTAACAAAGTGCGCATCACCTGTATGTTTCGCGGTAGAGAGATGATGCACCCAGAATTTGGTGAAAGAGTCGTACAACGGATGTGCGATGACCTCTCCGATATCGCAAGTGCAGAGTCACCGCCAAAGATGATGGGTAAAAGTCTCTCTGTGGTGCTCGCACCCGGAGCAAAGAAAAAAGCTGTTAATCACGGATCGTAGGAGAAATTGCTGTGCCTAAAATGAAAAGCCGCAAGGCAATGATTGCAAAGTTTAAAATTACTGGAACGGGCAAGATTAAGCGCCAGCGCCCTGGACGTCGTCACAAGTTGACGAAAAAATCCGGCAAGCGCAAGAGACATCTCAAAAAAGCGCAACTCGTCCATTCAGGGCAGACTAAAATGTACAAACGCCTGATGAGCGTATAAAAGGAAAAGAATATGACAAGAGTTACCAATGCGGTTGCTGCACACCGCTCTAGAAAGAGATTATTAAAGCGCGCCAAAGGTTTTGTCGGCGATCGTAAGAACCACATTCGTCTTAGCGCGGATGCAGTGCTTTCTGCGCTTTCGTTTAGCACAAAGCACCGCAAAGAAAAGAAGAGAGACTTCCGCAAACTGTGGATCATGAGAATTAGCGTCGCTGCTAAGATCCATGGGATCTCCTACAGCAAGATGATCTCTGGTCTAACGAAGGCAGGATGCCAGCTCGACAGAAAGATGCTCTCTGATATGGCGATCCGCGATCCAGAAAGCTTTGCAGCTGTTGCCGCTAAAGCCAAAGAAGCTCTGGCTTAAGGCCCACACCAAGAATGGAAGAACAAGTCGAATCTCTGCGACACGCGTTTAAGGATGATCTTAAGCGCGTTAAAGATAGCAAAGACGTCGAGCAGCTCAAGATCAAATATCTTGGACGAAAAGGTCCCGTTCAAGGACTGATGGAGAGCCTTCGCCACTCTTCCAAAGAGGAGCGTCCTCGTCTCGGAAAACTCATCAATGAGATCAAAGTCGAGATTGAGAGCCTCTGTGATCAGGCTGCGCAAGGTCTCCACGAAATCCAGCTCAAAGAGAGACTTGAGCGCGAAAAAATCGACGTCACCATTCCTGGAAGACGCGCCTATCTCGGAAGAAAACACCCCATCACCCTCATGATGGATGAACTCATCGACATCTTTTCTCAGATGGGTTTTTCTGTTCAGCTCGGCCCAGATATCGACTCTGATTTTTATAATTTTGAGGGTTTGAATTTTCCAAAAGACCATCCTGCACGAGATATGCAGGATACCTTCTATATCACACCTGATCTTCTCCTTCGCACGCACACCAGCAACGTCCAGTTGAGAATCATGGAGAGCCACGAGCCTCCACTGCGCATCATCTGCCCGGGGACCGTCTATCGCAACGAAGACATCAGTGCGCGCTCACACGTCTTCTTTCACCAGATCGAAGGCCTCTACGTTGACAAGGGTGTCTCTTTCGCAGATCTCTTCGCCACAATGAATGAATTTTGCAGCAAGCTTTTCAAAAGAGATATTCCCACACGCTTTCGTCCCAGCTACTTTCCCTTCGTTGAGCCCGGTCTCGAGCTCGACATCCAGTGCACGGCCTGTGACGGACTCGGCTGCCGCATTTGCAAAAACTCCGGCTGGCTCGAAGTTCTAGGTGCTGGCATGGTCCACCCCGAAGTCCTCCAAAACGGAGGCGTCGATCCCGAGGTTTATACAGGATTTGCGTGGGGTATGGGCATCGAACGTCTCGCCATGCTCCGCTATGGCGTAAAAGATATCCGCCAGTTCTTTGAAAACGACATGCGCCTCCTCGAACAGTTCTGAAATCTCTTTGAGCCCGCGTTGAGCGAGCTCTTTGGAGTGCGGTGCTCCGCACCGCCTTGGATTTTCAAGTAAGGCGGCGCGAAGCGCCGCACTCCAAGGAGCGCTTCGCGCTCAAAAAATTGCACAGCAACATCATTACCCATCCTTTTTTCTTCGTGCTAGAACTTTTTCCGCACACTTCGTATAATTCCCTCCTTCAGGAAGAGTGGCAGAGTGGCCTATTGCGGCTGTCTTGAAAACAGCAGTCGGGAAACCGACCGTGGGTTCGAATCCTACCTCTTCCGTTTTTTTTATGAAGTTTTTTACTTCATTTCTGACTTTCATCCTACTTCCGCTGCTTCTCCTGGCTGCGCCAGCCGCCGCTGTGCTGCAGACGGAGCGGGTGATTTTTTTGTTTGATCAGGGCGATAAGAACATGGTTGCTTCCATGCTGAAATATGCGGAGAAGCATGAGAGAGCAAAGCTTGATCAGTTGGATTTTTGCATTGTTTTCATGGGTGCTTCTGTAGAGGCGATGGGCAAAGAGCCCTTCTTGCACTATCCTGAAAAATTAGTGCACTACAAAGATCTTGGAATCGAAGAAACAATCGATCAGAACTGGAAGCGAGATCAGAAAATCAGCGAGGCGAGCCTTCGAGCAATTACGAGCAAGATGGATGTTCGTAAAAAAATATGGGTGCCTGTTTCTTGCGCTGTTTCTGAACAGATCGCGCATCTCTATCAGAATCGTCCAACAATCGAGGTGATGGCTCTAAGAGATAATCCCAGTCCAGAAGGGGAGAGCGACTATTTTAGAGTTGCAGAGGGTGTTCAAAGCGCAGTGGACAAGATCGCACTTCCTTCGGCTTCACTTTTAAAAAGACAGGAAGCTTCGATTCAGAAAATTGTCTCGATCGGGCATGCGCCGATTGAAGAGTGGCAAGAGGAGGCGGAGCGTCTAGATAGGGGAGCGATTATTCGGAGGATGGGTCTTGATCCCAAACTGCCGATCATCGTCTATACCGGGGGGTATGGGGAGCGTTATAAAGAGAACTTCGAACGGTTTTTAGAGATTGTACCCGATGAGAAGGTCCAGGTGCTGATTGTGCCGCACCCTCGTTACCAGGGCGTTGTGGAGACGAAGTCTTGCGAGAATCACAATCCTAAACTTGCAAAGTTCAGAATTGTGGGCGAATTTGAAAAGGATCCGTCAAAAAACATGAAAACCGTAGAAGCCGTTGCGATTGCGGATCTTGTAGTCACAGCCGACGCTACATCTACCGTTGTTTTTCAAGCCAATGCCCTGCGAAAAAAGGTTCTTCATATCAATTTATCTTCAAGCAAAGTCAGTGAGGCATTTGGTGCACGGAAACTGATCTACAATGTTTCACAAGTCGAAGAGTTCGCAAAGATTCTCAAAGAGACGCAAAGAGAGAAGGGGAGCGCTGGACAGGATATTTTCGAGCTTCTCAGCATCCCAAAGCAGGGCGCTAAACTTTTCTGGCAGGAGTTCGCGAACGGACTTTGATAAATTACCCTATGCCTGAGCGGGCATATTAGCGCCAATAAGGGGCAGATCCGCGAGGATGGGGCGGACTTCTGTCAAAAAGGCTGTTGTTATCGCGCTTCGATGCTCAGCGCTCATCTCCGACAGCGGGCCCTGTCCTAGTTGTTCACGCAAGAAACGGCAAATTGAAACTATTTCGAAAAGCGGGAATTCCGCTCTTTCGTTCAGGATGTCCCAGAGGCCCTGGATTTGCACATTAGTCAGCGCCTGATCAAGAGCAATATTACCTTTTGTTATCGCGTCGTAGAAGTAGTTGCAGCCATACTCTGCTATTTTTCCCTCTGGAAGAAAGGCAGTAAAGCGCATAGGATCCGTTGCGTAGGCATAAGGAAGGAGGATCTCTTCAGCGGAAGCTCCTTCAATGAGCATGGCAACTGGGAAAACAATGCCGGCCATTACTGCACAAGAAATTAAAGTAGGAGACGCTGTTCCCAGTATAAGCAACGCTACTCCTGCTACAGCGAGGGTAACACTGCATACGTTCAAAAGTGCTACTCCATCAAGCTTTGCAGCTTCCCAGTGCTGCACCATGAGCCTGCTCAGAGGGGCAGCATCTAGTTCTTCTGCCAGAGTTACACGTATGGCGTAGATCTGCCCGGCGCAGCCGTTATAGAGCATGCCGAGTGGCGCGATGATGAAGACGCCAAGTGAATAGACGGCGCGCGCAACTGCATATAGCCCCTCAGGAAGAGTGTTTTCCTCTTCCCTACGCACATCTGCAGTAAAGCTTCGCGATAAAACCTTCGCGCCCTGGTAGAGATACTCTGCAGAAAATGAGACGGCCATAGTTTGTATTTCTTTGATTAGTTTTAAATCATGATGCTTGTGCTGGCACTGGAGCGCCAATAGGAGGAAGAGCCGCAATGATGGGGTGCATTCTTGCCATAAAGGCAGCTGCGAACGCCGCCTCTCTATTATTTCCGACCCCTTGAGATGCAAAGAGATTTGCTGCTTCTATGGCTGCCTCACGCATTTGAGGTTCCGCATTTACAAATGCTTGGACGCGTGCTTGGGCAGCAGGCTGGATTTTTTGGTGTTGAAGCAAGAAGCGATACGCAGCATGTACCTTATAAAGGTGATACCTCTCTCTTTCGCTCAAGATCACAAAAAATTGATGCCCTTGCGCATCCGTGAGGGGTTCATCAAGGGCTATACCATCTCTTACCAGTGCATTATAGTTGTAGTAAGTGAGATAATCTCTGCTTACTAGGATAGAAAGGAGTTTTGTGAAGATCGCGGGATCCTCCACGTACGCATAAGGGAGGAGTATCCTTTCAGCGGGGGCTCCCAGGAAGATCAAGGCGATTGGAGCGGCAAGAGAGGCAAGGGAAAGATAAATTAAACTCGAAGGCACTGTTCCAAATAGAGCCCATGTTGTCACCGCTGCAACTGCAAGGGCAACGGTGCATACGCTCAAAAAAATTAGTCCATCATTTTCTGCAGCTTCCCAGTGCTGATCGACAAGCAGGTTCAGCGGGGCGATATCCCGTTCTTCTGCCAAAGCTGTGCGTGTGGCATAGACAGCTGCAGAGCCGCCGTGATAGAGCATCCCGAGTGGGGCGATGACAAAGACCCCGAGCGAATAGACAGCGCGAGCAACTGCATAAACCCCTTCAGCAAGTGCGTTTTCTTCCATGCTCAGAGGATTACGCGATAGAATCTTCGCGCCCTGGTAGAGGTATTCTGCAGAAAATGATACGGCCATGGTTCGTATTCTTTTTATTGAGTTTTAATCATGATGCTTGCGTGGCAGGCTGAGCTTGTGCGGGAACAGGAGCGCCCACGGGAGGCAAGCCATCGAGGATGGGGCGGACTCCTGTCAAAAAGGCTGTCGCTATCGCGCTTCGCTGTTCAGCGCTCATCTCCGACAGCGGGCCCTGTAAACGCCTACTGGGGGAATTCATTGCCTGAGTGAGCGCCTCGCGCATTTGAGGTTCCGCATTCACAAATGCCTGGACGCGCGCCTGAGCTGCAGGCTGGATTCTTTGTTGCTCAAGCAAGAAACGATAGATAGAAACTATCTTGAAAAGCGGAAATTCCGCTCTTTCGTTCAGGATGTCCCAGAGGCCCTGGATTTGCACATCAGTCAGAGGCTGATCATGCGCAATATTACCTTTTGTTAGCGCGTCATAAAAGTAGTTGCAGCCATACTCTGCCATTTTTCCCTCTGGAAGAAAGGTAGTAAAGCGCATAGGATCCGTTGCGTAGGCATATGGAAGGAGGATCTCTTCAGTGGAAGCTCCTTCGATGAGCATAGCAATTGGGAAAACAATGCCGGCCATAACCGCACAAGAAATTAAAGTAGGAGACGCTGTGCCCAGTATAAGCAACGCTACTCCAGCTACAGCGAGGGGAATACTACATGCGGTTAAGAGTGCTATGCCATCAAGCTTTGCAGCTTCCCAGTGCTGCTCTATAAGCTCGTTTAGAGGGGCGATGTCTCGCTCTTCTGCAAAAGATGATCGAGCGGCGTGGAAACGCCCGGCGCAGCTGTGATAGAGCATGCCGATAGGTGCGATGATGAGAACGCCAAGAGAATAGACAGCGCGTGCAACTGCGTAAACCCCTTCAGGAAGTGTATTTTCCTCTCCCACGCTTACAGGATTGCGCGACAAGATCTTCGCACCTTGGTAGAGATACTCTGCAGAAAATGAGACGGCCATGGTTTGTATTCCTTTTATTAAGTTTTAATCATAGTGCTTGCGCGGCAGGTTGAGCCGGCGCTGGCACCGGAGCACCAATAGGGGGCAGCGCCTCGAGGATTGGGCGTATTCTTGCCGTAAAGGCGTCCTCTGCCGCTCTCTTTTGTTCGTCGCTCATTTGTCGCAAAGATTGCCCGCCACCATAGGAGCGTATGAAGTCATTATAAATGCCAGTTAGCTCGGGTCCAGCAGCTACAAGAGCCTGTGCACGAGCCTGAACTGCAGGGTCGACCTTATTTGTGTCTATCAAGAAACGATATAGAGTAATTGTTATGAAAGCCGGAGGCATGGGCGAACGGCCAAAGGAACTTGTGATTTCCACAAGCCTTGTAGCTTCTTGAGGTGTGAGTGGTTGGTCGATGGCCATACCGGCCTTGACCATCATATGGTAAGCTAAGTTGCTGGCATATTCTGGTTTTTTCCCCTCTGGAAGGAAGTGGTCGAAGTGCGTGAGATTTCTGCCATACCCCAAGAAAAGGAAGAACCAATCTATCGGAACATCGTCCGAGCCCATAATCATAGGGATGAGCATCGTGCAAAGCATGCCGATCATTTCTGGCGATGGAAAAAGAACCGTCATGATCAAACCTGCAGTCACGATAAGGCCCGTGCAGCTCACCATCAAAGCAATGGCATCATACCCTGCAGCTTCCCAGTGCTGCTCCATAAGTTGGTTTAGCGGAACTACATCCCGTTCTTCTGTCAAACATGTGCGTACGGCGTAGATACTTGCAGCAGAGCCGTGATAGAGCATGCCGAGCGGCGCGATGACGAAGACGCCAAGTGAATAGACGGCGCGCGCAACTGCATAGAGCCCCTCAGAAAGCATATTTTCCTCTTCCATAAGCACACCAGGGCTTCGCGACAAGATCTTCGCGCCTTGGTAGAGATAATCTGCAGAAAACGAGACCGCCATAAGTGTGTAATCCTTTTTTAGGGAGCTGAAATTATAACACAGAATTTTGATTCTCTTCGAGCGAAAGAAAAATTTGAAATTTTTAGGTAATAAAAATTTTCACCTAAGAAAAAGGAGTTGCCCCAAAGGACGAAAACGGACCTAAAAGGACAGAAAAGGACGAGTGGACGGAAATGACCTTGTTGCGTAAATGGTGAATTTTACCGCCGAGAGCACCGAGGCGCTTCGCGCAACACAAGATAACGGGATGATTGTTTCTTCATCTCGGTGCCCTCGGTGTGCTCGGTGGTAAAACCACACCATTTATGCAACAACGCCCCTTTGGGCCATTGGGGGCCCGTGCTTTCCCTACCTTCTTTTCACTTCTTTCCCATGCGGACGCGATAGATCACGAAGGGGATTGCAATGAAGAGCACCATTCCGCCGATGAGCAGGAGCTCATAGAGAAAGAGGTTGCCAATGGGTGTGTGTGTTGGAGGAATGAATCCGAGGATGATGACTAGGGCGCAGGCGAAGATGCCGGCACCAGCTGTGAGCCACATGCCGATTTTTCCTCCGGGGATTCTGTAGGAGCGGGGAACTTCGGGTTTTCTGTGGTGGAGGGCGATTGCGCTGGCGAAAAGAACGATATAGACGACGAGTGCGAGCTGCGCAGAGACGAGTGAGAAGAGCCAGAACGAGCTTGTCACAGTGGGCATGAAGATAAATCCGATGGAAAGCAGTGTGACGACAACGGCTTGAATGATCAACATGTTGAACGGAGCACCGTATTTGTTTGCGTGCATGAGAAAAGCGGGCAGTGTGCCATCTCTGCTAGCGACCATGAGTCCCTTTGTGGGGCCGATGATCCAGGCGCCAGCACCGCCTAATCCTCCCAGTACGATTGCTCCAGCAATGAGAGGAAGAAGCCAAGGAAGATCGAGCTTTTGAATGAAGGTCGCAAAGGCTTGCATCGTACCTACTACGAGATTGAGGTCATCGTTGGGGACAACAACAGCGATCGCAAGCGAAGCGAAAATTGTTGTGGCGAGGACGATGACCACCGAGACAAAAACAGCACGTGGATAATCACGGGTCGGGTGGTGCATCTCTTCTGCGTGCGTTGCTGACATCTCGAGGCCAATGAGCCCGAACAGGACGTTCGTGAGATACGCGACATTTGAAAGATCGAAAGTGGAGGGAAAAAACTCCTTCCACGTAAACCTAGTCTCCAAGGGATGCCCGCCCCAAATCCACCAAGCCCCCAAAATGACGATGATGAGCATAGGTAGAAGAGTGCCCACGGTTGCGGAGAGAGAACTGAAGAAACTAGAAAGCTTCATTCCAAAGCAGTTGATGAGCGTAATTCCCCAGAAGAGAAGGATAACGGTAGAGGCCATGAAGAGTTTATTTGTGGCTAGGTGCGGGTTGAAAAAGTAGGTGAGTGTACCTGCGATGAGGGCCATGATTGTCGGATACCAGAAGATGTTGTAGATCCAGTTTAGCCAGATGGTGAGAAGCGCGATTCTTTTGCCAAACGCTTCGCGCACCCAAACATAAATGCCGCCCGTAGTGGGCCAACCCGTTCCTAGTTCGGCAGAAACGAGCGCGCCCGGAATAAAAAAGAAGAGCGCAGCAAGAAGATAAAAAAAGACGAGCGTAAACCCATACGTAGCAGAGAAGGGGAGATTGCGAATGCTGTCGACGGCGATGACATTAATCATCACGACTTGGAAAAAGCCCAAAACCTTATTGCGACTCGTCATAAATCGCATTCTGGACATATGCTGTTTTTTATGCACCGAAAACCTCTACTAAATGCATTAGATGCCTACGAGCAGTTGTATCCACATGAGAAGACAGCGGCGTTGATGCGTGCTTTCGCACTTTCAACAACAGAGTGCTTCAAACGCGATAATCTTGAGGGGCACTTCACAGCTTCGGCTTTTGTTCTTTCGAAGGATAAAAAACGTCTGCTTCTCACGCAGCACGCGAAGTTGAAAAAATGGCTTCAGTTGGGCGGCCATGCGGACGGAGAACCTCTTCTTCATGAAGTGGCACTGCGAGAGGCTCGGGAAGAGGGTGGCGTGGAGCATCTGACTTTTTTAGAATCCAATCCAATCGATCTAGATATTCACGAGATTCCTGCCCACAAAGGCGTACCCGCGCATCTTCACTACGATGTGCGCTATTTGTTTCTCTGTAATGACGAAGAGAAAATATCTATCTCTCATGAATCGCTTGCGCTGGAGTGGGTCCCTCTTGAAAAGATCTCCCTCTATACAGAGGAGGTTTCTTTGCTTAGGGTGATTAAAAAAATCTCATACCTGTAAAACTTCTTTTTAATTAAATTATTTTTTATTATTAATTAATTGTGATCATTCGTGTTAATATCTTCATTATAATTAATGGAGAATTAAAATGAGCTTAGATATTTCGAAATTAACTTTAGATGTAAATGCAATTACAAATCTTCAGGTGCAGATTCCAAGTCCCAAAAGTCCTGTGTCCCCATTGGCCGCGCACACCGTAGGAGTAAATGGCATTCAGGCCGCGGTGCATGCAAATTCTCCGGTGGCATCAGCCGAATCACCGAAGTACGAGCTGTTAGATGCAGCATTTAGTACACCGCCACGAAAGCAAAAAATCACACAAGGCGCCGGGACACCATGCTCGCCAGAGCTTCCTTCACCCCGTTCACCACTCGCTCCTTTTTCCTCACCAGCTCAAGAGTCGGTTGCAGTCGGAAGTTTACCAGCGAATGGCGCGCCTTTTGCGCGGTCAGCTCAACTTTCTCGAAACAACGCACATCAGCCACTGAGCAATATGGAATTGTTTGGAATGCCACGAGCTCCCAGAAGCACACCTGAGGCGGGAACGCCCGTATCAGGCGCTCCGGGCGCATCTAGGCAAGGTGTAAGACGACAGCTGGATTTTTCCACCAGGATCGATCAGGCCTTTTCTTTTTCTCTGCCGGGAAGTGCCCTCGGAGCGATACAGGAAAATAAAAGTAATGGAGCTGATTCTCCAGTAGGATCAGATTCTCCAGATCAAAGGGTTCGAAGATCCTCCGGCAGCGCCATCAGCAGACTGCAGTTAGACTCTCCGGATTCTTCTCCTACAAGCAGCGGTAGCGGAGCGTTTTTTGGTGAAGCGGCGCCAGCCATTTCGCCATCGGGCTCCAAAAATTCGGATGCTTCGTCTAGCGATTCTACCGGATCTTGAACTTCCACCCAGTTACAAAAAATTAAACTACAGGGATATTAAATCGTTTAATAATCCCTATAAATACTTTAATTGTTATGTTGTATTAATTTTAGTTAATACGAACATTTTAATTTAATTAAACTATATTCGCGTCCGATGTAATCTTATTGACGTAAAAATTAACTTTTAAAAAGGAAAGTGAAAAATGAGCGGCAGTATTCTAGATCTGATTTCAGCAATTACGCCTAATATACAAACTAATGGTGCTTCTAATTTAGTGGATGATGCGCAATTACCTGATACTCCAAGAACGCCTGAAAAAACAAACAAAGTCGCAACTGTTGTTATTGGAAATCGGAAGCGTAAAGAATGTAGCGAAACAGTAGATCCCGAGCCCGGATACACCACTCCTCCTTCATCAAAAAGAATAAGAGGAATGGCAGGACCTGTTGCTGCATCTCAAAACGCACCCTCTTCACCAGCTGCTTCTGAGAGCTCTTCTCTAACTCCCCACATCAGAAATCTGTCGTTCTGTCCAGGAAGTGGCGCACCTGTCTCTTCCGGATTGACTCCAGATATTCGTCGGATGGCAATTGGCAATGTATCTCGAGTTTCACGCCAAAATAACACAAGCGCACCATCAACTCCTGAGATGCCGCGTGTGTTGCGCTTTGCGGGTTCCCCTGGTGTGAATGGCGCAGTTGGTCAACCTGGCAACGGGATGTCTTCCAATGTGTCTGCTCCCTCAGCGCCTGCACCCTCAGCTCCCTTCACGCCTGCACCCTCAGCGGTTCCTTCTCAAGCTCCAGTTGCACCAAGAAAGAGAGCGCAGGGTACTCCAGTGATGAGACATCCTATTCCATTTGTTTTGCCACGATCGGCCAACCAGACGGCGACCACGATAGTCACATCGACTACGTCGTTGCCAGACCCACTACTCGAAGATGAGGATTGGATTGGCGCGCGCGCTGTTCCAAGAGTTATTAGACAGACCACCACCGCAGATTTTGCTACTTTAATGGATACAGATGGAGACTCTTCCTCTTCTCCAGTAGGAACACCTCCCCCTTCCGACGGCTCGTCTAGCGACTAGGTGGACCCATATAGGTTGTAACATCCTGAGGATGCTTGATTGTCATTCTCAGGATCTTGTCGACCTCTTGTTTCCCTTCATCATCGAGATGCCAACCAAACGTACCGTCAAGAGGCTGTAGTTGCGAGGGGCGCCTCGCTCCCCAGATCGCAATTTCCGCTCCTTGATCGAGCACCCAACGAATGGCAAGTTCGAGAAGTGTTTTGCCATATCTTTCTCTTGCAAGCGCGGTGAGTTTTTCTGAAGCCAGCAAATACTCTTCAAATGAGGGAGGCAGAAACTTTTTGTCGATCCCTTTGCGCAGATCATCTCCCGCAAACTTTCTGTCGCGACTCATCTTTCCGCTCAACAAACCGCGGCAGAGTACGCTGTAGGTCATCAGAAAGATCTTTTCCCTGTTGCTGTACGGGAGAATGTCTGTTTCGATATTTCTTTCGAAGATGTTGTAGGGTGGTTGGATAAAATGAATTGGTGCAAATTTTCGAAACTCATCGCACTGTTCTGGAGAGAAGTTGCTTACACCGATGGCGCGGATTTTTCCCTCTTTGTGCAAACGAGCCATGACTTTTGCGGGCTCTTCCATTGGGACAAGAGGGTCGGGCCAGTGGATGTAGTAGATGTCGATGTAATCGGTCTCTAACCGCTTTAAAGAGCCTTCAAAGTCTTTGAGCATGAACTGTTCGGTCAGATTACGTACAGCGCTCCCATCGGGTCTGAATTCGATGCCCACCTTGGTTGACAAGATAATTTTTGAGCGATTGCCATGGATTTTAAGAGCTTTTCCTACAAAGCCTTCTGAGACTCCTGCACCATAGGCGGGGGCTGTATCAATGAGATTGATCCCCCTTTTCATCGCTTCTACGATGGTCGCAATCGACTCCTGCTCGCTGGTGCCTCCCCACAACCATCCCCCAAGTGCCCAGGTCCCCAGGGCGATGCGTGAAAGGTTTTCGGTAAAAAAAGGGGTTTTAACGAATTCCATGTCGAATATCCTGAGTGTGTTAGTGTCTTGTAAACTAAAAATTATAATAAATTGACTTTTAAGGGAATAGGCTTTAAAATTGTTTGTTTTACATAGAGAACTGGCCTTAAAATGTGTCGGTTCATAAGGAGTATAATTTATGAATAAACATCCTCAAACAGGCCGCCCGTCACTCTTATCGCGCGCTTGCGCCCGGTTGATCGATTATTGCTTGGCATTCGGATTTGGGCTTCTGCTTTCCCTCGTCCTGCCCTTCGACGTTAATCCTCTCTTTTACGTATTGTTCGCCATGGCAGTACCCCCTCTTTTCGTTCCTGTAGAGGCAGCACTCCTAAGCAAATGGAAGACAACCGCCGGGAAGGCTTTCTTCGGGATATCTCTGGATAGAAAGCTCTCGTATAAAGAGGCATTTCAGCGCGCGTTCTTTATGAAGAAGAGACACGGTGTCCTTCAACAGACGAAGCCGCGCCTTGTCCGCGTTCTTCTCGGATATGCGATTACTGTTGCCCTGCTTGCTTTCACTGTGATGAGTAAACAGCTTACCGAGTATACGATCGGGTTTGAGCAGCAGCAGAAAATCACCGGCTGGGTTCAATACTCTTCAAAAGAAGCGGGCTTCCATGTCCACTTCCCGACAGATCCTCAGCAAGAAGCGAAAGAGATGGCTCTTCCACATTCGAGCGGTTCTGTGAACTATAACGAATTTAAGAGCCAGACAGAGCCTCATGTGACCTACACGGTCAGTTACATCGATCTTCCTAAAAAATGGTCGTTTGTAAGCTCGAAGAGAATTCTGCGCGGGGTATTTGATGTTCTCTTTAAATTAGAAGCGGCAAGCGAGCTCATTGGCAAAGATTTCACAGAGCACAAGAGCCATTCAGCAATGGACTTCCACTACAAGAAAGGTGACGAAGAGGTTGTGGGAAGGCTCATCCGCGTGGGGCAGAGGCTCTTTAAGTTGACGATCTCTTATCCTGCATCAGCTACAGATCGGCCAATATCGCACGAGTTCTTAGAGTCGTTCATTCCCGAAGGGAACGCTTAAAAGAAGAGGCCCCGATGGCAGGCGTAAGCTTTTTTACCGCGGTCAGCTTTAATGGACGCGAAACATCGCTTTCGGAAACTCTCTTAGAAACAGTCGATAGCTATTTCTATCTAGGTGGGCGAAAAGCGTTTGTGATTCCTGCGCAAGAACCTGCGCGCGCAGTCCTTATGCAGGACTCTCCAGAATTTTTTGCGACGACTTTAAAAGTTATCTCCTATTTTACTGTTGTTCTGCCGCTCATCATGCTGGTTGCAAAAGCCATCCTTCATTCGATTCACCAGTTTGAGATTATCGATGCGCGAGCGGAGCTAGAACGAGGTGTCATCATCCCCGATGGAGTTGCCAGAAGAATTGAAGAATTGCTGGAGGATATCCAAGAAGAGAACGAGAATCCAGCAATCCACTGGTATGGAGCAGAAAACAATCTTGTTTTTGGTCTTCCCGATTTTCCAGGTCTTATTTTTAAAATGGCGAAGGTTGGACAAGTTAGATATGGGAATGGTCTTCCGATTAGCTCGCTGCAAGTCGCAGAGGAGCGTTTCCAGAATATGATCAGAGCCAAAGAGACCTGTCTAGCAGAGGGTCTCGATCTTCTCGTTGTGCCTGGAGCGCGAAAAATTGAGATCGGGTCCGGTCAAGCGAGGCAAGGGATTCTTATCGAGCAGCATCAACAAATTCATGAAGATCCGCTTCAGCAGGAAGAATACTATCGAAGACTCCCGGGTTTTGATGACACGGTCAGCCAGCTCGCAACATTCGTAGAGAAAACAGGCTTTAGCGACGTGACTTGGCGCAATATCCCCGTTCTAGATACTGCACCCGATTTTCAAGGACGAAGACGCGTAGCTCTCATCGACTTAGAAGAGATGCAGGATGCTACATGTGGCTTTTATGGCGGGGTTCTTGGGAGACGCGGGCTCATTCGCTGCCTCTTTTCTGAAGCGCAGATTGACAGTGTACTTACTGTGGCAGAACGACATGGAATCGCGCATCACCGTCTTTCTTCCGACCAGATAAAAGCAAACAGGCTGCAAGAAATTGCAGCTGCCCCTAACGCTCTCGCCGTGTAGAGAGGCTTTTGATCCAGAAGACCATGGGCTTCACAGACGGTTTTGTTTTACCGATATCCTTCCAAGTAATCATTGTGAGCATTTCGGGGTGCTTCACATAGCCCCGTTTTTTCCAAAAATCATCTAGAGGCAGATAGTCGTTAGGGATGCGTGAGTCGTCTTCTGGACGAACGACACAGCAGAAGGCGATCTGCTTGTAGCGTTTGAGCTTTTGGACGTGTGCTTCACGCTGATCAAAGAAGTGATGACCGATTCCTCTTCCTCGGTATTTTTTTAAAAGGGTAGACTCTCCAAAGTAGTAGTAGGAAGCGGTGTCGAGCTTCTTTTCTTTGAAGGGCTTTTTGATAAGGTCGCTCTCATGTTCAAGAGGAATGCCGAGCGAAGCACCGACGATTTCAGAGCCATCAAAGACAAGAACCAGGATCGCATCTTTACAAGATGCGAACTTTTTTAAATACTGAGATTCGTGTTCGATATCTCCTTCGAGAAGATAAGGGTAGTCGCGAAAGACCTCTACGCGTAAGCGCGCAACTGTGGAGAGATAAGTTTTGATGGCAGAGCCGGTAAAAGCGCGGATTTTGATATTCGACAGTGTCATATAAAAAAGGTGTTTAACAATTTCTTAACTTAACGAGGGGCAAAATTATGGCCAAGCTTTATTTTAGGTATGGAACTGTCGGTAGTGCAAAGACGCTGAACCTTCTTGCGGTTGCACACAATTACAGACAACAAGGGAAAGAGGTGCTTCTCCTCAAGCCTGAGATGGATAGCCGTTTTGGAACGGGACAGATCAAATCTCGCGCTGGTCTCGAGATGAGTGCAGACATCCTGGTGAACAATGAGACAGACTTGATGAGTCGAGATTATGAGGGGGTCAGCTGTCTTCTGGTAGATGAAGCACAATTTCTTCCTGCGCGCATCATCGATGAGCTACGTGAAATTACACTTTTAAAAGATATTCCCGTGATCTGCTATGGTCTTCGCACAGACTTTCGCACCAAACTCTTCGAGGGCTCTCTGAGGCTCATGGAACTTGCGGATTCGATCGAAGAGGTGAAAGCGACCTGCCATTTCTGCAATCGCAAATCGATTGCCAATCTAAAGCATGTCAATGGTGTGGCCACTCTCGAAGGTCCAAGCGTACAGCTCGGCTGCGAGGAGAAGTATTTCCCTGCCTGCTACCGCTGCTTTGCAGACCAACACGCGAAGGTTAGAAGTGGAGTTTGATCTCGAAAGTGAGTCCTTGAAGGCTGAGATTTCCTTCTTGGCGCATGCCGTTTCCTAGTGAGGCGGAGTCGGTAAAATAGAAGAGCTGGTTTTGATGAAACCAGGTTTGCAGTTCCCAAGCAAGATTTGCTTCGAAGAGATAATCTTTGTGGAAATGGGTTTCTGCGTGTAGCCCTAGTGCGATGTCGAGTTCTGGAGCAATTGTATGAAAGCTGCTAGAAACATCGACAACAACTCCTCTGGGAGTATTGACGGTGGAGCCAGTTGTATTGGAGATCTCATCATTCTTTTGATGCGTTCTAAATTTTCCCCAGAGGAGAGACGCCCCAACATTTCCGAATAGCCCCCAATGAGGCGTAAATTTCCAAAGAGTGTCGATACCAACTCTTGGTCCCACACCCCAAAAGCGGTTTTTCATAGGAACTTTTATGCCGAGAACTGTGAGGTTGGCTTCGTTGTCGTCTGTGATCTCATAGAAAAGGTTGTATGTCTGATCGATCCATCCAGCTCTCAGTCCCGCATGAGGCTTAAAGAAAAATGATTTACGTAGCTGCATGTTCCGTGCGAGCTCTAAATCTAGCGTCTGAAAATGTAAATTCCACTTCGCACTACCAAAGCGGATCTGTCCATTGCCGGTTGCACTAAACTGCGGATGCGCCCAAATGTTAAACACACGCTCGAGAGCATTTGCAGCGAGATTCTTGGCAAAATTATTTGCGGTAACAGAAGATTTTGCGCTGCTCTGAAGCCAAGTGTAGTTCAAAAAGAGATCCCATTCTTTACTCGGTCCCAATGTGTAACCCGCGCCGAGTTTGAAGCCTGGGCTGTATTTGAAATCGGGATCGAAGATCTTTCCTCGTTTCACAGGACCAAGGTCAGCCGTTCCTGCTTTAATGCCGCTTACGGCGTAGTCGACTCCTTGAACCGAGGGTTGCCAATAGATGAAATCGCCACTCAGAAAAAAGCCCTCCTTGTTTTCAGGAGGGGGTACTGGAGGCTCTTGTTTTGTGTCAGAAAAAGCGAGATTTGAAAGGACAAGACCTGTGAACAGCAAACTTTTTTGCATACAACCATGCGTTTAATGGGTCGCCATTAATCCGCATAGTTGGTTTTTTGAGATTATTTGTAAATCTTCTAAAAGTGGAAACGAACGTCAAAAGTAAGGCCGCCCATACTTAAGTTGCCTTTTTGTCTTGTTATGTTTCCAATATTGCCAATGTCTGAAATGACAAAAAGCTGATTCTGATTGAACCAGAGGAGCTGTTCCCAAGATATGTTTGCTTCAATTTTACGGCCCTTTTCCAGCGGAGTCTCTGCGTGAAGACCCAAAGCGATATCTAATTCAGGAATAGCTTTGTAAAATCGGTGTGAAACATCCACACCAGTTCCTCTGGGGAATCCCGCTGCAGGAGGAGTTACTTTGGTTTCAGTTTCCTTCTGGTGGGTTTTAAATCGTCCATAGATCACAGATGCTGACAAATTCGCAAAAACGCCAAAACGGGGGCTAAACTGCCATAGATTATCAAGCCCTGCTCTAATCCCAATCCCAAGAAAGTTGTTTTTGAAAGGAAGAGTAGCAAAGAGGTTTTGCGTGACCCTAGCACCTACAATGGGAAGCGTCGTAGAAAAGACATAGTGAATATCATATTTCTGATCGATGGAAGCACCCCTGAGGCCCACATGAGGTTTTAGTAGGAATCTATTCCGGATTTGTATGGCCCTTGCGATATCGAGATCTAGGGTTTGATAATCGAGGCGCCATTTTCCGGATGCAAAACTAAGTGGTTGGGGAACATCTCCTACGTTAGAGCGTGCAAAATCTGGAAAACAGAATGTGGGCCACACGCTAGAAGGGGAGAGGGGCGCAATGTCAGCAGGAAGATTTGCGGTATGAGAGGATTTGGCTTGGCTATGAAGCCATGTATAGAGAAGGGAGAATTCCCATTTTCTCTCCTCAGGTAATATATAACCTGCACCAAGTTTAAAACCTGGTTCAAATTTGAAATCGGGCTGAAAGAGTTTTCCCTTTTTCACCGAAACCGCGGTGCCAACGGCGGGAAGTTGAGAAACCCCGGATAGTGCGTATTCTAAGCCCTCTTCTTGTGCCCTCCAGTAAATGAAATCACCGACGAAAAAAACATTTTTTCTGTTCGTGGGTTCTTCCTGAGAGAGATTGCTCGGAGATTTTTTTTCTTGCAATGAGGCGATAGATTTTGAGTTCTTCTTTTTGGAAAATAGCGATTCCATACCTTGGTCTGCCTGGACTGCAACAGGGAGGATGGCGGTTAGTGCGATAAGTTTGGTTTTCATCGTTAAGGAACTCCTATTAGTTTTCACTTTTCCTATCCTGTCATTTAGAAATGGAATTTAACGTCGAGTGTTAGCCCTTGCATGGTGAGGTTACCCCTATATCGCTTATGTTTGCCAAGGGAGAACCGGTCGTTGAAGAGGAGGAGTTGGTTTTGATTAAACCAGAGCGTATATTCCCACCCGAGATTTGCTTCTATGCTGTAGCTGTTAAAATCTTTTTTGCTCTGGAGTCCAAGGGCGATGTCAATTTCAGGCAATATTTCTGAATTGGAGGAACGCACATCGACAAGTTTTCCTCTAGGTACAGCATTCACTCCATTGGCTTGAATAAATCTCGTCTCCGTCATCGTCTCATGAATAGTAAATCTGCCCCAGACAAGAGAGGTTGCGAGATTGGCAAAGAGCCCCCAATACTTGTTGAAGTGCCAGATTGAATCGATCCCCGCTCTAAGTCCAACTCCGACAAAATCATTCTTCATCGGAATATCGACATATTGAAACGTGATCAGTGCAGGATCTGCAACAGAACTTGCGATTTGATAGTTCACATGGAGGTTCTGATCGATCCATCCAGCTCTAAGTCCGCCATGGGGTTTAAAAGAGAACCTTTTGCGTAGCTGCATCTCTCGCGCAAGTTCAAGATCCAGAGTCTGATAGTGAATTTTCCAGCGCGCCTCTCCGAAACGAATGGGTGCTCCAGCTGTGCCACTGACGAAAACGGGGTGGACGATCACAGCATAGATGCGGGAGGGCGAGGTGTTTAATAGCTGCGTGGATGAGACAGAATTATGGGTGCTGCTAGTGAGCCAGGTGTAATTGAGAGAGATGTCCCATTCTTTGCTTTGCGGAAGCGTATAGCCGATGCCCGCCTTGAATCCTGGCGCGAACTTAAAGTCCGGCGAGTAGAGTTTGCCTCTATGCACATCGAAAGTTGTCGTGACGATGAGATCGTTAATTCCTCCAACTGCATATTCAAGACCCTCTTCTGCCACATGCCAGTAGATAAAGGCTCCGTGTGCAAAAAAACCTTTGTTTGTTTCTGCAGATGTAAGAGAAGCGGGCGCGGGTTTCTCTTTGGTCTCCTGCGCAGCCTGCGCCAACATGGGAAGAGCAGCTGTCAAGGCGAGAAGAGAGAAGCATTTGATTTTCATTTTCTACAAACTCCAGTTAGTTTTTACGCATCAACAGGTCCATTTCCAGGTCGCATCAAAAATGGAACTTCAGATTTGCTGTAAGGCCTTGCAAGGATAAATTTCCTTTTTGGCGCATTCCATTGCCAAGCGCAGCTATGTCCATAAAATAAAAAAGCTGATTCTGATTGAACCAGACTTGCTGTTCCCACATGAGGTTCGCTTCTAAGAGAAATCGATTGTCATATAGACCCCGTTCAGCATGAAGGCCGAGAGTAGCATCTAATTCAGGTACAATATCGTAAAAGCGGCTCGAAATGTTTATGGTGACACCTCTTGGCGTACTCACGACGTCGGCGACGACCCTTGATGTTTCGATAGTTTTGGAATGGATGGAAAAATCACCCCAAATAAGGGAGGCTCCAAGGTTGCCAAAGAGTGAAAAGTGCTTAGAAAAGTGCCAAGCCGCATCAAATCCAGCTCGCACTCCGATACCGTGAAAATCATTTTTCATGGGAATTTTGAGAGCCACCACGGTTTGGCCTGGTGCCGTAATAGAATTAGCAATGACATAAGAAACATCATACTTTTGATCGATCCAGGCACCCTTGAATCCCACATGAGGACGCAAAGAAAAACGCTTGCGCAATTGCATCAGGCGTCCGATCTCAAGATCAAGCGTTTGAAAAAAAAGAGACCAGTCGCCACTTCCTGATACCAAGGATTCAGTTCCGGCAGTGTTGGCTTCTAACCCTGGATGATTCCAAATTCCATAGAGGCGATCGAGGCCCGAAGACGAAAAGCTTTGCGTGAAGTCTCCCTTTGCAGAAACGGAAGAATCAGCACTGCTTTTTAGCCACGTGTAGTTGAGAAAAATGTCCCACTCTTTATGACCGCCAAGCGTATAACCGGCACCCACTTTGAACCCTGAACTAGGTTTGAAGTCTGGTTCAAAAATTTTCCCAGGAGTGACTGGCGCGGTTGAGACCGCCTGCGGAAAAGCGACGCCAGACTTGAGTCCGCTTACCGCATACTCCAGGTCATCCACATAAGGCTTCCAGAAAATGTAGTCCGCCGAGAGGAAAAAGCCCTTGCGAGTTTCAGAAGTTACGCTTTGAGGTTGAGAAGAAGGGAGAGCTTTGCCTTCAGCAGCTTGTCCGATGGAGGGGAAAAGCATGGTCATGGCAATGAGAGAGAGAGCTTTCGTTTTCATCGAGAACGACTCCTGTTGGTGCACTTTTATGCGGACTCAAATCAAAAATACAGAGCTAAATTTGTAATGAAAAAATCTTTTCTTAGCGAGAAAAATTTGAATTACAGTTCGTTTGCAAGAATGCGTTCGCGCATTTTGCGCATGAGCTCCACCATGAAGTGGAGGTTGTGTACGGTGGCGAGTGTGAGCGCGGTGATTTCGCGCGCTTTAAAGAGATGGTGCAGATAGGCTGCGGTGAATTTTGTGCAAGTGGGGCACGAGCATTCGAGGCAGGGCGCGCCAAAGTCGCGTGCGTAGCTCGCCTTGGTAATGTTAATGCCTCCCTCATCCGTAAGAAGAACGCCATGACGCGCGGAACGTGTAGGATAGGAGCTATCAAACGTGTCGATCCCAAGCGGCACACATTGCCGAAGAGAAGGGAGATCTCCAATCCCTAGAAGGTGCACAGGTTTTTCTTCGGGAAGATGGGGCATTGTTGTTTTAAGAAGTTCGAACATCTCGCTGCGATTTTTTCCGATGCTACCGCCAATCGCAAACCCATCGAATGCTTGTTTCGTTAAAAAATCGCAGCTCTCTTTGCGCAGAAGAGGATCGATCCCGCCATGGATCACACCATACATTGCTTGGCCTTGAGGATTTTTCAGATGCGCCTCAAGAGAGCGCATCTCCCAACGGTGCGTGCGCGCAAGTGAGCGTTTGAGATCTGCGGCTGGCATATGATACGGGGGAAGCTCATCGAAAGGGATGATGATATCCGCGCCTAAATCTTTCTGCGCCTGAATGGAGCTCTCTGGTGTCAGGAGAAGTTTTTGGCCATCGCGATAAGAACGGAAGAGAACGCCATCCTCTGTAATTTTTAAAACACTGCCACCCTCTTTTTTTGTACCGCGGCTTTTGAGTTCGTCTGCGACAGAACCGTAAGCAAGGCTAAAGACCTGAAAACCGCCCGAGTCCGTGATGATCGGGAGATGGCGATGGATAAATTTGTGAAGACCTCCTGCTTGACGTACCACCTCCGTTCCCGGTTGCAGGAGCAGGTGATAGGTGTTGCAGAACATAAGTTGTAACCCGATCTCAGAAACTAGGGCATTGTCGAGCGCTTTGAGCGTTCCATTCGTTCCCACAGCGACAAAGTTTGGTGTGTCGATGATGCCGTGTGGCGTGTGGATTCTTCCAACGCGCGCGCGCGACTTCTGCGATTGATGGATCAGCTCAAACTTAAAGCTATTCATACGCGCGCCTCTTAAAAAGAGAGAGTGCCGGCATCATTGTAAAAATGATGAGAAGCTTGATGAGAAGACTCCAGAAGAAGACAGTGCCAATTGAGGAGACAAGCCCGTAAAGTCCTAAAAAAGAGAAGAGCGCCGTGTCGAGAAGTTGCGAGAAGACAAGGCTTGCTGTTGTGCGAAACGCAAGCGGAGCTCGAGGGAATAGATTTTGGAGGAGAGCAAAAACCCGGACATCGATCCTCTGCACTACAAAAAATGTGAGGAGAGAAGCGAGAAGAAGTCTCGGTGTCTGTGCAAGCACTGTCGTAAAGGCGCTGTGTGTGCCATCCACGTTGCTCGGCAAATAGAGGAGATGAAGAGCTGCCATCAGCGCAAAGAAGATCATAAGAAAGAAGCAGATCCAGGTTGCGCGCTTAGCATTTTCGCGTCCAAAATACTCCTGCAAGAGATTGAGCCCCAAAATGCTTCCAATCGCATAGACATCGCTACAGGTCACTGTTAGCCCAAAGAGCTCCATCTGCTTGATCACAAAGAGGTTGGCGAGAATCGCCTGGATGGCAATCCATGCGGTCAAAGCCTCCTTGCCAAGCTTAAGGGCGCCCCAAGCAAAGGACAGGACGATTAGAAGGTGTAGGCCAAAGAGAAGTTCGTTCATGGAGCGGAAGTATAGCAGGGAAGGGGATAAGAAACGATGAGCGGTGGGCGATTACGTGTTTCTTTGAGCGCAAAGCGCTCTTTGGAGTGCGGCGCTGCGCGCCGCCTTAATTAAGCAAATCCAAGGCGGGGCCAAGCCCCGCACTCCAAGGAGCTCGCTTTCGCTCGCTCAAAAAATATTTTTATATCTAGCTAGTGTGTAAATTTAATATTTAATTTAAATCAATAAATCTATCGAATTGTTGTCGTGCTTAGTGTAAAATAGAAGGCCATAAAGAACTTAATTTGAAGGAATATATGACAATTAGGGCTACAGCAAATTATCGGACCCCGACGCTGGGTTCTCCGAGGCTACAAGCATTGAACGCGTTTCAGAGACAATATAGGGAAATTCCAAAACAGATTTCCGGCAAGGGAGTTCCCAAAGGTCACCTTCTGATGGCTCCGCAAACAGCTTTGGGACCGCGTGTGCAGTCTCCAGCAACACCTCATCAGATCCCATCGCAGCTAAAAGACGTTGTAAATGGAAATTTGTGTTTTTTTGCTGAACAGGACGGGATGCTTGTCGCGAGAGGTCCGGAGCACATTCTAGGGAAAGCAAAAACACAAGATGATTTACAAGATCTCCTTAGCGAAATGCATGTTTTACCTCTCAAAGTAAATGGGCAGCATATCATTGCCGCAATGCCAAATTCAGAAGAAAATCTTGAGGGACTTGCGTCGGTAGCTGAACAGCTTTCGACCCTCGACAATAGCGGCGCACCTGGCAGTGAATCACAACCCGATGCACCTGCATCCAATGTTCAACATTCTGCCTCTTCAGCACAGGCGACAGAAGCAGATGGTATCGGTGAGGGCAATGATGCCGCAGAAGAACTAGGAGAGCCCACACCCGAAGAAGAGCGCGGCTGTTGCAGCCAGATTTTCTATGTCTTGTGCTCACCCTTCCGCTGGATTGGTCAGCTGTTTATGGCAATTGGACGTTGCTTCGGGTTGTGCGGATAGATTGTAAATGAACTTTATGGCAGTGTATCTGCTTACAAAATTTAATTAGGAGTAAGTTATGGCTTCTCAGTTTCGTTTAGGTTCTATTGGAGAGGGTGCTAATCAGACCCCAGCACCATTTTATGGTGCAGCGCCCGTTGCCCTTTCCCCCGAATTATTCGCATCAGTATTCTCACATCTGCCAGCAGAATATGCAGCTGCAATGCCACGAGTTCAGCAAGATGCTGTTCCAGCAGGTGATGATGTATTAAAAAATGCCGCTGGAAGCCTACTTGAAAAAATGGGTTCGGTTGCAGACTACATATTTTCTTCACCAGGAGAGCCTGGCGAGGCTGCAGAGGGTGCTCCTGCTTCGAATGAGGAAATTGACGAAGAGCCTGCTCCTGCAGCTCAACCGAGAGAAGGTTTTTCACTCCCAAGCCTTCAAAGTCTACAAAATCGGGCGCAATTTGGGGCCATGGCTTTGGGTGGAATCCTCATGAGTCAGGCACGGCCCGCACCCCAACAAGGGTTATTTACCCAAAGTGTACTGAGGATGTTGGATGAGCAGGAACAAAGGGACAATCAAATATTTGCACAGGCATTTAGGCCACAGTTTGGAAACTTGCTCCAGAGCCCCTTGATGGTGTCACCACCTGGCGGTTCGCATTTGCGCCTGGGAGTTCTTCCGGAAATAAGAGGCGCAAGAAATGCAGCAGAGTTTGGGAGCTCATCTGATGAGCTTGGCTGTTGTAACTGGTTAGCGGGAATCATACTCGCACCTTTCCGCTGGATCCGCCATCTGTTTGAAGCCTTTTTAAGCAGGTTATATAGGGACTAACGCTTCACAAAATGAACATCCGCTTCATGGTGTTTGGAGCGGTTCTCAACGTGTAGAAAGGGCTCGAGGTCGATCTTGAGTCCTGCTTTAAACTTCTCTAAGAGCTCTTCGGTGGAGTAGGCGTTCATGTGCCTGTTCGAAGAGAGATTCACCAAATTCAGTGGAATATTTAGAGTGCGCGAGCGGTCAAAGAAGAGGCCGACGCGCTTTTTCTTTTGGATCTTTGCCCACTTGTCTTCGAGAGTGTTGGGGTTGTGGAAGGTGAGGGTTTTGAGATCTTTCTCCACATCCTCTTTACGGTAGAGCACCATGTCGAGGCTATTGGGATAGTTCCAATCCGCTTTTCCTGTTTTAAACTGCCAGCCAAAGGTGTTCTCATCGAGAGAGACGTGGGGAGGGATCTCTTGCGCACAATTTTGCATAAAGCAGTAGTCGAGATGGAGTCCGTGCGCTAGATAGAAGCCGTAAGCGTTCGTCTTTTCCATGCTGCGGATGCATGTGCGCAGATCGACAGGATCCTTCACGAGAATGTCATCGACGGCAAAGAGCAGGTAGGGGCAGCTCTCATCTCTAAAGAGAATTTCGAAGAGGAGGGGCTGAAAATCTTTCTCGGGAAGGTCGGACTGTCTGAAAAAGTGAACCTCAGGAAAATTCTTTTGTATCTCTTCGTATCCTCTAGCAAAATCTCCAGGGCTCGCCCGATAAAGAACGGAAGTTTTTTCAACGCCTTGCACCCATTTCTGTGTAGATTCGAGCAGCGCGTAAAGCTGCAGGGGGCGGTTATAAGAGAAGATGACAAGATGTGTCTTCTCCGCTTTTTCTTCGTGCGAAAGTTTTTCTAGGGGTAAATAGGGGAGTGTTTTGCGGATCGTTCCCTCGCACGCCTGTTGCAATGTAAGGTTTACCTTATGGTCATTGATCGGGTTGGTCCGGTTGTAAAGATAGAGCACATCGGGAATGAACCGCGCGTGCTTTCCTGCCATTTCAAGAAGGGGGTACATCATTGCAAGATCGCCGGTCATTGGATAAAACTTACCCTGATAAAGAAGGTCTTCGAGGTGAACTTTTTTGAAGAGTCCCGCATAGAAGGTGCGGAGATGGAGCGCAGTCCAGGGCTCTTTGCGGTAGCTGTTTTTGCGGATAATCCCATCGGAAATCTTCTTGCAAGGCACTACGGAGGATTGTTTATAGGTAGGGTAGTCTAGGTAGTTTCCATAGGTCATCCAGACATTCTCGTTTGCATATGCACGATTGAGCTTTGCCAGCACGCCGTCGTGCGCGAGAAAATCATCGCCATCAAGCGCAACGACGATCTCGTTATCCTGGCATGAATGAATGGCGTGGTAGTAGTTGGCGAGCGATCCGCGATTCACAGGGTTTTTGATGAGAGTGACTCGTGCTACCTCATCGCACTGCTTTACGAGATTTTGCACGCGCTCAAAAGTTTTATCCGTTGAGCTGTCGTCGATGTAGATCACGCGAAAGTTTTTATACTTCTGTTCGAAGACAGAGCGGAGATTTTTCTCGCAAAAAGGCTCATTGTTATAGGAAGGGATCACAACGACAAACGGCTTTTCCGCAAGCGGAAGACCTTTTTGCGCAGTCCGGCTTTTCTTATGGTCTTTGAAGTGAACAAAACCCTGCCATGTGCCAAAAAAAGAAGCACAGAGAAGAGCAGCACCGAGAACGTACTTAATGAGCTTTTTTTGCATCTTCATAACAGTTTAAGAGTTCAGGATAGTGTTTTTTGAGCCACCTTTGCAAGCGCGCAGTGCTTCTGGAGATCTCTTCCTCAGCAGCGGCTCTCGCTTTTAAGCGATCATCTTTCCAGAAAGAGCCAATATCCATACAGATGGCTTGTTCTCCTACCGCACCAAAATTGCGCTTAAAGGCAGTGTCGCTATTGTGGACTCCTTTTTGGCATTGAGAGTAAAGAGAGGTCATGAGCGATCGTATCTGTCTTTTTGCTCCCTCCCCGTCGCCGTGTTTCATCTTCTCATCGAGGGCCTGACAAAAAAGCTCCGCACGTGCCTGGAGCAGGAACTCAGTTTTGCAGAGATCGACAGTGTGCAGTATGCCGAGCTTATCCTTGATCGTTACCTTAGGTAAGTTAGAATTCTTATTCAGTTGAAGTGCAATAAGGCCGGTCTCCTCTTTGAGGGCATCAAAGGCGAGTTTTGCGCTGTCGAAAAGAGGAGAGAGATCTCCCTCTTTTCCCCAAAAGGTTTTGCGGTGTCGGAAGAATTTTAGCACCGTTTTTTGATCTTCACCCAGAAAGGCGTAGAACTGTTCTCCCTTACCCAGAAAAGAGAACTGCTGGTTTAGAAGAGGGGAGATGTCGTTTTTTGGAGTTTCCCAGCGCTCAGCGTTCGGCATATGGGAGAGAATCTCCTGAAAACGGAATCCTTGGGTCTGGGTTTCGCAAAAGATTCCCACCCCCCAGGCGAGGAGTAGAACAATCAAAAACTTAAATCCCCTTTTCATTCACCACTCGTTCTACTTCTTGGTTATAGCGTTGCCAGAGTTTCTCATCATATCTTTTGAGAAAGCGAGCAAGTCGCCAGGTCTTTTCCTCGATCTCTTTTCTCATCCGTTCTCGTTTCATGATCTCGGCCGATTTTGAAAAAGATCCGATGTCGATGGATACCGCTTTTCCCTCCAAAAATCCCATATTGCGCCGCATGCCATTATCGTGATCTTTGATCCCTTTTTGGCAACGAGATCCCACCATCTCGACGATTGCGACAACCGCCTTTTCCACCTCATTTTTCTTCTGTAAGCGCATCAGTTTTTTCACAGAGCGCAGAGCCAACGAGACACGTTTTTGGAGAACAAACTCCAGATTGTCGAGATCGACCAGGTGTCGAATCCCCAACTTGTCGATGAGTGTGATCGAGCGTTTGAGGTGCGTTGTTTTGTTGAGGTGCGCATAGAGAAGAGCTGTCTCCTCACGCAGTTCATCGAAAGAGAGCTTGCAGCTTTCAAAAAAAGCTTCTCGCTTTTCCTCTGAGACAGTGAATACGGGTTTGAGGTGGTGGTGTTTGAAGAGCTTCAAAACTGTTTTCTTATCTTCGCTTAAAAACGCATAGCACTGTCCTCCACTCCCGAGATAGGTGAAGGGCTGAGAGAGGATCTTTTCGATCTCCACAAATTGTTTAGATGATGGTGGAGTAACCTCACGCCTTAGATCCGGAGTAAGATCTGAAAGAATATGAGAGATCGCAAAGCCGTCTGTCTTGTCATGACAGAAGCGCTCTACCATCCAAAATATCAAGCAGAAGCAGACAAATTTTATTAAAAACTTATTCATCTCCTAGCATCCGGCTAAATTCTGCCTCGAAGTGGGGCAGAAGATCTGGGAATTCCTTTGTCAGTAGACACCTAAGCGGTAGTGTCTCATAGAAGAGTGTGGCATTTCTACGATTTTGATGCTTTAGGAAGGGGTCTTTAGAAAAAGAGCCCAGGTCGATCACAATCGCTTGGCTGTTCAAAAACCCAAAGTTTTTGAGCAGAGTAGGGTCTCTGTCCGCAATGCCTTTACGACATCGAGAGTGGATCAGCTGCATAAGCGAGGTGAGGCATTTTTTTGCTTCAGGGCCGTGAAGAGAGAAAAGCAACTTTTCGGCGCGCATTTGTACCAGAAAGGGGACCTCATCCAGAGAAACTTGGTGCCGAATGCCCAGCTTGTCGATGAGGATGACAGCTGGGAGCTTTTGACCTGTTTTTGCAAGGTGAAGGTAAAGAAGACCGGTCTCTTCTTTTAATTCGTCGTAGGCGATCTGGCAACTCGCAAAGCTGTTTGTTAAACGATCTTGTTTCTGCCTGCGCATCTTTTCAAAGCCGGGAAGAAGTGTAGATAGAAGTTCTGCCTGACGTACATGGTGCTGTTTGAAGAATTTTAACACGAGCTTTTGGTCTGCGCTGACAAAAGCATAACACTCGAGGCCGCTATCGAGAAATGTGAATGGTTGTGAAAGATCGGGCAGTGTTCCTGATGCAGTTCCCTTGGGCAATTCTTTGGAGGGGAAAATGTTTTGTAGACAAAACCCTCGTGTCTGCTTATGACAAAAGCGTTCAACGATTACGAAGCATCCGATAAACAGCAGGATTTTAAAGAGCTTTTTCTTCCACATATTTTGGGTAGTTCTTTTGTAGAAAGCGTTTTACGACTTGCTGCTCACGTTCGATCTCCTGTTCACGCTCTGTTATGCGCATTTTTTGAAAGGAGCCGAGATCGATTTCCACCGCGCGCGCGCCGATAAAGCCGATATTTCTTTCGAGACGAAGATCGCTATTGGTGATGCCTTTTTTGCAACGCTCATCAATCAGGACAGATAGAGAAGAGAGACACTCCCTTATTCCCTCGAGATCTCCCTTTTTTTGAAGGTTTTTCATTTTTTCTGGGAGCATCTCAACCTTTTTCTGAAGAACAAAGGCGGTGGTATCGAGATCGACCTGATGCGCGATTCCCAATTTGTCGATCAGTGTAAGGGTTTGCTTAAGCGTATTTGTCGGTTGAAGATGAAGAAAAAGTGTTCCGCTCTCTTGGCGGTATTCGTTGTATGCGAGTTCGCAACTGGAAAAGATCGATTGAAGTCTTTTCACTCTTCGTTCTAAAAGATGTGCGCGCCATTGTTGCAAGAGGGGAGGGAGCGGTAGCTTCTTCCAAAACCCCTCAATGGGAAAATTGTGATAGTGTTTAAAAACTTTGAGCACCGTTGTGCCATCCTGGCTGAGAAAAGCATAACACTGCACACCGCTTCCTAAAAACTTGAAGGGTCGATTGAGAACTTCTGGTTTTTTTTCCTCCTGCTGAGGATAGCCCGCCTCGTAGACGAAATCCGAATGGATCTTGCCAAGCCGAAAACCTGCCGTCTGGACATAACAGAACCGCTCGATCGCGACAACCGCAAGAACAGTCAGGAGAAGCTTTTTTATGCGCATGGAAGAGGATTATAGGGCTTTGGAGAGCTCCTCATCAAGGAACTCTGCGAGGGAGGGCTCTTTTTCGGTCAGCCACAGCTTAAGGCTATGTGTGATCTTTTGGAGCTCTTGGCGCTGTTCGGAGGGGGTTTTCTGTATAAAATTTTTGGAAAAGGGGCCCAGATCGAGAAAATGAGCCTTTCCGGCGATAAAGCCGATATTTGTCCGAATGAGGGGGTCCCGATCAGAGATCTCTCTTTCAAGACGCGTCTTAAGCAGGTCGAGAATCGAGGAGATCCCGGCTTTTGCTGTGGAGATATCCTTCTTTTCAATCCACTCTGCGAACTGGGTATAAGCAAGTGTTGCCCTCTCCTGAAGAATGAACGCGGTCTTATCAAGATCGACCTCATGGGCGATCCCGAGTTTATCGACGATCTTCACCTTCTGTTTGAGGTGATCCGATTTCTTAAGGTGTAAAAAAAAGACCCCTGTCTCTTCGCGCATTTGCGAGAAAGCGAGGAGATAGCTCTGATAGGTCATCTTCATCTTCTTTTCAAAATAGGAGAGGTTCTCCTCTTTCCAGGGAATATTTGGTAGTAAGCTGTGGGCGTGGATCCGCCACTGGTAGTGGTTGTTCAGAAGCTTAAGCACCGTTTTTTGATCTTCTGAAACGAAGACAAAGCTCTGTTTTCCCCGTGCCAGGTAGGTGAAAGGCTGTGAGAGGATCTCTTTGACTCTCTTCTCTTCAACGGCGGAGAATGAGAGTCCGGCGGGGAACTCTTCGTTCTCAAATGTATTGTTCTGAATTTTGCTAATCCGGAACCCTTCTGTTGTGTGGTGAGCGAGTCTGCAAACGCCGAAAATGCTGAGTAGACCAAACAGCGCTTTAATCCAAAACATCTTGAATGAGCTCCTGTAAGTAGAAAGCCAAAGCAGGATCCTCCTGCATGAGCCAGGCTTTTAGTTTGGCAGTTGAACGAAGAAGATCTGTGTACAGAGCGGTCGGTTTTCTGAGCGTCTCATCTCTTTTAAATCTTCCGACATCGATAAAGATAGGTTTTCCTTCGAGCAGTCCCAGGTTCTTGTATAGACGAGGATCCTCATCAGCAATGCCTCGATCGCAGCGTAAGCACACAAGGTTTACAACTTTTTGAAGAGTCTGTTTAGCACTGTCGATATTCTTCGTTCGGATCTCTTTCTGGAGATCTTCAAGTAAGGGTGTCGCTCGCTTTTGCACAACGAAAGCTGTGGTATCCAGATCGATGAGGTGCGCGATTCCTAGCCTGTCGATAATCGTTACTTTTTTCTGCAGATTGTTACTGGTGTGAAGGTGAACAAAAATAAGGCCGCTCTCGGCTTTTAAGCTAGCGAATGCCAGCTTATAACTCGCCTTATCTCTTTCCCATTTTTTTTGAACGTACTGCTGCTTTTTCTGTGCAGCTTGTCGCAAAAAAGCTGGAAGATAAGGTTGTAGAAGAAAGTTGGGAGAGAATCGGCGTTTCAGGAATTTGATCACAGTTTTCCCATCTTCGGAAACAAAAGCAAAACTCTGTCCTCCTCGATCTAGAAAAACGAATTTTTGATCAAAAAGGTTTTCCGGTGGGGTTCTCGCCTCGTCTTTTTCAGGTTGCGCGGCGGCAATTTTCATCACAGAAAAGCCTGCTGTTTCTCGTTCGCAAAAACGGGCAAGAGGAAAGAGCAGTGCAACAAGGAGTAGGTAGAGGAGAGTCTTCACAGACGATCGATCTCCTCTTCAAAATGGGGGATGAGTTGCGGGTAAGTATCGGCAATCCATGTTTTAAAAGGAGTTGTGATGCGCACAACTTCTCGCTTCATCACCTCGCGTTTTTTCATCTCCTCGTTAGGCACAAAGCGGCCCACATCGATCTTTACCGCTTTTTCTTCGATGAATCCACAGTTGGTGCGGATATTCGGATCGCGATCGTGATACCCTTTCTCACAGCGCTTCACAATGAGGGAGATAATTTGCGAAATGCTCTCTTTCGCTTCATCCTGGTTTCCTGCTTGCATCTGTCGAATGATCCTCTCATAAACGAGCTCCGCCCGTTTCTGAATGACAAAGTCCAGACTATCCACATCGACCTGATGCTCGATGTTCAAGCGGTCGATGAGAGTGAGTTTTCTTTTCCACGAGTCTGTTTTATTTAGATGAACGTAGATCAGCCCCGTCTCATTTTGAAGTTTGTCGAAAGCGATCTTGTAGCTTGTGAAATCACGGGCCAGTTTATCTTCGCGTGACCAGATCTTTTTTTCACGGTAGCGATCGAGGATGTAGGGGATATGGATGAAACGCATCCAGAGGGGAAGGTTGAACTTTTTTTGTTTAAATAGCTTGAGCGCGCTCTTCCCATCCTCGCTAAAGAAAATAAAGGATTGTCCGCCGCAGCCGAAATACCGGTATCGCTGGTTTAAAGCTTCCTCTACTCTCAGCTTTTCTGTTGAAGATAGAGCGCGTGGCTCCCACGTTTCGTTGAAAGGACGAGAAGAGAGAACCGCGGCGACCGTAAAGCCATCTGTTCTTTTGATGCAGAATTTTTCTGTCAGCAGAAAGCCGAAGAGAAAAAGTCCCATGAAGACCAGTTTTTTGCATGCAAAGTTAGTCAGTTTCATTTTCAGGGAATGACCTCGCGGGAATTTTTTGAATCTCCTCTTCCAAGTGGCTCGCCAGGGAGGGCTCCTGTTTTTTTAGCCAGTGTTTAAAGGAGTCTGTGATCCGGATCAACTCCTCGCGAAAGGGCTCATTCTTTTTGGAGAGAACACCTTTTTTAAAGCGGCCGATATCAAACTGCATCGGTCGATCTTCGATGACTCCGAAATTGGTTTTTAAATCGGGATCTTTGTCAGATAGACCGAGAGATCTGCGCTTAAAGAAGAGTTGAACAAGCTCAGAAAGGGCGGCTTTCGCCTTTTCCGTTTCGTGCTGCCGAATCATTTCCGAAATCGCAGAGTAAAATGGCTTTGCGCGCTTTTGCAAAATGAACTCCATCTCATCAAGATTCAACTCGTGCACAACACCGATCTTGTCAATTAGTCGTAACTTCTGCTTTAAATGATGACTCTTGTTGAGATGTAGATAGAGAAGACCTGTCTCCTCCTTCAGCTCTTCGTACGCTAGCTTGTAACTTGTAAAATCCCTCTCCTTCTTATCGTTGTAGTAGGCGATCTTCTCTTTTCGCCATGCATCCAAAAAACTTGGAAGCGGAAATTTCTTGATCCACGGGGAAGCTTCTAGGTGCGAGATCCGGAAAAACTTGATTACATAGAGCCCATCTTCCGATCCAAAGACATAGCACTGCGCCCCCTTTCCCAAATAAGAGTAGGGTTGAGAAAGAGCGTGCCTAACATCCCGCTCTGCTTCCACAGAAAGGGGAGCACACTCCCACCTCGCTTCAGGTACCATCTCCGAGCGAATCTTGCTCACAGCGAAACCAGCCGTCTGCTTATGAGAGAAACGGTATAGGCCATACGCGGCACCGCAGAAAATCAGAAGAAGTAAAATTTTTTTCACACAAGGCATCATAGCATAGAGGGAATTTCCTTCGAATGATGATTGATTACCATGTGCATAATTTTTTCTAGGAAAGTTTTCAGGGTCGGTTTATGATCTTAATTTTTTCTTAACAAGAGGAAAACCAATGTCTGGAAGATCTTTAGCTATTTGCGCAAATCGTTTGGCGGGTGTTTTCCGGCCCAATTTTTTAAATAAAGTGCGCTTAATGGAAACACCATGCTCAAAGCTGGTTTGTAGCAGCTTGCGTAAGTTTTCCTCCTCTAATGCAGAAACCACTCAAAAATCGAGAATTTTTTCTCTCACCCCGCCGAAAGGTGTTTCGCCAACTCCGATCAGTGCGATGAAGCTTTTAGGCAATACGCTGGTTGCGGCCCGAAACGCTCCTGGCGACTGGGATTGGGCTGTTTTTAAGTCCAACATTATTACAAGTGAAGGAGGCTGGTTTGTTGGCCACACACAAGTGGTGACGAGTCTTGATTTCTGCTCTGATCGCCTTGTATCCGCATCTAAAGATGGCACATGTAAGGTATGGGATCTTAATACAACCAAGACGCTGAAAACATTAAATCATGGGAATACCTCTGTTAATTGCATGCAGGTTGAGGGTATCACCATGGTCTGTGGAACTTCAGATACAACGGGTAGCATTTGGAATCTGAAAACATATGAAAGAGAGAACGTTTTAAGCGGGCACATAGCCCCTATTAATTGCATTGCTATTGAGGATGATCTTGTAGCTACGGGATCCGCAGATACAACCTGTCGCATTTGGAATGCTCGGACGGGTAAGTGCAAGCGGGTATTGAAAGAGCACACGAAGGAGATCTCTTGTTTACAGTTATCAGATGGAACGCTTGTCACAGGATCCTTCGATAAGAGTTGCAAAAAGTGGGATCCGACATCAGATGTGTCGCTAAAAACTTTTAAGCATGATGCAGAAGTTATCGCTCTTGAGTTTGAGGGCAACACGCTTGCGGTCACAACAAGCGATCGGACGTGTACGATCTGGGATCTCCGAGATGATTCAAAACCCATTCGAATACTAAAAGGACACACTGACACGATCACGTGTATGCGCTTGCAAGGCGATATTCTCGTGACAGGATCTGAAGATCACTCCGTGAGGCTCTGGAATCTAAAGACAGGTGATAGCAAAGTTATCGAAACCTTTTTTTGCGAGGTCACTCGCCTCGTATTGAGAGGGGATCTTCTCATCGTGGGTCTGGAATATGGATCTATTTTCCAGATAGATCTCTCAAAGAAAAAATGAGAACGCGACTATTTGTTTGATGCGCATATACTAAATACGCGCCGTTTTTTTATTTTTTCTCCTGCACCTTTTTTCAAGTTGTTTTGGCTTAAATATCGTCATCTTCAGCCTCTAAATGGCTAGCCCCCACAACTTCACAACCTTCGTTGCGTAATTCTTGAATAATCGGCAATACGTCTGCTTTTAGCGGATTACCATAGAGGTTCAGTTTTTCTAAAGCAAGGAGGGTGAGCCTTTGAGGAATCGAGGTCAGTTGATTTCGAGAAAGAGAGAGATCTGTCAAATTATCGATATCTCCGATAGTGTCCGGAATCTGAGTAAGCTGATTGTAGCTAACAGCAAGCACACGCAGGTTTGTAAGTCTGCCAATAGAAGGAGGAAGCGCCGTGAGCTCATTTTTGAAAAGATAGATCTCTTCAAGAAGTGCAAGATTGCCAATACTAGCTGGAATCCGCACTAGCTTATTATTGGGGGCTGCTAGCATTGTCAATTGTGCGAGATTGCTTATCGTATCTGGAAGTTCGGTCAATTGATTGTGGAAGAAAAAAACCCGTCTTAAAAGAGCGAGATTGTCGATCGCTTTGGGGATGGCTACCAATTTGTTATGCGTAAGATTGAGATCTCTCAGGCCTGTGAGGTAGCTGGTCACCTCTTCTGGAACTGTCGATAAGTACAATTTGCTTAAATTGATCGAGGTAATTGTTCCAAGCAATTCCGAGTTGTTGTGCATCCATTGACGGATGCGGCAGGCTTGTTTGTCGAATGGTAATTCTACAATTTCTTTAAAAAAATCTGCAGCTTCGGGTTGTAGCCCTTTGATCTTTTCTACAATTTTTGAAAAAACCATAAGTAGGCTTTCATCTTCAGCGAACTGCGCAATTTCCAGGATTGGGGCAGCGGCAAGAGGCGCCATCCCCCTGTCCATGAGCCTGTGAATCGTCGGTAGGATGTTTTTCCCACGCGCAAAATTCATGGTTAAATTGTAAATCGTCATAACGTGTTTTTGGGAACGCTCCAACAGAGTAGATCCAATACTGAAACGGGAGGCAAGAAGAGGGTGTTCCGAATAGGATTTCCAAATGGATATATATGCTTTCTTGACAATGTCATTAGGGAATCCTTGGTACACCAAAGGATCGCCTGCATAAGCCAAAACAAGGCTCAGGCAATCGTTGGGAAGTCGCGAATCGCGAAGCTCAGCGGGTTTGATTGGATCATTGCTTTTACTAAAAAGGGGGGCTCCACTTGCTTGCAGTGAAAGAGAGGACATTTAGCGCTCCTGATTTTTCCAAAACGCGTATGCGCAGTTGGGAAAACACTCTAGAGCAACTCAGAAGTTAGGGGCAACAGCTTTTTGTGAACAAAAAAACGAATTTTTCTTCCGTTCATCACTCAGCACTCATCGATCATCGCTTCCTCTACTGCACTTTGATGGTGCGTGTGACGTCGTTAAAGACGCCAGGGACCGGCTTGTTATCTGGATCGATCAGCTGGAGGCGGACCTTGTGATGTCCCTTCTTCAACCCGTAAATGTAGCAGGGTGCCCAGCGGGTGAGCGTGAGCTCTTTTTCCGTTGATTGTATTAAGCTTTTTATTCTCAGCTTCTTGTGGTTTTTCTCTGCCAAATTAACTTCAGTGGCTGAATGAATTCCTATGACAGACAAATGTTTTTTCTCTTTATTTTCAATGAATCAGCTTCTGTGGTAAATTACTGGGCCATGGAACCGCAGATCAAGCAATATTCCAGGTTAGTAAAGCCCTACTGGACATGTCGAGAAAGTCTTTGGTCCTGGGCCTGTCTTTTTGGAGCTTTGGGTTTAAGTTTGTTGGTAGTCTATGTCTCCATTAACATGAATCAGTTAACTGGCGAATTCTACGATTTCATCGCAGCAAAAGACAAAGAAAAAATCGTAGATAATTTGATCCAGACAGCCAAGATGATTGCTCTATATATGGTTCTCTTTTCCGTTCAAGATATTTTGGAATCTTTGATGAATTTTAGATGGCGCGAATGGATGACGAAAAATCTTCTTCGCAAATGGCTAGATAAGCGTGCCTATTATTTCCAGTTACAGGAAGTTGATAATCCCGACCAGCGAATTAGCGAAGACATCCGATTATTTTGTTCGCGGTGCACTTCAATTTTTTATCTGCTTTTTCACAACGTAGTATCTCTCTCCTCCTTTTTCGTGGTCCTTTGGAATTTTTCATCCCCATTAACCTTTTCTATATTCGGAACGACTTTTGTGATTCCTCACTACCTAGCTCTGGTTTCAATTTTCTATGCTATTTTGTTTAACGTTTTCACAGCATGGGTAGGAAAGCCCCTTGTTTCTTTAGATTACGAACAAGAAAGACGAGAGGCCGATTTCCGTTACGCTCTTTTCCGTGTGAAGGAATATGGTGAAGAAATAGCATTCAACAGGGGCGAGAAGTTCGAGGAAAAGATCTTTGAAAAAAGGTTTTCTTTTCTCGCTAGGAATTATTACAAGCTTCTCAGGAGAAAATTTTATATTAATTTAACCCAAAATGCTCATATGCATATTGCGGTTATTCTTCCCACAGCCCTCTCTTTGCCTTTACTCCTTTCTGGAGAGATTTCTCTGGGAGGAATTATGCAAGTAGGAAGTGCTTTTACATCTGTTTTGATCTCGTTCTGTACCTTGTCTTTGTCTTATCAGCAGTTTGCGTCCCTTCAGGCAACAAAAAATCGTCTTTTTGGATTTTTACAATCTTCAGAACAAGCCGGAAATGAGCGTCCCGAAAGTCTAATCTATAAAACTCATCGTGAAAATGAAATCTCCTTTTCGAACATCTCCATTTTCAATCCCTCCGATAAACCCATTATTTCCGGGGTTGATTTCACAGTTTTCTCAGGAGAAAAAGTTTTAGTCATGGGAAGGAGTGGTCTTGGTAAAACTTCTCTGCTCCGCACACTGGCTAAACTCTGGAAACATGCCAAGGGAGAGATCACATTGCCAAAAAAAAGTCTCTTTTTTATTCCCCAAAAACCTTATTTCCCTTTAGCTACACTAAAAGACTGCATTACGTATCCTCTTATCCCTGAAAAAACATCAGATAGCAAGTCTCTGGCGGAAATTTTAGAGGCGGTATCTTTACCTCATTTAATTCCATTGCTCGAAGAGGAGAAAGATTGGGGCAGATCTCTTTCTCTCGGCGAGCAGCAACGCTTAAACTTTGCGCGAATACTATTTCATAAGCCCCAAGTATTAATCCTTGACGAGCCCACGTCATCTCTTGATGCTGAAAAAGAAACACATATGTTTGAACTTCTGAAGCAAAGGTTAGAAAAAGCCACTATTCTTACAATCAGCCATTCTGAAGCCTTAAAATCCCATCACGACCGCTGCATCACTTTTACTCAAAGCACGCAAAACCTTATCAAAACCCTCTCCCAAGCTTCCCAGTATTATTCTCTTGGTAACCGGGACTGATGTCGGATCACGAGGGGGATTAAATTAGGTGTAAATATCGTCGTCGTGTGCCTCTAGGTGACTAGTCCAGAGAACTTCACACCCTTCAGCGCGCAGTTATCCAATTATCGGCAATACGTCCGCTTTTAGCGGGTTACCAGTCAGATGTAGTTTCTCCAATACTGCCTTCGGAAAGATTTGGAAAATCTGTCTCAAGATTTCCCAAAATCTCATTGGGAGTTTTATTAGGATAGATCCCTGAACGGAAAAGAGGTGTCTCTCTTCCGTTCGCAGTTTTTTCTACTGCACTTTGATGGTGCGCGTGACGTCATTAAAGACGCCAGGGACCGGCTTGTTGTCTGGATCGATCAGCTGGAGGCGGACCTTGTGATGTCCCTTCTTCAACCCGTAAATGTAGCAGGGTGCCCAGCGGGTGAGCGTGCGCTCTTTGGTGCCGTCGATGAAGAGGTTGACTTTGTAGCCGTCTTGGGAGAGTTGGCAGTTGGTGATGTAAAAGTCGAGGAGGATGGGCTGAGTGACAGAGAAGTCATACTCATCTTGCGGTTCGTTGTAGGTGAGATAGGGGCCTGAGAGATCGATATCCTTGAGAGGCGTCTTTTTCTGGAAGTAGAAGGTGCGGGCGGTAAAACAGCCGGGATCTTTTAAGCTCTCGTTATACGATCTTACGGGAAAAGCGCGGATGACGTGCGCTCCTGGTTTTAAGCGGATAGGGATATCAAAATCTAGGGTCTGATCAAAATAGACCTCGTTGTTGTCGAGAGCATCGACGAATGCTTCATGGACGGCAAAGTAGGGCTCATTGTCAATGATGATGTGGACGCTTTGGCCATCGGGATCGTTGTAGATCTCTTTTGTTCTTTCAAAATCGCTGCCGGTTCCGATGGGAAAGCCCTGAACCCTCATCTGCATGTTGACGGGATTGCTATCTTTGACTTCACCTTCACCGGGAAAGCTGATGATTAGCTCTGCATGACTTGGTTCGGGTGTGGGTTCCACAGGGACAAGGCGAATCGCAGGATTTCCTTCAGCGGTAAGTGGGGCGAGTGCAAGTGGACTGCTGAGCGCGAGTAGTAGTGCTAAAAGTTTCATCGTAACCTCCATCTCTTTTTTTTCGATTTACACCGTTTACCAGTAAATGTGCAATGGGTTATTCACAAAGTATGAGCCTATCTCGAATTCAAACAAGAATTTATTTCCGCCCTTTTTGGCATCTTTGGAGCTGGCTTTTTAAGCCATGTGTTCACACATTGTCTGAAAAAGCCAGCTCCAAATCTGCTCAAAATTCATCAAAAATAAATAACTTTTTTAATTCGAGATAGACTCATGAGTGAGCTCATTCTTCTTATTGTCATGTTTGGGTTGCTTTTCGATTATACGAACGGCTTCCACGATGCGGCGAATGTTGTGGCAACGGTCATCGCTACGCGCGTGCTTGCACCTCTTGCCGCCATTCTTCTAGCGGGGGTTTTAAACACCGTAGGGGCCACGCAGGTGAGCGGTGTCGCGAAAACGATCACATCAGGACTTATCGATCCAAACGGGGCCACCCCTCTCATGACTCTTTGCGCGGTGGTTGGAGCGATAGGCTGGAATATTCTGACCTGGTACTTTGGCATGCCGAGCAGCTCTTCTTATGCGCTGGTTGGGGGCCTGGTCGGCGCCGCATTCATCGGAGGTGGTGCAAAACTTGTGCTCTGGGGAGGCGTGATTAGTAAGGTGGTTATTCCACTCGTCCTCTCTCCAATTATCGGATTTGCTCTGGCTCTATTTTTGATGAAACTGCTTCTCCATTTTGACAAGAGCAAAAAGCATGAGAGGACCTTCGGACGTCTCCAGCTTGGATCAGCCTCCCTAGTGGCTCTTGCTCATGGTTTTAACGATGCGCAGAAGAGTATGGCGATCATCACTTTGGGGCTCTTTTCTGGTGGGCTTCTTGCTTCACCAGAGATCCCCTTGTGGCTCATTCTCATTTGCGCCCTAATGATGGGTTTAGGAACGGCTTCGGGGGGTATGCGCATTATCCGTACTGTGGGCTTCCATATCACGAAAATCTCTCCCGTACAGGGATTTGCGACTGAGCTGAGCGCCTCAGCCGTCATTCTTCTGGCGAGCTTTTTGGGGATGCCGCTGAGTTCGACGCAGATGATTGTAGGGAGTGTGGCGGGGGTGGGTGCGGCGAAATCTCTCAAGGAGGTTCGCTGGGCCACGGCAAAGAAGATCAGCGTATCCTGGATTCTCACCCTCCCCGGCTCCGCCCTCCTCTCCGGCGCCCTCTACACCCTCCTCTCCAACTTCCTTTAAAGTCCGCTGTTTTTTATTTAGAATTTATAAGAAAGCGCAATAGACGTGCGGGGACAAGTCCTTCGGCTAGTCCCCAGCCGCCCCCTTGAGCTTTAATCCGCTTCGATAAATCAACTCCTCGTCGGCGGGGTGTGCGAAGCACTACCCCGCACGCTGCGCTCTCCTGCGGTTTGATTTCTCATTGCGGCTTAAAGCCATCGGCTGGAGCTTTGCTTCCCTCTCCACTCCTTCGTCGTGGAGCCTCTCCCAGCTTTGCTCCAGTGCCAGGTAATGCTTCTAAACTCAGCCTCCAAATTCTTAACGGGGTCCTGCGAGACGACGCGGGGAGGGGACCCAACCCGGAGGTTTGGGGAAGTGAGCGCGCGAGCAGCCGATGGCTTCAAGCCGCAATGAGAAATCGAAGCGCAGGAGAGCCGAAGGCGTGCGGGGTAGTGTTCTACACACCCCGCCTCCGAGCACTCGATTTATCGCAGCGGATTGAAGCTCAAGGGGGCAGCTGGGGGTTGGGAGGGAGACACGAAGAGCTCCCCTCAACCCCCGACTTGCCTGTTTAATCTAATAAAATTAACAATTAAAGCTAATTTTATTTATTAATTGATAATTAAAGTAATTAACACAATAATCTGTTTTGAGGGTTAATATGAAAAAAAACGATCGCTCGCGTTCTAGGATGTCGCTCATGGAGGCGGTGGATAACCTCTCCATCATGGCGGAGCTCGACATTCCTTCTTCTCCCATGGAGATCGATCGAGATCTTATTCCAACTACTGCAGGGGAATTGAACGCGCAAATGTTTTTGGATCCTGCGCGCCATGATGAGAATCGCAAGCGGGCACGTGAGACCTTTCGCGTGATTCATGAGTACCTAGAGCATCTCTACGAAAAAGATAAAGGGCATCTGAAAGATCCGGAGGTCGAACGGGGGATTCAGGCTCTCATGATTCTCGCGGGAGAGGCGGCGCAAAAAATGGACATCTACTCTAAGGGGGCTTCGGGAGAGGAGCATGTATCGCGTTTCGAAGAGTTTCAAGATCTAAAGCAGTTTTATAAGCAGAAGATTTTGAAACGCTTTCGCGGAGACGTTGAAGGTGAAGAGGGGATCGATCAGGAAGGGGAGAGTGACGAGCGAGAAACGCTCAAGATTCAGAAGCAAGGACTAAAAGATCTTGAGATGGTGCGGCATGATAACGATTATGAGCTTTTCTACATTCGCAAAGAGAATGGTCATCCCTATTTCACGAGTGCCCTTTTACGACATCTGCGGTTGATTGGAGAATTCGATGAGGTGGCGCTTGGCCTTGAGGATGAAAATCCATTTCTTAAAGTCCGTGCCATTGAAGATCGAAATGCTCAGCACGCAGCGCAAGAGATTTTACGACGCGTCGTCATAGATTTGGATGAGTTCTATAGAGAGGCTCTTCGACACAAAGAGAACGAGTTTGTGGTGGAGCTCAACAAAGCGGTCATGGCGCTTATGCTTGCTGCGAATGCGCGGAATTTAATGAGCGGCGAAAGCCCGAAGATCTGTCTCAGCTACTTTAAAGATTTCCTTGCCTTTACGCGCGCAGCTCTTCGAACGAAGAGCTATGAAGAAGCGGCTACAAATCAAGACGCGAGTTCATTTTTGCATAGTGCTGTTGAGCTTGTGCATGGAGTGATCTCTGCGCTCTTCCTCCACAAAGAAAGACGCAAAGAGATGGTCGACTGGATTCACCATCTTATCGCACGTTCTGAGTATAAAGAGGTTGGTGCGGGTTCTCCGTGGAGTGAGCTTTCTCACATCGATGGCCACCTTAGAACCTATTTGAAAAGGTATCCAAATGGCCCCTTAATGAAGACACTAGATACATTTCGAGAAGATGAAGCGCGATGGGGATTTGATCCATTCGAACAGGAGGATGTCCCTTCAGAACTTTACGCCTTTGTAGCAGAAGATTTGCACATTAGCGTTTTGCGCTTGCCGGCGCCTATTCATCAAGAGGTGATTCATGAAGCTGAGGTTGTCGAGGAGATGCGCGCCTTTTTGCGCTCTCTTCAAGCGGGCGCGCAAGGACAGCTTCATCTGCTTTTTAATCTGCAAGATCGCACCTCTTGGAAGGAACACGCGCGTTGTATCGCATTAGAGGGTCTGCAAAACACACCAGAATTTTCCAAAAACCTGACAGTTATAACCTTCAACAAGAGTAGCGATTTCTACCTCCAGAAGGGCGATTACCAGAACCTAAATGAAGCAGAGCTCTTTCTCTCGACATTTTATCAGCAGATTGAAAGTCGCGAGGCGTGCGGATTCCATTTTCCGGCCCTACCTGAAGCTGGAGAGATCAATGCCTTTACAAAAGAGGCTCTAGAAATGATCCACGAGCAGTTTTTCTCTGGAAGAAAAACGCTCTTGAGAAAAGAGCGCCTTGATTTCATTGAGATTTTTACGCAGCTCTTTTTTATGAAAATGATTCTTCTCGTCAAGCCCGATTCAATCAGCTTTACGTGCAAAGATGCCATCGATCTTGGCGAAGCGCAAGCGGCGACATTTTTTGCCTTTTTGCAAAGAATGGGAAGCTCTGAAGCAATTTCTGCGGAGGAGAAGGATTTTCTGCTCTGGCTGCTCTATGCTCCAGCGCTCACACTCCGTGAAAGGCTCATCGATCCGTTCAGGTTTGCTCGTCTCGTCAGCACGATGAATCACATCGATGGCGAACTGAGTGTGCGAAGAAAAGCGATTTTGGATGCCACGGATAAGCTTCTCAAGGGGCATGTGAAGCCAGAGATTCGCATCGCAGCCTGAAAAAAAGAGAGATCGGGCACGGGCACGGGCGCGGGCACGAAAGAAAGAGTCGCAATGGACAAAATGGATGTAGCAGAGAGAACGGAAGGAAAATTTTTTCTTTTTCAAGCCTGAGATTCGAATTGCCGCTTAGTTAAGAGAGAGGTCTTCGGGGATCATCGACATCGTGGCGTATTTTCCTCCCATTTCACGGAGGATCGTCTGCCACATCTTTTGTGGAGGCGTTTCGAAAACAAGTCGGGAGGAGGCGGGATGAAGAAACCAGGCTCCGCTCATAAATTCTCGCTCTAAATTTCCAGAACCCCAGCCAGCATAGCCAAAACAGAGACGAAGATGAGGACCATCATGGTCATTAGCAGCCTCTTGCAGGAACTGCAGGTCCCCACCCAAATAAACGCCGCTGCACACCTCCAACGTTTGTTCGGGAATCTTATTGGAGGAGTGAATGAGCATCATCTGCGTGGGCTGAAGGGGCCCTCCGTTGCAGATCTGAATGCGGGGATTGGCCGCTTGTTTGAGATTGAGAATATCTTCTGGAAGTTCGGCATCAAGAGGTCTGTTCATCATCAAAGCAAAAGAACCGCCGGGACTGTGTTCGCAGATGAGAAGAACGGCTCTAAAATAGACTCCTGTGTCGATCTCGGGACTCGCAATGAGGAGGCTGCCTTTTGCCAGCTGTGCGTAGGGGAGTGATTCCATCCTATTGACTGCTCCCGATCTTTTCTTGAGCTTCCACTAATTGTTGGTTGTAGAGTCTTAAATTGTCCGAGAGCTGATCTGCTTTTCTCAAGAGTTCAGCAAAATCCCGTTTAAAGTACTCGCTGCTCAGAATCTTCTCTCTTTCAGGCGTTTTTTCAGCTCTCTCAAGAAGCATCGAGATCCTCTGCATCGATGTATTGACCCTTGCAACTTCATCTTCAAAGTAGTCTCTGAAGCTGTTTGGTGTGTTGAGCGCATTGAGGAGGTTGACCTGCTGCGAGTGCAGGCGCTGCCAGTTTTTGTTGAGGTGGAAGAGCATCCCGTAATTGTTGATATCGTTCATCAGGTTGTCGACCTTGCTCATGATCGATGTGAATCTGAGATAAAGATCATCAAATTTTAGCAGCTTGCCCAGGGTTCCTTTCCCGTCTGCAAGATCTTGCGTGATGAGCTCTACAGAACGGCTTGCTCTTTTGATGTTTTTCGCTGTGGCGGAAATATCTGTAAATGTTCCGTCTGCATCGAGATTTGCGATCACATTGCGTATTTTAGCTGTCACACTGCGCAGGTTGGTGGCGGTCTGTTTAATTTCACGGATCACACCCGTTTCATTGACTTCACCCACTGCAATGTCGATCTGATGCATCGCATTTCCAAAGTTTTGCACCGCGCAGGCAACAGAATCGCCGTTTTCTTTAATCCATTTTGTCGTCTCATCAAGCGTATCTTCCATCTTGTTGGCGACGTTCGACAGCTCCACGAAGGCATTCTCGATTGGGTCGACTGAGCTTGCATACATGGGTTGGTGAGAGATAATGCGCGGCGTGATGCCCTTGGGGGGACAGCGGGGAGTGATCGCCACCGATCTCTCTCCGAGAAGGCCCGATGTTTGGAGTGAGATCTCATCCGTATTGTAAACCACGACGCTCGAGTCTACTTTCACGGTCAGCTGGTAAAAGTAGTAGCGACCTAGAGTATCATATGGCTGTTTACGCGGATCGGGGATCTGTTCGATGGCGACCACTTGTCCAACAGGTTTTCCGGCGTAAATGACACGTGTGCCGACATTGATCTTATTGATGTTGGAAAAACGGACGTAAAAGGTCTTTTTGCCATCTCCAACGGAGGGCTTTAGAAACATCACAATTCCCACGAGAAGGGTGCAGGCGGCAATGATAAAAATGCCGATCAGCATGTTCTTTACCTGTTCACCCATTATTAAGCTTCTCCTCTCTGAATTTTCGCGGGTCTTGAGAAATAGTCTTCCTTAAGAACTCTATAATCGGATCATCGATTTTCATAAAAGCGTCAGGATCGCCTAAGTAGGCGATTTTGCCCTCTTCGATAAGGGCAAGACGATCGCCGACATAAAGGGCGGAGAGGATATCGTGCGTCACAACGATACTCGTCGCTTTGAGCTCCTGTTGCGTTTTCACGATTAGGGCATTGATCTGCATTGCTGTGATTGGGTCGAGGCCCGTTGTGGGTTCGTCATACAGGAGAATCTGGGGGCGGTAGACGATCAGTCTTGCTAGTCCTGCGCGTTTGCGCATCCCTCCCGAGAGCTCTGAAGGCATTTTATGCTGCGTTCCTTGAAGGCCGACCATTTCAAGAGCTTGTGCAACTCTCTCTTCGATCTCCTGCTTCGAATATTTTTTTCCCGTTGTGGGATCGCCATGCTGTTTGAGATAAAAGGCGGTGTTTTCAGCGATATTCATCGAATCGAATAGTGCAGAACCTTGAAAAAGCATTCCCATGTGCAGGACAGCTTTGTAGAGATCAGGTCCGGAGAGATCGGTGATTCTTACATCGTCAACGTCGATTGTTCCTTGGTCTGGTTTCGTAATGCCGATAATGTGTTTAAGAAGAACACTTTTACCAACGCCTGATCTTCCAAGAATAACGAGCGTCTCTCCCGTATTGATTTCGAGATCCATGCCGGCAAGTACCTGGAGCTTGCCATACTTCTTCCAAAGGTCTTTAATCACGATCATCCGAAGATCCTTGTGATGGTGTCGTGAAAAACGTTCAGGGCCACTGTGAGGAAAAAATTGGTGAGAAGAATGCAGCAGTAGGCAATCACCACAGAATTTGTAGTGGACTTGCCGACACCTTCAGCTCCGCCCGTTGTTGTCATCCCTTTGTAACAGGAGATTGTCATGATCAGCACGCCGAAGACGAAGGATTTCACAATTCCTGTCGTGAGATCAAAGATCGTGATGTGGATCGGCATCGGATCGAAGTAGCTCACTGGCGCCATTTTAAAGAAGTAGACCGAGATCAAGTACCCACCCCAAACCCCCATGCCGATGCTGAAGATAGTGAGAAGCGGCATCATAAAAGTCCCCGCAATCAGACGCGGTGCAATAAGGTAGCGGTTTGGATTAACGGCCATCGTCTGGAGCGCATCGATCTGCTCCGTGACACGCATTGTGCCGAGTTCCGCGCACATCGCCGCTCCTACGCGCCCCGTGACCATGAAAGCTGTTAGCACAGGGCCAAGTTCTGTCATCATCGCTTTTGCCACCATCAGCCCCGTGACGCTGGTGAGCCCCTTGTCGGCAAGCTGGTAAAAAGATTGTGCTGCAAGCACAAGCCCTGTCGAAAATCCCGTGATCGCCACAACCGGAAGAGAAGCAACGCCAATATCGTACAGTTGTTTCAGAATGAGACCGGGAGCCGGCGGCCTTTTGATGGTTGCAACGATCACCGAAACGATGAGAGAGCCATACTCGCCCGTTGCCACAAAAAAACGCAGCGCCTTCGCGATCCTCTGGATCAGGTGGTTGTTGTTATTGTTGTTTGTCTGCGGCTGTACGCTCATGGCGGGTGCTCCCAAAAAGCGGATTGTAGTGATTTGCTCTATTCAGAGCAAATCAATCGCTGAATGATGAGTATTGGATGAAAGAGAGAGGGATTTTAAACACCGAGCACACTGAGGGCACCGAGAATAAGAAGAGAAAATAGGGGTCCTTAAGACCCCTATTTTCTTCGATTCTATTAGCCGCGGAGCTGGAATTGGCTATTTTCTTGTTGCATCAGTTGTGCAACATTGCGTGCCATCTGCGCATCCATGTCTGTTGTTTGACGTTCGAGCTCTTTTGTCATGGAGAGGGCATGATCCTCTTTTTTGATTTCTGAGTCGTGGTGGATGTCATAGCCGTGGAGGACAGTATTGAAAACTTCTCCAGCTTTTCCGGAAACTTTAGATGCAGCTTCGAGCAGAGCGTTTTCAGAAGCGGCTCCCATTACGCTGAGGATACCTGCTGCTACAAGAGAAAGACCGCTGCTTCCCGCTTGCCAGTGGGTGTTATCAACCTTCTGGTCGTAGATGCTTGTTGTACGATCGATGCTTTTAGAAATGAGAGAATGGCTCGTCGCGCGCATTTGATGAGAGATCGCGCTCACTTGTTGATAGGTCTCAGCAACTCCTCGAATTCCTGCCATATCTTTTGTGCTCCGTGTTAAATTTTTAGGGCTTTTTGACTTGAAAATTTTGAAAACTTGATCATTCTTGCTGCGGAAGAGGTGCTCTCTTCCAAAGTTTTTACGACTTGCTCCATCTCGAGCATAAGTCTCTCCATTGCATGTTCATTTTTTGCGACCTCTTTTTGGAACCCCTGCAGATTTGCTTGCGAGGTGAGGACGCCATAGTCGGATACGCCTTTGCCGATAGAGGTGACCCCTTCAGTAAATGTCACCGCTGTTTGTGCGACGAGAAGAATTTGGCGAACAAAATCGATCTCTCCAACGAGGGCCATCGCCTGCCCCGTCCCGACAAAGCCAAGCGCAGCAGAAGCGAGACCGAAGGCTGCGGGAAAGGCTGTGCTAAGCTGCATAGCGAGCTCGTGATTATCACCGGCAATTTGATTCGCTAGCCACTCCCAAAAGCCACAATTCGATGCAGCGAGATTGGCAATGGAGATCAATCCTGCGCCGATCATGATTCCGCCTACGACCTGAGAACCTTGTTCGATCAAAAATGAGCCCGTGACGGTATGTATGGCAGCTAGAATGTAGGCGCCAATGGTGGCTAGCATGTCCCAGACACCACTTGTGTGTGATTTCGCGTCGATCTCTGCTCTCTCTTTGAGAAGAAGCTTCTGATTTTCGCTGAGATGTGCTTGCAGACGAACGAGGTAGGCAGACTGAGCAGAGTGGATCTTTGTTCCTGTTCCGTGCAGCTTTTCCAGCGTATCGATAATCGAAAGCAGTGCGGCGGTGTGCGCAGGTGCATCATGCTTGGCAGCGAGAGGTGCCGAAGCAAGCTCAAATTTATTGATTCCTAAATCTCTACCAAGAGCATTAACGCCCATTAGTGGCTCCTGTTTCTATTGAAGTAGGAGGTCGCTTCGTTTAATTGTTTAATGATCTCAGCGAGGATCTCATGAACCTTGTTCTTGTCGCTAATGAGCTCTTCGATCTTCATCATCTTGGGGTTGAAAGTAGACATAAGAAGCTTCTCTTTATTCGAAATGCTTTCGTGTGCTCGATCCCATTGCTGCTCTGAGAACGTTTCATAATTTTGGATAAAATCTTCAAAGTTAAGGTCAGGGAATGCGCGATTCAGTTCGCCGATCGCGATGTGTAGATCCCCTTCGCCAATCTCTTTTTTGTCACGCAGGCTCATCATGCAAGTTTGTGCGCGGTTAAGTACATTGAGTTGTTCGATCACCTCTTTGTTTTCTGCATCATGTTTCATGATGAGTTCGATCTGGCGATTCTCAAATTTTTCACCCAAATCAATGAGAACATATCCTGGGTGGACATTGGCATAAGAAGTTGGGGCGGGACTATTAATAGTATGTAGAGACATTTGCTCCTCTTGTCTTAAGGCTTTCAGGGGACGTTTAGAAGAATATGAAATGGAGGATTTTTTCAGAATATTAAAGAATTTTTAGCATAAACCCAGGAAATCGGATCATTCTCCGGTTGCAGATTTTTAAATGTTTATTGGTTAGATACTTGCGTGTATTTTCAGATTCGATAAAGGGCGAAAGATCCTTGTAAATTTAAACTCCAACTTTAAAATTACAAGGATTTGAGGGGTTTTTTAGGAGTTTGCAGGTCAGCTCCGTTAGGTTGGCGGGATAAACTGGATTTTGCCCTTCCATGCCTCATCTTCTTTAATGGCATGAATTTTTGCGGAGAGGGGAGGGAGCTGCTCTTTTTCGAGGTGGAGATCACGGCTTTCGATCTTTGCATCGAAATTTTTCGCGCTTAAACAGACCTTGCCGCGCAGTGACCCCTGAAGATTTTGCGCAAGCGGAACGGAAACGGTAGATTTAAAACGTCCCTTGATCTCTCCGCGCAAAAGGGCGAAGCCATTTAAGCGAACGTTCACGCCATTAAGATAGATTGTCTCACCATTGTCGCGTTGGACGGCAACTTGCTCAAGTGTGAAACGAAAAGGGAAGCTTCCCGAAATGGCTTCGATTGAGAGCTCAATGCCATTCTCTTTTGCATAATCGCAGGCTAGATTTTTGATCTTCTTTTGCATCACTTCAGTTTGCAATGCAATGAAGGAGGCTCCTGCAAGTAGAAGGAGGCCGCAAAAAAGGGTGATCAACGTTTTAAACACTCGCATAAGGATGTTCCATACAGAATATCCGGATTTAGAATCGAGCTTTTTTTCTTACAATAAAAACACGCTCAGGTAACATTTCACCAATTTTTCCAAGGAGAATGCCGATGATTTCCAGAAAGAAAAGCAAAGAACTGTTTTCGAAAGCTTCTGAAGTTTTGCCGGGTGGTGTGAACTCGCCTGTGCGCGCTTTTGTTGGTCTCGGAGTGGCTCCATTGGTTGTGGAAAAGGGGAAGAGGGATCGAATCTGGGATGTCGATGGAAACTCCTACATTGATTATTGCGGAAGCTGGGGCGCTCTCATTTTAGGACATGCGCCGTCTCCTATTGTAAAAGCCGCAACCAAGCAGGTGAAGCTCGGCTCAACATTTGGAATTACAACTGCAGTAGAAGAGTCGCTTGCTAGAAGAGTTGTGGGACATCTTCCTTCGATGGAAAAGATCCGTTTTGTTTCTTCGGGTACAGAGGCAACGATGAGTGCACTCCGCCTTGCGCGCGCATACGCAGGAAAATCGCTTATCCTTAAGTTTGAGGGGAATTATCATGGCCATTCAGATCAGCTTCTCACCGGTGCGGGGTCGGGCGTTAGCCACCTACCTCCTGGGTCAGCAGGGATTCCAAAGGAGATGGTGCAAGCGACACGTTCTCTTCCTTATAATGACATCGAAGCGGCAAGAATGCTTCTCAGAACAAACTCAGAGATCGCCGCAGTCATTCTTGAACCGATTGCCGGGAACATGGGGCTCGTCCCCGCAACGCCTGCGTTTTTGCAAATGTTGCGCGAGGAGACGAAACGAGCGGGAGCAGTGCTAATCTTTGATGAGGTAATTAGCGGGTTTCGTGTTGGGTTGCGGGGTGCACAGGGATATTACGGGATTGAACCTGATCTCACTTGCCTTGGGAAAATTGTCGGTGGAGGATTTCCGGCTGCGGCTTTTGGGGGAAAGCGGGAGATTATGGATATGCTTGCGCCTCAGGGTGGGGTCTATCAAGCGGGGACTCTCTCGGGAAACCCCGTCGCAATGTGTGCAGGCGTTGCTACACTCGCCGCGATTGAAAACCCAAGTTTTTATCAAGAACTTGAGGAGAAGACGTTGCTTTTAACCGAACCTGTGAAAAGAGCGATTCAGAGACGGGGGATAAAGGCGCACCTCGCTCAGATCGGATCCATGTTCTCCCTCTTTTTTGGCGTGACGAAAGTAGAATCCAAAGAGGATCTAAAAGATCTGGACCACGCCCTCTTTAATCGATTTTTCAGCTACCTACTAGAAAGGGGGGTCTATATCTCTCCTTCACCATACGAAACTAGCTTCGTTTCAAGTGCTCATACAGAAGCGCATCTTCGCTATACACAAAGATTGATTACAGCGTTTATTGATTCATTGTAAGTCTTTAATATAAAGTGTGTTAAGTATGTTTTTTGTTAAAAAATTTTGTATGGCGAGAAATTCTTTAGTATGGCGACGGTTTATCAAAAAAAGTTAGAATATAGCTCAATTATTTAAGGATTTTTCAAAGATATGAGCTGCGGTGGTATTTTACCTTTAGGACTTTCTTTTACCCCTTCTTGCCTTGGGGGAACCCCGGGGCCTCATTGGAGGTATGTTGATGCGCACGTAAGGAACGCTGATGGAACTTTAGAGCGTGAAACTTTGTGGCGTTCGAGGTGGGACGATATTTTCTATGATCAGAGTCATATCGCAGTCAGTCCGGAGGAACTCTCACGCCTCGAAATCTTAAGAAATGAACGTGGGGATCAATACGCAATCCGAGATCGTATCGCTCATCTTAGAGAGCACATCGAATCTGGCGACCTGTACGACCAGAGCATGACAGGGGACGACGCGACGATTGCTGCAAAAAGTTTCAACATCCTGATTTTGGGTTCTGTTCCTTATACGATGGGCATGATGGCTGTAAATATTCTTGCGGCAGCTGTGCATCTGTTGATCGTAATAAAAGAAGCCCTTTCAGAATTATACGATCAGGGCTGTGTTGACGGTCTTCCGGCATTTTTTGCGCGGTTGGCAACAGGGCTTTGGGATGATGTTTTACCAGATCTTTTCACAGTTGTAGCTTCGCCCATTTATTGGTTAGGTATCGAAACCGGTGCGCTGGTAGGGCTTATTTCTCAAAATGATGGGATGAGGATCATTTCTAAAGTAGAACGAGCATGGCATCGAAATGCTTCTTATCGCGATGATGTTCGTTATGGTGTGCGCCGCAGTGATTACACTTTAGATTTTATTCATAAGGTGCTGTTTTTGGCGTGGTGCTTTCAGTCACGGAAAAACCGTGCACAAGATATCGCAACTCCAGAGAATCCTGCTGCCAAATATCAGATCATTGATCGTGAACGCCGCTTAGAACCGCGTATCGCTGTAGGGGATTCGGTCTAGCTCGGATTTGGGTTCGTTCTTTTCATTGGCCTGCGAATAATCTTTTTCTCAATAACATCTAGCCAATAACTCTTTTAGCGCATTAATCTGAAATTATGCGCCATAGACTTTCAGAAGAGTTTCACTACCTTGCCGAGTATTGCCGAGGAAAAGAGCTCACATTAAAAGAGCTTGCAGATCACATTGGCCCACGAGCACGAGCTCTCATCACGCTCATCTTATCCATTCCATTTATCCTTTTTATCCCTTTGCCTGGGCTGTCGATCGTGTTTGGAATTTTTATCATGATTAACGGGATGCGGATTGCAACGAGTGGAAAGCTCTGGTTTCCGCGCGTTTTATTGAAAAAGAGGATTCACGGAGCGACACTCGCCAAAACTTTTCATCGCGCAGAACGAATCGTAAAGCGCATGGAAAAGTTCACGCGTCCTCGTGGCCATTTTTTGGTTAAACATCCCCATCTGCAGATTCTTCATGGGGTCATGTTGGCGATGTGCGGGCTATTTCTTGCACTGCCCCTTCCCCCGGGAACAAATTTCCCTCCCGGAATTACCACAATGCTTCTTTCGATCGGGATCCTCGAGGAGGATGGGCTCTTTATCGTTTTGGGATATATTGCGTTTGTTCTCACTCTCGCGTTCTTCACAATCTTGCCATTCTACGGCATCGAAGAATTGCACCAGGTGTTTAAGAAGTGATGAACGGCAGAAAAGAACAAGATCGGGAAACGGCAACGCAAACGCTAATTTCTTTGTTCGTCAATCACAGTTTTCTTTTCTGTGGAGAGAGCTCTTACTTCTAATTGTGATTCGGAGATGAGGACATATTTTCCTTCGACCTCTAGAAGATAGAGCATCGATTTAGGGCTAAGCGCACGTTTTTCGAGAATTTTGATTGCGTGGTCTGTATTTGTGCGTCCGAGTCTTCCGGCAGAAAGGCGGCGCATGATCCAAACTGTCAGAAGAATCAGAATGATTAGTCCGAAAAGAGTTAAAAGCATTTTACCGAGAGCGTGCTCGTATGAAGGTGGTGTTACAACCGCTTCATGTTGGGGCTGGCCGGGGATCGGCACTTCGCCGTGACCGGTTGCGAATGTGAGAAGCAGGACGAAAAGAAAGAGAATGCGCATGATCTCTTAGCCTTCAGTTTTGGGTTGGAGTGTTTTACTATCCACAGCAAGGCCCATTGCATGCATGCCGTTATCGACGTAAAGAGTGACACCGGTAATGGCAGAAGCAAGAGGGGAGAGAAGGAAGGTTGCGCTCTGACCGACCTCTTCTGCCGTCATCTCTTTAACAAGAGGGGCATTTGCATGCGAATATTCGATCATACTGTCGATGAAGCCGATCGCTTTAGCAGCGCGGCTGCGAAGTGGTCCTGCGGAAATTACGTTCACACGCAGATTCCATTTACGGCCAGCTTCCCAAGCAAGCACACGGGTATCGCTCTCTAGAGCTGCCTTAGCAGAGCTCATGCCGCCTCCATAGCCGGGAATAACTTTTTCTGAAGCCATATAGGAGAGAGAAAGAGCGGACCCAGAGCTGCTCATGTGTGGGCCAAAATGTGCAAGCAAGCTGACGAAAGAGTAGGAAGAAGAACTCATTGCAGCTAGATACCCTTGGCGCGAGGTCTCGAGAAGCGGCTTTTTCACTTCTGGTGCATTAGCAAGAGAGTGGACCAGAATATCGATTTTGCCGTGGTCTTTAGCGACTTGAGCGGCAACTTCAGAAATCGTGTAACCAGAGGCTTCTTGGTAGCGCTTATTTTCGCGGATTTCTTGAGGAACATCTTCGGGTTTGTCAAACGCAGCATCGAGAGCATAGAGCTTAGAGTACTCCATCAGCTTTCCATTCGAAAGCATGCGCGATTCATCAAACTTTCCTGTCGACCAGGCAGTGGTGAAGATTCTGACGAGAGGGGTCCAGGTACCAATGAGAATTTCAGCACCTGCCTCTGCAAGAGCTTTAGCGATTGCCCAGCCATAGCCCTGATCATCGCCGATTCCGGCTACGAAAGCTTTTTTGCCTGTAAGATCGATCTTCATTTTGTTACCCATCAGTTAAAAAATAAATGAAGACTGATGGTAACAGATCACAAAGATTGCTGCTATAGACTTTGCGCGCTCGCATAAGTCAAGGCAATGGCGATCATACCCCTAAGGGGTACAAACCAATTTGCGGTGATTCTTACATCGGCGTTGTTTTTACAAAGCTATAGCAGCAGTTTTCATGCTCGACGCTGCTTTTTTAGCATCAAGCGTCTCCACCCCTCTGCGGTGAGCACGCGGGGAGAGGAGGTTTTCTTTCGCACAGGTTCGGGCTTTTCCGCTCTTTTCGGAGTCATAGAGGCCTTAAGTTTTTTGATCACTTTTCGAACCATGGGACACAATCCCCCTAACCCTCAGTCTACCCCTCAACCCCACACATTGTCAACAAATAATTTTAATAAGGGAGATGTTTTTTCCAATTAGGAAAAAGGTTTTCTAGAAATGAAAGCCGCCACCGACATGTCGGGAACAAGGCACTACGTGTCCTTGTTCCCCGCTGGCCCTCTTGCGCCTCACCTCGCTTTGGAATGCCTGCTCCGCAACCAGAAGTGCTCCCAGCACTTCTGGGTTGTATCCGCAGCCTACGTAGGCGGGGTGTGCAAAGCACTACCCCGCACGCGCTTCGCGCTCTCCTGTGGTGGAATTTTTCTGTGCGATCTGAGTCGTCGGGCTGCTCGCGCGCTCACTTCCCCAACCTTT
>LNES01000003.1 GCA_001464115.1 Chlamydiae bacterium Ga0074140 | reverse complement strand
AAAGGTTGGGGAAGTGAGCGCGCGAGCAGCCCGACGACTCAGATCGCACAGAAAAATTCCACCACAGGAGAGCGCGAAGCGCGTGCGGGGTAGTGCTTCGCACACCCCGCCGACGAGGAGTTGATTTATCGAAGCGGATTAAAGCTCAAGGGGGTCGCGGGGGGTGCGAGGGCGACACGTAGTGCTCCCCTCAACCCCCGACATGTCTCTAGGGCGCTTCCTGAGGTTTTTGTAAATTCTTTTGCTAACAGACTCTCTCATGAGATATACCGGTTATGTGAAGTACCAGAACCTCCAAGCCTTTGAGAAGCATCTGAGAGAGGCCTTTCCGGCCCATCTGTCGCGTGTTTATATGGTCATCTCTCCGGATCCGATGGAGAGAAGGCGTACGGTCGAGAAGATCGCGGAGCTCCTTGTGCAGCAAGGGGGAGGGAAAAAGGTCTTTTCTTGTGAGGAGAAGGAGGGTTTTTCTCATGCTCTGGAGCTCTTGCGGTCGCAGCCTCTTTTTGAAAGCCATTGGATCGTTCTTCTCGATGCGGTCGATCAATTGAAGAAGGATGAGATGGCCTCTTTGACAGCCTATGTTGCTAGCCCCTCTTCATTTGCCTATTTAATCATGAGTGCGGAGGAGGCTCCCTCCTCAGCGGATTTCTATCTGCAGGTGAAAAAAGAGCTTATTCTCCTCGATATGAGTGGGGAAAAGCCTTGGGATAAGAAGACGCGTTTAAAAGAGTGGCTGATTGCCGAGGCTGCGAGGGAGAAGAAGCAGCTACCTGATGAGGCCGCTCTTTTTTTGCTCGACCGTGTGGGGACGGATCGCGCTGCACTCGAGCAGGAGATCTTTAAGCTTCTCACCTTTGCGCACGATAAAAAAAATCTCACGCTTGCAGATGTTCGAACAATCTGCTCAGGCTCGCAGCAAGCAAGTCTCTGGAAGCTCGCAGAAGAGCTCGTGTGGGGAGAGGGTCCCTTGTTGCGGCAGCCTCCGGAGGATGTCAGCGGACTTCTCGCTTTTATCACGCAAGTGCGGACACACCTGGAGATGGGTCTCTCTCAACGAGCTCCACAAAAATATATGTCGATTGCCAAGAAAAGGGGAGCGAACTTTTTTGCGCAAGCGCTCATCGTTCTCTTTGAAAGTGAGATGAAAGCTAAAAGTCTCTCGCTTTCAATCGATCTTTTGTGGGATCTTCTTGTTTCGAAAATCACAATCCTAAAAGCAAATGACGCTACTTCTCTTTCCAAATCTACTCGCTGAAGGCACCTCGCCGGATCAGTTTTTGCCTAAAAGCTTAGGTGAGGCAGTAAAAACGATCGAAGGTCTCATTGCCGAGAGCGAAAAAGGTGGACGACATTTTCTACGGCTCTTCTCTGTACGAGATCTTCCGATTAAAACACTCAGCGAACATACGAAAGAGAAGGAGATAGATGATCTCCTCGCGCCGCTCCTAAAAGGAGGGCGTTGGGGTCTCGTATCCGATTGTGGGCTTCCCTGTCTTGCCGATCCGGGGGCAAGACTGGTCTTTCGTGCGAAACGACAGGGTATTCGCGTGCATGCATTTGTGGGCCCCTCGTCGATCACCCTTGCTCTGATGCTCTCGGGCTTGCCCGCTCAGAAGTTTACCTTTCATGGCTATTTGGAACGAGAAGAGGAGAAGCTAAAACGAGAGATCCGAATGCTCGAAAAACGATCGCAGCAGGAGAGATCGACAGAGCTTTTCATCGAAGCTCCCTACCGCAATCAGAAGATGTTGAAAACACTTCTCGATACCCTTCATCCGACGACACTTCTTTCTGTAGCATGGGATCTCACACTTCCCACCGAAGCCGTGATCACAGAGAGCGTTGCGACGTGGAAGAAGATGACACATCCGGACATCCACAAAAAGCCCGCAATTTTCTTAGTAATGGCTGGGCAATAAGAGAAAAGAGATCGGGCACGCACGCGGGCACGGGCACGAGAGAGAAAGGAAACTTTTCTCTCATCGGCTTTTGCCGAGTCCAATTTGTCCATTGGGTCGATTTTATTAATTCCCTTCTCGGTTCTTTCTTTCGTGCCCGCGCCCGTGCCCGCGTGCGCGCCCGATTCCACTTTCATCTTGCTTCTTTTAGATGAGTTCGCTGGCCACTGAGTCGTAGAACAGAAGCCCTTCTTCAGAAAGCTTGATAATGTTCTCGTTTCGAGTTAGCCACCCCTTGCGTATAAGCTCTTGGATGGTCATATGAGTTTCTTGCGGGAGTGGTCCATGGCGTGTCTCAAAAGTACCAAGTTCAACACCGCGGAGAAGGCGCAGTTCGACGGCTAAAAGCTCCAGAATATTTTGTGGGTGGGGGAGAGCTTCTTCGAAGTCGACAGGAGATCTTCCTTGCAAGAGATTCTCTTCGTAGGTTTTTAAATTTGCGATATTGCGGTAGCGCCTTCCCTTCCAGTGGCTGAAAGCGGAGGGGCCGAATCCTAGAAAGGGGCGTGCTGTCCAATATCCGGTGTTGTGGATGGAGTGGTAACCTTCACGCGCAAAAGCGGAGATCTCATAGCGTCGCAACCCCATCTTTTCTAGATATTGAACAGCCATCTCCAGCATGCGTAAACTTTCATCGGGCGTTGGAAGAAGGGGAGTGAGTTTCTGTTTGCGCTTAAAGAAGACGGTCTCCGGTTCAAAGGTTAGGTTGTACAGAGAGATGTGGGTAATGGGAAGTGTTGCAAGAGTTTTGAGCGTGTTCTCAAAGGAGGAGGGCGTCTGTTTTGGGATCTCGTACATGAGATCGAGCGAGAGGTTTTGTACTCCTGCTTTGTGAAGAGCATGAACAGTCGAGAGGGCCTCTTCACGTGTGTGTTTGCGTCCGAGTTGTTTGAGAATTTCTTCATCGAGAGATTGGACACCCAAGCTCATGCGATTTATGCCAGTTTGTGCGAATGCGGTGAGCAATCTTCCCTCCTCGGGATTGGCTTCGATGGTGATCTCACACTGTGAAGATAGCTTCGCATCTCTTTGGATCCAGCCGAGAATCGTTTCTATCGCTCGAGGTCCAAACAGCGAAGGGGTGCCCCCGCCAAAGTAGATCGAGACGATCTCTCTGCTCTGGAGTTTCGGGAATTCTCTTTTCCATTCAAGAGAAAGAGCAGCGAGCAGCTGCTCTTTTAGCTCCTGCTTATCGGGAAGCACGTAGAAATGACAGTAGGGACACTTCCGTGCGCAAAATGGGATGTGAAAATAAAGAGAGGCCGAATTATTGCCAGTCACTTGCGTCAGGGTCTTCTAGAACGCCGCGTCGCCAACGGTTGCGGTCTGAAAAAGGATCCTCCTCCTCTTCTTCCTCTTCGGCGGCTCCTTCCTCTTCACCCTCTGCACCACCCTCTGCTGCCTCGGTCTCTTCGCCTGAGCTGGTTTCAGCTGCATAACCTTCGGTTTCCATCTCTAGGCCGGCTTCTGTGAGGCTCTCCCCCTCCATCTCCATGCCGGGCATACTAGCCTCTTGGAATGCAGGACGTCCATGAGTGGGGCGTTTAGGAGGAGCAAACTCTTCCATCTCGCCGCTCTCTTTAAGAAAGCGCAGACGTTCTTTCTCTTCAGAGATCTTATGCTGAAGCGCGTCGATCTCCTCTTTGTGCTTGTTGAGATCCTTTTTGGGCACAAGACCGAGTTTGAGCCACTGCTGAAGGTCTTGAAGTTCGGTTTCTAACTTTTTGAGTCTTTCACTTTTGATATTCATTCTGTGCTTCTCCAACAAACATCCTCTTAGATGGTTCTCTTAGAGGGTTTCAATATTTTTTACAAATGCGGAAACGATAACGAAATGGAAATTTTCGTTCCAAGTGAATTTGTGTGTAAATATTTATTTTAATCTCGTGAGGAGTTGTGGTATAGTGAAGTTATGAGCCAAGAAACTTTCTCAATTGCGAACTTAGCTAACCTTCCCGCACTCGAAAATCTTTATGAAAAATATTTGCAAGATCCACGAAAGGTGGATTCATCATGGAGATCGTTTTTCGACGGTCTCTCTCTAGGCATTTCTGCAAAAGCTGAGCGTGGGGGCGAAGAGAGTTTAGACCTGAGGATTCATGAACTGATCTATGCCTACCGCACCTACGGGCACCTGATGGCACAAACCAATCCGCTCGAGACACAACCTCCAAAAGAGGTGCCCGAGTTAGATTTGCGACAGTTTGGATTCTCGGAAGCAGATCTGGAGCGAAGCGTTCCAACGGTAGGTTTTCTTAAAGAGAAGGAGGTTCCTCTTAAAACGCTTCTAGATGCTTTACGCAAAACCTATTGCCGCACGATCGGCGTCGAATACATGGGATTAAATGAGCCAAAAATCGAACGCTGGATTCAAGAGCAGATCGAACCCTATTTTGAGCTGCGTCTCTCTTCGGATCAGAAAATTGATATCTTACACGCGTTGAATAAAGCAGAGATTTTTGAGTCTTTTATTCACACCAAATATGTTGGGCAGAAGCGGTTCTCTCTAGAAGGAGAAGAGACAATGATTCCGATGCTGGTCGCTCTTCTTGAAAAGGGGGCTGAAGAGGAGCTTCAAGAGGTCGTGCTCGGCATGGCGCACCGAGGAAGATTAAATGTTCTCGCTAACATCCTGAACAAATCCTATGCGCTCATCTTTCACGAGTTTGAGGACAATTATACGCCTAACCTCTCTGAGGGGACCGGAGATGTGAAATATCACAAGGGGTTCCGCGGCGCCTTCCAGACAAAAAATGGGAAAGAGATAAAAGTCGCTCTCTCTCCAAATCCGAGTCATCTCGAATCGGTCGACCCTGTCCTCGAAGGGCAAGCGCGCGCGCTCCAAGAGCTCCGAGGTGATAAGGAGAAGAGACGTGAAGTGGTTCCGATTTTGATTCATGGGGATGCGGCGATTGCGGGGCAGGGGGTGGTTTACGAGACCATTCAACTCTCGCGCCTCACTGGGTATGCAACGGGTGGAACTGTGCACATCATCATCAACAATCAGATCGGGTTCACAACACTTCCCAAAGATTCGCGTTCGACACGCTACTGCACAGATGTCGCGCGCGCCTTTGGTTCTCCCGTATTCCACGTCAATGCAGAAGATCCGGAAGGGTGTGTCGCTGTTGCGAAGCTTGCCATCACACTCCGCCAGACTTTTGGATGCGATGTCTTTATCGATCTACAGGGCTATCGGAAATATGGGCATAACGAGGGAGATGAACCGACATTCACGCAACCTCTCGAGTATCAAAAGATCCAGAGCAAGAGCTCAATTCGAGCCCTCTATCGCGATCAACTGATCCAAGAAGGGATTTTAGATGCAACACAAGCAGAAGCTTTGGAAGCAGAGTTTAAACTGGGGCTTCAAAAAGCGCTTGAATCGATTCCAAAACCGGCTCCTTCAACAGGAGAGGTGCGCGTTGCTAAGCAGGATCTTTTCCAAAAAATGGAAACTGGGGTAGCGGAAGACAGGCTTAAGGCGCTAGCGCAGACCTTTTGCAGAGCTCCGGAAGGGTTTCATATACACCCCAAAATTCAGAAGCTCTTGCAAGAGCGTATGGCCATGCTAAGCAGCGAGAAACCCGCGATCGATTGGGGAATGGGTGAGCATCTCGCCTATGCGACACTTCTTACGGATGGAGTCCACATACGTATTGCAGGGCAAGATGTGCGCCGGGGCACCTTCTCTCATCGACATGGGATCTGGATCGATCATGAGAACGCAGAAAAGTATTTTCCCCTATCTCACGTTGCCAAAGATCAAGGGCTTTTCGATCTTTTTAACTCTCCGCTTTCAGAGTTTGCAGCTCTGGGTTTTGAGTTTGGCTATAGTTTTTTTTACCCCCATTCACTCGTGATTTGGGAAGCACAATATGGCGACTTCGTAAACGGTGGGCAGATTGTGATCGACCAGTATCTATCTTCCTCCGAACAGAAGTGGAATCATACGACTAACCTGACTCTTTTCCTTCCGCACGGATATGAGGGACAAGGTCCTGAACACTCTTCAGCACGCCTCGAGCGATTTTTGCAGCTATGTGGCGAGGAGAATATGCAGGTTGCAAATGTGACAACTCCTGCGCAACTCTTCCATCTTCTCCGCAGACAAGGAAAGCGCGAAATGAAAAAACCGCTCGTGCTTTTCACCCCTAAAGCGCTGCTGAGACATCCACTTTGCGTGAGCAGTTTAAAAGATTTCACCACAGGCACTTTCGAAGAGATCTTGGACGATTCACGTTCCCCACAATCCGTTAAACGCCTTCTCTTATGCTCCGGTAAAATCTACTATGATCTAATCGCCGAGCGAGAAAAGAGAAACGCGTTTGATATTGCGATTTTGCGCATCGAACAGTTATATCCACTAAATAGAAAGAGGCTTCAGGAGCTGCTCCAAAAATACGTCGGATTCAACGAATGTATCTGGGTTCAAGAAGAGCATCAAAATATGGGCGCATGGGAGTATATCCGTCCGTTGATTGACGAGGAGCTACAGGGAAAGATGAGTGTAAAATATGTAGGGCGTGGGCGGAGTGCAGCACCGGCTGCAGGCTCTTTTGCCCTACACAAAAAGCAGCATGCACAGCTCCTCCAAGAGGTCTTTGAAAGAAGCGATGAACGATGAGTGATGAACAGAAGAGAAGAAGGAATTTAAACACCGAGTACACCGAGATAAGAAAAAAATATCTCTCTTGTCTCTGTGCTCTCAGTGTGCTCGGTGGTAAAGCTACACCATTATGCAACATTCCACGATGAGTGATGAAATATGAAAAAAGAGATTAAGGTTCCACAGCTCGGAGAATCGGTCAGTGAAGGTGTGGTAAGTAATATCCTGAAGCCGAGCGGTAGTTACGTACGTGCCGATGAGGAGATCCTGGAGCTCGAAACCGACAAGGTAAACCAGGTTCTCTACGCGCCCGCAGCCGGCGTTTTAACGCTCACAGTTTCTCCCAACCAGAGTGTGAAGACAGGGGATGTCATTGGGTCTGTCGATACAGAGGCAAAAGCTCCTATCGCACCACCTAAAGAGGAGCCCCAAAAAGCTCCTAAAGCGGAGCCTGCTCCAAAACCTTCTGAAGGACTCACATCGCGCGTGATGGGAAAAGAGTTTGTGGCAGAGCTAAAAACCCCTGCACAGGCTCCGACGCCCACAGCAGCACCAACAGCTAAGCCTTCTGTCCAGGCCCCAGCAGAAAAGCCCGCGCGCCTTCTTGTCGATGAGACAAAGGTGACACGCAAACGGATGAGCACTCTCCGCAAGGTGATCTCGCAAAAGCTTGTTGAAGTGAAGAATAACACAGCGATGCTCACCACCTTCAACGAGATCGATATGGGCGCCGTGATCGAGATTCGGACGAAAGAGAAGGAGAATTTTGCAAAACGGTATGGTGTGCGCCTCGGGTTTATGTCCTTCTTTGTTAAAGCGGTGGTTGCAGCTCTCAAGGCCATTCCCGAGGTCAACTCGATGATCGATGGCGATGAGATTGTCACGTTTAAAACGTATGACGTAGGCGTTGCCGTCTCCACGGAAAAGGGGCTGATGGTTCCTGTGCTTCGCGATTGTGATAAACGCTCGTTTGGGGAGATCGAAGGTGCGATCGAAAATTATGCCAAAAAGGCGCGCGATGGAACAATCTCTGTCGACGATCTCCGAGGCGGCAGTTTTACCATCACCAATGGTGGTGTCTTTGGTTCGCTACTCTCAACACCCATTCTCAATCCACCACAAAGCGCGATTTTAGGGATGCATACGATCGTGAAGAGACCTGTTGTGGTGAACGATCAGATCGTCATCCGTCCAATGATGTATGTGGCGCTGAGTTATGACCATCGGATCATCGATGGACGAGAAGCCGTCCTCTTTCTCGTTCAGCTCAAGCAGATCCTAGAAGCTCCTGCGAAACTCTTCCTCGAGGCATAATGGCTGAGCCGTTTGATGTTGCAGTCATTGGATCGGGGCCTGGCGGGTATGTCGCGGCGATTCGCGCGGCACAGCTCGGCCTTAAAACCGTCTGTATCGATAAAAATGCAGCCCTTGGAGGGACCTGTCTTAACGTCGGATGCATTCCTTCAAAAACACTTCTTCACTCGACTGAACTCTTTTGGAAGATTCTTCACGAGGGAAAAGAGCTTGGCATCAAAGGCGAGAAGCTCATTTTCGATTTTCCTGCGCTCATGAAGCGCAAAGAGGCGGTGGTTCACGGTTTTAACGAAGGAATCCGCGCACTCTTCAAAAAAAATAAAGTTCAAGCGCTGGTTGGCCATGCAACACTCCTTTCACCAACAACCATTCAAGTTGGCCAAGAGGTTGTCACCGCGCGAAATATTCTGTTGGCGACAGGTTCCGAACCCATCCCTCTTCCTTTTCTTCCTTTCGATGAAAAGGAGATTATCTCCTCTACTGGAGCTCTTGCGCTCGACAGAATTCCTAAAAAGTTGATCGTCATCGGAGCGGGCATCATTGGAGTGGAATTGGGATCTGTTTATCAACGGTTGGGGTCGCAGGTCACTTTTGTCGAGTTCATGGATCGCATTTGCCCTACCCTCGATGAGTCTCTTTCCAAAGGGCTTCATGAGAGTTTAGTGAAGCAGGGACTGACTTTTCATCTCAGCAGTAAAGCCACTTCGTGTGAACGCAAAGCGGGTGAGATCAAGCTCCAGATCGAAAAGGGTGACCAGACGAAGATGGAACTCGCAGGAGATGCTGTTCTCGTATCCATCGGAAGACGACCCTATACAGAAAATCTGGGACTAGATCGTGTTGGCATTAAGCCAACTCAAAAAGGGTTTATCCCTGTCGACGGAAGCTTCCGCACCACGCAGTCCAACATCTTTGCAATTGGAGACATCATCGATGGTCCCATGCTTGCGCATAAAGCCTCAGAGGAGGGGGTTGCCGTTGCAGAGATCATTGCGGGGCAAAGACCGCGCATCGAATACCTCGCCATTCCTAGCGTTGTCTATACCTATCCCGAAGTCGCTTCTGTGGGAATGACAGAAAGCGAAGCAAAAAACTTCGGATTGAATGTTGTTAGCGGTCAATTTCCTTTTAAGGCGAATTCGCGTGCCCGATGCACGCACGAGGAGGAGGGTTTTGTGAAAATTCTTGCCGATGGTGAAACAGACCGCATCCTCGGCGTTCATATCTTTGGCGCACATGCCTCAGAGCTCATCGCAGAGGGGGCTCTTGCGATCCAAAGGCACCTCACAGCACTCGATCTCGCCCATACGCCCTTCGCTCACCCCACTCTGTCTGAGTCGGTGAAAGAAGCCGCTCTTGCTGTTCACAAGCGCGCCATCCACAAATAAGAAATGATGAACGAGCGTAGCGAGTTCCTTGGAGTGCGGCGCTCTGCGCCGCCTTGGTTTCTAAAGATGATGGATTAAGCAAATCTAAGCTACCGATATGAAGGCGGTGCAGAGCGCCGCACTCCAAGGAGCTTCGCTCAGTAGCTTTGGGATTTGCCGCAGCCGCAGGAACCTTTGGCGTTGGGGTTGGTCACCTTGAAGCCTGAGCCTTGGAGACCGTCGATGTAATCGATCTCGGAACCCATGAGCCGGCCTACCAGCTTCTTATTCACGTGGATCTGAACACCGTGTGCTGAGAAGGTCTCATCATCAGACTTGGCTTTTTCAGAATAGTCGAGAATGTATTCAAAACCGCTGCAACCAGCCGCTTTATCGCCAAAGCGAAGGCCCCAGCCCTCTTTGCCTTCATCCGCCAGAATCTCTTTGTATTTTTCTGCTGCACGTTTTGTCAAACGAATGGTGGAGAGGTCCACAGGCTCAGAGAGAATATCGTTGAGTCTGTCGACGAGGCGATCGATCTCCTCTTCGGGGAAACCGTGACCGAGCATACCCGCTTCTAGTGTTTCCCAGGTCGCTGCTTGGCAGCCGACGCAGTGAAGACCTGCATTTGTAATCTCTTGCGCGAGCTTTTGGCTCTTGTTGGGAAAGCCCCCGAGGATCTCCTCGATTGTCATGTCGCGTCGTACTTGTTGATTTGCCATAATTTTGATCCTCTAGAATTTAATTTTTACGCAGCCGCCTTTGATCTTGCACTGACAAGCGAGCCGTTCACGTTCTGTTTCGCCGAGAAAATCGAGTTCTTCTTGTGTTCTCTCGGTGAGATTCTCCATGCCCTCTTCCACTTCAATAATGCACGTACCGCAGATCCCCTCTGTGCATGCAAAGGGAACTCCTGCGTCTTCGCAAATTGGTTGTAACGGTGAGCCGTCTTCAAGTTCTTTTTCTTCGCCCGTCGGCTCAAAGATGAGTTTTGCCATAAGGTTGTTGAATTTATCAGAGATGGGGATAAAAAAAAAGCCAAGCGAGTCTCGCTTGGCTATTTAAATCAAAAATGTAGTTGAGATTTTAAAAGAGCTCGCCGCCCAGTTTTCTTTGAGGGGGATTTTCAATAAGAAGTTCTTCAACTGTCATCTTGAGCGTTGCGATCCCTTCAGGGAAGCCACACTCAATTAAAATATGGTTGAGGTAGCTCAGTTCCGATTCGAGAAGATCCACTTTGCTCTCTAAGCGAGCAATTTTTGAAAGAAGAGCTGATGTATTATTATTTTCCATAATTCTCTCCAGTTATTAAAACTATAAAATTAATTATATATTTAAATAATTATTTTAACAATTAAAATTATTATTTTATAAGTCGTTGTGGTTCAGAGAATAAAAGAAAAAGCCCCAATGCTCGGGTGAGCATAGGGGCTTTGGGGTTCATCTAGAGATCAGTTTTATAGAGATTCGAGCTGGTTATTATCAAAGGCGTTTGAAACTCGTGTTACTCCACCTCTTTTTCCTTCTCTATCACCGGCATCGCCATAGCGTAGTGTCGCTGCCTCGTCTAGGGCATGCTCATCGAGGTCGTCCACAGAATCCATAATACTTGCCACCGGCTGACCTTCGGCTTGCGACTCCCCAAAAAGCTTCTGCGCAAGCGGCATATGCTTCACGAAGCCAACGCATCCACGGTGCAGTCTTCCGACGAGCTGGAGAATGTCTCTAGGTTTGAGTTTGTCTCCCGTTGCAATTTCGATGAGGAGGAATCCGCAGAGCATTGCGAGAGCAAGACCTGCAAGAGCTCCTGCTGCGTCAACACCCATGACTAGTGCATCAACACCGAGTTCAAGAGCAACGTAGAGGAGTGCCGCTGTGAGAGCGAGTGTGAGGCCAACAAGTTCAAGTGCATATCCGGCGAGAGCTACCGCTGTAAAGACTCCTGCACGCGCAACGGCAGCGACGACGAGCGCGACAAGGCGTCCGGTTCCACCCGCTACTGCGGCAAGAAGAGATCCTCCAAGTAGGTTAGTGATAGCAGCTGCAATTATTCCGGCGTTGTCAGCAAACCGTAATGGTTTGAGAAGCGCTTTTCTTGCAAAGCTCTCTTCATCGTTGTCCTCGTTGTGCACAGGAAGGGAGTTTCTAGCAATATGGAACTCCATTAATGATGCGGTCACGTTTACACATCTAGAGATCTTAGCTGGCAGAGAGCGAGAGAAGTCCTGGTCAGGCCAGTATCGTCGCACTCGGCGATTTTCGCCCGTAGCTCTTGGTGAATCATGGTTCTGTGGTGCAACCGCTGTAGCTGCAGAGGCCGATGGATCTGGTTGTACATTTAACATAGGTTTATTATCTCCTTTTTTTTGTTTGGTAGTTTTATCTCCTCTTGCGAGGGTTAAGCTTTTGCCTTGTGTGAGCCGCTGAATATTTTGAGCGGAAGACGTAGAAGGTTGATGTAAGCGTGCCCCTTCTGGCTTTTCAAAGCGTGCGACGAGTGCTTCAGGCGTGCTGGTAGCGGCTAGATCTTGAAAGGCCTTTAAAGCTGCGTTTTTGATGCGTTCATCTGCTGAGTCTGGAAGATCGAATTGGATGAGAAACTTTTTGTTTCCAAATGTTGTTCCACCAACGTTTATAAATGTTGCCATAATTTTGTTTTGTTTATTAAATCATAAGAAATTATATATTAATAAATTATTTTATTCAACATTTTATCACAAATTATTATTCATACTTAACTCATTTATGATAAGATAGATGCGGATTTTGGCTTTACTTTTAAAGGCGGAAGGCGTTGAATGTCTATTTCTTACAACTCATGGTATTCTATGCCCAGTAAGCAGTCGCTCATTGAAGAGAAACACCAGCCCTTTCGCAGCATTCTGATCTTTGGTCCCCCAGGTGCTGGAAAGGGGACACTAGGTAAGTTTCTTAGCAGCGCGGGGAACCATTTCCACCTCTCTTCGGGGGACATCTTTCGAGGGCTTTCACCAGATTCGCCCGCAGGAAGGCTTTTTCATACTTATGCGGGAAAAGGGCATCTTGTGCCTGATGAGGTTACGCTGCAGATCTGGCGCCACTTTGTGAATGGACTGATCGCAACTAATCGCTATTTCCCACATGAACAGTTTTTGCTTCTCGATGGGGTTCCACGCACTGAAAAACAGGCTGAGCTTTTTGCCCCATACCTCAACATCCTGCATGTGATTGTGCTGGATACTCCGCATATCGACGTGCTCGTAAAGCGCATGCAAAGACGTGCGATTATCGAACGGCGCATGGACGACGTGGATGAAAAAGTGCTTCGCACACGAATGGAAGTTTATGAGAAGGAGACCTCCAAGCTTCTCTCTCACTATCCGTCGAGGCTTATCTCGCGATTTAACGCCGATCAGAGCCCTTTAAAGGTTCTCAGAGATGTCCTGGTCAAGCTCTGCGATCTTCTAACACATAGCAAAGAGTAAGTTTCTAATAATCAGCTGCTTGCGCCGCATTATTATTAAATATTTTATTGTATATTTAAAAATTTTTAATATATAATAGAAATATAATTAATTAATAAGGGTAAGTAGCATCCATGGCTACTAAAGCGCATATAACAGATCGATTGCCACTCCTTGCTTCGCAAGGTCAGATCCCTGCCCCGAGCGGAGCAGATGCATCTGCACGTCGTGTACACGCAGCGGCCATCTCAATTTTGCGTAACCCCGCATTCGCTCCCTCTCCCGCTGCATTTTTTCGTGCACAAAAGAGCGCGCTTTTAGGGGGTCGTGTAAGCGCGGGTCAGGACGTTGCAACGGATATCTCATTTGTTGGGCGAGGTCTGCTCGGATTTTCAGCAGATGGGTCTACAGCTCTTGATACGACACTCGGGAATTCGACGGGAATCAACGCCTTTCTCGGTTACAACTCATATCTCAATGCGTCAGAGAGAGCCGAAGAGGCAAAAGCAGTTGACTACCATGAAAAAGCGAATACTGAACATTTAAGTCGCGTACGTTCTGCTACGCAAATGGTTGGTGGTGCCCTCTACTTTGGCGTGCGTGGGCTATCACTTGCTTCCTATGTCAAAGGCGTGGATACCTCATCTGCAACGGCGCCGACGCTCCTTGGAAGGGTCACATTTGTTCTCTCGAGCGTAGGAAGTGCGCTTTGGGGTGCAGTTTATGCACTTCTCGCAGGGGCTATGGGTCGCCGCCTCTACCACGCGCGTGAGTTCCGCCAAGAGCTCGATAAAGCGCTTGAAAGCAGCGAGAATTTAGAAGCGTTTATTGCGAAATGGAGCTGCTCAGACATAAATGAACTCAAAGCTGCCGTGTGCGCTGAGGGGTATACACCGGAACAGCTGCGCGAAGAGGCGCTTACCTGTCAAGCAGAGGTCTTGAAAGATCAACTCAAAGAATCTGGACTGAAAGAGCTTACCGAAGAAGATCGCAAAGAGATGGCATATGAAATGGTCCGTCAAGAGGCACTGGCCGGTCGAGAGGTGGCTGAAGATGTGCAAAATATGGTAGTTAATCAACGACTGGAACATCTTGGCGCAAAATGGAAGATGGCAAAACTGCAGGCAATGCGCGAGCTCAAGGTTGCGAGCATGACGAGTAAAACATGTGCGGACAAGTTATTTAGACGCGACAGTGAAGCAGAACTAGATCCGATTGCGCTCATAGCTGAAATGAAGGCAGAGATGGATAAGGCCTTCTGGATCAATCTTGGTTATATGGTTGCATCTATTATCGGTGTAGGAGCGACGATTGCCGCGTTTGTTGCAACTGCAGGTCTTGGTCCGCTGCTTGTGACGCTTGCATTTCTTGTTGTTGGACTCATGATGACCGGGCTTGATGGCTACACTCTGCATGAAGCGATGATCGCAGAAAAAACAGGGGGGGTATTTGACAAGAAGATGCTCGCAATGAGCTCGGTAATCTCTTTCCTCTCATTTGTGGGCTCGATCGTGCTCATCTCTGTACTGTCATTGGGAACTGCACCTCTTATTGCAGCGATTGCCATTTTTGTTTTCTGGCTAGGCGTGAACGCGAAAGTCTGGAGCGCGCTTCCTGCTACTCCAGCCTCTACGCAGGATCCTGAAGCTCTGTTGATTCAAGAGTGCAGTAAGGCGGCTAAAAAAAGAACAGGGAAGTTCTTTCGTTTGAATGCTGATGCGCAAGAGCGCGCGCAGAAAAAACAGCGTTCCGACCTGGTTAGTATAGTTCAGCACCTCTTCTTCCCCGATCTTGAAGAAGAGGGTTTAAAAAAATTATTACTATCAAATTCTAAAATTATATAATAATTTATTTAGTTTATAGTTAATTAAGATTTCATTATAATTAATTGTGAAATTAACAATTAACTATTATGTCTATAGTATTCGAATCTGTACCATTCTCGACGTCATTATCCTCCTTCCGAAGGTGGGTCCAGGAAGATGAAAGCGAGAACGATCTTTTTCTCAGTAAAGCAGCGCTCTCTTCGATGGACTTTGTCTCCAAAAGCTCCGGTTTTACTCGGAGTATGGTTAAGGAGTATGATGTCATAACGGGGACTAAGCATTCGGAGCATTTTTCAGCCCTCGGATTCACAAGTGCCTTTAACGTGATTGGCGGTGCGCTTTCAATGCGCAAAGGATTTAGCGAGCTTAGACAGCGCATAGGCGATGCTACGGGTAGGGCACTTGCCTATCTCAGTTGCGCACGGGGTGGCTTGCAGTTGCTTGGAGGACTCGTTTTCGTCACTATTCGTTCTCTCGATGTCGCTCAGCTTTTTACAGAAAATAAGATGGTCAAGGCAGTGACGACCGTTTTCGGATTCATTGCGAGCGGTGTTTCTCAGACGAGAGGTGTTTTAACAGATGTCTCATATGGAATCGAAATTTATGAAGCCTACTGTGTGGTGGAGCTCATTGTCGATCGAGATCCAGAAGAATCTCTAAGAATATTACAAGATAAGTTGCGCGACCCAGGGGAAAGAACGTCGTTTATTCGCGCGACAAGTGAAGAGTGTGCGGTAGCGATCGAAGGGGCGAATCCCGCACAAGCAGAAGAGATCATTTCTCGGGTCTATGAGGAGAGTTCCAAAGCTTATCTCAACTCACTCTTGGAGTTAACGCTTGTAGGGTTGGGTATTGCAGCTTCGATGCTCGTGACGCTGAGCGCAGCACCTTCAGTGCTGCTCGCTGCTACGGGAATCAATACGTTCCTTCAGGTGTTCGGGTTGATTTCTTCGCTGGTTAAGTTGGTCGGCGCGTTTAAGAAAGAGGGTGCAGGGCGATATGACATGCTGCTTCTAGAGACGCTCTCTGCGGGTTGCGTACTTGCGCTTGGTATGACTCTCTTTTTCCAAAATGAGTGGATGGTGTGGGGGGTCTCGATGGGGCTTGGTCTTGCCTGGTTCCTCGTAACTGCTGCGGCCTTCCGCAAAACAGTGATCGATCAAGCTGCTGATAGTGAGTACGTCTAAAAATGTAACTTTGCGCCGAGTGTGATCCCTTGCAGGCTTAGATTGCCCTTAAATTTGTGAGAGGAGGATTGCATACCCACTGTTGGGTCATCTCCTCCAGTGAACTGGCGCAGCATGTTCTGGTGAAACCACATGATGAATTCCCAGCCTAAATTCACTTCAAAACGGTAGCGGTCCTTATCTGTCGATGATTCAAGATGCACTCCTAAGGCAAGGTCGATCTCCGGAACGATATTGTAAAAGTGTTGATGGGAGTTGATGTAAACTCCGAGATTCGGGGTGGCGGGGCTGAGAAGTTCATTAAATTTCTGTTTCACGTCGAAGTTTCCACCAATAAGACTGAAGGCAAAATTGCCAAAGAGAGCCACACTTGGATTGAAAAACCATTGTGTATCTAACCCGCCTCTGATTCCCGTTCCCCGGAAATCATTGTCAAATTTAAGATTGTGAATGATTGTGCCATAGTTGTAATCGATCTCATAATCCTGGTTGATCCAGACTGTGCGTACTCCAATATGAGGGCGAAGAGTGGTTCGGCGCGTAAATTTGTAATTTCTTGAGAGGTCGAAATCCACGGTGTTGTAATGGAGATGGAGCTTTCCCGAAGCAGAAACAAGACCTGTAAGAGACGCAAAACTTGCGGCATCTAGTATCATGAGGAGGCTGTTAACGTTCACATCCCCAGAGTGGGAAGCAGATTTTTTTGCTTCTGTACTAAGGCGTGTCCAGTTGACCGAAAGATCCCAAAGTCTTTTTGGGAGGGTATATCCTAAGCCTACACGAAAACCTGTGCTCCACTTAAAATCTGGTTCGTAGACTGTTCCTTGCGAGATTGGATCGGGATTTGGATCACCCGGCATTTTCATGCCGGTCAGGGCAAACTCGAGATCTTCTTCGTGAGCTTTCCAATAGAGCAAATCACCCGTAAAGAAGATGCCGGGCTTTTGATCTTCTTTCATCGCACGTCTGGGCGCAGGAGTGGAAGGCGTATGTGAAGTCGGAACGTTTTCACTGGTGGGTCGAGGAGCTACTGATTCCAAAGATTCATCTGCGAGCAGCGAAAGGGGAATGAGACTTGCGGCGACGAAGAGAAAAGCGTTATGGTTCATAATCATGAGACCTCTGTAGAGAACGGTGAAAAAATATTTGTAACTCTGAGTGAATTAATATGAAAGAGAAAAACGCGCTCATGCTCTCCGATTTTCTTTCTTATCTCGCCTCAGAACGCGGGCTTGCACGCAACACACTTCTTGCGTATGAACGAGATCTTCAAATTTTTTGCGAAATTCTGGAAAAAGAGGATTGCACGCTGGCGCAAGAAGATGATCTCATTCGCTTTTTGGCGTACCTTAAAGATCAAGGTTATGCGAGCAGCACGGTTGCGCGGGCGCTTGTCGCTGTGAAGGTCTTTTTCCGTTTTTTAAGGAGAGAAAAAAGAACGGAAAAAAATGTGGCGCTCTATCTCGATTCTCCCAAGATGTGGCAGTTGATTCCCGAAGTGCTCACCATTGGTGAGGTGGAAGCGCTGTTAAAGGCGCCAGATAAGGAGAATCCTCTGGGGGCTCGAGACAAAGCCATTTTCGAGGTGCTCTATGCTTCAGGTCTTCGTGTCTCGGAAATTTGTGGTATGAATATTACAGCTCTCGATGACGCATTTGTGCGTGTGAAAGGTAAGGGGGGCAAGGAGAGAGTTGTTCCCATTGCAAAAGCAGCCGTGGATGCTGTTGACCACTACCTCGCAAGTTTCCGCCAGGCACCCAAGGGAGAAGAGGCGCTTTTCGTCTCCTCAAAAGGAAAACGGATCGATCGCGTGGAGATCTGGCGGCGGATCAAGTTTTACGCAAAAAAGGCGGGAATCACGAAGAAGATCTCGCCACACACGCTGCGCCACTCTTTTGCCACGCATCTTCTTGAGAATGGAGCTGATCTTCGGATTATTCAAGAGATGCTTGGTCACGCGAGTATCTCCACAACAGATCGCTACACACACATTAGTCAGAAACATCTTCACGAAGCATTCAAGGCGTTTCACCCCCGACCATGAGGGGGAGAAAATGAAATCGGAAAACGGTAACGGGTTTTAGGGGACCTTTCTTCGAATATCGTGAACGTTACCGATTGCGTTTTCCGTTACCGGACCCTCTAACTGTGAATAGCTCGGAAAGCGCCGCGACGAGTCGCGGCAGAGAAAAGCGGTGACAAGTCACCGCACTCCAAAAAAAAGGCGGCACCAGATGGTGCCGCCTTTTGGCTTCACAGCTTGCTATACAAGCTTAGAAGTAGAGGCTCGCTCCTACAGAGATGCCCTGGAAGCTGAGATCTCCGAGAGTGCGCATAGAGACGCCTCGGTCCTGATCATCCAAGAATCTCAATAGCTGGTTCTGCTTAGGATAGAGGACATACTCGTACGCAGCGCTAATTTCACAGCGCTTTAATGCTCCGCAAGGGCCGAGTTGGATGCGGAAACCGAGAGCTGTATCAAATTCTGACATCACGCGCTGAAAGTCGTCATGAACGTTTCCATACAAATTATTTGCAGCGACGTTTTTGTAGGTCTGCTCGGTATCAACCCAACCATGGAAAAGGGTCATCCCTGCTTTAGCAAACAGCGTGAAGTAACGGTGGCACTCCCAGTACGCATCGAATGCTGTGCGGATGCCAAGGCCGCTAAAGTCGTTGTCGAGCTTAATGCGGTGGATAGGATCCTCTGGAATTAGGGTAGGCGAAGCATAGGTAACGCGGTAGTGCTGATTAATCCACGCGCCTCTCAATCCAGCAGATGGGCGTAAGGAGAAGTATTCGTTTACTCTCCACTCACGTCCGATCATAAGATCCAGTGCATTGTATTGGAGTTTCAGTTTGGAAGCTGCAGATTGGAGCTGCGCCATTGCTGGCCCAGCAGGGTCCAATGTAGGAAATTTGGTGTTGAAGCTGCTGATCGGTGTTGCAGCGGTGAAGCTGTCGTGCGTTGTTGTGTCAAAGCGTGTCCAGTACAGGCCAACGTCCCAGTTTCTGTTTGGTATTGTGTAACCGATGCCTAGTCTGAAGCCAGGATCCCAATTAAAGTTGGGCTCTCGAGATCTTCCCTGTGCAACGGGGCTAGTTGTTCCTGCTCCCACGGTTGTCACTCCACTTACAGCGTACTCGAGACCTTCTTCGCTAGCGATCCAATAGAGGAAGTCGCCAGTGACGAATGGGCCGTCGTTTACTTTTGCATCAGCCGCTTTTGGCTGAGAAGGGATGCTCAGCTTGGCGTACTTATTTCCTCTGCGAGGTGTTCGTGCTTCGCTTCCTGCATCCGCATGCACGAGCATGGGAACTGCTGCAGTGAGTGTCAAAAGGGAAAATAGTGTCTTCATGAGATTTTCTCCGTGTTACAACAAATGTAAGAATTCAGTTTTAGGGAAACGCAGAATTTATTGCACCAACTTTCTCAAAAGAGTTCGCGAAGAAAAAATGGGATTCACCACAGAGGCACAGAGAACACAGAGACTGCACAGAGGGAAGAGAGATTAGCGGAGTTTTTTTGTGAGGAGTTCACCTACAACGCTCGGTGATGCTTTGCCTTTTGTGGCTTTCATGACTTGGCCGACAAGGAAATCAAAGGCGCGACCTTTGCCGGCTTTGTAATCCGCAATCGATTGCGAATTTTCAGCGAGAACCTGATCGACGATTGGTTCGATGGAGCTGCTTTCGTTAAGTGGTTTGAAGTCGGGATTCTCACTGACGATGTTTTCAGGATCTTTTCCGGGGTGCAGAAGCATCTCATCTGCCACTGCCTTTGCGATTTTACCGGTGATGATGCCTCTATCAATCAAATGCACAAGTTTTGCGACATGCGCGCTTTCGATGCCTGCTTGCGTCATCGTTTTACCGCTCTCCTTCAGACGTCCTGCAAATTCAACAGTGAGCCAATTGCATAAGCTTTTGGCATTGGGGCATAATTTCAACGCATCTTCAAAGTAGTCAGCCAGTGATTTGTCATTGATTAAGACGGAAGCGGAATACTCGGGGAGTTTTAACTCGGCAACGTAGCGCTTATACTTTTCGTGTGGGAGTTCGGGAAGCGCGCGTTTGATCTCTTCGATGTACGCATCAGTGAGAATGAGGGGAACGAGGTCGGGCTCTGGAAAGTAGCGGTAGTCCTCAGCCTCCTCCTTCTGGCGCATGAGAACGGTCTCTTTTTTTTCCACATCAAAGCGGTAGGTGCCCTTTGCGATCACAAGGCCGTGATCTTCATGGGGACGAAGCGTGTAAGCACGGATTTGGCGGCGGATCTCCGATTCGATCGCCATCTCCATATGCGCAAAAGAGTTGAGGTTTTTCACCTCGATCTTTGGTCTAAACGTTTTTTCGTTCTTGGGACGGACAGAAACGTTGACATCGAAGCGCAAAGATCCCTCTTCCATGTTGCAATCGGAGGCATCGATGTAGAGCATGATCGCACGGATTGCCATGGCGTAGGCGCTCGCTTCTTTAGGGGAGTGGATGCAGGGCTCCGAAACGATTTCGAGCAGCGGCACACCCGCTCGGTTGTAATCGACACCTGCGAAGGTGCTAAAGTGTTTGAGCATGCCCGAGTCATCTTCTAGATGGGCGCGGTTGATGAGGAAATGCTTTGTCTGTCCCCCTACATCAGCGGTTACGCTGCCCCCCAAAATAATTGGCTTGTCGAACTGCGTGATCTGAAAATTGCGGGGGCTATCTGGATAGAAGTAGGATTTGCGGTCAAATTTGCTGAAATGTGCAACGCGCGCATTGACGGCGCAACCAAACTGTACAGCCTTTTTCACCGCTTCTTTGTTGAGTACAGGAAGAGAGCCTGGCTGTCCCGTGCACACCTCTGTGATATTGGTATTTGGTTCATCACCAAAACGGTTAGGCGCACTGCTGAAAAGCTTAGAGCGGGTATTTAGCTGTACGTGGATCTCAAGGCCAATAACGGGTTCCCAAGCGTCGTAATGGATATCTGTCATGAGCTTTTCTCCCGAGAGAATAGAGGAGGCACCGCTGCATGCGCTGTCGCTTTTTCAAAGGCGTGCGCGAAAGAGAGCACGACCTTGTCGTGTAGGGCGGGACCTAATATTTGTAGTCCTAGCGGCTTTTTCTCTTTGGTAAATCCACAAGGGATACTAATTGAAGGCAGCCCGCAGAGATTTGCGCAGATCGTGTAGACGTCTTGCAGATACATCTGTAGAGGTTCTTGAATCGCCCCAATAGGAAATGCTGCGAAAGGAGAGCAGGGGAGTGTGATGGCATCGCAAAGCGTGAAGGCCTCGCGCAATTTTTGTATGATGAGTGCGCGAACTCTCTGCGCTTTCTCATAGTACGCATCTTTATATCCCGAGGATAGGACAAAGGTTCCAAGGAGAATGCGATTTTTTACCTCGGGTCCAAATCCCTCCTGCTTGGAAAAATCATACACCTCATCAAGAGTTTTCGCACGCGAGGAGCGAAGGCCGTAGCGTATTCCGTCGAAGCGTGCGAGGTTAGTAGATGCCTCAGCTGTGGATAGAATGTAATAAACTGCAATCGAGTATTTCAAGATGTCAAGGTTCACATCGACGATTTTGGCTCCTAAACTTTGAAAAATTTCGACGCTTGTTTGAAAGGAGGCTTTCGCTTCGGGGTTTAAATCTTCTAGAAAGCTTCGGGGGACGCCGATCGTTTTACCTTTGAGATCTAACGCGAGGTGTTGCATGTAGGCTTCGGGAGGAATTGCAAGGCTTGTGGAATCTTTTTCACAATGCTTCCCAAGCACCTCCATAAGAAGCGCGGTATCTTCCACTGTTGTTGAAAGAGGACCGATCTGATCGAGAGAAGAGGCGTAAGCAACGAGACCGTAACGCGAGACGCGGCCATAGCTCGGCTTATATCCCACGATACCGCAAAAAGCAGCTGGCTGTCTCACAGAACCACCGGTGTCACTTCCCAGAGCTATAGGGCATAGTCTAGCTGCAACGGCTGCAGCAGAGCCTCCCGATGAACCTCCTGGTGAGCAGTTCAAATCCCATGGATTTCTGGTTTTCTTGAAGGCGGAATTCTCAGTAGAGGATCCCATTGCAAACTCATCCATATTGGTCTTGCCGATGATGAGAGCATCTTCTTCTTCGAGAAGATGGGTCACTGTCGCGTCAAAGATAGCGCGGTAGTTGGTTAGAAATCGAGAACCGCAGGTCGTGAGCTCTCCCTTGACGTGCATATTATCCTTTAGCGCGATGGGAACGCCTGCCAGCTTGCCAAGGGGCTTTCCTGCAGCGCGCTTTGCATCTAGCGCCTTTGCACGCTGAACGGCTCTCTCTTTAAAAACCGCGAGAAATGCTTCTACTTTGGGATCGAATTGTTCGATTCGTGCGATCGCCATTTCGGCGACGGAAGTCGCGGAGATCTCTCCCTTTTGCACGAGGGAGGCGAGCTGTTTTGCTGTGAAGTTATGCATGTTATTCTGATCCCTTGATCACGGGAGGCACCCGGACCATACCGCCCGTATGGAGTGGGGCGTTTGAGAGAAAGAGTTCTCGTGAGAGGGGGTCTTTAACCTCATCTTCGCGCATGACGTTTGAGACAGTTTCTAAAATATGGGTAAAGGGGGGCACATTTGTTGTGTCCACTTTGCTGAGCTGGTCGACATACTCGAGAATGCTTTTTAAACTGCCTAAAAATTTTTTTCTCTCCTCTTCCGAGAAGGCGATGCGTGAAAGCTTGGACAGCTTAAGAAGATCTCTTTCCTCAAAATGCGACATATGCCAAATAAAAGTTAGATAGGGTATGTTAAAGCCCCGCAGGAGAAGTGTCAAGCATGAGTATGAAGGATATTGTCATCTACGTCGACCAGGGGGTCTCTGGGGATGCGTTGCGCCAAACCGTGAAGTGCCTGCAGCAGGAGGTCGACCTCAAAGCTCACCGGCTTAAAAGAATGGACGCCAAAAATCTCATTAACGGGGGGTGGGAGCTGAAAACGGCACTCCTCATCATACCAGGAGGAAGAGATGTCTATTACCATTCCGCCTTAGACGGAAAGGGGGTGGAGCGTGTGAGGAATTTTATCAAATCTGGAGGCGGATACTTTGGTATTTGCGCTGGAGCGTATTTTGCTGCAGATGCGATCGAGTTTGATAAGGGAGGACAACTTCAGGTATGTGGTAAACGCTCTCTGGAGTTTTTCCCTGGAATGGCAATTGGTCCTGCTTATGGACGGGGAAAATACAGCTACGAGAGCGATGCAGGAGTGGAGGCGGCTCACATCTCTTGGAAAGATGAGGAGTGCTTTGCCTATTTTAACGGAGGATGTTATTTTGACTCTGCACACAGATTTTCTGGCGTGCAGGTATTAAGCAACTACCTGAATGTCGAAGATCGGCCGGCTGCGATCGTTGAGTGCTCTGTAGGGAAGGGGAGAGCCCTTTTAACCGGAGTACATATCGAGTATAGTGCGCCCTTTCTTTCGCGAGGAAGTCGCCATCTAGAGCGCATCTATCCGCAGCTTGAAAAAGGAGAAGCGACACGGCGCAAAATTTTCCGTGAGATTTTGAGAGGGTTTAACATTAAATTACAAGGAGAGTCTGTATGAAAAAGTGTCTAAATGTTCTTTCTTTGATCTTGATTATTGTCGGAGCGATCAACTGGGGTCTTTGGGGATTTTTCCAATTTGACCTCGTTGCGTGGCTGTGCAAAGGAAATACTACCGGGCTTAGCCGTCTGATCTATTCGATCATCGGTTTGGCGGGCGTTTGGGGTCTTCGCTTCTTGGGAATGTGCAAACATCTCTGCAGCTGCAAAAGCTGCGAACCAGGAAACAAAGACAAAAAGGGCGGCGGTTGCTGTCAATAAGTGCATAGTCAGAGTTTTCGCACCAGTGCAAAGCTCTCCTGCCCAGCAAAAGAGGCGTTTGATTGGCACCTAAAGCCTGGCGCAGTTGAGAGAATGCTCTCTTCGATAAAAGAGTTGCGACTCCTTTCGCAAGAAGGGGGTCGTGTCATTTTGGAAATCCGCATCGGGTTTTCTTGGGAAAAATGGGTCTTAGAATTTAAGACCACTCCTGAAAGACTCTCTGGTAAATTCATTCAGATCCATGGACCTTTTCGCAACTGGTCGTATACGTTCAAAATTCATGCGAGTGACGAGCGAACTTCTACCCTTGAAGAGGAGGTGGAGTATGCCCTTCCATTTCCTCTCTCTGCTTCTCGCTTTTATAAGAAAGTCGAACGTTACTTTCGCTGGAGACAGAAGACGTTAGAGGATGATCTTATGGCGTATGCGAGAGCGCCATTACCACCCCTCAAAATTCTCATCACCGGTTCAACAGGTCTTGTGGGTGCTGCTCTTGTTCCCTTTTTGAAGGTAGCAGGTCATGAAGTCGTGCGTTTAGTTCGTTCTAAAGAAAAAGCGGGCCCCTCAGCGATCTTCTGGAATCCCCAGTCGGGAGAGATAGACCTTGAGCGCCTTGAAGGATTTGATCTTGTGATTCATCTAGCAGGGGAGAATATTGCTGCGCATCGCTGGTCAAAAGAACAGAAGGAGCGACTCTTCGTAAGCCGCTGTCGAGATACTTGGCTTCTTTCTCAAGCGCTTATCCGCCTCTCTGCCCCTCCAAAAACGGTGATTTGCGCCTCTGCTTGCGGTATCTATGGAAACCGTGGGACGGAAAAATTAAACGAGAAAAGTCTCCCTGGACAGGGATTCCTTGCGGAACTGTGTGTCAAGTGGGAGGCTGCAACCTCTGCATTAGAAAGACAGGGTATCCGCGTACTCAATACTCGATTTGGTTATGGGCTCAGCTCACGTGCGGGTGTTCTTGCGAAAATGCTCCCGGCTTTTAGGCTAGGGCTTGGCGGCAAAATTGGAAACGGAGAGCAGATCATGCCTTGGATAGCCGTTGATGATATGGTGGGAGCTATCTACCACCTGATCGCTGATCAGAAGATGCATGGTCCCGTGAATGTTTGCGGTCCTAATCCTATCTCTCAAGGGGAGTTTTCAAAAACTCTTGCTCATGCGGTTCATCGGCCTGCATTTTTTCATCTTCCGGCGCGCCTTTTGCGACTTTTTCTTGGGGAGATGGCTGATGAACTTCTTTTGACCTCTGAGAATGCATATCCCGAAAAGCTTTTAGAGAGCGGGTATACGTTTCGCTACGAGAGTTTGGGAGAGGCGTTAAGAACCCTTATCATTTAGCAAAGAACAAGAACCTATCCTAATAAAATCCCCCTTGATATTTCGGTTCTTTTGGCTAGATTTTCTAAATTTTTCCTTGGCTGTAGTTTTTGCAATACTGCCTTCGGAAAAATTTAGAAAATCTGTCTCAAAATCTCCCAAAATCTCTTCGAGGATTTTATTAGGATAGGTTCAAGAAAGATCGGGCACGTCCGCGTGCGTGCAATATCCCTCTTTTCTCTCTAGATTTCGAGTTCTTTTTGGAGCTTTTGCGTCATGGCAAAACAGCGGTTGATCTTGGCTTCATCGATCCAGCCCGTTGCGCTATGAACAATGCTGTCGACGCTGTCGAGATATTCGCCCACAACTTTTGGAAGCGCCCCACCCATCTCTTCGGCGTACTTCTGCATATCAGGGCCAAATTTGATCAGATCGCTTTTTGTCCTTTGATTTGCAAGAGCAACCTGCTCGGATGAGCCTTCCGAGAGCAGAACTAAAAGCGCACCAATGTCCATGGTGAGTCGATGTTCTAGATCAGAGATCTTCTGTTTCAGAAGATCTTTTGGATTGAAGTTCTCTTTAGATTTTTTCCGTGGCATGGGCATATTAGCTACCTCGTTTTCCCCACCTATAGTTCTTTCCCCCAAACTTTGCAACCACTCCTAGTGCTGGATGTTTTTTAGAAATGAAAAAAGTGAGGATGAATAGACATGTCGGGTGACACAGCGCTGCGCGTCCGTGTCCCCTGCGACCCTCTTGAGCTTTAATCTGCTTCGACAAATCGAGTCCTCGGAGTCGGGGTGTGTATAACACAACCCCGATCGCCTTTGGCTCTCCTGTGGTTCGATTTCTCATTGCAGCTTAAAGCCATCGGCTGCGACAAGCATTCGTTCCCCACTCCTCCGTCGTAGGGCCCCTCTCATGTCATGTCGCAGTACCGGGTGAAAATCTCCAAACATGGACTACGAAATCTTTACCTCGTACTGCGAGACGACGCGAGAAAGGGGACCCAACCGTAAGGTTGGGGAAATGAGCGCGCGAGCAGCCCGCGGCTTTAAGCCGTTACTGAGAAATCGAGTCGAAGGTTTTGGGACAGTACTGTGTACGGCCCAAAACCCCGAGACTTGATTTATCTTAGCGGATTAAAGCTCAAGAGGGCAGCTGGGAACACGCCAAAGGACGTGTTCCCGCATGTCTATTTTTTTCGTTCGCTTATCACAATGTTCCATACAGAGGCAATCGGGTCTTTGACATTATCCGCTCTTTTGTTCATCATTCAGCATTCACCGTTCAGCATTTGTCAAAAAGATGGGGGTTTCAATGATAGCTTGGATATTATCGACGCTTTTGTTAGGAGATATTTCTCAGGGGGGAGAAGTTGCAAGAGGGTCGGTCTCTCCCGCTAAAACGGCAGCTACGCAGGTTCAAGAGCCAGTTATCGAGGAAGATGAGGTCTATTTCTCTGATGATGAAGAGGGATATATGGATGAAGACTTCAGCGATATAGATGAAGACGATGAGGACGAGTCCGACCCTTCTTCCGATGAGTAGATAATTTCAAATTTTCTTATTTTTATTAATCCCGTAATTAAAAACGGGATTTTTTTATTTTTATTGTCATAATAAAAAATTAATTATAACATAAGCTCATGAGGCGATTCTGGAAGAGGGGGTCTTCATGACGAAGCTCGGGATGAACCCATGGCTCAAGATGTGGACAAAGCCAAGGGAAACTGTGAAGTCCATCGTGAAAGTGGATCCTAACTACCGTCTTTGGTGGTTGGCGGGCGTTTATGGCTTTCCGATGCTTTTAAATATTGCACAGAGCCTTTCACTCTCAACAAAAGCTGCGCCTCTATGGATTCTTTTGGGTGCAGCCATTGCTGCAGCATTTGTGGGAATGGTCGGTTTCCAGATCACTAGCGGACTTGTTCACTGGACAGGTAAATGGCTGGGAGGTCAGGGCAATTTCCTCCAGATTCGCACTGCAGTTGCTTGGGCAAATGTGACCAATGTCGTAACGAGTCTTTTGTGGATCATCCTTGTTGCCATGTTCGGCGCGGATGTCTTTATCAAAACATTCCCCGAAGGTCCGGTTGTTGCGGCAGGCCTTGCCATTGCTAGAACCTTAATTTTTGTACTCATGACAGTCCTGTCTGTCTGGTCGTTTGTGCTTCTCGTGCGTTCTCTTGCTGAAGTTCAGCAGTTTTCAGTTTGGAGAGCCATCGTGAATATCATTTTGCCCTTCCTCATCGTGACCGTCGCACTCTGGGCATTTTTTGTGTTTGTCTGCTGGGCAGTAGGAATGAAAAGCTAATAATAGGGAGACGATATGGGCAATTCATGGATTAGAGGAGTCATCATCATCGGAGCGCTTGCCGGACTCGCATTTTTCCAAACAGTGGCAAATGCAAACGTGAAGGCAAAAGAGATCGAATTAAAATCGAAATGGCAAGAGTTCCACTCGGCTCCAGGCTGCTGCTCGATGAGATTTCCTCATCAGCCCGAGCATATTAGCGAAAAGATGTCTGGTGGAGCAGATGGGTATGATCTGAAATATGATGCCTATGTCTCCTCTATCGACAAGAAGACCGTTTTCATGCTGCTCGTTGCGAAGTATCCAGATTTTGTCGATGAGAGCTATGCACAGGTGAGCTTGGAGAGCTTTTTGAACGGGCTTCTCTCGCATAATCCCGCGAATCAGCTTATCTTCGCCGATCTCGTTCTAGTTGGAGGAAGAGAGGCATTAGACTTTTTCATCCGCACAGGCTCTGTCTTCTTCAAAGGACGCGCGATGATGGTTAAAAATAGCCTCTATCTCATGGCCATGGAGTGTGAGATGCAGCACTATGACGAGAACGAGTTCAACATGTTCATCAACTCGTTCAAGCTAGTGAAATAAATTTCTTCTTGAGCGCGCAGGCACTCCTGCGCGCTTTCTCAATTTAAACGGACTTCCCGTTGTCTTTGGAATCTGTCGAGTTGTCTTTCTTTGATTCTTCTTTTTTCTCGAGATGGCCGATGTAGAAGGATCTTTCGATTCTTGCAAGAGTTGGCTCCGAGGCTACGGGTGGATTAAATCGAGCTAAGGGAGTAGCTGGTGCATGCACAGAGGGTAGTTTTATTAAGAGGTGTTGATTGTCGCTTAAAGAAAGATGTATGTGTCTAGTGTTATAAGTTAGGTTTATGGGGATGCAGGTCGGAAAGATAAATGGCGATAGGCTCTGGAATATTTCCCCGGTTTTGATTTTTACCGTGCGCCCGTAAATAATCGAATGAAAGCGCGTTTCATCTTCATGTTTTAGGATATACCCAGCTTCTACTAGAACCTGTTTTTGTTGATTAGTCATGCTAGTAGAGCTGGAATAGGTGACAGTGGCCCGAGAAAAATAGAGTTGGTTTTCTAGTAATTTTGTTATTTTTTCAACCGGGCTAAAGATCTCATCATAAGTGGATAGAAGGCGAGCAAGTACTTGAGGCTTAGCTGCTGCTGAACATGTCTGTTTGTTAATCATCCTAAACTGCAATAATTCCGTAGGGGCAGTAAATGCTGCAATTGAAACGAGTAGATTGTCTGATAGTTTATTAAAGCTCACATAGGCTCCTTATTTAAATTAAATGTCTTCAGATTATAAGAAGTTTAAGGATAAGTCTCAATTGAAAGGCAAAAGCCTGTCAGTCAGGAGGTTGTGATCTACGATCCCTGCATCCTCAGGAGCTCTTGCTCCCGGGCTTCGCCGGAAAGGGGATCGATCGTGGTGATTGTCCTTCCGCCAACCTCCTGTTTTTGGATCCGGAGGTGCTGGTCTGCAAACTGGGCTACCTGCGAGAAGTGGGTGACGCAGATGACTTGGCGCACTTTGGAAAGGTCGTGAAGTTTCTGGCCGATCATGGTGGCGGTTTTTCCCCCGACGTTTGCGTCGATCTCATCGAAGACGAGAATGGGGGTGCGGTTCTTTTCAGCGAGTGCGGTCTTTAAAACGAGGAAGAGACGAGAGAGCTCGCCGCCGCTTGCACTGGTCTGGATGGGGATTTTGGATTCGCCGCGGTTGGCCCTTAGAAAGAAGGTCACGAGATCATCCCCCGTAAATGTGCGTGGAGCCTTCTCAACGGCAATGGTGATCTCAGCCTCTTGCATATTGAGGGTCTGGAGGGCTCGCGTGAGCTCTTTTTCAAATCTGTGCGCAGCTGTGGTGCGTTTTTTGGTGAGCTCAAGGGCAAGAGCGTTTGTTTCATTTCCAACTTTTGCTAGCTCTTCCTGTGCATCTGCGATCTTCTGCTCAAGAGAAGTGAGGGTGTCTAATTTTTCCTGCAGAGAGACTTCATATTTTTCTGCCTCTTCTAACGTTTGAATGCCGAGCTTGCGTTTGATCTGATGCATTTGACTGAGTCGCTCTTCCAAATGTTGGAGACGCTTGGGATCGGCCTCTTTCGCATCCAAATTCTGGCTTAAAATTGCACCGACCTCGTTGAGGGGAATAAGAGCCTCCTGGTAGCAGGTAAGGGCCTCTGCAAGCGCGGGTTCAATTTTTGCGGCGGCTTCGAGAGGGCTCTTCAGACGGAGGAGCTGAGTGAGAATGGCTTGAGGAGAGTCGCAGAGAGCAGTATGCACGCCATAAACTTTTTCGAGGAGCTCTTTTCTCTTTGCAAGGCTCTGATACTCCTCAAAGCAGCGATCCTCCTCCTGCAAGTTGGCTTTTTGTAACTCTTCAAGTTGAAAGGTGGCAAAGTCGAGCTCCTGTTCGCGTTTCTCATTCTGAGCGAGGAGGGCGTTGAGGTGTGCACGTAGAGTGTTCTCTTTGGAGAGCATCGCTCCAAATTGTTTCACACTCTCCTCGAGGTCAGCGTAAAGATCGAGTTCAACGCGCTGATTTTCAGGGCTTCTAAGCTCCTGATGCGAGCTCTGGTCAACGAGATCGCAAAGGGAGTTGCTGATCTGTTGCAAAAGCTGGAGGGGGATTGTCTGTCGGTTGATCTGCGCGCGGCTTTTTCCCTCTTTCGCGAGTTCTCGGCGGAGAAGAAGAAGATCCTGGGGATCGTAAGAGATCTCCTGCTCTTCGAGAAGTTTGAAGATTGGCGAGGAGGCGGGGAGCTCAAAAGCCGCTTCGACGACTGCTTTCTCGGCGCCTTGGCGCACGAGAGTGGAGGGAACGCGTCTTCCGAGGATAAATCCCAAGGCGGAGAGAAGGATCGTTTTGCCTGCTCCGGTTTCTCCGGTTAAAATGTTGAGACCATTCGCGAAGGAGATCTCTGCCTCTTCGATAAGCGCGAGATTTTTTACGGAGAGATGAGAAATCATAGACTATTCAAAACTTCGTTTCTGGTTTTGAAGTGGAGTTTTGCGACTGTTTTCAAAATTTCCTCTCCCTGCTGGCGCACGAGTTTGCGTGCCGCCTCTACAACGATTTGCGACGCACCTTTAGGAAGGGTCATGCCCACGGTTCTACTGAGATCATCAAGTCCTTCGAGAAAAGCGGCGCGTGCGAGAATGGAGGCAGCGGCAACAACGGGGTCTGACTCGCCACCATGGCGCTGTGTGAGGTTCACCTCGAGAGCTTTGCGCCTGAGTGCAGATTCTACGACATGCTCGCTTGCAAACTGGTCGATGATCACCTCGGTACACTTGGTTTTTTCGACAAGTTCTCCAATCGCGGTAGCGTGGCCCCAGGCGAGAAGGTGGTTGAGATTCTTGAACTTTTCATAGAGCTCGTTGTACTTGATCGGTGAAATTTTGATAATGCTATGAGGGCAACTCGCGCGGATCTTTTTGCTCATCTTTAAAACGGTATCATCGCTGAGTCTTTTGCTGTCGCGGACGCCGAAGGAGAGGAGCTCTTTGATTTTATTTTCATCAGCCTGCACACCTGCAACACAAAGAGGGCCGAAGAAGTCTCCCTTGCCGGCTTCGTCTATCCCGATGCGCGCGGTGAAATTGACCTCGGCTTCTGGGTAAGAGAAGGTGACACTTTTTAAAATTTCAGGCTCGAGATAGAAGGTGATGAACTCCTCCATCTCTTTGCCCTGCACGGTGAGCTTTCCAGACGTATAGAGGGTGCAAGAGACCCCTTTTTTTTGAGCAGAGAAGATCGTATGGGCAGGCTGGGTGAGTTCGAATCCTTTCTCAAGGAGATCTCCACGCAGCTTCTCCGCAAGACTCAGATCGATAGTCGCTACAAAACAGGAAGGCTTTTTAGAAGACATATAGCAAGCTTATTTGGGCTTTAAGGAGAAATCGGGCACGGGCGCGGGCACGAAAGAACTCCCTCGATCCATTTTGTTCATAATCTGTTTTTTCTGATTGCATCCGCCTAGAATAGCAGAAGAGTTTTATTACAAAAGAATCTTTCTTTCGTGCCCGTGCCCGTGCCCGTGCTCGATCCTCGTCTTCTATCTTGTTTGTTGTGGGGTTATCCGCAATCTGGTACAGATAGTAGTATGTAATCTTCTACGGAGGGGTTATGAGCGAGGAGATGAAACGCGTCGGGAATTTGCTGAAAGCGAAGCGAAGAGAGTTAAATCTTTCTTTAAAAGAGATTGAAAACTCCACCTCAATCCGCTCTACATATCTCGAAGCTATTGAAGAGGGAAAAATTTCGCAATTTATCGCCGCAGTCTACGCACTCGGGTTTGTTCGTCAATATGCTTCTTTTTTAGGGCTTGATGCCGAACGGATCATGAAAGAGCATCCACACGCATTTAAGCTCCCTGCGGAAAAGCATGAGTTTTCCTACGGGATTGGGACGTTAGAAGTTCGCGGGAGCATGAGCGGGGGAGTGAAATGGTTCCCGAATCTCATGTGGGCGGCAGTATCTGTTGCTGTGATTGTCATCGCCTGGTATCTCGCAAAATATCTCGGCATTTTCTAGGCTGCGCCCATGCTTAGCCAGCCTGTGCCGGATCATCCGCATACAAATCGTCTCATTCACGAAAAATCACCCTACCTATTGCAGCACGCTCACAACCCGGTGGATTGGTATCCATGGGGAGAAGAAGCATTTGAAGCCGCACGCTCGCAAAATAAACCGATTTTTCTTTCCATTGGCTACGCTACATGTCACTGGTGTCATGTGATGGAGAGGGAGTCGTTTGAAGATCCTGAGATCGCGAAGATAATGAACGAGATATTTGTCAACATCAAGGTCGATCGAGAGGAGTTGCCCCAGGTCGACAGCTTATACATGGAATTCGCTCAGGCACTCATGTCGACCGCGGGTGGTTGGCCTCTCAATCTCATCCTAACGCCTGAGCTTAAGCCTTTTTTTGCCCTCACATATCTTCCCCCGAGAACACGGCAGGGATTAATCGGCATGGATCAGTTCATGGCTCAGATTAAACAGCTGTGGGAGAGCGATGAGCGCGCTGCGCTAGTTCAACAGGCGGATCAACTGGTCGAGACATTCGCGCATTTGGCGCAGAGTGTCGGTACAGATCTTCCATCGGAACAGCATGTTGGAGCGGCTGTGGAAGTTCTTTTTGAACTGGGAGATCCGATTCATGGGGGTATCAAGGGTGAGCCCAAATTTCCTCTTGGTTATCAGTTGGAATTTTTGCTGCAAATTGCCAAAAAAAGGGGAGATAGCCGGGCGCTTTTCTACATCGAGCTGACGCTTGAAATGATGTATCGAGGAGGGATCTACGACCATCTGGGAGGAGGCTTTGCAAGGTATGCGGTGGACGAGCAGTGGGTCATCCCTCATTTTGAAAAGATGACCTACGACAATGCGATTCTATCAAAGACCTATCTAGAAGCTTGGCGCTACACGAAAAAACCTCTCTATCGGCAGATTGTGGAAGAGACTCTCGAATATATGCTGCGCGAGATGATGCAGGAGAGCGGAGGATTCTTTTCTGGGCAGGACGCTGACTCGGAAGGCGAGGAGGGACGCTACTATACATGGACTCATTCTGAGATCGCTCAGCTTCTACCACCGGAAGAGGCAGAACTCTTTTGCGCCTACTTCGATGTCACAGAAGAGGGGAATTTCGACGGAAGAAACGTTCTTCATGCAGATACGCGTTTAGAAGAGTTTATTAAAGATGAGAAGGTGTCCACCGAAGAGCTCTCAAAAATGCTCGAGCATGCAAAAGGTGTTCTTCTCAAAAAACGAGAGGAGCGAGAGTGTCCATTTCGAGATCAGAAAATTCTTACCAGCTCAAATGGGCTGATGATCGAAGCATGTGCAAGCGCAGGTGCAGCATTCGGCAATGCTAAGTTTACTTCTGCTGCGGTAAAAGCAGCTCAATTTATTCGTGAACATCTTTGGAAAGAGGGACGGCTTTTACGGCGGTTTTGCGATGGTGAAGCAAAATACTCTGCGACTCTCGAAGATTATGCATTTCTCATCCGGGGGCTGATCACTCTTTTCCACGTCGGGCAGGGGGTGGAGTGGTTAAAGTGGGCGCTTGAGCTTACAGATTTGGTTAAAAGTCGGTTTAAAGCACCAAAGGGAGCTTTCTACCAAACGGAAGAGGAGCTGATTGTCAAACGGTGTGATTTTTACGATGGGGCCGAACCTTCAGGAAATGGAGTCCACTGCGAAAATCTTCTTCGACTCTTTCAGCTGACACGCGAGGAGAAATATCTCGAGCAGGCAGAAGATATTTTAAAAGCAGCAAAACAACATATCGAAACCTATCCACCCGGCGCATGTTATCTCTTGATGGCTCTCTCTCGCTATTATGATGCAAAGGCGGGTACAGCTGTCGTTGCATTCGATGAGAAGCGTTCTCTGGAAGCGGAGATCTTTAGCTCGATTCACGAACATTTTGCGCCACATCTTGTTGTTGTTTGGAAAAAAGAGGCACAAGAGATCGACCAGCTCCTTCCTGAACAGAAAGAGATGACTCCAATCGATAATAAAACGGCGCTCTACATCTGTAGACAAAATCTCTGCGAGCCTGGCGTGACTGCCAAAGAAGAGATCCAGAAAGCCATCGCTAACTTGTGATCTTAAAAGTTTGAAGAATATCCCGTTTTGATTTTTTCAGGGGCTTTCTGATAGAGTCGAAAATTATGAAAGTGTTAGGCGATTACCAGATTCTCAAGGAGATGGGAAGCGGTCCTCTCGGAACGCACTACGCCGCTGAGCATCGCTTTCTCAAAAAACCTGTCGTATTAAAAGTTCTTCCTGAAGATCTCGCCTCCGATCGAGGATTTTTGAAACGCTTTGAAGAGTTGATCGGTGCACTCACGAAGTTGGACCATCCACACATCGTTCGCATCCACAATGTCTCTTTTTCGGAAGGGAAGTATTTTCTTGTCAGCGATTTTCTTGGCAGTGCGACTGAAGGGGCTTTGAATCTCTCTCGTTTTCTCGAGATTCACAAGGAAGCTTTCAAAGAAGAGGAGCTGCTGGCGATTGTCCGCGGGGCTGCATCTGCTCTCGATTATCTCCATGAAAATAAGCTGTTTCACGGCTCTCTCAAGTTAAGCAATGTGCTGATCTCCAAAGAGGCGGGAAAGAGTATCGTTTCTCTGGCAGATGTGGGTATTTCTCGTCTATTTGCTCCTGGCACGCTACTGAGCAGAATTAGTGACGCGCTAATGCAAGGACTCAAAGAACGCGACACTGCTAGCGGTAGTGAGCCTTCTGCTTTTTTACAAGATTTTGTCTTTCTTGCACCTGAACAGAAGCGCTCTCATGCGGTCGATGGGGTGAGGGCGGATATCTACTCTTTCGGAGTTCTGGTTTATTTTTTGATCATGCGCCACTACCCCGAGGGCTTTTTCCCGCTTCCTTCGCATGCTGCTCCCCAATACAAACTGCCTTGGGATCAGCTGATCATCCAGTGTTTGCAACCAGATCCTTTAAAGCGTCCTCCCTCTCTTCGCGCGATTATGGAAGAGCTTGCCTCGGAAGCTAAAGAGAGCGTGGAATCCAAAAAAGAGGAACCGCTTAAGCCAAAAATCAAACCGCAAGAGTTGAAGCGTCCGGAGTTTGATGAGGATCCTGGAGCAATTTTCCAGAAAGAGTATACCGTTGCACAGTTTCGTCCGAAGCCTGCCGAGGTAAAAAATCTCGATCCTATTCTGACCGAGATGGTAGTTATCAAAGGCGGGACATTTTACCGCGGAAGCAATAATGGTGGACGTGATGAGATGCCGCGCCATGAGATTATTTTAGACAGTTTTGCGATCGATGTGCACCCCGTCACTAACGAGCAGTTCGTTCGCTTTCTTGAAGCGATGGGTGGCGAAAAAGATGCGCAGAATAACGACACCATTCGTTTGAGAGAGTCGCGCATCAAGCGAAGTGGCGGCAAACTCAATATCGAATCGGGCTATACCAAGCACCCAGTTGTCGGGGTGACATGGTATGGTGCGCTTGCTTATGCTAAATGGGTCGGAAAAAGACTACCTACGGAAGCAGAATGGGAGATTGCTGCCTACGGTTCCTTAGATGAGGCTGTGTATCCCACTGGAAATAATATCGAACGGTCGCAGGCGAATTTTTTCAGTTCAGATACCACTACTGTGATGAGCTATCCTCCAAATGGACTTGGCCTTTACGATATCGCTGGGAATGTCTACGAGTGGTGCCAAGACTGGTATGGGTACCACTACTACGATGAATCTGTCCAAGAGCCGAACAACCCCAAAGGGCCTCCTCAAGGGGTTTATCGCGTACTTCGCGGAGGTTGCTGGAAGAGTCTAAAAGAGGATCTTCGCTGTTCGCATCGCCACCGCAATAATCCTGGCACCATGAATGGAACCTACGGGTTTCGTTGCGCTGCCGACGTCTCATAATGAAGATAGAAGAGAGGAAAAGAGGGATCGGACACGCACGTGGGCACGGGCATGAAAGGGAGGAAAATCCTTCTTTCTTTCGTGCCCGTGTCCGTGCCCGCCTTTCTTCTTTTTGTTAGGATCTTGTCATGAAAAAAATACTCTTTGTCTGTTTGGGAAATATCTGCAGATCTCCTGCGCTTCAGACTGTTTTGGAGGCCTGTGTCAAAAAAGCAGGCCGCGAGAAAGAGTTTCTGATCGATAGCTGCGGTCTTACCGCGAATTTTCTTGGATGTCAAGCAGACGAACGCATGCGCACAGCTGCAAAAAAGCGCGGCTATCTGATCGATCACCATGCAAAGCTTTTTGATCTCCGCTACTTTGAGATCTTTGATTTGATCTTGGCTGTGGATCAAGAGGTTTTAAGCAGGTTGCAAAATATGGCTCCATCATTGAGGGCGCGCGCGAAGGTTCGACTTGCATCAGATTTTAGTAAGCGATACAAAGGGGAAGAGATCGAAGATCCTTATCTCGACGGGAAAGAGATGTTTGAAAAGGTGATGGACATGGCAGAAGAGATTTGCAAACAAGTGATGGGCGCGGAATGAGAAGAATTCTAGACCAGGTGCGGAGCATCACGCAGATACAGAGAAAGGGTCTTCGTAGGGTTCTGGGCGTGAGCGATCTTTTCGCAATTGGATTTGGCGATCTTGGTTCGTCGATCTATTATGCTCTTGGGATCACTGCCCTTTACGCTCTCGGTGCAACGCCGATATCCTTAGCACTTGCAGGGCTTGTTTTTATCTGCACTGCGCTTACCTATGCAGAGCTCACTTCGATGTTTCACGAATCGGGAGGAACAGCAAGCTTTGCGCGCCACGTATTCAATGATCTCATCTCTTTCATCGCAGGGTGGGGGCTTCTATTCGACTACATCGTAACCATTGCCATTTCTGCTTTCGCGATTGCGCCATACCTAGGGTTCTTTTTTTCGGGGATTAAAGCAGATGGAGCTACCCACTTGGGAATGACGACTATGCTCATTCTGCTTCTTCTTTTTATCAATATTTTTGGGGTGAGGCAGTCGACGCGCATGAGTTTTGTCCTCGTCGCCGTTACCATCGCAACGCAGGTGGTCATCATCTTTATCGGTCTTGCCTGGCTCCTTGATCTTCCCGATATCTTGAAACATTTGCGGATCAATATTCCCGGAGAGCCACTCTCTCCTTCTTGGCCAGAATTCTGGAAAGGAACGGCGATGGCGATGGTTGCCTACACGGGAATTGAATCGATTGCACAGCTGAGTGCTGAAGCAAAGACTCCCGCAAAAACTGTGCCCAGAGCGGTGCTCATCACAATGGTTGTTCTTATTGCCATGTATTTGGGGATCTCGATCACAGCTCTTTCTGCGATCTCTCCGAAAGAGCTCGGCACTACTTTTGTGAATGATCCCATTGCTGGGATTGTCACGCATCTTCCATTTGGCAGCCAGCTTCTGGGAGCTTGGGTAGGTATTTTTGCCGCATTTCTTCTCTTTACCGCTTCGAATGCTGGACTTATCGGCGCTTCTCGGCTCTCATTCAACATGGGGGAGTACTACCAGCTACCGCGCTTCTTTTTTCTCTTGCATAAGCGGTTTAGGACACCGTATGTCGCACTTACATTCTTTGCGATTGTTTCGATTGGGATCGTTCTTGCAAGTCGAGGGAGGATGATCTTTCTTGCAGATCTCTACAATTTTGGAGCGATGCTCGCCTTTTTCTTTGCGCACCTCTCTCTTATCGTGATGCGGATCAAAAAGCCCGACCACGTGAGACCTTTTCGCGCACCTTTGAACATCCCAATCGGAAAATACTCGATACCTCTCACAGCAATTGTCGGGTGTCTTGCCACCATGTGCGTCTGGTTTCTCGTTGTCATTACGAAGCCGGAGGGGCGCTATACAGGATTTGCGTGGATGGTTCTCGGGGTGGGCATGTATTTTTATTATCGGCGCAAAAAGAAGTTAGCTCCGATGGGGCAACTCGAGATCAAAAGAATCCATCTTCCTAACTACAAGCCCATAGCAGTCAAACGAATCCTCGTCCCCACAAGTGGTCAGGGACAGACCGACAGCATACAGGTCGCTTGCGAACTTGCCCGGCTTCATCAAGCGGAGCTCACGGCTGTCCATGTGATTGAAGTGCCAGCTTCAATGCCCCTTGATGCAGAACTTATACAGCGCACGGCTCATGCTGAAGCACTCCTCAAACGCACAGAGGCAATCGTCCGCGAATTTGATCTCACCGTGGATATACGTGTAATCCGCTCGCGTTCCACACTCGATGCAATTCTTGAACTCGTGAATAAAGAAAAGTTCGATCTCATCGTCCTCTCTGCCGTAAAAGCGCATGAGAAAAGAAGCCTTGGCCGTCTCAACGAAAGGATTTTAAAAGAAGTCCCATGTCGAGTCTGGATCTGCACCGGCAAGAAATGAGCGAGCGTAAAGCGAGCTCCTTGGAGTGCGGGGCTCCGCACCGCCCTGGATTTGTTCGAGTAAGGCGGCGCGAAGCGCCGCACTCCAAAGAGCGCTTCGCACTCAAAGAGTAGAGCAATGCTGCTTCTTGCAGCAAAATTTTCTTGCCTGATTCTAAAATCGGCTGTATAAACCTGCGTTTAATTTTTAACCTTTATAAAAATGAAGGAAGCACTAATCACAATAATTCAGGAGCTCAATGAACAACTTCTTTTTTAAAAACGCAACGATTAGCGATGTACTATTTGCCTATTTGAATATTTTTGGAGTTGCTCTGATAACAGCTTTTCTTGTTTGTCTAGGCCTTCGCCTATTTTTAAATAACCGAAAGCACCTTTCAAAAAAGAGGGTTTTTGGACTTTGTCTAATTATAGGGGCTTTTCTTTTTTTTCTTCGGAGTCTTGTTCTGGCTTTTGCCTCTTCATGATGGACGATGAACCCAGCAAAGTAGGGAGTGACCTGTCTCAACGAAAGGATTTTAAAAGAAGACCCATGTCGAGTCTGGATCTGCACAGGCAAGAAGTGAACGATATCCGATATCTATTGTTTCGATGAAGCTTGCCTGATAAAATCTCCGAGCTTTATGGGAATTTGTAAAACCTTATTTAAGGTGATCTGCGTTTGCGTCTGTTTTTCTCTAGCGGGGTGGTTTTGCCGTAAGCAGACAGATGGATTTACAATTCTCAAGATTTCCTCGAATCTTTCCTACCATACAGAATGGGAAACTCCGCATACAGCTGTTGAAAAAACGGAACTTCTGCAGATTTTTAAGCAGCCATTTACCTACCTTGCAAAAGGGGATCAATGTTTTGTTTTTGTAAGCGAGGATCGAAAATATGTTCTTAAATTTTTTCGCCAGAGCCATATGAGGGCCCCTTTTTGGGTGCGTATGCTTCCGTATTTTATGCAGGAAGTGCGCTTAAAGGAGACGTTGAAAAGAGAATCTAAGTTAACAAGTGATTTTTTGAGTTATCGAATTGCCTTTGATGAGCTTAAAGAAGAAACGGGTCTTGTATTTTTACACCTCAACAAAACGGACGATCTCAAAACGAGTGTGACAGTTGTCGATAAGTTGCATATTGCGCATCAAATTTCTTTAGATACCACCGAATTTCTTGTGCAAAAATGCGCAAAGCCCCTATATCCCGCCATTGAGGAAATGATTCTTGAAGGGAAAATTGACGCAGCAAAAGCTACACTTGCCAAGCTAGTTCAACTCCTTTTGAAAGTGCGTTATGAAAAAGGTATAGCAGACAATGATCCTGATCTAAATACGAATTTTGGTTGTATTGGAGATACCCCTGTTCAAATCGACGTCGGCCGGTTTAAAAAATCTGAGATGAGGAAGTCCCTGGAGGAATATCAAATGGAAATTGCGCACATCACGGATAATCTTCACCAGTGGCTTGAATGTCGCTCAACAATTTTAGATGAATGTCTTCGCGAGGAGATTGTGAAGGTTTCTCAGGGGAGCCTTTATTAACCCGACGGTCAAAATGGAGGCAACCTGCTTGCTGCGGCTTTGCCTGATTGATCCTCTATCGTCGACCATGGTTTTACCATGGCCTTCTCCATCGGAGCGCTCCGCTTCAATCTGGCTTTGCCTCGCTTGCGCATTTTGTCTCCATTTTGACAATCGGATTAATAATGTGTGGCCTTAGCGGATGGGTTGATCCTTCTTTTGCTACAAGGGATGTCCTCGAAAAGATGACGGCGGCCCTTAAACACCGCGGCCCCGATGCCGTTGGCTATTACCAAAGTGGGATTGCAGCTCTAGGGCATTGTCGTTTGGCGGTCATTGATCTGGCGGCTAGCCTACAGCCAATGGTAAGTTCGGATCGCCGCTACGCCCTCGCCTATAATGGGGAGATATATAATTTTCGAAAGCTGCGACATGAGATGGAGCTTCTTGGGCATGTCTTTCAAACAGAGGGTGATACTGAGGTGTTGCTGCAAGCCCTCATCCTTTGGGGGGAAGGAGCTTTGGCGCGACTTGAGGGAATGTTTGCTTTTGCTTTCTGGGATGATAAGGAAAAAACTCTTCTCTTAGCTCGCGATCCCCTAGGAATCAAGCCACTGTATACTGCATGGGATGGACAGAGGCTTTTGTTTGCTTCTGAGATTAAAGCGCTGCTTACGCACCCATCATTGTCCCGCGAGATCGATCCGAACGCTCTTGGCCTCTATCTTGAGTGCCAATACATCCCTGCGCCGTTTAGCATATACCGTCATATTCGTAAGCTTCCAGCCGCGCATTTGCTCAGTCTAAAAGATGGACAGCTTGAACAGAAGCGTTATTGGACACCGGCTTATTTGCCGAAGTTTGATTTCAGTGAAGAGGAGGCTGTAGAGCAGCTTGAAAAAGAGCTTCGTCGTTCGGTAGCGTCGATGCTTGTTGCTGATGTACCTCTTGGCGCCTTTATAAGTGGTGGCATCGACTCATCTGTGATTGCCTCTTTGATGCAACAGGAAAGTGGGAAGAGAGTTAAACTTTTTCATCTAGGGTTTGACAACTCGATACATAGTGAGCACGAACACGCCGCAAAGGTGGCGTCCTTTCTTGAGGCGGAGTATTACCCACTCATTGCCCGCCCACAAGATGTGGTAAGCACTTTAGATCATCTGGTGGAAGCTTTCGACGAGCCATTTGGGGATCAGGCGGCCCTCCCGACGCTGCTCCTTTCTCAGCTCTCACGCCGCCATGTGACAGTAGTCCTCTCTGGTGAGGGAGCCGATGAAGTTTTTGCTGGGTATAGCAACTATGCTAAGAGGTTGAAGGAGGCTTCTCTCATCGCTAAATGGGGAGGAAAGTATTCCCCCCTTCCTTTGATTTACCCCTTTCTTCCCGGAAAGCTCCGTAAGAATCGCCTGCTTAAAGCTGCTGCGCGACCGCTAGAAAGACGCTACACAACCATCCCAAATCTCTTTGATAGAGAAACCCATTCGACACTGCTATCTGCCGAGTTGCATGCGATTCAAGGCAACGGCTTAGAATGTCTGGCAGAATCACATTACTCCTCATGCGATTCAGACGAATATCTCGATCGTATGCTTCACATAGATACGAGCCTTTGGCTTGCCGACGATCTTTTAACAAAGATGGATCGCGCGTCTATGTTTCATTCTTTAGAGGCGCGCGTGCCCTATCTGGATCATCGCCTTGTGGAATTTGCAGCTCGGTTACCCGTTTGCTTTAAATTGAAAGACGGCACTGGCAAATACTTGCTGAAATGTCTTGCAGAAAGAAAAAACCTTCTTCCTCGTGAGATCATCTTTCGCTCGAAACAGGGGTTTGTGTTGCCTTTGCGCGAATGGTTGGCTGGAGATCTTAAGCCAATAGTAGACGATGCTCTATCGTCTAGCGGGCTACTGGGTCGCAATATTTTCCGTAAAGGCGTCATTGAACGGTTACGTAAAGAAGAAGCTAGTCATCGCCGTCTTCATGCAACGAGACTCTGGTCGCTTGTCGTGCTCGAGCTCTGGTTTCGGAAGTACGCGCCCGATTGTTACTTCTCCAAATATTAAAAAAATTGATAGTTTCATAGGCCTGCTTTCATCATCTACTTTTCTTCGTTTCCTTTCACCAGATGGCAGGCTACAAAATGGCCCTTCTCGCCTTCGATCTCCTTCCAAGCGGGCTTTATACGATGGCAGATCTCCTTTGCGTAGGGGCAGCGGGTAGAGAAGACGCAACCGGGGGGAGGGTTGAGGGCGCTGGGGACTTCGCCTTGGAGAACGATGCGGCTGCGGTTTTTTTCGATTTTGGGATCGGGAATGGGGATGGCGGAGAGGAGTGCTTGTGTGTAGGGATGCAATGGAGTGGCATAGAGAGCATCGGAGGTGGCGAGCTCTACGAGATTCCCGAGATACATGACGGCAACGCGCGATGAGAGGTATTTTACCATCGCAAGGTCGTGAGCGATGAAGAGGTAGGTGAGGCCGAGATCGTTTTGGAGTTTTTTAAGGAGGGTAACGATCTGTGCTTGAACAGAGACGTCGAGTGCTGAGATCGGCTCATCACAGACGAGGAAAGAGGGGTTTACGGCAAGAGCCCTTGCGATGCCGATGCGTTGGCGCTGTCCACCACTGAGCTCGTGAGGAAAGCGCCCGGCGTAGCTAGTATTCAGACCAACAAGGTGAAGGAGCTCTTCGACTCTCTTTTGGCGCTCTTCGCGGTTAAACAGGCGATGGATATCTAATGGCTCTGCGATGATATCTCGCGTGGTCATGCGAGGATTAAGCGATGCATAGGGGTCTTGGAAGATCATCTGAATATTGCGGCGTAGAGGTTTAAACTCTCTTTGCGATAACTTCAGAATATCGATCCCGTTAAAAAGGATCTCTCCGGAACAAGCCTCTTCGAGTTTGAGGAGCGTGCGTCCGAGAGTGGATTTTCCGCACCCGCTTTCACCTACGAGGCCGAGTGTCTCTCCGGGATAAATTTCAAAAGAGACATCATCTACAGCTTTGAGAAACTGTTTTTCAATTTTATAATGCTTTTTTAACTTGCGGATGACGACGAGAGGTTCTGTCATCTCTCCACCTCGGCTGCGTGTTTCCAGCAAAAGCTTTGATGATCCTCTCCAACAGAAAAACTGGGGGGATTTTTTAAGCGGCAGATGTGCATGGCACCTGTACAGCGAGTCCAGAAGGGACAGCCAGGTGAGACGGAAAGGAGATCTGGAGGCCTACCTTCAATGGGAATCAAGGGGTGATCTTTAGTCATGTTCAGGCGGGGCAGGGACTGGAGTAGTCTTTGAGTATAAGGGTGCTCGGGTTGTTCGAAGAGCTTGTCGACGGGAGCATCCTCTACTATTTGCCCTGCGTACATGACGAGGACTCGATCACAGAAGCCAGCAACAACGCTGAGATCGTGCGTGATGAGGATAATGCTGGTGGCCGTTTTCTTTTGAACAGTTTGCATGAGTTCCAAGATCTGTGCTTGGATTGTTACATCAAGAGAGGTTGTGGGCTCGTCGGCAAGAAGAAGCTTGGGTTTACAGATGAGCGCAAGCGCAATCATGGCGCGCTGTCTCATCCCACCGCTTAGGGTGTGAGGATAAGATCTTGCGACCTCATAGGATTGCGCAATTCCCACAAGTTCGAGCATCTCACAGGCGTTTTGCTCGGCTTTCTCATTGGAGGCGCTTGGGTTGTGACGTTTATATCCTTCAGCGATCTGCGCTCCTACGCGCATTGTGGGATTTAGGGAGGTCATTGGATCCTGAAAGATCATACCGATCTCTTTTCCCCGAACGCCGCGCATCATTTTTTCGTCGTAGGACATGAGATCTTTCCCATCAAACCAGACTTCGCCCTTAAGCGAAGAAGAGTAGGATGGAAGGAGTTTGACAAGAGCTTTTGCAGTGGCGCTTTTGCCGCATCCAGATTCTCCAACGATACCGAGTCTTTCCCCGTCACGTAGAAAGAAGGAGATGTTTCTTACGGCGTGAACCTGCTTCTGCTGCACACCAAAAGAAACGTGGAGATTCTTGACCTCGAGCAACTTCTTCATTTGCGCAGCCTCGGATCGAATGCGTCACGGAGGCCATCTCCTAACAAGTTGAATGAGAGCATGGTGATGCTAATGAATGTTGCTGGGAAGAAGAGTCTCCATGGATAGTAACGGAGGGCAGAGAGACCATCACTGGCCATCGTGCCCCAGCTTGCAATGGGGGCTTGCACACCTAAGCCGAGAAAGCTCAGAAAGGCTTCGGCGAAGATTGCGGTGGGAACTGTAAGTGTGACTGTGACAATGATTGGCCCCATTGCATTGGGGATCAGGTGTTGTATAAGGATCCTTCTTCGACCTGCCCCCATTGCGTGCGCAGCTTTTACGAAATCAAGCTCTTTGATCTGCAACATTTGCCCGCGGACGATTCTCGCCATGCCGATCCATCCGGTGATCGTAAGAGCAATGATAATCGTTGTGAGACCTGATCCGATAACAACCATCAGCAGAATGACGAGAAGAAGATAGGGGATCGCATAGAGAATATCGGCGAAGCGCATCATCAGCTCTTCGATTTTTCCACCTAAAAACCCTGCTACCGCTCCGTAAAATACACCAATGACAAGGTCGATGAGTGAGGCGGCAATTCCCACAAAAAGGGAGATGCGAGCTCCCCACCAGAGACGTGTGAATAGATCGCGACCAAGCTCATCGGTTCCGAACCAGAACTTCCAAGAGGGGGGCTGGTTTTTCAGATGCAGGTGTGTTTCGTAGTAGGTGTAATGCGTGAGCCAAGGGCCAATCACAGCAAAAAGAAGAAGAATAACGAGGAGGAAGAAACCTGTCATTGCTGCTCGATTAGCTCTTAGGCGCATCCAAGCGTCGCGCCAATAAGAAGAGGAGGAATCCACGAGCTGGTGATCAGCTTCTGCGGAGGCTCGCCGCTCAATCGGAGTAAAGAGAAGAGAGTGTTCAGGCATTAGTTATTCTCAGCTCCCATTTTAATGCGCGGGTCGATAAAGCAGTAGAGAATATCGACGATAAATACCGAAAGCATAAGAAGCGCGCTATAGAAAACTGTAGTGCCCATAATCACAGTATAATCGCGGTTAGTGATACACAGAACAAACCACTGGCCTAGACCTGGGATGCCAAAAATTTTTTCCACAGCAAAACTTCCCGTAAAGACTGCAGCGGTAAGTGGACCGAGATAAGTAACAACAGGAAGAAGGGCGTTGCGCAGTACGTGTTTTAAGATGATCTGGAGTGTGCTGAGACCCTTGGATCTTGCTGTTTGTATGTAGTCTTGTTGCATGACTTCGACCATGTTACCACGAGTTAACCGCGCGATAAAGGCCATGGGAAGGGCAGCGAGCGAAAGTGCAGGCAGGATCGATTGACTAATTGACCCCCAACGGGCAACGGGTAAGAGGTCGAGCTTCATTGCAAAGAGGTATTGCAAAAAGGTGGCGAGAATGAAGCTTGGCATCGAGATTCCGATAACCCCGATAATCATCGAGAGATGGTCTTGCCAGCGTTGATGTTTTAGCGCGGCGATTGTTCCCAAAGTAATGCCGCCGCTAACCGCGATTAGAAGAGCTTCTAATCCGAGAGTTAAGGAAAGGGGGAACCCCTCACTGATGATATCGTTGACTGTTCTTCCCTGGTATTTAAATGATGGTCCAAAATCGAGCGTGAGAAGTCCTTTGATATAGCGGCCATATTGGATGTGGAGCGGTTGATCGAGGCCGTAATGCTGGTGCATCGCCTTCAAGATTTCTTCGGGAATCGCACGCTCCTGGACGAATGGATCTCCAGGAATTGCATGCATTAAAAAGAAGGTGAGTGTCGCAACGACAAAGAGAGAGAGAAAGAGGATGCACCCCTTTTTAAGAAGAAATAGTAGTGTCTTCATCTTTCGATATAGGCGTGTTTAAGATCGATCTCGTTCGTGTCAGATATATAGACATCCTTGATGTAAGGTTTTTTTAGGTAGTGGCCAGTATAAAAATAGAGGGGGATCACGGGCATCTCTTCCATCAATAGCTTCTCAGCCCTTTCTAAGTATCGCATCCGCTCTTCCTGGTTTTTGCACTGTTCAGCTTTCGAGAGGAGCTCGCTAAATTTTGCATTGTTCCATTGCGAGTAGTTGCGGTTAGAAGAAGCATAACGATAATTCTCTAAAAAGTCAGCTGGATCGTTTACACTCGCAACCCCTCCTAGGCGAGCGATTTGAAATTGATGGTGCAACAGCTCGCTTAAAAAGACTTTCCACTCCTTGTTTTCAAGCTTTATCTTCACCCCCAGAGCTTCTTTCCACTGTTGTTGAACAGCTTGAGCAATCTTGCGATGCGCAGATGTGCTGTTGTAGCTCAGTGTCAATACGGGAAAGGTCTCCTTTGAAAGACCAAGTTCAGTAAGTGCCTGCTCATAGAGAACTTTGGCTTCATCGACAGCAGCATCTTTGAAATGCGCAACGGTTTTTTTCCACATCGTTGGGGGAATGATGCTCATTGCAGGTAGCTGGTGACCCTGTGTGATATTCTCAATGATAGCTTCTCGATTGAGGGCTAGGGCAAAAGCGCGTCTCAGTTTGACGTTGTTGAAGGGGAACTCTTTGGTGTTAAAAACAAAGTAATACACACCTGAAAATGGGTATTCATGCACATCTTTCTCTTGGAAAAGAGTAGGAAGAGGATCGAGCGGAAGTTGCGAAAGAGGGGCGCCGGCCCAATCGAGATCTCCTTTTTCAAAGAGGGCAAGTTCTGTATTCTCGTCTTCGATGATTGGAAGATAAATCTCTTCTAATTTTACAGCCTCTTTATCCCAATAAAAGGGGTTCTTCTCGAGGATAATCTCATTGTAGTGGCTCCATTTTTTGAGCTTAAATGGTCCAGAACTCACATGATGTTTATCCGAGTCTCCCCAGGAGGGGAAGGCAGAGTCCACATGCTGCGGAGTGGGGAGAAAAGAGTGAGTAACTAGGACCTGAAGAAAGTGAGCGACAGGGAATTCGAGTTCGACGCGTAAGGTTTTCTCACCAAGAGCTTTTACTCCAACTTCATCAAGAGCTACATAACCCTCTTTCGCACGCTGGGCATTTTTTAGAATGTAGAGATCGTAGGCACGTTCGGAAGGAAAGCGAGGGTTAAGGGCTGCCTTCCAACTCTCTTCGAAATCTTTGGCTGCGATTGGGGTTCCATCCGACCAGAAAGCCTCTCTCAAATGAAATATATAGATATTTCCCTGAGGGGAGACCTCGATCTTATGAGCAAGAGCTGGAATAGGTGTCCCATCCCTGCCCAGGCGCACAAGTCCTTCAAAACACATTTTGATGACGGCAATAGAGGCCGAATCCGTTGCTTTTCTAGGATCTAGAGTCGGTGGTTCGGTGTGAATATTGATCCGCACGCTCTGTTTAGGCCCCTTTTTCATCGAGGAGGTGGTGCAAGAACAGAGGAGAATTAAAAAAATTAGAAGTCGCTGCATGTTAAAAATTTGTTAATAATTTATTAAAACATTACCGTATCCTATACTTTTAGGACAAACGTTGTTGCGTGAATGGTGAATTTTACCACCGATAACACCGAGGCGCTTCGCGCAGAAAAAAATAGTAGGGCGGATAGGATGGGAAACAAAATTCATTTCACGAGTTTAGGATGTGCGAGAAATCTCGTAGACACAGAGGTAATGATCGGCTTGCTTTTGCAAGCGGGGTATGAAGCGACCCCCTCTTCGCAAGAGGCTGACTTCCTCGTCGTTAATACCTGCGGTTTTCTTGCGGCGTCTCGCGAAGAGTCGTGCCAGACAATTGGTCAGCTTCTTCAGGAGAAGAAGCGCGATGCGAAGATGATTGTTGCTGGATGCATGGTGCAAAAACACAAGCATGAGCTCCAAGAGCGCTTTCCCGGTATCCACTACTATTTGGGGTCGGGAGACATGGATAAAATTTTAGAAGCGGTCCGCGCCTCTTCTCCTGGTGCTGCCGTTACCTCCGCTAAAAGCTTTTTGCAACAAGGAGAGATTCCTCGTTTTACTTCTACGCCCAAACACTATGCCTATCTCAAAATTGCTGAAGGGTGCGCAAAGAGGTGTGCTTTCTGTATCATCCCCACCATTAAGGGTGCACTCCGCAGCAAATCGATTGAGCAGGTGGTGAAAGAGTTTAATGCCCTTCTTGCGCAGGGTGTATATGAGGTGATTCTGATTGCGCAAGATCTCGGAGATTTTGGCAAAGAGCGCAAGGAAACCGACGGTCTCGAAAACCTTTTGAGAGAGATGCTCAAAGTCGAAAAGGATTTTTGGCTAAGACTACTCTATCTCTACCCTGACGAGATTACAGACGGGCTCATTGAACTCATCCAAAACGACAAACGAATCTGCCCTTATCTCGATATGCCGATTCAGCACATTAACGACACGATGCTGAAGTCGATGCGGCGTAAGACTTCACGAAGCCAGATCATTGCGACTTTAGAAAAATTGCGCAAGGCGATCCCCGATATCACTATCCGCACAAGCTTGATGGTCGGATTTCCTGGAGAAACCGATGAGCAATTTGAGGAGCTACTTACCTTCGTACAGGAATATCCTCTCGATAACGTGGGGATTTTTAAATTCTCTGCAGAAGAGGGGGCTGCTGCCTCGAAATTTTCCGGCCAAGTTTCCGAGGAGGTTAAAGAGGAGCGGTATACGCGTCTTGTCGCCACACAAATGGCTCAAGTCTCCTCAAGAAATCAACGGTTTGTTGGAAAGCGTCTATCCGTGATCGTCGAAGGGTATCACCCAGAATCGGATCTTCTCATGCGCGGCCGTTTTGCGGGCCAGTGCCCGGAGATCGATGGGCAAGTGATCATCAATGACGGACGTAAGGTGAACGCGTTTGGTCAGCTCTACGATGTCGAAATCACCGATATAGCCGGATATGATCTTATTGGTCGTGTCGTAAAAGCAAAAAGAGCTCTCCAGCTCGTATAGAAGAAAAGAAGTGTTGATCGATGAATGATGAGTGGTGAACGAAAGAGAGAGATCGGGAAAACGGGAGCGCAATCGGTAACGTTCACGAAAAGACGGGCCTTTCTCCTCATTCAGCATTTTTGCTGCGTAAATTTAAGGGAAAAATGGACGATAAACGGTTTGTAAAATTAAAGCCTGGAAAAGAGAAGGCGCTTCTGCAGAGACATCCCTGGATCTTTTCTGGTGCGGTCGATTTTTTTCCTGAAATGATACCCGGAGAAGTGCTTCGCGTTCACTCCTCAACAGGAAAGTTTTTAGCAAAAGCCTACTTCAATCCCGAGAATTCTCTTGTTGGACGCGTGCTCACCTTTCGTGAAGAATCTACCGAAGATGCAATAAAAAGGCAGATCCGCGAAGCCGTTGTTTTTAGAAAAACACTTCCCCTTGAGACGAACGCCTATCGCCTCATCAATGCAGAAGGAGATGGCCTCCCGGGGCTGATTGTTGATCAGTATGATGATGTGCTTGTTGTCCAGATCCACACACAGGGAATGGAGAGATTAAAACCACTTATTGTAGAAGAACTCAAGACGCTCCTCTCTCCACGAACCATCTATGAGAAATCCCACTCTTCTGCAAGAGAACAAGAAGGATTAGAAGAGATGCAAGGAGTGCTTTGGGGCGAGGATCGCGATCTTGTAGAAATTAACGAACGTGGTGTTCGATTTCAGATCTCCCTTAAAGAGGGACAAAAGACCGGCTTTTTTCTCGACCAGCGTGAGATGCGTGCACATGTGATGCGACACGCGAAAGGAAGGCGCGTTCTCAACTGCTTCTCCTACACTGGCGCCTTTGCTCTTTTTGCTTTGAAGGGAGGTGCAAAAACTGCCCTTTCTTTAGATAGTTCAAAAACAGCTCTTGCACTGGCGCAGAAGAATAGCGCGCTGAATGGATTTTCTCCCGAACAACACCAAGTTGTCTGTGACGATGCTTTTCAGTTTCTCCGCAATAATCCTCTCGATTTCAATCTCGTTATTCTCGATCCTCCAGCTTTTATCAAAAAGCGCAACGATGTTGTGCAAGGTTCTAAGGGTTATCAAGAGATCAATCGCCTTGTACTAGATAAAATGTCCCCGAACTCATTTTTGCTCACATCGTCCTGCTCTTATTATCTTGACGAACAGCTCTTCCAAAAGTTGCTCTTTCAAGCGGCTGCGCTTGCCAATCGTCGCGTCAAAATCCTCTGCCGACACATCCAAGCGGAAGACCATCCCGTTTCTCTCTATCACCCTGAAGGGGCATATCTGAAGAGCTTCTTTCTGCATGTGACGTGATCGATTATTTTGTAAGGCGCTTATAGCCAGTAAGTTGGATCTTTTCTTTAAATTTGTCTTTTTATCTACTAATAATATTGGTAATATAACCAATAGGATTGGTGGACAATGTTCGAGCCGTTATTCGGTAGCAAGATCATCGAAAAGATCTGTTTCTACCTGGTTGCAAATCAAAAATGTTATGCATCGGAGCTTAGAAGGCGCTTCGGATTACCTCTGTTTGGAATCCAAAATGCTCTTGGCAAGTTGGAGAAGCAAGGAATAATTGTGAGCTTTTCAGTTGGGAAAACACGAGTCTATGAATGGAATCCCCGTTATCCTCTTTTGAACGAGTTTCAAGGGTTCATCTCAAAAGCATACTCCTTTCTTCCGCAAGAAATAAAAAGCAAATATTATGAGCCCATAATTAGAAAAAGGCCTAGACGGGTAGGAAAACCATTGTGAAAATCGATTGGAAAAGCATCGATATCAAAGATCTCGCAGGACTAATCTCTGATACTTTGCGCAAAGATGGAATAGACACCGTTTTAGTCGGGGGTGCTTGTGTGAGCATTTACTCGCAAAATCGTTATATGTCATATGACCTGGATTACATCACTTATGAAGATAAGAGCAGAGTAGCAAAATCGTTAGAAAAAATTGGATTTCGAGAAAAAAACCAATGCTTCTATCACCAACTTTGCCAGTTTTTCATTGAATTTGTTCCGCCACCGATCGCTGTCGGAAGACAGCCCATTTATGAGTTTGAAGAAATGGCAACCTCATTTGGCCGGATTAAACTGCTAAAACCGATCGATTGTGTGAAGGATCGTTTGGCAAGTTTTTACCACTGGTCCGATAAAGAGGGGCTTATGCAAGCGCTGGAAATTTGTTTGGAAAGGTCTATTGACATGAAGGAATTACAGGTCTGGTCGCAGGAAGAGGGGTTTGTCGAAAAGTTTGAACAGTTTTTGAAAATGTTCACTAGTCGTGAGGTGCAAAATGGTAATCGGAGCTATAACCAAGGACAAAATTCGAAGCCTCTGTGATTCTCTCCGTCGGACCCTTTTGATCTTTTTTTTCTGCTCTCTATTTTCTTTTGGTTGTCGCAAGTAGATCTTTTTGTTAGCCTGAAGAGATGATGAAATTCCGCTTTATCACGCCAAAAGATCCTGAATATTCTCAAGAGTTGATGCTACGTTGGGAGGTGCTTGCCAAGCCTTTGGGCCTTCCTCCAGGGATGGAGGAGGTGCTGGAAGAGGCGAGGAGTTTGCACCTGATTGCAGTCGATCGGAAAAAGCTGGTCGGTTGTGTGCTCTTTCGACCGGAGGGAGATACCCAGGGAAGATTGCTCGAAATGGCTCTTAGTGAAGAGTATCAAGGTCGCGGCTTTGGAAGAAAGTTGATCTCAATGCTTGAAAAGACGCTTCAAGAGAGGGGAGTAAAAGAGGTGACTCTTCTTGCACCTCCTGAAGGTATCGGTTTTTACGAGAGAATGGGATATGAAAATGCGGGCGAGAGCGTGAAAAAGAATGGGATCTTTTTACAACCAATGAGGAAATCCTTATGAACTCACGTGAACAGCTCTCCCTTTACGCCCGATTTGCGATTGCAGTTGTTGCAATAGGTGGGTTTCTGTTTGGCTTCTATGCGGCAATTATTTCTGGGGCACTCTGCTTCATTTGCTCCCATTTTTCTCTTACGACTTTTCATGCAGCGACAATCGTCAGTATTCTTCTTTTGGGTGCATGTCTTGGAACATTAATCGCGGGATATTTGACAGATCGCATTGGAAGAAAAAAGACAATCATCATTGCTGCGATCTGTTTTCTTCTGGGGGCGTTGATTTTTGTATCGGCAAAGAGTTTTTTCATTCTAGTTATCGGAAGGACAATAGCCGGTATGGCGATAGGTCTCGTCTCTGTTTCGGGTCCTCTATACCTCTCCGAGATCTCGCCGCCACACTCTCGTGGTAGAATCGTCGCGATCAACACCCTCGCTGTGACAACGGGGATTTTTGTCTCCTATTGCGTAAACTACTTTTTCTCTGCAAATGGTGATTGGCGGTCGATGTTTGCTGTAGGGATCGTCCCCGCAGTTTTTCTGATCGTTGCCATGTTCTTTTTTCCAGAGACGCCAGAGTGGCTCATCTCTCATAAAGGAGTTGAGAAGACGAGAGAGGCGTTCCGACGTCTTCGCAAAGATACGTTATGGCAAACGCATATTGACCAGATGAAAAGTTCTGCTGCAAATGCAAAAAAAGCTCTTGCAAAACACACGCTTTTTACTCCCTCTTTAAGGTTTGCTCTCATCGTGGGGATTCTACTTCACGTCTTTCAGCAGATTACTGGAATTAACGGAATCATCTATTTTGCGCCGAAAATTTTTGAGAGCGCAGGGTTCGATCTCACCTCAACAGCAGTTCTAGCTACGATGGGAATTGGTGCCATCAACTTACTTGCAACCGTCGTCGCTCTGAAATTTATCGATAAAGCAGGGAGACGGCCTCTGCTCCTATTTGGAATTATGGGTATGGTGCTCTCTTTGCTAGGTCTATCGACAGCTTTCTATTTAGAAAGCTCGGCCATCGGAGTCATCGCCGTAGTTTGTCTGCTCGCTTATGTCGGTTTTTTTGCGGTGGGTTTGGGACCCATCCCATGGCTCATCATTTCAGAGATCTATCCACTTTCCGTGCGAGGAAAGGCGATGAGCGTCGCAACACTTGCAAACTGGTTTTTCAGCTTTTTGACGGCGCAAATATTTCTCGGGATGATCCAGACGCTTGGAAACGAAGGGACATTCTTTCTTTTTGCAGCTCTTTCTCTTCTCGCTCTTTTTTTCGTTTATCAGTATGTTCCAGAAACAAAGGGAAAGAGTTTAGAAGAGATCGAAAAGAGCATGAGAAGGGGGTAAGCGTATGTCGATAGTCACAATTCGCAAGCAGTTAGGAGAGAAAGCAGATCTATTGCTAAATCATGTCTGCAAAACGGTGCCGAAAGAAAGGCTCCATATTCCAGGTTCAGACTGGGTAGACCGGATTTTTGCTTCTTCTGACAGAAATATTCGTGTGCTGCGCAGCTTGCAGACGCTCTTTAATCATGGAAGACTAAAGGGGACTGGTTACCTCTCGATCCTTCCCGTTGATCAGGGGATTGAACACACAGCGGGGGCCTCCTTTGCCGCAAACCCCGACTATTTCGACCCTGAGAATATCATAAAGCTCGCAATGGAAGGGGGTTGTAATGCCGTTGCAAGCACGCTCGGTGTTCTCGGTGCAGTGGCGCGTAAGTATGCGCACAAGATCCCTTTTCTTCTAAAATTTAACCACAACGAACTTCTCTCCTACCCGAACAAGTATGACCAGATTATTTTCGGCTCGGTCAAACAAGCCTACGAGATGGGATGCGTAGCTGTCGGTGCAACGATCTATTTTGGGTCCCCCGAGAGTCATCGACAAATTATTGAAGTCAGTCAGGCATTTGCGGCGGCTCATGAGATGGGGATGGCAACGGTCCTCTGGTGTTATCTGCGCAATTCAGCCTTTAAAACAGATGCCGCCGACTACCATGAAGCAGCGGATCTTACAGGGCAGGGAAATCACCTAGGCGTCACAATTGAGGCGGATATCATCAAACAAAAGCTTCCTACCAATAATGGTGGATTTAAAGCACTCAAGTTTGGGAAACAGACGAAAGAGATGTATGACAAACTCTGCACAGATCATCCGATCGATCTCTGCCGCTATCAAGTCATCAATGATTACATGGGACGTGCCGGTCTCATTAACTCGGGAGGTCCTTCTGGAGAAAATGATCTCTCCCAAGCAGTTGAGACGGCTGTCATCAACAAACGCGCGGGCGGTATGGGACTCATCTCAGGTCGTAAGGCCTTCCAAAAACCGATGAAACAGGGGATCGAAATCCTGAACGCCATCCAAGATGTCTACCTCTGTTCTGAAGTCACAATCGCCTAGAAAGAAATTTTTCCTGCGCGCCTCTTGATGTATAAGTTTTTTTGGCTATGTTGGGGATTGAGGCGTTTAGCCTGTGAGGGGACAATATGTTAAAGAGTGTTCTGTTTTTTGGTCTGGGGCTTGGGATTTTGGGGTCTTGTTCTTCTGGGGGTGCTTATGTGTCGACGGGAACCTATTATCCCCGCGGATCATACTACTATTACGACGACGGGTATTATGGCAATTACTACTATAACCGAGGATATCACGAACATCGTCATCACCATCATAAGAGCAGCAAACACCATAAAAGTGGTCATGGCGGTGGAAAACGCCACAAGTAGGTGCGGTTCAAAACTTTGTTCTAGCGTTTAATCTGCATTCACATAGATAATTTACATCGCATGTGTGCGCTTCGTATTTATAATGCAGATGTTGAGACACCCCTCTTTTGCATCCACTCGGTTTCTGGATACCTGACAGGTCTGCTCACAAATCACCGCACAATCAAAGGCGACGCAGGAGCGATTGAGAAGACCTGGCGGGTTACGTATGCTGGTGCAGGCTACGTGTTTCTATTCACATTTGCGCTCGTTGAAACGGTGACACGTATCGCTTTTGGATGCATTGCTTCCTGCCTCTCTAAGGAGAAGAATCCGCTGATCAACGACCTTGCTTGGGTTGGCGCGGGCATCTGTTTAGACACAGCCCTTCGTACGCTCGTAGGCCTAGTAAAAAACATCTTTGCAGAGAAACTTCAATACGAGGATCTCTTTCTCTACCCGTGCACCTCATTTGAGCAACAGATCACGCGGCAGCAAGAAAGGGAGGATGCACGCAGGGATGCCGCACGCATAAGAGAATTTCAGGAGAAGCCTAAGGGCTTTTTTGCCGATTGTGTAGAAACACCTTTTCTCTTGGAAGAAATTGAGCCAGTTCCACCCCCCTGTGTACCAGTGGATGTCGATTGTGTTGAAGAATGTGAAGATATCTCAATGCAAACCGAGGAAGACGAGGAGGTTGAATTTTGGTGCCACATTGAGCAGAACACACATGAAGCTGTTTCCATTCTCGAAAGGTTGCATTCTGAGCTGCTGCCAGCCGATCCACGATTTGTCGTTTTTAAAAGGCTCTTCGGCCTAGCAGAGAAACATCTTAACGCCGAAGCTAAACTCCGCTATCAAGAAACCCTTAGAGACAATCTCTGAATTAAACGCGGAATCTCCTGGGGCTTTTTGCGATCTTTTCTTCCGCTCATCATTCAGCACTCATCCTTCAGCACTTCTCCATTAGACCTCTTGCGTAATTTCATTTGCCCGTCAAAACCGCCCTTTTTTCTCTGATTTTTCCAGGCAAAGCAAATTACGCAAGAGGTCTATTAGCGTAGGATTTTCAGGAGCTGCTTCAACGGCTTGTCTCCCTTTTTGATCTTGTTCTTTTTCTTAATAGGGGGGTTGTTGTTTGATTTCTCGCTTTTGCGCTCTTTCCCGCTGGGTTTGTATTTTTCCCAAGGAAAGGGATGTTTAGCTGGGGGAGTATTTGCCCCGCGATCGGGAAGGGTGGCTAAGCGTCCCAAGATTTCTCCAAAGCCTTTTCCTCCTGGCAGGAGACCTCCTATGGAATCGCCTCCTGTAGCTTGTTGCCAAACCAGAAGTGCGGCGATTTTGGCAGTAGCCGACTTTGTATCGAGCTTTACATCATTCATTTTTCCTTTCATGGGGATATGCATGACATAATCTGAAGGGAGGTTTTTGATGCCAAAAGCTTTGGTTAAACATTGAGCAGTGAGCCCGAGGATCATATCCACGGTTTCGTTGGGTAGATCTAGATCTCCCCATGTGGCGATCTCGAAGGTCTGGTTGATTAAAATTTCCGTGCGTTCAATGGAGACAGTTCCATCTTTGCTGCTAATATCGATCGGCGCAAACCAGAGGTGGAGCTGTTTTTCTTTAGAAAACTCTTTGGATTTGAGAAGGCCGAGCGTGGTTTGTAGTGTGCCTTCGTTGCGGCAGCTAATCTGTCCCAGCTCAATCCGCGCGCGCGAAAAGGAGAGTTTTCTCCAAGCGTTAAGGGGTAGAGAGAAGCCTTCGGGTTCGATCTTTAATGTCAGTGGATTCGAGGAAGAGAGAGAGGAGATGGAGAGGGGGTTCACCTCTTTTAACAACATCTGGCTGAGCTCTTCGGTCATGAGTACCTGAGCATGGGCTGCCTCGGAAAGGGAGAAGATTCCCTCTTTCATTTCTCCTACAAAAGAGAATCGAGTGTTGGAGGAGTTCAGGTTCAGCTCAATAGGGCCAGACCCTTTTTCGAGTTTCAAGTGCGCTTTTGCATCGAGTTTATCTCCAAAGAGTGGCGAAAGAGAGTTTTTTTCGGCAAAGTGAGAGACAAGATCCAAAATAGGCGTGGGAAATTGAATCATATCAAGATCGAGTTCGATGGAAGGGTGACTTGCGTTGTTCAAATCCACAAGCTTGCCGATACAGGAAATTTTTCCCTCAAGACTCTCCCGGGTGGCGATCTGAGAAGATAGACTAAATGCAAGAGCCGCCTGACTCTCCTTTTTATCAATTGTGAGCTGAAGGTTGTTCATTTTTATTTGCTGACCAGTCGCTTTGTCTTGAAAAGCAAACTTATCAAATCCCCCATCAGCTGTGACGAGCAGTTCTTTCCAATTTTTTGTGAGAGGAAAATTTAAACGCGAAATCGTGAGGGCGAGCACACATGGTTGCGAAAGCAGGAATAGTGGGTCTTTTTTTGTTAACCATCTTTCCAGGCGAGCAAAACTTTCATCTGTAAGGGTCAGGTAGAGTTCTACTGGATCTTTAGTCAGCGTAAGGACCTCGTCTTTTAGGCTGAGTGCTCCTTTCACGTTCAAATCCGGACTTTGAGCATCGACGATAAAATTCCAGGTTGGTTTTTGCGTGAAGATCTGAGAGCCTTCAGCCAGAATCTTTCCAGAGCCCAATTTTGCTTGATTTTTCGAAAGCGTAAAACTGTTTGAGCTGCGAAGCGTCTGTTTTGCCCAATCGAGACTTCCTGTTGATGCAAGCTGAAGAAGATCCCCCTCGGCTCGCTTTAATTCGAGATCAAGCGCAATTTTTTTCAGCGTTGCGAGATCCAGTTTTGCTGTAATAGGAGCAAGTTCTAAAGGACCTTTGTCGTAAAACGCATCGAGGCGCAACGCAGATGTGGAGAGATCGGCTTGGAGATTAATCTCTTCGAACGATTTGTCCAGAGGAAGAGATAGAGTTTTGATGTGGATTTCGCAAGATGCCGCTCCCTCTCTGACAAGCACCTCTTTTGGAAGCACGACGGAGAACATCGCTTGAGTTGGGACGATGCGGAGAGTTGTTGGCGAAGTTAATGTGAGAAGCTTTTCATCCCATGCAAGTGTTGCGGGGGCGAGCTTAAATGAAGAGGATGTCGCCTCCAGATTTACTCGATTCTGACCATCCTTCTTGGAAAATTTTGCGGTTGCAGAAATGGGGCTTTCTTGACCTGCAATGCGTGTCTTTGTGTTGAGGATGGCATCCACGCCCTCATTCCAGCGTCCACTGCTGAGCAAGAATGTCATCGTTTGTAGATCGACAGATTCTTTGGACTTCAAGATGAGAGAGAGCGGTTCCGTTACGAGCGATGCTTTAAATGAGAGAGCCTCAAAATCTAGCTTCTTATCAGGAGTTGGTAGATTAAATTGGTCGATCGAAAACTTCCCTTGAAGGGGAGTTTTAAACGTAAGGCTTTGGAGAAGAGGAACAAATTTTTCGAGCCGTTTCACAAAAGAAGGGGTGAGTGTTAGAGAAAAATTACCAGGCTTCGCCAAGGAGATGGCTGCCGCATTTCCGGTGGTTTGTATCTCGGCCGTTAAAAATGCAGATCGTGCATTAAGACTGCAGCTGAGCTCTTGAGAGGAAAGGGTGCTCTTTAAAGCAAGATTAAGCGAACGACCAATACCCTCTAAAAGTAGCCCCTCCATTTCCGGATGGAAATGGGAGACAAGAGCGTCGACACCGCGCATGGGGAAGTTAACGAAATCTGTTTCTGTTGTTAATCCCTCATCATCTTTTATCCTGCCTGTGGATTGGAAGTTGCCGACGATTTCCCCCTCTGTAGTCATTCCTGAAGCGTTCCATTCAGCAAAGGCGTGTGAGGGCGGAATGCGCGCTTCTACTTTTAGTGCATGGTAGCGAACCAGGAGATCTTTTTGCTTGTAGAGGGAGAACTCCCCATCTGTAATGGAAAGGTCTGCCGCAATAGGAAGAAAGCTGAGGTTGAACGAAAAAGAGGGGATGAGGGCGGCTCTCTTAATTTTTATAAACGAAACAGGTTGGGTAAGTGCGTTCGCCTGCAGAGTAAGGGAGGGTTTAACAACTTGGAGCTTTTGAAAATCCCTTCCTCCAAAAAGAAGATGCCAAAGCGGAGCAGAGGTAGTGATCTCTTGGCATGTTAACAACGGCTCATCGGCTCTCTCTTGGATTTTCAGACCCTTTACCGTTTGCGCGCCAAACCAGCTCAAAGAGAGCTCATCAATTGAAATCTGATAACGAGAGGATTTTTCAATGAAAGATAGAAGGTAATTTTTCCCTCGCTGAAAGGAAATGAGAGTTGGAGCCGCGGCGATAACCCCAAAAATGAGAAGAAGAGATAGAAGAAGAAGCCTTTTCACTGCTTTTTTAACCAGCGTTCATAACGAAGAATACCTGCAATTGTCTTCGCATCATTGATAAGCCCGTTATCGATCATTTCAAGCGCCTTGTCAAGGGAGATGGCGACAAGATCGATCTGTTCATCTTCGTCCGGGGGAAGAGGAGAGTGTTGAAGCCCTAGAGCGAGAAAAAAGTGGAGATATTCTGTGCAGTAACCCGGAATTGTATAGCAGCCGCCAAAAGGGATGAGCTCCTTCGCTAAATACCCGGTCTCTTCCTGAAGCTCTCTCTGGGCACACGTAAAGATCGGTTCATCCTCTTCCAAGGTGCCTGCAGGGAGTTCGATGACCACCTGTGCAGCAGCTCGGCGCCACTGTTTAACTAGAAGAAGTTCACCACGATCATTTACAGGGATGATGACGACAGCACCGGGATGAACGATGATGTCCCACGTTTTGGTGGGTCGCCCCGCAATTTGAACGGTGTCTTCTCTCAAGAAAAAGACCCGACTCGTATGCACGACCCGACTTTGTACCTTAGCGGTTTTTTCCTGAGCCTCTTGCTGCTTCGATTTTTCCATAGTCTTGATTATCGCATTTGGGAAAAGGACAAGTCAATCCGCCCTTTAAGTCTTATTAGGGCGTTACGGAGAAGACGTTGAGTTCGCCTGTTCTGCCATGGACCTGAAGTGGTCCCAAATTTTTTGTTTGAAAGGCATCTTTTGGGAGCGAGGAGTGGGTCGCTTCGCTAATCAAAATCGGAACTTTTAAAGTTTTTGTGGCCTGCTCTAGGCGTGCAGCTACGTTCACGGTATCTCCGATCGCGGTGTATTCAATACGCTTTTCGGAGCCGATGTTTCCTACGACCGCAAAACCTGTGTGAATGCCGATGCCGATCTCAATTGCTGGACGGCCCTTCTTTTTCCATTCGTCACAGAGTTTAATCAGCTCCTTCTGCATCTCAATCGCACAGCTCACTGCGTTGACCTCTTGTCTCTCATCTTCTAAAGGAGCGCCAAACTCGACCATGAGGCCATCACCTAAAAACTTGTCGAGTGTCCCGTGATTGCGAAAAATGACCTCGATCATTTTTTCGAAGTACTCATTCAGGATAGCAACCACTTGTTCAGGGGGAAGCTTTTCCGCGAGCGTTGTGAACTGTCGGATATCAGAAAATAGCACCGTAATCTTGCGACGTTCACCTTCGAGTTTGAAGGAGGATTCGGAGCTTAAAATCTTCTCGAGGACATGCTGTGAAACATAGCGCGCAAAACCGGTTTTTAACCGCTCTCGCTCTTGCAAACCCTTGGCCATATCGTTGATCGCCATGGCCATCGTGTGGAATTCATCATGCGTTTTTAACGTGACGCGTGCTTCCAAATTTCCTACCTCGATCTCTTTGAGGCAATTGCTTAAGGTGGTCAGCGACCTCGTTACAGCACGAGAGAGGAAGAAAGCAAGCGTCACAGCAACAAGAGAAGCGACGCCGAGAGCAGACAGCCCAAACATCAACAGTTTATGCAGCTCATCAATGACATCGCGCGCTTTAATATCGACCTCGACCGCGCCGACCACTTTTCCCTGGCTATCTAAAATCGGCGCACTCGCCATCAACCAGACGCCCGTGGGGTCATGGATAAATATCCCTGGCGCATAGTAGGAACGGAAATTGCCCTGGAGCTTATAGATGGCGGCCTCTTCGTATACATCTCCTGGCTTTGCATGGTCTTTAGGATTCTCTTCCGGGTCTACGCCATAAAGAATCAGATCGGGATTATGAGGGGAGAGCCAGAAAGTATAGAGCCATTTCACATATACATCGCTGCGTCGATTCGCATCTCTTACGCGCCGCAGCTGCTCGCGAATCTTAAGGTATTCCGCTCTATTTTCATCCTCCTCTGCAACGATCGTTTTGATCGTGTCTCCGTCCAAAAAGGCGGCTGTCGTCGCGGCTATAGAGAGAACCTTGCTGTTGTATTCACGCATGAACTCCTTGTTCGTCTCACGATAGACAATGAAAAGCGCCAGCAGAACGCTGGCGAATGTCACACCAAGAAGCGAAAGATAGAGCTTTGTGCGGTAGCGCATACAAAACTCACCCTACTGTAATGCACGGAGGTTTTTCAAGAAAAAAGATGGAATTAAGAGACTTGCTGACGGAGGGCGATTTGCGCGACTTGGAGTTGATCTCTTTCACGAGCGGAGAGATGTTCTAGAATTTGTTCGAGGCGCACATTTGCTAGGACGCGCGGATTTTGCGTGATCTGCTGTCTTCCATGGAGAATGGTGGGGTTTTGCCCTTGCGGTGTCAGATTTCGTGAAACGATTAAAGCGATGATCTCTGAGAGCACACGGTTGTCGCGTTGTATATTCTCGATGAATTCGGTTCTCTCATCATCTTCTTGAGCAGCCAGAAGTCTAATCAGGTTTACGTCGATATGAAGCGGCGTAATGGAAAGCGCGTTGTGGCGATCAATTTGCCCTGGGGCCACAGGTATACGTGGTGCAACGTAAGGATTTCGTTTTGCTAAAAATGCAGCAGATTCCTCTAGGCTGTTAAAGAGCCTTACACATGCATTCGAACTTCCGTTTTCTCGAGGGTGGCTATGAGAATCAAAGTAGGCGACCCGCTGAACGTTGCGGGGGTTTCCTGAGTCTCTATATAAAACCAGACCGAAGCTCTCTCCATGAGCATTCGTGATACCTCCAAAAACCGCATGGATTCTTGTAGGCACGGCATTTTGAAGCTGCTTTAACATCGCCAAATATACCTCTTCCGGTTGCTCTTGAGGAATGATTCCATTCAGCACGGCTCCTCTTTGAAGGAGCGGGAAGTAGTGGTTAAAATCGTTATCGATGCCCTCAAAGACGAAGTCCATATGGACAACTCTGTCTTCATGCTGATTTTGGCGTAACGTTCGGGTCATGTCGCTGTATTTAAGCTGCCCTTCGAGAATAGCGTTGTCGATGACAGCGCTGTTTAGGACATTCACATTGCCGGCTACAAGAGCTTTTTCGGCAAATTGCGTGTCAATGGCTGAGCATGCTCCTCGAACGACGCTTCCAAGAGGAGAAGTTGCTTGATGAAATGAACCTTGGCAGAGGAGAGTGCCTGGCAGGGGTGGTAGCGTATCTGCAAGAACTCGGCCGAGTATGCGAAGGGCGGTCGTATTTATGTTTTGAAGGCGTAAGACTCTTGTAGGGTCAGCTTGTGTTTTGTAGCTTACCTCTCCTCGGTCTGATAAGCCGATGCTGAGTTCGCTGACCTGGTTGGGATCAAAATCGGCATTGTCCTGTTCGAGCTGCTCTACAAAGGTTTGAATTTGACCTGCAAAGAGGTTTTGCCACTCCTCTTGGGAGTGGAGCATCTGAACGCCATCACGTACGTGTGTGACATAAAAGCTGGAATTGCCCACCTGAATCATAAACCCTTGAAGCTCCACTGGGGCTGGCGCCGGGGGGTGTTGGGGCTCATCGACACGAACCAGACGCGCTCTTGCTGTTTCTAGATTAATACCTGCTGCCATAATTTCTGTTAATTAATTAAATTTTAAAAATAATTATATTATAAAATTGAATTAATCGCAATAATATATAAGTTTCTTAATGTTAGTGGTTTAGGTTTTTCTATTACTCGACAGTCACGGATTTAGCCAAATTGCGAGGCTGATCGATGTCAGTTCCGCGTTTTTTGGCGATGTAGTAGGCGAAGAGCTGGGCTGCAACAGAGTAGAGGATGCAGGCGAGCTCGTCGATGATAGGGGGAAGGTAGATCACATCTGTTGCAATCGAAGAGATCTCTGGTGAACCTTCCGGGGCGAAGGCGAGGATAGGAGCCCCGCGCGCTTTCATCTCCATCAAGTTGCTGAGAGTCTTTTCGTATGTCCGGACGTTACCGCACATGCCAACAATGACCATTTCTGGGTTTACAAGAGCAATCGGTCCATGTTTCATCTCTCCAGCAGGATAGCCGATTGCATTGAGGTAACTAATCTCTTTGAGCTTTAAAGCGGCCTCGAGGCCTGTTGTAAACATGTAATGTCTGCCCAAAAAGGAGAAGTTCTCGAATGAAGCGTACTTATCTGCAAGGCGCTCAATTTCTTCTTTTTGTGCGAGAATTTTTTCGATTTTAGGAGGAAGGGCTTGAAGTTCGGCTAAGAAGAGCTGTCCCTCTTCTTTGCTCATATGGCGCAGTCTCGCCATCTGTAGGGCAAAAAGAGAGAGAACTGTGAGCTGGCTGGTAAACGCTTTTGTTGAACAGACGCTGATTTCAGGGCCGGCGCGCAAGAAAATACAGTAGTCTGCTTCGCGCGAGAGAGAGGAGTTTCTGGCATTGCAAATACCGAGAACCTTCGCACCCTTGCTTTTTACTTCTCGCACGGCGGCGATTGTGTCGAGAGTCTCACCAGATTGGCTGATCGCGATGACGAGAGTATCTTCTGAGATAATCGGATTTTTATAGCGGAATTCGGAGGCGATTTCTGCTTGTGTAGGAATGCGCGCTTTATCTTCAAAAAGAGAGGCTGCAATCGAACCTGCATGCCAGGAAGTTCCACACGCCAAAATGAGAATACGGCGGACGGCAAGAAGATCTTTTGGTGTAAGCCCTAAATTTTCAAATTCTGCCATTCCATAATCTTCGATAAATCGATTGTGAAATGCCTGTTGAATTGTGTGTGGCTGTTCGAAGATCTCTTTTAGCATGAAGTGATCGAATCCATTTTTCGAGATCGTATGCTGTTCGAGTCCTAGTTTTTTGAGGTTGATCGAGACAGGTGCTGCGGATGCGTCGAAGATTTTTACCTGTTCTTGTGAGACGAGAGCGACCTCGTCACTGCGTAAGAAGACGATGTCGAGATCCGAGGAGGTGAAGGCGTTGGCATCTGAAGAGATATAGGCTTCAGTGCGATTCGGGTGGAGCGCAATGGCGATGGGATTCTCTTTTGCAGCGGCGATGATCTGGTCGGGATGGTCTTTGTGGATAATTGCAAGTCCCCAAAAACCTTGCATGAGTGAGAGGGATTTTTGTACAGCAACAAGAAGATCTCCCTCGTAGAAATGAGAGATGAGCTGAGCCACAACTTCGCTATCGGTATCAGATTGGAATGTGAATCCCTTCTTTAACAGCATGGCTTTTAAGGGGGCGTGGTTCTCGATGATTCCGTTATGCACGACAGCGATTGCCCGATTCTGATCAAAGTGAGGATGGGCATTTTCTTTGGAGGGTTTTCCATGTGTTGCCCAGCGGGTGTGGGCAATGGCAATGTCAAAACTTAATGCCTGCGTGGTTACAGCATCTTCTAAGACGCGAACCTTGCCGATCTCTTTGCAGGTGACGAGCTGGCCAGCGGAAATTCCTGCAATGCCAGCCGAGTCATATCCACGGTATTCGAGTCGCTTCAAACCCTCTATGCAGATTTGCGCAGAGTTGCGTTTTCCCAGATATCCAAAAATTCCACACATGCGGCTCACTGTAGCAGAATTATATATAAATGTTAATGGAAGTCGGGTAAAAAATTAATTATGGATGGAAAGAAGATAAGCGAATCGGCAGTTCACGACCACACCTACAAGGTGTTTCCGAACGATCTCAATTCAAACAACACAGTCTTTGGTGGCCTCGTGATGGCCATTTTGGATCGAACTGCGCTCGTTGTTGCAGAAAGACATAGCGGTAGAACGTGTGTGACGGCATCGGTCGATGCAATGCACTTTTTAGGACCAGCTGAAAAGGGGGATATTCTACTCTTTCGCGCCTCGGTTAACCGTTCGTGGCGCACGTCTATGGAAGTGGGTGTTAAAGTCCTATCCGAGCATTTTCGCACAGGCGAAAAGAGACATATCCTCTCCGCCTATTTTACCTTCGTGGCAGTTGATGAACAGGGGAAGCCCACTCCCGTGCCACCCGTCATTCCGGAAACCGCTCTTGAAAAGCGGCGTTATGCAGAAGCGGATGAGCGCCGAGAACGGAGATTCGAAGAAGCGGAAATCCGCAAGAAAAAACGCGGCCTTAAACAGTAAAGGAAGAATCCCAGTCGACCTAAACAACCTTGTTGCGTAAATGGTGAATTTTACCCCCGAGAGCACCGAGGCGCTCCGCGCAAGAAAAAATATAGGAGAGAAAAAAGCTCTTTTTTATCTCGGTGTGCTCGGTGGTAAAATCACACCATCTGCGAAACAGCGTCACCCAACAGACGAATGGATAAGGTCCCTTTCTTTCGTTCAGTACTCATTACTCATCGTTCTTCCTTTTGGAGGCGAGGATCGCCAGGAAGAGAGGAAACTCCTCCCGGCAGCGGTTCTCCATCGCGGCAGTTTTGCCCGTGCTCTTTTTGTCTGAGCACCACTCTTCAAGAAGCTCGATCACAAAGCCGGTCTCTTTTAACCAGCGGCTATAGCTCGAAAGAGGAAAGTGATAGGACCAGGTTCCTGGAGATTCCTCTCCCTGGCTAGGATGTGTTTGGATGGGGATTTTTAGCGGAGAGAGATAACGGTCGATCCGCCGGTATTGCAATTTTTTAGACTCGTCCACTTGCCAGCTCGATTGGCGCGGGATTCGAAAACAGGGATGGCTCATGACAATCATTAGCTTTCCTCCAACTCTCAAGAGGCTGGAGGCGTTTTTTAGGACCATCTGGGGTTCAGAGATGTTTTGGAGGGCCAGGAGTATCGTCGCATGAGAAAAATCTCGTTCATCTTTTGGTAGAGGTTTTGTGAGATCGGCAGTCAAAAAACGGCGCATGGGGTCTCTCGGCCCTTTCTGGGCTGACCGGATGAGCGAGGGGGAGGCGTCAATACCCAGGTAGGGGACCTCTTTTGGCAAGTGACGTGCTAACACGCCCTGCCCGCAGGCGAGGTCGACAAGTTTAGGATTTTCTTGGGGTTTTAGGTTTAAAAGCTTTAAGACCCCTGGAATCACCACCCTCTGGTGATAATAGTGGCCTTGCGGACCGACGATCTTGTCATACCAGCGGCTAGAGCTTTCCCAGGAGTCTTCTTGCATAAATGTAACTTTTTGTTCACATTCTAAAGGTATGGAGGAAATTTCTCAGCATAATTTCCCCGTGAGGGAGAAATGATCAACTCTCAAGCTAACGAGGCGGTAAAAAGAGCGACCTTTTCCAAAGATTTTGGAAGACCGTTGTACGACTCCTACTGCTTTTCTAACCTGCCTGGAACCATGAAAAAGCTTCTTGGTTTTCAAGGAGAGTTCTCCTCGCTCCCCGCAGATGTTGTAGGGGGGCAGTACCGATCTTACGACCTCGTTTTGCTCATTTTTGTCGATGGATTTGGGTGGAAGTTTTTCGAAAAATATGTCGAAAAGTACCCCTTTCTGAAGCGGTTTGCTCTAGAAGGAGTTGCCAGCAAAATCACGACGCAGTTTCCTTCGACGACCGCAAACCACGTGACCTGTCTGAATACAGGTTTAGACGTAGGACAAAGTGGCATCTACGAATGGTTTTATTATGAGCCAAAACTTGACCGCGTGATCGCCCCTCTTCTTTTTTCATACGCAGGAGATGGGCAGAGCGAGAGTCTGCGCGCTCAGCGTGTTGATCCTCAGCAGATCTATCCTACAAAAACGATTTATGAAGAGCTCCATAAGCAGGGCATCACTTCGCACGTGATTCAGCATCTAAATATCTCTCATTCGACCTATTCGCAGATGATGTTCCGAGGCGCACATGTTCTTCCCTATGCGACACCGCGTCAAGCCATGAAGAATATGGTTGAGCTGTCGCAAACTTCGTCCAAAAGCCCCGACTACGCCTACTTTTATTTCGGAGATATCGACGCGATGGGGCATCGTCAGGGAATCGGATCTCCGGGTTTTGAAAAAGCAGTCGATGGCTTCTTCACCGAAATAGAGGAGAACTTTTGGAAAAAGTTGAATAGAACAAAGCGTAAAGTGGCGTGCGTTCTTGTTGCGGATCATGGAATGGTGCCGGTGGATCCTCAAACCACGCTCTATCTCAACAAAGTCTTTCCGGTTTTACAAAAGTATCTCAAACGCAACAAGCAGGATCATCTCATTGCCCCAGCCGGCTCCTGCCGCGATTTTTTCTTGCATATCCGAGAGGAATACCTGGAAGAGGCGAAGGAGATGCTCACGAAGAGTTTAAAAGGCAAGGCAGAGGTGTATCTCACGGAGGAGTTGATCAAAGAGAGGCTTTTTGGTTTGAAACCGCCCTCTCCCGCATTTATGAGCCGTGTGGGCAATCTTGTAATTCTTCCCTATCAGAACGAAGCGATCTGGTGGTATGAAAAGGGGCACTTTGAACAAAAATTTCTTGCGGCGCACGGCGGTCTTACGCGCGACGAGATGGAAACGACATTTCTTTTCATCGAATGCTAAATGATCTTTTTGGAGTGCGGTGACTTGTCACCGCTTTTTTCCGCCGAGGCTTGGCGCGGCGCCGAGCTACTCATGGTTGCAAGGTCCGGTAACGGAAAACGCAAATCGGTAACGTTCACGAGTTTTAAGAGAATTTTCCTCGTATGTCGTGAACGTTGCCGATTGCGTTACCGTTTCCCGATCCGCTTCTTTTAGAAACCAGGCTTGGATTTCTTCTTCTCTTGCTTTGCTAGGCGCTTTTCTTTGAGAGATTTTTGTGCCTTTTTTTTCTCTTCTTTACGAGCATCTCTTTCTTTACCCATTGGAAACCTCCAGTTTGTACTGATCTCTTAGAAGTACAAAGAATGAAACAAAGAAAAAAATCAAATCAAGAAAAAAAACACTCCTCTTTAGAAAAAAGAGGAGTGCTTAAGTGTCAGGTCGAACTACCGTTTATGCAATTGTGAATATAACTGAATCCGGCGATAGCAGCCACTGGAGCTGCAACAACGAGTAGGACAGGCCACTCGGTGATGAGCAGCATGCCAAAAAGCGCAACGGCAATGACAGTCACGAGTGTAATGAGATTTTTAAGCTCCTCGCAACAGTCAAAGCAATTTTGTTGCGCGATTAGATCGGCGCTCTCTTGAACCCCGTAAGCATCAGGCCCTACAGGGCGTTGGTAAGAAATAGCTGACATGGGCAGTCTCCTAGTAAATTTTTACTCTGACGTGTTGATTGCGTGTGGTGTTAATCAAGATATAGTCATAAGGAGTGAACCAGGTGTTGCTGGTACCAATGATGACAGTGTCTTTATATTCCCATTTTGTAAACAGATGCTTATCTCGATGGTCGACTTCGAAGCCGATCCGATTTTCCAAGAACAATCTTTGATTTTGCTGATCGACGTGGATAATCCAGTGTGTGTTTCTTCCATACGATTCTGAACCTAGAAAAAGGCTAGCTAGGACAGACTTGTCGGTGCGTACGTTTTTGATCCAGTATGGAAAGGGGGAGAGGGGAGTATAATTGGGAGAAACGACTAGAGCATCGCCAATTTCCCAGTCATCAAGAAGTTCTAAACTTTCACGGGCGATGCGCCATTGAGAATGATCGCCCAATGCGATCGCTTCATTTGCCACGTTTTTATTCAGCAGCCAGCCGCAATGGAGGGGGTAGAAAACGGTTTCAGGGCTCGCCACTTCAGCACAAGTATTCGCTTGGAGGGGATACAGATTCATCTCATCGGAGACAGCTGAGTTTGCAGCAAAAAGCATGCATGCAGAAACAGCAAGAGAACGTGTCATAGATTTCATAAAAAAACCTCTTGGTTGTTGCAGAGACCATAACAGAGGTTTTAAATTTGCAAAATACAAAAAGAATCTTTACAGATTCTTGACAGCCTCTACGTAATACCATTTTCCGGCAACTTTTTCGAAGCGGCTGCATTCGGTGAATGAGCGATCATGACCATCCTGTGTGAGATGAGCCGTGAAGGTGACAAAAGAGACAGTTTCTCCTTCCACAAAGGCGAGAATTTCTAGCCGGACAAATCGAGTGTTCTCTGAGAAAAGTCGAATTTCTCTTTTCCATTCCTGTAAAGGACGTTGCCAATCGGGATGGTTTGGATGCGTGGTCTGAATAATGTAGTCGACAATACCCTTTGCGTAAGCGCAATAACGCGAACGCATGAGTGTCAGAGCACTCTCGGGCAATGCCCCTTTGTGATAACGACCGCAACATTCTGCGTAGGGTTTTTTAGTGTCGCATAGACAGATTTCTTCTTTCATTGTAAAGATCTCATTAAGATTCTGATTGTTTGTTTTTATTATAATTAATTAATAAAAGTTAATTACGAGTTAATTTGACAAATTGATTTTTATTTACTAGAATCAAAATAGACGCTGCTGAGAATGTCTCTCTAGTAGCGGTACGTTGCGAAAGGGGGTATCTATGCAACCACATGTGATTTCTAATACTCAGCCTGAAGTTCAACAGGCAATCGGGGACAGCCATACAGCTCATCTTCAAGAAGCTGTCATTGCTCAACCTGTACGTAAAGCATTCTCTCCTGAAGAGCGCGCTGGCTTTTACATGGGAGAAGATCGTCTTACACTTCAGAACCACAATATTCTAAGGGTTCGTGAATTGCAAGAAATGAACGATAACTTGCAGAGAGAGATTTCAAGAAAAGAAAGGCTGCTTCTCGGAGCTGCTGATCCTCTTGCTATTTCTGCAGATATCGAGCATGCAAAAATTATGCTCGCTCGTAATACTGGCGAAATCTTGAAAATTTATACTGAAGACGAAGAACGCCGAAGACGCATTGCGGAACTCGAAGCTCAAAATATCCGCTTGCGTTCTGATATGGTTTCAACACAAAGCAAATTCATCAGTGACCACGATATGCAAAATCGCACTAGACATGCTGCGGAATTCTTCCTCAGTAAGTCTAAACTTGAAAAGAACATCGCTGAAATCATCGAACTTTGCCAACTGTAAGGAGAAGCAAAACCAAAAAGAGGATGGCGTAAGCCATCCTCTTTTTTTTTGTTCACTACTCATCGTTCATCGTTTTTTCTAACTTGGAGATGCGCTCGAGTTCTCCTACAAGACTATCGGGATTCAAAGAGATTGAATCGATGCCGCACCGCACGAGAAACTCAGCAAAATCGGGATAGTCGCTAGGCGCTTGCCCGCAGATGCCCACTTTCCGTTTTTTAAGATGGGCTGTTTTGATGAGATCCTGGATCATTTTCTTCACAGCCGCATTCCTCTCGTCAAATAGAGGAGCAAGTTCAGCTGAATCGCGATCGACTCCCAGAACAAGCTGCGTAAGGTCATTAGAGCCAATTGAGAAGCCATCAAATCGGTCTGAAAACTCTTCTGCAAGGATGATATTCGAAGGGATTTCTGCCATCACGTAGACTTCAAGGCCATTTTCTCCGCGAGAGAGGCCATTTTGAGCCATCACCTTAAGTACCTTATCGGCTTCTTCGAGCGTACGGCAAAAAGGGACCATCACAAGAAGATTTGTAAGGCCGATCTCTTCGCGCGCGCGCTTAATTGCAGCACACTCCAGAGCAAAACCCTCAACATAGCGCGGGCTATAGTAGCGTGATGCGCCGCGGAAACCGAGCATCGGGTTCTCCTCTTTGGGCTCGAAATTCTCCCCGCCGATTAGGTTGGCGTACTCGTTGGTCTTGAAGTCGCTCAAGCGAACAATGACGGGATAGGGGTGGCGTGAGGCCGCAATTTTGGCTATGCCTTGTGCCAATTTCTCGATAAAATACTCCTTTTTATCGGGAAATCCTCGTGTAAGCCTATCGATTATTTTTCTGGTTTTGGGGTCTTTGACTTTTTCTGGATGGATAAGGGCCATCGGATGGATCTTGATGATGTTGTTGATGATGAACTCCATCCGTGCAAGCCCTACCCCTTTCGCAGGCAGCGGCCAGGTGCGGAGGGCAGCAACAGGGCTTGCGATATTCAGCATCAACTGTGTGCGAGTTTCAGGGAGATGTTCTAGATTTACTTCACGCTCCTCAAACTGCACGACACCATCGTAGACATACCCATGATCTCCTTCTGCACAAGAGAGGGTAACCATCTTCTTACTCTTCAGAATTGTGGTTGCACTGCCCGTGCCAACAAGGGCGGGAACACTCAGCTCTCGACTGACAATAGCAGCGTGCGAGGTGCGCCCTCCAAAATCGGTGATAATTCCTGCAGCTTTCTCCATGATCGGCACCCAATCTGGTGAGGTCATTGGGGTCACGAGGATAGAACCCTCTTTAAACTTTCCAATTTCGCTGAGAGTCTTAATCACCTGCACGGGGGCAGCGATGATCGCTTCGCCAATGGCAAGGCCTTCGACAAGAACCTTGCCGCGTTTTTTAAGCTTGTAGCTCTTAAAAAGTGTGGATTTTTTCTGCGATTGAACGGTTTCTGGGCGAGCCTGAACGATGTAGAGTTTTTTATCCCTTCCATCTTTTGCCCACTCGATATCCATCGGTTTCTTATAATGGTTTTCGATGAGTACTGCCCATTTGGCGAGTTTTAAAATTTCCTCATCACTCAAGACAAGAGATTCACGCAGTTTTTGAGGGGTGGAAACATTTTTTGTCTCTCCACCCTTAGCGTAGATCAATTTTTTCTCTTTTTCACCTCGGGTTTTTTCGAGAATCGGAAGAGTTTTTTGTTGGTGGAGCAGAGGCTTAAAGACGATATACTCATCGGGCATGATCGTGCCCTGCACGACATTTTCCCCGAGTCCCCAGGTAGCATTAATGACGATCGCGTTTCTAAATCCGGTTTCCGGATCCAACGTAAACATCACACCCGAACCGGCGAGATCGGCGCGCACCATCTTTTGTATACCAATCGATAAAGCGATCTCTGTGTGGTCAAAGCCTTGAGCATGTCTGTAGGCGATTGCGCGGTCTGTAAAGAGCGAGGCAAAACATTTCAAACAGGCCTTTTCGAGCTCGTCAAATCCAACGACATTGAGGTAGGTCTCCTGCTGTCCTGCAAAACTTGCTGTCGGAAGATCCTCTGCAGTTGCGCTACTTCTGACTGCCACATCGACAGCTCTCTTCTGGTAACGTTTTGAAAGGACTTCATAGCCACTTTTCAAATCTCTTAAAAACTCATCAGAAAAGTGGGACTTAAGAATCCAGCTGCGGACTCTTTTGCCAATTTTATGTAACTCACGCTCGCCGCCTTTCCACTTCGCAAGCTCCGAAGAGATCTTCTTGTCGAGGTGGTTTAGCTTTAAAAAATCGCGAAAGGCGTCGGCTGTTGTGGCAAATCCTTCGGGGATGAGGATCCCCAATTTTTTTAGGGAGAAGGTCATCTCTCCCAACGAGGAGTTTTTTCCTCCCACGACGGGGGTGTCCGTAGCGCGTAGCTCTTCAAACCAGCGAATATAGCGGCTCATAACGTCACGTTACGCAACGAGGCTATTTCCCGCCACAGCAACGTAAGGTTTTCTCTTAACAGGAAGATTAACCACAGAGACACAGAGAAAGATGAGGTTGCACAGAGGAAGAAAAACACCTTTTTTGCTAGAGACCAAAAAAGGTGGCTCAGGCGCAAAGCGCAGAAGAATTTTAAATTTTCTCGTTTGCCACCGGCAGGAGCTCTTTCATTTTGCTTTCAAGCAAAAAGAAGAACTCTCTCTTCACTCTGTGCAACCTCATCTTTCTCTGTGTCTCTGTGGTGAATTCTTTCTTAGGTCCAGTCAAGGATGACTTTCCCAGATTTGCCTTCCAGCATGATATCGAAAGCCTTCTGAAAATCCTTGGCAGGGAAGGTGTGCGTAATCACTGGCGACACATCGAGGCCACTTTGCAGCATGCTGATCATCTTATACCAGGTCTCATACATCTCGCGCCCGTAGATGCCTTTTAATGTGAGGCTCTTGAAGATGATCTTCGTCCAGGGTGCAGGTGATCCATCGTGCAAAATGCCAAGAATGGCGATCTTGCCCCCATGATTCATTGCATCGACCATGCTCGTGAAAGCATCGTTGTTTCCTGACATTTCAAGACCTACACCAAAACCCTCCGCTATTCCAAGTTCTTTCATGACATCAGGGAGGTTTTTTTTTGTCACGTTCACAGCCTTTGTCACACCGATTTTTTGCGCGAGATTAAGGCGAAAGTCATTGATGTCTGTAATGACGACGCGCCGCGCGCCTGCACGCTTTGCAATCGCAGCGCCCATAATACCGATCGGTCCTGCACCTGTAATGAGCACATCTTCACCCACAAGGTCAAAGGATAGGGCGGTATGCACCGCGTTTCCAAGCGGATCCAAAAACGAGGCGACATCATCGCTAACTTCTGAGGGAACATGGACAACATTTGAGGCGGGCATCACGAGGTATTCTGCAAAACATCCAGTTTTTTGAACGCCAATGCCAACTGTATTTCTACAGTGGTGGAGTCTTCCTGCGCGACAGTTGCGACAGTAGCCGCAAATCAGGTGTCCCTCACCAGAGACTCGATCGCCTTGCTTAAACCCCTTGACTTCGCTTCCGACCTTATCGATGACACCGAAAAATTCATGCCCGACGGTCATAGGGACAGGAATCGTAGCTTGCGCCCACGCGTCCCACTTGTAGATGTGAAGATCGGTGCCGCAGATCGCTGTCTTTTTTATGCGGATGAGAACGTCATTTGGCCCCATCTGAGGCATGGGTGCATCATACATCCACAAGCCGGGTTCTTTTTTTAGTTTTCCAAGAGCTTTCATGGTAATTCCTTAGATGATTTTTAATTCTTTCCCGACTTTTACGAAGGCGCGGATGGCGTGATCTAGATGTTTCCTCTCATGCGCAGCAGAGATCTGCACACGAATGCGCGCTTTGTCTTGCGGAACGACAGGATAGGAGAAAGCAATGACATAGATCCCTTCGTGTAGAAGGCCCTCTGCTAGCTTCGAGGCGAGTTTTGCGTCACCGAGCATCACGGGTGTGATGGGATGTGTGCCAGGAATGATCTTGAAGCCAGCCTTTTGCATTTCAGCGCGGAAATAGGCGGTATTTTCGCGAAGTTTTTGTCTCAAATGATCGCTAGACTCAAGAAGATCTAAAACCTGAAGGGACGTGGCTGTAATAACTGGAGCGAGAGTATTTGAAAAGAGATAGGGGCGTGAGCGTTGACGAAGCCATTCGATGATCTCTTTGCGGCCGCTCGTGTATCCGCCAGAGGCTCCACCCAAAGCTTTTCCTAGAGTTCCTGTTAAGAGGTGAATGCGGTCCATGACTTTGCAGAGTTCATGTGTTCCTCGGCCCTTCTCTCCAACGAAGCCTACAGCGTGTGAGTCATCAACCATCACAAGCGCATCATACTTATCGGCGAGATCGCAGATCGCCTCCAAATTTGCAATGATCCCATCCATGGAAAAGACCCCGTCGGTAGCAATCAGACGGTAGCGAGCATCTTTTGCTTCCTTCAGCTTGCTCTCAAGATCTGCCATGTCATTGTTTTTGTAACGAAAGCGCTTGGCTTTGCAGAGACGGATTCCATCAATGATGCTAGCGTGATTCAGTTCATCGCTAATAATCGCATCCTGCTCTCCCAGGATCGTTTCAAATAACCCGCCATTTGCATCAAAACAGGAGGAGTAGAGGATCGTATCTTCCATTCCTAAAAAATGAGAGAGACGGTTTTCGAGCTCTTTATGGATTGTCTGCGTCCCGCAAATGAAACGGACGGAGGACATCCCAAATCCATATTTGGCAAGCGCGGCTTGCGCAGCGTGGACGAGAGATGCGTGATTGGAGAGGCCGAGGTAGTTGTTGGCACAAAAGTTTAAGACCTCTTTGCCGTTGACGACGCGAATGAGGGCATGCTGTGGGGAGGTGATAACCCTCTCGGCCTTGTAGAGGCCAGAGGTGCGTAGTTCTTGTAGCTGTTTGTCGAGATCTTTGAGAAGCTGCTCGCGCATCACTCCCCAATTAACTTAACGTTCTTTGCTTGAGGACCTTTTGGACCTTCGCCAATTTCATATTCGACACGGTCGCCCGTTTCGAGTGCTTTCTCAAGATTGTTTATATTTGAAGAGTGCACAAAGATATCTTTTTTACTGACATCCGAAGTGAGGAAACCATAACCCTTCACCTCGTCATACCACTTTACTACTCCGCGTTCCATGCCGATAGCTCCTGGTAAAACTGCAATTCTAAGGGAAAAAGCGAGTTAAAGTAAAGGTTGCCCAGGATAGGACTCGAACCTACACGCCTTGCGGCACCAGAACCTAAATCTGGCGTGTCTCCCAATTTCACCACCTGGGCAAGAGAAGAAAAGCTGAATGATGTACAGAATGCGAATTTTTTACCAGGAAAGATCATCCACAAGTAGCTGCGTAATTCTTTGAGCGCGAAGCGCTCCCTGCAGTGCGGCGCTTTGCGCCGCCTTACTTTAACAAACTCAAGGCGGTGCAGAGCACCACACTCCAAAGAGCTCGCCTTAGCTCGCTCAAATAGGCTTCAGATTTTACGCAATAGCGTCCTAGGCACGGACCTCTATAAGCCCAGGGATGAGAAGCTGTGCCGCTTCCGCATGAGGCTCTGGATTTAAAGGACTAGCCTGCACATTTGCTCCAAGGTGTCCAAGGACCGTTCGTACTTCTTCTTGCCACTGCTGCTTAAGCGCGGGTCTATTAAATGCTTGCGCTGGAAGATGCATCATACGGCCATTGAGCGGGTTGGTAAGGACTCGTGCGGTTTGCATCGTCCCATCGTTTCTTCGATACTCATAGCCTCGCCATGCGCCGATAGGCAAAAGGAGGATACAAGTAAATATGTAGAAGCAAAGAATGCGAGGGAGTTCTGTCACCCATTCAATCGCAGATGGGAGTTCCATCCACCAGTTTAGTGCAACGGAACGGATAAAGGAATAAAAGCCCCAAAGCGCGAGATTGTCTCGGAATTCAGCATCGAAGAAGGGAAGTTTGTAAAATTGCTGGCTGCCGATTGTGAGTTTAATCAGTCGAGAAAGGTCTCCTTTCAAAACTCTATCCACGCCAGCCTCACGCGATGCATTGGCTTCATAAAACGCAGCGATTCTCTCAAGAGCTTGTTCTTCAGAAAGTCTTAGTTCTCCAACAGGGGCCCCTTCGGCCATTGTCTCCGACAGCGTGTTAAGGCATAGAGAAAGAAGACGAGCCATCTGCTGACGATTTCCACCTTCCACGACTCTTGCACCAACCTCATTTGCTAGACGATCAAGTGCTCTTTCACCGAGCGATTTGGTGATGCGTTTGATCTCGCTATGCACGTCTCTCCCATGAAATAATTCTCCAGCAAGAGCTTCGAAAGGTTGATAAAACATTTTCCCCACAACTTTATCGAAGACTTTTTGTGTATGGCGCGCGCAGTTGTTTCCAGTGAGCTGGAAGATTTCGCGTCCTTCGCGTGCTTTCGTGACGAAGCGCGATAAAAACGTTTCGAGGTCTCCAAATTGCTGAGTGGAGATAGAAAAAAATTCCCGGTATTGTCCTCTATCACTTCGTACAGCTCCCTCATCTGGATAATGGAGAAGCGCGCGTTGCGTTTTTAACAAGATTTCTGCTTTCTGCATAGCAGTCCCAGGGAGTGTCGGAGGTTGGAATCCAAAAGGGAGAATGCGGAAGCGGTCAGGCTGCCCTGGTTCTGGAACAATCACTTCAAAGAAACCATGCGTATTCACCATGTTTAAAGAGGCTTCTTCGCGATTGGCACACATTGCGAGTCCAAATCGTTGATCGTGTGGAAGATTCTCTGCCCAATTTACGCGATTGCCATAACGTTCACGGACTTGTGCACCCGTCAAAACTCTCCACGCAGGAAGGTTGTTAATCCACCCTGGCTGAGAAACATCGATGCGTGTAAGTAGTTCACCATCATCAGAAGTGGAGCCCATTTCGATCGAGTCCCAGTTTAGGACTCCGCCGTTTTGAAAAACTTCGACCTCTAAATACCCTGCTCGTTTGCCTCTAATTTTGTTGTAGATCTCTTGGACAGAAAGTGTGTAGGGAGCTGCATTTCGATCGACCAGGTTGGGGAGAGAGATCATTCCATTTTTTGAGCCTTGAATGCGCACGTCCTGGCCATTCATTCTCATGCAGAGAACTTGACGACCGTCGCGCTCAATGATCTGAAGCATCTGAGGGTCTATGGATCCAACACGCTTATCAAAAGAGCCCATAAAAGCATCGACTTCATTTGGAAGTTCGATAAAGATTTTTACCCAGTGTCGTGCATCCAATGAAGAGAGTCCGCACGAGCGAAGACAAAATTTCACAAAGCCCTGAGTCCACACATCATCACTTCTTTCCGCGCGATTTCGGTCGCAAAGTGCTTGTACGAAATGAGGAAAGTTTTGGCAAGCTTCATGGATCTGTGCTCGATCTTGGTTTGTGAGGTTGCCGTCTCCACCAGGATACAGTTCTTGATTTCTTTTATAACGGACTAGAATGTCCGAAAACGTTTGTTCTAGAGCAGCTTTTTCTTGTTGAGTATAAGCCCGTTTGTCGACATTAGCGCGGTACATGAGAGCCATTGTTTGTCTCTCAAGGCGCAGAAGGTCCTTTTCATTGGGCCTTGAAATCCAACCCCTGCGTGCGCGCTGGTGAATTCCTTGCGCTGTTGCCACCCAATTTGCGGCAGTTCTAGTAACGTATCCCTCACCATCATGGATTCTCATCTGTTGATTCTGCTGAACATTTGAGGGGAGGGGATCTCGCTCAATTGCTGCAAGCTGTCGGTTGATCGTTTCTAGCGTAATTGCCATGGGCGTTTCCTAAAAGTTTGTGTAAAGATTTTACAACAAAAAGATGAATATATTCAACAAGCCCTTCTCTTGCATACAGGAAAATTTTTACTATGAAACAAATAATTTTTAGAATGGGTTTATATGAGAATATTTGGTATGCTATTGGCAAAATTAACGAGGTAATTAATGAGTTTGCGAATTGATGGTTCAAGAAATAACTATTTTCAAAACAATGATCGTAATGCGCAAGTTAGGCCGGTAAGGCGGCTAGATCCTATCCGTATCGATCATTACGAAGATGCGGGAGGCAATTACTGCTGCGATGTCTTTGCCTGCTTAAGAGAGCTCGCCTCATGCATCTGGGTGTGTGTTAGGGAAATCTTTTTTGCATGTTTCCCCTGTTACGATGATAGCAACAACGAAAGAGTTGAGCGCTACCTGAGAGGAGTCGATCGTTTAAATGGGATTAACATTAATGTTGCACAAGCGCCTCTCGTGCTACGAGCTAAATCCATGGACGAAGCAGTTACAGCGCTAGCGCAAAAGGTGCCCGAGAATCTGCAGGCGTTTGAAAATCAGATCCAGGCTTATGCAAATGGGTGGGATACGGCGAGAGGGAGAGCGATCGCTCTTCCTCGTCGTTATTTAAATGCAACCGATCAAAACGCAATGCAAAAATATCTCGCTTTTATTCGGCTTCGCAGATTTGAATACTCTGACTATCCAGATGCTTATCGAGAGCATTATTTCGGACAGCTAACCCTGCGTGCGAAACTTTTCACAATGGAGCTACTAAAACTCGAACAGACGGCTTGTGAGAATCCAAACACAACCGAGAAGAGAGTGATTGTCCATAGAATGCGCGAGGCATTAAAAGAGGTCGCTCATGCGGCCGCAACGGGATGCGATCCTCGTAAAGCAACTGTGACTTTTCAGCAATGGAAGAATGTATCGGGGCGAGTCGAGATTTATGAGATTCTTCTCCAGCATATCCAGGATGCGAAGATGGCGATCTTTATCAAACGCGTGAAAAATTCTGTTGCCTCTGATAGGGGAGTGCAAATCGATCAGAGTGCATGGGGCGTACACTGCTACAACTGGATCTATGCTAACTTTGGCGTAGAATATGGGCTTTGTACAAAGGCACGCGCAGCTGCCGCAGCAAAAGATGGGTATATTACTAATCCTGCTGTAACGGGCATGGTCGCAGAACTTGCTCGGATGAAAGCAACAAATCAGATGGGATTCACGTTTGGTCTAGAGTTTCATAAGGAGTATCTTTATGACTGGCTTTTAAACGCTCTAAACATGGACGAACACCCTCAGCCTTACATAGAGGCGCTTCAAAATTATTGCCAGGAAGTTCAAGATGATCCAAGCAAGTATGCAGAGTATGTAGAAACGCGTACTTCGAAACAGGGCACTTCGTACATTTTCAAGCCCAAAGCAGTAGAATTCTTTATGACTGCAAAAGTTAAGGAGCTTGATCTTGCCGTGGATTGGGGAAACGAACTCTCCGTTTCGAGCTTTGTACGAGATCGTACTCCGATGAGCATCGAAGATCAATTGTCCCAACAAGATATAGACCAGATCGATCTAGCTCACCTACTTCGGCTTTGGCAGACGTACGTCTTTTAAAGCTTCTCTTTTGGCTCGTAGACCGGGTGGATTGTAAAGCCCGCGTCGCGGACGGCGAAGATCACATCAGCAATTGTCGACCATTTAGCGGCCTGGTCGATGTGGAGAAGAACCTTAGTCTTTTCATGCTCTTTCGGAAGAAGGCCGAGCTCTTGTTGTTTCGAGAGTTCTTGTTGAATCGTGGCAACTTCCTGCATTAAAAACTCGCTCGTTTCAGTGATCCACTTGTATTTGCCATCCTCGGTTACGGAAAGATGGACGGTGTAGAAGTCGTTTTGTGCAGGAACAGATGAACTCTTGTCATGCGGGCGAACTTGCACGAGATTCACTTCGTTGTCAAAGAGCGCAGTGCGTGTAACGGCGAGCGTCGCAAAAACCGCGAGGATTACAAAGAGAAAATCGACCATGGGGGCAAGGCTGAGACTCGATTGTTTGCGTAGCTCTTCGTCGGGGATCCAGCTCACAGTTTTTCTCCTGGAAAGGAGGGTTTAGCTTCCATGAGAGCGGCGAGCGATTGTGCTTCCTCCTCCACAGATGCAAGAACGCGTACGAGACGGAATTTTGCAAAGGAGTGGAGCATCATCGCAAAGATCGCAACAGCAAGGCCTGCGACGGTGGTTCCAACAGAGATGCCGAGGCCGTCAAAAAGAGTGTTCACGCTGTCTCTTGAACGATTTAGATCGTAAAAAGCGTAGAACATCCCCAGCACGGTTCCTAACAGTCCGAGCATAGGTGCGACGATGGCGATATCGTTGAGAAGTGCGATCCGCTGCCAGAAACTGACTGTGGCGCGCTTACCTTCAGTTTTCATCGTCTCAAGCATGTGTGGAAGGCCATGTTTTCGTGTGGAGATGGCAGCGCTGACAACGCGTCCAAACAGATGATCATCTCTCAGACAAAGCGAGAGGGCCTCGTCAAACTGATTGCTCATCAGTTTTTGACGAATCTTCTTTGTAAAATTTTCAGAAGCTGGGCGAAGGCTCAAGAGGTTGTAGAGACAAACGCAAAAGGCAAAGACGGAAAGTGCGAGCAGGATCGAGTAGATCACTGGCGATCCAGCAAACACCTGCGCAAAACTGACCTGAATTGCGGCGCTCGGATCCGCAGAAAGCTTGTTGGGAGCAATGACCTTTTCGACCGAGTGTGCTTTAGCTAGTGCTTTTACATCGTTTTCACGGAGCTCTTTAGCGGAGCTGGAGTGTTTAGCGGCTTTTTCTTTGAAGGTTGTAAAAACTGCATTCTCCTCTTCGGGTGAGGATGTGATAAATGGCTCATGGACTTCTGGCTCTGCTAGCTCGAGGCTGAGTGTTGGTTCTTCCTTATCCTCTCTTTCGACAACGCGCTTTGCGGGTTGATAGAGATCCTGGTCGATCGCAGCGACGCTCTGGTCGAGGAGGGCCTCCTCTTCTTTGACGCTGCTATTTTCTTGCGGAGCAAAGCTCTTGCTGTTGAGCTCAACAAGCTCGAGCTGTTCGCTCTGTTGTTTTATTTTTTTCTTGGTTTTCTTTTTCGGGAGGACTGGCTGCTCTTTCGTTTTTTCTACAGCTAACTCCTCATCAAACAAGACAGCATTCTCCTGATCTAAAGTGATAAATTGAAAGGGGTCCTCATCTTTGGCGATCAGGGAGGTTGCAGTAACCAGAAAAATCCCTACGAAGAACAACAGATTGCGTCTCATCGCTTTCCTACCATTTACAAAATTAAAAACTTTAACATAGCAACTGGTACAGAAAATGATCAAGAAAAAGCCGAAATCCGGTAAAATCCCACTCTACAGGACTAAGAAGAGACACACAGGTCGGGGACCCAGGAGAGCACTGCGTGTCCCTCTCATGCCCCCCCCGCTGGCCCCCTTTGAGCTTCAATCCGCTTCGACAAATCGAGTGCTCGGAGGCGGGGTGTGCAAAGCACTACCCCGCACGCCTTCGGCTCTCCTGTGCTTCGATTTCTCATTGCGGCTTGAAGCCATCGGCTGCTCTGTAGTCTCTGCTCCGAACCCGAAGAGCCTTTGGGCTCTTCTGGTTGTCGTCGCAGTCATCTCGCAGTACGGGAAAGAATTTTCTTTTCTGCATCATGACTCGGAAGGGGCCCCGCCCCGGAGGGGAAGGGGAGGGAGAGCTTGATGCAGCCCGACGACTCAGATCGCACAGAAAAATCATAGCACAGGAGAGCGGAGCGGGCGGGGTAGTGCCTCGCACACCCCGCCTCCGAGCATATGATTTTTCAAAGCGAGGTGAGGCGCAAGGGGGTTGCAGGGGGTTGGGAGGGGGATACGTAGTGCTCCCCACAACTCCCGACATGTCGATTTTATCTCTTCTTTTCTCTCGTTGCTAAAAATATGCGGTACAGAGAAAATTTCGGCATGTTTTTTGCAAAAGATCTGAGATATCCACATACCTGGGAGGAGAGAAAGCCGACGCTGCACCAGCGTGTGCTTTTTGTGCCCCCGTTTTATACGGAGCATGTGGCAGAGGCACTTCCCCCGTGGGAAGACCCAGAAGTTTTTGGCAAGAGAGGGAAGGTCTTCATCGAATATTGTAGTGGCAATGGCGCTTGGATTGTGCAAAAGGCCTCTCTCTCTCCAGATACGCACTGGGTTGCGGTCGAGAAGAAGTTTGATCGCGTGCAAAAGACCTGGGCGCGCATGCAGAACAACAACCTTGGAAATATGCTCGTGGTGTGTGGGGAGGCGCTAACTTTCACAACACATTATCTCCCCGAAAAAAGTGTTGATGGGATTTTTATTAATTTTCCTGATCCTTGGCCCAAAGCAAAGCATGCAAAGCACAGATTGCTTCAATCTCCGTTTGTGAATGAGCTCGCACGGATTCTCAAGGATGGAGGCGAGGTCACGCTAGTTACAGATGATCCACCATATGCCAGACAGATGATCGATGAGATGCAGAAGGATAATCGCTTCTTTCCGAAATTTCCTGATCCTTATTTTGTCATAGAGTGGCCCGATTACGGCACCTCCTATTTCGAGAATCTTTGGAGGACAAAGGGGAGGGTCATTCACTACATTGTCTTTAGGCGTATAGCATGAAGACAATTCTATTGCCCGCGCTTGCGACCGATGATCTTCTCTGGCAGGGCGCGCTTGCACTCGCCGAGAAAGAGGGCGCGCTTTTTTGGAAGATCGATCTCGGACTTGAACATGGCGCGCTCCATTTAAAAGATGACGCGCTCTTTGCGTCTTGCGCGCTCGCGCTCGAACAGTTTGTAAAAGAGATCTGGCCTCGATTTAAAGAAAAGACACATGGCCTTTTGCTTTACGACGGAGTATATGATATCTCTGAGCGGCTCGTATGGAACGCGACAATGGAAGAGCATTTTTCTGAATTTCTCGAAAAATGCTCTTCTGATACCGAAACGAGAACGATCAAGCGTGAACTTTTTTCAGCCGATCTTTTTGCGCAGTTTTTGCACAGACTTCTCTCGATTTTACCAGAAGAACTTGAAGTGAAGTGTCAATTCGATGTCACAGCATTTAACAATTCCGCTCTTCTTACTGCGCTTTTTTCACGCACGCGATTTGAATATCTAAAGTTTTTATTGAAAGGAACAACTCTTCCTTTTGAAGCGCGCGATGCACGGGTTGGACTCCTCATTCCTACGGATCAGGTCCTAACACCCGAGCTGCTTAATAGGTTGGAAGCTGAGCTCTTGCGTTTGCAAGCGGAGGGTCCCATCTTTCGTTTTATTCCCGAACTGCTTCTTGCAGAAGAGTGGGATGGCCTCGAAGAACTGGTGGTCATTCCCGAGTCGCTTAGCGTACCTGGCAAACGCCTCCTGCACGGCTTTACGCTCGCGGGCGGCACGACGATTGAAAGATAATTTTTAACGTTTGTTATTAGGAAAGAGATCGGAGCGGAGGGATTTGAACCCCCGACCCACTGCTCCCAAAGCAGTTGCGCTAGCCAAACTGCGCTACGCTCCGAAAAGTGGACATTCTATTTTGCGGGTGCCTATAAGTCAATCAACCTTTTTTTGCCTATGTTGGTGTTTTTAGTCTGTGTCTCTAATTGCTCCTTTTGTAAAATCTTTGGCAGATCTTAAACAATGGTGAAATATGTCAGCAGTATCTGGAATTAAAAGAAAAGAGGGCGCTCCGCCGCTGGAGGCCATCCCATCTCCTGAAAAAAAGCAAAAAACAGAAGATGATCAGAAGGTTTCGGCCGTTGCACAGTCGTCTATTGCATCCAATTTGAGTCGGAACAGCCAATCACCTGCAAGTAAGAGTGCGAAGGAGGAGTCGAGCCCATCATCTTCCTCGTCTGCTCAAAATGTGCAAGCTGGGGCTGTGCGAGTGAGTGCTCCATCTTCCACACCTCAGCAGAGTGCGGAAGATTTAGATACCAGCATTAAAAAACATATGGAAGCGCTATCCAAGGAACAGGATCCACCTACAGCCGCAAAGCTGTTACGGGGTCTCGCGCAGTTGTGTTTTAAGAAGCTTGATTTTGTAAACGCAGTGTCTGCAGCGGAGAAGGTGTTAAAGATTCCGCACGGGGATACCACTTTACAATACGATGTGCATTTAGATATCGCAACCTTTTTGAAGAAAGCGAATTATCCGCTCTATCGTAAGCGAATCATTGAGATGTATCGGGATGCCTCAAATTTAAAAACGAATGCCGTAGATAATACGAATGCTAGGATTCTTCTCGCGGCAGCACTTACTGGCAAGGAGTTAAGGATACAGATCGAGCCAGAAGAGAGAAGGGAAGCGGAGATTACCTACGAGATGGTTCTAAGAACCTACATTGAAAATGCGATAAGCTCAGAGAGAAAAAAGAATTACGACAATTCAATACTGTTATATCGCAAGTCTTTAGAGGTGCTTGATGATGTTTTGAAGTGGGATCCCAAACTGGAAGAGTTTAGAGAAACAAAAGTGGACGTTCTAGGAAAGCTTGCGGATGCTTGTTTTGTGCGTGCTCTAGCAAGAGAAACAGCAGCTGCACGGAGAAAAGGATTTGATGAAGCGCTTCCTCTTTATGAGACTGCATTAAAGGAAGCCGAGACACTCAAAAGTGCAAAGAAAAAGACCCTACGACAGGCGATCGAACAAGTACAAAAAAAGGCCCTCCTTATCTCCGAGCAATACAAGGAGAAGGATAAATGGTTCTTGGCACAATAATCCGAAGAATCGGGTCATTACGGGATAATACCAAATAGCAGAAAAAACCTTGAGTTGTGCCCCGTCGGCTTTGCAACAAATTTTTCGTCTTCGCTCGTGCCTTGCCCTCGGCTATGGTCTCTCGCTCCAGACAAAAAATTTGCGCAGCCTCCTTGCAAAACTCAAGGTTTTTTCTGCTATTTGGTATAAGTAAATTCTTGCATCTCTTAGGCGCTTTCTGTCATCTTGGTGATTGGTTATGACCACATTTGATCGTCTGAAGTCTGTCATAAGATTGAGAGAGCTCGCTGAGGATCCTGTTGATCTTACGCGCGAAGAGGTTTTAACACCAAAACGCGTTGATCATATGCGCGCATCGGCACTTGGTTTTCAGCTTTTTTATTCCACAGAGCGTGTGGATGAGAAAACGCTCTTCGCGCTCGCGGACCTTGCAAAAGAAACAGACGCCATCAAGAAGATGCAGAGCATGCAAGCGGGCGAGGTTGTCAACTTCATCCATGGCAGCCAAAGCGAAAATCGCCCGGCGCTTCACACGGCGATGCGCGATTTTTTCGAACAGCCCAACAGCTCTCAAGTTGCCAAGGAGGCCACGAAACTCGCATATGCGGAGCTGCAAAAACTGAAAGAGTTTTTGGAGGAGATCGAAAGCGAGGAGTTTACCGATCTCATCCAGATCGGTATCGGTGGTTCAGAACTGGGCCCTAAAGCAGTTTACGTTGCACTTGAGGCATTTAAAAAACCGGGCCGTCGCGTGCATTTTCTCTCAAATGTCGATCCCGATGAGGCAGCTGCGATCTTTCGAGAGGTCGATCCGCAAAAGACACTTGTAGTTTCGGTTTCTAAATCGGGGTCGACGCTAGAGACTCTCACAAATCAAGAGATCGTTAGAGACTGGTTAAAAAAAGAGGGGATCGATCCGAAGAAGCGTCTTCTTGCTGTTACCGGTAAGGGGAGTCCGATGGATAACCCGTCCGAATACAGGGCCTCATTTTATATCTGGGATTACATTGGCGGTCGCTACTCAGTGACCTCGATGGTGGGGGCGGTAGCTCTTGCATTTGCAATGGGGATGGATCGATTTCTGGAGTTTTTACGTGGTGCGAGTGCAATGGATAAGGCTGCACTTCAGGCGGATCCTCGCACAAACCTTCCTCTCCTCTCGGCTCTTTTAGGCATATGGAACCGCAATTTTCTCGAACATCCCACAACGGCAATTATCCCTTACAGCCATGCGCTATCACGATTTCCGGCACACCTGCAACAGCTGGATATGGAATCAAACGGCAAGAGGATCGATAAAGAGGGAAAGCCAGTCCATTTCGATACAGGCCCAATCATCTGGGGAGAGCCTGGTACTAACGGGCAGCACTCCTTCTACCAGTCGATCCATCAGGGAACAGCGGTTATCCCTCTCGAATTCATTGGATTTGCCACAGCCCAATACGGAGAAGATCTCTCCTATAAGGGGACTTTTTCTCAAGAAAAGCTGCTATCCAACCTCTTTGCCCAGGCAGTAGCTCTTGCTCAAGGGCAAAAAAGCGAGAACCCTAACAAGGTCTTTCCTGGCAACCGCCCAAGCCGGATTCTTTTGGCCCATCAGCTCGATCCCTACACCTTAGGGGTTCTTCTTGCTTTTTATGAGCATAAGGTGGTTTTTCAGGGCTTTATTTGGAATATCAACTCCTTCGATCAAGAGGGGGTAGAACTTGGTAAAAAGCTCGCTTTGAAGTTTATCGACTCTTTTGCAACGAAGCGTCGCCATGAGTCTCTAAAGGGCTTTCCCCTGGGAGAGGCTTATCTTTCTCATCTCGAATAGATTGCGTTTTAATTTGATTTTTATCCTGTTTTTGCAATAAAATAGTTGACAATCTTAATTTTAAAACGGAGATTTATTATGGCTGGCATTACAAATATGACTCCCGAAAGATGGAATACGCATCTAGGCGATCAGGTTGCGCAGATCGTCACACATCTCAACAAAGACAATTTGAGCCAGGCTTATCAAATTTTTCATGAGAGAATTTATTGCTATGGAGAAGATGCAGCAACTGGAAACATCTTTTCCTATGTTCAGGATCTCTCGATTGCCATTCACGACTTAAGATTTTCTGGTAAAACCAGGGCGAAAAATGTGGAAAATGTAGCCAGAGCTCACCTGCCTGGATTTAAGCCGACGACTCTCAGTGAGCCTCAAAAACCAAAAGTATCGGTGTCCAAACTTCTTACAGGAGAAATGGACGCACTAGAGTTTCTGCAATTGAGTGGGTCTTTAAATGTCGAAGCAGGCGTACAACCTAAAATTGTAAAGCCGGTGGCACGGCGTCTCACACCCCATGCACAAAATGATCATTCATTCTCCTTGGGCGAAGGTGTAGTTGCAGGCGCAGCAAAAAAAGAGAAGTCTACTCAACAACAAGGGTTTGACTTTGCTGATGAATATGTTACATCATCGAGAACCCCTTCTCCGACACTCACCCTCCCTATCGTATATAGAAGCCAAGACTCTTCACCTACGCCAGAACTCGATAGAAGTACGTTGCCAACACTGCAGTTTATCTCTGGGGACGCAACAGAAGTAGCAGGTAACGGCGAAGATTATTCAGAGCTTATCAAACAGATTGCTGTGATGGATGATCCTATGCTTTTAGCTGAGATCGGTGCTTCAACGAATAGTCTAGAGGTCAGAGCGGCGATTGATAAGCGCCTTGCTCAGCTTAAATCCGACAATGCTCCTGCTTAATCACACCCTGTTCGATGAAGAGGGTCTGATCCGCATGGGCAGCGCTCTCTAAAAGGAGGGGGGTGGTAAGGAAAACCTGACCATGCCCCAGCATCTCTTTTTGGATTAAGTTGTACCGTTTTGCATCGAGATGGATGCCAAAATCATCGATGCAGATGAGGGGGGCATATCCAGAGAGTTCTTTTAATCTTTTCCATTCTGCAAGCCGTAGCGCTGTTACGAGCGAGCGCTTCTGCCCTTCACTGCAATAGTTTCTTGCCGATTTTCCATTCACTGTCAGCACGAGCTCATCTCGATGAGGTCCGATCAGGCTCGTTCCAAACAACAGTTCTTTTCTGCGGCTATTTGCCCAGGTCTCTACGAGCGATTCTACGGAGACCGATTTCTCTTTAGGAATCGTTGTCTGATAATGAATAGTCAGCAGGTCCTGCCCTAGAGAGAGCGCAGAAAGGGAGACCTCTGCAAGGGGGCCAATTTCAGCGATTCCCTCTTCTCGTTTTTTGAGTAGGTAGTGGGCGGCTTGCGCCATCGCATACTCCCAAGCTTCGATCGTCTCTGTTTTTTTGCTACGCAAGAGGGCGTTGCGCTGTTTCATCGCTTTCATGTAGCGCATGAGGTGGTGGACATAAAGAGGGTCGCTCTGCGCGAGCATGAGGTCGACAAATCGGCGTCGTTCGGCAGGCGCGCCAGTGACAAGAGCAAGATCTTGTGGTGCAATCATCACAATTGGCAGAAGTCCGAGAAGGGGAGCAAAAGAGGAGAAGTTTGTTTCATTGTGTGCGAGCCTGCGCATTTGCCCATCGAAAGAGGCTTTAATGGTCTGCAGCACATCATCTTTTGCAAACTGGGCTTCGAGCTGGAAAAAAGGTTGCTGATAGGGGATGAGATCTGCGAGGTGAGGGGTGCGAAACGAGCGACCTGTGCAGAGAAAATAAAGGGCTTCGAGAAGATTAGTCTTCCCTTGTGCGTTTTCGCCGCGGATTAGATTAACACGGGGACTAAAGGAGACGGCAGTGTTAGCGTAGTTCCTAAATTGCCAGAGCAGTAGCTTTTCAATATGCATCGGGATCCACCACAGAGACACAGAGAGCACAGAGACTGCACAGAGAAAACAGACACCTTTTTTTAAGAGAGTAAAAAAAGATGACTCTGCCGCAGGTGCGGCCGGAACTTCTTTCTTTTGCGCGCGCAAAAGGGAGAATCTTTTTCTTCACTCTGTGCAATCTCTGTGTTCTCCGTGTCTCTGTGGTGAATCTCTCTTGATTTTGCAATCTAGAAGGCTTAGGTGTCGATGCGCATCGGCATGATGACGAAAAGAGCGCTGGATGAGTCGGTAATGAGGCCAGGATTGTAGGGACCAGTGATGGAGAAGTGCACCGTTTCATCCTTGCAGTGGCGCAGGATGTCGAGAAAGTAGTGGGGATTAAAGGCGAGCTCGAGTTTTTCGCCCGCGTAATTTACGGGCATGCTGACAACGCCTTCGCCAATCTCACCGCTCATTGCGGCGATGTGGAGCATCCCACTTGTGAAGGTGAAGCGAACAGAGCTATTTCCCTCATTTGTAAAGAGAGAGACCTGTCTGAGAAGAGAGATGAGCTCTTCGCGGTGGAGAGCAACAGGAGTTTTGCTTCTTTCAGGAATGATGCGGGAAATATCGGGGAATTGCCCGGAAAGAAGCTTTGTGATGAGTGTGGTGTTTCCGGCTTCGACGGCAATTCTATCTGCCATGAGCGTGAGTTTGCACGCCTCTTCCTTCGTATCGAGAATCTTTAAGATCTCTTCTACTGCCTTAATGGGGATAATGTAGGATTGTGGTGTGGGTGTTGCGTGATCGATAACCGTATGCGCTTTTGCAAGCCTCTTTCCGTCGGTTGCGACAATTGTTGCAACATTGGCAGATTTTTGTAACAGAACACCATTTAAAATCTGGCGGCTGTCTTCGCGCGCAGCAGAGAAAGAGGTGCGGAGGAGCATCTCTTTAAGCGCAGCAGAGTGCATGACGAAATGGATCTCCTCAGAGAGATCGGGAAGCGTAGGGAACTCGCTCTTGTGCATTCCCTGAATTTTGAAATGAGAGCTTCCGGCATTGACGTAGGCAACTTCTGGCGTTGTGGCGTGAAGCTCAATGTAAGGAGTGGTGAGCTCGCGAACGAGCTGGAAGAAGCGACGGGCGGGTAGTGTGATCGCTCCCTCTTCAGCAACTTTTGCGCTGACATGACCCCGCATGCTGACAGTGAGATCGGTTGTACTCAGAACGAGCTCATCATCTTGTGCTTCGATGAGAACATTTCCTAAAATTGGAATCGCAGGTTTCGGAGAAACCGCGTTCTGAATTTTTCCAATCAGTGTAATTAGGTCGAGGCGTGATACAAGCGCCTTCATCGTGGTCGTGCTTGTTGTTGTCATGAACAGGATGATAGTTGGTCATACACGAATAAGTCAACTGCAGGAAAGAAGACAAGAATCGTAGACATGTCGGGGGTTGAGGGGAGCACTTCGTACCCGCCCAGAAACCCTGCTCGCAAAGCCAAAGTGCCACCGGCACTTTGGCTTGTCTTCGCAGCCCACCAGCTGCCCCCTTGCGCCTCACCTCGCTTTGAAAAATCCCGTCCTCGGAGACGGGGCGTGTATAACACAGCCCCGCACGCTTCGCTCTCCTGCGGTAGAATTTTTCTGCGCGATCTGAGTCGTCGGGCTGCATCAAGCTCTCCCTCCCCATCCCCTTACGGGGCGGGGCCCCTTCCGAGTCATGATGCAGAAACGAAAATTCTTTTCCCCGTACTGCGAGACGACGCGAGAGGGGGATCCAACCCGAAGGGTTGGGGAAGTGAGCGCGGGAGCAGCCGATGGCTTCAAGCCGCAATGAGAAATCGAAGCGGATTGAAGCTCAAGGGGGCCAGCGGGGGACAAGGGCACGCAGTGCTTTGTCCCCGACATGTGTGCTTCTTTTTTATCCAGCACAGAATTCAGTATTCAACGCTCATCGTTTTTGAGGGCGCGGTCGATCGATTTTTTGTGTTCGCGCTCTTTGAGAGCGGCGCGCTTGTCGTATGCTTTCTTGCCGCGCGCAACGCCGATCTTCACTTTGACATAACCATCCTTGAGGTAGAAAGAGAGAGGGATGAGTGTAAGACCTTTTTGTGTGGAGAGATCTTTCAACTTCTCGATTTCGCGTTTATGGAGAAGGAGCTTTCTTTCGCGTCGTTCTTCGTGGTTGTAGACCCCCCCCATGCGATAGGGAGCGATCGAGGAATTTTTTAGGATCACACCTTGGTTGGAAATGATCACATAGGCGTCTTGCAACCCTCCGCCGTGATTTCTGAGAGATTTGATCTCCGTACCTAGGAGGATCATGCCCGCTTCAAAGGTGTCCAAGATTTCGTAGTCGTGGAAAGCTTTACGGTTCGAGACAAGCTCTCCTTCCTTGCGCTTTTTCACAATATATTTACCCGAATAAGGACTGACCGAAGGATGTCACGCAGAAACACTCTCTTTCCTCATGTTCTCCAGTGGCAACGATCGCGGACTCGAAGAGCCACTCGAAAATAGTCGCCTGGATTAACCTTTTCTCCTCATCGGAGTAGTTGGGAATGGTGTATTTCCAGCTCTTGCCACATTTTTTGAGCATCACATGGCTTTCAGGCGAGAAGGCCACATGAACGCCTTTCAGAAAATCTTCAAAATAGACCCAGCCCGATTGGAGAACACGCTGAATGCTCTTTTCTGCTTCGCGAACAGGTCGATCATGTGTCAGGGCTTCCGGAAGTGAGACTGTGAGCAGGCGGTTGAGGGGATGACGATAGAGGTGGAGGGCGCGATGTTCGAGATTCATCGAGAGCCACTCTTGTGCATCTTCGCGCATGTGGAGGTGTCCATCAACGATTTCTGCAAACTGGAGTTGCTTAAGTTTACGGATGAGCTGGTGTACATAGGGAAGAAAAGAGGGGTCTTTTTCCTTCAAACCTTTACATTTTGCGGCAATGATCGGAAGCATGTTTTTTGCGGGCAGATCACCGCTCATCGGAATCGGTTGTTTTTTCGCGTGAGTGAGTAGATAGCTGATATCTTGTACGAAAGAGAAATCCTCCGTTCGCGTACGCACAATATTTTCCGGATCGGAAATAGGGGAGGTTTCGCTCTCCTGCAGAAAGATGAGATATTCACGCCACTCATGGAAGGGAGTGACGACCTCTTCCCACTCATCGCCATTTTTTTCGTAACGCAAACAGCAGGCAAAATGGAACTCTAGAAGGAGAAGGTCCTCCTCAAACTGCTCGTGAGAGAGGCCATACTTTTCGATGATCTCTTGGGCGCGGATCTTATACCCTGGAGCGTGATGAACGTCGCGGACGATTTGCGTCAAGATCTCATTGCCAAAGGTAAGCTCAGAGAGGTAGCGCTGATAGGCGTGGGGCGTGATTAAATATTTTTCTATAAGCGAGTCGAAGATGTTATTAGATGTGCGAGGAATGGAGTACCATGTCGGGAGGATCTGGATGGGGACCTTGCGCAGGAGTCCTTGTAAATATTCAACACCTGGATAAAACTCCTCGTCAAACTTAAGGATCTGCGCTTCAAAATATTTGCGCATCTCCTTATCGACCGAAATAAGATCGTCTTGAATAGTAAGCAGCCCAGTTTTACTGAGTTTTTTCAGAATGGAACGGACCTCAGATTCCTTAAGCGAGACGTTACTGGCCAGCTTTTTGAGGGAGATGCTTAGAGGGCTGTAAAGAATTTCCTCGAGGACGGCAAGGTCCTTCGAAGAGAATTTTGCCATGAGCAAGCGATTCTCGATATCATGTCGATAATCGTAGTCTGAAAGACTAATCTTATGTTTTTTAAGGGCAATTGTATCTTGCATAGATCGTTTAATGACCATACCAAAAGAAACAGAGAATGCAAAGTACAAAGTTCAAAACTAAAGAATAAAAAGAGGAATCGAGTCCTGGCGTGTGCCAGTTCTTGCTCTCTTCTGTCGCAATTATTTCTTCAGGGTGATAAAGTTTTTTCCGCTATAGAAACAAAACCGGTTTTAATTTTCGGATAGGTTCATGGAAAAACAGCGATATGACCACGCGCGAATCGAAGCGAAGTGGCAAAAATTTTGGGAAGACCAGGATATCTTTAGGGTTGAGGTCGACCACTCAAAGCCAAAGTATTACGTGTTAGATATGTTTCCATACCCATCCGGTGCTGGACTCCATGTTGGGCATGTGACGGGGTATACGGCAACAGACATTATCGCCAGATACAAGCGACAGAAGGGATTCAATGTTCTCCATCCGATGGGTTGGGATAGCTTTGGTCTTCCAGCAGAACAATATGCAATCAAAACAGGCACGCACCCCTCAATTACCACCGAACGGAACATCAATACCTATCGCAGACAGCTGAAATCTCTCGGTTTTAGTTACGACTGGAGCCGTGAAGTAGCAACGAGCGATCCTCGCTACTACAAATGGACACAGTGGATCTTTACGAAATTATATGAGAAGGGACTTGCTTACGAGGCAGAGATTCAAGTCAATTTTTGTCCTGCGTTAGGTACCGTTCTTGCGAACGAAGAGGTGGAAAATGGCCGCTCGAAAGAGGGAGGATATCCCGTTGAGCGTCGACCTCTCCGCCAGTGGATTTTAAAGATTACTGCTTATGCAGACCGTCTTCTCCAGGATTTGAATCTGCTCGATTGGCCTGATCATCTAAAAAGATTGCAGAGCAATTGGATTGGGCGGAGCGAAGGCGCACGCGTGGAATTCGAAGAGAGGGAGCATAGAATTTCGATTCCTGTGTACACAACCTCTTCCCATACGCTTTTTGGAGCGACCTTCTTAGTTCTTGCACCGGAGCACCCAGCGATCTCTAGGATCGTAACAAAAGAGTGTAGAGACGCTGTTGCGGCCTACCAGCACGCAACGCTCAGCAAAAGTGATTTGCAAAGAACAGAACTCGAAAAAGACAAAACGGGAGTCTGGACCGGGGCCTACGTGCAGAATCCCGCGAACGAAAAGTGGATTCCCGTTTGGATCGCCGACTACGTCTTGATGAATTATGGAACGGGAGCTGTGATGGGAGTTCCTGCGCATGATGAGCGAGATTTTGCATTCGCAAAAAAATATGATTTGCCGATACAGCCAGTCATCAACCCGCAGTTTACCGACGAGGAAGGCCCTCTTTTGGAAGGTCTTTCTCCAGAAGATTTTCGCGTTGAAGTTTTGGCAGGCACTCGCTGCTGGCAGGGTAGTGGAGTGATGATCCAGAGCAGTCATGGAGATCTCTCTCTAGAAGGACTGGATGTTGCAGCGGCAAAAAAACGTATGATCTCGTGGCTTGCCTCTCACAAAAAGGGAGAAGCCGCGGTAAGTTACAAGCTTCGCGACTGGCTTTTTTCACGGCAGAGATACTGGGGAGAACCGATTCCGATTCTCCATTTCGCCGATGGAACAAAGCGTGCGCTGGGTCTCGACGAACTTCCGCTCACACCACCATCGCTTACGAACTACAAACCGCTAGAAACCGGCGAGAGTCCACTTGCACAGGCGCGCGACTGGGTTGAAATTGTTGATTCTAAAACGGGAAAAAAGGCTCTACGCGAAACCAATACAATGCCTCAGTGGGCAGGCTCTTGCTGGTACTATCTCCGCTTTTGCGATCCAGAAAATGATCAGCACGCGTGGGATCCGGAGATTGAAAAGTATTGGATGCCAGTCGATTTGTATGTCGGTGGTGTGGAGCATGCCGTTTTGCACCTTCTTTACGCGCGCTTCTGGCATAAGGTTCTTTTTGATTGCGGACTCGTCAGCACTCCCGAGCCATTTCAGACGTTGCGTAACCAAGGTCTTGTCACGGCACTCTCATTTAGGTTGCCAGGAGGTGTTTACCTTTCTCCAGAAGAGGTACGCGAGGAGAAGGGCAAGTATATCCAGATCGGCACAAACCAGGAGCTGGAAGTGCAGATGGAGAAGATGTCCAAGTCCAAGTTAAACGGTGTTACGCCCGATGAGATGATCGAAGAGTATGGCGCAGATTCGCTCCGTCTCTACGAAATGTTTATGGGTCCTTTCGATAAGGAAAAACTCTGGAACACAGATGCGGTCAACGGGTGCAAACGCTTTCTCAACCGCTACTATGATCTCATTGTTTCAGAAAAGGTTAGTGAAGAGGAGACTAAAGAAGCGCTGAAATTAGGTCACCGCCTGGTGCATGTTGTGGAAAAGGATATCGAGGGATTGCAGTTCAATACTGCCATTGCCAAGATGATGGAATTTATCAACAACTTCTCATCGCTTCCTACTTATCCTAAAAGCGTTCTCAGGATGCTTACGCAAGTGCTCTACCCATTTGCTCCGCATGTGGCTGAGGAAGCATGGCAGCATTTAGGCGAAGAGGAGAGCTTAACCTATCTGCCCTTCCCTAAAGTCAATCCAACCTATCTCGTTGATGACACAGCGACCTATGTGATCCAGGTGAACGGAAAGTTGCGAGGTAGATGGGAACTGCCCAAGGATAAATCTCAAGAAGAGCTCCTCAAGTTTATTCAAGAGCAGCCTGAGATCGCAAAACACCTCACCGGTAAAATCGAAAAGGTTGTTTTCGTTCCCAACAAGCTGATGAATCTCGTGATCTCCAATGAAGTTGCTAGATGATGGTATAATTTTACCACCGAGCACACCGAGGTCACCGAGAAGGGGATAGAAATATTTCCGCGCGAAGCGCCTCTGTGTTCTCGGTGCTCTCGGTGGTTAAAACAATTTATCAAATAGAGTTATCTTTAATGCTCCTAAGTTTGATTTACGACATCTTTCTTCTGCTGATCGGGATCGTTGCTCTGCCACGCCTTGTATGGCAGAGGATCCGCCACGGCAAGTACAAAAATAGTCTCCGAGAGCGGTTGGGCCTAAAACTTCCTCCAAAGAGCGTAGGCAGGCCTGTGATCTGGATCCATGCCGTTTCGGTAGGGGAGACGCGCGCGGTTTCTGCCTTGTATCGCGAGCTCCGCAAAAATTTTCCCAATGCGTCCTTTGTGGTTTCATCCGTTACAGAAACAGGGCATGCGGAAGCGAGGCGCGCACTTCCCGATGCGGTGAGCTACTTTTTTTTACCGCTTGATTTCTCCTGGCTGATGAAAAAGTTTGTCAAGCGCATACAACCAGATCTCCTCATCCTTGTTGAAGGAGAGTTCTGGTACCATCTTTTAAAGAGTGTTAAAGAAGAAGGAGGAAAAGTCCTTCTCGTCAATGGCAAGCTCTCAGAGAGATCTTATGCACGATTTCGGTGGATGCGTCCTTTTGCAGAAAAACTATTTTCGCTCATCGATGGATTTTGTCTACAGGGCGCACGCTTTGAAAAGAGATTTGAGAGTCTCGCTGTTCCTAAGGAGAAGATCCATGTGACGGGTAATCTCAAACTAGACGTGACACCTCCTTTTCTCAGCCACGAAGAAAAGAGCAGGTGGAAGAGCGAGCTCGGTATTCACATAAAAGATCGCGTCATCGTTTTCGGCTCCACTCACGCTCCTGAAGAAGCCCAACTTCTGTCAGCACTCGATCTCGTTTGGAAACAACTTCCCTCACTCAAAGTTATTATTGTTCCTAGACATCCCGAGCGCTTTAGTAAAGTTGCCGCTGAACTCAAAACAGCAGGTCGCGCCCTCCTTCTCTACTCCGAACGCGAAAAAAAGAGGGGAGACGAACGAATCATTCTCATTGACACCATGGGACTTCTCCTGCGCTGCTATCAGATTGCCGAAGTTGCCATTGTCGGAGGAAGCTTTGTTTCACACGTTGGCGGCCATAATATTTTCGAGCCCGTGCAAGCTGGCGTTCCAGTTCTTTTTGGGCCGCATATGCACACCCAACAAGATCTTGTAGAACTCGTTTTGGGCAATGAGTGTGGTGAGCAGGTCTCGCTCGAATCTCTTCCCAATACCCTTCTCAATCTTCTCGCGGATTCTTCAAGGTGGCAGAAGATCCATCAAAATTGTTTTAAAACCTCCCAAGATACGCGTGGTTCTACCGAAAGAACTCTGAAGATCATCTCATCCGTTTCTTTATAATATTAATTAAATATTATTTAATTTTTTATTATATTCTTATTCTTTCTGTTTTCGTTTAATATTTACGTGCATGATTAATTTAGATCTAAATACAAGAATAGATCCGTTGTTGCATGACGCCGGATCTATTGAAAATGAAACAGCCGCAAGGGTGGCTAAGATCGCCTTTCCCTTCTTATGCCTAAATGGAACAACTGGCATGGTTGCTTCGCTTGGAATGGGCGGTGTTCAATCTTGGACAATTGTGCAAGATATTAGAGCCCATTATGAGGAGGATGGGTGGCTCGCATTTGGAGGTAAATCTTTCCACCTGATTATTGTGGGGACTTCCACCGCGCTTAGCATCCTCTTGCCGTTTGGCCAGTTTGCAGTCTCAAATGTCTATCAACTAGGCATCAATCTTTATACGCTTCTCATCCACGTTTGGAATCGAGAGGGAGTAGAAGCGGCTAAGGTGGTGTGTCAGACACTGCACCAGCTGATCTATATCGCTTCCGTCTGTCTTGCAACTCCTGAGTGGATCGCACTTTCGCTCGTGATTCAAACGCTGGTCGAAGTAGGCCAAGCTTATCGCCAGTGCAGCGAAGAGGGTCGTGCTCACCTTCCTGAGATTATTGCGAGCGTTCTTCTGGCCTCAATTCGCGCGTACTCTGCTTGCCCTTATCTAAAAACGCTTCACCGCAACTACTTTGGAAAACAGCTCTCTCAGGCAGATTGGTCTCTGCTGTATGGAGAGATGTGTAAAGCGCGGAATAAAAATCCACCCTCAGCCCTTGTCGATATGGAGTCGCTTCTCATAGAAAAAGGGATTTCGAGTCATATCAAGGGGATCAACTTCAAAACGACAGCCGATCTAAGCCGAGTAAAGCTTAGCAACATGTACTTCCAAAAGTGCGATTTTAATGAAGTCAACTTTGAGCGCGCACATTTCCACAAGATTGTAGCTGACTCGTGTCTGTTTAAGCGCACCAGCTGGATTAACAGCTTCGTGACAAACAGCTGCTTCAACGGATGCAATTTCAGTTTTGCATGTATCGTTAACGCCCAATTTAAAGATGTCACCATCTTGAACTCCGACTTGCGCTATTCTTATTTTAACGACTCCGTTCTCGATGGCATTTCACTGCACAAGTGCAAAATGCAAGAGACAAGTTTTCTGATGGCGATAGTAAGAGATGGCCTCATCAGCGACTCGGATTTAACGGATTGTCTGTTGTTTAATGGCGGAGAGAAATTTGCACTTAAGAACTGCACACCAAACAGCATCACCAAACCTGTTGTGGGAATCTCCTGGAATTTCAGACAGCCAGGCCTCTTTACGCCAATGATCGATACAGCTTTAAGGCAACACGGTGCAATCCCTCTTCGCTTCGAGTGCATGCCGGACGATCTGGATCCAGAGCTTTTAGACAGTGAGGTAGAACGATTAATTGCCCAGGTGCAGCAAGCCAAGCCGAAGAACATGTTGAGTGTTCCTGATGAGATCTTGAAGCGAGCTAAAGAGGGGTCGCAGCTTGCTAAAGTTAAAGCGCGTGCAACTCGATACCTTCAGCATTGCGACGGCCTTGCCCTTCCAGGGGGTCACGATATAGAACCGGAGTTTTATCAAGCCAAAAGAGAGGAGTTCACCTTCACAAATGCTGACATGCGTCGGAGTATGATCGAATTTGCTCTTGTGTCTGAGGCTCATCAAAACAGAACTCCCACGATGGGAACATGCCGCGGATCACAGTTGATCAACGTCTACTTTGGGGGCACTCTAAAGCAGCACGTTCCAGGTCAATCTGGCCTTCAGCCGATGGAATTCACCGACTCTTCGCGCAAAGAGTGGATCCGCACTCTTGTAGGCGACGACTTCCATGGCTATTCTGCACATCATCAGGCCTCTGATCAGATGGGAAGGGATTTAGAGGTTGTGATGAAAGCTGGCAATATAAACAAATTTTTTGTCAGCCGTGACGAGAACTTTATTGGGAGTCAGATTCATCCCGAGATCCATCCCTCTCTCGAGCGTGAGAGACAAATGGTAGAAAATTTAATGCGTAAGGGCGAAGTCACCCCCACTGAACAAACAAGAGAGATGTTTGCCTTCTATGATAGAACCATCCAAGGTAATAAAAATATCTATAAATTCTTTATGGAAAAGGCTCGAAAAAAATCTGGAAAAAATGTTATTATTTAAGCCTATTAAATGTTTTTTACACCTTAAAAGGAGCATATTATGGCAGGGATCGCTGTTGGAGGTTTAATAGGCGCGGGGACAAGATTTGCCATCTCCCACTACAACCAACTTTCTACCCCAGTGGGTGTTACTTACAACCTCATCGATATGGCTGTAAGCGCAATCGCTTTTAAAATCCTTGAAAATGACCCTTGTATGGCTCTTGTTACTTCACGCGTGATTGCTGTTGTGGTTGCTGTTTTAGCCACAACATTTCTGTGTGGTCCGATCGATCTCCCCTTGGCTATAGCACTCAACCTCTCCTCTTGTGCTGTGAGCGTGATTATGGGTATGGCCTTTGGCGACCGAAGAGATGGCTTGATGCCTGTCTAGGCAGATTGAGCAGCGTGAATCTTTAAAATTCCACTGCTTGAGGTTAATCACCGCCTTTGTTAATGTTCTCCTTCATCTTATCGCGGGGTGGAGCAGTGGTTAGCTCGTTGGGCTCATAACCCAAAGGCCGGAGGTTCGAATCCTTCCCCCGCTATTTTTAAATCAGAAGTCAGAATGCAGAACGCAAAACTGAAGAAGATTAAAAAAGATTTCGATCTACCCCTTCTTCACTTTTGCTCTTCCTCTCACGGCGGTATAGCTCAGTTGGTTAGAGCAGCGGAATCATAATCCGTTTGTCGTTGGTTCGAATCCGACTACCGCTACTTTTAAAATCAATCAGAAATCTACTACTTCTTTTTCTCAGGGCTCCGATCAAGACCTTTCACCTTGAGCGTAGGATTTTTGTCTTGGATCTGCGCTGTTAATTGGGAGGGATTCGTACGGCTGTCTTGGCTACTGGAATACAGATTGATGCTTTTGAGCTTATGGCATTTCTCTGCAATTTGCAAAAGGTCAGCATCCCGATAAGAGGAGTGAGAGAGATCAAGCGATTCGAGCTTTTGCCCATGTTCACCGAGCATCTTGAGCGAGCCTAAGGCGAGCTCTTTGGAGTGCGGTGCTGCGCACCGCCTTGGATTTATTCAAGTAAGGCGGCGCGGAGCGCCGCATTCCATGGAGCGCTTCGCGCTCAAAGAGCAGATATGCCTGCATTTAAGTGAGGAGGAGGGATAGCGCGATAGACCACATGATGCAGCCGATGACAAAGTCTATGATCTTCCACGCGCGGGGATTTCTAAGAAGAGGAGCTAAGAGGCGTGCTCCGTAGCAGAGTGTAAAGAACCAGGCTGTCGAGGCGAGAATTGCGCCTGCTGCAAATAGCGCTCTTGAAGCTTTTTCAAATTGAGCTCCGATCGTGCCCAGCAGTATTAGGGTGTCCAAATAGACATGTGGGTTTAAAAATGTAAGGGCTGTCAAGGTCAGGAGCACTTTTTTTAGGTTCTGGTTTACGGGTTCATCTTGTGTGCGAAGGCTTTCTGAATGGAGTGCGGCGCGAAAAGCACGGAGACCGTACCAGAAAAGAAAAGAAGCGCCTCCCCACTTTGCAACGAGTAGCAAGGTGCGGTTGCTTGTGAGAATCACTCCAAGTCCGCTAACGCCGAGGACGATAAGAAGAGAGTCTGCAATTGCACAAAAAAGCGCAACGATGAAGACGTGATTTTTCTTGAGGCCTTGCTTAAGCACGAAAGCGTTCTGTGCCCCGATTGCGATAATCAAGCCGGCCCCTGTGAAGAATCCCTTCAGAAATGGAAGATAAGAGGTTTTCATCTCCTATTTCTTTTTGCGGAATTCACCCTCGTCGTAGCGAGTGACGATACGCTTGATGATGTCGGTTGTGGAGACGCCGGGGGTGTAGGGGACGGTGCGGAAGATGCCGAGCTTTAGAGAGACGCCATACTGATCATTGAGCAGATCTTTGTTAAAATCGTCGCCATGGACGACGTAATCGATCTGATATTTGCGGATCATCGCTTCGGTTAAACGGAGTGGTGGAGCTACGATGACCTCGTCGACATATTTGCATGCAGAGATGACACGCACGCGTTCGTCTAAAGTTAAGATCGGTGTTCTTTTGTACTCTTCAACAACATCATCCGCGAGCACGCCAACGATTAGGTAGTCGCCATAGGTTCTTGCTTTTTTGAAGAATTCAACGTGGCCTGAGTGGAAGAGATCTCCAACAATATCAACATAAACACGCTTCTGCTTTTTTTGAGAAACCTCTTCAGCGAACAAACTAGAGCAGAGAAGAACGCAGAAAAAAAGCATGAGATGTTTTTTCATAACGGTAAAACTCCTTTGTGTGTTTTGAGGATGTTACATGATTGCGCGCATTTGACTCAAAAAAACTCATCTCCTATCTTCGTATGTTTGTTTTCCAACAAAGGGGTGTCGTGTGAAAGGATTTAAATTTCTGATTCTCTCCGCTGTTCTTGCTGTCAGTGTGAATGCGGCTGCTTTTGATGCAAACGCGCCTGGTGTTGCGCTTTCTCCTGCCACAAATGCTCAGGAGTGGAACGCTCAGAAGGAGTTTTTTCAGAAAAATGGATATCTCTGGATTAAAAACTTTTTCTCTCGAGAACAGACGCTTTTGTTGCAGAGCTGGGCGGAGGATATCAATAGTGCTTCCGAGAAAATTTTGTCTCTCATGCAAAGTAGTGGTAAGAGCGCTGAGTATTTTACACAGATGCCTGGAACATTGATTGTCGTTCCCGAATCAAAAAACCCTCTTCTCGCATGTCGTGCGGAAGATATGCTAACTTGCTATCCTGATCTTCACCACTTCATTGCGGGGACAGTGAGCTCCTATATCGGAAGAATGATGAGCGAGCCCTATGTTCTCTTCAAAGATAAGATCAACTTTAAGTGGCCAGGTGGAGGCGCCTTTCTTCCTCACCAGGATTTTCCGGCATATGAGCCATTTGGTCCTCGCGAACATATCACAGCCATGGTGAGTATCGATCCCGCTACGCTCGAAAACGGCTGCTTACATGTTGCAAAAAATTGGCGTGAAACGTTCGCTGGTGATACTGCTTTAAATGCAGCGGAATTAGAAGCCGGTCGTGCAGTTCTTCCCTATGTTACAGGTGGAAGCGCGCATGGTTCGATCGATCCAAAGTATAGCGGAAAAATTAAGTGGCTCGCTTTAGAGACCTCACCTTCGGATCTTGTGCTCATCAACTCGTTTGTTCCACACTATTCCGAGCCGAACAAGAGCAAGAACCCGCGACGTGCGATGTTCCTTACGCACAACCGATTGAGAGAAGGGGATCATCGTTCTGCTTACTACCATGCAAAGCGGTATGACCCATACAATCCAACCTTCCATTTTGCAACGCCGACAAACGCGCGAACTAAGTAGCTCTTTGCATTTTTTTAAATGTGAAAGGCTCCAAGGGAAACCTTGGAGCCTTTTGTCTATTGGAGCAGGGTTATGGCTTTAGCGCTTCTTGCGGCCTTTGATGAGGATGGCTGCGCCTATGATGACCAGGGCGATGCTTCCAACAAGCAGAATTGTTACCTGGGTATCATATTTGCTAGCTTCGCCTTTGAGAACGTTCCCAGCAGCGCTGCCGACTTTGCTATCAGAAAAAGGAGAAGTGATCATCTCAACGCCCTCTTTGGCGCTTGAGATACGCTTCATCCCGTTGACCGCATACAGAAAACCCGCAACCCCCAGGACGAGGAGTGCGATAGCGATTATTTGCTTTTTTTTCATTGATCTCTCCAGTTAATGAGACATAGTCTCGTAATCCTGGATCTACTAGATCAATTAGATTAGTTCAACTAGAAAGCCTTTAGTAGCTTAAAGAGTCCAGGCGGACCTTACCCCTGAAGGCGCGGTATAGGTAGGCCCCATAGAAGAAAGTAAGGGGGAAGCCGCTCAGAGAGACAATGGTTAAAACGAGAAGAGCGGTACGTGTAACAGAGCTATTGAAAAGGGTTAGGGAGTAGGCGGGATCAATTGTTGAGACGGCAAAGTAGGGGAAGGTGCCGACTACAAAAAGGGTGAGTAGGAAAACGATACAGAGGCAGGATGAGATAAAGGCGATCCCATCGTTTCCCTTTCTAATGGAGTGGAGGATCATACCAATCGATGCAACGCTAAGAAGAGCAAAGATAGAAAGCCAGGGATGATCGATGATCGGCTGGACCATATGGTCAGCATAGGTGAAGGTGGTGGCTGTAGTCATCGCCCAAAAAAAGAGGAAGATAACGATGAGGCGTTTAGCCCATTTTCGAACTCTCTCGTGAAAGGCTCCTTCGGTTTTCATCAGAAGAAAGATGCTGCCGTGCATCATGAAGAGGGAGAGAGCAAATAAGGAGACTAAAATCGGATAGGGTTTGAGTAGGTCGATCAGGCTGGCTTCGAGATCTCCTTTTGCATTGATGGGAAGGCCTTGAATGAAATTTCCCAGAGCAAGACCCAAAGTGGAGGCAAGAATAAGAGAGGCTAGCGAAAAGCCGATATCCCATGTCTGACGCCATTTTTTGCTCTTCTCTTTGCTGCGAAACTCGACTGCAGCACCGCGGAGCATAAAGCCGAAAATCAGGAGCATGACAGGTGTGTAAAGTCCTGACATGAGGCAGCCGAATACTTTTGGAAATCCAGCAAAGAGGACGCCACCACCGACTACAATCCAGGTTGTGTTGCCATCCCAAACAGGTCCAATGGCGTTGATCATGATTCTTCGCTCTTCGTCGGTTTTCGCAAAAAGGTGAAGGGAGCCGATCCCCAAATCAAAACCATCAAGCGTTGCATACGCGACGATAGAGCCGATAAAAACGAAGTAGATGATGAGCTGCAGTGTTTCGAGGCTGAACATGCGGTTTACTCCTGAGGTTTAAAGATGTCGCGGTAGGGGAGCTGCTCCTCTTCGGCGTAGGGGCCGTGACGAATTTTCCGATCCAATAGATACAGGAAAAGAAAGAAAAAGAGAAGGTAGACGAAAACGAACATCGTCAGAGAGCCGATCATTTGTCCGAGAGTGACATTTGCTGAAAAGGCATCTTTTGTTTTCAGAAGTTTATAAACAGTCCATGGCTGTCTTCCCATGCATGAGGTGTACCAACCGGCGATGTTGCCGATTTGGGGGAAGATAACGGAGAGGACGAGATAGCGCATGATCCAAGGCTTCAGCTTCCAGCGTTTTTTCCACCACATGTAAACACCAATCATCGCGGCGACAAACATAAGTCCCCACATGATGATCATCAGATGGTACATCTGAAATACAACAGGAACATTAGGCCAATTCTCTTTGGGAAATTGATCGAGTCCTCGGACGGGCGCTTCAAAATCGCGGTTTGCCATAAAGCTTAGGAGGCCTGGCACGCCTAGGCCATAGACCTGTTTGCTAGACGAGTCGACCCATCCAAAGAGATAGGCGGGTGTGTAGGGCTTTGTTTCGTATACCCCTTCAACAGCTGCGAATTTTTCGGGGTTGTATTTTGCAATTTTTCCAGCGATATGATCTCCAGACACCAGTTGCAGAATGGTTGAAGAGGCGGCGACGATGACGCCAATTTTCATTGTATTGCGAGCAAATTCGAGATGCTTATTTTTCATGAGATAAAATGCAGCGACACTCATGATAAGAAAGCCGCCGCTCATCCACGCAGATAGGAGAACGTGTGTGATGTGGCTTAAGTTTGAAGGGTTGAGAAACATCTCCCACCAGTCGGTTACTTGTGCAACGATGACGCCATCGGGTTCCATGGCGAGGCGAAATCCCGCAGGCGTATGCATCCAGGAATTTGCACTTACAATCCAGATCGCGCTGAAGTGGGCACCAAGCGCTACCATGATCGTCGAGAAGAAGTGAACTTTAGAAGAGACACGGTGCCAGCCGAAGAGGAGGATTCCCAAAAAGCCGGCTTCGATCAAGAAAGCAAAAAAGCCCTCTGCGCCAATTACACTTCCAAAGACGTCGCCCACAAAACGGGAGTATCGCGACCAGTTTGTACCGAGGGAAAACTGCAAAGGGATGCCAGTGCCAACGCCAAGGGCAAAGGTGAGTGAAAAGACCTTAAGCCAAAATTTGGTGAGTTTTTCCCACTGAGGATCTTTTGTTTTGAGGTACATTCCCTCCATGAAAATCATCGCAAGGCCAAGACCGATGCTCAGCGGAGGGTAGATGTAGTGAAATGTCAGTGTGAAGGCAAACTGGATTCGCGAAAGTGTTTCTACATCCATATCTTGTGCACCTCAAATTAGAGATCCACGATAACCAAGTAGATTTTTTATGTGAAGGTCGAATGACACGATGAATGATAAATATATAGCACTTAGAGTGGCCTATAGACATGTCGGGGGTTGAGGGGAGCACTTTGTGTCCCCCTCGCACCCCCCAGCTGCCCCTTTGCGCCTCACCTCGCTTTGAAAAATCCTGTGCTCGGAGGCGGGGTGTGCAAAGCACTACACCGCCCGCTCCGCTCTCCTGCGCTATGATTTTTCAGCGCGATCTGAGTCGTCGGGCTGCTCGCGCGCTTACTTCCCCAACCTTTCGGGTTGGGTCCCCTTCTTGCGTCGTCTCGCAGTGCTGGATAAAAAATTCAGGAACGGTGTTTAAAAAGCTAACTTGCTACTGCGATATGACACGGTAGGGGCCACGCTCCGTGAGGAGTGGGGGAGGGAGTGCTTGTCGCAGCCAACGGCTTCAAGCTGCAATGAGAAATCGAAGCAGATTGAAGCTCAAGGGGCAAGCAGGGGTCAAAGACACGAAGTGCTTTGTCCCCGACATGTCTATGGAAGCCGTTCAACGATTTGTTAGGATATTTGGTTTTTCTGGTTTGAGGCGAGCTTCAGATATTTGTAGAAAGTGGTGTGAGCGTTGTAGAGCGAGATGACAATTCCTTCGCGGCCGGAAAGAAAGCCTCTCTTGAAGATGTAGCTTTTTAGAAAGGCCCACCAGCTGTGAAACAGAGCAGAGGAGACGCTGGCGCGCTTGTTTTTCCGATCGTGCGCAAACAGTGTCGAGTAGGTTTGCATTTTTGTGAGAAAGTCTTCGATTCGAAGATAGGGGGTGTGCTGCATCGGATGCTTAAGCGTCACTTTTTTCAGATGAGGGAAGAGTATCTTTTCATGCACCTGCGCGTCGCTAAAGCACGCTTTTTCGCGATTGTAGAGTCGTACGACAAAATCGGGATCCCAGCCGCTACAGCCGCGAATGCGCTTCTTGTTAAAATAATTGTGCCGCCTGATCTCATAGACGCAAGAGGGCTCTAGAGAAAGTGAGAGGATTTCTTGCGCAAGGTTATCTGATAACACCTCATCGCTATCAAGGGAGAGGATCCATTGGTGTTTGGCAAGTGAAGAGGCCAGGTTGTGCGTGGGCCCGAATCCAATGAATGGACCCTGATGGACGCTAACATTTGGAAAAGCCTGTGCAATTTCGAGCGTTTCATCAGTAGAACCAGTATCGTAGATAACGACTTCGGGAAAAGCAGAAACGGAAGTTAAAGTTTTTTTTAACTGCTCTGCAGAGTTCTTGGTCAAAATGGTGACGCTGATCATGGATTTCATGATACCAGATCCTAAAAAAATAGACATGGGGTATAGTTGTTTGCATGAAAAACTTCACACCATTTCCTAAGGCGTACACTTTCGATGATGTCGCCCTCGTCCCTCAATTCAACAACGTTCCCTCGCGGACTGAGCCGGTTTTAGAGAGCTGGCTGACGAGAAACCGGAAGGTCCATATTCCGCTTCTCTGCGCCAATATGGATACCGCGATCAGCGAGGAACTTGCCGATATTCTCATCAAAGAGGGGAGTGTGCCGATTTTTCACCGTTTTACCCCGCACGAGATGCAGCTGAAATGGGTAAAGAAATATGGGGAAAATACATTTATTTCTTGTGGAATTCAGAAAATTGATGAGACGCGGGCTCTTCTCGATGCGGGAGCTTGTGGTGTTTGTATCGATGTGGCGCATGGTCATTCAGATCGGATGTTTCACTTTATTCAAGAGCTGAAGCGCACGCACCCCGATAAAGAAATTATTGCAGGGAATGTCTGCACGGCAATGGCCTATCATGACCTCGTCAATGCTGGAGCGGATGCTGTGAAAGTGGGTGTTGGCCCTGGTGCTGCTTGCACAACGCGCATGGTAACGGGGTTTGGGGTGCCGCAATTTAGCGCGATTTATGATTGCGCCCAGATCGCGGAGAAGCTCCGCGTTCCTCTGATTGCCGATGGGGGCATTCGCACGAGTCGTGATGTGGTGCTTGCGCTCGCTGCTGGTGCAAGTACGGTGATGATCGGAAAACTTTTTGCGCTTACAAAAGAGAGTGCGGCGCCGAAGAGAAAATCTGACAAGAGTCCAACAGGCGAGGAGGCCAAATTTCGTGGGCAAGCCAGCGAAGATTTTCAGAACGACTACTATGGCGGCTTGAAAGATAAAACTGTTGCAGAAGGGATCGATTTTTGGGCGCCAGTTAGCGGACCTGCTACTCAACTCCTCCGCGACCTTCTTGGCGGACTGCGCAGTGGGTTGACCTACGGCGGGGCCCGCAATATCAAAGAGCTGCAACGCAAAGCCGAATTTGTCGAGGTGACTCCCTCTTACATGCATGAGAGTCGCCCACGACCTGAAACTCGCCATTTCACATGAGAAAGATGCGCTACCAGATAGTTGTTGGATAGAATTTCATTTCACCACAGAGACACAGAGAAAGATGAGGTTGCACAGAGGTAAGAGGAAGCTTCTTCTTTTTTGCGGAGAACAAAAAGAAGAAACTCTCGCCGCGATGCGGCAGGAGCCCTTTTTTTGCTCTCTAGCAAAAAAAGGTTTCTTTTCTCTGTGCAACCTCATCTTTCTCTGTGTCTCTGTGGTGGATCTTAGTTCAACTTTTGGAGGTTTTTTACATGAGAAAGATTTACGACGCAGTTCATGGGTTCATTCGGTTCAACGAGCTTGAAAGAGAGCTGATCGACTCGGCGCCGTTTCAGAGGCTTCACTATCTTCACCAGTTGGGGATTGCCTATCTCGTTTATCCGGGAGCGACTCATACTCGTTTTGAACACTCACTGGGGGTAATGGAGCTTGCGACGCGCATTTTCGATCGCATCACATCTAAGAGCTCGTATGCCGCAAAAGAGGAGCTCGCATACTGGAGGCAGATCATTCGCCTTGCAGCCCTCTCTCATGATCTCGGACATCTCCCTTTTTCACACGTTGCGGAAAAAATTCTGCTAGGAAAACAGGGACATGAAAAGTGGACGCTGGAGATTTTGCAGAGCGGAGTTTTTGATGCTGTATTTGAGAAACTTCAAGCCGCTTTTCCGCAGAAAGAGGTTGCCATTGATGTGATAAAAATGGCGATCGGAGAGGAGAAGCTGTCGACATTAACTGACTACCCTTGGGAATTTACTCCCTGGGAACGCGTCATGTGCCAGATCATCACAGGGGATTTTTTTGGGGCCGATCGAATCGATTATCTTTTACGTGATGCACAGTGCACTGGGGTCTCCTATGGTCTCTTTGACTACCACCAGATGATCGAGATGCTCTGCATCCTTCCGGTGGAAGGAGAGAACACGTTGGAGCTTGGCATTGAAGAGAATGGGATCGAGTCGTGTGAGGCGCTTCTTCTTGCACGACACTTCATGTACAAGCGGGTTTATCAATACTCCTCGGTCAAGGCCTACTCCTTCCATCTTGCGCGTTTTATGGAAGCTCTTGCACTTTCTAAAAAAATTGAGTTGGGCACGCTCGATGCATTTTTAGCACTGACAGAAAATGAGATTCTCACAGAGCTTCGACGTGCAGAGCGCGATCCAGATGCTCCTGGCCATCGCGACGCGCTTGCGCTGAGCGATCGCAAAAAGAGATTCAAGGCGTTAGAGCTCACCGACCAAGTAAATGAGGGAACTTTGTGGGCATTGAAAAAAGAGCTCGAAATCCCCGATGAAGCGATTGCCTGGGAGGTCTCTCACGACAAGAAAAGACCCTTTGGCCTCTCTTTTTCTGTCCTTACTTCCCGCAAAAAAATTCTTCCAGCTTCACGCTGTTCTGATATCCTAATCCACTTAGGGTCAGCTGGTTGGGCTTATGTTGATCCGCTCATTGAAGAGAAGGTGAGGCAGAGCATTTAATACCAATTTTATGTATAATGCTCAGCCATGCTGAAACGTATTAAAGAAGAATTTAAAGGGTTTTCACGCAAAGAGGGTCTTTTTGTCTTCTGCGCCATGCTGTGCGGATTTCTGGTCTGCTCGGAGTATGCGATCATCCGTCCTGTTGCAAATTCTCTCTTCATTACGCGCTACACCTCCGACTTTTTGCCTTACGCGTGGCTTGTCATGGTGCCGCTCAATTTTCTTGTCGTATTTCTTTACAACCGCTTCCTTCCTAGGCTGGGTTGTCTCAGGATGTTTGTCCTAATCGCCTCGATCATCGCAGGTGGAAATTTTCTTTCTGGATTTTTTTTGAAGCAGCTTGGGTTTCTTCCTTTCATTTTTTATGTCTGGAAAGAGATCTATATCATGCTGATGCTTCAACAGATCTGGTCTGTAATTCATGCGACTATTGATATCAAAAGGGCAAAATATCTTTACGGGTTTCTCTTTGGCATTGGCGGGCTAGGGGGGATGTTCGGGAGCATGATCCCGGGATTTATGGCGGTTAAATTGGGTTCTGAAAATCTTCTTTTTTTATCTCTACCGATCTACGCCCTCCTTCTCATCGCTTACCGCTTCCTTCTACGCTATAGCTCGATGCACGGACAGACGGGGCTCTTTGCTGAGAGCCGCGATGCTTTTCTGGTTTTAAAAAGTATCAAAACGACTCCTATTCTTCTTTTTATTCTTCTCATTGTCGTTTTCATGCAGATGTCTTCGACTGTGATCGATTATCAGTTCAACAAGCTTCTCGAGGTGAGCGTTGGAGATAAAGATCTGCGGACAGAATTTACAGGTCGAATTCTCGGGCTCATCAACTTTTGCACGACGATTTTGCAGTTTGTCGGCTCTTTTGTGCTCCTCCAATTTCTAGGGCTTAAGCGGAGTCATTTTGCGATTCCCGCTATGCTTACAATGAACGCCCTAGCTTTTATGGTGGCGCCTCTTTTCGGAGTTATCTCTTTTTCTTTCGTCACGATCAAGTCTTTTGACTTCTCTCTTTTTGGCATCATTAAGGAGATGCTGTACATTCCTCTTAAACCCGATGAAAAATTTCGCACGAAAGCGTTCATCGATGTCTTTGCCTATCGTTCTGCGAAGGCATTTGCTTCTCTCTTAATTCTGTTTTTACAGGTAGCTTCTGGAGTGAGCATTGTTACAACCCTAACCTGGGGCGTACTAGTGCTTTTTCTGCTTTGGGGAGCAACTGTGATTAAGCTCTACAAGACGGAAGCAGTCCGTACGGTGTAAAAGCTGATTACGGTAACGTTCACGAAGGAAAGAGTTTATTAACGGGGGCGGTAAAAAGATGACAACCTGCTTGCTGCGGCTTCACCATATCAATCCTCCCTCGGGGACCAATAGTTTGTACTATTGGCCCCACTCACTCGGACTGCTGCGCTTTGATCTAGCTTTGCCTCGCTTGCGCTTCTTGTCACCTTTTTACCGCCCCTGTTAATAACCACCGAGCACCCCGAGACCACCGAGAGGAATCGGAGAAAATTAGTAATGCTTATTTGTGGGGATTGACAATGCGAGGGCGAGTTAGTAGCTTTGGGGAATGGAAAAGATTCCATTAGCGCTCGATGCGCAGCAGATCTTGAATGATCCGCTTCTTAATAAGGGAAGCGCCTTCACTCTCGAGGAGAGAGATGAGCTTGGTCTTCACGGGCTTTTGCCCTACCATATTTCTACAATCGAGGAACAGGTAATACGCAGATATGACAACTTTCATGCGCGTCATGATCCGCTTTCGCGTTATCTCTTTTTATCGAACCTGCAGAACCGCAATGAGATTCTTTTTTATCGTCTTGTGAGTGAGCATATCGAAGAGATGCTTCCTCTTATTTACACCCCGACAGTAGGAGAGGTATCGCTTCGATATAGCATGCTATTTGGAGAGAGTCGAGGTCTTTATCTCTCCTATCCCATGAGGGAGAAGATTCCCGAGATCTTCAGCCGCCTTCAGAAAAAAGAGGTGGATATTATTGTGGTAACAGATGGCCAGAGGATCTTGGGGCTTGGAGATCTGGGAATTGGAGGCATGGCGATCCCTTTGGGAAAATTGGCTCTCTATACTCTTTTCGGGGGAATTAATCCTGCCAGAACACTTCCGGTGCTACTCGATGTTGGCACGGATAATCCGGAGCTCTTAGGTGATCCTCTCTACCTTGGCTGGCGCCACTCTCGCATCAATGGCAGAGAGTATGATGGGTTTGTCGATCTTTTCATCCAGGAGCTCAAAAAACGTTACCCGAATGTGCTGCTCCAATGGGAGGATTTTGGACGAGATCACGCCAAACCACTTTTGAGCCGTTATCGTGACACGCTATGTTCATTTAATGATGATATCCAGGGAACGGCAGCAACGGTTCTCGCGGCAGCTTTTGCGGCAGTGAGAGCAAAAAAGGAGAATCTCAAAGAACAGAAGATTGCTCTCTTGGGAGCAGGCTCTGCGGGTCTTGGAATTGCTAGGGTGCTTGCCCAAGCGATGCAGGTAGAGGGGCTGAGAGAGGAGGAGGCGCTTAAACGCTTTTACCTTGTCGATATCGATGGGCTTATTCATACACGTCTCAAATCTGCAGGCGATTTACAAAAGAGATTTGCTCAGCCTTTCGAGGAGATCTCTCGTTGGAGCATAAATGATCCCTCCTGTGTCACACTTCTTGATGTTGTAAAAAATGCGCAGCCGTCGATTCTGATCGGTGTCTCCACGCAATCGGGAGCCTTTACCGAGGAGATCGTAAAAGAGCTCTCTCGCTTTAATGAGAGGCCTATTATTTTTCCGCTTTCCAATCCCACTTCGAAAAGCGAAGCCGATCCTAAAGATCTTCTCGAATGGACAAATGGAAAAGCAATCATCGCGACAGGCAGCCCTTTTGCGGCTGTGAATTATAAAGAGAAAACATATCCGATTCCTCAGTGCAACAACGTATATATCTTTCCTGGTGTGGGTTTAGGTACTCTTGTCGCACGTGCGCGCAAAGTTACAGATAAGATGTTTCTTGTGGCTGCAGAGTGCTTGAGTGAACATGCTCCATTGTTACAGGAGAAAGAGGGCTCTCTTTTTCCTTCTTTTTCCATGCTCCGTACGATTTCTCAAAAGATCGCACTCCGTGTCGCCAAGATGGCACAAGAAGAGGGAGTTGCGGAGAAAATCTCAGAGAAGGATCTAGAAGGACGTCTGAAAAAAGAGGTCTGGTCACCAAATTATCCAATTTACACGAGGAGAAGCGGGTGAAAATAAATTTTAAGCAGCTGATGGGGATCGTTGGGCTTGCATTTGGCATTGGATTTATCATCTACGCTGTGTACTCAATGAAAAAAATTGCCAGCATGAAAGAAGAAGCTCATGGAATTGCAAGCTGGTTTGCAGACCATCCTTTTGGGGCATTTTTGGGCGGCGTATTGGAAGAGAAGGCCTCTGCCTATGATCAGACGGTGATTTGGCTTCTGATTGCAGGTGTGGTTCTCTTTATCCTAGGTTTCGGGATCTTCTTTTTCAATCGAAAGAAAAACGATGAACAGTAGGACAACGGATATCTTAGGTTTTAAGGAGAACCTTGAGAGCTGGATCGTAACTCGGCTCTTGAGAAATTTCAGGAACCTGCTCTCGAAAAATCACGCGATTGTTCTCATCTAAGACCAGAACGGCCCTTGCGCAGATGCCAGCAAGTGGACCATCTAGAATTAGCACCCCATAATTTTTTGCAAAATCCTTGGAGCGCATCATCGAAAGCGTTACGACATTTTCGATTTTTTCCTGATCGCATAGGCGCTTTTGCGCAAAGGGTAGATCTGCAGAAATCACGAGAAAAACGACCTCAGGATGCTTCTTTGCAGCATCGTTGAACTTCTTTGTGGAAAGTGAACAAACAGCGGTATCTAAGCTGGGAACGATGGAAAGAAGTTTGCGCTTTCCCTGAAACTCTTTTAGGTTTCTATCTTTTAAATCGCGATCGACGAGTATGAAGTCTGGTGCGGACGCACCCATCTGTGGAAGTTCTCCTGATGTTTGAATTGGATTTCCCTTGAGAGTGATTTTTGCCATTCGATGCCTCTTTTTCGCGTTTTCAAGAGTATACAAAAAAATCTTTTTTGAACCTCTCAAAAATTTTGGATTAAATTTTAAGAACGGGTTAAGATTTGCGGTAAACTTTTTTGGAAAAAATGGAATATCGGGAAGAGGCGAATAAAGTGCGGAGTCTCATCGAAGGTGAGAAACCTGCTTTGACACGAGAGTCGGAAAGCTCCTCACTTCCTCATCAATTTTCTCGAATTCTCAATTTAAAACCCCAAAGACCTCAATTTTCCAGAACAAAGAAAAACCTCTCGTCGGCAAAAGTTTTATGTGTGGATGAGCAGGAAAAAAGCGGTGCGCCACAAAAATGGAACCGTACGGCTCTGCACGCACATCACTGTTGTGTTAGCCAGAGACATCCAGCTTACGTGCACCTCGAACGCCTGCTTGTGAAAGTGCATCCACTTCATCAGCGTATCACGCTTTGGAAAATGCAGAAGTACTTATGCGTGGCTCGTACCCTTGAGGCGTTTGTGAAGGCTGGGCTCGGTGAGAAGCCTCGCAAAGAGCGCCACTTTTCTGCATTCGCCTGCACTCCTTCTCCAGTTGAGAAAGAACAATGGGATGAGTATTTAAATGCGCAGCCCAAGCGGCTTTTTGAGGTAAGAAACCCAACTAAGTAGGTGGTCGCAAGAGAAATTACTTTTTGGCGAAGCCGATGTAACCGGTCAAGAGTGAGCGACTAAATTCGAAGCGGAAATTTTCGGGAACTTTTCTCTGAATGAGCATTTTGAAAAGAGAGAGGGAGAAGATTTTAGGTTTCAGGCCGAGCATTTCTTGAATGTCAAGAGAGGCATTTTTGCAAAACGCGCGCATCTCTTGGGGTTTGATAAAGAGACGATAGATGTGCATTTTTTCTGGTGTGTTTTGCACGGCCCATTCGACTCCTTTGATGATAAGCAGATAGCTTAGGAAATTTCGATTGAAGGTGTGAAAGAAGAAGAGGCCATCCTTTTTTAAAACGCGAGCCGCTTCGAGGATCACAGTTTCGGGGTTCTCAACATGTTCTAAGAGATCTAGAGCGCAAACTACATCGAAACTCTCATTTTCAAATGGGAGTTTTTCTGCGTCGGCATGTAGATATTTTACGGTTTTTGTTGCGTCATACATTTTTGCAACTGTCAGGCTGTTTTCAGATAGATCGATGCCGGTGACATCTAAACCCTGTTTTGCAAGAGGATTGCTTAGAAGGCCAGCGCCGCATCCGACATCGAGCACCTTTGCGTGCGGGTAATGTTTTAAAATGATCTGAGAAATCCAAGGAAGGCGGATCGCATTTTCTGCTCGTAACAGCGCAACGGGATGGTCCATCCGTTCGTACCACTCTTTGCCAAGGGTATCGTAAAACGCATTGTTTATTCGGGTTTCGGTTTCCATATGAAATTCCAATAGATGGCTTGATAAAGGAAAAAGAGGCCGGCAAAGAGTGCCTGAATGCCGAGGAAATAGGGAAAGAGACCTGGCGAGTGCACATAAGAGAGGAGCCAATCAGGCCCATCTCCCACGGCAGCCCACATCAAGCCGCCAGAGACGAGCATGATCGGGTGGTTGATAAAGAGGAGTGCATGAACCCAGTGTTCGAGTGGTGGACAGTGGTGTTTATGTATGAACTCATCTTTTGTCACCATGAGGCATGAAAAGAGGGCAAGACCTGCGTAGATCTTTGCCATGGACGTGGAAAAGGGGATGAAGAGTAGAAAGAGAAGGCAGATAAGCACACTGAGTGTATCGAGCGGATGGCCGATTCGCTCCCATCGGGGAAGCCCCCGTTTGAGATGGAAATGGATCTCATCAAAACCGATTGCAATTGCTTGAACGATGAAAGGGATAAAAAGGATCATATCGAACATCATGTCTCTCCAGTCTTTTCAAATCGAGCGCCACAAATGGTAAGGCCGGGACCAAATGCCAGGCTGAGAATTGGAGTTCCTGGCTTAACATCGGGATCTCTTGCTACTTTCTCCCACACGTGCGGAAGTGTTGCGGAAGACATATTTCCACAAGTACGTAGGATCTCTCGACTATGTCGTACCTGTTCGTCGCTGAGATTTAGGCTTTTTTGCACCTGATCGATAATTTTCGGGCCGCCCGGGTGGATAGCAAAAAGTGCGTTATTCGTAGGGTCTAAGCGCTCGATAAAAGAGCGGAGGGCTCTACTGAGTAGCACGGGCACCTCTTTGGATATGGTCATCCGATGTCCCCAATCTTCTGTATGCCAACTCATATGGGAGCTTGTATCGGGGACGATTTCTTCGTGAAGAGAGAGAATTTTGAAAACGCCTCTTTTTTGTGAGGCAGAGTATTTAATGAATCCATCGGCAAAAAGGCTTTGAACGACAAGCTGTTCGGTTTCATGGAGGGAAGGATTCATATGTAAACTGCAGATCTCTGTATGCACAAGATCGACACGGGCTTTGTTTGTATGCAAAAAGCCTTTTGCAATTTCAAGCGAAGGAATCGCGGCATAGCAGCCCATGTGATACGCGTGGGTAATTGAGCACCTTTTGCCAAAACCACGCTTCGACACAATCTGTTGCGCTCCACTGGGCGAAGCGTAACCTGTGCATGTGATGTGGATGAGATGAGCAGGGAGTTCGTATCCTTGCGGGTAAAACTCTTCAAAAATCGCATTCACCGCTGTTGCAAAAAAATGGGTGCGTTCTTTGAGGCTTTTACCTTTGGAGTTTTCAGAAAAGTTGTAGATCTCTCGCTTTTCGAAGTTCTGTTCAAAGATATCGGGCACATGCGAGCCGCGCATTTCGATCTTCTCTTTTCCAAGCCCAAGTTTTAGCAGCCGGCTGCGAATCTCTGCGTGAAATGTTGGATCGAACGGAGCTCCTTCTTCGCAAGATTTTGCTTGCGCATGAGCATTCGCTACCCATTCGAGAATCTCTTCCTGCGCCGCTTCATATTTTGGGCGGATGATCTGAAAATCTGACAAATAGGCGTGCATGAGCACTCCATTGTAGGGGCTTCGGCTTGCTTAAGTCAAATCCAAGCGGACTTATCCGCCGTGAGTCTCTCCACAGAACGTCCAATTTGTAGAAAAGGCGCCAGATACGTTTTTTAATTCCTGTTCGCTCATCTCACCCTTTGGCTTTTGAGGGAGAACAAGATGAATGATTTTATCGGACTGTGCATGGATCTCAACTTTCTGTCCTGCTGGAAGATCGATTCCCATCTCTTTCAAGGCCTGTGCTGGATTTTTTAGGAGCTTCTCTTTGAAGCGCTCATCAGCCCACGCCTTAGCGATAACTTTCGCCCACTTTTTTGCTAACTCATCTTTGTTCACTAGGTTTCTCCTTTTTGTTTGTTATTGTTCTCTACTGCCTAACATAAACTCACCGACACTTGTCTCTTCAAGGTAGCTGGTTCCAATCGCCTCTGAAAAGAGATCGGAATCTCCGCCGCCAATAGCGCAGGGTGCGAGATCCATTGCTGTGGCAACGAGGTACATGGTTTGTAATAGCACGCCGGTGGTTTTCAATGTTGCGGCGTAAGCCATTGAACGGTATTTCCAAGACATGCGCTGGAATCGAGAGGTGATGATGAAGAAGACCTGCGGAAAATCCTTTTTGCCACTTGAATGCATCGAGTCGCGTAAAAGCGCATCAATATTCTTCTGTTCCGCCTCAAGCTGATAGAGGGTGTGTTCACGCGGATGGTAGTGGTAGATTCCCTTTTCAAGGCCTTGGCATTTATAAATTACGAGATAGAGCTCGAGCTCGTAAACTGCGCCTCCTCCTGGGTATGGCCGGCGACTGAGTTCTGCGCCATGTGTCTCTCCCTTCGGGTAGATAAGGTGCTCTTTCATCCGTGCTGTTCGAAAGAGAAATTCACCGAGCTGTTTGAGTGTGAGGGGATTGTTGCCGTGTTCGCGCTTTGATCTCCGCTCTTCGATCACATGAGTAAAAGAACGATCTTCGCGCTTTAACTTTTCAATATCCGGCTTGAAAAGTGGAGTGCGCCGTTTCGACATCGGCGGTTTGCAGGCTGGAAGAGGAGAGATCTCTTTGGTAAAAGGGAAGAGTCCTCCATACGGATTGTTGTGACGACCTAGGCGTGTGCGTGTATGGAAGAGTAGGTCGTGAAACTCCCACTGAAGAGCGAGCGGATCTTTCTCTTCTGATTTAGCGGGCACAAGAATTTTAGCTTCAAGAAGCAGTGTGCACAATTTTTCGACCAGGGATCGAGGAATAGGAGAGCGGATCTCTTTAAGAGATTTTGGATTTGTAAGCTGGTGCAAGACTGCGAGAATCTCTTGTGAATGGATCTCACATTCAACAGGAGCAAGAGGAGTTTCTAGAATAAGATTTTTTGCTGATGGGCGAAGAAAAGCAAACTTTGAGAGTTGGATTTTTTGTGTTGGTGCAAGAGATCTCTCTTCGATTTGCAGGCGAGAAGAAAGAGGATGGAGTGTTAGAAGAGGCTTGTTTTTGTGCAGAAGAGCATAGGAGAGGAGATTGTTTCGTTTGAGTAGATTTAGAAAGTAGTAAAATGAGGTGAGGTCGCCCTGCTTCAAAGCGAGATCGGACAGTGCTTGCTCTTCGGATCCCTCTTGTTGCAGCTTTTTAAGACAAGTGAGAATCATGCGGGATGGGTCTTTTAAAACAAGTTCTCGACCCCCATGGCGAATTGTAGAAGAAAGTGAAAGCGTTCCTTTTTTACTGGTATCGACTTTGGTGTGTGGGTTAATTTTTAGTGTGAGCATGAACCTATCCAGATATTAGGAATTGTTGGATTTTCGATGATTTTTGAGAAAATTTCTCGTAGCCCTTTTCGGACAATGTAAAACCTACATGTCCGAAAAGGGCCGCGAGGAATCTGCCAAAAAGCGCGGAAAGAGAACATTCTGAATATCGGGATAGGTTCATTATAAAAACATGGGAAAGGGGTTTAACTCCTCTTCTTTACGCGGCTTTTTTAAGCTGCCCATCGCGACAGGAACGTCATAAAGCCTGCCAGGCGCAAAACGCGGCCAAAAGTGGCGAAGACCTGGAACTACGACTTTCACAACTTTTAGATCGATATCCGGACGTGTTTGATCGAGAACGAGAAGTTCCATCCCCTTTTCTTCGACGATTTTCTGACAGAAATGGATGTCCTCTAGGAGGTCATTCGTATCATTCTGAGGGTAGTCTTTGGCCGAACGGCTCTTTTCTCCCCGCAGATGCGGTTGATTTTGAACTGTTGCCGTTTTGAACCATTCGCACATGATTTTTTTATCGCCGTCGTCGAGCTCATCCTCCTTATCCCAAAAACGGTCCATGCTCAAAAACTGATTCATTTCGGTGAGAGCGCGGATCATAGCAATTTGCGGGTTGAGATGTGCTCCGAACCCCATATAGATCTCCTCACTTTTGCCGCTCATATTTCGCGATAGCGCAACAAAAACGGGAATGTTGAGATCGGTTGTGAGATCGAGGACCCATACTTCGCGGTTCATCTCCTTGTATTCGGCAAGAAGTTGCGGGAGATAGGGATCGTTAAAACTATGAATATCCACACTCGGCCTTTTTAGCCGGTTGTACCACCAGATTGCAACGGCGTCACGTTCGACGAGTTCAAAAAAACCTTGAAGAATCGCTTCTTCGAGACAATTCCCTGCTGCATTTCCATTTGAGTCTGCATGACAGATCGCTCTCTTTTTTGGATGCGGATACCCGTAGTAACAAAAAGTTGTTGGAAGGTACTTGAAGCGCCTTTCAGTGAGTGACCAGATAGGTGTCCAGTCGATCTTCTCATCTTCTGAGAAGGGATATGGAGTCTCATGCAGACACATGGAACTTTTATTATACTTTTCACGCTCGGCATACTGCTTTTTGCTATATTGGAGGCACTCTCTGAGATCGATCGCCCCACGCTCTTTCATGGTTGAGTAGGATCCCTGCACGCGACGTTCATCTCCCTGAAAGAGGCCACAGTAGCGCTCAATGGCTTCGCTGAGTGCACTGGCTTTTGCTTGTGTGTCTGTGCGGCCTTTGCCGCCACTACAGCTACGAAAACTTTTTCTGTAGATACCGCGAAAAGAGTTTGAGAGTGCAAAGTTGTGTCCTGCAACATAGAGGTAAAGAGAGCTTCCTTTTTTCTGTTCGTAGGCTTCCAAGAATTTTACCACTCCGAGAATGGGGCTCACCTGATGCGCATGTTTTTTAAGCGTTGCTTCGGGTGCTATGCAGCGCCAGCCATTGTCATTATAGATTCCTTTCAGTCGGGATTGAAGCATGGGAGGGGGAGGGAGTGACTTAATTCTTGTTTTTTCTCCGCAGAGAGCACATTGGGGGAGTTTTACAAGTTGATGTTCCACTAGCTGTGATCTCGGAAGATCAAAAGAGAGAATTTTTCCTTTGAGAGGGGAGTTTTCAGGTTGGACCAGGCATTTGAAGACTTCTGTTGCAATCCAGTTTGTCGATAGTGCTTTTGTGGAGGCAAGCCCTCCAATAGAAATGGGCAGGTGGGATACCCTCTCCTTCATCCGTTGGACATAAGACTCTTCGATCCGATTTCTTCTTAACCTAGAGGTTAAGCAGTGGCCACACCCGGTCTCGTTTGGAATGAAGAGGGGGCCAGCCCATAGCTCACAACCAATCGGTTTTGCCATCAGAAATGGACGCTTTTCTTGAAAGAGCTTTTTTTGAAGGGGAGCAAGATCGACGTTTAGGTAGTCGTCAGTTAGGAGCAATACTAATGAAGCTCTCTCCTTTTTTGTTGTTATGCGGATCTTGAGTTCTTGAAGAGCCTTTTGAATCTCACTCTTTTTTATTTTCCCAATGGTCTGGATGAATACAGAGGCAGCTTTCAGTTTTAGTTCTGCCTGCTTCGGGCTCACGCCAAAGATCTGACAAAAAGCTGTGAAAGGAAGTGGAAACTCCCCCTCTTTTGTTTCGACAAGCCCTGCCTTTTCAAGTCTCTCTAGCGCATAGTAGATCTCAGTAGCAGAGGCTTGACCCTCTAAAGCATCGACGATCTCGTCGGCAGTGTACCTTCCCTCGCGAAGAAAGGGGGCGAGGAGATGATGAAGTTTTCCTCGCAATAGCCGTAGATCTTTCTCTGAAAAGAGAAAGACCATATTTGGTTCGATAACTTCTGCATGAAAGCAGCTCTGATATCTAATCGTAGGCATGGATTTTATTCTTCACAATTGCTAGTAGAGGCGCGGGAACTACTAATCCGTATTTTAGATGCGAGGCGGCCTTGGAGAAACTTCTTCGCAATAGGATTGACAGTTTATTGTTGTAGCGCCTGCAGCAGCACTTTTCAATTCCGATTCGGACATCTCTTTTTTCGGTTTAGAAGGAAGAATGAGATGCACGACTTTGCTGCTCTCTTCGTGCATTTCGATCTTTTGCCCTTTGGGGAATTCGATGCCCATCTCTCTCAGCGTCTGCTCAGGGTTTTTGAGAAGCTTCTCTTTGAAGCGTTCATCAGTCCATGCTTTTGCTATTACTTTTGCCCATGCTTTTTCAAGTTCTGCTTTAGATTTCGCCATAAGATCTCCGGGTTAGGTGTGCCATTAGTTGTTTGAATACACCTCAGGCTTTTTTAAATTCAAGAAATTATTTGAACAAAAGAGGTGAGGACTATATAGCAAGGAGAGGGAATCTATATTAAGGGGCAACTGTGGCATCTGGGCGCATACCAGTCACACTTATTTGTTATTGTAGTCTTCTGTTTGCGACACTGCAGGCGGATGAGATCCCTCCATGCCTTTCGCTCGATGATGTGATTCGTCAGACAATCAAGTACCAATGGACGATTCAGACCTCAGAGCTTTCAATTGACGCTCAAGCGGGTGTTCTCGAACAAGCAACAGGCGCCTTTAACCCATTCTTATCGACCGGCTATTCGAAACTATTTCAACGAGATATTCAGTCTTCGATAGGAATGAAATCAGGACTAAACGGGCAGACGTCAACCACAAATCTCTCCCTACAAACGCTCGCTCGCCTCGGCACGACATATGGGATTAGCTATCAGAATGTAAATACACTGAATCCTGTAACCCTTACGCCTTTGATTCCGCCGAGAACCGATGCATCCACGCTGAACGTCACAGTAACGCAACCCCTTCTTAGAAACCTGCTCTACAGTCCGCAAACAACACTAGAAAAGACGCAGCGTTTACAACTCCAAGTCACGAAATATCAGAATATTCAGAACATCGCACAAGCCCTGGCGACATCGATCAGCGCCTATTGGGAGTTTGTCGCGGCAAGAAAATTACTCATCGTTCAACGTGAACAAGAGGAGAGGCTTTGCCGGCTTGAAGAGTATGCGGAAGATCTTGTGAAAGAACAACAAGAAGGATATGCCACTCTCTATCAACCCCGTGCGGATCTTGCGCTTGCAACAGCCAATCGCATCCAAGCTGAGCAAGATGTTCGGTCTACATACAACGCTTTGCTCTTTACAATGGGATTAATTCCCGATGACAAGAAAGAGATTCCAGAGGTTGCTGTTGAAGAGTTTCCGATCTCTGACGACCTGTGTGTCCTGGACCAAGAGTGGTACGATCGGTATTTGAATGCCCTTCCCGATAACCGCACAGATATTATCGCCTCAAAAATTCTCATCGAAGAGGCAGTACTCAATCTTAAATCCGCAAAAAACTCGCTTCTTCCTGAGCTTGACATAACAGGATCTGCTCAGATCCTGAACACCACCGCAGCGCAGAGAGCGCGCCATCTGTTTGAGTCGAGCAGTTTTAGAGGTCCCGAAAAGGATTACACGGTAGGAGTCTCGCTGACCTTCCCCATCTTTAATGATACCGCCAAAGGTCTCGTGAAACAGACGAGGGCACTAAAATCTCAAGCGGTTGTGAACGCCGATTTTATTGAGAGTCAGGCGGTCTCTGGGTTCAAAACCGCTTATACTCTCTATAATGCGCTTCTATCAGAAGTTAAAAGAATTCGCCGCTCAACAGAGCAGTATAAAATGACGGTGGAGAGTGAGTATTTAAAACTGAAGGAGGGTTTGAGCACCTACTTCGTTGTACTTACCCTACAAACCAATTGGCAACAGGCGCAAATTCAGCAGATTGTAATCGAGAAGTTGTTCTCCCAAAACTTGACACAGCTCCGCTTCCTTGCCGGTAAGTTGATCAACTGGATTTCGGAAGACAAAGAGATTGAGCCAAGCGATGTAAACGCTTCAAAAGATATCTTCAGTGTGACACCTTGCAAAACGATGGGGGAGAAGGAGAGCGAGTCGTGCGAGACTCTTCCAGACGTCCCTTTAGATTTTAACTTTGAAACCTACGAGGAAGAAAGCAGTGAGCAGTGAAGGAGAGTCAACAGGACCTGTTTCAGAGCGAGAGAAGCTTGAAAAGCTGATCTCCTCGGAGCAATTCGATGAGTTGATGCAGGTAGTGGGGAATAAGGGGTGGATTGCGATCTGGTGCTGCTTTTCCATTCTGATTATTGCGCTTGCATGGGGATTTTTGGGGTCGATTCCCATTAAGGTAATGGGAAATGGGATTTCGATGACAGCAAAAGGGCCTCATGTGATTGTCACACAGATCCAAGGAACGATCGTTGAGGCAAATGTGGATTTGGGTGAGTTTGTTGAGAAGGGAGATGTGATTGTTAAAATGGAAAACCCTTCACTTGAATTGGAGATACGGCAAAAGCGCAGCAGTCTTGCAAGTAAGGAGAACGAACTTCAGGCTCTAGTGTCGCGCGTAGAAGAAGAAAAAATGGCTAAGAGGGCTTCGATCTTGAAAGAGATGGAGAACGCAATTTTATCTAGGAAGACAACCGAGAATAACCTGGCCTTTTATGAAAAAGATCTCGAGGCCAAAAAACGATTAGAAAAGAAGGGAATTGTACCTACCCAAGCTGTACAAGAAGCTAAATCCAAACTTGAGCAGGCAAAGATTGATATTCAATCGTATCAGGCGACTCTTGTCCGTTTAAAGGCAGATTTAGATCGATCTTACCGTGTTGAAGAGGTACAAGCAAAGCTTGATGATGTAGGAGGCGCTCGCAACGACCTTGAACGGCTGCTGCTCCAGGAAAAGTATCTCGAAATTCGAGCAGATCATAGCGGTAAGGTTCTTGAAGTGATTGTGGCTCCTGGAGATCTTGTTGTGGCGGGTGCAGAGATCGCCTCAATCGAGATCCCAGATAAAAAAGGCGAACATTTGCACTATTACGCCACCTTCGCAGCGAAATATGGAGATCTTTTAGACGAGGGGCTTCCTGTTGAAATTGAAGTATCGGGCGTGGATCCAAAACTTTATGGGTTTTTGCTGGGAAAAACTAAATTTGTCTCCCCTTACCCCGTTACTATGGAGGAGATAAAATCAGAAGTGAGAAACACAGAAATTGCCGCCTATCTTAAAGGCGCCAATGAAGTGGTCTATTCAGCTGTTATCGAACTTCAGTTAGATCCTGCAACGAAGAGTGGGTACGCTTGGTCAACGCGACACGGTCCTCCTTGGCAGCTCTCCTCGGGAACAATAGGAAAGGTGAAGACGATTGTCGAGCGCAAGCCCCCAATCATCTACATCCTCCCCATGGAAGTCTCCCCCTACCTACACCGCCTGCTATCAAGCGAATAAAAGATGAGAGATATTTTGGGTATGAGAAAAAAAAAGGGGAAAATAGACATGTCGGGGGCTCAGGGGAGCACTGCGTGTCCCTCTCATGAGCCCCCCGCTGGCCCCCTTGAGCTGCACCTGGCTTTGAAGAACATGCGCGTTCGAAGAACGCACATTATCTCGTGCTCGGAAGCGAGGTGTGCGAAGCACTACCTCGCGCCGCCTTCGGCGTTCCTGTGCCGCGATTCTTCTGTGCCATCTGCAGCCATCGGCTGCTCCCGCGCTCGTTTCCCCGCGGGACTAGCGTCTCAGCGCGGGGCCCCCTTTCTCGCGTCGTCTCGCAGTGCCAAGTTAAGAATGCAAACGCTCCACTTAAAGTTTGTACTGCGACATGACACGGAAGGGGACCCCGCTGCGATAGCAGTGGGGAGGGAATGCTTGTCGCAGCCCGACGACTCAGATCGCACAGAAAAATTCCACCGCAGGAGAGCGCAGCGCGCGGGGCTGTGTTACACACGCCCCGCCTTCGAGGACGGGATTTTTCAAAGCGAGATGAGGCGCAAGGGGGCAGCCGGGGGTTGGGAGGGCGACACGCAGTGCTCCCCACAACCCCCGACATGTCTATTCATCTCTTCGTGTTATTACAAAGTAAAAAATAGGCTATGAAGATACCGTTTTTGTTTTCTAAAGGCAATCGGGTGAGGACTCCGACGCTGATCCAGATGGAGGCGGTCGAGTGTGGGGCTGCATCGCTCGGAATTATTTTGGGATATTACAAGCGCTTTGTCACCCTCGAGGAGCTTCGTGTTGCCTGCGGCGTTTCTCGAGATGGGAGTACGGTATTCAATATGAAACGTGCGGCAGGCGACTATGGCTTGCTTGCAAAGGCGTTTCGCAAAGGAGCAGAAGAGCTTCGGGAGCTCGAGCCTCCATTTGTCGTGTTTTGGAACTACAACCACTTCCTGGTTGTTGAAGGCTTTGATGAGAACTCAGTATTCCTAAACGATCCAGGAACAGGTCCAAGAAAGATCTCATTTGAAGAATTTGAAAAGCAGTATTCGGAAATTGTTGTCACATTTGAAAAAACAGAGACCTTTTCTGAAGGGGGCCAGGCCCCTTCAATTTGGCCGGGGATTATTGAAAGGCTGCAGAAGGTCAAATCGCCCATCTCTTATTTGATCTTTGCGGGTTTTTGTCTGATGCTTACCAATCTGCTAGCCCCAGGGCTTACGAAGATCTTTTTTGATGTCATTCTTGGACAACAAATTTTTAGCTGGTCCAACTGGTATATTGCGGGATTCTTCGGATTGTGCGCGGTGATGTGTGCGCTGATCTGGCTTCAACAATACATCCTCATCCGACTCAACGGAAAGCTCTCGATCCGTTTTTCCGCAGACTATCTGTCTCACATTCTTAAGCTTCCTCTCTCTTTTTATCAGCAGAGGTTTGGTGGAGAGATAGCTTATCGCCTCTCCCTCAATGACGCGGTAATCGATATTTTAACGGGAAAACTCGCTACAACCTTTGTCAGCGCAATCTTCATCATCACTTATGCGCTTTTGATGTTTACGTTTGACGCGACGATCGCGTTAATTGCGATTTTGTCTGCAGCTTTGAATTTTTTGGCTGTTGCTCTCATTCAGCGCTATCGAAACGACGCGTATGCACGCCTTCAGCAGGACTATGGAAAGTATTACGGTTTTGCGATCGGAGGGCTCTACTACATCGAATCGATCAAAGCTACGGGTCTTGAAGCGGACTTTTTCTCGCGCTTGTTGGGATATTTTAATCGAGCGTTAAATACGGAGCAGAAACTCGCTAAACGAAACTCCTACATCATGACGCTTCCAGTCCTGCTTCAGGCGCTTACGACGGCCGCTCTTTTCGGGATCGGCGGTTGGATGATTATGACAGAGGATTTTTCGATCGGTCTTTTTATGGCTTTGCAACTACTCATCACGAATTTCAACACGCCGGTACTTCAGATGAGTCAGCTTGGGGAGTATGTTCAAACTGCCAAGATTGATATGGCTCGTATCGACGATGTGATGAAGAATCCCGAGGACGAGATATTTAAAAGACAGGCGATCTCTTCTACGGAATACAAAAGGCTTAACGGAGCAATTGAGCTCCGCAACATCACCTTCGGTTATTCGATTTTGGATCCCCCTCTTATTGAGAATTTTAGTTTCACATTGAAACCAGGCCAGAGAATTGCGCTTGTGGGACCTACAGGATGCGGAAAGACAACCATTGCACGCTTAATTAGTGGTCTCTTTACTCCTTGGAGCGGAGAGATCCTCTTTGACGGAATCGATAAAAGACAACTTTCGCGTGAAGAGATCATCGCCTCCCTCGCAACGGTTGACCAGGACATTTTTATTTTTGCAGGATCGATTCGCGACAACATCACTCTATTCGATAACAGCTATACCGATGATGAGATCATCCACGCGGCAAAAAGCGCGTCGCTCCATGAGGAGATTCTGCAAAAGCCGCGTGGATATGAGTATATCTTGACGGAGGGTGGAACCAATTTGAGCGGAGGACAGAGGCAGAGATTGGAGATCGCCCGTTCGTTTCTTCTAAATCCCACAATTCTTATGCTCGACGAGGCGACGAGCGCGCTCGATACAACAACCGAAGAGCGGATTATAAAAAATGTTCGACAGCGCGGATGTACGTGTGTGATGGTGGCGCACAGGCTGAGCACAATTCGCGACTGCGACGAGATCATCGTTTTGCAAGAGGGTAAGATCATTCAGCGTGGCAACCATGAGCAGCTCAAGGAGCAAGAGGGTCCCTACCGCGAACTAGTGATGCACGAGGTTTAAGATATGCAAATAACTAATTATTACAAGCTGCCGCAGAGCTTAATCGATTTTTTCCAACGTGCAGAATCGATTACAATCGAAGCAAATACACATTTTGTTTTGAGTGATCCAAATCTGTTTTTCTGGGTGGAAGAGGAAGCGGGGGATCTCTTTCTCTTTGCTCCTGAAGACAAAAACTTCATTCCGATTTTTATTGTCGAAGCTGAAACGCATGAGATCTTTTTCTCGGCCCCTGCGCCAAATGGAGGTGTCCGCGAGGCTCTCTTTTTTGTCTCCTCGAATCGAACCAAACTACGCAAGATTCCCTTTCAAATGCTGGTTCAAGAAGCGCAGAAGAATCCAGAAATATTGAAAGCAATTGCGCCACTTTTCGATCGATGGGTTTTAACGCTACTGAACAGTTTTTTTCTCTCCAAAAAAGAGGTCAAGATTGACAAGTATTTCAACCCCGGAGAGACAATTGAAGCGGAGAGTGAAAAAACCTTGGGTCTTGCGCGCACGCTCATTCCCGAAGAGAAAGGTAAGATCACTTGGCTAGAGATCCAGAAGGGGAGGGGAGAGGTATACGGAGATGCTGAGCGAACTTTAGCGCAAGAAAATGGACGGCTTTATCCATTCGCACACTCTCTCTGGCTTGTGACAAGAGAGCCTTCAGTAATTATTGCTAAGGCAACAGAAATGGCCCTTGCATCTCCTGTTTTCTGGGATTCTTTGCATAGCTTTCACAAGAGAGTTTTTTTCGCAGCGGTAGAGAAGAGAACCAAACAATTGGAACAGACCCTATCGCGTATGCAGGAGAAAAAAACGCGCGAAGATGAGCAGTACCAGGAGACATTTTACAAGTTGGGCTCTGTGTTAAACAGAAAACTCGCTGTTCCAACAAGCTATGAAGGCTCGCCACTTTTCAAGGCGTGTGACCTAATAGGTCAAAAGTTAAAAGTAAAAATCGAAGCACCCACAACGCCAGCTGTTTCAATCCATGACCAGGTACGTGAAATTGCATTTTCAAGCGGGATCTATTTTCGCAAAATCGCCTTAAAAGATGCTTGGTGGGAGGAGGCCGATCAGCCGATTTTGGGATTTTATGGAGAGGAGCATCGACCGGTGGCTCTTCTTAAACAAAAAGATGATTATGAAATCGATGATCCTGTTAGCAAAACAGCTGTAAAAGTCACAGAAGAAACGGCAAAAAATCTGCATGAAGAGGGATATGTTTTTTATGAAGGCTTTCCCAAGAGAGCTGTTCGCTTTTTGACCTTCTTGAAAACAGCTTTTAAAAACAGTGTGCGTGACAGTTTTACCTTTTTACTGATCGGGATAGCAGGGGGTCTGCTAAATCTGTTCCTCCCATTTGCAATGAAAGAGCTCTTCGAAACGATCACTTTTGGTAAGGATCTAAACATCCTAGGACAATTTGTCTTAGGACTTCTCGTGGTAGCTTTTGGGAATGGACTCTTTACGCTGACAAAAAACTTCGCGATCCAAAGAATCGGCGGTATCTCTAAGAATCAGATCGAGAGCTCTATGTGGGGGCGCATTTTAGAGCTTCCAGCCTCTTTTTTCCGGCGCATTGCGTCGGGCGATTTAATGAATAAAGCTTCGATCTTCCAAACTGTGCGGAATCAGCTTTTCACAAATGCCGTGAAGCTTTTTCTAGATTCGATCTACTGCATTTTCTACCTTGCGCTCATGTTCATTTACAGCTGGAAGTTTACGTTTCTGGCTATAGGCGGCATTTTTCTGGCTTTTCTTGTTTACATCGTCTGCATCGTGATCCAGATGAGACTCACAAGCAAGAGCTTTACTCTGGGGAGCTTGATTCAGGGAAAGGTTGTACAGATCATTTCTGGCATTCCAAAAATTCGTGTTGCCGGCGCTGAGAGCCGATTTTTTGGCATGTGGGGAGATCTTTTCAGCCAGAAAAAAAAGATCGATATTCAGATTCAATACACAAATGCCGTGCAGAGTTTGATCTTTCGATTATTCCCCATGCTGATGACGGCAGCTCTTTTTGCCGTTGCGATTGTCGATTTTCGAAACGCGTTTGAACCGGGTTCTTCGGCGACGCCTGCCATTACGATGGCTACTTTTCTGGGATTCTCTTCTGCGTTTAATCTGTTTTTCACCTCCGCGCTCGAAATTTTAGAAACGCTTTTCTCTCTTTCGACCACAGTTCCCTATTGGCAGCAGTCAAAATTTATCCTCGAAGAGCCGCTAGAAAAGAGACCTGAAAGAGTGCAACCTGTCAATCTTAAGGGGAGTATCGCGCTTGAGCATGTCTCCTTTCGCTATGATAAGGAGGGGGATTGGATCTTGCGCGATCTCTCACTCGTCGCTAACCCCGGAGAGATGGTGGGGATTGTGGGCCCTTCTGGTTCTGGAAAATCGACTATTGTGAGACTCCTCCTAGGCTTTGAGATGCCTGATCAAGGCGAAGTTCTCTACGATGAACAAGCGCTTCAAGACTTAGACATTCGATCTGTCCGCAAGCAGATTGGTGTTGTTTTGCAAAACGCCGGGATTTTGGCGGGAAGTCTTTATGAAAATATCGTCGGCGCCGGAAGCTACTCAGTCGAAGAGATCGAAAGAGCTCTTCATCTATCGGGTTTTGATGCGGATTTAGAAAATTTGCCCATGGGCCTGAATACGATTCTTCCGATGGGCGGAGGAACTTTTTCAGGCGGACAGAGACAGCGGCTTTATCTTGCGCGTGCGCTTGTCTCCACGCCTAAAATTCTCATTTTGGATGAGGCAACAAGTGCTCTCGACAACAAAACACAGGAGTTTGTGAGTGCAAATCTCGACCAAATCGATGTGACGCGCATCGTGATCGCACACCGTCTAAGCACGATCAAGCACGCCGATCGCATTTACGTATTGGAGGCAGGAAGCGTGGTGGAGACGGGAACTTTCCAAGAGCTTGTCGATAAGAATGGGCTGTTTGCCGATATGTTAAGAAGGCAACAAGTATAGGGCGACGCAAGCGGCGCCCTACAGCCGAAGTTCCGATTAGTATCCGTTCTCTAATGCTTCTAATCGTCGGTTTATCTTTTCCTGTCTTCTCACAACCTGAGTGACGTGATCAACTGGCGTAGATGGAGCTTTTCGGATATTAGCTACGGTCGTTCGGACATTGATCCCTTCATATTTTGCATTAAGGGCATTAAGCTTATTTGTTGCCCATTGGCTGGAACAGCTTAATGCGCTGAGGATCATCCATTTAAGAAAATCTAATGTGCTCCAAGAGAGACTATTAGACTTTTGCGGAGTGTTTTGGGGGGCTGGGAATCTAACTCCGACTAAACTTCCTGAGTGAACAATACCTGACATAATTTTCTCCTTTGTTTGATAGTTAAAAGAATAATTATAATTATTAATTAATAATTCGTCAATTAATTATTTATTTCACAAGTGTTTTATAATCAGAATATTAGCATTGTGAGTCCTGTGACGAACAGAACCGCACCGAAAACACGCTTAAGAAGGGCAGGGGAGGCATGGTGGGAAAGGGTAGCCCCTAGGGGGGCAAGAACAAAAGAGCTTAAACCAACCGCAATAAAGGCTGGCAAATAGAGGTATCCGACCGAATGAGGGATAGCGGTGTGCTCCTCTCCAAAATTGAGGTAGAAAAGAGCTCCAAGAAAGGTGATCACAAAGCCGGTTGCGGCTGAGGTCGCAATAGCCTGTTTTTCGGGAATTTTGTGATGGACGAGAGTAGGAACAGTGATGATGCCGCCGCCAATACCCAGAATATTCGAGAGAAAAGCGATGCCGAGACCATAAAGGCTAAGAATCCTGCGCTTAATAGCTTTGGCCTTGTGCATTTCAGGAAGATAAGGATGCAGAAAATGGAGACCCAGAAGGCATGCGAAAAGGCCAAAAAACATTTCTAGAAAGACGCTGGAAAAATTGTCCGCAGCAAACGCTCCGAAAACCGACCCTAAAATCATTCCCGGAAGCATCGCAGCGAAAATATCCCACTTTACCATCCCGCGTTTTGCATGAGCCCAGGTTGAGGAGAGCGCATTAAAACACATTGCGGCAAGAGAGGTTCCAATGGCTGTTTGCATCGAGAGCTCGATGGGGAAGTCCATGAAGCGAAAAATGAAGTAGAGGCAGGGAACGGTGATCACGCCGCCACTGATCCCCAGTAGGCCTGCAAGTATTCCGGAAATGCCACCCACAAGAATATAGAGGAAAAAAGGAAGAATGATCACAAAAAGATCTTAAACTCCAAGAAAGCCTCGTTCGCGGCAAATTTGATTTTCCATGTATCATTTTGCACATCGATAGCATTGCCATTTTGATCTCGTAGATATCTTGGGCCATTAAATCTAGAGACATCAAACCATCGATACCCTGCAGACAATGCGCACACGTCTCGAAAACGATATTCGAGCCCTGCCATGATCTGATATGTGAAGCGATAGCGAATTGTTCGCTGATTTTCAGAAGCAAAAGAGGGAAGGGGCACGACGATAGAGGGGAGACCTGTCGAGCGGAAGTCGGAAATTTTCACCTGACTAACACCAACTCCTCCTCCTATGAATGGGAAGATCGATGAAGCGGTTGAAACTTTCCAATTCAGAGGATCATATCCCCGTCCATTAAAGTAGAGATTGAATACCAAAGAGGTAACGTCGAGATTAAATCTGCGTGTTTTTTGGCCGAGTGCTCCGACAGTGTCGCCTGCAGAAGGAGTCTGAAATTTCGAATATTTAAAATTGGGACGGTAAGAAGCTGTGACATCCGTTGAAACGAACGGGCTGTCATACCCTACCCCACCTAAAATAATGGGACGTGTTCCTAGCGAGCCGTCGTAACCTTGTATAGCTGGATCCCAAACTGCAGTCGGAGCGGAGATATCAGCCTTTCGAGCAAATGAAGCACCCGTGCCAAGCTTGATATAGAAGCCCTGCTCTTTTATTTCATCTAGCTTTGGCTGTTTTTCCTTGGGCAAGTCGGCATATACAGCACTGCTCAAAGCGACTAGTGTAAGGAGGGTGCGTTTCATGCTATTTCCTCTTGGTTTTTCCTGAATTTTACTTATACAAATTAACGGGATTTTGCGGTACCATCATTGCCATGAAAAACAGCTGTTCCGTCTTTTTAGAGCCTCCGAAGGATTTTTTTCCAAAGCTTCTCGTTGCAGGGACCTACTGCGAACATGAAGGCAAGCTCCTCTATTTAAAACGCGCGCAAGGACGTCCTGAGCCTCATACCTGGTGCATTCCTGGAGGTAAAATGGAGAAGGGTGAGGAGCCTCGTGCTGCTGCGCTGCGTGAAGCAGATGAAGAGATCGGCGTAAAAATAGACGGATCATCCCTGCAAGAAATTGGAACTTTATACATCCGTTTATCTCACATGGATTACACCTTCTACCTCTTTTGCGCTCGATTTACTACAGCTCCCCTCATCAAACTTGCTACTCAGGAGCATGAAGAGGCTCGCTGGGTAGTCTATGAAGATGCGCTTAAGCTCCCGCTTATTCTTGGCGGCAAAGAAGCACTTGACTATTACTTTAAATGCAGAAGTCTGAATCAAGTCGTGCGCAAATCGCTCTAGTATTTTCATTATTTATAAGAAAATATATAGTCCGAATTCATGCCCAAGGTCTTTGCGCGCCTATATTTATTGCTATTTGTTGCCCTGCTTTCCTGGAGAACAACTCTGTTCTCTGTCACGCGAACATGGTCCAACACAGGCGGTGCTGCGAATTGGAATAACAATGCCAACTGGGGTGATCTCAGTTTTCCGAATGGCGCAGATGACGTCGCAAACCTAACCAATTCCATAGCATCTAATTCCACAATCACCTTGAACACAGTGATTGCGGTTGCTCAAATAAATTTGGACAGTAACTTTAATTATCTTATTCAAGGAGGGGCTGGCAATTTCAATGACATCCCCGCAACTCCTGCGCAAATAGAAATTAATATTACAAATGTTAATGGGAATGGGAATCATGAGATTTCTGCGTTGTATAATTATGGAAAGCCTTTTGTTATTACCCATAATTCTACAGGCACTTTTACAATGAGTAATACCATCACCTCAGGGTTGAATCCTCTTTATACATTGACCAAAGAGGGGACGGGCACGACAATTTTTGCTGGAACCAATGCGAACAACTATGGAGCAGCTACCATTGTCAATGCTGGCACACTGGTGCTAAACAAGACAGGAGTCAGAGCAATTCCATTTGCCACGCTCACAATAAATAATCCTGGAACAGTTGTAAGGCTTGACCAGGCCAATCAGATCGACAATGCAGTTTCAGTCATCGTCAATGATGGAACTTTTAATCTGAACAACAATGCAGATGCGATCACAGCGTTGACTGTGAATGGAGGAAGCGTAACACCTGGCGGAGCTACTCTTACCCTTCTAACCACAGGCACCGCCTTATCTATGCAAGCGGCAACAATTTCAAGCCCCGGCACAGTCAGTTTAACGGGTGCAAGTGGAGGAGGAATCGTATTCAATGGAGCGAGTGGTACTGCAACGATCGCCAGTGCTTTAAATCTTGGAAGCGTCTCGCGCGACCTCAATATTGCCGATGGATCCGCGGGTGTAGATATGAGCATTTCTGGAAGTATTAGCGCGACAGGAGGTCTCTCCAAATCTGGAGCAGGAGTATTGCAGTTTTCGGGATCAAACGCCTACACAGGCACAACGACTGTCAGTGCTGGAACGCTACAAGGCGGTGCAACGAATACTTTCTCTGCCAACTCTGCACATGCTGTAAACGCAACTCTAGACTTAGGTGGCTTTAATCAGAGCATTGGAGCGCTAAGCGGTTCTGGAAGCGTTACTTTGGGAAGCAATACACTCACAACAAACGTGGGGAGTGGATCTACTTACAGCGGAACAATCACGGGTGTTGGCGGAAGCCTGACTAAGAACGGAACTGCTGCGCTTATCCTCTCGTCTGCTGGAGGAAATACCTACAGCGGCACAACAACAGTCAGCGCGGGAACGCTGCAAGGCGGCGCAACAAATGCATTTTCTCCGAACTCTGCGCATGTCGTGAACGCCACATTAGATTTGGGAGGCTTTAGCCAGAGCATCGGAGCTTTAAGCGGGTCTGGAAGTGTAGTTCTGGGAAGCAATACATTGACAACGGCGGTAGGAAGCGGCTCTACGTACAGCGGAACGATCACGGGTGTTGGCGGAAGCCTTACAAAGAATGGAGCTGCCGCACTTATTCTCTCGTCTGCTGGAGGAAATACCTACAGCGGTACAACTACAGTTAGCGCGGGAACGTTGCAAGGCGCCGCAACGAACGCATTTTCTCCGAACTCTGCGCATGTCGTGAACGCCACATTAGACTTGGGAGGTTTCAGTCAGAGCATCGGTGCTTTAAGCGGTTCTGGAAGTGTAACACTGGGAAGCAACACACTCACAACAAACGTGGGGAGTGGCTCTACGTATAGCGGCACGATCACGGGTGTCGGTGGAAGCTTAACAAAGAATGGAGCTGCCGCTCTTATTCTTTCATCTGCAGGAGGCAATACCTACAGCGGCACAACGACAGTCAGCGCAGGAACTTTGCAAGGCGGCGCAACAAATGCATTTTCTCCGAATTCGGCTCACGTCGTGAACGCCACATTAGACTTGGGAGGTTTCAGCCAGAGCATCGGAGCTTTAAGCGGTTCTGGAAGTGTCACTTTAGGCAGCAATACACTCACAACAAATGTGGGAAGTGGCGCTACGTATAGCGGAACAATTACGGGTGTCGGTGGAAGCCTAACAAAGAATGGAGCTGCCGCACTTATTCTCTCGTCTGCCGGAGGAAATACCTATAGCGGCACAACGACGGTCAGCGCGGGAACGTTGCAAGGCGGCGCAACGAACGCGTTTTCGGCGAGCTCTGCACATGTTGTGAATGCGACTTTAGACTTAGGTGGTTTTAATCAGAGCATCGGAGCGCTAAGCGGTTCTGGAAGTGTGACTCTAGGAAACAACACACTTACAACAAACGTTGGAAGCGGTTCTACCTACAGCGGAACGATCACGGGTGTCGGTGGAAGCCTGACTAAGAACGGAGCAGCAGCACTAATTCTCTCTTCTGCAGGAGGAAATACCTACAGCGGCACAACGACAGTCAGTGCAGGAACACTTCAAGGCGGCGCAACAAATGCATTCTCTCCGAACTCTGCTCACGTTGTAGATGCGACTCTGGCTTTAGGCGGGTTTAACCAGAGCATTGGAGCGCTAAGCGGTTTTGGAAGTGTGACGCTTGGCGGCAATAACCTCTCAACAAATGTCTCCTCTGACTCCTTATTTTCTGGGACTCTTGCTGGACTAGGCGGAAGCTTAACGAAAAACGGAGCTGCTAGATTGACGCTTTCTGGCGCCAATAGTTACACGGGAGGAACAACCGTTTCGGCGGGAATACTGCAGGGGACAACGACAAGTCTCCAAGGAGACATTTCCAACAGCGCAGCGGTTGTATTTGATCAAACAACCACGGGTACATATGCCGGCAATATGAGTGGAGCGGGCACAGTTACGAAACAGAATAGCGGCACTGTCGCATTTAGCGGGACGAACAACTACTCTGGAGTTACTACGATTACTGCCGGAACGTTACAAGGCGGTGCAATAAATGCACTCTCTGCGAACTCTGCGCACGTAGTGAATGCAACTCTAGACCTAGGTGGTTTTAGCCAGAGTATCGGAGCGTTAAGCGGTTCGGGAGCTGTGACTCTAGGAAGTAATACCCTTACAACAAACGTGGGAAGTGGCGCTACGTATAGCGGAACAATCACGGGCGTCGGGGGAAGCCTAACAAAGAACGGAGCTGCCGCTCTTATTCTCTCTTCTTCAGGAGGAAATACCTACAGTGGCACAACGACAGTAAGTGCGGGAACACTTCAAGGGGGCGCGGCGAATGCATTCTCTGCGAACTCTGCTCACGTTGTGGATGCCACTCTAGACCTAGGTGGTTTTAGCCAGAGCATCGGAGCGCTAAGCGGCTCTGGAAGTGTCACTTTGGGCAGCAATACACTCACAACAAACGTAGGGAGTGGCTCTACCTACAGCGGAACGATCACGGGCGTCGGGGGAAGCCTAACAAAGAATGGGGCTGCCGCACTTATTCTTTCATCTGCAGGAGGAAATACCTACAGTGGTACGACTACGGTCAGTGCTGGAACACTACAAGGCGGCGCAGCAAATGCATTCTCTGCGAACTCTGCGCATGTTGTTGACGCCACATTAGATTTAGGCGGCTTTAACCAGAGCATCGGAGCTTTAAGCGGTTCGGGAAGTGTGACACTGGGAAGCAGCACGCTCACAACAAATGTGGGAACTCTTTCTACATATAGCGGAACGATCACAGGTGTCGGTGGAAGTCTGACTAAAAATGGAGCAGCCACTCTTACCCTCTCATCTGCTGGGGGAAATACTTACAGCGGTACAACGACAGTGAGTGGAGGCTCTCTTCAAGGAGGGGCTGTAAATGCCTTTGCCCCTACTTCGACTCATATTGTAGATGCAACACTGGATTTGAATAATTTCAATCAGACAATTGGACTTTTAAGTTCTAGTGCAGGAACCGGAACAGTTTCTTTAGGAAATGCGACTCTGACATTCGGTACCGCCAGCAACGCCTCATACGATGGTGTTATTAGCGGCACAGGTGGGGCTCTCTCTAAACAGGGAGCGGGCATTGCCACTTTAACAGGATCTGCCGCAAATACCTATACAGGACTTACAACGGTAGCCGCTGGTACATTAGCGCTCACTAAATCAGGGGGTGTTGCCGCGGCCCCCGGCGATGTGCTGATTAACGGAACCGGCACCTTATCAGCAACAGGAGCACAGTTTGGTGCAGCCACTAACGTTACACTCAATTCAGGTACCGCAGCATTTTCAGGAGCCCCTATTGTCCCAAGTTTCACTTATCTTACCGGATCCACGGCGGGGCTTACACAGATCACGCTTACGAGTTCATCGACAGCTTTAACAATGGCAAATACCACGTTGTCTGCCAATACGATCTTAACAGGAGGTGGGGGGATTGGAGGAACAATCTCTCGTAACACAGCCGGAGTGGGGAGCTCGACGATCAATGCTTTGCTTTTTCAACTCGGTGGAGGCAGTTATATTTTTGATACTTTAGATGGCACGATTCTCGTTAACAGTGTCATCTCCGAATCGGCGCTCAGCAGCATTGTCAAAAGTGGCACTAATCTTTTGCGTCTTGGTGCTGCAAATACTTATACAGGCACAACCACGATCAACAGTGGAACGATTAGATCGGATATCAACAATGCTCTTCCGACAACAACCGATCTCACAGTTGGTGCATCTGGAACCTTCGACCTCAATAGCAATGCTCAAGCAGTCGCACTTCTTAATGGCTCTGGCGGAGTTCTTCTTGGCTCGGGAGTCTTTACTGTGGGTGCTACAGGCTCATCCACATTTTCCGGAGCAATTTCAGATTCAGGAGCCGGCGGCTCTCTTGTTAAGCAGAATGCAGGCACGCTTATCCTCACTGGCCTCAATGCGTACACAGGAGGCACGACCGTTTCGGGTGGGATATTGCAAGGTACTGTAGCAGATGGAGGAACAACTAGCGGGCTTCAGGGAGATATCCTCAACAACGCCGCGGTCGTATTCGACCAACCTCTTGCAAACTCTCCAGGAACATACGCAGGAAATATGAGCGGAAGTGGAACGCTAACTAAGCAGAACGGAGGGATCGTTTCGCTGACAGGAACGAATAGCTACTCTGGTGCCACCAGTGTTACCGCGGGTACTCTACAGGGGGGAGTTGCGAATACATTTTCGAGTAGTTCCGATGTGACTGTGGGCGCAAGTGGAACACTGGATCTCAACAGCAACAACCAGACCATTGCTCTTCTTGCAGGATCGGGTAGTGTGACACTAGGGTCTGCAACATTAACAACTGGTACTTCTGGCAGCTCGACCTTTTTTGGAACGATTTCTGGTGTTGGAGGCTCTCTTACAAAACAGAATGCCGGCACCTTAATCTTAACAGGCGCGAATAGCTACTCGGGCGGAACGACGATTTCCGGTGGCGTATTGCAGGGGAGTGCTACGGCTGTTCAAGGCAATATCACAAATAACGCTTCCCTTGTCTTTGATCAGGCCACTACGGAAACTTACGCTGGCACGTTAACCGGTAACGGCTCGCTGATAAAACAGAACAGCGGCGATCTCATCATTTCAGGAGCGAGCCCCGCTTTTACTGGAACGACTTCTGTTTCTGGCGGACGTCTAAGCGTAAATGGATCTCTTGCATCAAGTAGTATGACAGTGGGGGCAAGCGCCACTCTGGGAGGAACAGGCACCATCACGAGCCCTTTAACAGTTAACGGAACTCTTGCACCCGGCAATAGCATTGGCGTTATTACTATTAATGGAGATGTTGTTCAAGCAGCAGGCTCTACTTTAGAGATTGAAATAAGTCCTGTCGCTGCCGATCGCGTAGATGTTAACGGGACTTATACAATACAACCCGGAGCAAGACTTCTCATCATCCCTGAAGCCGGTATTTATCCCGAAAGTTTTACATACATCGTCGTCAACGCCCCACCCTCATCTCTTTTTGGCACGTTTTCTACTGTTGAAACTACATTGCCAACCTTTGTAGTAACGGTTGCCTATAATTCAGGGGCAGGAGACGTTCTTTTGACAAACATCACCACACTGCCTTTTGCAAGCGTGATTAGCGGCAGCAACAATGCGGAAGCTGTTGCCAGCTGCTTAGACACTCTCACCGCTACTCCAGACAGTGATCTCGAATCCGTGATTGCAGAGTTACGTATGATTCCGACAATCGAGGGTTTAGCCCTAGCATTGAACCAGATGCAGCCTTCGCAATTTACCGCTTTGGCTTTAGCGCAAGAGAATGCAACCCTCTACGTGAATGACAATATCTTCCAAAGACTTATACAAAATGCACAGATCTGTCCAAGACCATGCAAACAAGCCCCTTTACCAAAAAAAGTTGCGCCTAAAGCTCCACAGAAAAAAAGACCCTTCTTTGCGCGCACTAAACCCACCACTCCACCTTCAGTTGTTCCAATAGAAGAAGTCGTGGAGTGTCCAGTTGAGAAAAGCCGTGCTTTCTGGATCTCTCCTTTTGGCGCTTTCTCTCATCAGAGCAACAAAAACGAACAACCAGGATATGACACCGGCACAACTGGAATTCTTGCAGGTTTAGACTTTAATCCCTCTAAAACCTGGACATTCGGAGGAGCCCTTGGCTACAGCTATAACCATTTGAAATGGGAGCATGGGCAGGGGAGTAGCAATATGCAAAATGGATATGCAACGCTTTATGCCGCTGCAACAGGCAAGTACGCCTATCTTTTTGGTTCTGCAATCGGAAGCTACAACCATTATAACACAACCCGTCGCATCATCTTTGGAGATGGCTCACTCATAGATATCGACCGACATGCAAAGGGCTCACACCATGGCTGGCAGGGATCAGGACACCTCCAAAGCGGCCTCTTTTTTGGTAAAAAGCTACAGCTCTCTCCATTTGCACGAGCGGATTACATCTACGTCAAGGAAGCGAGTTTTAACGAACACGGCGCTGAGAGCCTCAATCTCCATGTCGAAAGCAAAAACTCCAACCTCCTACAGGCTGAAATTGGCCTAGAGCTCTCACGTTGTTTTGCGGTTAGCAAGAATAAAGTCTCTCCGTCGATCGGCTTGAGTGCCATTCGCGAGTGGCGATTCGCAGGCAAACACTACAAGTCCAGTTTTGAAAACGGCTCGTGTGTGATGCACACAACAGGCATGAATCCAGATCGAACACTTTTCAGCGGCACACTCGGCCTTACCATTCTTCTTCCGGATGAGAACCGCACCTTCTCATTGGATTACAAAGGCAAATGGGGCGACAGCTTCCATGACAACCGCCTTCTTGCACAATTCCTATTGCGCTTCTAGTCGTGGTGGCAAAATAAAAGCCTTTTGTCACCCATGCAACACACGCTGATGGATAACTTATCAGGGCTCCTATTTCGAAGAAATTCCTGGATCGAATATCTGTTACCAAAAAAAAGCGGGAGAACCGATTTAATATTGGAGAGCAGCCTTGTTGATTCGGGTGATTCATCTCCACCCGCAAGATAAATTTTATAGGTTGAATCCTCATCAGGAGGAAACCTTGCAAACTGAGCACTTACTGCTTTTTCGCTATCTTCACCAGATGAGATGTGATGAACAAAAACGTGTTTTTGCGAAAGACAGAAAACCGCCAGACTATCTCCGATATCGAAAGCAGTTACTGGGCGATGCCATTCAGAAAAAACTGATTCCCCCACATGTGCATTAAGCAGGGCAGGTACACTTGAGCCTCCTGACATCTCTTTGACACTCTTTTTTTTTATTGGGAACCTCTCGAAATAGCTTTCTGACGTTATTGGAAGAAACACCGAAAAGGAGACCGACTTGGGAAGCTTTGGAACGGGAGGAGGAGCGGAGATTTTTTTTTGCGCATCGCCTTTCTGTTCAGCCTTTTCTAGTATTTTTTGTTTAATATGCTGAACACTGCTCTGGAATTTATCATACTTGTCAGAAGTGAGCACCTGCACCTCATCAGGTATAAAAGCTGACTGAGAAGTCCTTAGAGTCTTTTTCGCGCGCATTGCATCTTTGAATGTACGGACAACTGATTCCGATGATTCCGAAGGACTGCTTAGATTAAGAGGAGAAAGCGAACCACTACTTTCTGGACTACCCAACAGAGTTGGAGATGCCAAGTTTTGGGTACTCAAAACCGTTGTCATTTGCAGCACCACAAACTAAAAACTTTTCTACGAGTCTAGAAAAGCCGAGCAAATTTATCTAGAAAATACTGATTCAAAATCTCATAGAGAGCTCTTAGGCGGTAAAGCCCATTCCATAAGTTGGAGCGTAAGTTGCGCACCGAACAAGGTTTGGTTTAATCCAGTTTGAACTATGAGAAAGCTCGACATTCTTTTCGCAGCTATCACAAAGGACTTGAGGATCACCATTCACATTCCAGGACGTTCTCAATGAAGAAGGGAATGCCTTTTGGAAAACCATGATAGTTTCAAGCGTTTCTTTCGGAGATGTCTCACTAGAGTTTAAAACGAATTTAACCAGAGCCCGCTCTCTCTCAACACAATGCCACCCCACACAACGTCCGGTCGGTTCTTTGTGAAAACTCGCCTCTTCCGGCTTTAAGGCAGTTTTTCCCGGGGCATAACATTTAACAACGAACAGGCAGTAGAGATCTTTGTAGTTGAACTTATTGTTATTAGGAAGTTTTAAAGATGCTTGCAGCTGTAAAATTTGGCGCCAAATAACGTTGTTTTGACCCTGTTCATTCCGCGTTAGCTGTCGAAATCGTCTACAAGCTAGGGGAACGATACCCAATTCCTTTCCATTGCAATAAAGCAGGATCTGACCTAGAACTCTGTCCGGCAATTTTGAGAAACGACCTGAAAGAGTTTTCTCAGTGGCGACTTTTGAGCCATCTACACTTGAATGCGCAGTAGAGCCACAAAAAAATGTTAGAACTCCTGAAAGACAAGACATAAAATCGCTCCAAGATAATTGCTAAGGACTACATGCTAAAGATGCTTCATGAATAAATCTAGTCGGATGTCGAAAGAGTGGGGATATAAAAATGGCCTGGGGATTAACCAGGCCATTAGAGCAAGTCGGAACTTATGCGCAACGTCTGATAATTGATCTTATGTTGTTATTCGACTGGATGCAGAGGAACCTTATCTTCCTGGCCTTCGATTCTGTTGATGAAGCTGTGGGCTTCATCTCGATCATCTTTGCCGTTAAGCGTCACCGTGAGCATCTCTCTCACCTCTTTTTTCGGAACGAAGATGACTCGGTTAAATGTTGAATATGGAGGGATCTCCTCGCCTTCTTCTTTAACACCTTTTGCAGAGAGATCCTTCTTGATCTTCGCATATGTTTTCAACGTGTAAATACCGTCGATGGTGCTTGGAATCATCATTGGCCAAAAGAACAAGCTTGCGATCCTAAGCCCGATCGACCTCGGCAGCGCTTTTTTGATCACCGAAGAGGCAATTTTTCCACCTGAAACGTTGGGCTGGCTAATGCTATCCCTAGAAAGAATATAGGAATCACCGGTGTTGTTTTCGACGGTAAGCTGGATCGGTTGATACCCCATACTAAGCAAGTTTTTATGAAGATATTTTTTACTTTCAGAGCCGCTATAGCTTTTCGCTGTGACTTTGAGACCTTTAGCTTCTGTCGCGAATGCAACCATTGAGCTAGCGAGGGACGCCATTGGTCCTCGCTTAAAGCTGTCCCAACTTCCTAGAAACGCCATTAATCCAACTAATGTAATTGCACTGATATTAAACGTCTTGTTTTTCATTAATTTGTTAAACACCTTCATAAAATCTCCTTGTTTCCGATCTATTATAACTAAGTAAAGATTTCTAATCAATTTTATTGATATAGTAACAAAATCTTTAATTTTTAAAATACCTTAGATTTGCTATGCTTTCGAAGATAATTAAATTAAAAATTGATTTTTAATTTTGACAATTAAAATATTAAATCCCCTGAATTCTTTTTTTCCGGCTAAAGAGATCGTTTTTTGAGGAGTAGATGAGCAGCAAAGTTAGCAGGTTTTTTGTGCTTCCGCATGCGAGTTATGGACCGCTTGAATTCGCTCCACAAGCGGCTGCCGCCTGTGTTTCAAAAGAGTGGCGCGAAAAGATGAGATCACTCTTAGAGAGATGTTGGAATGCTCTTCCAGATTCTTTGAGTGAATGTAAAGCTTTTGTCGAGAGAAACCAGCCCGATGCGAACTTTTTCAAACGATTTCAATTGCTCAATCAACTTCTCGTTAAAAAACTCGAAAAAATTCACCCGACAGCACCTGAAGTGATTCTGGAAAGATTTGAAGGTTCTCTTGCACAACAACGAATTCTGCATCTAGATTCGAAACTTGCTCGTTTGAAAACACTTTTTCCAGGGGAACTTGTTTCACAAAAACTCTGTTTTCGAGCGAAGAGCACAATTTTTGAATTTGCACCTGACGCTGCACTACCTCTTGTGAGCAAGAGTTGGCGAGATCGGATGAATCACTGTCTTGAAAAATGGTGGTGGGAATTACCCCTGAGCTTAGAGAAGAAAAAGAAGGATCTGCATGCGAGTCATACAATGCGGCCCCAAAATTACTATGTTCTTTTTCGCACTTTGAACCACCTGCTACAGAAAAAGCTAGCCTCTCTTGATGCGAAAAGCGCTAATCGCCTAAAAGCGAAATTCCTTTGTTCCCTTTCTCCGAGAAGGGTGGTTGTTCTTTTAGAAACGATTCAAAACTCGTTGTGTCTTAAAGAAGTTTGGGCTCAACTTGCAAAGCAGGTAAAAATCATTCCGTATTTTGAAAATGTTAGGGCTATTCGAAAGGCATTTTTACATCTTGAATACGGTCCTGCATTCAATCAAATGGCTAAGCTCCAACTTTCAGGTAGACAGCTCACGGTTCTTCCTCGGCAAATCTCTCTTTTCCAGGGGCTGAATGCATTAGATATTTCTTGTAACCACCTCTCTGCACTTCCGGAGTTTTTCTACTTTTCAAACCTTCAAGTTCTTTACATTGGCGGGAACAAGTTTTTGCCAAGCAAGTATTTTGAAACGGCGAGGATAATTGCGGATATGCCTTCATTGTCACGTGTGATATGCGATGATCGAAATTTAAATTTAATGTTGAAGGAGGAGTCTGCCCTTGCACACAGCCTGCGTGTGGTATGGCGTCAAATCATGCATGCCGTGCCAGCGCTTCAAAGAGTTTGTAACGGCTATCGTGCTTCTGAAATTCGTCGCGCAATGCTCGACGAGAGCAACCGTAAACAGTTTAATCTGGTCACATTTTTAAATTTGAAAAAATCTGAGCTGAAAGTACTTGCTGAGGAGATTTTTGTGGCTCTTCGCAATTTGCGTCATTTAGATCTTTCTCATAATCCCCTCACAGAACTTCCACTTCAAAGTATGTTGGAGTTAAAAGAGCTCGCAAGTTTGGATCTTGAATACACCGCGCTTCCTGCAGGTTCTTACCAACAGCTTGGCAACACTCTCGCGAAACTTCCCCTACTTACAACTGTAATGCACGATCAGGTCCGAATCTTTTTCAAACTAAGAGAATCTTCAGGGATTCGGCCTGTTACTCCAAAAGAGCCTCCTCCAGATAAAAAAGCACCCAGCAATGTGTCTCCAAAGTCTACGGTATGTGTTGTTCAGTAAATACCCCCTCTTATCTTCGCTCTTTTGAAGCACTTCAAGCTTTTCTGGATGTCAGAGAGGAGACGGTTCAAATAAGAGGCCAAGAGTCTCAAGAACCACTGCTTGCCGGAAGATGGAGAGTTGCGCACCTGCTTCCCACCATTTCTCTTAACCTGATTCTGATGCTTTTCTTCGCGATGGTTTCTTTAGTCCTGCTCACAGTTGGTGTATCACGCTGGGCAAGGGAGACTGAGGTGATTACTATGCACAACTTTTTTGCATTGAATCAGATTGCAAAGATTTTAGAACATGGCGAGGCTCTCCTCTCCCCTCTTTTTAACACTTATGCATTTTCTGCGCGCTCCGTCTACTTGCAACCAGCTCTCGACGCGCGGGAACTTCAGCACGATCTGCAGCTCTACACAACAGCAGGAGGCTGGGAGAGGTTAAGCTTTTATCAAAGAGAGGGCGTTTGTCGTGGAATCACAAACTTGTTTGGACTGCTCTATCTTCGCACGGAAGATCTCATGAGGGAGCGCCCGAGACACCACCTTCAGAAAATCGCAGCACTTTTTGCAGACGGCGCTCCAAAAAAAGCAGCTGTTTTGCAAGCTCTCTGCCACACGGATGAGCTTTTGGGATACTCCCGCAGAGAAGTTCATGTACGGGATTGGAGTCGTTTAGAAAATGGTATCTATGACATCTCGCTTCCGCGTCACCGAGCTCTTTACATCAAGATCGATGGAGCGCACGGCTTTCTAGTCGATCCCAACATTGGAGTTCTTGAAATCGGCAATCAAAATCCCGAAATGGAGCAGTATCTGCAGAGAGATGATCAAAGAGTTTTCAAACTCGCACTGAACTAACTTATTCTCTGTAGGTTTTAAGAACCGTTTTTGCTTCGCCTAAGACCTCATCAAGTGGTTTTTGCAGGTCTTTTGCTTCAGCAGACTTCATCTGAACGAGCGTTTGATAATTTTTATATGCTCTAGTCAGTTCACCGCGCATGATCCAATATTCACCTTGGTATTCGAGTGCTTGCTCGTGTTTAGGATTAATTTTGAGCGCTTTTGCATACGCGTCACCAGATCGATCTAGATAGGACTTTGCGATCATGCGGTAGCAGAAACCCATATTGTTGAATGCATCAACAAAATCGGGTTTTAGGGCTACCGCCTGCTCATAGTTGTTGATGGCAACTTCGTAATTTTTTTTCTTTTGAGCTGCAACTCCAGCATTATAGGCTTTCACAGCAGGATCGCCATTTTCTTCAACTTTTTTTGCAGAAGAGCCATAGGAAACGAGAAATGGTAGGGCGGCAATCATGCATAGATTTAGAAATTTCATTTTTTCTCCTTCTTCTTTCTTTCGAGAATAATGTTAATGAGCCCTCCTGCTAACACCTCTTCCAATTCTCTGTGGTTAAGCGAGTGCCTAACGAGGAAAGAACGCTTCTTTGTCTTATTCATGATGGAGATGTCCTTCCCGGACTGAATAGCCTTTCGCACATCCCGTATTTCAAGAACGTCATTTAGATCGATCTTTCCCAGATCCTTCTCATCATCGAAAAGAAGCGGCAAGATGCCAAAATTGATCAAATTCTTTCTGTGAATACGTGCATAGCTTTTCGCAATCACCGCGCGCACTCCCAGGTAGCGCGGCGCAATCGCGGCGTGTTCACGGCTCGATCCCTGGCCATAATTGGCTCCGGCAATAAGCAACGAACCTGTTTTCTGGTATTTCATGGCACGATGAGAATAGGTTTCGTCAACCTGATCGAAGGTAAACTCTGAAATTGCAGGGATATTGCTGCGAAAGGGAAGAACCTTTGTCCCGGCCGGCAGAATTTCATCGGTTGAAACATTATCTCCCATCTTGAGAAGGACAGGACCTTCAATATGCTCTTCAAGCGGAGGAAAGAGCGGAAGCGGTTTGATATTTGGACCCATCTCGAGTTTGGTTTTAGGGTCATGTTTTGGTGCCAGCATTGCATCGGGATTGAGAATAATTTTCTCGGGTTCTTTGAATTTGGGGTATTTGCCTTTCAACTTTCTTGGATCTGTAATCACGCCCGTCAGTGCGGCAGCAGCTGCAGTTTCGGGACTGCAGAGATAAACCAGATCATCCTTTGTGCCTGATCTTCCAGGAAAATTACGAGGAACCGTACGCAAGCTGATTTTATGTGTCGCAGGTGCTTGCCCCATGCCGATGCATCCATTGCAGCCAGGCTGGTGGATTCGTGCTCCAGCGTGTAGAAGCGCCTCCACGTGCCCCATTTTTGTGAGATTTTCCAAAATTTGGCGAGAAGTCGGAATGATATCGAAAGAGACTCTAGGGTGTACTTGCTTACCCTTGATCATTGCGGCCGCTACAGCGAAATCGCGAAGACCCGGATTAGCCGAAGAGCCAACCATCGTTTGGAACACCTCTTTGCCCGCGACTTGTGAAACGGGAACCACGTTGCCAGGACTGCTCGGGCACGCGATGAGTGGTTCGAGCTTGGAAAGATCGATCTCTTCGTGCTCATCGTAATCCGCCTTTGGGTCCGCCACAATCTCTTTCCAATCTTTGATCCTCTTCTGCTGTTTAAGAAATTTTCGTGTTTCTTCATCAGAAGGAAATACACTGGTTGTCGCCCCGAGCTCTGCTCCCATGTTCGCAATCACATGGCGATCCATCGCCGTCAGGTATTTAAGCCCAGGCCCGTAGTATTCAATGATACGCCCCACTCCCCCATCCACATCATGGCGTCTGAGCATCTCTAAAATGATATCTTTTGCACTGACCCAAGGGCGCAACTTTCCAACAAGGCGTACACCCATCACTCGTGGCATATTTGTATAAAAGGGTTCTCCTGCGATCGCGAGCGCTACCTCTAAGCCCCCGGTGCCGATCGCAAGCATTCCCATCGATCCTGCGGCTGGGGTATGACTGTCAGAACCGAGCAGAGTTTTTCCTGGCTTGCCGAAATTTTCCATATGGACTGGGTGACTTACCCCGTTTCCAGGTCGACTAAACCAGATATTGAACTTTTGGCAAGCGCTCTGTAAAAAGAGGTGATCATCCGCGTTCTTATAGTCTGTCTGCAGAAGATTGTGGTCGACATATTGCGCAGAGATTTCGGTCTTAGCTTTTTGAACCCCCATAGCTTCGAGTTCAAGCATCACCATGGTGCCGGTCGCGTCCTGCGTCAGCGTCTGGTCGATCTTTAGGCCGATCTCCTTGCCCGGTAGCATCTCTCCCGAAATGAGATGGCTCTCGATTAACTTATGCGCAACGGTCTTCCCCATCATACCCTTACCTTTTTTGAATTGGCTCATAAAAGCCTATATACTTTTCTTGTTTAAAATTTTCCATAGAATGTTAAAAGGACAAATCGGCACAATGCGAAATATGAAGCAGAAAAAAGTCTCCCCCTGGTGGGTGTTTTTAGCGATTGGTCTTGGCGTAGTCAGTGGATCTTTGACAGGCACAAAGACGGGCCTATTTGGGATCACCTTTTATTCGATCTACGACCTCTTTGGAACGCTTTTCATCAAATCCCTAACACTGATCATTGTTCCATTGGTCTCTGCATCGATCATCACCGGCATTGCACGCATCGGCAGCGAAGGCAAGATGGGAAGATTGGGGCTCAAAACGTTTGGATTCTACATCTCAACAACCTTTCTTGCAGTGCTCACGGGGCTCGCTTTTGTCAATCTCATTAACCCCGGAAGCGATGGGCTCTCTCAAGAGCTCTCTGCAAAGGCTGGAGAGTTTGCCCATATCCAACAACAGCTCTCAAGTCAAAAGCTCAATACCATCTCTGACCTTCTTCTGCAGATCGTTCCTTCAAATATTTTGCACGCCATGGCAGAAGGACAGATGCTCGCACTCATCTTCTTCTCTCTGCTTTTTGGTTACGCAATCACGAAGATCGAATCACACAACTCCGCAACACTGCGCAGCTTTTGGCAGGGTATTTTTCAAACCATGATCCATATCACACATATGATCATGAAGGTTCTTCCCTTCGGCGTTTTTTTTCTCGTTGCGAAGGTCTTTGCGACCACAGGATTTGAGTCGCTTAAATCGTTGCTGATCTTCTTTATCACTGTGATTTTAGCGCTTAGCTTCTTCACCTTCATCGTCATGCCCATTATTCTTAAATTGGTAGGACGCGTGAATCCCCTAAGACATTTCAAGGCAATGGCTCCCGCTCTCGTCACCGCTTTTTCTACAAGCTCTTCAACCGCCACACTTCCAATTACATTGGACTGTGTCGAAAAGAGAGCCGGTGTTTCCAACCGTATTAGTAGCTTGGTAATTCCGCTCGGTCTTTCGCTCAACCTTGCCGGCTCAGCACTCTACGAATGTGTCGCCGCCATGTTTGTTGCGCAGGTGTATGGAATCGAGATCTCGTTCATGACACAATTTCTCGTGGTGTTTCTCGCCCTCATCACCTCTCTCGGTGTCGCGGGGATTCCCGCAGGAAGCCTTGTTGCTGTGATCGTAATTTTGAAGGCCCTAGGCCTTCCAGAAGAGAGCATAGGACTTTTTATCGCCGTCGATCGCCTGCTCGACATGTGTCGCACAACTGTCAACGTGTTTAGCGACAGCTGCTGCGCTGTTCTCGTTGCGCGCACTGAAGGCGAAAAAGAGATCCTGACAAAGACAAAATACTAGTTCATCACTTTGTGGAAACTTTCGGGAAGAGGGATTTCGAACTGCATCTTTTTTTGCGTGACAGGATGGACAAAGCCTAGTTTGTAGGCGTGCAGACACAGCCGTTTTGCGGGATTTGTTTTGGCACCATACTTCTCATCACCTGCAATGGGGTGACCAGCTTCTGAGCAGTGCACGCGGATCTGATTTTTTCGCCCTGTTTCAAGACGAAAGCGCACAAGCGCATGAGTTTGTGTCTGTTTCAGGAGGGAGTAGTGTGTCACGCTAAATTTCCCCTCATCAGAAGATTGTGTGCTTTGCATGAAGTAGTCTGCGTCTTCGACCAAGTAGCTTTTCCATGTCCCGGTCTGCTGCTCTAACTTCCCTTCGACAATACCCGCATATTCACGTTCAACAGTGTGTGCCTTAAATTGTTCTTGAAGACCTTCTCGCGTGCTTTGCGTATAGGCAAAAACCATGACACCAGAGGTACCTCGATCGAGACGTTGAACAGGATAGACTTTTTGCTCTGCACGTCTTTTGAGAATCGCATGGGCGCAGGTGTTTTTAAAGTCGGTTGCAACTGAGAGAAGTCCTTCAGGTTTTACAATGACAACGAGGTGCGCATCTTCGTATAAAAGACGGAGATCGCCGCGCAGAAACTGGACTCTCTGACCAACTTCGATACACTCCCCTGCTTTCACAGAGTGGTTGGCAAGACGCACGATCTTCCCCTCCAAACAGATGCGCTCTTTGGCAAGCCAGCCGCGCAACGTGCTCTTCGAGCTATCGGGATAGTGCTTTTGCAAGATCTCGAGAAGTGAACTCTCTTCTTCACAAATAATTTTCATGCGTAAGATGTTACCAGTTTTTGCTAGAAAGTTCACCTCCAATATAAAACCCTGAAAATCAATGACTTGAGATTTTTAATGGACTAAGCAATTCATGTTGAGATATCTTTAACAAATTCAACCAGGAGAGTCATATGAATACGAATCGAGAAAAAGCAAGCTACTGCATTGGTCTTGAAACAGGAAAACAGCTCCGCAACCAATTCAAAGAGATGGATGTCGAATTCCTCGCAACTGGCCTTCGCGACGGGTTTTCCGCCACCGAGCCAAAACTTAAGCCAGAGGAGATCACAACGATTCTCAACGCTCTCCGCCAGCAGATTGAATCTCAACAGAAGCAGTTTATCGCTCAGCTCGCTGCAGACAATAAAAAGAAGGGCGAAGAGTTTTTAGCAAAAAACCAGAAGGTCGAAGGTGTGCAGACACTTCCATCTGGTTTACAATACAAAGTTCTAACCCCAGGAACAGGAGCCTCCCCTAGCCTTCTCGACGTCGTGAAAGTCCACTACCGCGGCTACTTCATTGATGGCACTGAATTTGAAAGCACCTACCAGCGCGATAAACCCCAAGTTTTCCCTGTTAATCAGGTAATCCCAGGATGGGCGGAAGCGCTACAAAAGATGAAAGTTGGCGATAAATGGCGCATCTTTATCCCCTCCTACCTCGCATATGGCGAAATGGGCTATGGCCGCGACATCGAGCCAAATACCACGCTCATCTTCGACATGGAACTCCTCTCCATCGGCGAATAATACACGGCATTTTTAGTACTTATAACTGAAAAGATGCATAGACGTGCGGGAACACGGCATTTCATGTCCTTGTTCCCCGCCGCCCTCTTGAGCTGCACCTGGCTTTGAAGAACGTGTGCGTTCGAAAAACGCACACTATCGCTTGCTCGGAAGCGAGGTGTGCCGTGCACTACCTCGCGACGCCTACGGCGTTCCTGCGCTGCGATTCTTCTGTGCCATCTGCAGCCATCGGCTGCTCGCGCGCTCATCTCCCCGCGGGACTAACGTCTCAGCGCGGGGACCCCTTTCTCGCGTCGTCTCGCAGGACCGGGTAATGTTTCTAAACACTGCTTTTGGATTCTTAACTGGAAACTGCGAGACGACGCGAGGAGGGGACCCAACCGCAAGGTTGGGGAAATGAGCGCGGGAGCAGCCGATGGCTTCAAGCCGCAATGAGAAATCGAAGCACAGGAGAGCCGAAGGCGTGCCGGGTAGTGCTTCGCACACCCCGCCTCCGAGCACTCGATTTGTCAAAGCGGATTGAAGCTCAAGGGGGCCAGCAGGGGGCTCACGAGAGGGACACGCAGTGCCCTCCTCAGCCCCCGACTTGTCGATCTTTTTTTTGCCCAAAACTAAAGTAAAAAATTATTGTTCGTCTTTGCGGTGTTTCCAGTAGTCGGGGCCGTAGTTGTATGTGAGCTGCTCGCCTTTTTTGATCCACTGCTTGGTGAGAAGGATCACGTGTGTTCGATCTCCTGAAATCACAGAGATCGGCTCTAGGTTGGGACTTCGGCTGTGGTTGATGAAGCGGGTGATATTTCCAGATTTTTCTGCGTCTATGAGAAAAGGGGTCTTCTCCCCAACCGAATAGTCGAAACAGTAGTTGTTTTTCTTGTCGGCCCATTTGCGTTTACGAACCTCACCGGTGTATTCGCCTATGAAGGTAAAGGGTGGTAGATCGTTAATGGCAAAGACACCATAGCCGAATTTGGAGTCGATCCATTGGATCAGGGCATCCACCTCACTTCCCTGTTCGATTTCTGGATTAAAGAGAACGCCTAGCCACTTCTGTTTCTTGTCGAACTCCTCATACTTTTCAGCCGTCGCGCAGAGTTTTTGCACTTTTTTCAAGACTTTGTCAGTTGCAAATGTTAAGTTTGGAAGAAATTTTATCTGTATGATGTGCTCAAACTCCTCAGTGGAGCAGGTTCGCATCTCAGACTCATTTGGGAGCAAAATTTTATGCGATCTTTGTGTCATCTTTTTCAACTCACCACTTTTTTACTTATTTCTTCGATACACACCGAACCTGCAGTAGCTCTTACGAAGGTTCCAGATGAGAATACTCTTGAATCCATCATTTTACAAAATGATTATACCATCCAGTTCACCATAGCCACGTGCGTGGGTGAGGAGTGGAAGCGGGGCCGAAGATTTGCTTCTCTGGATAAAATTGATACTTTAGACCGTTGGCAGTATCAGAGTTCTTGTCTTTAAAAAATCGATCGTTATTCTTGTACTCATGTCAATAGCTTGGCTCTTTCTACTTCTCGCAGGTTTCTTTGAGATCTGCTTCACGATCGCCCTGAAGTACAGTCAGGGGTTTAGCAAAATTGTTCCTAGCCTTATCACGGTGGTATTTATCGTCATGAGCTTTTTCTCCGTGTCTCAGGCGATGAAAACGATCCCGATTGGAACTGCTTATGCTGTTTGGGCTGGAATCGGCGCCGCAGGCACTGTCGCCTGCGGAATCATTTTTTTTGGCGATTCGGCACATATCGTGCGACTCATTTCAATCTTTCTTATTGTGATTGGTATCGTCGGCCTAAAACTCGTTAACGTTGAATGATCTCCTTTGCCCTCATTCTTACGATACGCTCTCTCCTCCTCTCTTTCTTTGAAAAGAAGCGCAGACTGGTGAATGCAGCTTTTGCGCTCTTTTTCTTCACCTGTCTCTTGATTGTTTTTATGAGCGCAAAGAGAGGCTCCGCAAGTGTGCAGCCTCTGCTCCTGGCCTGCTTATCTCTTATTGTTGTTGCGAGCGTATTTTGGAGATTAAAGCGTGGTCCGCAGCATCAAACATTAAAAGCTCTGGTCTTTCTCGGGTTCCTAGTTCTCCTTTCTCTAGAACTTGCACTTGCAGGATACCTGCGAATTACACATGAGGCTCCTCTACTTAAGATCGAGATTCCCGGCGTTAGAAAATCTGGATCTTATGTTGTGCAAATTCGTTCTGCTGAAAATCAGACTGTCGGCGAGTACCTGATCAAAGGAGATCTGGTTGCACTGCGAGCCAAAATTATTCGCACCAAACCTTTTTTGCATTTTTTGGGGCTCACCAACTTGTGCAAGGTTGAAAGAATTTTCGGCTGTTATAAAGAGGCAAAGGATGAAATTGGCCTTACACACTCGGTGGAAGAACTGGCTCTCAGTCAACCCCATCCCCTCTCGGCGTTTTTTGAAAAAATTTGGCAGGAGATTTTTTTTGAAAAGGGGGAGAGTCTTTGGGTAAAAAGCGCTCTCATGCAGGCGAGTTTTTTCCCTCTCGTCGATACATCAGGCAAACCCTTTCAGGGGAATTTTCTTCTCACACTCACAGAAACTGGGCTTTCCTCTCTTGCACTTCCTGATGAAAACGTTATAAGATAATGCGCTATGCAAGTTATACGCTCATTTGGTCATCTCTTCGGCGGAACGCTTCTTGTCACCGGAACAAGTCTCGGTGTGGGTATGCTTGCGCTTCCCGTTGCCACCGCTGAAGGCGGTTTCTTGCCCTCGCTCGCAATTTATCTCATCTGCTGGCTGTTTATGTTGGGCACTGGACTCCTAATCCTCGAAGCGTGCATCTGGATGCCCAAAGATGCGAATCTCATCACCCTCTCTCACCACCTCCTCGGACGCACAGGGAAAATCGCCTGCTGGGCTCTCTATTTGTTTCTATTTTTCTCGCTTATGGTGGCCCATTTGGCGGGTGGCGGCAGCGTGCTGCAACAACTCACCGGGAACATCTTTGGATCTTGGAGCAGCATCCTGCTCTATCTTCTGATCTTCTCCCCTGTGGTCTATTTGGGAACAGGATGGGTTGATCGACTAAACATCTTGTTAATGATCGGTGCCGTACTAACCTATCTCTTCTTCGTTGGGAGCTCGCTTCCACATGTGAAGGGAGCCCTACTCACCTCGGCAAACTGGGGAAAGGCTTGGGGTGCTCTTCCAATTGTTTTCACGGCATTTGGCTATCAGAGTTTGATTCCCACGCTCATGACCTACATGAACCGTGAAGTGAAAAAGGTGCGCCTAGCGATTATCCTCGGCACTTCTATCCCCTTTTTGATCTATATTCTTTGGGAGTTTTTAATTTTAGGAATCGTTCCTCTTGAAGGAGCGGGTGGATTGAAAGAGGCGCTTGCGCTTGGACAGAATGCCGTCTATCCCCTCAAGGAGTTTGTCAAAAACCCCGCCCTCCTCACCGTAGGCCAAGCATTCGCATTCTTTGTTCTCACAACTTCTTATATTGGGATTGCGATCGCCTTTGTCGACTTCCTCGCCGATGGCCTTAAAGTGCCAAACCGCGGCTGGTATAAGGTAGGAATCTGCGCGATTATCTTTGTCCTGCCAACAATCATCGCCTTTATCGATCCCACGATCTTCATTCAAGCTCTGAATTATGCAGGAGGAATCGGCGTTGCCCTTCTTCTGGGTGCGCTACCGATTCTGATGGTATGGAATGGAAGGTATAAACAGGGACATTCGCTGAAACATCAGCAATTGCCTGGAGGCAAGCCCCTGCTTATCGCAATGGGGCTCTTCGTTCTCGTCGAACTTGTAATTACTTTGCTTTAACTACGCTGCCAGCAATGCGCGCCTGATACTGGGCGAGGATTGGATCCTTAGGCATAGAGGGTTTTTCCTCTCTAGGCAGGTATTGCAATTTCAATGTTCTAAGATATGCAACCCCTTTTAAGGGAGTACGCTCATTCACTTTGCTAGACTTTGAAAACATCGATCCAATGCATGTGAAGAGCGATTTTACAAAGCCTGAAACTAGACCTGCAAGCCAACTTAAACAGCCAGGTTGAGCCTGTTTGTCTTCAGGCAGTTTGAAGATCTCCACTGAGCAAAAATTATCACTCTGAAGTGAGCGTTTAGCGGCCTTAGGTGCATAAAAGCCGTAGATCCCTGGATTTGTGGTTTTGCCAATTTTGTCTGTCATAATTAAATCCTTTGTTTCGTTGTGAATTATAATTATAAATTAAATAGTAAAAATATTACAAGATAATAATAAAAAGAATAAACCTACGTATAAATTAGTTTAATTTGAAGAACTGGCCCTGAAAACCCTATTCGTGAGAGCCCTATCATGCTGGAGCTCTTCATCAATTAGAATAAGAACCTCTTCGCACCCCTCTCGATCGCTTTGGCGCAGAAGGGCATACAACGTCTTTTGACTCAAAGCCCAAGTTTTATGGCCAGGAATCTCTCTGTTAGAGAGAATCATTCGTTTTTTCGAATAGGCTGTTCTTAGGTGCATCAGGAGCTCTTTTTCCACTTCGAAGAGTTTGATAGGCGCCTTCGGGGCATAGTGCCTATACGCCATACCCGGGGATAAGGGCCTCTCCCCTTTTTTTGGCGCGTGGACCTCAATTGCGCTCCCCAACACCTTCTCGATCTCTTCTTTCGTGATGGATCCAGGACGCAGAAGAAGGGGCTTCTCTCCGAAAACTAGGCTAATAACGGTCGATTCGATTCCCCCCTCGCAAATACCTCCATCGAGGATTGCGGCGATCTTTCCTTCAAAATCCTCGCAAACGTGCTGGGCAGATGTTGAACTGGGTTTTCCTGAGAGATTGGCAGAGGGTGCGGCGAGGGGCTCCCCTACCTTCTCGATGAGAGCTCTTGCCAGCGGATGCCGCGGCATTCGGAGGGCAATGGTGTCGAGTTCAGCGGATACACCGGAGGAGACCGAGGGCTTCCGCTGTAAAATTAGAGTGAGTGGGCCTGGCCAGTAGGCCTTGGCGAGTGTGTAAAATACGGGAGGGATTTCAATCGCAAGGTCGTCAACCTCATCCAAACTCGCAATATGAACGATAAGCGGATTGTTTTGAGGACGTCCCTTGGTGGAGAAGATCTTCGCAATGGCGCCTGCATTAGAAATCACCGCTCCCAATCCATAAACTGTTTCTGTAGGAAAGGCAACGAGCTCCCCTGTTTTCAGGAGTTTAGCCGCGATGTCAATATCATCAGGAGAAAGAAGAAGAGTCTTCACTGACCTATGACCCAGAAAAAGGTAAAGGCGATCGCCACTTTTGCGCCAATTGCTAGCACAATGCGGTTGAAGTTTCTGTCGATGAAAGGCTTGAGTTTAGCGCCCCAGCGATTCATAACCTCTGCGATAAAGAAAAAGCGAAGAGATCTCGCGAAAAAGACAAAGAGCGCGAACGAGGTGAGGTTGAGCTGGCAAAAGCCGGCTGAAATCGTAACAGCTTTGAAAGGCACGGGTAGAAGACTTCCAAAGAAAACTGCCCAATGCTGATAGTGGGTGTAATGGTTTACGAGTTTATCGAAGAACTGTTGTGAGATCAGATGCGAAGTAATGAAAGGCCCAACAGTGTCCCACAAAAGATCCCCGACCAGATAACCGATAACCCCTGTAATCACGGAAGCAACTGAAGCCACAAATGCGTATAAGTAACGCCGCTGAGGGTTCTCCATGCAAAAGAGCATGAGAAGCGCATCGAAAGGTATGAAAAGAACGAGCTCGAGAAGAAACACAACTCCTAACCAGAGCGGAGCTCGGGTAGAGGAGGCCTTCTTGGCAGCCCAGTCATAAATGCGTCTTGCCGGCTTAAAAATCATAAAATTATTAATTTAAACAGTGTCAAAAATATACAGGAAAATTTATTATCTGTCAATTGAATATAAACAACTTAGGATGGGGTTCTTATGACTAGATCTGCTGTAATTCTCATGGTGTATGGACTTTTGATCTTCCTAGGAGGAATCATGGGCTATACGCAGGCTAAAAGCCTCCTGTCCCTCATCATCGGCTGTGGATTTGGCCTGCTTCTTCTAGGAGCTGCTTTAGCTCTCTATAAGAAAAAGAGAGCTTCTGTTTGGATTTCTATCAGCCTCGTGCTTCTTCTAGATGCTTTTTTTACCTACAGATTCGTGCAGACGATGCGTTTTTTTCCTAGCGGTCTCTTCATGCTGCTGAGCCTTGCGACGCTAATCATCCTCGTGATGCAGCTCAGAAGAAAACGTTAAGATTTATGAGGTTTTCTTTTTTTGTGCCTCTGCCCAACGTCTTTCTACTTCGGACCAGCGGATATTTTCGAAGAAGGCATCGATATATTTTGCGCGATCAAGGCCCCATTGGGTGATATACGCATGCTCGAAAACATCCATGACGAGAAGCGGAATTCCACCCGCTAAATGACCTAAATCATGCTCGTTGATCCAGGTGTTAATCAACCTACCAGAAACAGGGTCTAAATAGAGCACTGCCCAGCCAATTCCCCGGATTGCACCCGTAGCAATAAAGTCCTTCTTCCATCGTTCGAACGAGCCAAAATCCTTTAAAATCCGCGCATAAAGAGGAGATGTTTTATCTAGTGCACCTGATTCACCCAAGTTGTCAAAATAGAGCTCGTGGAGCCGCATTCCATCAAACTCCCAACCTAAGCGACGTTTGAGAGCCCCCCACTCGTAACTACTTGTTTTGCCATTTAACGACATCTCATTCAGCTGGGTAAGAAGAAGGTTCGTGTTTTTGACATACCCTTGGTAAAGCTGAAAGTGCATTTTTAGGAGAGAATCTGAAAAACCCGGCATCCCCAGAAGCCTAGAGTAGTCCTTCGCTTGGTAATCTACCGTCTGTGCGGCAAGAGCCTTCTCTTCAGACGTAAGTGCCATAGTACCAGCGAGAAAGAGAATAAGGAAGATTGCTTTAATCATGATTGCCTCGTTTTTTTAAACCTATCAAACTACACCTATTGCGTTAAATTAAAATTATTTATTTACATCTGACTCCATGGGATGGATTAAATTAATTAATATTATTGTTTTAATGTGCGAATAAATATTAAAATATATGCAGATATTAAAAATTTTATGACTATACAACCTTTAGTAATGCGACTGGTTCCGATTGAGGGCGACTTTTCACCAGGGATCCAACAGGTACCTGTGCAATGTCTACCTAGCGTACCCCCTCCTCCTCGCGTCAAAGAGTGGGACGGGACCTATACGCCTTCTATTACAAACCTATTTTGGGGTCCAGTCTCTCTTTTTACGAGCGCATGGGAGCTTGTACGCGCAAAAGCAGCAGGTGATAAAGAGGGTCAATTCGATGCGCGCTTGAAGCTCATCGGCGCTCCGATCACAATTTTACATGCCCTTTCGATGGCCTTTTCCGCCATCGTACGACTCGCATTTTTTCTTCATGAAACTGCAGCAAAATCTCTAGAACCCCTCGTTGTTGTGTTAGGATTTCCGACAATTGTGTTGGGCTTAGGGCTTTGCCTTGTCGAGGGAATTTACGAGGCGATCTGCACCTATCGCTCCGCAGAGCTTATCTATCGTACTGGATTAAGAAGCGATAATGATGATCTGGTGATGCGAAAGCTTGCATATTTTGAAGCGACCTATCTTACCGTTAACGATGCGGAGAGGAGCCGATTTAGACACATCGCAGATCATGCTCAGCGAGAAAGAATGGCTATGGCGGTAAAATGCGCAACGTTAGATAGACGCATCACTCCACGATTTGGAGCGGATGTGAGAGCTGAGCTCGGACCCATTTTGCAAACACTGCGCAATCCTGAGACAACAGAAGCGGATCGTCAAATGGCTCTGGAACAGGCACGAACCCTCTTAAGCACAATTGATACTCAGGCAAAAAAGAAGCTGCTCATTCACGTTGTTGGATTAGCAGCAATTATCCTCTGCGCCGCGAGCTTTGTTTTGAGTCTGCTCGCTGGCCCCGCAGGCATCCCACTTGCTCTCATGACGATCGGTGGAGTCTTTGCAACGGCGAACTACTTCTACGCAAAGGGAGCTCTCGATGAACAAGGCTGGGGCTTCTCCGCAGGAAAAGCTTTCCCTCCCCTCGGCTGGCTTTACGATCGAATAGTGGGCCCCTCTCCTGCACCATAAGTGATAAGACGAAGAGTCGTCTCATTACCCTCCAGAACAACTACACTACAATTCGGTACGCGCACCGTTTCATCGGGTATTTCTGCGAGAAAGGAAACCAGCGCTCGCAAAACGTAGCCGTGCGAAACGATAATCACCGATTGATCGACATGCTTTTTGGCTATGCTATGTAGCGAAGGCATGGCACGTGCTGTAATCTCTTCGCAACTCTCTGCATCAGGCGCAAACTTGTATTTCCACTGGTGAGGAAGTGGAAGCTTTAGCTTCTCGCTGATCGCCTCTTTAAATCGCTCTCGAAACTCCATCACCGTAATGCCCTCCACTGAGCCATAAGAGGCCTCGCGAAGCCCTTTTTCCAGCTGAATCTCATGCCCTTGAAACGCGGCTATAGCCTGCGCGGTCTGCCTTGCGCGCAGAAGCGGCGAAGAATAGACGGCCGCCGCTTGTATCTTTGAGAGCTCTTCTCCTACGGCCTTTGCTTGAGAGTGCCCAATCTCGTCTAAAGGTCTATCTGTAGAACCTTGGATTCTGCCCTCAGCATTCCAATCAGTCTGCCCATGTCTGACGATGTATAGCGTTGCAAACTTTTTTTCTTTCATCCCACAAAAATCCTGTTATAACTTTTAGAATATAAACCTAGGAGGCCAGATGCTCTCTCCAGAAATCCAAACACACCGTAAGCCTGGATACCCGATCAACCCCATTATCCACAACCGCTGGTCTCCAAGAGCAATGACGGGTGAAGAGATGAGTGATGCTGAGCTCATGCCCCTTTTCGAAGCGGCGCGCTGGGCACCCTCTTCGTATAACGGACAACCCTGGCGTTTTCTCTATGCCAAGCGCAATACCCCCAACTGGGATCTCTTTTATAACCTCATGGTCGATGTTAACAAGCAGTGGACGAAAAATGCATCTGTTTTGCTCGTGGTGATTTCGCACAAAGTCTTTGAAAAGAACAATAAACCCTCTGTAACGCATAGTTACGATACCGGATCTGCCTGGATGAGCCTGGCCCTAGAGGGCTCTAGCCGTGGTTACGTGGTACATGGTATGCAGGGATTTGACTATGAAAAGGCCAGAAAAGACCTACAGATCCCCGATGAGTACCAGGTTGAGGCGATGGCAGCTATCGGTAAAAGAGCTCCAAAGGAGAGCCTTCCCCCAGAAATTCAGGAGAAGGAGTTCCCTAGCGACCGTAAGCCTTTGAATACCATCATCTTCGAAGGAAAGTTTCACTAAGCCTCTAAAATTCAATTTTTTACGAATTTAAAATTATTATTGTCACAATAATTTCTTTATATTATAATAATAATTGAACTAATAGGATTTAATAAAACAAAGAGGTTTTATGAACGTTAATTCGATCTCTACTGCAGCTCCTAGTATTTTACAGAGCCCAGCTGTTGATCCAAGCATTTTACAAAACTTGGGGATCGATCCAAACACGCCTGATGCTCAGAAGTTTCTTGCGGATCTTGCAGCTTATGATCAGCTTCTTCAGCAAATTAGGAGCGACCCTTCGTTCAAACAGCACTCGAAACAAGATTACCTAGACATGCTAACTGCTCAATCCAACTTGGTTGAAGGCGACCTGAACAACTTAAACTGGAATGGTGAACTTTCAAAGGCAGGATATAATGATCTTTTTGTTCGCTTTGAGAATCTCAATAGCTGGATTACGGGTGTGGTAACTAACATTACCGACCCTACGACATTTGACAACGACATGTGTACGGCAGAATGGGACCTTGCTATGTTTGAAGTTGATGCCAAGAATACCCAATAAAAAAATCGAGCAAGCCCTGAAGCTTGCTCGACACTTTCAGATCACAGGGATTTAGACTAGCGTCTAAACCTTCAGGGTCAGTAGCTTATCGACGTGCGCCCGCTTTTCTGCGAGAAGACGTTTTGCGACGAGCTGAAGTGCGTTTTTTTGCACTTTTGCGAGCTGTCTTTCTAGATGTTTTTCGTTTTGCCATGACTTTTTCTCCTTGTTTCATGGTGAGAGGGTGTTTCTCTCTTTTCCGTCTCACAATTCTCAATATACAAATTCCCGATTTAAATTAAAATATTTTTTATTTACAAATAAAATTCAGTTAGAATTTTTCTCATTTTTGAATTCAAAATCTTCGCATTAAAAACAGAAAGATTTAGAAAACAAAAAACCTTCCAAAACAATCTCCTGCGATTTGAGCGAGCGTAAGGCGAGCTCTTTGGAGTGCGGCGCTCTGCGCCGCCTTGGGTTTGTTCACATAAGGCGGCGCGAAGTGCCGCACTCCAAGGAGCGCTTCTGCGCTCAAAAATAGTTGCAGCATTTTTTGTCGATCTCGATTACAAAAGCATACGACATTTGAAACGGAAAGGAGATTCCTGTGCACACAAACGAGAACAGAAAGCGCCGCGTAATCTCCGTCTTTGTTCTTGCGATGTTCAACGTCTCGATCATGGCGAGCCTGCGGAACCTTCCACTTGTTGCTGAATATGGCCTGAGTATCATCTTCTTCTTTGTCGCGGTCGCTCTTTTTTTTCTGATTCCTTGCGCGCTGGTCTCCGCTGAACTCGCAACAGGATGGCCCAAAAACGGCGGGATTTATATCTGGGTACGCGAGGCTCTCGGCGATCGATGGGGCTTTTTAAGTATCTGGATGCAGTGGGTGCATAACGTCGCATGGTACCCAGTTATCCTCTCATTCGTTGCAACCACACTCGCCTATATTATCGACCCCAATCTTGCGCACAACAAGATCTATGTTCTTTCAGTGATCCTGGGAAGTTTTTGGGGAATGACGCTTTTGAACTATTTAGGGATCAAAACATCGAGCTTGTTTAGTACGCTTGGTGTCATTTTAGGGACGATCGGCCCGGGAATTTTAATCATTGGACTGGGCCTTACTTGGCTGGTCGGCGACCACCCCTCCCAAATCAAATTTACTGCGGATGCCCTTCTCCCCGATTTAACCCATCTGGGAAATCTGGTCTTTCTTGCGGGACTATTTCTTGCTTTTGCAGGCTTAGAGGTAACAGCTGCCTTTGCGGGCGAAGTAGAGAACCCGAAAAAAAACTACCCTCGCGCGATCATTCTCTCTGCAATCATCACCTTCTCTCTCTTCTTATTGGGATCTCTTGCTATTGCAGTTGTCATCCCCAAAGACCAGATTAGCCTGGTTGCGGGGCTTATGGATGCCTTTAAGGTCTTTTTCGACGCCTATCACCTAGGATGGATTCTTCCGATTATGGGAGGGTTGTTGATCATTGGAGCCATTGCCGAGGTGAATTCTTGGATCGTCGGCCCCGTGAAAGGGCTTCATGAGACCTCGATTCATGGAAATCTTCCCCCGATCCTGCAAAAAGTAAATGATCACGGAACGCCTACAAACCTCCTCTTTTTCCAGGCTATCATCGTCACGCTCTCCTCCTTTGTGATTCTCAATATGCCTACGCTAAGCTCCTCATATTGGATTTTGAGTGCGCTAAGTGCTCAAAGTTATCTCGTAATGTATATTCTGATGTTCATCGCAGCGATTCGCCTGCGCTACACCCATTCCCATGTACCACGAGTGTATCAGGTCCCCTATCGAGCACCAGGAATCTGGCTCTTTTCCGGAATCGGAATTGTGGCAAGTCTCTTTGCGATCTTTTTAGGCTTTGTTCCGCCAACACAACTCCATATTGGCAATATCGTCTTTTACGAGGGATTTTTGATTTCGGGCTTAGCAATCATGATTGCTCTTCCGCTGATTATCTATCAGTTCCGCAAACCCCACTGGCAAGCCCTAAGCATTGAGTAAGGGCGTTTTTAAGCTATTTGAGCGAGCATAAGGGCGAGCTCCTTGGAGTGCGGTGCATCGCACCGCCTTGGATGTATTGAAATAAGGCGGCGCCAAGCGCCGCACTCCATGGAGCGCTTCGCGCTCAAAGAATTAAGCTATAAAAAAAGAACCTTCCAAACTTTTCACGTTTGGAAGGTTGGGAAGCGGCTTTTTTCTCTGACGATATTGGACGAGAGGATGTGAATGACACAGCTCGGTCGTCTCTTGCCTCTATGAGAGGCCATGGTCCCCAGAGAACTCCTAAGCAATCTGGCAGGAAGAGAAAACCCTCAACTCCGGCTCAGATGCAGCGCTCAGGAAAGCGGCTTCAGGTGCGAGGCGCTCCTCTACTTTTAAGTTAACATAATAACAATTAATTTAACCAACCAAATTATAATTTATTTATTACAAGCAACTTGAATTTTTAATTATAATATTCCAAATTATGGTTAATTTATGTAAAATTGACGCGAAACTATTAAATAAAAGGTTGATATGGCATCAAACGTAAAAGGCTCTGGTTCTGGAACTCCAGTAATTGACATCAGCAAGTGGCCGCTTATGGTGAAATGGAAGCTGGGTGCAGGAAAACCTGTGCTAACTAAAATGGATCTCTGGATTGCTCAGCAAGACTATAACATGAACACCCCCAAATACAGCCTTCTTAAGCGCACCGTCATGGTCGCGGATTACATTTTGGGATCGAATACTATCCAAGATGACAAAGAGGAGGCTCTTAAGTGCTATATATGGCTGAAAGGTAAGATGGACTGCGCTCTCGATATTGACTGGGACGAGAAAAACATGTTCACGGTCTTCAGAGCCTACAACCATTGCCGCAAAATCTTAGGGAAGTCGTTAGTCAGTTATCAGTACTTCACACGTACGCCACCCACGCAAGATAAAAAAGAAGAGCGCAAAAAGTCCGAGAAAATAGAGAGCAAGAGCTCTTAATACTCGAAATCGGCCCAGTCTGTGTCGCAGTAGCGCACCTCTTTGCCGAGCGAGTCTAGCTTCCTCATCTCAGAAGGTGAAAGAATAAAACTAAAGGCTTCGAGATTCTCTTCAAGGTGTTCGCGCGAAGAGGCCTTCGCAATCGTCGAAATCCCTTTTTGGATCAGCCAGCGTAGAATCACCTGCGCAGGCGTTTTATCATAAACTTCCGCGATCTCTTCAAAAACTCGCTCCTTAAGAAGCTCTCCTTTGCCGAGAGGACGATAGGCTTGAAGTGCGATCTCATGCTTCTCACAAAAATCCCAGAGCTCTTTTTGATAGAGGTAGGGGTGAAACTCAACCTGATTAACATGAGGAACAACCCCATCATTTAATAGATCCTGTAAATGATGGATTGTGAAGTTGCTGACACCAACACTTCTCACCTTTCCCGCTTTGCTAAGTTCATGCATTGCCGCGAGGATTTCGGTTAAGGGTTTTGCGCGATCAGGCCAGTGGATCAAAAAGAGATCGAGATAATCCACGTCGAGCTCTTTTAGAGCGAGGTCGCACGACTTTTGGACATCTCTTTTAACTTGTTTGTTATCTACCTTGTCAATGAAGAGCTTAGAGGTTAAAAAGACACGTTCTCGGGGAATGGCCGCAAGAGCTTCGCCCACTGCTTCATGATTCTCATAAGCATGTGCGGTATCAATGAGCTTGTAACCCATGACGAGCGCATCCTCTACGATCTCCGTACACTCTTTGCCCTTGAGATTCCAGGTGCCGAGCCCGAAAAGTGGTAGAGAGTAGCCGTTCTGAAGAATTACACTGTTTTCTTTTCTTCGAAGCATTTGTCAAACTTGGCTGCAAGAACGAAATCCGCCTCCGAAAGGCCCTTTATTTTATGCGTCCAGAGGGTCGCTTTCACCTTACCCCAAGAGAGTGTGATATCAGGGTGGTGTTGCTCCTCTTCGGCGATATGACCAATGCGGATTGTGAAGTCTAAGGCATCGCGAAAATTCTTAAAAGCGTAGATCTTTTCTAGGCGCTCATCCCCGTGGATCAAGATCCACCCCTTATCAATCTGCTCCATGAATGCTTTGAGTGCATCCCCTTTTAACGGTTCTGCTCCCGCTTTGCAAGGCACGCATTTTTTTTTGCTGAGATCTGCCATTAAACCCTCTCCTGAATATAGACATCTGCCCGTCCCCAAGGAAAGCGGACAGTAAACTCGTCTTGTACGCGAAAAAGATTTGCTTGGCAATAGTCTGAAAGAGGAAAGCTGACGCTGATAATTCTTGTTCCCCGCTGTAAACGCGCGAATTTTTCTATGAGACGCTCGATTACCGCTTCTTCAAGACAAGTACCATAGAGGTAGACGATCGTTGCATCGGAAAGATCAGCATCAAGAATATCCTGATGCACAATTCGCACCGAATGAAGATCTGCGCTTTGTGCAACGCGATTCCCCCGCTCTACAAAATCTGAAATCTGCTCAATTCCGACGGCTCTGCAATCAAAGTGTGTTGCAATAAAAAAAAGAGATCTTCCCCTCCCACAGCCAAGATCAACGAATTTGTCATATGGCTGAATTACGAACCGTTTGCAAATCTCCTCGAGAACTGTAAGAGGTGTCTCCCCATATGCGTAGATCTCTTTAGCGCCTTTGCCTAATAGAAACTCTTTACTGAGCAAATAGGGATCGAGGCCTGCATAAATCTCCTGGAGTGCTCGATCTAAACGATTAAAAAGTGGATGGGTGTAATAACGGCTCCGGACACGCCTCTCTTCGTTCCAGCTCCAAATTTTGATGAAGATCTTCAGAATTGAGAAATAGAAAGCCTCACCAATTGATCGCATGTCCGGGCTCTAAAGCAACAAAAGTCTTGGGATCGATCTTCTGTTTTTCTAGAGCACAAAAAAGATCGTAGGGAGGCTGCTGCATCGGCTCATCGGATAGATTGAAAGTTTTCCAGTGGATGCCGATGCTGAGTTTAGAGTGCACATCAGCGTGAATGCGTACCGCATCTTCTGGTTCGACATGGACGCTCTTCATAAATTTTCGAGGAGAATAAGAACCGATCGGAATCAAGCTGAGATCGACTGCTTTCCAGCGCGCGCCAATCGCTTTAAAATCATAAGGGTTGTAGCCAGTATCTCCCACGAAATACAAACGCTTGTTCTCCCCCTTCTGCCGCACAAACTCAATGACCCAGCCAAGCCAGAGCGTTGGGTTAATACCCACCGCGCTTCGCCCAGAAAAGTGTTGTGCAGGAACGCCTGTGGCCCTCAATTTAAACTGAGGGAAATCGATCTCTGTTTCTTCCCACCAGCCCAATTCGATCACATTTTCAATCCCCCTCTTTTTGAACCACTCCTTCACACCAGCAGGGACCAACCAAAGAATTTTCGGAAAACGTTTATGTAAAGCCTCGACAGTTGGCTTATCAAGATGGTCATAGTGATCATGGCTGATCAATACGAGATCGATCTGAGGAAGGACTGAGAACTCAATTCCTGGTGAATGTCTTCTTTTCGGACCCGCAAATGAGACCGGAGAGCAACGTTTGCTCCAAACGGGATCGGTGAGAAGATGAAAGCCATCGATCTTAACGAGTGCAGTCGAATGGTTAATCCATGTGACTGTTGGCTCTTCACTCTTCAGTATATTTTGCGGAAGCGGATAGACGAAATCTTTTGGAATTGGAGGAGGAAGCGGATCTGCATAGTGTCCGAGCTTCCAAAGAATCACATCGAAGATGGTCCGCCTCGTCTCTTTTACATGCGGGTTAAAAAAGCGTCTATTCATAGCGTTATGGAGAGGGGTATGGATTCAGTAATGGTTGCGTCGCCATAAAACTGGATGGGTCCAGGAAAGCGGTAGAGATCATCGAGAGCCCAACGTTCACGCGCCTTGCCAAAATGCATAAAGGCTTTTCCTTTGAGATCGACGAGTGCCTTTTTTACAACGGGTTTTTTCTTTCCCTTTCTTGTTTCCATATGCATGAGATGTGTAAGTGGAACACCCGTTACCCCCCACCGTTCGACAGAAGAGGAGAGATTAGATACCGCTGCCATGTAACCAGAATACCCATGCGAAAGAAGAAGCGCTGCAGAAAAGCCTAGTGCTTGGCAGTAATTTGCATCAAAATTAGAGGGAAAACCAGCCCTTCCCTCATAGCCGAAGAAATGGTTCTGAGCGGCGAACTTTCCCTTGAAAAGACCCTTATCTGCACGGACTTTGAGCTCCTTTTTGACGAGCTGAATCAAGAGAAGTTCTGTTTCGATGAGAGAAACTTGGACGTTTCCATGAGGGTCGCGCTCCAAAAGCAGCTGCTTCTGAATCGACTCTGGAAGCTGAGAGAAAGTTTCTTGGCATCCGGGTGAAAGTTTCTGAGCCGCTGCACTGCCATCTTGACTAAGCGCCGCCATCAGCTCTTTGACATCTGGGAGAAACTCGAGCAGCCCTTCTGGAACAAGAATGACACCATAATTCTTTTTTATCTCCGCTCTTTTGCAGATCAGATCCGCGATCTCCTGCACAACCTGCGCAAGAGTCCGTTTTTTTGCAGCGCACTCTTCGCTGATGAGTGCGAGATTTGGATGTGTGGCAAGTGCACACTCAAGCGTCACGTGAGAAGCAGTGCGTCCCATCAGTTTGATGAAATGATAATACTTCTTTGCCGATGCGGCATCGCGCGCGATATTTCCGATCATCTCAGCGTAAACTTTCGTGGCCGTATCAAATCCAAAGGAGATATCCACGTAAGTGTTCTTCAGATCACCATCAATAGTTTTGGGAACACCAATGACTTTTGTCGAGCACTGTTTGCTTAGAAAGTATTCTGCCAAGATTGCAGCGTTTGTGTTTGAGTCATCTCCCCCGATAATCACGAGGCCATCTAGTTTTAAATCTCCAACAACTTTGCGTGAAGACTCCAGCTGCTCATCTGTTTCAATTTTGGTGCGGCCAGATCCGATCAGATCAAAACCTCCCGTGTTGCGATAGGGCTCAAGGATCTCTTTTGTAAGCTCCCTATATTTCCCTTCAACAATCCCTGAAGGACCTCCAAGAAAACCAAACAAATGACCGTCTTTATGGAGTTGATGAAGAGCATCGAAAAGACCCGCGATAACGTTATGCCCGCCAGCAGCTTGTCCTCCAGAAAAGACAACACCCACGCGAAGCGCGCGCGTTATTCTTGTTTTTGCGGTTTGTGCTGTAAGAAGGGGCTGTCCAAATGTATGGGGAAAATAACTCCTAATTTCCTCCTGCTCTTTTGATGAGATCAGCTCTTCTTTAAAAAAATCGAGCGCGAGTAAATTTTTTAAAAGCAGAGGAAGCGGGGGACGAAAATTTTGACGAAGATGTTCAAGCGGGCTTGAGGTGTTTAACAAGCAGGAAGGCTCACCGGCACTGTAATCGCCAGGCCCCCTTCAGAGGTTTCTTTGTAGATGCTCTTCATATCCTCGCCTGTTTTTCGCATCGCAAGAATTACCTGGTCCAAAGTGACACGATTATTCCCCTCTCCATGAAGAGCCAGTCGAGAAGCATTGATCGCCTTGATGGCGCCCATTGTGTTTCGTTCGATACACGGAATTTGCACAAGTCCGGCAATTGGATCGCATGTGAGTCCAAGGTTGTGTTCCATGCCGATTTCAGCTGCATTTTCAATCTGCGCATTGGTTCCGCCGAGTGCAGCTGCAAGACCGCCAGCGGCCATAGAGCAGGCAACACCCACTTCACCTTGGCAACCCATTTCAGCCGCCGAGAGCGAAGCCCCCTCTTTGTAGAGAATACCAATGGCGGTTGCGGTGAGGAAGAATTGAATGATCCCCTCTTCGGTAGGACTCGGGGTAAATTTCTGGTAGTAGTGGAGAACGGCCGGAATGATACCTGATGCTCCATTGGTCGGAGCTGTTACGACCCTTCCTCCTGCCGCATTCTCTTCGTTAACAGCAAGAGCAAAAAGGCTCACCCAGTCTAAGATCTCTGAGGGGTCATTAATAAGATCAGCGCCATTTTTCTGGAGAGTCTTGTAAATTTTCGAGGCTCTTCTCTCTACGTTGAGTCCGCCTGGGAGAATTCCCTCTTGCAGACAGCCGCGTCGCACACACTCCTGCATCACTTTCCAAATCTGCAAAATGCCCGAATAGATCTCCTGTTCGCTCCGCAGACTCTTTTCGTTTTCTAGAACGATCTCGTAAATTTTTTTGCCTGTCTCGTTGCAGTGATGTATGAGCTCTGCACACGTTCTAAATGGATAAGGGAATCCCGTTTCCGACTCTTCCGCTAGGGCAGCTTCGGGCTGAGAGATCTGGTCGTGCGTGACAACAAAGCCCCCGCCCACAGAGTAGTAGATGGTGGATGCGATCTCTTTGCCTGAAAAATCTTTGGCACTTAGGCGCATGGCGTTGGAGTGATAGGGAAGACGCTTGCCCATATGAAACAGAAGATGGACCTGCGGTTTAAATGGAATGCGAACCTTACCGAGAACCCGCAAAAAACCGCTCTTTTCGATGCGCGAGATAATTGTTGGAACTTGATTCGGATCGACCCCCTCTGGGGTATATCCTTCAAGACCGAGCATGAGAGCGATGTCAGTTGCATGGCCCTTGCCGGTCATAGCTAAAGAGCCGAAGAGTTCTATCGTAATGGAGCCGAGATCTTCGATGTTGGGAATTTCTGAGGCAAACTGACGGGCGGCGCGCATTGGCCCCACCGTATGAGAACTCGAGGGCCCCATGCCGATCGAGAAGAGTTGAAAAAGACTCACCGGGGTTACAACGCTTGTCGCCATTCGCAAAACCTCATTTTTGTTCGGTTCAGAAACTGACTTAGCCTATACCCATAGGTTGTACCTGGTCTCAAAATTGGATGCAATCTTTTTATGCTTCTTGCAAAGAATGACCCTATCTAATTGAATTTTAACAACATGAGATCAATTACCCTCTAAAATTTTTAGAGAAAAGGCTTTAGTTTATTAGTAAACTGCTTTTTGTTAAAATTATTGAATATTTTTTAATATGCATTAGGAAAAATCATGACTGCAGTAATTTCGAGATCAAAAAGCATACAAACTCTCTCAGATGATACACTTTCAAACGTCTTAAGCTTTTTGGAGCCGATGCAGGTTGCTCAAACCGAGCGGGTATGCAAACTATGGAAGAGTGTGATCGGATCGGAAGATCAGCATGTTTGGATGGAATTTTGCTTAATGCAAAAAATTCCTGTTATTCCCGCGGGTCTTATAAAAGCAGAACTCGAACAATCGGATCTCGCTGTTCACTCTTCTCTATCTGGAAAATTCACCTCTCAGATTTTAGAGCACATTGTCGCGTATTCCCTAGAGCCTAAACAAAAAATGCAACCCCTTTGTGCAAGACTCGAGTTTCACGAACGCGAATCCAATTGGTGGGCTATTAACGACTTATCAAAAGGCAGGATCACAGGCTGTTGTTACTGGGGGAATGAACAGATCGAACCTTTCATAGAAATCCGTGAGCGAAATCGTACTGAGAACGAAAATCCTAATTGGGACGATCTACCGGTATACCTGCCTCTAAGGTTGTTTATGAAGAAAGACGGAAGCTATAAAAATAGCGGAGCCAAAGTGCGTTTGGTGATAGGAAATACAAGGATAGTCTTAACATGCACGAACCAGCCGAGATTCTGCGATGGAATTTATATGGATTCACTTCCTAAAACCTTGGCCCGCAAAGTCGAATTAAGCCTTGCAAACGGCATCATGAGCAACGAAGCACTTCATCTATCGAAAGAACTTGCCAAAACGGCACCCTACTGGGTCGATGCAGACCAAAGAGAACGTTAAGATTTTTTTAAAATCCATGTTAAAGCAGAATTATGCTTTCATGATCAACCGGTTTAGACAAAAAGGATGGCATTTATGAGCACAAATTTTACAGTTTGCAGTTTTAATATCGGCGCCAATTTAGACGATTACCAAGCGCTGTGTCGCCATCTGGATAGAACTCCTCCCTTGCCACAACCCCCTCAATTTTCCGAAGAAACAGCAGTTGCTAAGAAGCAACGAAAAGATTTCGCAGAAGAAGAAAGAAATGCGTTTCAAAAGCACTACGATACTGCTCAAGCAGAAACTGCGGCACGAATTTCAAATCTTGCGCAAGTTTACTGTTTTCAGGAGGTCAAAACAACCGCACGTCCTTTCATGGAACGCTTCCCTGCTAACAGGTTCGCCACCATTCGATTTGAAGGGGCAGAGCAGTTTGATACAGCAGTTGTTTTGGACAGGGAGAGGTTTGAAGATATCACAAACCATTCGATGAGCGTACTTATCAGAGAAAATATCCGCCGGGGAGTTCGAGAGGAATGGAGACAAGATGTCGCTATTGCATCCGCCACGGATAGACTCACCGGAGAACGCGTAACTTTTGTTTCTGCGCATGCTCCAGGATTCAACTATGCGGTACCCAACTTGAACATGCAAAGTTGTCCAGACTTGCAGAATGGGGACATATACTGCAGAGCAATCGCGCAAAGATTGTCAGAAATCGGCAATTCTGCAATCCAAGTAATCGGAACCGATATGAACGCAAACCCAGAGCGATGGAATCCACGTTTTGAAATTTTTTCTGATTTTCAGGTAAATAGAAACGCAAATGCGACCAATGTCAACCCTGCAGATGGACGCTACAATCCAGAATTTCAGGAACGAGAGATCGATTTTATTCTAACGAAAATGATTGTTTCATTCTGGCAAAAGATCAAGGCGATTTTCTTCAGCTACCTCGAAAATACAGCTGCGGTTCACTACTACAATCCCCTCACTTGGGATAATGAAACCAACTGTTCAGACCATTTGCCTGTATTTACGCATGTGACCTCGACGCAAATGGATTCTAAAATCTATCAGCTCTGGTGTGCAATTTCTTCTTGTTTTTACTCTTCCTCTGCCCATGAAGCGATAGATAGCCTTTGAGCTACCCCGGCCCTTTACCCAATTCCCGAAACATCGCTTAAAAGGTCAAGTTGCAAGCTTTTTTCACTTAGTCTCCGGAGGACTTCGCTTAATTCTTTTGTAACAAGGTCTTCATGTTTTGGGTTCAGATACGCCAACATCAAATTGTTCAAGCGCCGCCTCTCAGTCAAACTGGATCCCGAAAAAAACGCTTGGAGTTGAAAAGTAGCGCGCAGGAAAAATCTCCGCGGCGAGTTAACTCTTAAGTCCATGTAGCCGTTTTCGGAAACAAGGCGGGAAATTTGCGCCCCGATTTTTTGTGTTTGTTTCAACAATTTATCCCTTCCTTGGGATAACAGGATCTTCTCTCTCTTAAACTCCTGAATTTTTGCTTTGATCTCCTCTGGAGAGGCGTCGATCACTAAACCACATCTTTGAAAAATGTCCGCACGCACATTTGAGATGGATGATGTCATTAAAAATCCTATAGTTAAACATTGATTAACTATACAATAAAAGACTCTTTAGCATCCATTTTTAAAGATAAATTAACAACTAAAGTAAGGATTTAAACACTGCAACAAGAGGGTCAAAGAAAAAAACCGTCCTTTTGGGCTCCGTCCGCTTTCTCTCTTTCGTGCCCGAGCCCGCGTGCGTGCCCGATCCCTCCTCACTCCCATCGACCATCATTTCTTTTTTGCGTTTTATCCCCTTTTCTCATAAGATTTCGTTATAACTTATGCATCCAAAATATATCTTTATGAGCGGCGGCGTGGTCTCTTCCTTAGGTAAGGGACTCACATCTGCCTCTATTGCCATGTTGCTCGAAAGCCGCGGTCTCAAGGTCGCGATGCTCAAGCTGGACCCCTACCTCAACGTCGATCCAGGTACAATGAATCCTTTCCAGCACGGAGAGGTTTATGTTACCGATGATGGTGCAGAGACCGATCTCGACCTGGGCCACTACTACCGTTATTCCAATGTAGCTATCACGAGAGCGTCAAACGCCACTTCAGGCCAGATTTATGAAGCGGTTATCAAACGCGAGCGGCGTGGGGACTACCTCGGGAAAACCGTTCAAGTTATTCCTCACGTTACCGATGAGATCAAGCAGCGCATTTTGAATGCTTCCAAACACCAGCCGAATACGGATGTGATCATTGTTGAAATCGGCGGAACCGTGGGAGATATCGAGTCTCTCCCCTTCTTTGAAGCGATCCGCCAATTCCGCTATGAGCGTCCACGCGACTGTCTGAATATCCACTTAACCTATGTTCCTTTTCTGAAAGCTGCGGGCGAAGTCAAGACTAAGCCCACGCAGCACTCAGTGCAAGTTCTGCGTTCCATCGGTATCATTCCAGACATTATCCTTTGTCGTTGCGAAGAGAGTTTGAGCGAAGATATCAAAGATAAGATCAGCCTCTTCTGCAGCGTGCCTCGTGAAGGTGTGATGGATGAGGTCGATGTTAAATTCAGCATCTATGAAGTCCCTCTCAGCCTGAATCAGCAAGGACTCGACAGCAAAATCTGTCACATGCTCGACCTCCCAAAGTCGCAAGCCGATCTTTCGAAATGGGAAGAGCTGCTGCGCAGACTGCGCCACCCGAAAGGGAAAGTTGTTGTGGGTATTGTTGGTAAGTATCTTCAGCACCAGGATGCCTACAAATCGGTTTTTGAAGCTCTTCACCACGGCGCCATCGCCAACGAAGTAGATATCGAAATTCGTCGTTTTGAGTCAGATAAGATCCTCAGTGAAGCGGACGTGGAAAAGATGATCGGTGGCTGTGATGGATATCTCGTTCCTGGTGGATTCGGCGAACGTGGATGGATTGGAAAGATTTTGACCGCAAAATACTGCCGCGAGAAAAAAATTCCCTTCTTTGGTCTTTGCCTCGGCATGCAGATCATGTGCGTAGAGTTTGCAAGACACGTGCTTGGCTTAAAAGATGCCAACTCCACAGAGGTCGATCCAAATACTCCTCACCCTGTAATCTCTCTTCTCTCGGAACAACGTGGAGTAGAAAATCTCGGGGGAACGATGCGACTTGGCGCATATAACTGCGTGGTGAAAAAGGGGTCGAAAGCGGAAAAAGCTTACGGATCTACCCTCATCTCGGAGCGTCACCGTCACCGTTTTGAGTTCAACAACATCTTCAAAGAAGAGTGTGAAAAGAAGGGAATGGTTCTTTCGGGCGTTCTAGAGAATAACAACCTCTGCGAGATCGCTGAAATTACAGATCATCCTTGGATGATCGGCGTACAGTTTCACCCTGAATTCAAATCAAAACCCACTGACGCGCATCCCCTCTTCAGAGACTTTGTCGCCGCAATGGTGCGTAAACAATCGTCGTGAAAAGAATCGCTGCTTTAGATTTTGGCGAAGCGAGAATCGGCCTCGCCGTTTCCGATGAAAGGCAGAAGATTGCTCTACCTCGTACAACCCTCTCCACAAAAAAGAGTTTGGAAGAGACCGCCGCATCGGTCGCGAAAGAACTCCAAGGTTTAGGACCCCTAGACGCCGTGATTCTCGGCCTTCCCCTCTTCATGAATGGGAAAGAGAGCCCAATGTCACAAAAAGTGCGTAAGTTTGCAGCAATTTTGCAGGAAAAATTTGGATTTCATGTGATCTTCTGGGACGAAAGGCTAACAAGTGCGCAAGGCGAGCGCTTCCTCAGAGATGCTGAAGCGAGCAGAAAGAGCCGCGAAAAGCTCATCGACGGCATTGCCGCCTGCCTCATCCTCCAAAACTACCTCGACTCTAAATAAACAAAAATTCTGAGAGCAAGACAAAAAAAGCGATAGACATGTCGGGTGACTCGGCACTGCGTGTCCGTGTCCCCTGCGACCCCCTTGAGCTGCACCTGGCTTTGAAGAACATGCGCGTTTCGAAGAACGCGCATTATCGCGTGCTCGAAAGCGAGGTGTGCCAAGCACTACCTCGCGGCGCCTTCGGCGTTTCTGCGCTGCGATTCTTCTGTGCCATCTGCAGCCATCGGCTGGCTCCCGCGCTCACTTCCCCACCCCTTCGGCGTGGGGCCCCTTCTTGCGTCGTCTCGCAGTACCTAGTTAAGAATACTGCAACATGACACGGAAGGGACCACGCCGCGACAGCGGCGGGGAGGGAGTGCTTGTCGCAGCCCGACGACTCAGATCGCACAGAAAAATTCCACCACAGGAGAGCGAAGCGAGTGGGGTAGTGCTTTGCACACCCCGCCTCCGAGGACGGGATTTTTCAAAGCGAGGTGAGGCGCAAGGGGGTCGCAGGGGGTTGGGAGGGGGACGCGCAGCGCTCCCCTCAACCCCCGACATGTCTAGTCATCTCTTCTTTTTTCTCGTTTCTAAAATAATGTCTGGTACAAAGGAAAAGAATCTTTCGCAGTTTAGCGGCGATGTTCTATGATACGAAGTGATATGGAAAACAGTGCACACCCTTTAGAAGAACCTGGAGTTTCGAGTCGTTTTATCGATCCTTGTATTCTCATCATCTTTGGCGCGACTGGAGATCTCACAGCGCGCAAGGTGATGCCCGCTGTTTACAACCTGATCCGAGAGGGTGAGCTCCCTCCTCAATTTGCTTGTGTGGGGTTTGCGCGACGCGACAAAACGCACGAACAGTTTCGCGAAGAGATGCGCACGGCCATCAATGCCCACTCGCGCGTAAAGCCCATCGATGAATCGGTATGGGCAACATTCAAAGAGGAGATCTTCTACCACAAGTCAGAATTCCACGATGATGATGGATATAAGCGGCTCAAGGAGTTCTTGAATGAACTCGACAACAAGTTGGGCACTAAAGGCAACCGCATTTTTTATCTTTCAACACAGCCTAGCTTCTTTCCTCTCATCTGCGAAAAGCTCCAAAAATTTGGACTCATTTACGAAAACCACGCACCTGGCGAACGCTGGTCGCGTGTGATCATTGAAAAACCATTCGGCCACGATCTTCAGTCAGCAATCGCGCTGCAAAACGAGCTCTCGAAATTTTTAGATGAGAAGCAGATCTACCGCATCGATCACTACCTCGGTAAAGAAACCGTACAAAACATTCTCGTTTTCCGTTTTGCAAATGCGCTTTTTGAATCTGTCTGGAACAACCGGTATATCGATCATGTGCAAATCACCGTTGCCGAGGATATCGGCATTGGCACCCGTGGCGCATTTTTTGAAGAAGCGGGGCTACTGCGTGACATTGTACAGAACCACATGATGCAGCTCCTCTCTCTTGTGGCGATGGAGCCGCCTGTGAGTTTAAATGCCAGCGCAATCCACGACGAGAAGGTAAAAGTCTTAGAAGCGATCCATCCTCTTACACACGACTTTGAAATCTTTTCGGCACGCGGACAGTATGGCCCAGGCTTCATCGGTGGCGAACCTGTTTTAGGTTACCGCCAGGAAAAAAATGTAAACCCCGCTTCTTCCGTAGAGACCTTTGCAGCTATCCGCCTAAGCATCGACAACTGGCGCTGGGCGGGAGTCCCCTTTTATCTTCGTGCAGGGAAACGACTTCCTAAGCGTGCAACTGAGATCGCTATCACATTTAAAGATCCGCCGGATGTTCTCTTTCGTGAGCCCGGAAAACACCAGGAGTCCAATGTACTTGCGATTCGCATTCAGCCAGATGAAGGAACGTCGCTAAAAATCAACTGCAAGGTTCCAGGGCCAAAAAGTCCGATTCAACCTGTGAAGATGGATTTCCGCTATGGGTCTTATTTCGGTATGACACCACCCGAGGCCTATGAACGGCTTATTTGCGATTGCATCTTGGGAGATAGCACGCTTTTTGCAAGACAGGACGAGGTGATGAACTCGTGGAAGCTTTTAACACCAGTGCTTGATTACTGGGCTCAAAATAAACCCTCCGATTTCCCCAATTACGCCTCTGGCACCTGGGGCCCTTCTGCTGCAGATCAGCTAATTGGAAGAGACAACCGAAAATGGAGGCTAATTTAGAACGATGCCTCAAACAATAGTCAAACCCTCTGAGATTCACGACACCCTTGCGAAGATCTGGGACTCCCTTGAAAGCACCGGCAAAATGCGCGCCTCTCTCTTTAACTTGATCTTCTACACAGAAGATGGACCTCGCGCTGACTACACACAAAAAATTATCCAAAATGTGATTGAGAAGTTCCCCTCCCGCGTGATTTTGATTCGCGCTAGCCACACAGAAGGAGTTGTCACAAAAGTCTCTGTCCTTTCTCCTCGAGGACCGGAGATGGACGTCGCCTGCGACCTCATCGACATTACCGTTTCTCAGACAGAATGTTTACGCGTCCCCTTTCTTATTCTTCCGCATATCCTGCCCGATCTTCCCGTCTACCTCCTCTGGGGAAAAGATCCCTCCCTAAGAGATCCTCTTTTTCTTGAATTAAAAAAGCTTGCCACACGGGTTATTTTTGATTCGGAGTGTTCAGAATCTCTTCCAGAGTTTGCAAGATCCGCCCTCGAACACTACAACTCCTGCAATGCCGATATCGCAGATCTCAATTGGGCAAGATGCGAGAGCTGGCGCAATGTGATCTCTTCAGTCTTTTATTCCGAAGAGAAGCTCCAAGATCTCAAGAACGCCAAAAAGATCGAAATCCGTTTCAATGCTGCCTCCACAAGCTCATTTTGCCACACCCAAATTCAAGCGCTCTACCTTCAATCGTGGCTCACAGTGCAGCTCGAGTGGAAACCGGAAGCAGTCGAGTTTAAACTCGTCCCCGATCAGCAAAAAGCGTTCGCCCCCGGCCTCATTGTCGGCATTGACATTCTTACAAAATCTGGAGGGCACTACATCTTTGCCTTTACCTCTTCTCCTCCTCAAAAGATCACCATGACATACTCTACTCAAGAGCTCTGCGAAATGCCTTCGCAATTCCTGTTCCCCCGAGGCGAAAGAGGACAATCCCTTGTTAAGGAGATCTGCCATAGAGGCACAAGCGCACACTATCTAAAAGTGCTAGAGTTGCTTAAAAACCGATGAAAAAAGAGATCTTATTGATCGACACCGATCGCCGAAAACTTATTGTCCCTGGCGACACCGAAACAACACTCTCTTTTTGCATTGAGCATTGGCTCAGCGTCGCGGAATCTTCCATAAAGAAGCATGGAAATTTTGCCGTTGCGCTTTCTGGCGGCTCGACACCCCATGCGATCTACCAAAATCTTTCAAAGCCTGTATCCATCAAACGTATCGACTGGTCAAAAGTTTTTCTCTTTTGGAGCGATGAAAGGCCAGTTCCTCCTGAGCATCCCGAGAGCAATTTTTTCATGGCGATGCAGGCAGGTCTTGCCAAACTTCCCATTCCCTCTTCACAAATTTTTCGCATGCATGCTGAAAAAGAGATCGAAAAAAGTGCGCGCGAATATGAAAAGACGATCCAACGCGTGTTGCACGGACGCCCGTTCGACCTCATGATGCTTGGCATGGGCGAAGATGGCCATACAGCTTCCCTATTTCCCGAAACTGAAGGACTCTCTACAAAAGACCGGCTCATCATCGCGAATTTCGTTCCTCAGAAAAAGAGCTGGCGGATGACAGTGACCTTTGATTGCATTAACAGTTCAGAAAATATCGTCGTGTACATTCTCGGAAAGAACAAGCAAGAGATGCTTCTTAAAATCTTTAAGCCTGATGAGAAAAGTCGACTGCTTCCTGCGCAAGCGATCGGTACTAAAGCTCATCCAGCTCTATGGATCGCCGACGACGCAGCAGCTGAACTTCTCAGAAAATGATGAACGACGAGTGCTGAATGATGAACTGAAGAAAGATTAGACTTTTTATCTTTCTTCATTCTCCCGTTCATCATTTCCTTTCTTCATCTTTCGAGATAGCGAGGCGATGACGGAGAGCGCTAAGATGAACAAAACCACTGAGAGAGCCCATTCGATTGGTATCTCCACGATGTGTGAAAAGAGCATCTTCATCCCTGTAAACATCAGAATCGCTGAGAGTCCGACTTTCAAATAGTGGAAGCGATCCATAAACTCTGCCAAAACAAAATGGAGTGCGCGCAGCCCTAGAATCGCAAATATGTTTGAGGTGTAAACGATAAAAGGATCCTTAGTGACTGAAAAAATCGCAGGGATCGAGTCGGTGGCAAAAATCAGGTCGGTTGTCTCGATCATGATCAGCACAATAAAAAGTTGTGTGATAAAGGTCTTTCCCTTCTCACGAATGAAAAAATTTCCCTCTTCAAATCCCTCTTTCATTGCGAGATGCCGTTTGCACCATCTCGTGACAAAGTTTTCCTTTGAACTCACCTGCTCCTTTTGCACGAGCAGTCGAATGGCAGTAACGCATAAAAGTAGACCAAATGGATAGATCATCCACTCGAAACGACTAATAAGCGTGATCCCCGCTAAGATGAAGATGACGCGCATCATCATCGCTCCGAGAATGCCGAAGAAAAGTACTTTGTGCTGATACATCTTGGGCACATGAAACATCGAGAAGATCACAAGAATGACGAAAAGGTTATCTACGCTCAGAGACTTTTCGATCAGATAACCGGTTAAAAACTGGAGTGCTGCCTCTCTTCCCATCTCGAAATAGATAAACAGATTGAAAAGCAGCGAGACGCTAATCCAGAAAAGGCTCCAGAGAATCGCCCCTTGCAGCTTGATCTTGTGCGCTCTTCGATGAAATACGCCCAAGTCTAACGCAAGTAGCGCAAGAACCAAGACATGAAAGCCAATCCAAAGATTTATTTGGTTCATTGCGATTTTCTAGAAAAAAACACCCTGAGACCGCATACTAACCGTACTTATAACTTATTGAGAAGATTTTTTTATTATATGCTCGTTCTTGGAATTGAAACCACCTGCGATGAGACCTCTTGCGCCCTCGTGGAAGATGGGAGAAAAATCCTCGCGCATCAGATCTACTCTCAAAGCGAGATGCACAACCAGTTTGGCGGGGTATTCCCAGAGCTTGCGGCGCGGCGTCATCTCGATGTGCTCATTCCTCTTCTCAAGGAAACTTTAAGTCAGGCTGATGTAAGTCAAAAAGAGATCGATCTCATCGCCGTTGCTAAGGGTCCGGGTCTGATTGGGGCACTTCTCATTGGATTAAATACCGCAAAAACACTCTCGCTTGCCTGGAAAAAGCCGCTCGTCGGCGTAAACCACGTTGAGGCTCACCTTTATGCAGCCATGATGGAGCAGCCCGAGCTCTTTTTTCCGGCTCTTGGAGTTGTAATTTCTGGCGGCCACACATTTCTTACCAAGATTTTAGATGTAGGAGATTACGAACTCATCGGAACAACGGTGGATGATGCGATCGGAGAGGCCTTTGATAAGGTGGCCTCTCTTCTCGGACTCTCCTATCCAGGAGGCCCTGAGATCGAGGCTCTTGCCAAGCTTGGAGACCCCACCTACTTTCCCTTCAAAGCAGGACGGGTCAAGGAGCAGCCTTGGGACTTTTCCTTTAGCGGACTCAAAACGAGCGTCCTTTATGCTGCAAAAGGGGCAAATACGACCAAGAACTCCCCCCTTTGCATCAAAGAGGAGGAAAAAGCCCACATTGCCGCCTCCTTTCAGGCTGTTGCCCTAGGCGATATCGTACAAAAATCGCTGCGTGCCGTGAAAGAGTTTGGCTGTAGGGCCATCTATCTTGGAGGCGGAGTCACCAACAACAAGCAGCTACGCGCCCTCTTCGCGGCCCAGAATCCCTCCATCCCCCTATTCTGGCCCGCCCCAGGCCTTAGCCTTGATAATGCCGCCATGATTGCAGGCCTCGGCTACCACACCTTCTGCAAGAAGGGCGGAGATTTACTAAGCCTAGAACCCATGACACGCATTCCCCTCGGAAAGTAACCTTGAAAAGAAGCCGGGCACGGGCACGAAAGAAGAGGTAAAAAACTTTTCCTCCGTTCTTGTTTCATCCTCTCTGGTCGATTTGTGCATGTATAGGTTTCACCCACGACATTTTTTCTTTCGTGCCCGCGTCCGTGCCCGTGCCCGATTTTCTTTTTTCGCGCAAAATTTTTAGTATACACTCTACAGGCTTGTCATTATTAGAGAAGAACGCTAGAATTTTTCCCTTTACGTATGGAGTAATTTATGGCAAAGAAACGTGAACCGATTAAATTGAAAAGTACAGAGAGCACGGAGTGCTACTGGACTGTAAAAAATAAAACAAATACGACAGAACGTCTTGAGCTAAAGAAGTTTGATCGAAAGCTTAAACGCCATGTCATCTTTAAAGAAGCTAAGTAATTGTTCGAATTTTCTGTCGCACGAAAATATCTGATTCCTAAGAGGAAGCAGCTCTCCGTCTCCCTTATCGGGCTGCTTTCCGTACTCGTTATTTCCCTTGTCGTTTGGCTCCTTCTCGTTTTTCTCTCCGTCATGGACGGGATCGAGAAGCGCTGGCTAGATAAGCTCACCTCTCTACATGCCCCGCTTCGCATCAACCCAACCTCTAACTACTATAACTCCTACTACTACCTCGTCGATGAGAAGAGTGAGACCTCCGATTTCACATTCAAAACGATCGGAGAAAAGCGCATCGCTCCCAAAACAGACCCCTACATCCCTGAAGAGGATAGCGAACTTTCAGAAGACCTTCCCGTTCCTGACAAAGATGCAGATGGTGCAGTAAAAGATCCTGTAAAAGCCGCTTTTGCCATCTTGGAAAATCTCAAACAAAGACACACGGGTTTTGCTTTTCAAGATTACGAGATGAGTGGTGGGCTTTTACGCCTTGAACTCCTGCGGAATGGTGAAACGGTTGCGGAACGCACGCGCTCTTATCTATCCCAAGTTTCCTATTTTGCCACGCTCTCAGACCAAAACCCCTTCATGAAAAATTTGCTTCTCACCCCTTCGACACGAGAGCTTAATCACATCGAGTTTTTAACATCGACCTTTGGTGAAACAGGAAAAGGTGAAGGGTTATTCCTCCCAAAAAGCTTCCAAGATGGCGGTGTGTTTGTAGGAGATCGCGGCTATGTCTCTTATCCTGCTGCAACGCTCGGTGCCGTTCAAGAACAGAGGATCCCCGTGCATGTGGCTGGCTTTTACGACCCAGGCGTGATGGCTGTCGGCAGTCGCTGCATTCTCGCTCCCGTATCTGTCGTGCGCTCGATCTCCATTTCGCAAGGCGCCTACACCCTCGATCCCTCGCTTGCGAATGGAATCCAGATCTGGTTTTCTAACCTTGCTAAAGCAGACGAGATCAAACAAGAGCTCATGACCGCTTTTAAAAATGCGGGTATCGACTCCTATTGGAAAGTCACCACCTTTCGTGAGTATGATTTTGCAAAAGATCTTTTGGAACAGTTCCAAAGCGACAAGCTTCTCTTCACGCTGATCGGTGTCATTATTTTGATCGTCGCCTGCTGTAATATCATCTCGCTCCTCGTTCTTCTCGTAAACGACAAGAAGAGAGAGATCGGTATTTTACAATCGATGGGAGCAAGTCCACGCAGTATTTCACTCATTTTCGCTTTCTGCGGAAGCGCGCTAGGAATTTTAGGATGTGTAATCGGAACTGGTGCCGCCATTCTCACCTTGCAGAATATTGACGCCGTTGTGAATTTTTTGAGTTTCCTCCAGGGGCACGAAGCATTTCATGCTGCATTCTACGGCAAAACACTCCCGCGTGAACTCAGCGTTGATGCGCTCCTCTTTGTTGCGATTACAACACCCATCCTTTCACTGCTTGCCGGTCTTGTTCCTGCGATCAAAGCTAGCCGTCTTCGCCCTGCAGAAATTTTGAGGTCTGAATGACTTTACTAGATGTCGAAGATCTTCATAAAAAGTTTCAGAGACCTACAACGATGCACGTGCTGCGCGGCATTAATCTACGCGTTGCAAAAGGCGAGAAGATCGCGATCATGGGAAAATCTGGTGAAGGAAAGAGCACGCTTCTCCATATTCTCGGCGCTCTTGAAAAACCAAGCGAAGGAGAGCTAAAATTTCTTGGACAATCCTATGAGGAGCACGCCCTTTCGAAGCTTCGCTCTTTGCATATCGGCTTTATCTTCCAAGCTTTCAATCTCCTCGATGAGTACACAACACTTGGAAATCTACTCATGCCGGCAAAAATCGCGCGCAAGAGCGTGTCAAAGGGAAGTGAAGCACACGATCGCGCACTCCATCTTCTAGAGCGAGTTGGCCTCATCGAGAGAAAAGATTTTCCCGCAAAGCTTCTTTCTGGCGGAGAAAAACAGCGCATCGCCATTGCGCGGGCGCTTATGAATGACCCTGATCTACTTCTTGCCGATGAGCCCTCAGGTAATCTAGATTCCGCCACCTCTCAGATGGTTTATGAACTTCTGCTTGGATGTGTCAAAGAGTCTGGAAAAACCTTAATCGTCGTCACACACGATGCTTCGCTAGCAAAGCTTTGCGATCGCACTCTTATCCTCAAAGATGGGATCCTCTCCTAAGAAACGATGAACGATGAGTGCTGAGTGAGGAACTAAAGAAATACAAAGAAAAAACTTTGTTCTTTGTTGTTTTTTAATGTTTGATCTTTCTTTTCTCGGTGCTCTCGGTGGTTAAATTCTTCTGATCATTTTTAACGGGCAAACCTGATATAGTGAAAGGCTATGAAGATTCTTGTTGTTGGAACAGGTTATGTTGGACTTGTCACGGGCGCCTGCTTTGCGGAGATGGGACATGAGGTCACCTGTCTAGATATCGACGAAGATAAGATCGCAAAACTCAAAGAGGGAATTGTTCCCATTTTTGAGCCAGGCCTCGCCGAACTCGTTCAGAGGAACGCAGAAGCGGGTCGCTTATATTTTACCACAGATTATGCTGAAGCGATCGTCTCAAACTCGATCTGTTTCCTTGCGCTGCCCACACCCTCTGCTCCTGATGGTTCCTGTGATATTCGGTACATTTTGAGCGCCGCACAAGAGATCGCCATGCAGATGCAAGAGTATAAACTGATCGTGGTCAAATCGACCGTGCAGGTCGGCACTTGCGCAGAAGTCAAAAAAAGCATCACAGAGATTTTGAAAAACCGTCATCTCGACATCCCCTTCGATCTCGTTTCAAATCCTGAGTTTCTGAAAGAGGGATCAGCGGTTGCCGATTGCATGAAACCTGACAGAATCATCCTTGGTGTAGAAAATGCACGCGCAGAAAAACTAATGCGCGAACTCTATGCCTCCTTCACACTCAACCACGACCGGATCTTTTCGATGGATATTGCCTCCGCGGAGCTCACAAAGTATGCAGCAAATGCGATGCTCGCAACCCGCATCTCTTTTATGAACGAACTCGCCGGCCTCTGCGAAAAAGTCGGTGCTAATATTCATGCCGTTAGAGTCGGCATCGGATCCGACACGCGCATCGGCTACCAGTTCTTGTACGCGGGAGCAGGATTTGGCGGCTCTTGTTTTCCCAAAGATTTACGCGCACTCATTGCCACTGCAAAGCATGCCGATTATGCAACACCGCTGCTTCAAGCCGTCGAACAGGTCAACGAGAAACAAAAACAGCTCCTCAGCAAAAAGATCTCTCACTACTTTGCGACACGTGGCGGATTGAAAGGCAAAACGATCGCTCTCTGGGGTCTCTCCTTCAAACCCGATACCGATGATATCCGAGAAGCTCCTTCGCTCGCTCTTATCGACGCTCTCCAAAAAGAGGGCGCAAAGCTTCGTCTCTTCGACCCCGTTGCCATTCCCGCCGCGCAAAAAACACTGACCAATTCCCATGAGCACATCTGGTGCCAAGATGAGTATGAAGCCGCCGCAGGGGCCGATGCTATCGTCCTCGTCACCGAGTGGAAGCAGTTCCGCTTCGTAGATTTTTCAGAGATCCGCAAACAGATGGAAGGCAACGCCTTCTTCGACGGACGCAACCAGTACAAACCCGATGAAATGCACGCCAAAGGGTTCGAATATTTTGGTATCGGCACCTCAAAAACCTAGAGACAGTCTCTAATTCTTTTTTTGAGTGCGGTGACTTGTCACCGCTTTGTTAAACAGCGGCTTGTCGCTGCCCTTCCCTCGAACTCAGAAAATCACAACCCATTGATTTTGTGTACGTTGCAAGCATCAATCAACATCAAATAATTTGTAACAAACAAGAAAAATATTTGAGCTTTAATTTAAAGTTGTATAAAATCATCTGGTATTTATTTTAAAAAACAAACAAAACGAACTAAAAACATAAATAAAAATTTTAATTAAAGGTCCGCATGTCCCTCGCAAATTCTCTCAGCCTACAACCCTCAAATGCCCCGCAATTCAAGCCCATCGAATTTGCTGAGCTAGAAGCCGCCAAGATACCCCAGGTTTGCCTCGACTTGATCCTTTCCTATGCTGGTGATCCGACGCTGCCGAATACCCCAACGACCTACAAATTCATTCTAGATGCCTACCGCGGGCAAGAGATTCTATCGCGCTTTACAGCCGAAATTCCCGAAAATTTGCCTCTTTTAGAGTGCCAAGCACGCGTGATGGCGATCTATTCTAGAGTGATGGAACTCGCACATCAGGCATCAACTGATGCGCCATTCTTATCTATACACGGTGCAGGTAACAACAGCATTAAAGCCGCGCTGGAAATGGATTTTACGAAAGGGATGGCACCTATGGCGCTTGCTCCAATCATGGAAAAGGCAGCCCCTGTAGAAGTCGAGGATTTTGCAGAATTTTTCGGTGATGTGTGTAAAAGAATTCCCGCGAATGTAAACCTTCGCGAGTTCCTTTTGGAGATCGAAGATTTGCCAAAAGCGCAAAAGGTTAATTCCATGCGAAAATGGCTAAATGCAAACCCCAACGAGATAGCTACAATTACGGCTTTCAGTCTAGGTCACCACAATCTTGTCATTTTGTCTTATGAAATCCAGCTGCTTGTCAATCTTAAAACACTCAGCATTGGAGGCAATAGATTGGAAGCTCCCTACGCACTGAAAAATCTTACCCACTTAGAAGAGCTCTCTTATCAGACTTCTGGTCTAACCCAAGTTCCGGACGCGATTCAATTTCTTGAATCACTAAAAAAACTTAAGTTGGCTGCCAACACATTAAGTGCACTACCTGAATGGTTTGAAAAATTAACAAAGCTTGAAGAGCTGGACCTGCAATACAATCAATTCACTCAACTTCCAGACGTTCTGATGAAGATGAAAGCGCTGAAAACTGTAAACATAAAAAACAACCCATTGAGAGTAGGGACCACCATAAAACTTTCCCTACCCTCCCCCGCGAGAAAATTTAAGGTAGTACCATAGACGAACCTATCGCATAAAATTCCCCGCGCTATTTCGGTTCTTCTGGCCAAATTTCCCGAAATCAGCGGATAGGTTCATGTTCCAACGGTAGGCCGATTCAATGATCGTTTCGATGGATGAGAGTGCCGGCTTCCACGCGAGCGCAGCTTTTGCTCGTGAGGGATCTGCAACGAGCGCGGTCGGATCCTCTGGAGCACGTGCGCCCAAAAGCACAGGAACCTCTCTTCCAACAACGTCTTTAACCGCAACCAGAATTTGTCTTACGGAATACCCCTTACCGGTGCCGAGGTTAAGGGTAAGATTTTTCCCCTCTTGTAAGATCTTCTGCAACGCTTTGACATGCGCATCTGCTAAATCGCTGACATGGATGTAGTCCCGAATGGCTGTGCCATCTGGAGTTGGAAAATTGTCTCCGTTGAGCCTAAGTGGGGCTCCCTTGCCGGTGGCCGCCGCAATTGCAAGCGGGATCAGGTGTGTTTCAGGATTGTGTGCTTCTCCTATCTCCCCTTCAGGATCAGCACCTGCAGCATTGAAATAGCGAAGTGAGGCGGAGATCATCCCTCTTGCGAGATACAAATCCTGCAGGATCTCTTCGACCATAAGCTTAGATTTTCCGTATGGGTGAAGAGGTCTTTTAGGATGAGACTCCTTTAAAGGAAGCATTTCGGGATGTCCATAAACGGCTGCACTGCTGGAAAAAACAAGATGGTTCACGCCCATCTGACATAGCACTTCAAAAAACTTCAGTGAATTTGCAACATTGTTGTTGTAGTAGGAAAATAGATTCACGATCGATTCACGTGCGTTGATACTAGAAGCGAGATGAATAGCTGCAATGGGCTTATATTCAGCGATGGCTGCTTGCACCTTTTGCGTATCTTGGACTGCACATTGGACAAAAGGCCCCCATTTTACGGCCCAAGGGTGCCCTTGGCTCATATTATCGAGCACAACAGGTGTAAAGCCCGATCCCTTTAGCGCTTTGCAAATATGACTTCCAATGTACCCCGCTCCACCAGCGACGAGAATGGTCACTAGTAGGCCCCTTCGGAAAAAAACATTGCTGGAATGGTCTTTGCGATCAGCTTTAAATCGAGCAGAAAGGTGTGACTATCGACATACCTCTCGTCGAGCTGGGTTCTTTCATCAAATGAGAGCAGATTGCGGCCTGAAGTTTGCCAAAGTCCAGTCATACCAGGTCGTACGGAGAGGATCTTTGGCGCCTTTTCCGCGTAGTATTTTTCCACCTGATCCTGCGTAGCTGGACGGGGACCGACAACGCTGAGATCCCCCTTCAGAACATTCCAGAACTGTGGAAGCTCATCCAGGGATGTTTTGCGAAGGATTTGACCGATCCAGGTAATGCGAGGATCTTTTTTGAGCTTACAAAAAGTTTCCCACTCCTGCCTGAGCTTCTCATCCTCTTGCAAAATTTCTCGGAGGCGCGTGTCCGCATCTATCACCATGGTTCTAAATTTGGCGCAAAAAAAAATGACTCCATCTCTTCCAACACGCTTCGAAAAGTAGAACACAGGCCCCGGAGAGCTGATTTTGATTGCAAAAGCGATCAGAATAAAAACTGGCATTCCCAGCAGAAGAACCGCGGCACTAAAAAAGATGTCGAAAAATCGCTTTCCCATTTGAGGGAGAAATACTAGCGTTTTTGCATTTTATTGTGAACGAAAGTAGTCTCTAGGAAGATGAATAAGAAGCTCTATCCACCGTTTCTCTTAGCATTCGCCGTGGCGATTATGGGGACAGTATTTTTCCCCTCGATTAGGCTATTTGCCTTTGCCCCATTTCTTGCGCTTGTTTTTATCCGAACAGATTTTATTACCTCTCTCTGGATCGCATCACTTACGGGCCTTATCGTCGATCTTTTAAGCTCGCAGATGCGCTTTGGAGCGTATAGCTTTAGTTACTGTCTTACCGCTCTTGTTGTCTATCACCAAAAAAGACATTTCTTTGTCGAGAAACCTCTGGCACTTTCGCTTTACACGGCTGTAATTTCTACGATCTGCAGCGCGCTAGAGCTCGCTTTCCTCTATGCGCTCGATGCGCATCCGCCTTTAAATCTTCGACTGGTTCTCACTGATGTCATCGGTATGTCGCTTGTGGATGCAGTTTATGCATTTATCTGTTTTACTTGCCCTATGAAGGTTTATCCTTACCTAAAACGTTTAGCCAACTTCAAACAACTGCTGTTTAAAAAAGATGAATAAAGAAACTCCCTCTCTCTCCTTTGTCGCCATTCAAGCTGCGCTTCGCGCCGGAGAGCTTCTCAAAAAAGGTTTTTCAACCAGCTTCGAGATCCTTTCAAAGCCGGGCAAACAAAATCTTGTAACCGAATATGACAAGAGCGCAGAGAAGAGCATTATCTCCTGTATCCGTGAACATTTCCCAGATCACAGCTTTCTAGCAGAAGAGAGCGGAATGGCACGCACATCGCCCTCCTCGATTATTTGGATCATAGACCCGCTAGACGGAACGGTGAATTTTGCACACAACATCCCTGTTTTTTCTGTCAGTATCGCGGCGTGCGATGGTCAGAAAATTCTCTGCGGTGTTGTCTACCAGCCGATGACTCAGGAACTCTTTGTCGCAGAAAAAGGAAGAGGCGCTTATCTCAACGGAAAACAGCTTAAAGTCTCTTCGAGTGCGGATTTAGAAGTGGGAATTTTTGCCACCGGCTTTCCCTACAATGTCGATGAAAACCCGCAAAAGTGCATCGACGTCTTCGCCGAAATGACCCGTATGGGTCTTCCGATTCGTCGACTTGGCTCCGCAGCTCTAGATCTCGCCTACGTCGCTGCAGGTCGTTTTGATGCTTACTGGGAGGTGATCCTACAGCCCTGGGACATGGCTGCGGGCATTTTACTTGTGGAAGAAGCAGGCGGACGCGTGACCGATTATGACGACAAGAGGCACGACGTTTTGACACACGGCACTATGCTTGCCAGCAACGGCCTCATCCACGAACAGATGCGCAAGCTTCTCAAACGTCGCTGAATTAGAGTAATGTTTTAAGGTTGAATACCTAAGGGTTCACGATAGACATGTCGGGTGACGCGGCACTGCGTTTCCGTATCCCCCGCGACCCCCTTGAGCCCCATCTCGCTTCCGAGCACGCGATAATGCGCGTTCTTCGAAACGCGCATGTTCTTCAAAGCCAGGTGCAGCTCAAGGGGGCGGCGGGGGACTAGCCAAAGGACTTGTCCTCGCACGTCTATTTTTTCTTTAAAAATTTTAATGCGTCAGTTGTGTTTCTTATATTTCCAAACATGTCCTGTATTTCTCGGATCTGCTATACTCAAAAAAACTTATGAAATTGATTGACGGCACCAGGGTTGCAAAGACGATTGACGAACGGATCAAACAAGCGCTACGGCATATACGCCGAAAGCCAGGTCTTGCTTTTGTCTCTGTGGGTGAAAACCCTGCCTCTCGTGCTTACATCCGGATGAAAAAGAAGAGGTGCGCTGAGGTCGGGATCGTCTCTTTGGATCGTGAATTCTCTGAGAATATCTCAGAAGAGCAGCTTCTACGTGAGATCGAAGAGCTAAATGTTGATCCAAATGTCGATGGGATTCTAGTCCAATTACCGCTCCCTCCCCATATCGCGCCAACGCATATAATGGAAAAGATCGATCCCTCCAAAGATGTCGATGGATTCCATCCCCTAAATCTCGGACGGGCTTTGTTGGGAGATCTAGAGGGTTTTCTTCCCTGTACGCCCCATGGGATTCACCTTCTGCTGAAACGCTATGAGATTCCTCTCCAAGGAAAGCATGTGGTAATTGTCGGACGCAGTAACATCGTTGGAAAGCCGCTTGCGGCAATTCTAATGCAGAAAGACCCTAATTGCAACGCAACTGTCACGGTCGCGCACAGCTTCACTGAAAATCTCCCTGCCGTTTGTAGAAGCGCTGACATCCTGGTTGCAGCGATGGGAAAAGCGCATTTCATCACAAAGGAAATGGTGAAAAAGGGGGCCGTGGTGATCGATGTCGGCATTTCGCGCGTAAGCGGAAAGATTGTCGGAGATGTTGACTTTGAACATGTCGCACCACTTACATCCTACATCACACCTGTGCCGGGTGGCGTGGGACCAATGACAATCGCGATGCTCCTTTCCAACACGCTACTCAGCTATCAGAGAAGAGAGTCTCAGTGAAAACTCTTCTCTCTCTTTTCCTTTTTGTACACATCTTCGCATTCGGGGAGCTCCCCGAACCGACAGAAGGAATTTTTATCTATTACAACCCGAAAGAACAGACTCTTCTTCACAAAGAAAGATTTTTTCCTCTCCTCTCATCTCCACAAGCAAGTTTCTGCTCCCATTATGTTTCTATTGGGAATCCACCCTTTTCTCGAGAGATCATCTCTTTTGAACCGGAAAATGCAAAGCTTCTTGAAAAAAAATATCAGGAGCTTCTTGATCGGATTTTGCAGACGCAAAGAGCCCCCGAGGAGATTTTTAGACTGACAGCGAGCTTTGTTCGACATGAGATTTTCTCTCCCCCCCTATGTACAGAAGAGAACATAAACATCTTTTTACAGGAATGGATGCTCAGGCATGAGCGTGTAGATGACTACTTTACACTCACAGATGGAAATGAACTATTTCCTGTCATTCCCTTGGATGATTTTGTGAAGGCAAAATCGGGAGTATGCAGACATCTCTCACTTGTAGTAGGATATCTACTTGATCGTTTACAAAACGAGGCGCTTCTGAATCCTCCTATGCCTCGGGGAAGAACATACCTAGTCCGCGATGAGGTGATCCTAAAAGATCATCCCAGTAACCACGCGTGGAACCTTTTTATTTCGGATGACGGGCAAGCCGTGTGGCATATCGATGCGATGTGGGAAATTCTGCGCAATTTACATACAGAACAAGCATCCATCTCTCGCATATACGGCCATAAAGCCCTTAAAACAGAACAACAAATACTGAGCAATAACGAATGAGTCAAAGACGACGAAAGAAGAAAAGAGAAAAGACAGCAAAGCTTGCGCAAGTACTCACAGGCGTTCTCCGCATGCACCCTCGCGGATTTGGATTTGTTGTTCCCGACGATCCCGCACTCTCAGCTGAGGATATTTTTATCCCGAAACATCTAACCGATAATGCTGTTGATGGAGATCACGTTCAGGTGTCGATCAACCCCAACTCCAATTGGGAAAAAGGACCTGATGGACGAGTTCTCTCGATCATCCAACGAGGTCGCACACACCTTGCAGGGATTGTTCGCCATGTTGATCACCGAGGAGTCATTTTTGTACACGTGCCTATACTTGGCCCTGGCAAACAAGTGGTTGTCCACACGACAAAGGATCAGCCCCTGAAGGTCGGCGATCGGATCATCATGAAAGTCGAGGAGTGGGGCGAAGAGGACAAAGGAACTTTCTGTACCCTCTCGCACTATTTGGGACACATCTCCGATCCCTCTTGTGATATCCCCTCTGCGATCGAGGAGTATGACCTTCATGACATCTTCTCTAAAGAGGCGATTCTTCAAGCCAAAAGCTTTGGTAAAACAGTTTCTGAAAAAGATCTCAAAGGAAGAAAAGATCTTACGGGCACTACCTGCTTTACAATCGATCCAGAAACCGCCAAAGACTTTGATGATGCTCTTTCACTCACAGTCGATAAGCAGGGCTATCACCTCATCGTGCATATCGCTGATGTGGCACATTATGTCTCACCCAACTCCCCTCTTGATGAAGAGGCGAAAATGCGCTGCAACTCAACCTACTTCCCCGGCTTTTGCCTTCCAATGCTTCCGGAGGAGCTCTCTAATCTGCTCTGCAGTTTAAGGCCCAATGTGATCCGCCTTACCGTTTCTGTATTGATGGATTTTAATCGTTCAGGCGATCTCATAAACTACAAAATCGTTCGCGGCTACATCAAGAGCGCCCATCGCTTTACTTATGAAGAAGCAAAAGAGGTGCTCGATGGAAAGATAAAAAGCAAATACGCCGAAACATTGAAAGAGATGGTCGAGCTATGCTTACTTCTAAAAAAGAAGCGGTATGAACGCGGTAGCATCGACTTCTCTCTCCCCGACCTAGTGATCGAAGTAGATAAAAAAGGTGTCCCGCTCGGTGTAAAAAGGGTGGAGTATGATATCACACACCAGCTCGTCGAAGAGTTCATGTTAAAAGCCAATGAGGTGGTCGCGACGCACCTCACCAAAAGCAACAAGCCCGTTCTTTATAGAATTCACGAAGAGCCCGCCGAAGACACGATCAAAGAGTTCTTTGCGCTCGCACGGTCTCTTGGCTTTTTTCTACCTGACAAGCCAACCCATAAAGAGATTCAAACTCTGTTCGAACAGGCCAAAAAGACCCCTTTTGCTCAACAGCTCTCCGTTGCTTTTATCCGCAGCATGAAGCTCGCCTTCTATTCACCGGAAAATGTGGGCCACTTCGGTCTTGCGCTCGAATATTACTGCCATTTTACGAGTCCGATCCGTCGGTATACAGATCTCGTTACCGAGCGTCTTTTGTTCGATGAGGAGGACAAAGAGACCAACTTCGAAAAAGTCGCGCTGAAGTGCTCTGAGAGAGAACGCGTCTCCTTCCGCGCCGAAAGTTCGGTGAAGCTTCTCAAAAAACTCAGGCTTCTCAAAAGTTATGCTACCGAAGATCCCACACGGGTTTACAACGCGGTGATTACACGCGTTAAACCCTTCGGCCTCATCTTTGAAATCACGGAGCTCGCAATCGAAGGAATCTTGCACATCTCTGAACTTGAGAATGATTATTTCCTCTTCGACCCGCAGAGGAATATCCTATTCGGAAAGGCCTCTGGCAAACGTCACTACGTCGGAGAAGTGATTTCCGTGCGTGTTAGCTCGATCGATCTCGTTGTTTCCGAAACGCAGTGGGAACTCGTAAGCGACAGTACCAGAAAAAAGAAACGCTGATCTTCTGATGCTCCCTCCTGCTTTTTATCAGCGAGAAGATGTCGTCCAAATTGCTCAAGATCTCTTGGGAAAGTGGCTTTTTACAAAAATAGGCAACGATCCGATCACGGGAGGTGTGATCGTGGAAACAGAAGCCTATGCCGGAACAACCGATCGAGCATGCCATGCCTACAATGGCCGCCGCACTCCGCGTACAGAGACCATGTATCATGCGGGGGGAATCGCCTATGTCTACCTCTGCTATGGAATGCACAACCTTCTCAACGTGGTGACACATCAAGAAGGAATACCTCATGCCGTTTTAATTCGTGCCATCCAGCCCACACATGGCCTAGATCTCATGCGAACAAGAAGAGCGAGAAAAATTCCTCTGATTTCAGGGCCAGGCACCGTCTGTCAAGCGCTGGGAATCACACGTGCACATAACGGTCTCCCCCTCAGTTCAACGACTCTGTGGATCGAAGATCGAGACACTCGGATTTCTCAAAATATGATCCAAACCGGGCCTCGCATTGGAGTAGAATACGCAAAAGAGGATGCTCTTCTTCCTTGGCGATTCAGAACCCTTGCAAATGCTGTTAACAGTCTCTAAAATAACACTATGCTGAAGAAATATTTCCTAACTGGTCTAGCCATCCTCTTGCCTCTTGCGCTTACACTTGCAATTCTCGGATGGGTCGTCAATCTCCTTACAGAACCTTTTATTGGAATCGTCTCGGCACTTCTTACCGAGTTCAACATCATCAACCGCGGATTCCTTTTTCTTACCCCAGAACAGACTCTGCGGTATGGAAGCCAGCTGCTGATCTTAATCTTCCTCTTTTTTGTCACCGTAGGACTTGGAATCATCACACGCTCCTTCTTCATCAACGCTCTTCTCGACCTTGGTGATCGGATTATGCGTAAGATTCCAATTGTGAAAACGGTCTATAAAACCGTGCAGGAGATCATTAAATCGCTTTTTGGCTCAGACACGATCAGCTTCAAGCAGGTGGTCATGGTGGCTTTTCCACATCCAGGAGTCTATGCGCTTGGGCTCGTGGCGCGAGACGCCCCCTCCGTCTGTTCTAAACCTATCGGCGAAGAGCTTATCTCCGTGCTGATTCCCACAACACCAAATCCCACTTCGGGCTACCTATTGATGTACAAGAAACGAGATCTTATTTTTGTCGATATGTCACCAGACGAGGCGATTAAATTCATCGTCTCCTGTGGAGTTATTGTCCCAAAGGAAAAAACAAAATGAAAAAATATCTGATCGCCGGCATGATCACGCTGCTCCCCATCGCACTCACCTTCATGGTGATCAGCTGGCTGTTCCACTTCTTCACCGGCCCATTTTTAGGAATTACGCAGAGCATCGTCATCCATTTCGAAAATCGCACCGGAATCGACTTTGAGCACCATGCAGAGCTTGTTCTTTTCATCAGTCGCCTGCTTGCGCTGATTTTTTTACTCGTCGTCACTTTTGTTCTCGGTTTTTTTGGAAGAAGGCTCTTTTTTAAAACGATTATGCATAATGCGAGTGGGCTCTTCCTGAAGATCCCTTTTGTCAAATCGGTCTACCGGATTTCTAAAGAGGTCACCGGCGCTGTCTTTTCCCAAGAGGCAAAAACCTTCAAAAAAACAATCCTCATCCCTTTTCCCCACTCAGAGGCTCACACGATCGCATTCCTTACCGGCGACGCTCCGTTCGCTTGTAAAACGGCCCTTAAAGAGCTAGAAATGTCCGTCTTTGTGCCAACTTCCCCCCACCCTCTCTCAGGATTTATGCTCCTTTCTTCTAAAAAAAATCTTACCGAGGTTGATGTTTCGGTAGAAGAAGCGTTCAAATTTCTTCTCTCTTGTGGTGCTGCGCACCCTGGAGAAAGGCCATCTAGTGAAAATTCTTGATCCTTTCTAGCCCGGCCCTTATACTGTTGCTTTATTTTAAATTTAGGAGTCACCCGTGGTACGCATCAGTAAAGTCGGAGAGATCCGCAGTGTAAGTCCCAAGCGTCGTAAGCCTCCTGCTCCTAAGACTGGAGCACGCAAAGATAATCTTCCAGAGGGGTATAAGCCTCACGCTAACGCGATTTCTGGAGAGCTTTCAAAAACCCTTTTCATCCCCACCATTAAATAAATCTATGTCTAGACATCGTAGCTACGGAAGATCCAGCGGTTCTGCAAAAAAACGCAACGTCCTCAAACGCTTCGAACGCGTTGACGTCCTGAGAAAATTAGGAAGATGGAAAGACGGTGAAAACAAAAGAGTCACAGGTCTTCCCAAAACCCCCGTCCAACCGTAAAGTTATTCGCGTCGACATCCGCAATAGCCAGAAAGATCTTCTCATTTCGAAGAGGTCTATTAGCCTGTTTGTGCTCGATGTTTTGAAAGAGCTAGACGTCTCCTGCGACGAGATAGCCATTCATTTTGTCACTGCGCGCGCTATTGCCAAACTCCACGAGAGTTACTTTGACGATCCCACGCCTACGGACACGATCTCTTTTCCTTTAGATGCTCCTGGCAGCACACCAAACTGTTATCTCGGAGAGGTCTTTGTGTGCCCTAAGGTCGCTGTTGAGTATGCAAAAAGACATCAGCTAGATCCTGAGAGAGAGACAATGCTCTACGTAGTGCATGGCATTTTGCATCTCTTGGGATATGACGATTTGGATGCGGAAAGCCGAAAGGTGATGCGCAGAATGGAACGGAAGTGCATGCAGCTCTTAAGAGGCTCCAATGGACGAAAACGGACGCAAAAGGACAGAAAAGGACGAATGGACGGGGCTAAGGACAAAGAAGGAAAATTTGTCTTTTAGGGCCCTGTCTGTTTAGGTCCATTGGGACCTCTTTCTTTCGTTTTGCGTTCAGCCTTTAAATTTGTTATAATTTTTTCTTATGGACAACGCCTTCTACTTTCTGCTTTTTCTTTTCGGGTCGACGCTGCTGACAGTGACCGCTTCTCTTCTCCAACGCCTTGGTCGCAGCTACGTCGAAGAACGGTTTAGAGAACATGCTGCACTTGCATTCTTGAAGCGTTACTACTTGAGATTCTTCTTCAAAGAGAAAACCTGGGAAGGGCTCTTTTTCTGTTTAAATTTTACGCGTCAAGTTTTTCAACTCTGTTACGCTCTCTCCTTCTTTTTCTTTTTGCTTGCTCAAGAACCTTTTTCTCGGACTGTGCTTACAACAGAACACGGATGGGATCTTCTAACTGTTTTAATGATGACAGGGCTAATCATCGCCTTATCTCTCATCATAAATTTTCTCGTTGAGTTTCTTGGACGACTAAATCCCAAAGCGTTTTTGACTCTCACCGCCCCCTTGTCAACAGGACTTCTACTTCTTTTATCCCCACTCACGGGTCCCATTTTTAAGATCTTCAGCTTTTTCTTTCCAAAAACACTGACATTTAAACCTATGGGTCCTGAAGTGGATATGCGGGGTAAAATCCTCCAGCTTCTTCACGATTCAGATCTCGGCCCCTACTTTGACCAGAGCGACAAAAAACTACTCTCATCCGTCGTCTCATTTAAAGAACGGATCGCGCGAGAAGTGATGGTTCCGCGCATCGATCTCTTTAGCCTACCCGTCGACACCACACTTCAAGAGGCAACAGAGAGTTTTCTCGCGCAAGGGTACAGTCGCATCCCCGTCTACCGCGAGAGCGTCGACAATATCATCGGAGTCCTCCTCTTCAAGGATGTGCTGAAACAATACGCTCGCGCCTTTTCAGATGCCGAGCTCGAAAAAAGGCGCACAGATACGATCGAGCGTCTGCTTAAACCCGTCCTTTACACCCCAGAAACTAAAAAAATTTCACAACTCTTGCAGGAGTTCCGCAGCAGACAGATCCACTTGGCCATCGTCGTCGATGAGTGGGGAGGAACCGAAGGAATCATCACAATCGAAGACATTTTAGAAGAGCTCGTGGGTGAGATCGCTGACGAATATGATATCGACGAGGAGATTATGTTCTCTGTCCTTCCCGGCGGTGGCTGGGTTGTGGATGGAAAGATGAATATCCTCGATATCGAAGAAGAACTCGGTATTAAAATCCCCCAAAGCCCAGAATACGACACGCTCGGTGGGTATATCGTCCACCGCGCAGGCGCAATCCCCTCAAAGGGCTGGCGCATCCACCACGACGAATTCGACCTAGAAGTTCTCTCTTCCGATGAGCGCGCCGTCGATAAAATCCGGATTACTCCCCTTCACGGAACCACCACTCAACAAACATATTAAAACCTAGTGATAGGTTGCATAGACGAGACGGGAACACGGCACTTCGTGTCCGCATTCCACTGCTCCGCAAAGCTAGAGTGCCACCGGCACTCTAGCTGGTCTCCGCAGCCCTCTTGAGCTTTAATCCGCTGCGATAAATCAAGTCCTCGTCGGCGGGGTGTGCGAAGCACTACCCCGCCTCCGAGGAAGGGATTTTTCAAAGCGAGGTGAGGCGCAAGGGGGCGGCTTGGGACTAGCCGAAGGACTTGTCCTCGCACGTCTATTTTTCTTCCTTAAGAATTTTAATGCATCGATTCTGACTCTCTTCTTTATGTTGCATAGAATCTTGGGGTTGAGGCAGAATTGCACGCATGCGTCGATCAATCTGTCAGTGCGAACCTGTAGCAACATTCTCTGGTGAACTCGGTACGTGGAAATTCACGTACAGCACCGCCGTTTCCCTTCCAAAAGGCACACGCCTGCGTTTTGATATCATGAGCAAGGGACGCCCCATTGACTGGCAGGTCCCGCAAGCCAACCTCAAAGAGAAGGGCAATCTAATCTGGGCTGAAATGCCTGACGGAAAAACTCTTGCCGCAAAAGAGGTCATGCTTCCAGATGCATTTGCCCCTGTTTTTGAATTTACACTTCTCTCAGAAGTTAAAACAGGCGACAGCTTTTCGATCTATATGGGGACACCTGAAAAACAGAAACCCGAAAAGGGTAACCGCTGCCAAAGCCTCGTTCAGAGAAGACGCCCATTCCATTTGTTCATCGATCCCAAGGGCAAGGGAGATTTCCGCGAACCTGAAATTTTTACGATGGATGTCCGCGGCAACAAGTTACAAAATATCCGTATCATCGTCCCCTCCATCGTTGCAAAAAACCGCCGTTTTGACGTGACCGTGCGTTTTGAGGATAAGTTTGGGAATTTGACCAACAATGCACCTGAAGGAACGCTTATCGAACTCTCGTACGAACAGCTACGCGAAAATCTCACCTGGAAGCTCTTCGTTCCCGAGACAGGATTCCTCAACCTTCCGAACCTCTACTTCAATGAAACCGGGATCTATCGCATTCAGTTGCTGAACACGAACACCAAAGAAAAATTCTTCTCTCCACCGATCAAATGTTTTGCCGAAGCCGATCGGAGTCTCTACTGGGGTCTTCTGCACGGCGAATCTGAGCGTGTAGACTCTACGGAAAACATCGAAGGATGCCTGCGCCACTTTAGAGACGAGTATGCACTGCAATTTTTTGCGACCTCTCCATTTGAAAACGCGGAAGAGACATCCAATGAGACATGGAAATCGGTCTCCTTACAAGTTGCAGAATTTAACGAAGAGATGCGCTTTATCGCCTTCCTAGGCTTCCAATGGTTTGGAAACACCCCTGAAGAGGGCTTAAGGCAGATCATCTACTCGAAGGATGCTCGCCCGCTTCTTCGTAGGAAAGATTCCAAATCTAACAATTTGAAGAAGATCTACAAGAGCCACAATCCCAAAGAGTTTATCTCGATCCCCTCTTTTACGATGGGCAAAGGCTTTGAGACCACGTTCGAAGATTTCACCCCCGAATATGAGCGTGTCGTAGAGATTTACAACGCGTGGGGCTCCTCCGAGTGCTTAGAAAAAGAGGGAAACCTACGCCCCATTTGCTCCTCTGACAAAAAAGGTATTGTCGAGTCGGAAAAGGGATCTATCCGTAGAGCACTTGCACGCAACATACGCTTCGGCTTTGTCGCGGGCGGATTGGATGATCGCGGCGTCTACAGCGGCTTGTTTGAAAGCGACCAGACCCAATACAGCCCAGGCCTTACAGCAATCTTTGCGATCGAACAAACTCGCGAAGCACTCATTCAAGCTCTCCACAACCGCGCCTGCTACGCCACCACTGGCGAGCGCATGGTCATCGGCCTCTTTATTGCCGGTTCTGCCATGGGAACGGAACTCTCTACAAAAGCAAAACCTGGACTCGTTATTAATAGATACATCACCGGTTACGCTGCAGGAACAGCCCCTTTGAAAGAGGTCGCCCTCATCCGCAACGGTGAAGTTTTCCACACATTCCATCCCAAAGAAAGCTCTTTTGAATTCGAGTATGACGACTTCAAGAACCTCGGCGAGATTGCGCTCGCCTCCCCAGACGAACGCCCTCACTTTGTCTACTACTACATGCGCGTCGTACAAGAAGATGGCCACATTGCCTGGAGCTCGCCTATCTGGATCGACTACCCAGATATGACAGCACCTCCTGCAAAAAAGAAAACCAAGAAGTAAATTTTTTTGGAGTGCGGTGACAAGTCACATGCACTCCAAAAAATTAGCGTGTTGATCTTTGTCTTTCTCTTGAAGAGGGTACAAGTAGTCTCTGACAAGCTTCAATAACCGTTGGATGTGCGGGATAGTCCTGAATAAACTGCGCGATCGCCCGATTCACAAACTCTAACTCCGAAGGAGCCTCCCCTTTTCTCTCTTCCATGCGAAATTGCGAGATATAATTATCAATTTGCCGAGGATTATCTTCTCGTTCACTAATTGGCGCTCGATGGACTCTTAATACCTCCGAAGAGACATAGTTGCGAACTTGCTCTGAAAGTGCTCTAAAAGCTGTATGGAGTTCTGCACGAGATGGCATTGGCTCAGGACGATTGGCAAACGCAATATAATCTACAACAGCTTGCGCTTCTGGAGTGTATGGTGGACGAGAGGGCTGCACTGCTTGTCTTCTCTGAGGAACACAACATAAACAGCAGTTGATCAGACACCTCACGAGACCAACAACACAAATGCGGAAAATACGAAAAACAAGGCCGAGTGTGTCGCGAATGCAATCGGAACAACTGTAGCCAGAAGAAATGGAAGAATTTTGTGGGGCAAGAGGAATTGCTCGTCTTATCGGTATAAAAGATGGAAGCTGTTCATTCCCGATTGGCGATAGACCGCTCCCTGCTGGAGGAATAGCTCCGCTCATTCATCATCTCCTTCTTCTACGATACCAACCAATTCTTTCAGGTAGTTCTTCACTGCCGAGGGTCCGTTCTGCATTCTTTCAATAAACTGGAGAGCCGCGTCGTCATCGGTCATCGCAATGTAAAATTTTTCCGATTCCCCTCTTTCCCTATTCTGATTCTGAGCTTTAATGGCGCGTTTATTATCCTCTTTAATTTCTTTGATAAAATTGGGATAGCTAACGATGATAGAGCGTCGTACTTCTTTCTGGATATTTGGGGGAAGAGTCTTAAACGTCTCAAGAAATGTATCCGCATCATACTCTTCATTATCCGGAAACATCTCAAGAAACGCATGCACTTGTTGATGGTTCGGATCCCCAGCTGGCTGGGGTTGTTGAACTTGCACTGGTTGCTGTTGAGGCAAATCGACTATGGCCGGACTTTGTCCTAGCAGTTCAGGACCTTCTAAAGGAAATCCCAGATTCACAGCCGGTTGGGATTGTTGTGGGAGCGGATCTATTCTAATAACCGGATTTTGTCTTGGCGGTTCACGATCTTCGACTGGAGACCCTGGATTCACACGATTTTGCAAATTATCGTTGCGAGGGCACATCCAACCAAACAGGCATCTGAAAAGCACGCTGAACAGGGCTATAATGCAATCGCAGCAAGAGAATCTCTGTGGAGGTCCATTTCTGCGGGGTCTATTGGGAACCGCAGCAGATGCTGATCCAATCGAAGAAGCTCCATTAGCTCGTTGCGACGGAACTATGGCTGCGTTTGAAGCAACCGGACCGTTGATGACAATCCCCGAATTTGCTCGTGATCCTACGCCCTGCATAGAATGGCTCATGTTCGATCCCCACAAAATTTTTGAAGAGCCTTTCGGGCCGCGTGATTAAAAAAATCTCTGTGAATAAAGTATTCGATCGCCAAGTCTTGGGATTGGAATCGTGGAATATGTTGCTGACTGGCGCCCTTCTGATCATCTCCCGTTCCACGCATGATCCTTTCGATCTCAAAAAAATGTGCCTCATACACATTTTCACGCGCGGCATTCTGTGCTTCACTCGGAAGACGTTTAAATGCAGCATAAAAATCATTGCGGAGATCTTTATTACTTTGGTCTGGGAATTGTTTTAAAAATTCACGGACTCTCATTTTTGCCTGGGCTTGCGAAACAGGTGCTGCCTGAGCAATCGGCAACGCGATACCCACCTGCTGTTGAGCTGGCAACGCTCTCCTTCGATTTTGTGGTCTCCTAACAAAGCAACAGCAAAGGCAGGAAAAAAGAGCTGAGATCAATTGGTATACAAAATTGAACGCCCTTCTCCATCCTGAAGCTGCAGGAATAAATTCTTCTGCGGGTCGCAAAGGAGCGAAGGCTAATGGAGCAGCGACGAGAGGTGGTTGCGGATGAACGACCGGATTAACGGCAATGGGTGGCTGTGGTGCAGCAGGCTGCGCAACTGGATTTTGTGGAGGTAGGTTTGCCACCACAACTGCAGGAGCGGCTTGCGCCTGCACAGGTGCTGGTTCTTGTTGAACGGCCTGAACGACAACGCCATTTGGCGCAGGAGCTACAGCAACTGCTGTAACATCTTCACCTACCGCTGCAGGTAAAGGTGCCGCTAAAGGCGCTTGCTGAGGTGCGGGTTGTGCTACGGGTTGCGCAACAGGATTCGGCACTTGCGAATTCTGCGCACCAACTGGCGGTTGTTGAGCAGGCGCAGGCTCTTGGTTTTGAGCAGGGGGAATAGCGATATAGGGCCCCGGAATCAATAATAATGGGTCTTGCGCAGGTGCAGGTGCGATCGAAGATGCCGCTGCAGGAAGCGCGCCATACTGCATCAGCGATGCTTCGACTTCGAGTCTTGGCCGACGCGAAGCTACGCGCTCTGCATATTTAATTCCACCCTTCTCCTCTTTGGGGTCCTTAGGAACAGAGGATTTCTTTGCTGGAGCGAGAGTCGCGCTTCCACCGCCTACAATGGGGTTAGTCATACAAACCCTCGTCATTTGGAGAAGCTTGGGATTCAGGTGCAACTAAGGGTTGTGCTGTTGGCTCTTGGTAATTTCTAATTACCGCAATAATCTGTGGATCTGCGGGGCGCTCTCTGAGCCATGCTTCGAACTGGTCAGTAGATGGGAAACTCAACTGAGTAGCAGCATAGTGCGCTTGGAATGCTGTTAACATCTTGAAACCAAGCATATCTGGAAGTTGACCAATATCGTTAACCCACTTGTTACAACACTGCTCGTACTCCGTCTTTTTTTGTTGCTTTGCAGTTTCTTTAGGCTTCGTTGGAACTTTCTTTGACCCCCATTCCTTCAGAAAATCTTCACGCGATATTTTTCCAGGGCCGGCAGATTCCATGACCGCCTGAAGCATCATAGGTAACACTTGCATCGCTGCCTGCCCGGCAGCTTCAAACTGTTCATGCCGACCAACCGGTTGTAAAACAGAAGACTCTTCTTGCACTTGTTCCTCACCAACAGGCATTTCGTTTGAGCTCAGCCAGTTATAAAAGTCTGTCAAACCCTCCGCACACCAGGAAAAGAAACGCACAACGGCATTCTTCACCGCCGAAAAGCAACCACAAGAACAGGCGTCCAAGACTGAACAGCAGGAGGAGATAGAGGAGAATTCCCAAGATGAGCTGTCGACACTTCTCGGCTCATTCGAGCCCGCAGATGCCGAAGACACCTGGGCTGCTTGCGCTTCTTGTGCTCCGGAATTTACTTGACTCGGAGGAACTGGAGACGCCATAAAAATTCCTTCTTATCTTTGTTTTGTTTGTAAAAATTGTATCAAAATTACCAATTGATTTTAACTTAAAGTAATAGATATGTATTAATTAATATTTTACTTTCCACTTTTCTGCGCAGCAAGAGCCCAGTCTAAGAGCGCGTTGCGAATACTTCGGTGATTCAAATTATCTTTTTCTAGCGCGTCGTAGAGCTCTACTACCTGTGTGGTTATGCGCGCATCTTTTCGTATCTTCTTCCCTGCTGTCGATATCTCGGCATCAGAGGCTGTAACAAGAGCGCTTCTTGCTTTGTCTAAGGCATCCTCTGGCAAATTCAAAAATCTATTATAATACTCTCTTCCTTCATCCGTTTGAAAAGAGATCTTCCCCAAGCTGCTGGGAAAGTCTTGCAAAAACTTGAGCACAACAACCGCCTCTTGAGCCTTGGTAGCCGCTGTAGGGGTAAGCGGAGCGGGTTCTTCTGGTTCTGAAGGGCGTGGGACCTCAACTCGATCTGCAGAAAAGCAGCAGCAAAGAGATCTCCAGACTTGGACAAATGCTCCCCAAATGGTACTGACTAAAAGAAAGAGTCCGCAACAGCTATACACATCTAGTGAACAGCAAGAGCTGCTATCAAAAAAACTCGAAGAGGAGGCCTCTCTTCTTCTTGAAGCGGCAACGGTTGGAGCTTCCCTTTGTACAGGGACAACTTGGCGGCGACCCGAAATGCGTTCCATATGACTGACTCCTGATTGAAGAGAAAAATAGTAACACGGGTGCCACTTTTTAAGAATCTAGAAAGCCGATATGATTCGCGGTAAGATGCTAAAACAAAAACTTTGCTTCGCGCTCTTTCTGCTTTTTCTTGCGCCTCTTGCTGCGGAAGTAGAAGAGGGTTTTGATAAGCGTCAGATCACCTACCTTCTTAAATCAAAAGAGTACAGCAAGAGCTTTTCGCTTTATGAGACCTGGCACCAAAAGCTAGGGCGTCACGATTTTGAGGTTTTGCAACAGATCGCACAAATCCTCCTTGAAGAGGGTGCGCGCGATAGCGATGCGGAAAAACAGCTTCTCACCATCTTTGGAGTGAGCATTTCTGCAACGACCCCCTCTTGGGAAATTTTAGAGGCGGGAATTTCCAGCCGCAATCCACAAACGCAAGTGGCAACGATTCAACTTCTGGGTCGTTTGCAAGATGATCAAAGCGATGAGCTCCTCATCAGAGCAATGTCATCGGAATTTTTCTTCTCAAGACTTGAAGCTGCCTACTACCTTGCACTACGCAAACACAGAGTTGTCACAGGACAGCTCGAAGCGCTCATGTACCGCCTTCCGGAAGAGATGCGCTTCTTCTTCCCGGAGTTTTTCGCATTAATCGGCACCTCCGATGCAATCTCGGTTTTGCGCCACATGATGGATGAAAAAGTGTCGATGGTTCGCATCGAAGCGATTTTGAATGCCGGACGTTATGGAAGGGACGATCTTCTTGCACAGATTCGCAGACAAGCCACCCACCTCAACATGGCTGAACAGGAAGCTTGCGCCTATGCACTTGGAGAGCTTAAGGATTCTAAATCTCTCCCACTTCTCCAAAAGCTTTCCTCTTCTCCATCCTCGAACGTCAAGCTCGCGGCATTGAGAGCACGCGGCCAGCTTGGAGACCTCCCAGTAAAAGAGGAGATCGCGCTGATTGCAAAAGAGCGAGATCTTTTCGCGCTCTCGACTCTGGGCGACCTTCCAGAAATGGCAGATGAGATCGCTCCCCTCATCCACGATAAAGATATGCAAGTGCGGTTTAATGCCACGCTCGCACTGCTCAAACAACGCGATCGCAGGGCCGCACTTCCTCTCACAGAGTTTCTACTACAAGACCGACGCGATTTGGGATTTCAACCCCACTTCTCGTTGGGACGTTCACTCATGGCATGGAAAGTCGTTCCCTCGGCGCGCGAACACACCAAACAGAGCGGCTTTGATCTTGTCGCCCTCTCTCTCGGGGTACGCGAGTATCTTTTAAAACTTGCGCTGGAGCTCCCTGAAAAAGAGTTTCTCTTTCTTGCAGAGCAACTTTTCGACGCTCGGCAGAACGCTCTCGTGCCGCACCTTGTCAATCTCTTGGAAAATCTGCATACAGATGCTGCTATCGCCCTTCTTCAGGAAAAGAGCCAAACTGCTGGCGCTCCTCTTATCCGCGCCTATTGCAACCTCGCCCTGTTCCGTTTACGACATGAAGGTGAACATGAAAAACAGCTGATGGGATGGCTCAGCCAAAAAAAGGAGTCGGAAATTATCCGTTTTCGACCCATGGCAACGCGTACATCTTTCAGACTTCCCGAGGCTGCATTTGAACTCACTCCCGAAGAGAATTCAAGACTCTTCATCGATTCTCTCGAAGCCATCGCAGAGAGACATGAAGAGAAAGGAATCGATCTTCTCCTCACTCTCATCTTAGAGGGAAATCCGAAAAACAGACCTTTGTTGGCAGGGCTGCTTCTCCAAATGATCCAATAGCTGTTGGGTCAAGAGAGACCGGGCACGCACGCGGGCACGGGCAGAGGCACGAAAAAAGAATCATCCCCAAAATGCTCTCAAAAAATCCCTCTTTCGTGCCCGTACCCGTGCCCGCGTGCGTGCCCGATCTTTCTTCTCTTCAGTTAAAGAGAGGTCTAATAAAATTCCCTCCTACGTTATAGTCAGCACCACGCATGAACAAGACCCTGCTTTGTCTATCACTCTTTTTTCTTGCTGGCCTCAAGGCTGAAGAGGCAGCGCCTGCAGCGCAGCAGTTTGACGTCAATCTACAAAATCCCGTCTTCAGTCAAGGCGTCATTGCAACAGAAGAGGGGGGCGTGATTACCGCCCCCGGCATCCGCATCCAAGCTCAGAAAATCAGCTATACGAACCGAACGGAAAATGGGATTGCCGTCCAAAGAATTGAGGCTGAGGGCGATCTCATGATGGAGTATGGGGATCGCATCTTCGTTGGAAAAAAACTCGAATACAACTTCTTAACAAAGACGGGAACACTCTGGGATGGCAAGACCTTCGTCGATGCTTGGTTCCTCGGTGGTGAAAGAATTTTCCTCTCGGATGATGGGAGCTATACGATCTACAATGCACACATCACAACCTGCGAAACAGAAGAAGGGAGCTGGGATCTTCACGCAAGTGCAGTCAAAATCACGAAGCAGCACCTCCTCTCTGCGAAGAGCATCCGTTTTCGTTTTGCGAAAGTCCCTGTCTTCTGGCTCCCAAATTTTAAAGCCAACTTAAAACTCTTTAAAGATCCCCCTATCCGCTACAAGATCAAATGGGACAAGAATCTTGGACCGCGTCTTACAATGCGCTACCGGATCTTCTCCTGGGAAAAGTTCAGCGCCTACTTTAGGCTCGACTATCGCATTAAGTATGGCTTTGGTGCCGCGATTGAAACCGACTACCATACGCCGAATAAATCCACAGTGTTCCGCACACGAAGCTACGGGGCATACGATAAGAGCTGGCCCGATGAGAAAACGAATAAGCGCTACCGTTTTCAGGGCCTTTATCAGACCAAAACCCGCGACGAGAGAACTTTTGTCCACGCTGTTTACGACAAGTTCAGCGACGAGAAGATGCCCGGGGATTTTCGCAGTGATGATTTTGAAGTGAACACGCAAAAACGCACTCGACTCTTGGCAAGTCACCATAGAGAAGATCTGCTCGCTTCTTTGAGTTTGCAGCCGCGCGTCAACAGGTTTCAGAGCATCAACCAAGAGCTTCCCTACGTAACGACCAATATCCGTTCGTTTCAACTTGGAAGAACGGGCATCTTCGCAGAAAACTATTTTAACGGAGGATATCTCGATTATATCTATGCGCACGATCTGAGCCGCTTTCTTTCCGCAACACGTGCGGGCCGCTTTGAAACGAAGAACCAGCTCTATCGACCTTTCAATCTTTCACATGTCACGATCACTCCTACGGTGGGATTTATTGGCATCTACTACAGCAACAACCCACGACACGATGCCATTGGTCAAGCGCTCTTTACCTATGGAGGCACAGCTTCCACCTACCTCTTTCGAGAATACGGTCATCTAAAACACATGATCGAACCCTATGCGGTTTATCAAGGGATCAGCAATCCAACAGCGAAATTGGACCGCCACTTTATTTTCAATATGGATGATGGGTACGCACGGATGAACTCCTTGCGCTTGGGCGTGCGGAACAATCTCTTCTCTTCTAAAAGTTCCGCGTTCCTCCCTCCTCTTGTCACCGATATCTACACGTATGCGTTTTTCGCAGATAAAACCTACAAGCTCACATTCCCAAAATCCTATTTGGATGTTGGGTGGAACCGTCCTTCATACATGCTCTTCGGCGGCGTTGCATGGAACCAAGAAGAAAATGTCTTAGATTACACAAATGTGCGTGGTGCTTTCACCTACAATGAAAACCTGGCCTTTGGAGCTGAATTTCGCCATCGAAGTCGGTTTGATTGGCGCAAAGCAGATCACCAAAACTTTATCCTCGATGTGGCAAGGCCGATCGATGAGCTTCTACAGTCTCCCCTTTCCGACCGAAGAAACACGCTCCTCTTCAGACTCTACGGGCGCATCATGCCAGGACTCACTTGCCTCATTCAATCGCACCACGGTTGGGGCAGAAAAAACGAACCTCCCTACAGCGAATTCAAGCTCGAGGTCTTTAAAATGATCACCGGAAGCTGGCAGCTCAAAGTCGCCTATCAATACACCATCAACAACCCGATCCAATTCACCGCCGCCCTCCAACTCATCAAACCCAAACCCTAACACCACATAGTTGGATTGGCACCGCCACTCCACTATTAAGTACATCTTGTGAAAATGAATAGACGTGCGGGAACACGGCGCTATGCGTCCGTGTTCCCAGCCGCCCTCTTGAGCTTTAATCCGCTGCGACAAATCAAGTCCTCGGAGGCGGGGTGAGGCGCAAGGGGGTCGCAGGGGACACGGACACGAAGTGCTGTGTCACCCGACATGTCTATTCACCCCAGCGGATAAATCCTCTCAACTATCTAATGATGTTTTTTTAATTTGTGGAGGAGGGGGTCGATGGCTTTGCGGTCTTTGTCGCTCATGCGGTCGATGAAGAGAACGCCATTGATATGGTCGTTCTCGTGCATACGGATGCGCGCATTATAACCGGTGAGCTCTTCGCGGAAAGGATTCCCGTTGATATCGAGAGCTTCAATGGTGACTTTCAACGGACGGATCACATTGCCACGAATGCGTGGAATCGAAAGGCACCCCTCATCATCTTCCACCTTCTCTTCACTATGGTCGGTGAGTTTTGGATTGATATAGACCTGAGGCTGTGTGAGCGCCCATCTCCCATTGGAAGTTTCGATGTAGCTGCGCGCAACAAAAAGGCGCACCAGCTGGCCCACCTGAGAAGCTGCAAGACCAAGACCGTCCGACTCAAACACGGTCTCGATCATATCGCGCGCAAGCTGTTGGATCTCGTCTGTAATTTTCTCAACCGGGTCGCACCGCTTGCGAAGGAGTGGGTCGCCGTAAATAAGGATAGGAAGACGCATAGGAGGCTACTGCTGCACCTGTTCGATCGTGGTCGGCTGCGCACGCGTTTTGCTGCGTCCCAGTGCCGACGTCCAGAGCGAGAGAACAACGCATCCTACCATGAAGATACAAGCGAGATAGGCCGTAAACTTTTTCAAAACGTCTGCTGTTGATGTTCCGAAAAGCGATTCTCCAGGATCACCGCCAAAAGAGGCGCCGAGCCCAAGGCTTTTGCTCTCTTGAATCAGAATCACGAGACAGAGCAGAAGTGAAAGCCCCATGAAGAGAAAAAGAGCGATATAATAGATGAGGGTCATGTTTTGATTGTTCCTCTAATGAGTTGTGAAAATGTGGAAACTGTTAATGAGGCACCGCCTACAAGCGCTCCATCGATGTTTGGCATGCTGAGAAGTGCGCCGATATTCTCGGGTTTAACTGAACCGCCATAAAGAATGGGAAGATCGATTTTGAATGATTTCTGTAAAAACGTACGGCAAAGTCCATGCGCGGCATCGGCAATTTCGGGAGTTGCAGTTTTTCCTGTACCAATCGCCCAGACCGGTTCGTACGCAAGAAGAATCTTACTGACATCATCTGCAGAGAAATCCGCAAGACATGCGCGGAGTTGTGTAATCAGAACCTCTTCTGTTTTTCCATCGGCACGCTCCTGCTCGCTCTCTCCAACGCATAGAACAGGAGTGATTCCTGAAGCGAGCGCGCGTTTAACCTTTTTCTGGATAAAAACATTTGTCTCGCCAAAGAGATGACGTCGCTCGGAATGGCCGAGGAGAACAAACTCTGCTCCAGCCTCTTTTAACATTCTTGCCGAAATCTCACCCGTGAAGGCTCCCTCTTCGGCATCGTGCATATTCTGCGCGCCGATGACGATCTTAGTTTTCTGGGCGGCAAGGGCTGCGGCTCTAATGTCCGTGAAGGGAACGGCAAGCATGACGCGGAAGGACGCTGTATCCAGCTGCGACTTGAGTGCAGAGATAAACTCCTCCGCCTCTTTGGCGGTCTTGTACATCTTCCAATTGCCGATGATGAGCGAGGTGCTCTTTTTTCTCATAATAGATCATTAAAAACGTGTTGACAGGAAGAGGATATAATACCCAAGCTTAGCTACATTATGGAAGAAGTTTTTACAGTCACAGAGCTCACGGCGGCTATCAAAAAACAAATTGAGGGTCGCTTTTTCTCTGTGGCCGTGCGAGGAGAAGTAAGTAATTTTAAAGAGCAGTCCTCGGGTCACCTCTATTTCACCCTCAAAGATCAAGGCTCTCAGATCTCCGCCGTTCTCTTCAAGGGCACAGCTCAAACGCTAAAAAGAAAGCCCCAAAGCGGCGACCAGATCCTGGTTAAGGGAGAGCTTTCTGTCTATGCCCCACGAGGAAATTACCAGATCATCGTCCGCGAGGTCACCTTCGCAGGTGTGGGCGAGCTCCTTCTGCGCCTGCATGAACTAAAAGCCAAACTTGAACAGAAGGGCTGGTTTGACGCAAAAAGAAAACGCTCTCTTCCGAAATTTCCCAAAACGATTGGCGTCGTGACAAGTCCCACAGGTGCCGTGATCCAGGACATTTTGCATATCCTAAATCGCCGTTTTTCCGGCTTTCAACTCGTTCTATGCCCAGTCAAAGTGCAAGGAGAGGGCGCCGCGCAAGAGATCGCTCGGGGAATTGAAGAGTTCAACCGCTACAATTTAGCGGATGTTCTCATCGTAGGCCGAGGCGGAGGCTCTCTTGAAGATCTATGGGCGTTCAACGAAGAGATTGTGGCTCAGGCTATCTTCTCCTCACGCATTCCTGTGATCTCCGCCGTAGGCCATGAAACCGATTTTACAATCGCAGATTTTGTGGCTGATCTGCGTGCACCAACCCCCTCTGCCGCGGCAGAACTTGTCATCGCCGAAAAGGCAAAAGAGCTTCAATACTTCTCTCAAATGCAGAGGCGGATCCAGGAAACGACCCGCATGATTGTGCGAAGCCGTAAAGACCGCCTCAAAGCGATTATGCGCCAGCCAGCTCTCTCTTCTCCCGATTTTCTGCTCGGAAAATTTTCACAAATGGTCGATGAAGCAAAGGCCGATCTGTTTCAATCGCTCCAGAGGCAGGTGCAGGAAAAAAAATTAAAGCTCCTCGGCCTACAAAGACAAGCCAGAGCGCAAAACCCTCTCAATCGTCTTGCTCACCTAAAACAGAAGCTGAGCATGACCGCCTCTCACCTCCGATCGATCAACCCGAAAAATCTACTTACCAAGGGTTATGCCATTGTCTTTGATGAAAAGCAGAACTCCGTTATCCTTTCAGCTAAGCAGGTCAAGGAAAACGAGGCTCTCCGGATCCTCATGCATGACGGGACTATCGAGGCACACGTAAAATGACAGAACAGAAGAAAAGTTTTGAAGAGGCGTACTCACGACTCGAACAAATTCTCGAGAAGATGAACTCCAATACAGTCTCTCTTGATGAGTCGATCAAGCTTTACGAAGAGGCAGACAAACTCATCCAGCACTGTCAAGGAAGACTTACCGAAGCTGAACAGAAGGTTGAAATCCTCTTAAAAAATCGCGACGGAAGCCTTGTGCTAAATGAAAAAGAGCAGCCCACACGCCAAGAGTTTAGCCCCCAAAAAACTTTTGTATGATTATTGGACTCTTTCCTAATTCCGATCAGAGACAGTCGAGAAGTCTTGCCATCGGCATTCGCGAGTTTCTGGTGAATCAAAAGATCACAGTTGTCGCAGAGGATCAAGAAGCTGCCATCATCGGCGCTACCCCTATTTCTCAAGTTGATCCCAAGGATATCCGCTTTTTAATCTCCATGGGAGGAGATGGCTCAATCTTGCGACTCGTCCACAAAGCAATCGATCTCGATGCAGCCATTCTCGGCATCAATCTTGGCCATCTGGGATTTCTCGCTGATGTACCAGTCTCCGACATCTACCCCAGCCTACAAGATCTTTTGAGCGGTGCCTTCCGCATCGAAGAGCGCGTCATGATCCGCGGTGAGAGTTTACACGGCGATGGCTGCTTTGCTGTGAATGATATCGTTATCCATCGCGCCAAAAATCCCAGCCTTGTCGAGATCGCTATCCACGTCGACGGTCTCTATTTGAACACGTTTGAAGCTGATGGAATCATCGTTGCAACACCGAGCGGCTCTACGGCCTATTCGCTTGCCGCAGGCGGCCCGATCGTCAGTCCTGCTCTTGAAGCTCTTGTGATTACACCCATCAGTCCACACACAATTTCCAACCGCCCAATTGTTCTCACCTCGCAACATGAGATCCAACTCCAGTACCTCAGCGAGTATGATCCCCTAGAAGTTCGCGCCGATGGCCTCTCCCCTCAACTCCTCCAGACCGGCGAAGTCTTCCGCATCACCCGCGCGAAAAAAAACTTTAAACTTGTCAGCCTCTTCAGACGCGACTACTACTCCACCCTCCGCACCAAACTCGGCTGGGCCGGCAAGCTCCGCTAAAATTTGAGCGCGAAGCGCTCCTTGGAGTGCGGCGCTATGCGCCGCCTTGTCTGAACAAATCTAAGGCGGCGCTTAGCGCCGCACTCCAAGGAGTTCGCCCTAGGCTCGCTCAAAGAGACTTTCGTTCTCTTCTTTCTTTGAGAAAAAGCCCTCTCTCCCTAAAATCCCTCATGTGTTTAAGAAGCTTGTATTTCCTTTAAAGCGGCAAGAGTGGCTCCTGTTTGGATTCATGTTCTTGATCGTCTGCTTGGTCAACGTGAATTTCAGCATTTTGCGCAGCATGCGCAATGCACTTGTTGTCGCAGATACAGGTGGAAGCGCAGCTTTTATACCCTACTTCGAGCTCTTTGGAACCTTCCCCGCTTCGATCCTTTTAACTTGGGCTCTCTCGCGTCTCATGCGCATCTTCTCACTTCGTGCCATCTTTTCGATGACGATGCTCTTTTTTCTTCTCTTCTTCATCGTCTTTGCTTTTTGGGTTTATCCTCATCGTGAGTCGATCCAGGGTATTTTAGAAGAGAAGCTCGGCTTCCTTTTTGGGCTGACCCGCTTCAAAGTCATTTTTACACACTGGCCCGACATGACCTTCTACATCATGTCAGAACTCTGGAAGGTCGCTCTGCTCTCCGTTATTTTTTGGGGGTTCATCAACCAGATCCTCTCTGTCGATGAGGCTAAACGTTTTTATCCACCCCTCATGCTCGGAAGCAGTATTGGAACTATCCTCGCAGGACCCATCACTGTTTTTTGCACCTCTCAACTGAGCTGGAATTTTTTCGCTCTTTCACCACACCGTTGGCAACACTCTCTCTACCTCCTAACGATTTGCATGTTGATCTCCGGCCTTGCCACCCTCGCAGCTTTTCATCTCCTTTCTAAAAAGTTGCTAAACCGTGGGCCTATTTCACAACCCGTTTCCCGTGAAGAACAGAGCAGGAAGAAAGAGCCCTTTTCGACAAAGCTTCTCTCACTCTCGTCGAGTTTGCGCTATCTGATGAAATCTCCTTATCTCTCCGCTCTTCTCCTCATTGTTGTTGCTGAATATATCTCGTATGCACTTGGCGAACTGATCTTTTTGGAAACGCTGAAAGAGGCGTATCCCGCCCCATCCGATTACTGTCAGTACATGGGAAATCTCTCGCTCTGGACCGGCATCCTCACCGCCATCTCTGCGCTCGTCATTACACCCTATCTTCTTCAGACGTATGGCTGGGGACGCTCGGCTCTCATCACTCCTGTGTTGATGGTCATTGTGACATTCACCTTCTTCGCCGTGATTTGCTGCGGAAAAGCCGGCATCTTTCCAGGCACCTCTCCCCTTCCCATCGCCATCCTTTTAGGGAGCTTACATTTCTGTTTGGGCCGCTCTGCCAAATACACTATCTTCGACTCGACTAAAGAGCTCGCTTTCGTGCCGCTCGATCAAGAAGGCCAGGTGAAGGGCAAGCTTATTATCGACGGAATTGGATCTCGTCTTGGCCGCGGCGCCTCCTCTATGCTCAGCATCTTCCTTTTTCTTCTTATGGGTGGTCCAGGAGAGAGCGCCCTCTTCGCCGGAATTCTCGCCGTCTCTTTTGCACTCATCTCCCTTCCCGCCGCTCGTTTTCTTGGATCAGAATTCGAAAAGAAGACACCTGTCGAAATCTCTTAAAAAAATTGATTTGCATACAACTCCTTTGTTGATTTACAAATAAATTTTGTCCCTCAACAACAGGAGAAGAAAAATGAGACCTTTTTTACTCACAACAGCAACACTTGCCACTGCACTTTCCTATGCGGATGGTGGGACCAAACAAGAGAAACTCTCTTCACAAAACTCTCCGAAAATGGCCGAAGAAACCTACGCCCCAAAACCCGCGCAGGGCTTTTTTGTTTCTGGAGATTTTCTCTACTGGATCGCACATGAAGGAGGATTAGAATACGCAACAAGAGGGATAAAAAACACGCCAAGCGCTGGTGGTGATCTAAGCGAGCCAATTCCACAAGGTAGAGCGCGTGATGTTGATTTTAGTTGGGATCCAGGTTTTCGTATTGGTGCTGGGTACACCCTTCCAAAAAGCTTCTGGGATCTCGGGCTAACATGGACAAGCTACCACACGCGCGCACATGGGTCCGCTTCTCATGAAGGAGATTTCCGTTTTAATCCTCTCTGGTCCGTCCTTAACCTCCCTGGCACAACCATTGATCTAGGAGCTTTAAACTCCGCATCGGCAAAATGGCGGCTCTGCTACAATACGCTTGATCTCGAACTCTCTCGCTACTTCTTCCCAAATAAATATCTCTCTTTGAAGCCCCATGCAGGCGTAAGAGCTGCTTGGATCCACCAGCATTACAACATCCGTTACCTAGGTTCAGCTATCCAAGCTGGCGCCCTCGTTCAAGCCGATGTCTCACTTAAGCATCACAACGATTACAGCGGTGCAGGCTTTAAAATTGGTCTCGACTCCCTCTGGCACTTCAACCGCTATTTTGGACTCTTTGCAAATGGTTCTTTCAGTCTCCTCGGTGGCAGTTTTTCGATGAAAGAAACAGGAACTCACGTTGGATTTAGTGTTCCGACGCCACAAACAAACATCCCCAATATCGGCTTCCTCAACACCCGTGATAATTTCTTTGCCATTGCACCAGAACTCGAAGTTGCTCTCGGTTTTAACTTTCAAGTCACCCCAAAACGCGAACATTACCGTTTTGAACTCAATGCTGGATGGGAGTACCTCCTCTGGTTTGAGCAGAACCAGATGCGCTTCTACGTAGATGATGTGTTCAAAGGTAAATACATCCGCGAGCGCGCTAACCTGCAGCTGATGGGCTTCACGCTAAACGCCGCGTTGCACTTTTAATTTTATAAATATTCCTCTTGAGCCCCTCTTGGAGGGGCTCTTTCTAAGCAACACTTGTCATCAAATTAATTTTTTATTTGTCTCTTATGAAAAGAAATATTTTACCACTAAATTTTTAATCTTCGGTTTGCTAAAATAGTTGCACTTTTAGAAGAAAAATAGAGAAAAAAGTGCTGATTAAGATTAGCGAACTAAATCGATTAAATCCGCTTCTCTCTTACTGCTCCAGCATCGCAGAAGAGGGGGTTGCCTCTGTCCAAAACATTCCAGCTACAGTCACTGGTGCCTTTAGACAAATTTTTAACATCGGTTTCTTTGGCATTGCGGGTTCCTCTCTCCAAGAATTCCCATCATGTAAAAAGCATCCGAGGTAAAAAAATTATGAATCACATTGCTGTTGTAAATCCCTCTCAAAACGCTCCTCTCTTCGCCCCCTGGGCAGAGAGCTTTGATGGAAACGCTCTTTTGCGTACGATCGGGCTCGTCATTCTTGTCGCTTATGCGGCCTTTCAGATCATCGCACTCTGCTACGATTGTTTTAGTGAGTGTTTTGCTTGTTCGCGTCAACCGGATTATCGCCAGGCGCGAGCGCCTCGGCCAGGTGAACGTTTTGAGGCACTTGAATCCTACTTTCGACCTGCCCACGTCGCTGATTCTGATGCTAGAAATGGCACACAACTTTTTCAGGAAATTATTCGTGAAGCGATCCAAAATATTGAAAAAGAAGCTGACAAGAGCAACTTAAAAGACCTTTTCGTCTGCGTGGATCCAAGCCTCTTTGATTTTATATTCTCATCAGCTGTCTATCGATATGCTTTTGGTAGCAAAAAAGATGAGGCAGTTCCTTACATTTTTAAAAATGCAACACTCAATGAGATCCCAGAATTACGCGCGATCAAGCTAGATCAGGGAGCGCAAAAAGAGCTGGAAGAAATGCTTAAAAAGCCTTCGAATTTTAATCTCGAACCGAAAGATCCCGCAGTCAAAAAGATCATCGCATCCCTAAAAAGAATTGCAAATGACGAACTACAAAAGGGCGGTCTATTTGTTCTCTGGGAAAAAGCAGCCGAAACAATTGATGCTCCCCCAGAAGTGGCTCGCATAGAGAATCGCAACTCGGGGGCCCGACGGTGGCGCATTGAAGATAACAATCCATTTCTGAACTCAGACTCAGATGATGAATAGATAAATATTATGAGTAACATTGCTGTTGTAAATCCCTCTCAAAACGCTTCTCTCTTCGCCCCCTGGGCAGAGAGCTTTGATGGAAACGCTCTTTTGCGTACGATCGGGCTAATCATCCTGATCGTTTACGGAATCTTTCAAGCGATTTCCCTCTGTTTTGAGTGTTTTAGAGACGCACGAGCTGAAGCGCCTAACGCTCTATTATCAGCGGATGGGTTTCAACTACCGCCACCTGAAGCCATGAATCCCGTACAAGACTTTCGTCCCATCGAAGTTAATGATGGTAATGCTCAAGATGGCGCGCAACTTTTCCAAGAAATTATCGAAAAAGCCATGGAAACCCTCCCAAATACAAAAGAAAAAGACGATTTAAGGGACCTCTTTATTGGCGTAGATCCAGGCCTCGTTGAGTTTGTATTCTCATCTATAGCCTATCAATATGCATTTGGCAGTAAAAAAGACGGAGAGATACCCGACTTTTTGAAAAACGATTCATTCATGGCAATTCGAAGATTACGCAGAAGGGTGCAAGTTGCTGCAGAGAGAGAAAAAACTGAAACTGGAAAAAACAAGGGCAAGGCACGAGAAGAGCTGCAACAGCTAGAAAAAGGGATACCACACCTGCCAGAAATATTTAAAAATCCTACAAACTTCAATCTCGCGCAGAAAGATCCAGCAATCTGGATGACTCTCGCAAAAATAAAGGCAATTGCATCTGGTGAATTGCGGGGAGGCGTCTTATTTGTCATCTGGCAACAAGCAGCAGAAGCAATGGAAGCATCTTTAAAGACTCAAAAGTAGATATTCAAGCACAGCTGAGAGTTTCATATGCCGCTCGCGGGCAAGGCGCGCCTCAGCAATGAGAGGAAGAAGCGCGCGAAGCTTTTCGGGCTTTTTTGCACGAAAAAAGAGTGCGATCTCTTCGAAGAGATCCTCCTCTTCTTCATCAGTAACTACTTCTTGAAGCGCCCCCAGATTACGTTTCTCGAAAATCTCCTGCACTATCAGAGCTAAACGATTCTCTCTTTTTTCTACGAGTTGACAGGCACGTCCTACGGAGCCTTGGGCACGTAGGGCGATCTCTTTAGCTTCTTGCTGAGTTACAGAAAAGCGCTGTTCTAAAAATTGAACAATCTCCTCTTGCGGAACGGGGAAGAAACGGATGGGCGTGCAGCGTGAAAGCAGCGTTGGTAAAATCTGTTCCGCCTCATGTGCAATCAGAAAAAAATAGCTGTCGGCTGGGGGCTCTTCTAGCGTTTTGAGAAGGGCGTTGGAAGAAGCGGGAAGCATGCGTTCAGCCTCTTCGAGAATAAAAACCTTTACAGGTGCTTCAAAAGGTGGAAGCGCAACCTCATCCTGAAGCTGATGGACCGATTCTACCGTATGAACGAGCGCTTTCCCTGTGGGCACGTAATGGTGAAGATCTGGGGGGTGACCCTTTAGCGTTCGTAAAAGTTTCTCGGCGAGAGCGCGGGCAAAGAGCGATTTTCCCACACCTTTTGGACCGGTGAATAGAAGCACGTGGGGAAGCTTTCCTCTTTCGAGGAGTATCGAGAGCTCTTGTTTAGCGGAGGGATTACCGAGAAGATGCGAGAAAATCATCGATCGCCTCCACCGCTTGTGAAAATACTTGATCGGGTGATTGCGTTGCATCGAGGATGCGGAACCGCTTTTCCTCTTTCTTCGCTAACTGGTGGAATGCAGCGCGGATCTTCTGGTGGAAAGAGAGTTTTTCAGCTTCGATCCTGTCTTTCCCCTCTCTCATCTTCTTAACCCGCTGCAGACCAATTGTTGGATCGAGATCGAGATAAAAAGTAAGATTCGGTTCTAGGTTGTCTGTTGCAAATCGGCAGAGCTTTCGCACCTCCTCTTCGCCAAGACCTCGCGCAATTCCCTGATAGGCAACTGTTGAGTCGTTGTATCGGTCGCAAAGAACGATCTCTCCTCTTTTCAGCGCAGGAGCGATGACCTCATCGACATGCTCCGCGCGATCGGCAAGAAAAAGAAGGAGTTCTGCACGGGGCACAAGCTCCACTCCATCTCTGTTGAGAAGGAGCGAACGAATCGTCTCGCCAGCCTTTGTGCCGCCTGGGGCACGTGTCTTAAGCACAACGCGTCCCTTCGCTCTCAGCGCCTCGTTAAGGCGTTCGATAAGAGTGGATTTCCCCGCACCCTCTCCGCCTTCGAATGTGATGAATAACCCTTTCATAAGAAGCGATGACCGATGAATGATGAGTAACTGATAGTGGAAGAAGAGGGATCGGGCACGCACACGGGCACGGGCACGAAAGAAGGACCCTTATCGAATCTCTTCATCATACGCTCTATTGCTTATCCCCATCCATCTGTTCTCGATACACTCGAATGTAAATCTCTCTTTATTCTTTCGTGCCCGCGTCCGTGCCCGTGCCCGATCTTTCTTATTCTTTCTGAGGTTGTTGCTCTGGAATCTCTTCCTTTTCAGTCTTGATTCCCTCGAGCTTCTGGACAGCGACGAGCAGGTCATTGTCATGAAGATTCACGAGGCGAACTCCTTGAGTCGAACGGCCCATAACACGTACATCTTTCATCGAGATTCTGAGCGTCTGGCCTGAATTTGACATCATGACCACACTATCCTCATCTTTAACAGAGAGAGCGCTAATGACAAGTCCGTTGCGTTCGCTGACGATGATCGAGCGTACGCCGATGCCTCCGCGGTTGGTCTGGCGGAAATCACCCACGAGAGAGCGTTTGCCATATCCATTTTCGCAGACGACGAGGATACTCTCCTCTTCGCTTGTGACGACTTCACAAGAGACGATCATGTCTTGTTCGTTGCGCAGGGTAGCTCCCTTCACGCCGCGAGCCACGCGTCCGACAGGGCGAACTTGTGCCTGGTCGAAACGGACAGCCATACCATTTCGCGTAAACAGCATAACCTGCTGCCCCTCTTTGGTGAGCCTTGCAGCAATGACCTCATCACCCTCGTCGATATTGATCGCATAGACGCCCTTGCGACGGGGAGAATTAAACTGCTCGAGCTCGGTCTTTTTCACGACGCCATTTTTTGTGGCCAAGAGAATATAGCCCGGGTCTTCGAAGCTCTTAACGCGCAGCACGGTTGCAATTTTCTCGTTTGGCTGTATGTCTTCGAGCAGGTTGATGAGCGGTTTTCCCTTTGTGCGTCTTCCGGCTTCTGGAATCTGCCACACTTTGAGCCAGTAGCATCTTCCAAAGCTTGTGAAGATCATGAGCGTATCGTGCGTAGAGGCGACGTAGATATCTTTAAGCGTGTCAGCCTCTTTTTTCATCTCCATACCGACAACACCAAGTCCACCCCTTCGCTGTTCACGGAAGGTATCGACAGGCATGCGTTTGATGTAATCATCTTCAGAGATCGTGATGAGAACGGGTTCATCAGGGATGAGATCCTCAATGTTAAACTCCCCTTCTGCAGCGATCATCTTCGTTTTGCGGTCAGAGGTATGCTGTTTCTTGATCTCTAAGAGCTCCTCTTTGATGATGCCGCGAACAAGAGCTTCACTGGCGAGAACGGCACGGAAGTGGGCGATCTTGGCGAGGAGTTCCTTGTACTCATTTTCAAGCTTTTCACGCTCGAGCCCGGTGAGTTGATAGAGACGGAGGTCGAGAACAGCATTTGCTTGCCGCTCAGAGAGTCCGTAGCGGGCCATGAGCTCGCTTTTCGCACCGTCTCTGTTTGTACTTGCGCGGATGAGCTTTACGACCTCATCGAGATGGTCAAGCGCTTTCAGATACCCTTCGAGGATATGGGCACGCGCTTCAGCTTTTGCAAGTTCAAAGCGTGTGCGTCTTCGGACCACTTCAATCCGGTGCTCGATCCAGCAAGAGAGCATCAGCTTGACGTTCATCATGCGTGGCAGCCCTTTGTCGAGAGCGAGCATGTTGCAACCGAAAGTGACTTGAAGATCTGTAAATCTATAGAGCTGGTTGATCGTTACGTCAGGAATTTCACCGCGTTTGAGTTCGAGAACAACGCGCATCCCCTCTTTATCCGATTCATCACGAAGATCGGAGATACCCGGAATGGTCTTCTCGTTGACGAGCATCGCAATCTTTTGGATGAGATCAGATTTGCTAATGTTGTAAGGGATCTCATCGATCACGAGCCTTTGGCGATCACCGTCAAGATCTTCTACGCGAATTACACCGCGCAGGAGTAGCTTTCCTCTCCCGGAGTGGTAGGCCTCTTTAACACCGCGCATACCGCAGATAACACCACCCGTGGGAAAGTCAGGCGCTGGCATCACTTGCATGATCTCTTCGATCGTCGTTTGTGGGTTGTCAAGAACGAGCAGAGTTGCCGTGACGAGCTCTCCTAGGTTGTGCGGAGGGATGTTGGTTGCCATACCGACCGCAATCCCCGAGGATCCGTTCGCAAGCAGGTTCGGAAATTTTGAAGGGAATACGGTTGGCTCTGTCTTTGTCTCATCGTAGTTGGGTACGAGATCGACCGTGTCCTTCTCCAAATCTTCCATGAGAGACATCGAAGCGTGCGTGAGGCGCGCTTCTGTGTAACGCATCGCCGCTGGTGGGTCGCCGTCGACCGATCCAAAGTTACCCTGTCCATCGACGAGAGTGTAGCGCATCGCCCATGATTGCGCCATGCGCACGAGGGTTGGATAGATGACAGTTTCACCATGTGGGTGGTAATCGCCCGAGGTGTCGCCGGAAATTTTCGCGCATTTTCTATGCTTTGCACCCGGAGAGAGGTTCAGCTGACGCATCGCATAAAGAATACGGCGCTGCGATGGCTTGAGTCCGTCGCGCACATCGGGAAGGGCGCGCGAAATAATGACCGACATCGAGTAGCGGAGGTAGCTCTCCTTGACCTCCTCTTCGACGTTGCGGGGTAAAATGGTGTCGTCTTTCGTATAGGTCATGAGTTCCTCAAATATCTAAGTTCTTTACAGAGAGGGCGTGGTGTTCGATGAAGGCACGTCTAGGCGGCACATCCTCGCCCATGAGCATCGTGAACATATGATCTGCAGCGATAGCATCGGGAAGTGTCACACGAAGAAGCGTGCGTTTCGCAGGATCCATCGTGGTCTCTTGGAGCTGGTCGGCATTCATTTCTCCAAGACCCTTGTAGCGCTGGATTTCAATGCCTTTCCTTCCATTGGCGCGTAAGAATTCAATCCCCTCTTTCAAGGTGTGAACAAAGGTGTCGCGGCCTGTCTCATCGACCAGATCAAAGAGTTTGCCATCGGCAAGGAGATAGTCATCAAGAGCAAAACCAAAAGTTGCAAGACGCTCTTTTAGATCTGCGAGCATCGCCTCTTCGTAGAGCTCTACGAAAGGGAGTGCTTTTGGTCGATAAAGACGCATCTCTTCGGTCTGTTCTTCGGGAGGAATGGAAGCAAGAGTTCTCTCGTGCTGCTCTTTTTGGAGCTCTTCATGCTTCTTTCTGAGCTCAACAAACTCCTCCTCCGAGTAGACAAATTGAGACGTATCGCCAAATTTCACCTGGAAGCGTGGGAGTTTTCCTGTCTCATTCTTGCTCTGCAGGAACTCGCGGAAGGGGATCCCTTTGCGCTCAACAGACGCGATAAACAGTTCGACATCACGGATCACTTGAAGCAGCATCTCGACCTGCTCTTGTGGGAGAGGATCTGTATGTCCTGCCAAGCGCACCTGGATATCGCTAATACCCAGCTTCAGAAGATACTCATCCATCTCTCTTTCGCTATGGATATAACGGCTCACCTTTTTGCGGCTGACGCGATAGAGCGGCGGCTGTGCGATGTAGATGAAGTTATTTTCCAGGAGGGCTGGCATGTGGCGGTAGAAGAAGGTGAGAAGAAGCGTGCGGATATGAGAACCGTCGACGTCCGCGTCGGTCATGATGATGATCTTGTGGTAGCGGAGCTTTTCTAGGTTGAAATTATCTGCGCCGATGCCGCAACCAAATGCAGCGATCATCGCTCCTACTTCAGAATTTTGCAGGATCTTTTCAAGGCGCGCTTTTTCGACATTCAAAATCTTTCCGCGAATGGGAAGAATCGCCTGAAACCGTCTATCGCGTCCGCCCTTTGCAGAGCCCCCCGCAGAGTCTCCCTCGACAATGAAGATCTCGCAGAGAGCGGGATCTTTTTCTTGGCAGTCTGTGAGTTTGCCCGGAAGACGAGCGGAGTCGAGCGCAGTCTTTCTCAGCGTGAGTTCGCGCGCTTTTTTTGCAGCTTCGCGCGCCTGTGCTGCAATAATCGACTTTTCCGCAATCATCTTGGCAATCGCGGGATTCTCACCTAAAAAAATCGCAAGCTCTTCACCAACGATCTGCTGTGCCACAGATGCGACATCACTATTTCCAAGCCTCTGCTTGGTCTGTCCCTCAAATTGCGGATTTGGAACTTTAACGGAGATGACGGCTGTCATTCCCTCGCGCATATCATCGCCCGAGATCGAGATCTTATCGCTCTTTAGAAGTTGATGCGATTTGATGTAGTTGTTAAGGACACGCGTAAGCGCTGTCGAAAACCCTGTAACATGAGAGCCTCCCTGACGCGTGAAGATGTTGTTCACGTAAGAGAAGAGAGATTCTGTGTAGGTCTCATTCCACTGCATCGCGACTTCAAAGTCGATCGGGCCATCTGTGCCCTCTTTGACGCCATGGATGTAGATCGGCTTAGGAAATATAGGCGCTTTATTTTCATTTAAGTAGGAGACGAAAGAAACGATTCCACCCTCATACGAGAAGGTGACATCCTCGTGCGTTGTATCCCTCTCATCTCGAAAGTTGATCTTGATGCCGCGGTTTAAAAAGGCGAGTTCTCGGAGACGTTTAAGGAGAATATCATAATCAAAAACGGTGACAGTAAAGATCGTCTCGTCAGGCCAGAAGGTGACTTTTGTGCCATGTGCAGCCGTTTCGCCCACCACCTTTAACGCGTGCTGGGGTTTTCCTCTGGCAAAGTCCATTTCATAGACTTTCCCGTTTTGGGAAACGACAACTTGTAATTTTTTAGAGAGGGCATTCACGCACGAAACACCCACACCGTGGAGGCCCCCTGAAACCTTGTACGTGCTTTTGTCAAACTTTCCGCCTGCGTGGAGAATCGTCATTACGACTTCAAGCGCGGTGACCTCTCTCCCCTGCTTCGCAGACTCTTTTTCGTGGCGACCGACGGGAATTCCGCGGCCGTTATCTTCCACGGTGATTGAGTTATCTTTGTGGATAATGACAGTGATCTCATCGCAATGACCTGCAAGAGCCTCATCGATGCTATTATCGACCACCTCGTAAACGAGCTGGTGCAAACCCATCGACTGAGTATCGCCGATGTACATACCAGGGCGTTCGCGTACTGCCTGGAGCCCTTCCAAAACAGTTATCGAACTGGCGTCATACTCTTTCTCTCGTTCTTTTGTCATTGTCGTCATACCTTATCCGATGCGAAAGTTGATATTACGAATCTCTGAAGAAGGAAATCTTTCGCGCAACTTCTTCAGAAGTTTTGGTCTCTCATGCTGAACTAGAAGACTATGCAATGTCGAATTTTTCACTTTTACGGTTAAAATTCCTTCGCTAAAGGAGAGCGCATGTGTCATCGGTGCAAGCTTCTCTCCAATTATTTCCGGCCAAACTGCAAGAATCAGATCTGGCCTCTCGTGGTAGTTCTTGCTGATCTCCGCTAGAACCTGAGGAAGCAGATCCTTCAGTTTTTTTCCGGTCGGTTTTGTGCTGTTCATCATATCGAATTCACCATTTCCGGACTATAATTTAGAAGCAGCATTAGTGCAACAGAAGAGCGCTGAGACCGATTGCGATCAAGAAATAAATTGTCATCGAGAGAAAGTCATTGAATGCCGTGATGATAGGTCCCGAAGCAAGTGCGGGATCGACACCAATTCTCGTGAAGAAGAGCGGAGAGAAGACACCGAGCAGCGTGCCTGAGAGGCAAGCCCCGAAAAGTCCGATGCCCACGATGCATCCCACAACAGCTGGACTCAATGAAACATGACTGATGTGGAATGCATCTAGAGCAAAAACAATAAAGCCACAAATCACACCAAATACAAAACCGATGATGAGCCCCATCATCAGCTCACGGATAATCGCCTGTGTACGGTTTCCAGGAGAGAGGGTACCGATCGCCATGCTGCGTACGAGCACCGTGCTACACTGCACACCGATATTCCCGGATAGCCCTGTAATCAGAGGAACAAAAAAGAGAACGAAGGTTAAAAGGCCTTCGACATACGCTTGAAAGGTGGACATGACGCCCACATTGACGAGTCCTGCAAGAAGCGTCACCACAAGCCAGGGCGTCCTTAAAAGGAAGCGTTTGTGCATCGGCTCCCGTTCGCTCACATTTTCGGCCGTACCCGCCATGCTTGCGATCGTCTCATCCGCAATATCTTCCATCGCCTCTACAACGTCCTCATAGGTCACAACCCCAACGAGCAGTCCCTGCGCGTCAACAACGGGAAGCGCTGCAATCTTATAACGTTCGACGATATCGACCACCGCTTCACGGCTTGTGTCGGGCGTCACTTTGTGAGAAATGGGGCGCATCACCTGTTTTAATGGAAGATGAGGAGGATTAACAATGAGATTACGCGCAGGAACATAGCCACACAGATGATTTCCCTCATCCAACACAAAGATCTCGCGAGTGAGATCGATCCCGGGATGCTCACGAATATGGCGCGCAGCCTCAGCAATTGTCGCCTCCCCTCTGAGGGTGAAGAACTCGTGCGTCATGAGCCTGCCGGCCGTATTTCTTTGATGCTTTTTAATCTCTTTGACCCGCTCCGCCTTTTGCAAATCGAGTAGATCGACGATGCGTCGATAACGACGGTCGACAATATCTTCTAAAACTTTGACCGCTTCATCAGGAGCCATCTTCTCAATCAGCCCCTTCACCTCATGATCCGTCAAATGCAAGAAAACCGCCGCGCGGGTGCAGCTGTCGGTATTCACCATAAACTCAATTTTTGAGCGAAGATTCAATAAATTTTCATAGAGGACGGGCCTGGCAAGGCGCGGCAAGCGGGAAGCCGCATATGCAAGGTCGATCGGCGTGTGTTCAGAGGCAATTTTAGCGAGATCCTGCAGGACAACCATCGACTTCTCCTGGTCGAAGGCAGCAGACAGCTTTTCGCTCAAAATATCATCGATTTTTACTTCATCCATACGTCCCCAGCGCTCTCCCCATTTTAGGGGGCAGAGGCCCTATTAATCAAGGGAGAAGAGGAAGAAGAAAGATCGGGCACGGGCACGCACACGGGCACAAAAGAAAGATCGAAAAAGAACTTTTATTTTGCTGAAAATTAAAAGTGTATCTTTCTCTCTTTCGTGCCCGCGTCCGTGCCCGTGCCCGGCTATCTTAATCTCCCTTCCCCCAGCCCGCTAAAAGAATGTCGGTACACAAATGTTTATATCTGCTAAAGTCCATGCATCCAAAACCATTAAAGCAGCTCTTTATGAACCAACCCATGTACCAACCAGAAAAAATTAGAAATATTGCCATCATCGCCCACATTGACCACGGCAAAACGACGATGCTGGATAGCCTTCTCAAGCAATCCAACGTCTTTAGAGACCATGAGAAGGTCCCTGAGCGGGTTATGGATAGCTACGACCAGGAAAAAGAGCGCGGGATTACAATTTTTGCTAAACACACAAGCATCTTCTTCGAGGACTTTAAAATTAATATTATCGACACCCCCGGCCACGCCGACTTCTCTGGTGAAGTGGAGCGCGTTCTCGGTCTAGTCGGTTCTGTACTACTTCTCGTCGATGCTCAAGAAGGACCGATGCCCCAGACCCGTTTCGTTCTCTCGCAAGCCCTCAAAATGGGGCTGCGTCCGATCGTCGTTCTGAACAAGATCGACCGTCCTCATGCGGATCCAGATCGCGCCCTAAACCTGACTTTTGACCTCTTCGTTGAACTCGGTGCAACCGACGAGCAGCTAGACTTCCCCGTTGCTTACGCTTCAGGTCTCGGCGGCTTTGCTGCGAGAGATCTCAAAGATCCGCGCGTCAATATGCGCCCTCTTTTCGAGCTCATCATCGAGAAGGTACCCGCTCCATCTGGCAGTCTTGATCAGCCCTTTCTCATGCAAGCGATCACGATGAGCTACGATGACTTCATCGGTCGACAAGCTTGCGGACGTATCCTGGAAGGGAAAATTAAAAAGGGCGATAACGTTGTTAAAATCGATAAGAATGGTGCTACCTCCAACCATCGCATTGTACGCATTGAAGGCTACCACGGCCTGAAAAAGATTGAGTTGGAAGAGGCAGGAGTGGGAGACATTGTTGCACTTGCAGGCATTGAGAATGTCGACATCGGCGATACGATCTGCAGCCCTGAAAAGATTGTGCAACTTCCCCCAATTACACTCACAGAGCCCACGCTTTCGATCGAAATCATGGTAAATAACGGACCATTCGTCGGAAAAGATGGAAAGCATGTCACGATGAATAAGATTCGCGAAAGGCTAAACCAGGAAAAACGCGCAAACATCTCTTTGAAGATCGAAGAGGTCGCTTCTCGAGAAGATGCGATCCGTGTCTGCGGTAGAGGTGAGCTTCATCTTGCCGTTCTCTTGGAAGCAATGCGTCGAGAAAATTACGAGTTTGCCATCTCTAAACCTCAGGTTATTTTGAAAGAGGTTGACGGCGTAAAACAAGAGCCGATGGAGCTAGCGCATATCGAAGTTCCTGAATCCTATTCTGGCACTGTGATCGAAGCTCTCTCTCGCAGAAAGGGCGAACTCCGCATGCTGAACACATCGGAGCAAGGAATTACAACCCTTGAGTTTGCCATCCCCACACGTGGTCTTATGGGTTACCGTAACGAGTTCCTGACCGTAACGCGCGGACTGGGAATTTTAACCTCTGTTTTCGAAAGTTATATTCCCTGGAAGGGAGAGATCCCTGGAAGAGAAAAGGGTGTCCTCATCTCTGCCTGTGCAGGAAAGGTTACGGGATATGCTTGTTTTGCTTTGCAAGAGCGCGGAACCCTATTTTCTGGTCCTGGGGAAGAGGTCTATGAAGGGATGATTATTGGCGAAAATAGCCGCGACAACGACCTGGTCGTGAATATCACAAAAGCAAAACAGCTCACAAACGTTAGGGCGTCGGGAAGTGATGAGAACATTATTCTCACTCCTCCTAGGACATTCACACTTGAGCAGGCGATCGACTTCATTCAGGATGATGAACTCGTCGAGGTGACGCCACGCTTTATTCGTCTCCGTAAACGTTATTTGATAGAAAATGAACGCAAACGAAAAGAGAAGTAGTTTTCCTTGTAACGCTGTTACCTAAAGGTGTAATTTTACCACTGAGCACACCGAGAGCACCGAGATGAAGAAAAGAGTCGCCCCAGGTGAAAAAAAACTGTCACCTTCCAGAAAAGAGATCTGGAAGATGTTCGACGCGATCTCTCCTACCTATGATCGCGTCAACCATCTTATGACCGCTGGGCTCGATACGGTCTGGAGAAAGAAGATGGTCTCCTATCTTCCAGAAGGGAAAAATCTTCTTCTTCTTGACTGTGCGACGGGTACAGGTGATCAGCTATTTTCTCTTCTCGACAACTCCCCTAACATCGAACGCGCAATTGGCATTGATCTCGCTGAAGCAATGCTTGCCTGTGCACGTAAAAAAGGAGAGAGAAAGCGTTATTCGAAAAAAATCTCCTGGCAGGTGGCAAGCGTCTCCTCGCTCCCCTTTGATGAGGAGAGCTTCGATTGCATCACGATCTCTTTTGGAATTCGCAATGTCGACGATCTCTCAACCGCACTCGCAGAGTGTAAGCGGGTGCTGAAATCTCGCGGACGCCTCTTGATTTTAGAGACCTCTCTCCCGAAAAATTGGCTTATAAAAAAGTTTCATCTCCTCTATCTCCGCACACTTCTTCCCAAACTCGGCGGATGGATCTCGAAAAATAAAAAGGCCTATGTCTACTTGAATGAAACAACCGAAACCTTCCCCTCTGGAGATCAGTTTTGCGCTATTTTGAAACAAGCGGGTTTTAATCATGTCAGCCACACTCCTCTCACATTCGGTGCCGTCTCGATCTATCGAGCTGATAAATAGCCTAGAAGAGCAGACCGTCTACCCAAAACTCTACTGGAAAAGCAGAGAGCGTGAGCTCGCTGCCATAGGTGCCGCTGAAGTTAGACTTGAATTGCCCGATGAAAAGGAGATGTTCTTTGGGGGGATGGCGTTCTCCTCTTCCAGCAAAGAGGACTCTTGTTGGAAAGCCTTTCCTCGCGCCTATTTTTTTCGTCCAGCTGAGATCTTATTTGGAACAACGAGCTCCCCCCTCCAGCAGCAAAATTCGCCCAATCTAATCGCACGCAAAGACTCCCCTTCTCTTCCTGAGTGGGAGGGGCTTGTAAATCTTGCGATTCAAGCAATCGAGCGCGAGGAACTGGAAAAGGTCGTTCTTGGTCGCAAAACAACCCTCACATTTGATGCAAAGATCAACCCCTTTGCGATCCTCAGACAATTGAACAGCAGAACGGTTTTTGCTCTGCAATTAGACCCCTCAACCACTTTTTTGGGAGCGACGCCCGAGACCCTCTATCGACGAAAAGGAAGAGAGCTTTTTACGCATGCCGTCGCTGGCACAAGGCCGCGAGGAAAAGATCGTGAAGAGGACCTTTTCCTCAAAGCTGAGCTACTCTCCTGCAAAAAAGAGCGTCTTGAATTTGACATCGTAAGAAGAGAGATTTTCAAGTGTTTAAATCCCCTCTCTCAAACTTTCACACAAAGCGAGATTGAAGTTCTTCAGACAAGCCATCTTCAACACCTCTCGATGAATTTTACGTCGACACTCAAGCCTGGCATTTCTGATGCAAAAATTTTGGCAACCCTCCACCCGACTCCCGCAACGGGCGGGCTTCCTAAAGACGCTGCCCTTGCATTCTTGGGACAACATGAGCCATTTGATCGAGGCTGGTACGCAGGACCCATTGGATGGATCTCAGATATTGAAACAGAACTCGCTGTTGGAATTCGCAGCGCGCTCATCATCGAAAATGAGATGCATCTTTTTGCAGGGACCGGTATCGTGAGAGGTTCACACTTCGAAAAAGAGTGGAATGAACTTGAACACAAAATCACCCCTTTTCTCAGAGATTGGAGAGCGCAGTGAACTGACGGCAAAGATCCTTGTCGATCAGCTGATTAAACAGGGTGTGTGCTTTTTCTCTGTCGCTCCAGGATCTCGCTCTACTCCTCTAGCTCTTGCAATTGCGGAGCATTCCGAAGCCTACTCTGTCGTCCATTTTGATGAACGCGGCGCCGCATTCCAGGCTCTCGGATATGCAAAGGCGACAGGCAAGCCTGCTGCTGTTCTCGTCACCTCAGGAACTGCCGTTGCAAACCTCTTTCCGGCAGTTATGGAAGCCTCCCTAGCGCAAATTCCTCTCATTCTTCTCACCGGAGACCGCCCCCCAGAACTGCGAGGTAACGGCTCCAATCAGACAGCAGATTCGGTGAAAATCTTTGGAGAGTATGTCCGCTGGCAAGTTGATCTCCCCTGTTGCGATCCGCAGATCTCTAACGACTATTTGGGAATGTGCATTTCACAGGCTGTTTTTCAGAGTTTACACGCGCCAAAGGGGGCTGTGCAGATCAACTGCATGTTTAGAGAGCCACTCTTTTCGGCAGATCCGATCGACCTCCCTTCGCTACTCTCAACAAAGTATGAACAGAGCATTCCAACTCCCTCTCTGACTACGCTGGAGGAGTGGGCAAAACTTCTCGCCTCAAGAGAGAGAGGTGTAATCATCATCGGCGCAAATGCAACCACAGGCCCTCTCTCCCCTCTTTTTCTGCTCGCCCAAAAGTTAGGGTGGCCGATCTTTGCGGATATCCTCTCCGGAGCGCGCGCAGAACACCCTAATCTTATTGCCTACTACGAGTTGATTTTGAAAACGGTAAAAGATTTAAAGATCGATACCGTCCTTCACTTTGGAGATAGATTCGTTTCCAAAACACTGCTCGAATGGCTCTCGACATGCGCACCTTCTCTCTATTTCCTCGTTGCACCACACCCCGTTTGCCACGATCCTAAACACCAGGTCACGCACCGTCTTGAGTGTGACGCCTCGCTCTTTTCCGAACATCTACTGCCGCATCTCGAGTCCTCCAACAGCGGATGGTGCGAAGAGTGGAAAAATCACGCGGAGCGAGTTGAGAGCGATGTTAAAAAAATATTCGCCGAAACAAGCGCGCTGACAGAGCCAGGGCTGATCGAGCATCTCGTTACCGGTTTGCCGACAGATTGGGCTCTTTTCCTTGCGAACAGCATGCCTGTGCGGGATGCCGATACATTTTTCTTTCCCAAAACAGAAGCCCCCCGTCTTATCTTTGCCAATCGCGGCGTCTCAGGAATCGACGGGAATATCGCCACAATTGCGGGCATTGCACACGGACTAAAGAAACCGGTTTTGGCTCTTCTTGGTGATCAGACCTTCTTGCACGATCTAAACTCTCTTGCTCTTTTAAAAAAGTGTCCCCACCCTGTTGTGCTGCTTGTCATCAATAATGGTGGTGGTGGGATCTTCTCATTTCTACCCGTTGCCTCTAAGACCCAGGTGATGGATGAGTATTTTGCTGCTGCGCACACATTCACATTTGCAAAAGCCGCCGAACTCTTTCAGATCCCGTACCAGCAAATTGACAATGAAAAACAGCTATTCAGGGCGCTGGCAGAAAAAAAATCGATGCTTCTCGAAATGCACACAGACCGCACCGAGAATTTCCATTTCCATCAACAAATCACTCAAAAATTATGCTTAAGTTCTCTGCAAGAGGTTCGATAAACAATCCTGGGCTTCTTTTTCTCCATGGTTTTTTGGGAACCAGCGAAGATTGGAATGAGGTGATTTTCACTTTGGAGAAGCACTACTATTGTATTGCTATAGACCTTCCGGGGCACGGTTCTCCACTCACAAACAATTTCCCTCAAATGCTTGAAAACCTACTACACGAAGAGAGGCTGGAAAAACCCGCACTCATCGGATACTCGATGGGAGGTAGGCTTGCTCTTTTGGCAGCAAAAGCTCTCCCCACTCTATTTTCTCGCACCATCGCCATTTCGGCTCACCCCGGCTTACGAGAGGAAAAGGAGCAGATTAAACGCCTCAATGACGATCTGAAATGGGAGAGACTTTTAAAAACAAAACCGCTCGAACAATTTATTGATGCCTGGTATGAGCAGCCCCTTTTTGCCTCTTTGAAAAAGCGACCGGAACTCTTTGAGCTGATCCGCAAAAGACGAACACAACACAGCGCTCCCGCACTTTCCGCTGTTCTCCACCTTTATGGATTGGGTCTTCAACCCCCTCTTCTGTATTTTTCGCCTGAGACATTTTTCCTCTGTGGAGAAGAGGATGTAAGATACCGAGAGCTTTACGACAAAATCATTCCACAAACTAAACTTTTCACACTCAAAGCGTGTGGCCACGCGCTGCATCTCGAAAATCCCGACGCATGCGCAAAAACCATTAAAACTATTCTGGAGAAACCATGACAACGTGTACCGCACAATGGAAAACTGCCCTTGCATTTACCGATATCAAATATGAAAAATGGAATGGAGTCGCTAAGATCACCATCAACCGGCCCCATGTGCGCAACGCGTTCCGCCCCCTCACCGTCAAAGAGATGTCACAGGCCCTGCAAGAAGCGCGCAATGATGAAGAGATCGGTGTGATCATCCTCACAGGCGAAGGAAGAGACGCCTTCTGCGCTGGCGGGGATCAGAAGATCCGCGGGGAAGCGGGCTATGTAGACGAAGAGGGAACCGCGCGCTTAAATGTATTGGATTTTCAAAAAGAGATCCGCAGCTGCCCGAAACCCGTTATCGCCATGGTAGCAGGCTACGCCATCGGCGGCGGGCATGTCCTCCACGTCGTTTGTGATCTTACAATCGCAGCCGACCACTCGATCTTCGGACAGGTGGGCCCTAAAGTCGGCTCTTTCGATGGGGGCTTCGGATCCAGCTACCTGGCGCGCCTTGTAGGTCAAAAGAAAGCGCGTGAAATCTGGTTCCTCTGCCGCAGGTATACAGCCCAAGAAGCGCTTGATATGGGCCTCATCAACTGCGTCGTCCCCTACGAAGCCCTCGAAGAGACAACCCTATCCTGGTGCCAGGAGATCCTTAAGCACTCTCCCCTCGCTCTCCGCTGCCTAAAATCGGCCCTAAACGCCGACTGCGACGGCCAGGCAGGCCTCCAAGAGCTCGCCGGCAACGCCACCCTCCTCTACTACATGACCGAAGAGGCTCAGGAAGGCCATAAGGCATTTTTGGAGCGCCGCACACCCGACTTCTCGCGCTTTCCTAAGAGACCTTAAGAAGACGTCGAGTTGATCTTTAAGCTGCAGGAAATAGATCGGTTGTGTTGAAAAATTCATTTTCAACACAGCCGTTAAATCTAGGTTTTCATATAAGCACATCAAAACACCTGTTTTGCAAAAAAAACAATAAAAATTATTTTAACTTGTTTTTAAAAACCCGTAATGAAAAAAAATATAGAACAGGCTAAAATGGCAGCACAAAAAATTTAAGGGTGTTGTTATGTCCCAACCAGCAGCTGCTATCTCCCCTTCACAGGGAAATCCGATATCTCTGCTCCCCGTGTCACAAAACCTTAGCGCAGATCGAGCCGTTCAACAATGGCAAATTTCTTCTGTTCCACCAGAGCGAGAAGAACAGGGAATCCTTCAACGCATCTGGAATGCGATTGTATGGCTATTTGAGCTTATCAGCTCATATTTTGGTGCCGACCGTTCTGCCGAGCTAGAACCGCTTGCAAATTATGGATTTTCTCAGGTCGATTGTACATATCGTCCGCAAAACCCCGATGCAATAGATGATATTGCTTTTGCGAATGCTGAGCATGGCTTTGGTTACATTTTGGATGGAACTGGTCATGGGAGTGAAAGCATGGGCCGAGAACTTCGCGCAATCATGCGTGAGTTTAACCAAACTTACTTAGAGGCTTTCCCCAATGCATTTGAAACACTAGATGATGCAAGAGCCTTTGTGGAGAGACAGCTCGTGGGTTTAGCGACTAAAATCAGCACACACCCTACGGGCTTTATTGATTATAGAAATAGGCAAGCAGATTTTAACGACCCGACCTATCATCCAGCGATTAGCTTCGTACAAATTATCAAAATCGGCGAGGAAAGACATCTCTTAAGCGTACAGAAAGCTGACTGCTCCATTTTAATTAAAACAGCGGACGATCAAGTCATCACAATGTTCGCCAACAATCCTGGAGGAGCGGGAATTGGAGCCAACAATGGACGAATCCAATTCACGATAAAAGCTACGCCCCTACAACGAGGCGATGAAATCATTGGTTTTTCAGATGGCATTGGCGAATTTCTGACACAGGAGCAAACGCTCGCAATTGTTCAAACAAATCAAAATCCAGCGACTCTGTTAAGAGAATTTAAAAAGGAGATTCTCACGATTGGAAAAGCAAAGCCGCTCGAAATCCTCAATCATTTAGTTGGATATCATAACGAAAACACAAATAGCTATATTCCCGGCTACTTACAGTTAGATGATTTCTCTGATTCAAAAAATCTCCCTAAAGATCTTAATACTGTTGGAAGAGCGATTGCAAGAGTACTCTTCAATCAGGAGCCCGTGAATGGTAGAGATCTAAAATATCACGATTACGATCGATCAAATGATGATATCGGACTTTTTGTTCTCAGGGCGAATTAAAAGAGGCCCTTCCTCTGGAAAATCTCTAGTCAAGATTTAAGCATTCTCAGAGCGTGTCGGGAAGAAAGCCTCCGACTTGCATATTCCACATGCGGAAATAGAGCTGCTTTTTTTGAAGGAGCTCTTCGTGGGAACCCTCTTCAGCCACGCGTCCTTGTTCAAAGACAAGAATACGATCCATACGCAAAAGTGTAGAGAGTCTGTGGGCAATGACGATGGCGGTCTTGTTTTGCATGAGCGTGGTTAAGCTGTCTTGAATGTACCGCTCCGTTACCGAATCAAGAGAAGAGGTTGCTTCATCGAGGATAAGAATTGGAGCATTTGCGAGGATGGCTCTTGCAATTGCAATCCGCTGCTTTTCTCCGCCTGAGAGTTTTGTTCCACGCTCACCGACTTTAGCTTCATAACCGCCGGGGATATTGCGAATGAATTCATCGCAATGCGCAAGTTTAGCCGCGTGGATGATCTCTTCTTCAGTTGCATCGATTTTTCCATAGGCGATGTTTTCGCGTAGGGTTCGATGAAAGAGAACGGGATCTTGAGGGATGACAGCGATACTTTGTCTTAAAGATTCAAGAGTTACAAATGCAATGTCTTGATTGTCGATGAAAATAGAGCCTTTGTGAATGGGAAAGAATCGTAAGATGAGGTTAATAAAGGTCGATTTGCCAGCTCCGGTATATCCTACAATGCCTACTTTTTCTCCTCCACGAATGTGCACCTGTTTGTCGGTAAAGAGCTCTTTTTCGCTATAGCGAAACGAGACATTTTTGAAGATGATTTCTCCGCTATGGATTTGCAGGGGTTTTGCGTGAGGGACATCGTGAATGTCTTGTGGATCGAGCATGAGGCTGCCAGCTTGTTTTGCAGCTCCAAATGCGGAGAACAAACGCGGAAGAGCGTTTCCTGCCATAAGGACAGAGCTGGTAATGCTCCACATCGAGTTAAAGACTTGCACGACATGCGGGGTAGAAATCTGATCATGAAGCCATAAGTAAACAAGCGCACCGTTGATCAGAAGGAAGTTGGTCACGAGGAAAATGAGAGAGAAAAAGCAGAGCATTTTCTCTGTGTATATCCGTGTTTTGCGATTCGCGATCTCTTCCTTTTCTTGATGGGGAAACAGCTGAGTTTGTTCATATTTAAAGCGATGAAATAAATTCACCGCAAAGTTGTTGGTGAGACTATCGACAATTCTTCCTGAAAGCGTGCTTTTTACTTCTTCGTGTTCTGTTGCGTAAACGTCTATCTTGCGGCTAAATTTAAGGACAATGCTTAAGTGGATGATAATCCATGCGCCCAAACAGTAAGCAAAAATTGGATTAATGGACCAAAAAATGACAGTTGCAGCGACGCAAATGACGAGAGCTGGAAGTATGGGCCAAAAGAGTTGTTGAGCAATCTGTTCTACCTGCGTCGTCATATCGGAAATTTTATTCGCGAGGCTGCCTGCAAAACGTTCATTGAAGTAGCGCGGCGAGTGGCGCTCTACATGTTCAAACATACTCATGCGGATATCCGCTTGGATCTTTGGTATGGCTTTGCCGATTAGAAAGCCTTGCAAACGAGAGACGAGTTCGATGAACAAATAAGCGCCGATCCCGAAAAAGACAAGCGGTTGCAGAGCCTGCCAGGCTCCTTGGCGATCAGATTCAAACGAGATGAAGAGAGCTACGAATCGGCTCAAAATCCACGGCCAAACAAGCGCTTCAAAGGGCCACGCGATCGAATCTAGCAGGTAGACAAAGAAGAACCGCCACTTTTGCTTTGCGACAAACTTTCCTAAAAATCGGAATAATTCTCTATAGGTCATGCCATTCCGCCTCGAAGATTACGAGTAAAACACCTGGCTTAATTTTTACGCATGAAATGGTAGCGCTAAAAGGATTTTTTGCTCTAGTTTAGTCTGATTTAGTGCGCAACAACGGTGATTTTGTATAATTTTTGATATCGGAATTTTATTTGATTTTTTATTCCAACCATCTGATGGCCTGGATCGCCAAACCTAACTCTTTCCCGTTTTTTGGTAAGAATCGAGCTGTTTTGTGAGAAGATCTCTTCTGATCTTTAGTCGCGCACTCTTTCGCTGACCCTCTTCATCGCCTGAACATTGATTGATTTCAGTGTCGCACTCTTGGATCTGGGAGTTAAGTAGTTGTACTGTTTCTGATCGGATATTTTCGATGCGCTCAGCTGATTGTTTTGCTATTTCCTGGCTGCGAACAAGTGTCTCTTGGCTGCTACGTTCAACCTCGTTCATAATCTGTTCACTGATTTGCATTGGCGGCGCTTCATTGGGATGACGGGGTGCATTGTGCTGCGAAGTCCTCGCTATATCAAGCGCATAGGCAAAAAAAATGTTCAAGAACGGGACCGCGAGAAGAATACATATACAGACATGTTTTTGGTTTACGACGTAATTGACGAACTGGTTGTCAGCCATCTCTTGAAAGCAAGAGGGGCAATAGCTCTCAAAGATCGAAAGTGCGACTTTTGCGACAAGGATTGCGCCATTCGTAAGCGTGCTAACAAATGGCACATAATCGAGCGTCTGGTCGATAGAAATAGCGCAATTAGAGATCGATAAACAGGTCATAATCCTCCATTATAAGGCAGAAAATTTTATATAACCGCCGCATTTTTTTGCAATCATGTCTCATGACTAGAAGATTCGCTATGTTAAATTTTACAGAAATTATAACAGGTTTTAATAAAAACCAACACTCAAACATTTATCACGAGCTATATACATCTCGTATATTGCAATTATTTTATCAACAAATCTTATTAAAGATGGTGAGAAAAGAGAATTTTTGTTAAAAATTTTCTCTTAAATTGAAAAATAGACAGGAGCACTATGCGCCAGACTCTTAGAAGTTTTCGTGCAGATCCTACCAGATCGCGCAGTGAGTTGTCTATATGACCTCCCCTATTTCTGATGCAACAATACGAGTCGTAGAGGCTTCTTTATCTGACGCGGAAGAGATTCACTCAGTTGTGAATGAGGCATACAAAAGAGATTTTTTCCGTTTTCCTGAACGCCCGCGCGCATCGTACGAAAAAATTCGCGACTACTTTTTAGATAAAATGCACACATGGTACATCGTTAAAAACGACCAGAATCGGATCATTGCAACGGTCCTTTATTCCAGCGACAAAGCTCCTGAATCTGCCACTGAAGGCGATATCCATATGCTCGCTGCAAGAACTGCGTTTTGGGGGCAAAAGCTCAGTGTCCCTTTGTTACAAAAAATCTATGAACGAGCGCTACAAGATAAAAAATCTAAACTTCAACTGATCGTTGCAAACACGAATTTGGGTTTGATTAAGTTCTACGAGAAACAAGGATTTCGACTCACCGGAAAAACATTTGAACTGCCTTTAACATCAGTACAACCCCAATTTCAACAAAAAGACCCAGATGGCAGATCCAAAATCTGCTGTCTGTATATGGAAAAAGACCTCAAAATTAGAAGCCATCTTTAAGGCAGACCTTTATCATGTCAGCTATCATTGCAGCGATTAATGGCCTGCTACGGGGGTAAACGCCCTATATGGGCGACCCCAAGATCTTATAGATCGAATTACGACGATTAAAAAAGCTCTTAGTAGGGAAGAACCGAGTGGCGAAAGGGAGAAGTCACGATCTCGCCAGCTTTGCTTGCTGCAGAGCGGATCATGCCAACGAGGTGGCAGAGTGCGCGGAACGCAGCTTTAAAGACATTCCCGATTGCAGAGCTGATACGTGCAACGCGACCTTTGAGAGGCGCTGCCGCAGGAGCTTGCTCTGGGCGGAGAGCATACTTTACATCAGCCATCACGCTTGCGGCCTTTTGTGCAACATCTGCAACAGGAGCTGGAAGAAGTCCGGCATTTCCTAAAAGGAGAGCTGGTACATTTTTAAGTAGGTCGCGTTCTCTTTCGGGTGTGATGGGGAAGCTTCTATCTTCTACGCGAAGAAGAGTTCCTGTGTAATCTGTGACCATAGCCATGAGGATATACTTCAGATAGATCGGTAGGATCCTTGGAGCGTTTTCGTGGTAGAGTCGGACGCTGCCTCCCATGAGCTCATCTTGGAAGTTTAGAACGCAATTTGAGAGCACATTTGCAACAGGCGCAAGTGCAGCTTTTAGAGTAAAGTCGGTGAGGTTCAAGGTTGGGTAAAGTTTTTTCAGGTCTTCTGCAACGGCTTTTTCCAACAGTTCTGGATTGCTTCCAGCTGCCCTTACCTTTTCAGAGTTTACAAGTAGTTCTGCAACATCTCCTAGGGAGTTAAGGATAACGGGCACCATGCGCTCGATGTCTTTGAGAAAGGCCAGAATAATTTTCTGTATTGTCGCTTCGCTAAAGCTTGAAATTTGCGAAAGAACGGTATCCAGCATCCTCACACAGGTTTGGAGTAGTTTTGCAGGGATCATCGCAACAAGCTTTTTAGGTAGGTTCGATCTAAAAAACGCTAAACGCTCTTCTTTCGATACGGTCGAAAAGAGCTTAAGATTTCTTGCTAGATTTGCTGAAAATTCTTCAGGATCCCCAATAATTGAGGCAACTTTTTCAAGAAAGTTTCTCTGGAAACCTTTTTTACCTCCCTCTTCAAGCGCTCGTGCACTTTCAACAATAGGTAGGGCATTGAATGCTAAACTTGGAACAATCGCATCTCGAAGAGCAGATTGTCCCTGAAAAACACCAGGAATGAGTGCTTGGGCAAGAAAATATTGCCCCATACCTTGTGCATGTTCGGTAAAAGTTAGTGGTTCCAAAATGGTTTCATGTAGGGGATTTCCAGCCAAATCCAGCTTTTGATTTCCTAGAGTGTCCAATAGAGGCTGTTTACGAGCAGTCGTTGCCCCTAAATAACGCTGTGCGGCAAACGACCCGAGCGCTTGACCGGCTTTAATGCCGACAAATACTCCCATGCTTTGTAAATGTGAACCGAGTTCTTCACGCTTGTCAGATGAAGAGAGGGCGAGATACGCGGTCGTTCCAACGGCGGCCAAGCAGAGCATAGCCCCGAGGAAGCGCGCTTTTTTAGACTTAGCTTTATAGGCAACAGCTCCTGCAGAAGCAGCGACGGCAACGGGAGCCGCATAAGGAACAAGAGATCCTGCCTGAGTGAGGAGTCCTTCAGCAACCTTGCCACCAGCCACGAAACCGGCCGTATCCACAATCGCACCCTTAACACCATTGCCGATTGCCTTTCCGATTAAGCCTTTGCTAAATTGACGAACCTTCGTGCAGACATTCGTAACCTTTTGACCTACAGATGTTTCCATAACACGCGTGGCGGCCCTTCCAATGAGGGCAACAGGGATGAATGACCTGATGACATTAGGTCCCAGCGACACGTGCGGCTGAGGAGTGTTATTTGTTACTTTAGTTGTCATAAACTAATAAAATTACTTGTTAATACACAAATTATAACTAATAACAAATAAACAATTCAATAGTAATATTAATTATAATTTTTTATTATCATTTTACCGCCTAAACAATTAACAATGAATGGTTTAAACAAAGTCTATTTACATCAGAAAACAAGAGGTTTATGCTCGTGCGATAACCTATGAAACATCGCTCTCTTATTGTGGTCTGGGTTCAGGCGACGCGTCCGAGGACGCTGGTGATTAGCCTTGCCCCCGTTCTGATCGGAACCCTCGTGGCCTATACACAACGAAAAACAGGAGATTTTACCCTCTTTCTTTTCACTCTATTTACAGCATGTGCCATTCAGGTTGGGACCAATCTAGCCAATGACTATTTCGACTTTAAGCGAGGAGCTGATACCGCGGCACGTAAAGGCCCCCAAAGGGTTACGCAAGCGGGCCTGGTTTCCCCTCGGGCCATTCAGATCGCCTATATCACAGCTTTTGCTCTAGCGGCAGCTTCGGGCCTCTATTTGATCTGGGTGGGCGGAGCTCTTTTTGCCTGGCTTCTTGCAGCGGCAATCGCCTTAGGAATTCTCTATACCGCGGGGCCCTTTTCGCTGGCCTATTTGGGGATTGCGGATATCTTCGTCTTCAGCTTTTTCGGTCCAGCGGCAACAGCGACAACTTGTATGCTGCAAACTCACGCCTTCTCATGGGATGCTTTTTTCGCAGGTGTAGGACCCGGTGGTTTAGCTTGGGGGATTTTTTTGCTAAACAATCTCCGCGATGTGGATGAAGATCGTCTAGCGGGTAAGAAGACTCTCTGCGTTCGTGGAGGAAAGGGTTTGGGCCGAACGCTTTACACCGTTGCGCTTGCGCTTGCGCTATTAACCCCCTGGATCTGGGTTCAAAGACGCCCCTGGATGCTACTCTCTTTTTTGACGGTTTTTTGGGCAGCGCCCCTCGTACAACGCGTATGGAACACTCATGACGCCTCTCACTTCAATCCTCTTTTTAAACAAACAACGACTCTTCTTCTCCTTTACACCACACTGTTCTGCCTCGGATGGATACTTTAATCTACCGCTACAAGCTTGAAGAGCGCGAAGGCCTGCTTGTCGAGCTGATCGATGAGGAAGGGAAACGGGGCATAGGAGAGATCGCTCCTCTTCCAGGCTGGAGCCGAGAAACGCTGGGCGATGTGATAGAAGAGCTTAAGGCAGGAGAATTGCGATCCCCTTCTGTTCAGTTTGGTCTTGAGTCTGCTTACTTGTCTCTATTACCCATCCAGCTACCTCTCTCTTTTCCGATCTGCTCTCTGCTGATGGGAAATGCTGTGGAGATCTTGCAAGAAGCTGAGTCATTGTCAACGCCCATCGTGAAGGTCAAATTATCGGCGTTAAAAGATGAAGAGGCTCTCGATGTGTTAAAAGAACTACGCAAAAGGTTCCGCCTCCGCATCGATTTAAATCGGCGGTGGATTCTTCAGCGCTCTCTAAAATTTTTCTCCCATTTCTCTCGGGAAGATTTTGATTTTATTGAGGAGCCGTGCGATCGGGTCCAAGATCTGATCCATTTTCCCTTCCCCATTGGAGTGGATGAGTCGCTTCGTGATACTGCGCTCGAAAAACTTGTGTGCATTCCACACCTGAAAGCTCTCGTCTTCAAACCTACTTTGCAGGGTGGTATGCATGTGGGCAGAACTCTTGCAGATCTTGCTATAAACAGGGATCTGGACCTGATCTTTAGCGCCTGTTACGAAAGTGGCGTGGGAATCGCACAGATCGCTCTACTTGCCCGTCATCTGGGCGTCCCTATCAAACCTTTAGGCCTAGACACCTATCGCTACCTCAAAAAGGACGTTTTAAAAAAACCTCTTGATTTTTCAAACGGATGCCTGCATCTTCGCAATCCTCTTTTTGAATTAAAAAAAGAAATATGCTCTGTCCCATTGCTACATCTGCGCGGCGCCTTCCAGAAGCTTGCGCTCTTGCAACCGACGAACTGCGTTTAACCTACGCAGAACTCGACGCTGCTGTCTACTCGCTTTGTACGCGTTTGGGCGAACTGGGTGTCCAAAGGGGTTCTCGTGTTTCGTTTGTTGCCACAAACTGCTGGCAGACAGTCGCCCTTTTCTTTGCTGTTTTCCGTTTGGGAGCCGTTGCCTGCCCTTTAAGTTTTCGACTCCCGGAAAGCTCTCTACAAAAACTGCAGGAGGAACTTGCTCCTTCTATCTTACTTCCTCCCGAATCCCTGGAATTGGGCAAACCTAAACACGGCGATGCAGAGATTGAAGAGCACGCACTCGCTCTCCTCTTGCACACTTCGGGAAGCTCTGGAAAACCGAAAATTGCGGGCTTTACCTTTCACAACCTCTATCTCAGTGCCGTAGGTTCGATGGAAAAACTCCCTCTTATCGAGGAGGATCTTTGGCTTCTCTCTCTTCCCCTTTTCCATATCGGAGGGGTGGCCATTCTGATGCGCGCATTTTATGCGGGGCTCACTGTTGTTCTCTCAAAACTTCCTCTTCAGGAAGCGCTCATTCATCACTCGATCGATTTTCTCTCTCTTGTTCCCACGCAACTCTATCGCTTATTGCAACATCCTGAAACACCTCCTCTAAAAGGCATTCTTCTTGGAGGAGCACCGTTAAGCACAACAATTCTTAAAACGGCGACAGAACGCGGCTTTCCCGTTTTTACCTCTTATGGGCTCACCGAGATGTCATCGCAGGTCACTCTGGATCTTGCTCCCCAAAAAAATAGCGCCGGATTTGTGCTTCCCTACAGGGAACTTAAGATCATGGGTGAAGAGATCTGTGTGCGGGGCGAAACACTTTTCCAAGGGTACTGGGACCGAGTTTCAGGCCTCACTCTCCCTTTAGATGCGGAGGGCTGGTTCCACACGAAAGATCGCGGAAGATATGGAGAATCCGGCGAACTGATTGTGCTGGGAAGAGCAGACTCCCTTTTTATTTCAGGCGGCGAAAACATCTATCCCGAAGAGATCGAAGCGGCGCTCATGGGGCTACCCGGTGTTCTAGAAGCCGTTGTTGTGCCCATCACCGATGTAGAATTTGGGGAGAGGCCAGCAGCTTTCATTGAAACTCGTACACCTTTTGCAGAGGAGAAGATCCGTCAGAAGCTGCGAAAGGCTCTTCCCGGTTTTATGATTCCCAAACACATCTACCCCATGCCCGAAGAAACCGGCTTAAAGAGAAGCCGTTTCAACTTGAGGCAGTTTGCTGAGAACCTTTCGTAACGGTTCAGGAATGGGTATTGATCTCTTGGAACTCTTATCGACAGCGACGTGGACGATGGAAACCTTGCCCACCTCCCCGCCTTTTTTCATAAAGCGAGCACTCACGGTAAAAGATGAGGTCCCGAGACGAGAGAGCGCAGGGAAAATTTCTATCTCATCTCCAACCTGCAAGGGCGCGAAATAATCCCCCTCTGCATGCACGATGGGCATCAGAAACGAGCTCTTTTGAATCAGCTCGTTTAACGAAAGCCCGCTCTCCTTGAGAAAATGTTCAAATGCCTCGAGCGCTAAGCGAAACTGCTCTGCAAAATAGAGAACGCCCGTTGCATCCGTATCTCTGAGATGAATCTCGGTTCTGTAAGAAACCAGCACACTAACCCCATATCAAAATAAAATAATTTTTTAATTGTATGTATTTGGAATTTTATTTGCAACTCATTAAAAATTAAACAACAACGAAAAGGAGTAATGAGCTCATATTTTTATAAAAGCCACTTTCACTCATTTGCCAAAAAAATCGGCTTTTCTATAATCCACCATTTTCCTTCTAACGGAAGATCCCATGACTATAGAGCTCTCTTCTCTGAGTGAAGCTGCAGAAAGTCTTCTACGCGAAGGCGAGGTCCACCTGTTGCATGGTGAGATGATGCCCGCTACGCGCAGCTTCGATGAAGCTGTGAAGATCTCCCCTTCTGATCCCGTTCTTTTTTTCCGTCAGGGCCTTGCGTATTTCGAATATGGGAGTCTAGAAGGAAGAGAAAAATCTCTTTTGATCGCGTGCAAAAAATTTAAGGCTGCTACCACATTTGATGCCAATCTTGTCGAAGCGTGGCACGCATGGGGAAATGCACTTTTTCTTCTCGGGATGACCTATCGTGAGCACCACTACTTTCAAGATGCCGAAGAGAAATACCGCCGCGCGCTTGCGCTAGCTGAACCAGAAAAATATGACGCCTTCGCTGAACTATCTTGGGACCATGGCGCCGCCTGCTTCCAGATCGCCAAACATTCGCAAGAAGCAGTCGACTTTCATGCAGCACTCGAGGCCTTTGAACACGCAGCTTCGATCCAAACCGACCTTCCTCATACATTTTGGGATGATTTTGGACTTGCCGCATTCTGTCTTGCCGAGCGGATCAGTGACATTCGCTTGTGCGTAAAAGCGATCAACTGCTTTAAACATGCGATCTCGCTGAATTCGCGCTCTGCCGAAAGTTGGGCGAATCTCGCACGTGGGTTGCAAAAGCTTTACGAACACACCCACGATGAGGATCACTTCTCACAGGCAAGCGAGTGCTTCGCTTCTGCCGCTGCGCTTACGCCTGAAAATGTGGATCTCTGGCTCTCCTGGGCACGTTTCCTTCTAGAATCGGGTCGCCGAACAGAAGATATTAAAAGGCTGCGCTCTGCAATTGAAAAATGCCATCGAGCTTATGCATGCGATCCGAATCTATCTCTTGCCTGTGCATTTTGGGGGGAGGCTCTTGCCCTATTAGGTGAAATTACCGACCGCATCGATCTGATTTGTGAGGCACAAAACAAGATCTCTCAAGCTGTCGACCTCGACGAAGATTCGATTGATACGATCTACTCTCATGGAATGTGCCTTAACTCCCTCGGCCGCTATTACGATGATTATGACTACTACTACCAGGCCATTGAAAAATTTCAGGAAGGTCTTTCGCGCGATCGCACATCTGCGAAGTTATGGCACGCTATAGCCGAGTCTTACACTTACGTCGCTGACCTCGAAGAGGATTCGGAAGCATGGGAAAACTCTCTGCGCTTTTACGCAAAAGCTCTTGATCTTGCGCCTTCAAGTTATTACATCTTCGACTATGCACTGGCACTTTTCCGCTATGGGAACTTTACACGCGACCCAAAAGTTGTGGAGCAGGCGATTTACGAGTTTGAACGCGCTCTGAGTCTGCAAAAAAATGCGGTCTATCTGCATCCCGATTGGCTCTTTCATTACGCCTGCTCTTTGGATTTCATTGGCGACTTCCTGGAAGAGGAGTCCTACTATGCGCGCGCTATTGAAATCTTCTCTCATGTTTTGATGATCGATCCCGATTTCCCTGGCATCCATCACCGTCTTGGCCTTGCTTTTTCACACATGGGTGACCTACTCGGAGAGACAGAGCAGTTTTCCCGCGCTTTGCACTATTTCAGGCTTGCACTTAAACACGATGAAGAGAATGACCTGATCCTCCTCGACCTCTCCATCACGCTCATCAACATTGCCCAGAGATCGCAAGATTCTTCGGAAGCAGACCAACGCTACCGCGAAGCTGAGCATAAAATTACACAAGCGGCAAAGCTCGGAAACATAGGTGCCTACTACCATCTCGGTTGCCTCTACTCGATCCTCGGCCAGTATGAAAAGGCCATGCGCTTTATTTTAAAAGCTGAACAGGTTGAGTCTCTTCCCCCGTTGGACGACCTCCTTTCCGACGACTGGCTCGATGGATTGCGCACGACCAGCGATTTTAGAGAGTTTCTCTCCCACCTCGAGAAACGATAAAGGCAGCCCCCTCAAGGAAGAAAAAGAATTTAACCACCGAGGGCACCGAGGCGCTACGCGCAGAAATTCAAACTTAATCGTTTCTTCTCGGTGCTCTCGGTGTGCTCGGTGGTTAAATTCTTTTTCTTAGGCTCAGTACTCATTGTTCATCATTTGTTCTGCTCTTGCTCTACTAAGCCCTCCGTGCTATGCTTCGCTGTTTTAAAAGGATTTTACTATGGACAGACGCTCGATTCTCTTTGTTCTATTGCTCACGCTAACGCTTTTTGGTGTGCACTACTGGTTTTCTCCCCCAAAGGAGGAGGCGAGAGTCGCTCCACCGCAAGCAGCTGTAAGCCAAATCAGCGCTGTTGAAAAAACGCAGCCTGCAACGCCTTTAGATACGGAAGAGAAATTCTACGTCCTGGAAAATGCCTACCAGCAGCTTGTTTTCTCCAATATCGGCGGCGCACTTGCGGAGATCAATCTTCCATTAAAAAGCGCCTCCCATCCTGATAGCGTCGTTCGCAAGATCGAATTTGATGAGATCCTAGAAAAGGATTATCCCCAAGTTGCCCACTTCCCAAACCAGGCTTTTTTTACGGCGAATGCAAGTGGCAAGGGGTCTCCTGTGGAAGTGTACAAGCCCACGGAGGGAGGCTACTATCCCCTCTTGAGAAGAAACATCGTTGGTGCGGGTGGTCGCGTGAGCGTGCGGATTCCTCCTCGCTATTATGCACTGAACATTCTCTTTCCAGATCAGAAAATGGGCGAGCATGTCTACAAGCTACGACAACTCGAGAAAGATTTTATTGAATTCGAGCTTTCGCAATCAGGACGCAAAATCGTCAAGCGCTTCTCCCTACCTAAAGATCCTAAAGCTGCGCCCTATTGCGTAGATCTCTCGATCAAAGTTGAAGGAGATACGCGTGGACTTCTACTGACTTCTGGCGTGCCAGAAGTAGAGCTCACATCGGGAAGTTTTTCCCCTTCGCTAAAGTATAGACAGCTCAGAAATCAGAAATCGACGGTAGAGCAGATCGACCTTCCAAAAACGACACTTCCGTTCTCCTCTATCCTTCCCGATTGGATCTGCGATTCAAACGGCTTTTTGGGCATGATCATCGACCCTCTGACCGAGATTGACGCAGGATTTTCGGCTGAGCGCATCTCAGGCGAAATTGTTCCGACACGTCTTGTCGTGATCGATCGAGAACATAACCTCTACCCTGCTGATAAATATCCTGGATATGAGATGCAGATGCCGCTCCGCAATACCACGGAGATTCAAAACTTCCGTATTTTTGCCGGACCCTTTGCAAGCGACATTCTAAAGACTGTGGATAAAACGTACGCCGATCCCGCCAAGCGCTATAACCCTGACTATATCGCCTCGCAGAGCTTTCACGGATGGTTCGCATTCATTTCGGAGCCCTTTGCAAAATTTCTCTTCTTTTTAATGAAGGTCTTTTACCAGATCTCTCGTTCATGGGGAGTTTCGATTATTCTGCTCACAATCGCTCTACGGGTCATGCTGTATCCGCTAAACGCCTGGTCGATCAAGTCGACTGCGAAAATGCAGGAGATTGCACCTCAAGTCTCCGCCTTGCAAGAGAAGTATAAAAAAGATCCCAAGCGTGCGCAGATGGAGATTGTCGGCCTTTACAAAGCGAAAGGCGTTAACCCCTTCTCTGGCTGTCTCCCATTGTTGATCCAGCTTCCATTTTTGATCGGTATGTTTGACCTATTGAAATCCACATTTGAACTTAGGGGTGCTCCGTTCATTCCACACTGGATCGATAATCTTACAGCTCCAGATGTTGTTTTTAGTTGGGGATACCCAATTCCATTTCTAGGATCAGATTTCCACCTGCTGCCAGTTCTTATCGGCTGCGTGATGTATGTCCAGCAGAAGTTCAGCTCTCCATTACCAAAAGACAAGAGCCTATGGACCGACCAGCAGAAACAGCAGAAGTTTATGGGAAATATCATGGTGATCGTCTTCACCGTGATGTTCTACAACTTCCCCTCGGGATTAAACCTCTACTGGCTCTTTTCGATCGTTCTCGGTATTGTGCAACAATGGTGGATGACCAAGAAAAAAGCGACTGCACAAAAGAGCTTTGTTAAGTAGAGCGTAGGAAAGATGCAAGCATGGGATGCTTTTCTTCATGAGCAGGAAAAAGAGCTCGGAAAAGAGACGGTTCAGCGCTGGCTAAAGCCTCTGAAGGTTGTCAATTTCGACGCGGGCAATCTCTATCTTCAGGCCCAAGACTCTTTTCAAATTTCCTGGTTCAATGAGCACATTCAGCCGCGTCTTAAAACTAAGCTTTTTAGTTCAACTGGCCGTCGTATTAAAGTTCATCTCTCTTTACAAGATGAGTCCTATCGTCGCCACGCAAAAAAAGATGCGGAAGGACAAAAAGAGAAGATCTATCGTCCCGCGCTCAACCTCTCACAAGATACTCTTGATCCAGAGGCTACCCTCGAAAATTTTTTCCCAACAAGCGCAAATGAACTTCTTATGAAGTTCGTGAGGGAGATGCTCTCTCAAAACTCAATAAAGAGCTCACTACCAAACCCTCTTTTCATTCACGGTGAGAGTGGATCGGGAAAAAGCCACCTTTTGATGGCGATTGCGCAGCAAATTCAAAGCTGCGGATCAAAGGCCTTCTTTGTTCGTGCTGAAACGTTCATGGAGCATGTGGTGGCTGCAATTCGCAATGGAGCGATGAATGAATTTAGGGTCGCCTATCGACATGTAGACGTTCTCATCGTCGATGATGTGCATTTTTTTGCTCGCAAAGGGGCTACTCAGGAGGAATTTTTCCACACATTCAATGCATTGCATGGCAGCGGAAAGCAGATCATCCTAAGCGCCAACTGCGCCCCACAATTTTTAGAAGCGATCGAGCCCAGATTGATCAGCCGCTTTGAATGGGGCATCGTTTTGCGTTTAGAAAAGATGCGCGACGACGAAACAAAAAGCTGGATGAAGAAGCGCGCGGCAACTCTCTCCCTTCCTCTTGATGACGGAGCGATCAATTTTTTGGTAAAAACGTTAAATAGCCAAACAAAGTCTCTTCAAAGCGCTCTTCACTCTCTCACTCTGAGATCGCATTTAAACCCCGTACGAATTGAAAAAATTGATGCTGAAAAGGTTCAAACGCTCCTTGCAGACTTTTTAGCAAAAGAGAAGCAGAAGGAGTTAAACCCACAAAAAATCCTGCGCGCTGTTGCAGATTATTATGGGGTAAAAACAGATGATCTTCTCGGCAAATCTCAGACAAAAGAGGTTGCCGCACCGCGCCAGATGGCAATGCATCTCTGCCGCCATTTACTCCGTCTCCCCTATCTAAAAATAGGTCTGATCTTTTCCCGCGATCACTCTACGGTAATGAGCAGCGTTAAGCAGGTAGAAAAGAAAATTAAAGACGAAGAAAAAGAGACCTGTTCAGCAAAGGTCGAAATCTCAAGGCAATTGCAGCTAAAAACATAAGATTTTTATTTCACAGATCAAAGAAATCCACGGCGGTGCAAAGCACCGCACTCCAAGGAGCTCGCCTTGCTCTCGCTCAAATTAGATCTTGATGAAACGATCGCCGGGTTTTGGAGGAGCGATAGGTTTTTTCTCATCTTTACGCTCTTCTTCGCGACCTTCCAAGATATCTTTCGCTTTCTTTCTCCAGCGCTCCACGGCTTCCACGAAAAGCGGAGCGAAACGACGAAGCGAATTCGCATCTGCTCCTACACCCATCTCGAGCACACAGTGCATAAGAATGAGCTCTTCAGGAACAGCCACCCCGATTCCCCCTCCAGCCATCTGGCCACCCAACATCGAGCCTTCGAGAAGAGATTCATAGAGTTTCAGCTTGATCTTCTCATCTTTTGGAAGCCCATCAAGAATAGGTGAATAGAGATAAAGACGATCGGAATTTGGTTCGTAGGTGAGGTGCAACGAGAAGGTATTATCGATGCCAAGAATACAGGTGTGGTTCTCGTCAAAAGCCAGCCCCTCGAGATTAAGTTCTTTGCCAAATTCTTTTAGATTCGCTTTGGCGTTTTCCAGTGACATGGATATGTCCTCCTATTCAGTATGTAAAACGTTTCTTGCCACTATACCAATACTTAGAATTATATACGAGTACAAGATACATGCATTAAAAAAATGAGAGGAAATTCATCAACAAAAATCGAGAAATCAGCGATATAGAAGATTTATGGGAAAAATTCATATTGAGAAAGGGTCGCCTTCGCCTTTAGGTGCAACGTCCACAAAAAAAGGGGTAAACTTTGCCCTCTTTTCTGAGCATGCGACTCGCGTAACGCTTTGTCTTTTTTCCCCACATGAAAAATTTCCTTTCTTTGAACACGCCCTAGAACCCAGTGAACATAAGACAGGCGCAATCTGGCATATCTGTTTAAAAGGGCTGCCCTCTCCCGTCGAATATGGTTATAGAATTGAGGGAGAATCCGATCCTCAGAAAGGTTTGCGCTTTAACCCTTCCGTACTCCTCTCCGATCCCTACGCTCTTTCCCTTGCGACTTCCGAAGAGTGGGGGGAAGGATATCCCAATGGAAATACAGTTCCTCGAGGGCGCCTTATCCTTGAAACTCCTTTCAGCTGGCAGGGAGTCTCCCCTCCTCGCATTCCACTGGAAGATCTGATCATTTATGAGATGCATGTGCGCGCTTTTACAATCGATCCTTCAAGCACTGCTAATAACCCAGGAACTTTTCTGGGAATCATTGAAAAAATTCCTTACCTGAAAGAGCTAGGTGTAAATGCTGTTGAGCTCCTGCCGATCCATGAGTTCAATGAGTGCGAAAACAACAGGAAAAATCCTTCCACACATAAAAGACTTTTCAACTTTTGGGGATACTCGACGGTGAATTTCTTCAGTCCCATGAATCGCTATGCATCAAATGCGGGTTGGAGATCTGCCATCGATGAATTCAAAACCATGGTGAGAGAACTTCACCGCAATAAGATTGAAGTGATTCTCGATGTGGTTTTCAATCACACAGCAGAAGGGAATGAGCAGGGGCCAACATTCTCATTCCGCGGAATCGACAACCCGGTCTACTACATGCTGTGCGAAGGCGGCGGATATCAAAATTTTACAGGATGTGGTAACACCTTCAACTGCAATCACCCAATATCGACACAGCTCATTGTGGATTCTTTAAAATATTGGGTAAAAGAGATGGGTGTGGATGGATTCCGTTTCGACCTCGCCTCGATTCTCACGCGAGACCTCTCTGGTGCACCAGTGGCTTCACCTCCGGTGATCTCGGCCATTCATCAAGAGCCAGCTCTTTCGGGAACGAAATTGATCGCAGAAGCCTGGGACGCGGCAGGGCTTTATCAGGTGGGCTCCTTCCCCGGAGAAGGACGATGGGCAGAATGGAACGGGGTCTATCGCGATGTTGTGCGGCGATTCTTGAAAGGCACTGACGGGCAAGCTGGGAGTTTTGCATCTGCGCTTTGTGGATCCCAAAACATCTATGGAAAAAATGACAACCCTTCGCTCAGCATCAATTTTGTGACAGCACATGACGGATTCACGCTGAGGGATCTCGTCAGCTACAACTCCAAACACAATGAGCTGAATGCGGAAAACAACGCCGACGGGATGGATCAGAACGACAGTTGGAATTGTGGGGAGGAGGGAGCAACAGCCAACCGCGATATCCTCCGATTGCGTCAAAAGCAGATGCGCAATTTTCATCTGGCTCTCATGCTCTCCTTGGGCGTTCCCATGCTTTGGATGGGCGATGAATATGGGCACACGCGTCATGGAAATAATAATGGTTGGAGTCATGATGATGAGCTCAACTGGTTTCTCTGGAACGAGCTCAAAAAAGAAAAATCCTTTTTCCGATTCTGTAAAGCTTTAATCCAATTTCGTAAAAACCACTCGCTTTTGCATCGAAAGACATATCTCACCCCAGAAAATATCGAATGGCATGGGCACTCCCCTCATGCTCCCAATTGGAATCCCGATTCGCGCTTTGTTGCCTACACACTCAAAGATGCGCACTCTCAACTTTATGTGGCATTTAATGCACATTTTGAAAGCGCTCACATCACGCTCCCCCCTCCTCCTGCCCGAAAAAAGTGGTATAAGGTCATCGATACTGCCGCCACTTCCCCTGCAGATTTCATAGAAACTCCCGCAACACATCCTGCGCTGCGCTTCACCTATGATCTGCCGGCTTACTCGGCAATTGTCCTTGAATCCCACTAAAAAAGAGAGAAGAAAGATCGGGCACGGACGCGGGCACGAAAGAAAGAAAACTCCTATCCCGGAACCTATCAAGCCTTACTCGTTCTTTCCCTCTTTCGTGCCCGCGTCCGTGCCCGTGCCCGATTTCTTTTTTCCGGTATTCCTAAGAAAATTGGGTCCTGGTATGTTGAGGTTTTTACCAATCATAGGGGGATAATATGAGATCTGTGAATCTTGTTTTGTGTGCTGGGCTTCTCTTCGCAGCAGTAGGTTGCAATAAAAATGAAAATAATGAGAGTGCCTATCTTCAGCAAAAAGCAAAACCCCTCGTCGCCTTTTTCCCTGTTTTCGATCGCACTGAGAACGCTGGCGTCTCCTGGAATCTTTCCGACGAGCTGACTATTGGAGTGCAACGCACACTCGCCCAAAAGGGGCATTTCTCCTTCGTAGCAAATGAGCAGGTGCGTGCCATGACCAAAAAAATCATGGGTGAAAGAGATCCTTTTGCAGCCGATGTCGCATGGATGAAACGGCCATTTAAGGGTGCAGAGTTTGTCGTCTTTTCCGAAGTTCTCGAACATGAAGAGGTCCCCGTCTCTTACATCAATGTGCAAAGCTCCCCTGCAAATCTCAACATGAGCGTTAAGGTGCGGATTGTTGATCTTCGAGCCGAAAATCCAAGAATCGTCCTGCAGGAGATCCTCCACGAGAGCTATCACATCCCTAAGCAGTTTACAAAAGAAAATTTCCGGCAGATCGCTTGGGGCAAAGAGAACTACCACGTATCTCCCGTGGGAATTGCCCATGCAAAACTGATCAAACAGATTGCTAGCCGAATCGACGATTACGTTTCATTAGCAGCCGCTAGATGACTTTAGATAAAGAGATCGTCTTTGGACATTTGCATCTAATTGTACTCTTTGGGCTCCTCGCGTTTGTGACTCACTGGATCGCAAAGCGGAGGGGCCTTTTTGTTCTCCCTCCTTCTGCAGAAAATGAACCCTCTTCGCATCTCCGGGGCATGCAGGTGGCAGTCCCTTTTGCGATTTATCTCCTGATCTCCCTTTTTGTGATTCCAATCGCGGCCAGAATGTTTGCTTTCTTATACGAAGTCAAAGGAGTGATCACACCCCTAGCTTATGCAGGGCTGCTGCAGCTCTCTTCGCTGGTTCTCATTCTCGGCGGGCTTACTGCCTACGCACTGAAACAAAATCCAGCGCTCATGCGCAATATTTGGATTCGTGGAGAGTTAAATAAGGAGCGCGTTCTCTCTGATTTTTTTCTGGGAGTGGTCACCTGGCTTGTCGCTTTTCCGCTTGTTGTCACGATCGCACAAGTAAGCGACCTTCTGCTCTATGTTTTTTTTGGGGTAGAGAGCTATGAGCAGGTCGCCGTTCGATTTCTTAGAATGGCTCTCGAATCCCCTGTTATGCTGACCGTGGCTCTTTTTACTGTCTTGGGCGCCGCACCAGTCATTGAGGAGTGGCTCTTTCGCGGATTTTTACAAACCTTCTTTCGCAAACACCTCGGCGTAAAGGCTGCCATTTTGCTCTCTGCCTTCTCCTTTGCGCTCTTTCACCTTTCCACTTCGCAAGGCTGGGGAAATGTTTCTCTTGCACTCTCACTTTTTGCGTTTGCATGGTATTTGGGTTTTATTTATGAAAGACAGAAGTCGCTCTTCGCTCCTATCGGACTGCATATAGCTTTTAATGCGGTGAGCGCGCTCCGAATCTTGTTTGGCCCTGAAGTTTAAAAAGAGGAATGAAGATGCTGAAAAACCTACTGCTTACTCTACTGATTTGCACCTCTCCGCTTCTCGCCGCAAATAAAAAGGAGGATGGAAAAATCCAGACACTTTCGAAAGAGTGCAGCGCCTTCGGACTCTCGCTCTATACCATTCTCAATAAGCCCGATCCTGCAAATCTTGTTTTTTCTCCCTATTCCATTTTCTCTTGCCTATCAATGGTTGCAATCGGGGCCCGCGAGGATACGGAGACCGAAATGCGACAAGCGCTCCACCTCTCCTACAATCGCAATGAGCTACCAAAAGCCGCATCCACCTTGGCAAAATATCTTACAAGAAGCGTGAATGAGGCCTACACCCTCGATGTCGCAAATGGTCTATGGCTCGATCAAGACACCTTTGTTCTTGCCGACTATCGACATGCCCTCGAAGAGGGATATCAGGCGAATGTTCAAAGTCTTGATTTCTCCAAAACAGCCGAAGCCGTCAGCATCATCAACGAGTGGACTGACAACCAGACCAAACACAAAATTTCGCGTCTTTTACAGCCAAATGATATCGACGGTGCAACACGGATGGTTCTCACAAACGCTGTCTATTTTCAAGGAAACTGGCAAAAACCCTTTGATCCGAAAAAAACGCAGGACGCCTCATTTTATCCAGAACCCGAGTCTACTGTTCAGGTGAAGATGATGGAGCAGACCTCAAATTTCCTCTTTCTTGAAAATGACTCCTTGCAAATTGTTGCGCTGCCTTTTACGAAAAAAGAGGAGAAGAGTTCTCTTGCCTACGTGATTCTTCTGCCAAAAAAAGAGAGCTCTCTTGACGATCTTGAAAAAATGCTTTCAGAAACTACGCTTTCAGGCTGGATCGATCAACTCTCAAACGAGAGAGTCCGGATTAAAATGCCGAAATTTTGCCTCGAACGCCGCACGCCGCTCAATCAGCCCCTTCAAGACTTGGGAATCCAAAAAGCCTACACCGATAAAGCCAATTTCTCGGGGATCAATGGAATGCAAGACCTCTTCCTAAGCAAGGTGGTCCATGCGACATTCTTCTCTATTGATGAGGCAGGTGTTGTCGCCGCGGCGGCCACAGCCGCATCGATGAATGTCACCGCTACACCCCCTTCCACCCCTCTGCGCACATTCATCGCCGACCGCCCCTTCATCTTCCTCCTGATCGATCTCACTACCAAGCTCCCTCTTTTCATCGGCAAGATCCAAGATCCGACCTACACCACAACATGCGAGTAAATGGTATAACCGTGGAAAGTTACGGCATTTCAGACATCGGCTATGTACGCAAAAGCAACGAAGATGCATGGGCCGCTATTCCTAGCTGCACATTCTATGTTTTAGCAGATGGGATGGGCGGTCATCAGGCAGGAGAAGTGGCGTCTGAAGAGGCGGTGCAAACTCTCTCAAAAGAAATCCAAAAGCTATCTCCAAAAACCTCTTCCTCAGATGCGGAGATCTCCCTCAAAAAAATGATCGAGCAGGTCAATCAGAAGATCTACCATCTTTCACATAAGAACCCCGCTTATGCGGGAATGGGAACCACGCTCGCCTGCCTCTGGATCTACGATGAAAAGCTCACGCTCGCCCATGTCGGAGACAGCCGCATCTACCGGTTTAGGAAGAAACAGCTATCCCAACTCACAGAGGACCACTCGCTTCGACAAGAATTGATTTCAAAAGGCGAACTGGACGAAGAGTCTTCGCGGGTATTCAAAAATATCCTTACGCGCGCGATTGGCACTCAGTCTCAGGTAGTTCCTTCTATAAAAACCTACGACCTAGAAAATGAAGACATCTACTTCCTATGTTCCGACGGACTCACGGATGAAATTACCCCCGAAGAGATGGAGTCTATCCTCTTGAAATCCAAGACAATAAAAGAAGCCTCTGATAGCCTTGTTGGCGCCGCAAAAGCAGGAGGAGGAAGTGACAACATCACCATCGTGATGGTCAAGATTTTGAAGCCATGATTCAGCGCATTTATTTAGACAACAACGCGACGACAGAGCTCGATCCGCGCGTACGAAAAGTCATAGAAGAGGAGCTCGCATCACCCCCCTCAAATCCCTCCTCCATACACTTCTTCGGACAGGAAGCACGCAAGCGCCTTTCCAAGGCTCGGCAAACGATCGCGGATTTTTTCCAGGTCAAACCTTCTGAACTCATCTTCACCTCTGGCGGCACAGAAGCCCTAAATATGCTGCTGCGGGGTTTCTTTGCCGAAAATTTTAAAGGCCACCTCATCACATCGGATATCGAGCACTCCTCCGTTTATCAGACAGTTAAAGCCTTAGAAAAATGTGGCGTCCGCGTCACCTACCTCTCCACAGGCACAAAAGGCTACGTCTCCCCAGAGGATGTGTCTCAAGCCGTCTCTCATGATACGAGACTCGTTATTCTCGGTGCCGTTAACAGCGAAACAGGAGTTAAAAACCCGATCGCCGAAATCGCAACCCTGTGTGCAACCCGTACACTCCCCTTCCTCGTCGACGGTGTTGCATTGTTGGGCAAGGAGCCATTTACGATTCCACAGGGTGTCAGTGCGATGGCCTTCTCTGCGCATAAGTTTCATGGACCCAAAGGTATCGGCTTCGCCTTCGTGCGCAAGAGTTTTCCTTACCGATCTCTTCTCACCGGCGGAGATCAAGAGTATGCAAAACGTGCCGGAACAGAAAACCTTCCCGGCATCGTCGGCCTCGCAAAGGCAATCGAACTTCTCTCTGAAGAGCTCCCCTCCGCGGAGACGCGCATGAAAACTTTGCGAGACCATTTCGAAAAAAGCCTACGCGCTCATTTCCCAGATCTCATCGTGCATGGAAACGACTCCCCTCGCGTTGGCAATACCTCATGCCTCGCCTTCCCCGGAATCGACGGCGAAACGCTTCTTCTCCACCTCGATATGCAAGGCGTTATGGCGAGCCATGGCTCTGCCTGTGCTGCAGGCGCCCTTGAGCCTTCGCGCGTTCTTCTGAACATGGGCACTCCTCCCGCACTTGCGCGCTCGACCCTACGCTTCTCCCTCTCCCGCTTCACCACGCAAGAGGAGATCGACCGTGCAATGGAAATCCTATCCCAAATCATCAAAACGGCGCGGCCGAGCTGCTGAAATAACATGATAAGAAGGATAAAAATGATATGAATGATGAAAAGAGTCAAAAATCTCCTCAACCATTGATATCATTACTATCCTTCATATCATGTGGTTTGTTGCTCCCCTACATATCTTAATCTATGGTTTGTCTTTCTTTATCATTGTCCCACAGCTTGTGAGACAAGAGGGATGGGGAATTCTTTCTTTCGTTCATCACTCACCATTCATCGTTCATTACTTCTCTTTTTCATCAATAAATAGTGCGGATGTTGATGCTCTTGGCGCCGAGAAGCGATGCCTCTTCGACGGTGAGTTCAAACTGATCGATGCGTATGCTCTCACCCTTGGCAGGAGGATGTCCAAACTTGGCAACGACGAGCTCGCTGAGCGTTTCATGGCCTTCATCTGGAAGATGGACAGCAAACTGCGCGTTGAAATCAGCGATCTTCATAGTGCCATCAAAGGTTCGATCGACAACAATCTGGTGGGTCCTCGGCATGATCTCCTCAAAAGAGGGCCAAGAATCGATCTGGCCGAAGATCTCATCCACAATTTCATCAAGGGTTAAAATTCCCACGGCAAGTCCCGCCTCGTTCAAAACAACAGCAATGCTCTTATTGTTCCTTCGAAACTGCTTCAAAATCTGTAGAATCGATGTGTTTTCCGTAATGAACCAGGGCGGTCGAGCATGCTCACGGACTCGTGTGCCTTCAGGAAACCGCAAAAGATCTCGAGGATAGGCGATTGCAACAATGTTCTCTGGATTCTTGTGGAAGATGGGAAGATATGGAGAGTATTCTGCACGCAAAAGTGCGCGCATTTCGGCAATTGTACAGATCGACGGGACCATTGGCGAGGAAGAAAGTGGTTTCATGAGCTCGCGTGCGCGTTTGTTTTTAAGAGAAAAAATTCTTCCCACGATCGTGTCAAACTCCGCCTGCGCCGGAACACTGGGAATGACCTCTTGCTCCTCGATCACCTTTTGCAGCTCCTCACGTGTAAGATAAAGACCCGGACCCTTCTCATTCTTCATCAAACGGTTAAATGCAAGGCATAGAAGGTCGAGCAGCCAAATAATCGGCCTTAAGATTACGGAGGAGGCATAAAGGATTGGAATTCCCAGCATCACGACATGCTCTGCATACCGCCTACCTGCAAACATCGGAGAGATCTCTGCAAAGATCAAAACAAGAAAAAGTTGGGTCAAAGGGGCGATATCGGGGCTGAGTCCCAAGGTCCCATAAAAGCGACGCGCAGCTTCTGAGCCAACAATGAGCGCAAGATTCACGCCGATTAGTGTCGTCCCAAAAAGCTGAGCCGGATGATTTAAAAGATAGCTCAACCAGATCGCCCGCTTGCTACCACGACTCACGTAATACTGCAAGCGCACCTTGTTAAACGAGACACACGCCATCTCCAGCATGGCATAAAAGCCCTGCACCACCACACTCCCCGCCATCAACCCCAAATACACCTTCGCCTGCGTGTCCATAGTTTAATTGTAGGTTAAATCTTTTGTAGGGCCTATAGACATGTCGGGGACAAAGCACTGCGTGTCATTGTCCCCCGCTTGCCCCCTAGGTCTTCGATCTGCAATGAGAAATCGCGTGCTCGGAGGCGGAGTGTGCAAAGCACTACCCCGCCCGCCTTCGGCTCTCCTGTGCTGCGATTTCTCATTGCAGATCGAAGCCATCGGCTGCGACAAGCACTCCCTCTCCACTCCTTTGTCGTGGAGCCTCTCCCGTGTCATGTCGCAGAACCAAGTTGGGACTTTCAAACTGTCTTCGGAAATCTTTACCAAGCTCTGCGAGACATCTCTAAGCTGTTTTCGGAAATCTTTACCAGGCTCTGCGAGACGACGCGAGAAGGGGCCACACGACGCAGACGTGGGGAAGTGAGCGCGCGAGCAGCCCGACGACTCAGATCGCGCAGCAAAATTCCACCGCAGGAAAGCCGAAGGCGTACGGGGTTGTGTTATACACACCCCGTTTCCGAGGACGGGATTTTTCAAAGCGAGGTGAGGCGCAAGGGGGCGGCTGGGGACTAGCCGAAGGACTTGTCCCCGCACGTCTATAGGTCTTTTCTTAAACATTGACCGATTTTTCTTACCCAACATCATAGCTTTTTTTTGGGGTGGAGGCGGCGGATGTAGACGCGGCGAACACGGTTGGGGTCGGAGGAGAGGACGTGGAAGAGGAAATCTTTTGTGACATACTTGGTGCCGGTTTTGGGAATATCGCCGAGCTGTTCTGTTAACCATCCGCCAATGGTGACCATATTATTTTCGCTCTTCAAAGCGTAGTTGAAAATCTCTTCGAATTCACCGAGTTCCAGCTTTCCGCTCGTAATGATCACATCCTCCCCTGCACGGGTATAACGATTTTTCACATCGCGTCTATCGGCAATCTCACCTACCACCACCTCGACCATATCCTCTAGCGCAATCAAACCACAGACAGAACCATACTCATCGACGACGATCGCAAGAGACTCCTCCCTTTCGTACATCTGGCGCATCAGCGCATGCGCATCCATCGTCTCCGGAGCAAAAAAGGGTTTTTTGAGGATTGAAAGAAGATCCGCCGTCTGATTGAGCGAAGGGCGGTGTAGAAAAAAAAGACGGCTGGTCATGATTCCGACAATCTTATCCAATCCTCCCTGACAAATGGGAATACGCGAACACTCCTGGTCAACAAAGAGATGGATCAATTTTGCCATCGGCTCATCCAGATCAAAGTAGAGGACTTCTTCTCGTGGACGCATGAGCGCCTTAACTGTCGACTCTTTGAGGTTGAGGTAGCCGCAAACAAGTTCTGCCTCATCCTCATTGAGTACGCCTAGCTGCCTAGAAGCTCTCAGTGCATGCTGGAGCTCATCGATCGAAATCTCCTGCTCCTTTTTTAAAAAGAAAAAAGTGCAACGAGAGACAAGATTGGTCACTTTGATGAGAAGCGGTGAAAAGGGCTTAAAAAACCGCTGCGCTAAAAAAAGCGGTGGAGCAACGCGATAGGCAATTTTCTCGTTGTTCGCAAGACCTAGTGATTTTGGAATGACCTCACCGACAATCACCGTGAGAGCAAGAGGGACACCCACGTTCAAAATCCAGGCAGAGAAATCACCAAAAAGCGACGCCACCACGTTCTGGACAAGAAGGTTGCTCAAAATATTTAAAATGATGATCGTCACCAAAAGATCGCGCGGGTTGGAGAGCAGCCGAAAGATCAGATTTTTCCGCGGATCCCGCGCCCTCTGAAACCCTTTAATCGTGATCGAAGAGAGCGAAAAAAGAGCTGTTTCAGAGGCCGAGACATAGGCACTCACGAAGAGGAACAGAATAAGAAGTAGAACGAGAGCAATAACCACTGGTTAATCTTGCCTATTCTCGAAATAGACTTTGCGCTGACCGTCGGGGACCACTCCAAGACCTTTAATCAGGGTCATCTCCACCCAAGCGGGGTCAGCCTGGCTTCGCACCTGCGTCCGCAACTCATCCTGCTCTTGTAGAACAAGAAGTTTTTGCATTTCGAGCTCCTGATAGCGGCCCTGCAGCTCCAGAAGGGTCTTTTTTTTCTTTTGAACACCATGGGAGTAGACCAGATAGCAAACCCCAAAAAAGAGGAGGACCCACCAGTTCCTGGCAAGAAATGAGCGTCGAGGCGTGCCTTTTCGTACAGCCGTGAGCATAGAGCGAGGTGTGGGTTCTATTTGCACCAACACCCTCATTGTGTAAGATATAAGCATTTTTTACCAGGCCAAGAATGAAAAACCTCTGAACCCATCCTAATAACCTCCTTGATGTTTTAAACTATAAATTGTTTTTAAATGCTTATTTAATACTGACATTATTTATAATACTGGTTTTAAAAATATAAATTTGAAAGAGAGCTATGTCCGCAACAAGAGTATTTAAGCACCCATCACTGACTCTTCCGGTCATCCAGACAATACTCGCTTGTGCTGAAAACGACCAGATCCCAAAAGAATTTATCTGTTCGACCCTTAAGCCTGTCTTGCCAGAGTACTTAATGATCAAGGTTCGAGGCATTTTAATGGCTACTCCCTATGCTCCCCCAACAACGGAAGACAGGGCGAAGCGACTTAAAGTTCAGGCTTCTTCTGCACAAAAATTCTCTGATCCAACACTGGAAAGACTGTGGAGAATTTTAAACGCGTGCTCTCCTGTCAAGAGCGGGCGTTCAGAAGCCGATGAAAACACCCTAGTAAAACGCGCACAAATGCGCGCACTCAGCAATGTCTTTTTCGTTGTTCAAGAGAAGCTTGTCGCTGGTTCTCCTATCTTCAAACAGATCTCTTCTTATCTGAATTTCCAGGAGTTGTGCCGTCTTTCTGCCTGCACCACAGAAATGCACTACGAACTCTCTTTTCCAAGTCCGTATATCTGGCGACCCACAGCTGAGACATTTGGTTTGGAAAAATTCTTCTGGTCTGAGTATTCGAGAGAAACGATGCGCAAGAACTTTGAACTTCTACATCGTGTCAATCGGGCCTTCGGTTGGGTCAGAAAAAAAGAACTAAAAAAAACAGAACAGGAAAGCTCCCTCCCATTGCGAGTTTATCAGAATCTACACACCCATTGCGTGGCAATGTCACAAGCAAAAATCCTCGACGCATTTAAAACTTATGTAAAACCATTTGTTGCATCCCTTGTAGAACAGGGCAAGGCAGATTTCCAAGACCCTGACTTTTATTTTCAAAAAGTTTTGAACGCTTTAACCCCTACCGACAACATTATACCTATTTTGGAAATGTATATTGCTTCTGGCGTGATGGGCGGTCCTCGCACGCTAGACTGCTTTTGCCAGGCTATTTTCAAATACCTTCAAGCGACGAATGTTGAATTCTCAGAATCTCTCTTCTTCCATGTCAAACAATTGATACTTCACAGGCCCCCCCCAGCTTCGTTCGATCAACTTCTCTGCGGTTTTATAAAATGTACGCCAACTCAATTTTCAGAGCTTGTGATGTATTGTATTCGCAATGGAGCGAAAGCAACTGAAGAGTCACTTGACCTGTTTTTAGGTCGTGGCGGCGCATATCCCTTAAATCTGCTCCCACAGATTATAAATGCGGGGGCCAAAATCCAGCCTCATCACCTGAGCGTACTCCTCTACACTGTCTGTTCGAGGGAAGAAGGGGACGGTCAGACTATCCTCGATGCCATAGATCTCATCCTAAAAAGTCTACAAGGGGAAAGACTACCGAAAGCTTCCGCCAAACTCCCCAACCATTATCGAGGACCCGTGCCCTGTGATCCACCAGTTGATCTTCTGTATGAAGTAGCCTGTTTTGAGCACACGGATCTGATAAAAAGAGTAGTTTCTCTTGGCTATGAACCAGATAATAGCGATTCCGACGACAACACCCTACGGCACGCGCTTATCAATAGGTTTTCCTACAATACGATCAAAACTCTCTATGAAGTCGCCGGAGCGGAGATTCATCCAAATACTGCAAAATTGTTGATCAACGAATACGCTAGATCCACCGCAGAAAAGAGTGCGCTGTTAAAGCTCTTTGGCCTAACCTAGAAGTAATTTATGATGCCGGCTTGTGCATTGCGAGATTCAGGATTAGAAAGAGCCACCCCAGAGCGGGCCCTTGCATATTTCAAAGCAGGTGATGAAGAGACCGCTTGGGAGATGTTTAGAGCCTCCCTGCCTGAAGATCTGATGGAAAAGATCAATGCGATCTTTATGACAAGATTTTCTCCCCTACCCGGGCTCTATTTTAACCCTTCAACGACGGGATATAAGATCCGTTTTGCAGCGCTCCCCGACCTCCTGAAAAAGCAGTGGGATCTTCTCTGTGGCGGAAGCGAAGTTGCAAAAAAGGATGAGTTGCTTTTTAAGCGCGCCAGGGTTGTTGTAATTGAGAGCTTTCTGAATTTACGCCGATCCTCTTTTCAGAAACACCCTAAACACGCGGAATTGATTTTTTCCTATCTCGATATACCGGATTTCGGACAGATCTCTGCATGTGCGAGCTGGTTTAAGGATCGCCTATCGACACCCAATCCAGGAATCTGGAGACCCGTTGCATCAACGCTTCATCTCCCTCAGGGATTTTGGCCAGAATATTCGCGCAAGTGCCTACGCAGAAACTTCGAATTTTTGCGTCGAGTGAACCATACCTTTCGCTCAATTACACGAAGTACCCCATCCTGCCCCTTTGGAAGTTACACACTCAAAACACTCATCGCTGAATATTCAAAACTCAATCCTGGAGGCTTTAACTTTCAAACGCAAGACACCCGTCGCTCATTTAAAGAGCATACTCTTCCCACAATTAAGGCGATTTGCGCAAATAGCCCTAAGCCCGGCAAATATTTTCACAACTTTCTTCGGTCTGTCAGATTGACGCAAATAAAAACCCTCTCACTGATAGAAATGTTTTTTGCTGCCGGAGAGCGAGGGAATAAACACACACTTAACCTTGTTTGCACCTTAGGCTTCGAAGATCGTCACGACACGTTTCCAGCTCTTGAACTGATCACGTATCTTGGCGCAACCCCTCTATCTTTTGATCGGCTAATCTTGCTCTTTTCTGAAGTTCCCAAGGAGAAGTTTGTATCCATGCTGAACTATCTCCTCGAAAAAGGAGTAAAAGCCACTCCCTTTTCTTTGGGATATGCCCTCGCAAAAGAACTCCCCCTCAACCTACTGAAGCCGTTGATCTTCAAAGCTGAAGCCATACCGACCAGTTCTCATTTAGCAGTGATGATCAGAAAATATAGTCAAAGACACCCACAGGCAGGAATCGTCGAAGAGATCATAGAGGCGATCGATATTTTTTTTAAACATCCCGAATTTTGCAGAGAGGTAAAACTTCTCTCGTCTTCTCCAAACTCATGGGGAGAAGTTTTTCGTTTGGCAGCGAGATTTAAAAACGAAGCTCTGATGAAAAGACTCATTCAGGTCAAAATAGGACCCAACAATGACGAATCAGCGGATAATACCATTTTTCGCGCCATTGCCGAGAAAGCTTCACTCATTGAGATCCAGCTTCTTTTGGGATTCGGAGCGAAACCCTCGAAATACGCTTACGACCTGATTCTTGCTTACAGCACAAATACCGAGACGCAAAAAAAGCTTATCAGTCTTCTTCGAAAAGGCTGAAACTAGGCAACAGGCAAGGTGATGTTTCTCTGCCCCATGTATTTGCCTTTGCGATCGGCATAGGAAACTTCACAAGCCTCAGCAGCCTCATAGAAGAGCACCTGCGCGATCCCCTCGTTTGCATAGATCTTTGCAGGAAGCGGTGTGGTGTTGGAAATCTCAAGAGTCACATACCCTTCCCACTCGGGCTCGAAAGGAGTTACGTTCACGATGATTCCGCAGCGCGCATAGGTGGACTTTCCGATGCAGAGGGTAAGAACAGTTCGAGGAATGCGGAAGTATTCTACACTGCGCGCAAGAGCAAAGGAGTTGGGAGGCACGATACACACATCGACCTCCTGATGCACAAAGGCATTTTCGCTAAAATTTTTTGGATCGATGATCGAGTTGTAGACGTTGGTGAAGACCTTAAACTCATTTGAGACGCGCATGTCATAGCCGTAGCTTGAAAGGCCGTAGCTTACAATTTTTTCATCCTTCACATAGCGCACCTGTCCATCGACAAAAGGCTCGATCATTCCATGCTTTTGCGCCATTTCACGAATCCAACGATCAGACTGTAAGCTCATCTCCCTCTCCTTTTTTCAGAACGTATTTTCAGAACGTATAGCGCGCAAAGTCGTTTTCCTGCTACTGTTTTTATGAGAGCGTAAGAAACACCATGGAACACCCCTACCTTCAATCCAGCTGGACAAAACCAGACGAGCAGTTTGAACTGCAATTGCGTCCGCAATCGCTTCTAGAGTTCATTGGCCAAGAGGCGCTGCGCAAACGTCTAGATATTTTTGTCGGGGCTGCCAAGCTGCGCAAAGAGACATTAGGCCACATCCTGTTCCACGGGCCACCAGGGCTCGGAAAAACCACACTCGCCAACATCCTCGCAAAAGCGATGGGAAGCAGCATTGTGATCACAAGCGGTCCTGTTCTCGAAAAACCCGGCGATCTCGCAGGCATTCTTACGAATCTGAAAGAGGGAGATATCTTCTTCATCGACGAAATCCACCGCATGAGCCGCCAGGTTGAAGAGTATCTCTACAGCGCGATGGAGGATTTTTCGCTCGATCTCCTCATCGACTCGGGGCCCAATGCCCGTAGCGTCCAGGTGAAACTCAACCGCTTCACCCTCATCGGCGCCACAACACGCAGTGGACTTTTGAGTGGGCCGATGCGTTCACGCTTTGCTTTTACCTGCAGACTCGACTATTATGAACCCCAAGTGCTAAAAGAGATTGTGATGCGCACAGCGCAAATTTTGGGTGTCACGCTTGAGAAAGATGGCGCACTTGAGATCGCAGGGCGCGCACGAGGAACCCCGCGCGTTGCAAATCACCTGCTACGATGGGTACGTGATTTTGCGCAGATGCAAGGGACGCAGAAGATCGACAAAAAGATGGTAGATAAAGCTCTTGAGATGCTCGCCATCGATCAATGCGGACTGGACGAGATGGACAAGAAACTTCTCAACGTCATGATCGACCACTACGCAGGCGGTCCCGTGGGAATTAAAACCCTCGCCGTCGCTGTCGGAGAAGAGGAGTCAACACTCGAAGAGGTTTATGAGCCCTATCTGATCATGCAGGGATTTCTAAAGAGAACTCCCCGCGGAAGAGAGGCTACAGCTCTTGCTTACGAACACCTAAGAGGGCATAAGAAAAAATAACAGGAATAAGAGGAATAATATGAAAAAATTGCTAGTTGGAGCTCTACTCTGCACAACTCTTTCTCTACAAGCCACCGCAAAATATGAGCGCTTTGATCGCGATCCTTCACAAAACGACAAGCCTGCAACCATCCGCGTGCTTCTTGAAAAGAACGTCAGCCAAGCTCTAGTCGAAGTGCGTGGAAGACATATGATCTACACCCCCACAACCGGAAGACAGCTCGCATCTGGAACCGTCGGTAAGCGCGAGTTCATCCGTCACGAAGAGGGTGGCCTGAAGTGGGGTAACCTGTTTACGAATGTCTACGATCTACGCATCATCCCCGCTGATCCTCAAACTTCGATCCTTGTCAATGGAAGCCAGTATCGTGGCTGTATCGAAATCTACGATGTTGGTGGAAAACTCACCATCATTAACGAAACTGACGTGGAAAACTTTTTAAAATCCACACTCAACACCCAATTTTCTGAAGAGTTTGATGATGAGGTAATGGAAGCTGTAGCGATCGTCGCACGCACCAACACCTACTACTGGATCGACAAGAACCGCCACTCTCGCTGGCACATCGACGCCAAAGAATCCAACTACCAGGGCTATGGCGCCACACTCCAAAACCTTCTCGTGGATAAGGGAATCGACAACACACGCCATGTCATTTTGACACAGCAGAAGTTCCCCTTTGCTGCCGCATGGACAAAGAATTCTGCGGGTCAAACTGCTGACTACACTACACTCTTCCGCAAACAGGTCACTGGCTGCAAAGGCATGGAAGCTCCTTTCGCAGCGCACGATCGTGAAAAGACAGCCTGGGCCTTTTCGATCACCAAAACAGAACTTGCCACCATCCTCGGCCTCAAAAGCCTCAACGGACTCGATCTCTTCATCGACAAAGCATCGCGCAAAGTCTATGGCGTTCGCGTTCGTGATCAAGCCGAAATGAAAAATATCGACTTCCTCACCCTGCAAAGAATGCTCGGCGAAAAGAGGCTCCGCAGCAGCGACTTCATTGTCAATGTTAAGGGCAATGCCGTCTTCTTCCAAGGCTATGGCGAAGGCCACGGCGTTGGCCTCTGCCTTCACAGTGCTACCAAAATGGTTGAGAATGGAGAGAAGGCACCAAAGATCCTAACCTCCTTCTTCCCTGATGCGCAGCTTGAAAGAGCCCGTACGCTCGTGAAGTGATTGGTAAGAAAAGGGCCGGAGATGACTCAAAGCCCAAGACGATGTCCTTAAGGCTGCTACCTTCCGGTCCTGACCTGGTTCGGACGGTCCTACTCTCTGAGGTCCCCGGCGAAATGAAAAGTCTAATGACTCGAGTGAAGAAAGAACAGCAAAATCTTTTTTGGAAAAGAAAAGGCTGCCATTTTCGGTGACAGCCTCTCACATCTAGGAGTGCCTATTAAGGGCTAGGTAGAGAGTCTTCTTTTTTGGGAAGTTGATAGGGAACAAGCTCTGTTGATCCAAGCCCCTTTTTGAGATTCTCTTTATTTACCTCAGCACTCTCTTTTTGTAACTTCGTTAGATATCCCGTGTACTGAAGCGTGAGCTCTAGGACATTTGTAGAGAGAACTCCAGACAAAGTCTTTCGCGCCGCGGCCTCAATCTCAAAATGCTCTTCAAGCATATGTGAGTAACGCAAAAATCTTAAAGATTTATTGCAGGGGGCCTAAGAAATCAGACCCGACTTTGTTGAGAAAGCTTCTTGATCTGCTGGAGCCAGTAGTTCAGATAGTAGCGCTCTTCGGGATAACTCCTCCCCTGTAATTCCTCATACTTCTGCTGCAAGAACTCCTCGCTAACCTCGTTCCAGTCGGAGATGAGAATCACCGGAAGCCCCTCGTAGAGGCTATCGGAGGCGGAGTGCTTGATAATGGGAACCACCCCCATGTAAAAGGCTTCCCAGGTGCGGACGCAGTCGAGACCGTTGCCGCGGGGGCTTAGGATGAACTTTGCTCCCGCGAGATCTTTCAGGTATTCGACATAGGGCTTGCGCGATGCGGTGGTGCAGAAAGATTTGTCCTTAAAGATTTCAAAGACTTTGGAGCGCTCGCTGATACAGGTGCCAAGGGTGAAGTTGTTGTAGAGCAGCATGGTCTTAGGAAGCGCTTTATACTCTTTCTGCTTCGCCTGTATCACGCTTAGATCGCCATTTCCGCAGTAGCGATTTTCGAGGCCAATCGGAATGGGGTGGAGTTTTTCATGTGTACACCCGTCGACATTTTGTCCGAACCAGGCGATCAATTTGGGATCATCGAGGTACGAGGCAAATTCTCCGGGGATTGGAAGATCGCTGTTATGTGTAACGAGGATGTACCTCTGTTTAATCTTTGGGTGAACCTTTTCAAAAAAGCGGGGAAGATATTCGGTCTGTACAAAGATCGTATCGCCGCGCCGCACCTTGGAAGGATCGATCTTTTTATTTGTTTTATCGAAAACAAACTTGCAATAAGCGCGAAACCCATCGCCAGTGATATAAGGCGGACTCGGCCGCCTATCTTTATGGGGCTTTGATGCAAAACAAAAGAGAGCAAGCAGGATAATCAGGTAGCGCATGAAATATCGATTTTCTTAATTCTTTGAGCGCAAAGCGCTCCCTGGAGTGCGGCGCTCTGCGCCGCCTTACTTGAACAAATCCAAGGTGGTGCATAGCCCCGCACTCCAAGGAGCTCGCTTCACGCTCGCTCAACATACCCCCTAAAAGGTAAAAATCACACCGGCAAAAAGCCCGTGCATGAGTGCATTCCCAGAGGTATCTACGCGATGGTGGGCGACATGTGTGGAATCGGACGAGTTGCTGAGCTGTTCTGGGGCGAGAGCAACGCCCGCTAGATAGATCATCTGATAGCCTGCGTGCAAATTAAAATGGGGTGTGATTTGAAAGCCGAAGGAAGCGGCGACATCGGCAAGGAAAACAGGATTCCACTTACGCTTAGTAAAATCTCGGACCACGATTGTATTGTTATCATCCCCCAAGAAGGTATGCTGTTGGGAGCGATCCAAAAATGGGCCAAATTTCGCAGTGAGGTTCCAAGTGATCTGATCGGTGGGATTCCACTCAAAACAGCCCCCAATTTGCGGACCGCCCATGAGGTTGCGCGTCTTGGTATTGTAGTTGCTTGTATCGGCTCCCTTTGTGAATGCGAGAGTAAATTTCTCTTGAAGATACATATAGCGCAATCCGAGGATCCAGGAGACTGAAAAGTAGTCTGCACGTCTCGGTGTGAGATGTCCCCAATAGTTGAACTCTGCATTATAAAAACGGGAGTAGTAATTTCCCTCGGCGCGATCGGCGTCGACAAAATCATCTGTGAAAGAAGAGTCGTGAAAAGGATAGCTCAGCGTCCCTCTTCCATGTTTGATATCTTTTCCATGCCACTCATTCAAATAGAGGAAATTCCCTTCGAGCGACCATCTGCGGTTTGGCCGATAGGCAAGACTTGCACGATATCCAGGCTCAAAGTCAAAATCTTGCATGAGTTTTTTTGTCCCCAGTGCACTCGAAGCATGACAGGAAGTGCAACCGCTCTGAGAAGTCCTGTCGACAATCGTATGATTGTGAAGCAATGAGCGTCTCATGTAGACAAATTCCCCGTTGAATGCCCAGTGGTGGCTGAGATTCCAATCTTCGTGTGCGATTATAGAAGAAGTTGCAAGAAGAGAAAATGCAAGTGAGGTGGCAGCTATTCTACCCATTTATGCGCTCAAAGAGTTACGATAACGTCGATTCAGATGAGAGCGATCGGAGATCTTGTGCGTGCTCTTCTGAAGAGCACGAATGAGATCTTCTTTATCTTTACGAATCCAAAAGGTCACACCCGATCCCTCTTTGAAGATGATCTTTTCATAGTTTAATGGCGTGTGAACGCGCCCCCAACCGTAGATCTCCGCTGAAGCGTTGGTGTCGTGAGCGACAATGATTGGCACCCGGTTAAAGAGCTCTCTTACGAGATCTCCTCTCATATGGAAACCAGGATCCACAAAGGCGACATCGTAAGATTTTTTCGCAAAAAGCTCATTGCAAATCTGCTTTAACTCTTTGAGATACGAAGCATTTTTCAGAGCAGGATTGATCCGCTCTTGGCGAGCAATCTTATCTGCGATCTTAAAGTTCTTGCTTCCGCGTTTTAGAATCGGTGTCCAATTTTTATACTTGGCAAAGAGAAGCTTACTCTCATCGAACCAATCTGTCTTTTGTTTGGGAAAAAGAATTTCGCAAGAGGTCACCTCTTGGCAGTGATCCAAAAAATATTTGGTTCCATACCCAACGCCAAATTCAATGAAAGAGCGAACCTTCATGTGCGCGAAAAGTTTCTGAAAGTGTTGCACATGGTCCGTGTAGACACTTTCAACGAGCTTCTCGTATGTGAGCTCCTCCGCCTTCATAGCGGGCAATGATGCGAGTGGCAAAAGAGCGAGCAGTGCGACTCTAAAAATCATGAGAGCGATCATAACGATTTTCTCGTTTTTGCCACCAGAGATTAAAGCGGGCAAATAGTGTTTCGACTTTGAGATTACGCACACACGCTCCTGTCGGACAGCTACGCAGCTTCTGACACCGTTTTTCAAATATCTGGCCATAGGGACACTCCCCCTGCACGCATTGATGTTCCTCCCCTTCTGGTTTGTAGTAGGCGGAAGAAGAAGGACCAAAAATACTGAACGTAGGAGTCTCTGTCGTTGCGCAGAGATGAAGAGCTGCAGAATCCACAGCAAGAACACCCTGCATTTTAGCCATGAGTGCTTGCCAAAGGCTTAGGCTAAGTTCACCAATACTTTGACTGTCGCGAGGAAAGAGCTCGTGAAGCTTATCTGCGAGACGTTTTTCCGTTTCACTCCCCCAGATAAAGAGAAAGGCTGGATGAAGTCGCTCTTCTATCTTTTTCACGAGAGGGAAGAGTGTTTCCTCACCGAGCTGCTTATTTCTCCACTTCGAACCAAAGCAGATCATGAGCCTCTCTCCCCTCATCTTCGAAAGAATCTCCACAAGGCGCACTTCCTCGGCTTCGGAAATTTTCAGTTGTGGAGAAGAGAACTCCTCAGCAGTGAAGTCTTGAAAATGGCTCTGCACAAGATGCAGATTTCGTTCGCGTACGGAGAGGTTTTCAGGAGGGTTATACCGGTGTGTCGTGACAAGCCAGTTGGGTTTCTCAGGAAGAGCATTCCACCCAAAGCCCACCTTCTCTTTTGCTTTTGCAGAGAGTGTCACAAGGGCAGATTTACTATTGCCCTGCAGGTCGATCAGAAGATCATACTCCTCTTCTCTGAGCGTTCGAAAAAATTCACTTATCTCCAAGCGGGTTTTTTTAGAAAAAAGAGTTTTTCGCCAGACACGTGAATCGAGAACAAGCATGCGGCTCAGCTGAGGATGGCCATGCAGAAGCTCAGCGCACCCTTTTTCCACCGCCCAGTCGATCTGTGCTGCAGGAAATCGCTTTCTGAGATAGCTCAGAACAGGAAAGGTATGGAGGACATCTCCGATCGATGAGGTTTTAACAATTAAGATCTTCACAGGCTTAGGAAATGTTGTGCTTGGAGAAAAGCTTCAGGTAGCGGCGCCTTTATCTCAACCTCTTTTTGGGTGATGGGATGGACAAAGCGCAGAAGAGTGGCGTGGAGAAGCTGCCTACGCAGAGCAGGAAGAAAAGTAAAAGATTTACCATATAAGGTATCGCCAAGGATCGGATGCCCCATCTCGCTTAGATGGACTCTTAATTGATGCGTGCGTCCCGTAATCGGCTGGCAGAGAAGGAGTGATGCCTTCTCACCACTCTTTAAACATTCCCAAAGGGTAATTGCGAGCTCCTGCTCTCTCCCCTTCTCCTTCGATCCCCAGAGCGTCTGCCCGTGGTGGACTCCTTTTTTTCCAAGGAAGCTTTCGATTTTTCCTTTCTTTTTTACAACCTTCCCATGAACTAGCGCATGGTACGTCTTGGAGACTTTTTTTTCGCGGAAAAGCTCCACCATCCGTTCTTTCATCTCCGCACTCTTTGCGAGCATGAGAGCGCCGGAGGTCTCCTTATCAAGACGATGGATGAGAAGAAGCTGCCCTGCATAATCTGGAAGAAGTTCGTTGAGAGCAGCGTTCTCACTGATCACCCCAGCGGGCTTATCGACGATGAGTAGATACGCATCTTCAAAGAGAATTTCAGGAGAAATAATCTCCTCTGCCGCGAGGTCGATCTCCACGCGATCGCCTGGTTGTAAAAGCCGCGTCGAGATCCGCTCGATCTTACCGTTGACGAGACAACGCTTGCCATCGATCGCTCGTTTAATCTGTTTAACAGAGTATCGCGCTCCGCACTTATCGCGAAGGAAAGCGAGAAGCTTTTGCGGAAGATCAACTCGAAACTTCATAACTTTTTCACGTGGCGTTTCTTTGAGCGCGGAGCGCTCCATGGAGTGCGGCGCTATGCGCCGCCCTTTCTTGAACAAATCCAAGGCGGCGCATAGCGCCGCACTCCAAAGAGCTCGCCTAGGCTCGCTCAAAAAACTTCGGTCAGAGGTTTTCTAAAAATTCGATCAGTAGGCGCACACCAACACCTGTACCATGCACAGTGTGATAGGGCTTATGCAACTCCGACAAAAACGCCGTGCCAGCAATATCGAGATGCGCCCAAGGCATCCCCTTTTCGATAAACTCTTGCAGGAAGATCGCGCCCATAATTGGGCTCGCCTTGCGGCCACCACCTGAGTTCCTGAGATCGGCGATTGGAGATTTCATCGGCTCAAGGTATTCGCGGTGGAGAGGAAGGCGCCAGAGACGCTCGTATGTCTTCTCACCCGCATGTGTCAACGCTTTAGCGAGGTCTTCTTCGTTGGAAAAAAATCCAGTTACCTCTTCACCGAGAGCGACGACGACACCACCGGTTAGAGTAGCAAGGTCAACGATACGAGAAATTCTGTGATGCTTTTGCAAGTAAGAGAGTGCATCTGCAAGTACTAGTCTTCCTTCGGCATCGGTATTCGTGATCTCCACCGTTTTGCCGCTATGGCTGCGAAAGACATCGCCTGGCTTGTAACTTTTGGGTCCGATCGCATTCTCCGCCGCTGCAATGACCCCGATGATATTTTTCTTAAGGCCAAGAGAAGCCGCGGCGCGCATCGTTCCGAGAACTGCACCGGCGCCGGCCATATCGCACTTCATCGTCTCCATGCTGCCCGTAGGCTTGATGTTCAGACCTCCGGTATCGTAGGTAATCCCCTTACCAACAATTGCCGTGACATCCTTGCTTCCAGGATCTCCTCGATACTCCATGAGGATAAGTGCAGGTTCCTGCATAGCTCCGCGATTGACCGCAAGCATAAGCCCCATCTTCTCTTTTTCTAGCTCTTTTTGCCCAAGCGCTTTTACATGAATGGAGGAGAACTCTTTAGCCAATTGTTTAGCTTCTTGTACAAAACGCTGCGCATTCACATCGTCCGCATTTCCATTCACAAGATCACGTGTGAAACAAACAGCCGTTGTTATCTTTTGTGCTTTCATCAGCGCATCTAAACATCTCTTGTCAGAGCCAACGAGAGTGAGCGCCTCTATGCGCGCTTCGCGATCCTCCTCCTTCTCCTTAAAACTAAAGAGATAGTTGGCAAGAAAGATCCCCTCACCGATGGCACGGCAAACACACGCTTGATCCAACTCCGCGCTAAAATGGAGGATGTTGAGTGTTTTGCACTTTTTTCTGCGGCACACTCTTGTGGCGGCGGCATAACTTGTGCGCACCTTTTCCATCGAAAGATCGCTCTCTTTTCCAAGGCCAACAAGAAGAATCCTCTTCTCTGGAAAACGTGGAAGATAGATAAACTGCGTCTCCCCCTCTTTTCCTTTAAAGTCTCCGGATTCCACAGGAAGCTTTACAAGCGAGAGAAGGGGTTTTAATGAAAAGGCAGGCTCCGCACCCTTCTTTCCCTGCCAGAAGGGAAGAAGGAGAACATCTGCCTTGTTGCGCTCTTTAAAACTTTTGGCGAGTTGTATCTTCATCATCAGAAGGGAATCTCATCTTCGACGAGAGCAGGCTCCTCTTTTCCTTGTCCGTATGCGGACTCTCCGCCTCCACCTGAATGACCTCCTCCGTATCCCATCTCGCCGCCTTCGCGACTTTCGGAACCAGGACGATCTGCTCTTCCAAATGGACTAAACTGCAAGTTGAGAGCGGTGATGTTCATGGAGACTTGAGGCTGGCCATCGCGGTTTGTAAAAATCTCGGGTTTGCTGAGCTCGCCGAACACGATAATCGGGCTTCCTTTTTTGAAGTGGGGGATCATCTTATCAAACTGCTCTCCCCAAACTGTCACACGCCACCAGATCGTATCGTCTGTTTTGTCTTTTGATGTTCGACGCGCTTTTGCCGCAACGCGAAGGCTTGTGACCTTCTGTCCTGAAGAGGTAAAACGCACCTCTGGATCTGCACCGAGATGTCCTGCAATTGTGATCTGATTCATCGAGCTCTCCCCTGTTAGCTATATCTTCGAACACAGTAACAGAAAGCAAGAATTTGCATCAAAGTGCAATCCTGCTACTATGTTTTGCATGAAAAAGATCCAAACAGAACATGCTCCAGCAGCGATTGGTCCCTACTCACAAGCCGTAGAAGCGGCAGGTCTCTTATTTGTTTCAGGGCAGATTCCCCTGGATCCCAAAACAGGAAAGCTCGTAGAGGCAACGATCGAGGCGCAAACGCGCCAGGTCCTCGCCAACATCGAAGCGGTCCTACATGCCGCAGGCCTCTCTTGGAAAAATGTCGTAAAAACAGAGGTCTTCATGAAAGATCTTCAGCAGTTCAAAGAGATGAACGCTCTTTACGCTGAAAAATTTCCCCACGAGATTAAGCCCGCAAGACAAACTATCCAAGCCGCTCGGCTTCCCATGGATGTTCTGATCGAAATCTCCTGCATTGCAAAAACCTAAGATCCTTAATAAAAATAACTTAGGAAAAGTTGCTAACCGCGCGCTTTTGTGGTATAATTTCCTTTAATTAACATTAAGTTAATTACAATTATTAAACTAATAAAGGAAAAATTATGTCATCAATAAATCAAGTAGATGCAAGACGGAAATCGGTATTCGCCGGTCTTGATGAAACCCTGGATGCGCCAAATAGCCCGGATAGTCCTCTTATGGCAGGTGCAACCAAGACCAAAACTCTCGTCTTGAAGACTCTAGATCCGAAAGAAAATAAAGAGAGCGCAACAACCAGCTCGGATGATTGCCCAACAGTTCGCGCCCGTCCCCATAAGTCACATGTATTCACATTTGAGCCAGAAGAGATGAATAGTGTGGATGCTTCCAGGGTTCGAATAGCTCGTTTCGAAAGGCTAGTACAACAAATGACGGAACAACGTCCAAATCTCAACGTTCTTCTTTACGACAACGTCCCCACTCCAAAAAACAAGCAGTAATTCTACGGCGCGGGACTCCGCGCCTTTTTTATTTTCCCATGCATCTGCTCGATCTCAATGCTGCGCTCACGCGTGCGCTTGGTGAGCTCTTGGATTTTGTGAAGGTCTTTCCGTGCTGAAGCATCGGCAAGAAGAGTAAAATCCTCTTCTTGGGCGATTTCAAGAGCGAGAAGCTTCTCTTCCAGACGCAAGATCTCTTTCTCTAAAGATTTTGAACTCTTTGGTTGCACAATCTCTTGCTTTGAAAGAGTTTTTTTGGGAGCACTCTCCTCCTCTTCTTCCCACCCGATCTTTTCGAGAAACTCCTCATAGCTGCCGAGAAAGAGCTGCTGCTTTGCCTGATGGCAAACAATGAGCTTGTCGAGATGAAGGCGTTTTAGAATCAGCTCGCTGTGTGTGACGAGAACAACTGCTCCCTCAAAATCTTCGAGCGCATCAATGAGCGCTTCGACCGATTCAATATCCAAATGGTGTGTCGGTTCATCGAGAAGAAGAAGATTGCATGGCTTTGCCAAAATTTTTCCTAGAAGTACTCGGCTCTTCTCTCCGCCAGAAAGAACGCCAACTCTCTTCTTAGCGAGATCACCAGAGAACATCATCTGCCCGCAAATCCGCCGAACATCAGATGTTGGAAGGCGCGTGTTCGCCTCACTGATCTCCATCTCGATGGTTCTATCTTCGGCAAGTCGCTGAATATGCGTCTGTCCAAAATAGCCGATCGAGGCCTGATCAGAGAAAACGATCTCTCCTTTTACTGGTGTCAGTTCGCGCGCAAGAAGCCGCAGGAGAGTAGATTTTCCATACCCGTTCTTCCCGACAATGGCAATGCGCTCTCCCTTTTCGATGACAAGGGAAAGATTTTGGATCAGCTCTTTCTCCTTTTCATAGAAAAAGTTGATCCCCTTGACGTCGACCATCTTCTCTCCAGGAAAGGGGCGCTCATGGAAGTTAAAATCTAGGGAGTAGAGTTTTTTGAGCTCCTCGAGTGCGGGAATTCTTTCGATCATTTTCTTGCGCGAGCGCGCCTGTCCCGCTTTTGAGGCCTTTGCGCCGAAGCGCTCTACGAAGGACTCCATATGTGCGCGCTTCTTCTCAAGACCGACACGTGTTTTCTCATACACCTCTTCATCCAAAAGAATCTGGTTGAAATAGTCGACTGTTGTCCCCTCGACCTTTTTCATCTTTTTGCGATGGATACCCAAAGTATGTGTGATCACCTCATCCAGAAACTCGCGATCGTGCGAAACGAGGATCAACTCCCCTTTCCACTCTTGCAAAAGCTGTGTTAAAAAGCGGATCGAGAGAATATCTAAGTAGTTTGTCGGTTCGTCGAGAAGCAGACAATCTGGTTCAGAGAGAAGCACCTTCGCTAAATGCAAACGCAAATGGTACCCACCCGACAAGAGCGCCGGATCCAGATCCATCTGCTCTTCCGTAAACCCAAGACCAAACAGTAGCTTCTCCGCCTTGTACGCGGCTTCGCTCTCTTCCTCTTTTAACCCGAGAAGAGCCTCCTCCAAAACTGTCGGTCGCGAGAAGCGAATATGCTGATCGAGATACCCGATTCGATATCCCCTTGAGAAAGAGAGCCTCCCCTTATCGGGTTCTTCCTGACGTGTGAGAAGGCGAAGAAGTGTGGTCTTCCCCGAGCCATTGCGGCCCACAAGCCCGCACCGCTCACCAGTGCCAATGGTAAATGAGGCGCCCTCAAAGACCAGTTCGCCTCCATAGGAGTGTGTAAGATTATCTGCTTGAATCATGGAGACATTCTAGCATGGCCTGACTTTTTCGAAGAATTCAAACACCGAGCACACCGAGATAGATTTAAGAGGCTCTTGTCGAATTAAAGATCTTCATCCTCGCTAAAAAAGAAGTCGTAGACGCACGAGAAGATCGAACCGATACAGCTGCATAGCCCGATAATCGGAGCAAGGAGATAGCTCAAAAATCCTCTTTCTTCTCCTAGCGATTCGTAACGCGCGCGGAACTCTCTCTCGCCAGCCTGGTGGTTTTCGTCTGGCTGCTCTAAAGCCGGAGGCTCAACTAATTGCTCGGCTGGAGCTTCCATCGGCATCTCAAGAGGAAGAGTGGATTCGAGAAGTTGCATTAACTCTGGCGAATAGGGAGGTTTTTCGATGGCAGCCAGAGCGACGGGTATCTCATCGAGAGTTAATTTTGAATCGAGTCTTTGCCCCTTTCCAAGCAAGAAACGAATGACCGTCTCATCGGATCCACGAGCCAGTGCAGAAAAAATAGCAGTTTCAGGAAGAGTTCCCCCTGCATCTATTAATTGCTGAAGAACTTCCGCTGAACGACCAGATTGGATTGCGTCTTCAAGTAGATTTGATGACTCTTGAGAAACTCTTACCCCGCTCCGAAGAAGCATACTTACAGCGGCGTCGGGACCGCGAAAAAGCGCGTGATTGAGAGAGCTCTCAGTTGGCTTTACCCCCGCATTCAGAAGAAGCCTTACAATCTTTTCTCTCCGTTTTTTTGGATAAAACCCAAATACGGCGTCGAAATTTTGACTTGTAGGCTGCGCCTTTTGATCGAGCAATAATCTGAGTGTTTTTGCGTTCTTTTTATTCACGATGGCCAAATGAAAATTGCAATCTCGTATTTTCTGCTGCGATTGTTCAGATCTCTCTTCTTTTGTTTGCTTTTGTGCTTCTTCTAAATCTTCGTTAGTCTCCCCTAGTAAACGGCTTCGACTGTAGTTTATAAACGTCGCATAGTCTATTGCTTTGCTGAAAAGTTCAAGAATCTCAGTAGATCTTCCACCTTGAAGTGCAAAATCCAGAGAACAGGGAGATCCATCAAGGGCACCTAGTTGAGTGGGCTGAGCTTTTGCATCCAGCAACCTTACCACTAACCCATCAGGATACTTTTTATTTCGGAGCACATTATCCAGTGCGCTTCGTTCATCAGGCTTCTCAAAAACGGTTGGAGCCGCTTTCGCATCCAGCAGCCTCTGTACAAGTTCAGGAGCAGCTCCAAGTCCAATTGCGGTCTCAAGAGTTCCTACTGGAGATCCTTCTTTCCACGGACAGGTTGCGTTAAACGGAACGCTGCCCTTGCTAAGCAACTCTCCGAGCGATTCTCCATCACCATCAGTAAGAGAAGATGTGAGAGCAAGCCTCCACACATCTGCTTCCGGCTGTGCTGAATTCACATTCGAAGCCATATTTTCCCCATTTAATAATCACACTTATTTTTTGTTTTATCTACCCGATAAATCTACCGTGTCACCACGAAGGGAGCTCCAGATGCATGAAAAAATCGCGCCGATACAACTCCACACAGCAATGAAAGGGGCAAAGAGGTATCTCCAGCAGCTTCTTCCCACAGGCCTTTCACCTAAGCCTGCAAACTCTTCTTGATCTCCCTCTTCCTCAAGCACCTCTGCTTGGTCTTGAGCGACCGTCTCTGCTGGTTTTGAGATGGTCCCTCGAAGAAGTGCATGCGTTTGCTGGGATAAGGCTGGGGTTCCAGCTTCGGTACGGAAATCTTGAGCTTCTGTAAATTCGCTGATTCCTGATAATTTCGCCCCTTTTTGAATTAGAAGTTGTACAACTCTATCTTCAGAAAGGCGAGCGGCGGAACTTAAAGAGTGTGGTCCAACTGGAACTCCCTCGTTGACTAAATGTTCAATTACCGTTGAAGGAAGCTTATTTGAAATCGCTCTGTCAAGTAGTGCCGATGAGCTGGTATCGACTGGTGCCTTGTGCTGAAGAAGAGTTCCTACCGTTATTACACGATCTCGGAAAAAAGCTTGCTCAACAGCCTTGGCTGTAGGTTCCGCTTTTGCGTTGAGAAGAATCTTTACGACTGCAGCATTCGTCTCGTTGTTTGTATAACAGGTCACAGCAAACTCAAGATCGGAGCTCTTCGGCACGGCTTTCTTATCAACCAGAGCTTGGATCGATTCCGCAGAGCTTTGCTGAGCGATGGCATAAAAAAAACTTTCTCCCGGCTCCAGCTGCCCAACTTGCGTTGTATTCATTGTATATCTCCCTTTTGAATCATCATTTAAATAGAATTTCTCTCTACAGGATCGAAATGCCTTACGATTGCGCTGTAAATCGAGGCAATCCATCCACAAATAGTTTCAAACATTTCAACTAAAGCCTCTGGAAGCACCCCATCCAAGCAAGCGCAAAACCGCGATGCTGTCTGAGGAGCTTCTTCTCTTGAAGCTGAAGATGCAGCCAAAGCTTCTGGCTGCGCCGCCACCAGAGGAGGATTAGCAGCAGCCGCAGGCTGCACAGCTAGGTCTGTAGGCCCCCGATCGAGCCGCCCTAAAATTTCGCTTCTTTCTTGCTCTGATATATCGATCCGGACTGCTTGTAAGAGCTTTAATGCTTCCACTGAGTAATTTTTTCCTTGCGTCAGCTCTATTGTGCGAAAAGTTGCTTGTGCCTTGGCATCTATCAGGAGCCTCAACGTTTCAATATTTCGATGGCCTATCACCCCAAAATCTAGCGAGCCCCACTTGGGTTCTTCAGTGTTAGTTTGGGGCAATAAGACCTTTGCTCCGACGCGAATTAAAGCCACCGCAACCGCGTCAGTGTACTCTTTCTTCGTTAGGGAGGCATTCAGTGCATCTCGATGATCTGCTTCTTGAAATTGTACGGGTACAGCTTTGAGCTCAAGAAGTCTTAGAACATCATTTTCAGTTGTTGTTGTATATCCAATCGCCTTTTCCAACGTCCCTATCAGACTGTTAAAGCGCCGGTTCTCAGAAGGACCATTGAATGGGGGGACCTTCGCTCGAAAGAGCCGCTCTATTTCTGCGCGATTATTTTGTGAGAACGCATCTCCCCACAGCACGTCTCTCCTCTCATCGTTAAGCCTTTGCATCCACGAGAGATCTTCTTCTTGTGTATTCCCATTTACCGCTTGTGTTGTCATAAAACTTCCTGTTTGTTAGTCGTTTGAGTCTGAAAAAAGATTTGCAATCGTTTGATAGATCTCCTGAAAACAGCTGCATAAGCTCTCGAGGACGTTTACAAGAAACGCCGGCAAAATGTCGTCTAGACAAGTGCAAAAGCGCAGAGCAGGAGAAGGAAGATCACTTCGAACTTCCGCAGAAGGAGCTTCGACTTCTGCTGGTTCTTCTATTACATCGACATTCTCGAGTTTTGGCATCTCCTCTGCAGGTTGGCTTGAAACAGCTGCAGTTGGAGGAAGCAGAGGCTGCTGCTCAGCAGGAGAGCTTACGAGCGGTTCTATGGAGAGAGTTAACTCTGCTTTGGGAACTGCCGAGGTGATGAGTTGGATGATCTCTTGATGCTCACCAGCTCGCTCCGCTAAAGAGAGTGTTGCCAAAGTTGCTTGCGCGCGATTCTCAATGAGCAGACGAATGACGTCAATATCCCGGCGGCCGGCAAGAGCGATGTCTAAGGAGCCAGGAGTCTTTTCTACAGGTTGTGTCACCTCTGCCTTTGCCGCAAAGAGAGCGGTTACAATTTCAAGCGTTGTTGCATTAGAGTAATGGGTGTTTCCAACAAGCACGGTCGAAAGAGCATCTCCGGCATCCATCGCTTGAAATCGCACGGGTGTAGCTTTTGCTTCCAATAAGCGCAAAATGATGGCGCGCGAAAGTCCATGGTAAAAAGCCAGTTCCAGAGTGCCTAAAATTTTCTGAAATGGAGAGGGGGCATTGAATGGTGCAACTTTGCTATCTAAGAGTTTAGTGACTTCGCGGCCTTTTAAGCGACGAAACGCCTCCCTAGAGATCTCATTCACAGTAAGATCCTTTCCACCTTCAATTAGTCTCCTTTGGTATGGCGTAGGATCTTTGTATGGTGTCTTGCCTAGACCTACAACACAGCTCATCAACTCCCACTCTTTGTTGAGAGAGGTGTGCATCTCTATGATCTCTTTTTCAGAAAAGCGCTTTTCAAAAGCACTATTCCACAAGAGCTCCAAGGATCCATGATTTCCAACAACTTGTCCGGACACGTCTTTCCCTTATTCGTTTTTAAATTTACTCTTCTCGATCGAGCTCTCTAAAGCAGTCTATAATTCCACCGAAGATCGCACTGAAAAAGCCACATACACCTTCAAGAATATTCACAAGAAACGCCGGCAGAATGCCATCCAGGCACGCACAAAAGCGCGGACTATTTTCAGACGAGAGTAGCTCGGATTCTCCTTGCGGAATTTCTTGAGGAGGAGCCACGCCTTCAAGAAGGTCAAGAGTTGGTTGCGAATAGCCATTCTGTCTAGCAACATCCAAATAAGCTCGTGAGCCCAAACTTGCACGGGCGCCGATCAGAGAATGGATGATTGCCTCTCCTCGTTTTTGAACAAGCGCATTTGCAAGAGTTCCTGGTTCATTCTCTCTTGAAAGCACGGGCCTTGCGCCATGCTCGACCAAAAGTTGAACGACTTGATCCGTACATTTTTGGCTACAAACAGCTCGTTCAAGATCCCCACGATTGCGTGAAAAAACATCTGGCTGCTCAGGTTTTACACCTTGGTCGAGTAGCGCTTGGATCTCTTCAGAAGTTTTTCCGGTGATAAGCGCCGTCTTAAGCGTCGGAGAAAGATCCGATTTTGTTGGTCTATCACCCCTTAAAATCTGCTCTGCGTTTTCAGGGATCCCCTCTTGGTCAAAATAGCCATTCGTGCGCGCGAGTTGGATTGCCTCCGAGGACGCTTTGGCACCTCTTTTCAACAGCTCCTGCACAACTGGCCAGGAGTACCTTTTTTCAATCGCAAAATCTAGAGTTCCACGCACATAATTACCAACTTTACTCACTGTCGGTTGCGTCGGTTTTACCGCCGTTTGAAAAAGCAGATCGACAACGCTTTCTGGCCTACCGTCAGAAAGAGCGCGATTCAACACATGGTATTCATTGTCTCGAGGAAACTCTACGGGTGCTGCTTTAGCATCGATAAGAAGTCTCAAGATGCTTTCAGACACTTGAGCTTTAACGGCATACTCGATTGCACCAAACTTCAGCTGAAACGGAGAGGGGGCGTTGTACACACCCCTCTGCTCAATCAGATGCTGAACAGAAGACTCTGTAGGCTGACCCTGAAGAAGCTCCTTTCTCCAAGCTTTTTCATGCGGATTTGATGCGCTGACAGTCATAAGCTTTTTCCTAGTTAGTCGTTAAACAAGTTTGAAATCCTTGTGCAGACGTACGCAATCCCTCGGTACAAAGCGTCAATGCCTCGAGAAACATTCTCAAGAACACTCACAAGAAACGCTGGTAAAATATCATCTAAACACGCACAGAAGCGCGGAGATTCCGTCGCATCTTGTGCATCCGATACTGACTCACGGTACAACCTTCCCTCAAACTCATCTTGCTGGGGCCGCACTGGCACAGATGCTCTAGGCGCTGCCGCTGGTTGAAGAAGTGCGATCAGTTCATCCGATCGATTTAGACTTCGCGCCAGATCCAAAGAGCCTCGCATAAAAATCTTTGGCTCTTGTCTTTCCTGTGTGGTAGATAATTGTGCGTTCGCTTCTAGTAAAGAGCGAACTACAGATGCAGGATGGTTTTGGCAAATCGCCAAATCTAAAGAACCGTAGGTGAAGTATCTAGATCGATCTACCAACCGCTCTTGCGGCGGGAAATAGGTGACCGAAGGCCGAGCACGCGCTTTGAGCAGAAGCTCAACAACTTGTGGCGTAGAGTTCAAGATTGCATAATCCAGAGTTCCTCTATCTTCTCTTGTCGTGGGTAAAGGCCTAGCCCCCATTAAAAGCAGGTCCTCGATCACTTCAACGCGCTCTCCTCTTGCCGCAGCATCCAAAAGACTTTGATTGAATATCGCAGGATCGTGTGATTCTTCTTGCCTAACCCCTTTGTCTAGTTTTTCTTGTCGGTGTTTCTCAACTGCAGCAAAAGCTATCTCCGCCATGCGAATATGTTCCTCGCGCTCAGAGCTGGTTGCTGCTGCCTGCTCAACATCCCCACTTTCTGTCGCGAGTAAGGAGGAGTAAGGATCTGGGCCTCCAGGTGGTATTCCTATCGGATTATGTGCCACTACTCGTCTCCTAGTCGGCTGCAAAAGTTTACAACTTCAGTGCAAACGTATGCAATCCCTCGGTATACAGCGTAAACACCGTGAGAGATGCCCTCGAGGATCGAGAAGAAGATGCGGCCTGGTAGTGACTCTGTAAAACCATCAGGCAATGCATGGTATAAATTTTCTAAGAAGCCGAATTCAAAACGTCTCGGCTCATCCGCTGCTACTTGCTCACGAGCAGGTGCAGGCTGTAGCACGGGCGCAACTTCCGGCTCACGATCGACAACAGCTTGTTGAATCAGCGTTTCGATACGTGCTTTGAGTGCTGGGCTATATGGATTATCCCAAGCACCTAGAGGTTGAAAATCTCTCCTCAGAGATCCTCGGCTTTCGATGAGAAGCTGGATAGTCGCTTCTGGTCTTTTCATAAAAATTGCTCTTGCAAGAGCCCCTTCATCGCGTGGAGTGGGTTGTTGTATAGCTGCCCCACGTTGGATTAGAAGTCGTATCACATCGTGCGAAATTGCGGGGTTTCTAATTGCAATATCGAGGTCTCCATTCTGGACTTGAACTCCCCTATCTAACATCGATTGAATCAGTTTCAGGTTGGCGGCAGGGCTTTCTCTACGCAGCGCATTTTCAAAATCTTCGTGTGTTGGTCCGGAAGGACGCTTGGGAGCAGCAGCCGGCGCGGGCGCGTCAAGACTTTGCCTTCTTTGACGGACTGCTTCTGTAATAAGAGCAGTAAGTTCTGGAGATTTTGAAGGATGATCGTGCACTAAACGCAGCGGATGATTTGCATCATCAGATCGAGGTAGAGAGACTTGTACTTTAGCATTCAATATGGAACGGAGAATCTCTACATTCCCCGTGATTTTGAGTGCATATTCGACTGGACCTGGTCTGTCTACTGGAGGGTTGTAAAGTTTGCCTGCCCGGATAAATGCCTGAACAGCCTCATCGTCGCTTTCGCTTGCTAAGGCAGATACAGCAAGATCTTCTCGCCACTCTTTCTCGAGCTCTGGCGAGTAGGGTTTGAGAGCGAGTGGAATAGGACCTTGTGCAGCTGACATAGACTATTATCTCCGATCATGAATTTTTAATTTTGACAGAAAGATTATAGCACATATCCCCCCTTCCATACAAAAGATTTAACGATGATCACCGGCAGAAAGTTTGTAGAAATAAAATTTAAATTTGATGAAGAACCAAGAAGTAAATTATTTTCTACTTTGTTCTGCGGAAGAAAAGATAGGCACCCCAAAGAACAAACGGAAGACTGAGCAGCTGCCCCATCATCAGAGGAAAGGAGGCTGGGAGGAGAGCGCTCTGCTCCTCCTTTAAAAATTCGATAAAAAATCGAGACCCGAAAACCAGGAGAAGGAAGAGCCCCGTCATCTTCCCCTGTTTTTTCCATTTTGGAACCCCCCACATGAGAAGAATGAAGGTGCAAAAATAGATCAGTGCTTCATAGAGCTGCACAGGATGGCGAGGGGTCGGCCAGCTTCCATCTGCAGGGTGACCAAAAACAACAGCCCAAGGGAGGGTTGTGGCTCTACCCAAAATCTCCTGGTTGATGAAATTTCCGATACGAATAAAACATCCCACTAGCGCCGTTGGACCCACGACAAGATCTAGAATTGCAAGCCAAGAAAGGGTGGGAACGCCCTTTTTTGGCCACTTAGAAAGGATGTAGAGTGCCACGGCCACGCCAACGGCGCCCCCATGGCTTGCAAGACCTCCTTCCCAAACCTTAACAGCACCGAAGGGATCGTGCAGGTATCCTGAAATATTTTGATAGAAGAGGAGATCGCCCAAACGTGCACCGATCACCGTTCCAAGGATGATAAACAGTGTGATCCGATCCGCAAGAAGTCGTGCTTTTGTGGGGTCGTATGTCCGCTTCAGCTCTTTGCGCAAAATCCAGTAGCCGCAAAAAAAGCCTAAAGCAAAAAAGAAGCCATACCAGAGAATAGGTCTTCCAAGCAGCGGAAGCACGAAGGGAAACATCTCGCGAGGCGGATCCCAATAAAAATACGCAAGCATATGGGTAGTTTAGTGTATCAGATCAAAATTTTCACCATCGGAAAAACGAAAGAGCAGTGGCTTGAAGAAGCTCTGGAGGAGTATACTCAGCGGCTCAAGAGTGTGCTGCGCATTGAATGGCACCTCGTCAAAGATGACGCGCAGCTTTTGCGTCTTCTGGAAAAAGAGAAGAGCTTTATTGGTTTAGATCCTCAGGGGGTGCTTTTGGAGAGTGTTGCTTTCTCGAAAGAGCTCTTTCGGCGGCTTGCAGAGGGAGGCAGTCGTCTATCGTTTGTAATTGGCGGCTCCGATGGAATTCCACCATCGATTAAAGCGCGCGCGCGAAAACTCCTTAGTCTATCTACTCTCACCTTCACACATCAGCTCACGCGTCTCGTGCTATTAGAGCAGATCTACCGCGCGTTCGAGATTGAGAAGGGCTCCGCCTACCACAAATGAACTTTCTTTAGGGCTTTTGGGAGCGGGCCATTGATGCTAAACGGAAGTAGATCATCGATCCGTTGATGAGAGCAGAACCGATCGCTACATCGATCAAACCGTGAACATCTGCTGGAAGACCAAGAAAGCGCAAGCTAATTCCCATTGCAACCATGAGCGAGATGAGCAGAAGATAGCGCAGAGAAAAAAGCTGCGATAATTTGATTGCCGGCGCGAATGAGATGATGCGCGCCACAACTTTCTTAACTGTTTTCACCAGAACAAATCGTCCTTTAATGAGGCCGATGAGAAGTCCCATCGCAATTAGAATCATCGCACCAGACTCCTGGCTTCCACTCATAGAAGCAAGACGAGAAATGAGCGCGGCTTTTATGCCGAACTGTTCTGCGTGTGTCGCTAGCACAACAAGGTTGAGGCCCTTCATCATCAGGAAAAGTCCGATGACAAGCCAGAGAACTCCAGAAACAATAATCGCAACAGATGGGGATAATTTCATAATGCACTCCGCATTTTCAACTTTAAGAAAGGTCGGGCACGGACGCGGGCACGGGCACGAAAGAAAGAAATCTTCACCATGATTTTTGCCATCATGTCTACTTCACCCGTTTTGCAATACAAAGTTCATTCTCTCTTTTCGCGCCCGCGTCCGTGCCCGATCTCTTTTGATTCTCTTTCTTCGACAAAAAACATTTATCAAATTAGAATCAGCATATCTAATTTTGGAGATAGGCAACAATGAATATTTCTCTTGCGTTCATGCGGATCTTCTTCATGGTCCTCAGCATTTTTTTCATGACGACGTTCATGCTCTCCTCCCCTGCAGGATCTCCGACAAGCAATGCCATCATTGGTGTGATTATTGGGCTGCTTTTTGGTTTCATTCTTGTGGGATTCGACACGCTCTTTCGCCGTTTTAACCTGCGCGCCTTTAACGTTGCAATCATCGGAATCTTCATCGGCTATCTCATGGGCCAAGCGCTCGTGCTTACCTTCGACGCTGTTCTCGATATCAGCTCGATTTCGATGACGCTCCAGCCTCAAACTCTCGAGATCATCAAAATTGGGCTCTTCCTCTTCGGAACATATCTCGGCGCAATCATGACGCTGCGCGCCTCTGACGAGCTCTACATCAGCATTCCATTCGTGAAATTTGCTCCGATGATGCAGAAGAAAAAAGATCTTCTCCTTGACCAGTCGGTGCTTGCCGATGCGCGCATCATCGATGTTGCTGCAACAGGCATTTTTGACCATCAACTGGTTGTCCCGCGCTTTATTCTCAAAGAACTCTATGCACAATCGGAAACGGGAGATGAGGTCACAAAAACAAAAGCGCGCCGCGCACTCGATGTATTGAAAAAGCTCGAAGCGCTTCCTACCCTCGCACTTCGTTATAATGACACCGATTTCCCCGAAGTCAAAGATCTCACAGGAAAAATGGCGCGCCTTGCGCGTCTTATCGATGCCAACCTCCTCTCTGCAGATATCTCTCGCGTGCAGATGGGCTCGATGGATGGAGTTCGTGTCATCAACTTGCACACGCTCGCAAACGCCTTAAAGCCTCTTATGCAGGCTGGTGAATTTATTAAGATCAAGATTCAGCGCTTGGGCAAAGAGGCAGAACAGGGCGTCGGCTATCTCGAAGATGGCACGATGGTTGTTGTGAATGGTGGCGGAAGATATATCGGTGAAACGATTGAATGCCGAGTCCTCTCTGTAAAACACACAACTGCAGGAAGAATGATCTTCTGCAACGCGCTAGACCTAGAAGGACAAGAGTATGAAGAACCAGGTGAGGATGAGTAACGAAATGAAGGGTCTTGGTAACGACATCATCGAGATCGAGCGTGTCGGCGAGAGCTATAAAGAACATGGCGAGCGATTTCTTGATCGCGTTCTTACGCCTAAAGAAAAAGCCTATTGCTTAAAGCATGAGGACCTCACACAACACCTCGCAGCGCGCTTCTGCGCAAAAGAAGCGATCGCAAAAGCCCTCGGCGTTGGCATCGGTGAACACCTCTCTTGGCAAGATATCGAAATCCTCAATGACGCTAAGGGCAAGCCCTGCGTGACCTTCTCCCCAAGCGCAATCAAAGCATTTGGAAATCCCAAAGTCCTCCTCTCCATTAGCCACTGCAAGCTCTACGTAACCGCAGTGGCGCTCTGGACGAGCTAGCCCTCTTTTTTGGAGTGCGCGTGACTTGTCACCGCTTTTCTCTGCCGCGACTTGTCGCGGCACATCTTTGACAGCGAACCTCATAGAAGAGCAGCGACAAGTCGCTGTCTATGAAAGCGGTGACAAGTCACGCGCACTCCAAACCGGATTTAGAAAAAAGAGAAGGGCAGATGGTACCAGACGGTGAAGAAGTTCACACCGTCGGGGTAGGCGTGCGCATAGACTCTGCGCGCGTACTCGAAGCGGAGCGTTCCCCATAGCCAGAACTTGTAGCGATAGGAGGCTCCTAGGTCGATCGACTGGTGGTGGATATTTGCGTAGCCGTGAAAATGGTTCACGTTCACGCTGTTCTTGTGCCCGAAGCCAAAGTCGCCGCGGCCGAAGAGCTGGAACAGGTGCTTATCTTCCCGGTTCCACTCCCAGGAGAATAAAAAGCGCGTCCAGGGCATTCCGCGCTGTGCCATGCCGACTGCCCCAAACCCGTGGGTGCGCATGGTCCAAAAGGAGCCGCTACTCCACTCTTTGCCGAGTGATAAATTGAGCTCGGCATCGAAAAATGAGGCGTAAGGGCAGCTGATATCTTTGAGGCTGAGAGGATTCACGCCACGCAGGCTAAGTCCCATCGCAAGAGAGAGAGGATCGCCGGTCACATCATCAAGAAAGAGGTACCTTGCTTGAAAAGCAAGACTGCGGCAGTTGAATGTCTGTCTTGTGGTATGCGCAAGCTCAACTTCGATATACCCCTCCCAGTTTTTCGGCGAGGTGTACCCCAAACCGAAGAGAAATTGATTATCATAGGAGTGGTGGTGCGTTCCGTGACGCGCGTTGGCCACACGGTTGTAGTAATCAAAGGTGTAGCTTGCATCAAAGAAAAATTCATAGGGCTTCCCGAGCCAAGGCTCGATAGGAAGAGCATCCAGGACGGGCGCCGCTAGAAGGGATAACAGCAGGAAGTTTTTCTGCATCACTCGATTAAGCCTTTGGAAGAGAGCCAGCGCTCTGCATCAAGAGCTGCCATGCAACCAGATCCTGCAGCAGAGATCGCCTGGCGATAAATATGATCCTGCACATCTCCTGCTGCAAATACTCCCTCTACGTTTGTGCGCGTGCTCCCCGCGGCAACTTTGATGTAGCCATTGGATTCGAGCTCCACTTGGCCACCTAGAAATTTGGTATTGGGATCGTGGCCAATGGCGAAAAAAACGCCAGCGGCATCTCGACGCATTTCTTTTTTGCTGTTTACATCTTGGAGAACAATCGCCTTCACAACCGTATCTCCTTCGACGCGCACGGGTACATGGTTCCAGATGATCTCGATTTTGGGGTGGTGCATGGCGCGCTCGGCCAAAATTTTTGAGGCGCGAAGATGATCTCTTCTATGAACGATATAGACCTTGCTGCCGAATTTAGTGAGGAAGATCGCCTCTTCAACGGCGCTATCGCCTCCTCCGATTACATATAGATCGCGGTTGCGGAAGATGGGCATGGCGCCGTCGCAGATCGCGCAGGCGGTGACCCCCTTCTGCCAAAATTCTCCATCACGTGTTCCAGGAATATCGAGACGGCGCGCGTTGGCGCCTGTGGCGATGATGAGCGCTTCCGCTTCAACAGTTGTGGGATTCCCCTTCACAAGGAATGGACGTTTCGAAAGATCGACAGACTGGACATCTTCTGTGATCATCTCCGTACCAAAACGCTCAGCCTGCCGTCGGAATTTCTCCATTAGCTCGGGTCCTTTAATTCCTTCAGGAAAACCAGGATAGTTCTCCACCTCTGTCGTGGTCATGAGCTGGCCGCCGGGCGTGCCTGAGTAGAAACCTTCGTAAACAAGAGGTGCTAAATTCGCACGCGCAGCATAAAGCGCAGCGGTATAGGCCGCAGGCCCAGAGCCGATAATGACAAGCTTTCTTTTTTCCATGATCTTTCCTAATCTTTAGCTTCAATTTTTTTACACAGAAATGCATATTTCTACTAGCGAAATCATGTCGTAATCCTTAGAATGAAAATTTATGAGAAGCATCAAACTTGAAAATCTGACGAAGACGATCAGTGGTGGCGTGATCATCAAGGGGATCACACTGATGATTCCTGCTGGGAAATTTTTTGCTCTTCTTGGGCCGAGCGGTTGCGGAAAGACCACACTTCTCCGTCTGATCGCCGGTCTTGAGACTGCAAACTCGGGTAAAATCTTCTTGGACTCCGAAGATATCACCGACCTCCCGATCCATGAAAGACCTGTGAATATCGTCTTCCAGAACTACGCCCTCTTCCCCCACCTCAATGTATTTGACAACATTGCTTACAGCTTGCGTCTAAAAAATCTTCCAAAGGATCAGATCGAACAAAAGGTTGTGAAGATCCTCGAAGCTTTCCATCTGGAGAACCATATCTACAAGCTTCCTAGCCAGCTCTCTGGCGGCCAGCAGCAGCGTGTTGCTCTTGCTCGTGCTATTGTGAACGAGCCTGATGTGCTTCTTCTCGATGAGCCGCTTGCAGCGCTCGACTTTAAACTGCGTGAGCGGATGCTCATCGAGCTGATCGAGCTACAAGACAAATTGAAGACGACCTTCGTCTACGTTACCCACGACCAGTTTGAAGCGCTCACGGTCGCTGATCAGATGGCCATCATGAACCACAACGGTGAGATCGAGCAGATTGGAAAACCAAAAGAGATTTATGAATTTCCTGTGAGCTCTTTTGTGGCAAAATTTGTGGGAACAACCAACATCTTCGGAGGAAAACTGATCAATCTCGATGGAGATCCAGAGATTGAGATTCCTGACCTCGGCGTGTTCAAACTCCCCACCTCTCAGAGAAAGGAGTGGATGCGTGAAGGGTGTGAGATTCTTCTCAGCTTGCGACCCGAGAAGATCTTTATCTCCAAAAAAGAGGTGAAAAACTTCTCCAACTGCACGAAAGGAGTTGTGCACTCGATCGTCTACCACGGACGTTCTACGCAGTACAACGTCCTTCTTAAAAACCAGATGCGCATCCAGGTGTTTGAGCAGAACGAAGAGCACTTTCCACAAGAGGTGATCGACTACGACAACGAAGTAAACCTCTACTGGCAAAAAGAGAACGTGGTGATCCTCGAAAAATGAAATTTCTTCCTAAGCCTCCGACATCTGAACTCCCCTATGCCACCGGTGTTCCAGCTCTGATCTGGCAGGTTGTTTTCTTTTACATCCCACTACTGCTCATTGTTTTGACAAGCGTTCTGAAGTTCTCCACGAGCGGCACACTCGTCGGAGTCACGTTAGAGAAGATTCTTCCCTTCTTCCATCCGACCTACCTGCGTGTGATTGGCATGTCGATTCTCTTAGCGCTCGGAACCGCTATTCTCTGCCTGCTGATCGCCTACCCGATGGCCTACTTTCTTGCTTTCCGTGGAAAAAAATTTAAAGACCTTCTTCTCTTTCTTCTGATCGTCCCCTTTTGGACCAACTTCCTGCTCCACGTGTATGCCTGGTTCTTTGTTCTCGAGCGCGAAGGATTCCTTAACAGCGTGCTCCGGTACATGGGCGTGATTCAGGAGCCGCTGCACCTGCTCAATTCGATTTTCGCGATTATGGTCATGATGGTCTACTACTACCTCCCCTTCATGGTTCTGCCGATCTACTCGACGCTGGAGCGTTTTGATTTTCGGCTTATGGAGGCCTCGTTCGACCTCGGCGCCACCTGGCTCAAAACATTTAGGCGCATCATTCTGCCGCTCAGTTTGCGTGGGATCCGTGCTGGATTCTTTCTCGTCTTCATCCCCTCATTTGGAGAGTTTGCAATTCCGGAGCTCATGGGTGGAGATAAGCAGATGTTTGTAGGAAGTGTTGTTTCCCACTACATTCTCGGAGAGGAGACAGAGTCTCTCGGCGCGGCATTTACCGTTGTTGCGACCCTCTTCCTGCTCGCTTCTGCTGCAATTCTCTACTATCTCATGAGCCGTTTGATCGCGAGGAGTGCAAAATGAGCAAAATTTTCACCATGATCGGTGTTTTTGCCACCTATCTTTTCATATACGTTCCGATCATCGTGCTCCTTGTTTTCTCCTTTAACAGCGAAGGATTCCCCGCCCCGTGGAAGAGCTTTACGATGAGGTGGTACCAGGAGCTTTTTCATTCGGTTTATCTCTGGAAGGCGTTTTCCAACTCTCTCATCGTCGCCTGCTTTTCTACGCTCATTAGCCTTGTCATCGGGGTTCTACTCATCTTCTACGCCGCGCAAGGGGGAAGGGTAGGAAAAGCGCTCTCGCTTTTTTACGGAAATCTTGTAATCCCTGAAACCGTGCTCGCTGTGAGCCTTCTCAGCTTTTTCACGCTGATCTCGATTCCTCTGGGCCTCACAACGCTGATCGTGGCGCATACAGTTCTTGGATTGGGATTTGTGATTCCGATCGTTTACGCGCGCTTTCTCGAACTCGATTACAATTTGACAGAAGCCTCCCTTGTTTTGGGAGCAACTCCCATCCAGACATTTTTCAAGGTCACGCTTCCTCTGCTTGCGCCCGCTCTTTTCGCCACTGGACTTCTTGTGTTTATCGTCTCTTTCGACGACTTCATCCTCTCCTATTTTTGCGCAGGAAGCTCTTCACAAACACTATCTCTATACATTCTCTCCATGCTACGCTCCGGCGTCTCCCCTGTTGTCAATGCACTTTCCGCACTACTACTCTTTTTGAGTAGCCTGCTTGTGTTCATCTTCTTCTCCCTTAAAACCCGCGTCAGGATCTTCTAATGAAAAAGCTACTGATCCGCAGCGGTGTGGTTGTATTCTGGCTAGCGCTGATCTTCACGATTCTCTACTGGCCAAAATGGGAGGTTCTTCACTTTGAACCGCGCAGCATCAATGTATTTGCCTGGGGAGATATTCTGGAGCCATCCATCGTGGCAGATTTTGAACGGGAGACCGGAATCAAAGTCCATCTCAACTACTACTCTTCAAACGAGGAACTTCTCGTGAAATTAAAGGCGACGAAGGGAGAGGGCTACGATATGATTGTGCCCTCCGACTACGCCGTTGCGCTGCTCATCGAAGAGGGGCTTCTAAAGGAGCTCAACAAGAAGAAGATCTTTTTCTATCCGGATATCAACCCTCTTCTTTTGGGTCATGCTTATGACCCAGAAAATCGCTTCTCGATCCCTTTTGAGTGGGAGATCTGCGGACTAGGAATTGACAAAACCTTTTTCCGCGACAAACCTTTCGAGTCGAGCTGGAAAGCGATCTTTGATCCGAGCACGGTAAATTATAAGATCACCATGCTCAACGATCCGGTGGAAACGCTACTTCTCTCGGCATTTTATCTTTATGGAACGGTCGACGAGCTCGATAGTGCGCAAATGGAAAGTGTTAAGAAACTTCTCTTCACACAAAAGAGATGGGTTGAAGCGTATGCGGATTTTCGCGGAGACTACTTTCTTGCAACGAAGAACTGCCCCGTCGTCGTGGCGTTTAGCTCTTACATCTGGCGATCGATGCGCAAGTTTGACTTTATCGATTTCGCCGTCCCTAAAGAGGGAAGCTTTCTCTCGATCGAGAACTTTAGCATTCCAAAAGCGAGCAATAAAGAGGATCTCGTCTACGAGTTCATCAACTACCTCTTTCGCATGCAGTCGATCGAAAAGCACTTTAACACCTACGGCTTCTTTCCCTCGGTTCTTCATCCCACATTTCTTCTCTCTCTAGATGAGAAGACAAGAACGCTCATTCAATCCTCTCTTAGCGACTTCAGGAAGTACCACTTCACAAAAGTCCTCGCCCCCTACCACGAGATTCAGAACCTCTGGGTGGAGCTCAAGACCCGGAATGAGTGAAGAGAGAAGCTCTCTTTTTTGGAGTGCGCGTGACTTGTCACCGCTTTCATAGACAGCGACTTGTCGCTGCTCTTTTAATGCGTGGCTCGATGCCGCGACGAGTCGCGGCAGGGAAAAGCGGAGACAAGTCTCCGCACTCCAAAAAAGATCTTTTAAAAAGTGACACCAGAGCACTGCATGAGATCATAACTATATGGGTCCAAATTTTCCGCGGTCGTTGTGATCTCCTTGACGCCGATCTCTTTTGTGGGATAGTTCTCTAACAGCGGTTTTTTCCACGCATCAAAGTCGGAGACCTTGGGAAGAGGCTCCTCCTTTGCTGCAGAAGCTTCTGCAGGTTTGACCACGCGTTCAATGCCGAGCAATTTACAGCGCGCAGCAATGCTCACACACTTTTCGTTTGAGACATTCCAAGAGGCCACAATATCTTCCATCAGATTCAGATACCTGCTCCCTTGATTATGGACATCCCTTTCGTGGTAGACAAAGGTTGTTGTGGCAAATACTCGTAGATCCGCGACTTCCCTATCACAAGGCAAGAGCTGAAAATAGGTGATCACAGGAAGCTTTTCAGTGACAATCCGATCGAAAACTTTTCTCACTTTCTCATGATCGAATTCCAGATAAACATCAGTCCTGTCGCTTCTATAGAAGATCCGTCGACAGATCGCATTTACAGTTGAGAGGGGTTCTTCCCAAGAACAATAATCCGCAATCAAACATGCAAGCGGTTTGGGTAAACTTTCGAATGGTAATAGACTCATGCATCCTCCTCTTTGCTAAATACAATCTTGACGGTCGTGGAATCTTCATTCGGTGCTACTTCCACAATTCGCGGCGCTGCTTTTTCAGCTTTATTTGTCGGTAAAATTTTGCACATGAGAAGGATGTTGTAGATGCGAATAATAGAGCTGTCATTGCATACAATTCCGCTGTAGACTTTAGGAATCTCTTGGCATAAAGCCATATCCCAGTGAAAAGCTCTGTAGCGCCCTACCTCACTGCGAACGGCCTCTTTGCGGTGTGCATTCAAAGGCTTTACGCCTGTGCCTTCTGCCAAGTGAAAGATGGTTTTTGCAAATACACCGAGGACTCGATCGCCTTCCCCTTGAATGGCGTAATAGCGAGAAGCCTCGTAAATCGAAGCCAAACAGGTGGCAATTTCGGGGTATCTAAAGTCGATCTTGATCGCCGAAAACCGGTCGTCTGTTTCATCTCTTGTTACCGCAAGCATCTCTTTGGTCGTGGGTAGCATATATTCAAAAATAAGACCCATTGCAACATTGGCAAGCGGGGCGGGCTCCTCAACTGGTGGGACCACACAGCGCTCTAGATGGCAGCTGGTGAGCCTGATGATCTCGCTACTTGCACCGAAGGGAACTACAGCTTTAAACAGGGTGTCCAATTTCTGAATGCACACATGCTGCTGAAACTCTTTTGCACCTGCTTTTGCGGTGATATCTTCATGCAGATGCAAACGCACCACTTCGGTGCCTGTGGGATAGATCGACTGTGCATTTGTTAGGGCAAAGCGGTGCACCCTGTCTTCTCGCATATTCACTACGGTTCGTCGGCAACAGAGCATCGGCGTCCGCGCGAGATCTGCGATCCCGACATGCACCTCATTCAGAAGATTCCACTCCTGACCAAATTTGAGAAACCGTTCCATCAGCTTGAGGATTTTTTCGTACGAAAAGCGCACAGCAACTTCGGTGCAGTTGGGCGAACGAACACTCTCCATAGAATCGAGCAAACTTGCTGGCTCTACTAACGGTCCACACTCTCTGTCGCCAGCATACTCAAGTACATTGAGAAGCAGGTGCGCAGGCAGCGCGTAGGGACTACTCTGAAGGTAGATGCTCATTTTATCTTAAAACTCCGTGTTGAGATGTGAAAAACTGCAGAGATTTTAGCAGAATTTCTCCTTAAACTCGACGCAAAAGATTTATTTAAAAATGGCGACTGGATAAGAAAAAAGGCGACGCTTTGAACGTCGCCTCTTGTTCCACCGCGACGAGTCGCGGCGGAGAAAAGCGGTGACAAGTCACCGCACTCCAAACCGGTTAAGGTTTCTTTTTGCGGATATAGGCTACGACGTCTCCGACGGTTTTGAGCTTTTCAGCTTCTTCTTCGGAGATCTCGAACCCAAATTTCTCTTCAAATGTCATGATGAGCTCTGTGAGATCGAGTGAATCGGCGTTGAGGTCCTCCACGAAGGACTTCTCGAGAGTGACATCAGCGGCATCGACGCCGAGCTGCTCGGTCACGATGTCCATCACCTCTTTTTCAATGGCTACTGTTTTTTCTTCCATAGTTTCTCCTTACTTCTTCTACATACTAAATCTATTCTTTCTACATCACCATTCCACCATCTACCGTCAGAACCTGGCCGGTGATGTAGTTGGATAAAGGGCTCGCCAAAAAGAGAGCTGCATCAGCAATCTCTTTTGCATCTCCCATTCTTCCCATAGGAATCTTCTTCAGGATCATCTCTTTTTGAGGATCCGTAAGAGAATCTGTCATCCGGGTTTTAATAAAACCTGGTGCGATGCAATTGACGCAGATTCCTCGCGATGCAAGCTCCTGAGCGAGGGCTTTTGTAAAGCCAATCATCCCGGATTTGGAAGCTGCATAATTGACTTGTCCTGCATTTCCTGTCAAGCCGACGACCGATGAGATATTGATGATCTTTCCACTACGTGCTTTGAGCATCGCGCGGATGAGCGCTTGCGAGGTGTTGTACACCGATTTAAGGTTGACATCGATCACCTCATCCCACTCCTCTTCGCTCATGCGCATCAGAAGGTTATCGCGTGTGATTCCGGCGTTGTTGACGAGAATGTCGACGGCTCCAAATGTAGCCTGTAGCTTTTGGAGGGTACCCTCAACTGATTTTTTATCTGCGACATTGACAACTTCTGCAGCAAATTTCTGTTCAGGAGAGATGCGGGCCTGTTCGAGCTCTTTCAACACTTCGGCAGCACGCTCTGTGCTTGTTCCAAAAATGACAACATGCGCACCCTCTTTTGCAAAACGGAGTGCAATCTCTTTGCCGATCCCTGCGGTACCACCGGTGACGAGAGCTTTTTTATCTTTGAGCAAAGACATGCTGTGAAAACTCCTCTAAGTTTTGTATTTTTTCGATGTTGAGTGTTGGCGCTTTTACATCGATCTTCTTGTTCATTCCGCGAAGGGTTGTTCCGCAGCCGATTTCGATGTAGAGATCGACGCCTTCAGCATCGATATGTCGGATCCCTTTCTCCCAGAGCACAGATGATGTGACTTGTCGAATGAGTGCCTCTTTGAGCTCGGTGTTAGAATTCGCGGGAGCTCCCAGTGTGTTCATCACGACACTTGCAGAGCTATCTTTAATTGCTGTGCGCTCGATGAGAGGTCTGAGCTTCTCTTCCGCTTCTCGCATATGTGGTGTATGGAAGGCTCCAGAGACATCGATAGGAAGGACTCTTTTTGCACCTTGCTCTTTTAAAAGAGGTTCGACTGCTTCAAGCTTCTTCTGAGAGCCAGCAATCACGACCTGGCCTGGACAGTTGAGATTGGCGATCCAGACTCCTTCCGGAAGCACGCTCTGCACCTTTTCGGGAGAGAGCCCTAGGACAACGCGCATGGTTCCCGGCGCTGAGAGGCATGCATCATGCATGAACTGTCCGCGCGCGCGGACAAGAGAAAGGCCATCTGCAAACGAGATCTTGCCCGCGGCTACAAGAGCTGTGTACTCCCCTAGGCTTAAGCCTGCGCAGATCGTCGGTTCGATTTCGGGAAACTGTTCGCGGAAAACGCGGAGAATTGCAAGGCTTGTGACAAAGATTGCGACCTGGCTGTTTTTGGTGAGCATGAGTTCATCTGCCGGACCTTCAAAAATGAGTTTCGAGAGGGAAAAGCGAAGAAGGTCGTCTGCCTCTTCAAACACCTCACGAGCAGAGGGAAACTGGTCGTAAAAGTCTTTACCCATCGCCACATACTGTGCTCCCTGGCCTGGAAATAGAAAGACGATCTTTTTACTCATTTTCCCTCCGTCTTAGTTAAAAGAGAGGATCCCCAAGTAAGTCCTGCACCGAAGGCGGTGAGGAGAAGGTTGTCTCCGTTTGCAACTGTTTTTTCTCTTAGGAGCTCGTCGAGTGCAATTCCAATCGAAGAGGCGGAGGTATTTCCATACTTGTGGATGGTGAGATAGACCCGCTCCATCGGAATGTCAAAACGTTTAGCGATCGCTTCGATGATGCGTATGTTCGCCTGATGCGGCACAAGCCAGCTAATCTCACTTTCTTTTAAGCCAGCGCGTTCGATGCACTGCTTTGAAGCAGATTCCATACGCCGCACGGCGTGTTTAAAGGTCTCTTTTCCATCCATATGGATCGTGTGGAGGTTTTCTGCGACCGTCTGCTGAGAAGCTGGACGGCGCGATCCTCCTGCGGGCTGGATGAGAAGTTCTGCCTGTTCCCCATCGCAACCTAAACAAACCTGTTGGATGAGAAGCCCTTTACCCTGGTGACTCACGACACACGCAGAGGCTCCGTCTCCAAAAAGAACACAGGTATTTCTGTCTTTGTAGTTAACAATCGAAGAGAGTTTTTCTGATGCGACGATAAGAACATTTTTATACAGGCCCGATTCGATATACGCTTTTGCAGTTGAAAGCGCGTAGATATAGCCCGTGCACGCAGCCTGAAGATCAAAAGCGGACGCGTTAGTCAACCCTAAACGCGCCTGGATCAGGCACGCGGTGCTCGGAAAGATGTGATCAGATGTCAAGGTAGCAACGAGAATGAGGTCGATCTCTTCGTTTTTAATCCCCGCGGCTTCAATAGCTCTCTTAGCAGCTTCAACGCCCATATCGGAGGGGAACTCATCTTGACGTGCAAGACGACGCTCTTTCATGCCGGTACGCGTGACGATCCACTCATCCGATGTCTCAACCATCTTCTCCAAGTCGGCGTTGGTTAAGATGCGCTCGGGTAAATAGGAGCCTGTTCCGATAATTCTGGCTGTCTTCATAAAACAAAATTTTAATGTTAAACTTCGTTCAATTTTACACCAGTGAGAGAAAAATTGGAAGAACTTCGAGAGAAGTGGGTAGTAAAAAATTTAATATGAATAAATAAAAATATAAGAGAGATCGGGCACGCACACGGGAACGGGCTCGGGCACGAAAAAGAAAAGGCGTTTTTAGATTTCTTTCGTGCCCGATCTTTCTCCCCTATCTCCGGTTGCGCAACAAACCATCGCTCAGTTACCTTACTTTATTATGCCCAAATACCCCGCTCCTCTTTTGAGACTGATCGCTAACCTCAAAAAGCTCCCAGGCGTGGGCAGCCGAACGGCTGAACGCTTCGCCTTTCACCTCCTAAATTGGCCTGAGTCCCATCTTGCAGATCTTGCTGAAAGCGTTGCCACAGCCAAGGCGCGGATCGCCGCCTGCCCTGAATGTCATTGTTTGATGGATGAGACGGGCTGCGAATTTTGTAATCTTTCGAAACGCGAGACGCGTACGCTATGCGTTATCGCCTCTGCCAAAGATGTTTTTGCCCTTGAAGAGACCAAGGCTTTTAACGGCCTTTATCACGTGCTCGGCGGCCTTCTCTCCCCTCTTGATGGCCGGCATCCGCACCATCTCGATCTTCCGGGGCTGAAAAAGCGCATTGCTGAGCATGGGGTACAAGAGGTCATTCTTGCTCTTGATTCCACCCTCGAGGGAGATACCACCGCTCTCTACATTAAGGAGCAGTTGAGCGAGAGTGGTATTAAAGTTTCTAGGTTGGCATTTGGCCTGCCGATGGGAAGTTCTCTCGATTTTGTCGACGGTGGAACTTTATCACACGCTCTTACAGGAAGGCTGGGTTTCTAATGCGCAAACTTTGCCTCCTATTTCTCGTGTTTGCGAGCACATTAGCCGCAGAGGTGCAAGTGGGGCTCGACCTCTTCTTTAGGGATGGCCACGCCCAAGCTTTAAAGGGGAAAAAAGTAGGGCTCATCACCAATCAAACGGGTGTAAACCGTGAGCTGCGAACGGCGGCAGAGCTCTTCAGCGAATCGAAAGAATTTACCCTCGTTGCTCTCTTTGCGCCCGAACATGGCCTTAATGGAAATGCCTACGCGGATGAGAAGATCTCGCACAAGATCGGAAAGACTCCGGTTTATAGCCTCTATGGCGCGACAAGAAGACCCACGGCGCAGATGCTCAAAGGGATCGATACCCTCGTATTTGACATTCAAGAGGTGGGCTGTCGCTCCTACACCTACGTATCGACCCTATTTTACGTGATGGAAGAAGCTGCAAAACGCGGAATCTCGGTGATCGTCCTCGATAGACCTAACCCTATGGGAGGGGTCATCGTCGATGGGCCGATGATGAGAGAGGATTTGCGCTCATTTGTGGGGTATCTCAACGTCCCCTACTGCCACGGAATGACGGTGGGCGAACTTGCCCGTTTTTTCAATGAAGAGTACAAAGTTGGGTGCGCGCTTAAAGTGATTTCGATGGAGGGATGGAAACGGGAGATGAGTTTTAAAGAGACGGGGCTTCCTTGGATTCCCACTAGCCCTTACATCCCAGAGCCCGATACCCCCTTCTTTTACGCATCGACCGGGATTTTGGGGATGCTCGATCTAGTAAATATCGGTATCGGTTACACGATGCCGTTCAAAATTGTCGGCGCTCCTTGGATCCATGCAAAAAACTTCGCACAAAAACTCAATGAGCAGAATCTTGCTGGCGTGAAATTTCTCCCCTTCTACTTTCGCCCTTTTTACGGCCCTTACAAAGGCAAAGATTGTCAGGGTGTCAAAATCGTTATCACCTCTTCTACCCAGTATAGACCCAATGCTGTGCAATCTCTTCTCATTGGGATGTTGAAAGCTCTCTACCCCAAGCAGGTCGGCATGCGGCTTTCCGCTTTGAATTCTTCCAAGAAAAAATCTTTTTGTCAGATTTGCGGAAACCCCGAAATGTTGGATATCATCATGCGCGATAAATATGTGGCATGGAAGCTCATCCCCTTTCAGCAATCTGAACGTGAGGCCTTCCTAAAGACGCGCGAAAAACATCTTCTTTATTAAAACCCCACCCCCTCCCTATAATCAGCTGATACTGGAAAGAATTTTAGATGAATAAAACTACACTACTCTGCATCTCCCTGATCGCATTTACCTGCGCGCCCATTGCTCAGACGAGTGTTTTGCACGCTGCACCGATCGAAGCTTTTGAAGAGAAGCCTGTTGGAAATATCGATGTCACGCTCGAAAATGCTCCGCCTCACCTCTCTTTCGATCCTAAGACCGTTGTCTCCCGCTTAAAAACAAAGATCGGTGATCCATTTTCACAGACAACTTTTGACGGCGACTTAAAGGCTCTTTCCGATGACTACGATCGCGTAGAACCTCTGATTGATGTGGTGAATGGCGAGGTGTACATCACGCTAAAACTCTGGCCACGTCCTACAATCCGCACGATTCGTTGGGAAGGAAATAAGCATTTCAAGACAAAAAAGCTTCAAAAAGAGTTGGGTCTTAAACCCTCCTCAACATTCAATCGTCAAACCTTTAGCAAGGCGTTCAACAAGGTTAAAGAGTTCTACGTCAAAAAGGGGTATTTTGAATCGGAACTCGACTACCGCATTATCCCTGATCCAAAAACGAATGAAGTGGATATCGAAATCCATGTGAAAGAGGGGCGTTCGGGAAAGATCGACAGCATCATCTTTAAGGGCTTTACCAGCGACGAGAAGTCGGCAATCCTCGAGATGGTCCACACGAAGAAGTACAATCTTCTCACCTATTGGATTCTCGGCTCTGGTCTCTACAACGAAGAAGCGCTTGAGCAAGACAAGCTCACGATCGTCAACTATTTGCAGAACGAAGGCTACGCCGATGCAAAGGTCGACATCAAAATTTCCACTGCAAAATCTGAAGGCAAGATCATCATCGAGATCACCGCAAACCGCGGGCCGATCTTCCACTTTGGAGAGGTTACTTTTGATGGCAACACGCTCTTCACCGATGAGCAGATCGAAACGCAGTTTCTCGCACGTCCCGAGGGTGTCTACTCTCCTGACAAGCTGAGAGAGACGGCGCAAGCGATTAAAGAGCTCTACGGACGAAAAGGGTACATCGATGCCACCGTCCAATACGAAACTCGATTAAGCGAAGTCGCACCGGTCTACAACGTCCATTACGAGATTGAAGAGGGCTTGCAGTACAAGATCGGGATGATCCATATCATCGGTAACGTCCAGACGCAGGAGAACGTGATCTTGCACGAATCGCTCCTGATCCCTGGAGAGACCTTTGATTCTGCCAAATTGAAAGCGACGCAAACACGTCTTGAAGGTATTGGCTACTTCAAACAGGTCAATGTTTACGCGGTTAGAACGCAAGAGGATCAATCTCTTGGAGAGAACTACCGCGACGTATTCATCGAAGTTGAAGAGACCCACACCGGAAATGTGAGCCTCTTCGCTGGATTTAGCTCTGCGGATAATATCTTCGGAGGGCTCGATCTCTCAGAAAGTAATTTCAACATCCGCGGCATTACCAAAATTTTCACAAAGGGATTCTCCGCTGTGCGTGGTGGTGGCGAGTACGCCCATGCGCGTGTGAGCATTGGAGCTAAACAACGCTCCTATTCGATCTCCTGGATGACTCCCTATTTCCGCGATACGCTCTGGCGTTTCGGGTTCAACGGCGAGAAGACGGTCAGCAACCTGCAATCTAGTGATTATAGAATTAACACTCTGGGACTCACCGTTTACGCTTCCTACCCCTTAACTCCTTATTGGACGTTTGGAACCAAGTACCGCATTCGCAATGATAGCGTCAACTTCACACATGACATCAAAAAGAAGGCGAGAGAAACCGCAGATAGCGAAGGTCTCCTCTCCGGAGCTGGCATCTCTCTCTCTTACGATTCGACAGACAGCGCGATCAAGCCCCATCGCGGCGTCCGTTCCGTCCTCGATACAGAGTACACAGGTATTGGAGGAGATTTCACCTTCTTCCGTTTCGGCTTCATCAACAATATCTACCAGCACCTTTGGAGACGCGGCACGATGAAGTATCGCGCTGAATTCCGCTTTATTGAGCCGGTCTGGAAGACAAATACCTTTGACCAGATCCCTCTTGCTGAGCGCTTCTTCTTGGGCGGAGAGAACTCTGTCCGCGGTTATAGAGCTTTTGATCTGGGTCCTCGACTCGGGAAGGGAGACGATCCATCGGGCGGTATCTCCTCCTCACTCTTCTCGGTAGAATATTCGCACGAGGTTTTTAGATTCTTGGATCTCTTCGCCTTTATCGATGCGGGATCTGTGTCAAGCCACCGCTTCGCAATTGGCCATTACAACTTGAGCTATGGTGTGGGTACAAGAATAGAACTCATCAATCGCGTCCCAGTGACGCTTGGATATGGATTCCCTGTAAACCCAACGCGTAAAGAACAAGTCAAACACTTCTTCTTCTCGATGGGAGGACAGTTTTAATGTTTTACATGAACAAGGAGCAAATTTTATGAAGAACCGTTTACTTTTTAGCTTACTCACTTCAACACTGCTTTGCACAGGTAGTGCTTTTGCTGCAGAGTCTGCCTCTGTTGGCGTTGTCAATTTCGGAAACTGCGTGACCGACTCTAAGCTCGGCAAGCAAGAGCAGGCCTCTTTCGAAGCGCTGAAAAAGCAACTCTCCTCTCTTTTAGAAGACACTGAAAAACAACTCACCGAGATCAGCACCAAATTGAACGATCAAGAGTTCATGGACGGTCTTTCTCCTGAGGGCGAAGAAGAGTTGAAGAACAAGTTTCAAAACTTGAACGAAGAGCTCAACCGCTACCAGTCTCAGTATTACCAAGTTCTCAATCAAGCAAACATGCGCATCATTCAGATGCTTTCAAACAGCATCAGCACCGCCGCGGAAAAAGTTGCTAAAGATAAGAAGCTCACTATGGTCATCAACAAAGAGGCCTGCTTCTTCTATTCGCCACAGCTAGAAATCACAGCGCAAGTTGTGAGTGAGATGGACAGAACTTATGATCAGGATGGAAAGAAACATGCACAGGCGCCTGCTATTCAACAGGCTCCCGTAGAGGCTGACATCGCGCCAGCACCAGCGTCTGCAACCGTTCAGGCTCCGGCTCCTGCTGCTGCTCCAAAAGCGGATACAAAAACCGCACAAGCTCCTGCACCTGCTCCTAAAGCAGAAGCTAAAGTGGAAGCAAAAACTGCGCAGGCCCCAAAAGTTGAGCCTAAAGCTGATGCAAAAACAGCTCAAGCGCCTGCTACCCCAAAAGCAGAAGCTAAGCCTGCACAAGCACCTAAAGCTGAGACCAAAACGAAATGAGCTATCGGCTTGAGGAGCTTGCAAAAATTTGTGGCGCTACACTGATCGGAGATCCGGATCACCGGATCTCCGGTGTCGACAATCTAGAGTCGGCAACCGGTGAAGAGGCCTCCTTTTTGGCCAATCTCCGCTACCGCGAATTGATGGAAAAATCGCAAGCCGGGGTCATCTGCATCGGCAAAGATGTTCCTGTTTCTGCAGGGAAAAATTTTCTTGTTGCCGATGATCCGTCGCGCGCTTTTCAAAAGATCGCAGAAACATTCCTCTTAACTGAGGAGATGCGCTCTGGTTTTGTCGGGATCCATCCTACTGCTGTCGTTCACCCAAGCGTGAAAATCGGCAACGATGTGCAGATTGGCCCTTACGCTGTGATTGATAAAGGATGCTCGATTCAAGACAGAACTCGCATTGGACCCTTTGTGTCGATTGGTCCCGGCGTGACAATCGGTGCAGATTGTATTTTCCACGCGCATGTTGTTGTCCGTGAAAAATGCACGATTGGTTCTCGCGTCATCTTGCAACCCAGTGCGATTATCGGATCGTGCGGGTTTGGGTACGTCACAGATGCACAAGGAAAACACCAGAAGCTTGATCAACTCGGAACTGTCGTCATCGAAGATGATGTCGAGATTGGTGCCTGTACCACCATCGACCGGGCACGCTTTAAGGTCACACGCATTTGTAAAGGCACAAAAATCGACAACCTCGTACAAATCGGCCACAACGTCACCATTGGCCAGCATAACATCATCGTCTCGCAAACGGGTATCGCCGGTTCTGCAAAAACGGGCAAACATGTGATCTTCGGAGGTCAAGCCGGCGTTGTCGGGCATCTAGAGATTTGCGATAATGTCATGATCGCGACCCGAGGTGGCGTCAGCAAGACGATCACCGAACCCGGCAAATACGCGGGCGGCCCTGTAATGCCTCTTGCAGACTATAATCGCCAGCAAGTCCAGCTGCGCAAGATCGGCGAATACGTCAAAAAGATCGAAGAGCTAGAAAAGAGACTGGCTGTCCTAGAAGCGACCTCCTCGAAAATTTAAGAGAACTTTTTTCATCTCTTCCCTTTTAATTCACAGATCTTGTAAGGAGTGAGAAAAAGGTGATCCCATGCGCATTCCTCCACTTGGTAGCAGCCAGATTCCTCCTTCGCAATTCTCTCCTCAGCATGACCTGAAAGAACTTGTGGAGAATGTAGATCAGATCGTTCAGCAGATGAGCCAGAATCGCGGCAATGTCGAGATGCTCATGCACCTGCGCGATGAGTATCTACAGACTGTCGAAAAGATGAACCAGCTTCTTCCAAGATTGCCCGTCTCAAGCGAAGAAAATTTCAAAACCCATCTCCAAGATCTCAAAATCCAGATGAAGCGCCTCTTCGATACGCTTGTCAAAGGCGGCTCATATGAGAGCATCCATCTCGATACGATCACCGTTTCTAGTGCCATTGCGCTCCTGCGTAATGATGCGAGTGGCTCGTTACCGCGCACCATCAAATAATAACACCCTTCCAATATTCCTTAAGAACTTGTTACATAGAGAATTTATAACTAAGCTCTCACTAGTCTGCTCCTGCAATTCTTATTAAAATTTTACACAAAATTCTGGATTTTCTTTTTGGAGTGCGTGTGACTTGTCACCGCACTCCAAAAAAGAGGGGGGCTAAAGCAGGAGAAGTGCGGGATTTTCGAGGAATTTTTGCACTGATTTGAGGAATTTAGCAGCATCAGAACCATCGATGACGCGATGGTCGACTGAGAGCGTCATCATCATCGTCTTTCCAGGAACAATTTGTCCGTTATTTACAATTGGCTTCTCTTCGATACCGCCTACAGCGAGAATCGCGGCTTGCGGGGGGTTGATCACGGCAAAAAACTCTGAAATCCCAAACATGCCGAGGTTAGAGATCGTAAACGATCCTCCTACATACTCTTCTCTGGCGAGCTTGCCGTGACGCGCTTTCTCAGCGAGATGTTTAATTTCTGAGGAGAGTTGCCCAAGGTTTTTGTAGTCAGCATGGCGAACGATGGGTGTGATCAGCCCTTCAGGAAGACTAACAGCAATACTGATATCGATGGTTTTGAAGCGAATGATACTGGCACTTGTCGAATTAAAGCCGCTGTTGATCTCGGGATGTTCGCGGAGAGCCAGCGCGGAAGCGCGGACGACAAAATCGTTAAATGAGACTTTGAGGCCGCCTGCTTTAAGTTGCTCACGTGCGTGAAAGAGTGGATCTGCTTTCACCTCTTGCGAGACATAAAAATGGGGAATAAAGGTCTTTGATTCTTGGAGGCGACGCGCGATGACTTTGCGCATCGGCGTGAGTGGAATCTCCTCGTATGTACCAGGAGCAATTGTTGGAGTCTCTCTTCTTCCGAAAGCAACAGCGCCTGCGCTCTGGCCGAGATCGAGATCGCGGCTTGTGACGCGCCCATGTGGCCCCGATCCCTTCACGCTGGAGAGATCGATGCCACGCTCCTTAGCAAGGCGTTTTGCGAGCGGAGAGGCTAAAACTCGCTCCCCTACTCCCCCTTCTCTTCCAGCAAATTCATATTTCGTGAGTGGAGGTTCTGGAACAAATGCAGGCTGTTCGAGCCCGAGTCCTGAGGGCTTTACACTCTCTACTTTTTTCTCTTCTTGCTTCTTCTCTGCGGCGGCCGGTGCAGGAGCTGCGGCTTTTTGGACAACCCCTTCAGGAACATAGCCTTCGATACTCTCGTCTGCTTTCTCTGTCATGACAGCAACAGCTTGATTGACCTGCGCCGATCCTCCCTCTTTGACAAGAATTTTGCGCACAAAGCCATCGTCGAGAGAGCTATGTTCAACGGTTGCTTTATCCGTTGCAACCTCGAAAAGAACATCGCCAACCTTTACGCGCTCTCCCTCTTTTTTTCGCCATTTTACAATGGTTCCCTCTTCCATCGTCGGCGAAAGTTTGGGCATGGTGAGTGTAAATGGCATATGATGACTCTATCTTAATACTTCGTTGATCGCATCGATGATGCGCTCTTTTGTCGGCATTGTCTCTTTCTCGAGCACTTTGGAGTAGGGCATCGGCGTCTCTCGCTGTGCCACTCGCTTAATGGGCGCATCGAGATAATCGAGGCAGTGTTCCATAATTTGGAAGCCGATTTCCGCGGAGATTCCCGTGAAAACATGTCCCTCTTCCACAAGAACGCATCGATGTGTTTTACGTACCGATTCGGCAATGGTTGTAATGTCGAGGGGTTTAATGGTACGAAGATCGATCAGCTCGACCGAAACCCCCTTCTTTGCCATCTCCTCTGCGGCAGCTTGACATAGGTTTACCATGCGGCTATGCGAGATCAGTGTGAGATGGGTCCCCTCGCGAACGATACGCGCCTTCCCGATGGGTACGAGATACTCCGTTGTCGGAATTTCCATCTTGTCGCCATAGGAGAGTTCGCTTTCCAAAAAGAGAACGGGATTATTGCTGCGGATCGCGGATTTTAAAAGTCCTTTTGCATCGTAGGGATTACTCGGCGCGATGATGATAAGCCCTGGAAGATTGCCATAGATCGCCTCAACGCAGTGAGAGTGTTGTGAGGAGACCTGCGCGGCTGCTCCATTGGGTCCGCGGAACACAATAGGGACTGAATAGCGCCCCCCTGACATGTAGTGCATCTTAATCGCGTTGGAGATGATCTGATCGCACCCCACAAAAGAGAAGTTAAAACTCATGAATTCGACGATGGGGCGAAGACCAGTCATCGCGGCTCCAATGGCGAGTCCGGCAAAACCGAGTTCAGCAATCGGCGTATCGATTACACGATTGGGGCCCCATTTTTCGAGCATGCCCTTGGTGACCTTATAGGCGCCATTGTACTCTGCGACCTCTTCTCCGATGATAAAGACGGCGGGATCGCGCTGCATCTCTTCATCCATCGCCTGGCGGAGGGCCTCTCGCATCTCAACAACTTGTGTACTCATTTTGCGAACACATCCTCTTCGAGTTCGATCGGATTGGGCCAAGGGCTTTCATCAGCAAATTTCATTGCGGCAAAGACGATCTCTTTCTGCTGTTTGTCCATTGCAAGATACTCTTGTTCGGAGAGCATTCCCATCGATGATAATGTTTTCAGCATAATGAGAAGAGGATCGCGCTCCATGCAGAATTTGAGCTCATCTTTTGAGCGATAAAGAGCAGGGTCAGAGATCGAATGTCCGCGGAACCTCTCTGTAACCACCTCTACCAGGACAGGACGAGAATTTTTTTTCATCTCTTCGTATACATGCAGAAATCCTGCATAGCAGTTGAAGAAGTCCATTCCATCGAATGTGTAGCTCTGCATATCGTAACCGGGAGCTTTTCTCTCGGCAATAGGCTCTACGCAGATGGCGCGATCGACATGGGTTCCCATCCCCCACTGATTATTTTCAATCACGTAGAGGCAGGGAAGATCCCACAAAGAGGCTAAATTGAGTGACTCGTGGAAAGAGCCTTGTGCTACGGCACCATCTCCAAAAAAGCAGATCGAAATTTCGCAAGGAGCTACTGGTTTATTGAGTTTTACATTTTTGGCGTATTTGACCGTAAATGCCGCACCGGTTCCTATGGGAATTTGCCCACCGACAATGCCGAATCCGCCGAGAAGTCGGTCGGTAAAAAAGTGCATCGATCCACCGCGACCTTTTGCATTACCTGTCGTTTTTCCGTAGAGCTCGGCCATCAGTTCGTTTGGAGTTGCTCCCAGAAGAAGGGCGTAGGCATGGCAACGATACGAGCCAGACCACCATTGATCCTTTCCAATGGCAGAGTAGGCTGCGGCCGCTACTGCCTCTTGTCCCATGTAGGAGTGGAAAAATCCACCGATCTTTCCCTGTTGATAGGCCGATTCTGCGCGGATTTCAAAATTGCGAATGAGAAGCATCGATTTCAAGATCTCGAGCAGCTTCTCCTTCCCGAGAGCGCGCACGACCTTTTCAGTCTGGTGCGGGAAAAAATTATAGGTGGGTTTAGCGTGTTTCATCCCTAGAAGTTTGCTCCAGGAACACTCGGGTTCCTCTCTCGCATGATGATATTGGGATTATTGGTCGCAGGAACGGTCCTGAGATCATCGCCAGAATGGGCCTGATAACAGCCAGAAAGAGAAAAGAGCAGACCAGCAAAAACTATAAGAAAAATTAGGCTTTTCATGCCTTCAAGAGTAGCAAGAGGAGGAGGAATAAGTCAATCCGGAGGCAAGGGGAGGGATCGGGCACGCACGTGGACGGGCCCGATCTCTTCTCCTTCATCGTCTTTTTTCGAGGATGGGAGGAGGCGTATAGCGCTTACAGCCGCTCTTTTTCAGCTTTTCGAAATGCCTGTTAAATTTTTTAGCGACATCGGGGTTGTTCAGAATAATCGCATTTTCTCGATTGGAGTGGTCTGCGTAGTAGGTGAAATTGAAGGAGCCTGTCCATACGGCTCTCTCGCCAAAAACACAGAACTTGTCATGCATGAGCGAAGAACCTGTAGAAGAGGAGGCGGGGTCCCACACCCAGATGGGAATCTCTGCTTTTGCAAGCTTTTTTAAAATCGAGGAAAATTTCAGCGAGAAAGGGTCGACGATCACTTCAATGCTAACTCCCCTCTCTTTAGCTTCGCAAAGCGCCTTAGCAATTTTCCAATGGGAGAACGCATAGGCCGCAACTTTGATCGAACTCTCCTCTTTTTCAATTAGACCAGTGAGTTGATCCGCAAGATGATCTTCTGGAGAGAAAAAGACTTCGAGTGGGGTTTCTGCAGGAGCCGCTGCGGTAAGTGGAGAAAAGAGAGCAAGAAAACAAGCGATGAAAATCATAAACACAAATCATGCAATTTTCTAGAATGGAAAGCAAAACCAAAAGAGCACCCATGCGTCCAATTTTTTACGACACCGAGACAACAGGCATTCGTTCCGACAAAGATCGCATCATTGAAATTGCGGCCTATGATCTCCTACAAAACCGCACATTTATCGAGCTTGTAAATCCAGGAATGCCGATCCCCAAAGAGGCAACAGCGATTCATAATATCTCTGACGAGATGGTAAAAGATGCTCCCACCTGGAAAGAGGTTGGTGCCTCATTTTGTGCGTTCTGCGAAGGGGAGGTTGTCCTCATTGCACATAACAACGATGCATTCGATAAGCCTTTCCTCGAAGAAGAGTTCAAGCGCCATAGCATGGAAATGCCCAAGTGGACCTTTATAGATTCGCTTAAGTGGGCCCGCAAGTATCGCAACGATCTCCCACGGCACACGCTTCAATCCCTACGCGAAGTTTATCAGATCCCTGCGAATCAAGCGCACCGCGCCCTTGATGACGTGATGGTTTTAAGCCAGGTCTTCTCGCTGATGACAGATGATCTCAAAATGCAGCAGGTTATCGATCTTCTCTCCGCACCAACAAATGTAACGCGCATGCCATTTGGGAAGCATCAAGGCAAAGCGTTAGAAAGCATTCCCGGTGACTACGTTGCTTGGCTTGCATCAAGCGGTTCATTCGATCGCAAAGAGAACCAGGACCTAAAAGCCGCATTTATCAAGCTCGGAAAACTGAAAGGATAAAAACAGTGTCCGATTGGCACCCTACCTGGATCGAAATCAACGTACAGCAGTTCCGCAAGAATCTGCAAACCGTGCGCGCATTTATTGGGAAAAGACTCTTCTGTTTGCCGATTAAAGCGAATGCATACGGGCATGGGCTTGTGGCAATGGGCAAGATCGCTGCGGAAGAGGGCGTCGATTATTTAGCGGTGGCGCATGCGAATGAAGGAGCTCTATTGCGTCGAGCAGGAGTGAAAATACCGATACTGGTATTGGGAGCGATACATAAAGAACAGGTTGAAGATCTTCTTATAAACGGCCTAGAGATCTCTGTAAGCTCGCGTTTAAAAGCAGAGCTGATCCGTACACAGTGCAAACTTCTTGGAAACCGGTGTAAAGTACACATCGAAGTGGATACAGGGATGCACCGTACGGGCATGCGACCAGAAACCGCGCTCGGGTTGTATCGGGAGCTCGCACACGATCCATGCTTTGAGATCGTAGGGATCTATTCCCACCTAGCGGGAACCGATGCCTACGGCAAAGAGCAGATGCAGGTCTTTCAAGAAGTCTGTAAAAAAATCGACAAACCGGTTATTCGACACATTGAGAATTCAACGGGCATGTTGGCATTTCCGGAATCGCAAATGGATATGGTGCGCCCTGCGCTTTTGACATTTGGATACATGGACTTGGAAGGCATTGCACCTTGCTTTTCACTCAAATCTACAGTCTCCTATTTCAAGGTAGTAGAAAAGGGAAAAGGAATTAGCTACAACCACACTTTTCATACGCAGAGCAGTTCTCGCATTGTGACCATCCCCGTAGGCTATGGCGACGGATATCGCAGAGATCTCTCTAACAAAGGGTATGTCCTTATTCGGGGAAAAAAATATCCGATTGTTGGAACCGTCTGCATGGACCAGTTTATGGTTGATATCGGCAATGATGACGTTTTCGTTGGAGATGAGGTTGTGCTTATTGGCAAACAAGGCAGCGAAGAGATCCCTCTTCAAGAGATAGCCAATATCTGCAACACGATCCCCTATGAAATCCTCTGCGGATTAAACGAGCGCGTTCCCCGCATTTACGTCTAGTGTCCTAAGGTCGTTGAGTCGTTATTCAGAGACTAGCGCTTCTCTATCGGTTCGGTAGAGGGCTTCCCACATCTCCTTGAAGCCTTTGCAGGTCTGCAGAAGTTGGTCTCTCGTGCCTTCGGCAACTTTTTCGCCGCGCTCGAGGTAGATGATCCTATCGGCATGTTCGATTGTGGCTAGACGGTGGGCGATAATGATCTGCGTGACCTCGCCGTGAAGCTCTGCGATCGCCTTTTTGATCCGATTCTCGCTGATTGCATCGAGCGCGGATGTCGCTTCATCCAAGATCAGAATGGGAGCGTTTTTTACGAGAGCTCGCGCAATTGCGAGCCGCTGCTGCTGCCCGCCGGAAAGACTCTTTCCCGCTTCGGCAAGCAGAGAGTCATATTTCTCTGGAAGACGGACAATAAACTCTTCTGCATGTGCACGTCGTGCGGCACTTTCGATTGCTTCCCTTGTGAAGTTACGGCCGTAGGCGATATTCGATGCGACGGTATCATAAAAAAGAAAGGGTCTCTGCGAAACGAACCCGATACACTCGCGGAGCGACTTCTGTGTGTAGCTTGAAAGTGGCTTACCATCAACACGGATCTCACCTTTTTGAACATCATAAAGGCGCGGCATGAGCTGGACGATTGTGGATTTACCGGCTCCGGTGGGACCTACAATCGCAACTGTCTCCCCTTTGCGAACTTTAAAACTGAGGTCTTTGAGCACCCACTCCCCTTCATAGCGAAACCAGACGTGGTCAAATTCGATGCTGTCGTCGAACTTTTTGAGTTCGATAGCGCCTGGCTTATCCTCCAAAATAGAACGCTGTCCTAAAACTTCAAACATACGCTCTGCAGCGACGACACCTCTCTGGATATTTGCGTTCTCATCGGCAAACTTTTTTACAGGCTCATAGATCAAATGGAGGAGTCCACAGAACACGATGAGATGCGAGATGCTCATCTCGAGCGTATAAAGACCAAATAGGACAACACTCGCCAAACAAAGCGTGGTAACGGCGTGTAAAATTGGGCGTGTCAGGAGTCCATATTTTGCTGTTTTGCTCTCGAGCACCGCCATTCTGTCATTCTGCTCTTTGTATTTTTTCAGCGAGAAGAGCTCCATGGCAAAGATTTTTACAGTCTGAATGCCTGCGAGAAAATCGATTAATACTGAGGCAAATTTTTCCTGATTTTTTTGCAGTTGGCGCGATACGCGTTTCACGCGCTTCGCCAGAAAAACAATGGGAAGAATAATGAGAGGAACGCCAAAAAAAATCACCAGAGAGAGCTCCCACGAGAGGTAGAAACACATCCCGAGGTTGGTCACGATAGTAAAGGGTGTCTGAAGATAGTTTGTCATCCAGGAGTTGATCGAGTTGGCGATCTGTCCTGCATCTCCGACCACTCGAGAGGAAAGCCCCCCAATGTTGTGCTGCTGATAAAAACTCATCGGCAGAGATTGGATATGCTCAAAATACTGTTGGCGAAGATCTCGACTCACACGAATCGAGAGGATTTGCGTGGTATAACGACTTGCGAACAGCCAGATCGCTTTAAAGACCGCAACAGCAACTAAAATGGCTACCAAGGCATTGATATTATCTGATACCTGGAACTCCTGCTTGACCTCCTGGATCAGCCAGTTGAGAGGATTAGTCTCCTTCTGGATTGGAGCGGAGACTTTAGTCTCCTGCAAGCTTGAAAGCACGCCGAGAGCAAACATCTCCATTGTGTTGGCAATTGTGAGAGCAAATAGAGTCAAGAATGTGGCCATGAGCAGAGTGAGATGCTTACGGCTACGTAGAGCGGCTTTAAGTAGAAGTTTCATCCGTAAATTTCCCCATCTTGCGGAATTTTTGATAACGCTGTTCGATCAGGATATCAGAAGATGTATGTTTTAACATCTCCCATTGATGGAGAACAAATGTTTTTACATTTTGATACACAACCTCGGGGGCATGATGTGCACCTCCAAGGGGCTCTTTGATGATCTCATCTACAATTTCAAATTGAATGAGATCTTCTGCATGAATTTTAAGGGTTGTGGCCGCGCTCTCTTTCTTATTTGAATCCTTCCAGAGAATCGAAGCGCAACCTTCTGGAGAGATCACTGAATAGTAGGAGTGTTCTAGCATGCCGATCACATCCCCTACCCCCATTCCCAGAGCTCCACCCGAACAGCCCTCACCGACAAGCAGAACAATAATTGGTGTAGGCAGTTTTGCCATCTCCCAGAGATTTTGAGCAATCGCCCATCCTTGTCCACGCTCCTCAGCATCTAAGCCGGGATATGCTCCAGGCGTATCTAAGATCGAAAGGACAGGAAGGTTAAATTTTGCAGCTAGACGCATACAACGCATCGCTTTGCGGTATCCTTCTGGATGGGGCATCCCAAAATTTCTCTTGAGCCTGCTTTCAGTATCGCACCCCTTCTCTTGCGCGATGATCATGAATTTAACGCCGCCGATCTTCCCCAGACCCGCAATCACTGCTGCATCGTCTCGGAAAAGACGATCTCCTGAAAGTTCGGTAAAATCTTCGCAAAGATGCTTTATGTAATCGACCGCACGAGGACGGGCAGGATGGCGACAGATCGTCACTCTCTCCCATGGGGTGAGTTTCGAGTATACGCGCTGCTTCAAGAGTTCAAGCTTCTTTTCCAGGTTGCGCAATTCTGTTTTAGACAGGAGTGAATTCTTGCTGCTCTGCTCTTTCACATCAGCAATTGTTTTCTCGTAATCTTGAATCTGTTTTTCGTGTGTTAACATGAACTTATCCTAAATTAACGCGTTGGTGTTGCGACCTCTATACCGGGCATTCTCGCTTCGTGAAAATCTTTCACGATGACGACGAATGTGGGTTTTGTAATCACGATCGAAAAAAGCTCTTCCATATCCTCGTGGGAAAGAAGAATTGAGCCATCACTCTCATGTTTTCCAATCGCACTTGTGTTCTCAACAGGAGAATTCGTTGGAGTTGGGTAAATCCAAGGGGCACCATGGATACCATATCCCTTTGTGAGCGCAGCGCTCCCCTCGATTGCTTCGTGGAAAGGAATCCAACGAGTGCCAAAAAGCGTGATCATCTCTACCTTTTGCTCGCGTGCAATGCCGGTGATTCCAGGGCTGTAAATCGCAATCTTGCTCCCGAGCGAATACACTCCAAGTGGTGTTAGCGAGCCCGACGAGCTTTTCGGATCGCTTTTTCCGACTCCTACCGAGTAGGTTTTCAGAAGTAGGCGCTCTTTAGTGTCTAAATCGACATAATAGAATCCCATTTTGCAACGCGTGAGATCAACCAGAAGATAGAACTGAATTCGTTTGTCTTTTCGGAAAACATTGAAAGCGCTTCCAGGAGAGATTTTCTGGGTAAAATAGTCTGGCTTCCCGTTCAAACTACGCGCGATAAAATGTCGCGACGTCGCGTAATGAGTTGCGTAGTCTGCAAGCCATGCGGGTCGCCCTTTTAGCCAAGGTACGGTAGTTGAATAGGTCACTGTCTCAACGATCGGCAGCTTTGTAGGGCCGGTAGTAAATAATTGAAAGGTTCGGTCGATATTCGGGAAATCATCAATGGGGCCTTTAGGAACTTCCTTGCCAAGCTTAGCAGGAATTTTTTCAACTTCTAGAGCAGTTTCCTGCCTCGAAATGCTAGGTGATTGAGCAGCGGGGGTTTGGATTTTGGCAGATGAAACGGACTCTCCAGGCTCTTTGCTCGACATTTTTTTGCCGAGACCGACGATGCCGATGATTGAAAATAATGCTATGGTTCCAAATAAAATAATCTTGGGGAAAGTCAAAATCTAAATTCTCCAATTTAGCTAATAATTATCCCTATTGCTGAATAAATTTCAATATTAAGAATTTTAACACCATGGAGTGTTAAAAGAAAAATTCAATAACCCACCCTCCCAAAGGACAACGGACAGGCCCCAAGGGACGAAAACGGAAGTAAAAGGACGAATGGACGGGGCCAAAGGACAAAAAGAAAAGGGTAGTCCTTTGTCCATTGGAGGGGCCGTCCTTTTTTCTAGAGAGTCGGAGCGGGAGGTTTGGGAGAGGCGCCCTTGCCAATCAGTTTGCGCATCTCTTTTCCAGGTGTGAATTTGACAGCTTTGCGCGCGGGGATCACGATAGGCACTCCGGCGTTCTTTGGATTGCGGCCGATCTTCTGTTTTCTCTCGACGACTTCGAAAACGCCAAAATCGCGGAACTCTAAACGATCGCCCTGCGCTAGAAATTGTGTCATTGCATCGAGAAAAGATTGCACGACGTTACGCACATCATTTGGATGGATTCCTCTTTCTTGAGAGATGACTTGAATCAGTTTCTTTTTTGTGATCGTGGTCATATGCATAACTCCTATCAGCTCATGTCTTTAGCCCATTGTTGTATCACACTGATTTTCAAGCAAGCGCTTTTGTGTAAGCCGAAAAAATGAAATGCAAAACAATCTCTCCATGCGCTCCAATAAGACATGTCGGGGACAAAGCACTGCGTGTCTTTGTCCCCCGCTTGCCCCCTAGGTCTTCGATCTGCTTCGACAAATCGAGTGCTCGGAGGCGGGGTGTGCAAAGCACTACCCCGCCCGCTCCGCTCTCCTGCGCTATGATTTTTCTGCGCGATCTGAGTCGTCGGGCTGCTCGCGCGCTCACTTCCCCAACCTTGCGGTTGGGTCCCCTTTTCGCGTCGTCTCGCAGTGCCAAGTTAAGATTTCCGAAAACGGCTTGGAGGTCTTCACCTCGCTCTGCGAGACGACGCGAGAAAAGGGCCCCGCGACGAGACGTTAGTCCCGCGGGAAGACGAGCGCGCGAGCAGCCGATGGCTTCGGGGTAGTGCTTCGCACACCCCGCCTCCGAGCACAGGATTTTTCAAAGCGAGATGAGGCGCAAGGGGGGTCGCGGGGGACAGGGACACGCTAGTGCTCTGGCACCCGACATGTCTATTCATCCCCCTATTCTTCAACAATAAATTAGGTGATGGAGAGGAGGAGTTTCTTTTTTTTGCCGGAGCCGAGGAGCAGATAGCGGCCACCGATGAGATGTTCGGGGGAGATCTTTAGCTGGGGATCTTGGATCTTCTCGTTGTTGAGATAAGCGCCGCCATTCTCGATGAGGCGAACAGCCTCTCCTTTGCTGGAAAGAAAGCCTGTTTTCACGGTGAGGTCGACATATTTTATACCGACAACATCCTCTGTTTTCAGCGAGAGATTAGGCATATCGTTTGCAATCTCTTTTAAAACCTCGGGATCGAGTTTTGCCTCAGAGCCAGGCTTTGCCCCCTCCGTCACTTTCAGCGCAGCCTGCAAACCCTCTTCGCCATGCACAAGTCGCGTTAGCTCCTCTGCAAGTCTGCGTTGCGCTGTATTGGGAGTGTAGTCGGGAGCCTTCATCATCCTCTCATACCCCTCGATCTCTTCCATCTCCATATATGTGAGAAGCCGCATAAGTTTGATGACATCAGCATCGGGCATGCGGAAAAGATACTGGTAAAACTGATACGGAGAGCAGCGCTCCGGCGAGAGCCAGATCGCCCCTTCTTCTGTCTTACCAAATTTTTTACCATCGCTGCGCGTGAGCAGAGGAAAAGTCAAGCCAAATGTCTGCTTTGCAAGGAGCTTACGCGTCAGCTCAATCCCACTTGTGATATTGCCCCACTGATCGCTCCCCCCCATCTCGACCATTACATCATAATCACGGCAAAGGTAGTAAAAGTCGTACGCTTGCAAGATCTGGTAGCTGAATTCCGTATAGCTAATCCCCTCTTCCGATTCGATTCTTGAGCGAACCATCTCTTTAGCGAGCATGGTTCCAACACGAAAGTGTTTGCCCACATCGCGTAGAAAATCGATAAGAGAGAGCGAAGAAAACCACTCTTCATTGTTTAAAATTACGGGGCGCGTTGCAGGATCTGAAAAGTCAAGGATCTGTTCGAAGTGAGTGCGGATACGTGAAACGTTGTGCGCGATTGTTGCGGAGTCTAAAAGCGGACGCTCGACGCTCTTTCCTGAAGGGTCTCCAATTCTACCTGTTGCTCCTCCCAAGATAACAAAAGGTGTGTGCCCAAAACGCTGGAACCATCCAAGGGCCACAATCCCCATCAGGTTTCCCAGGTGAAGACTATCGGCTGTTGGATCAAAGCCCACATAAATTTTAGTCGGTTTCTTAACGAGAAGATGGATCTCCTCGCTCGTGAGGGCGTCGATAAAACCGCGCCTTTTCAGGCAATCGATTATACCAAAACAACCTGAAGAATCGGATTTTTGCTGCGTCGGCTTTGCCCCCGAATTTTGATTTTCACTCGCGCCTTGCCCCTTGGCAATGGTCGCTCGCTCCGAATCAAAATTCTGGGGCGCCTCCTTGCCAAACTCTCGATTCTTCATGTTATTTTGGTATCCATCTTCCATGATTGTATCTGTTCGGTGAGCTTAGAGATTTTCTGACTGATCTCGGCAGCATTTTTATTTTCATCAAAGAGGGAGATTGTCTTGCTTTTCAGAACGATCCGGTCTGCAGCATGACGTGAAATCCATCGGTGGATCTCAATCGCCTTTTTCTGCAGAGCCTGGGGAGTGATCTTGCCTTCGAATGCGTCGAGATGCTTTTTGAGCTTCTCGCGCGCTCTTCGTGTTTTAGGACTCTCTTCTGCAAAGTCTTTCTTCTTCTCATTACTCATGACTCCAGTCTGATTTTTTACCTGCATTTTCTGCAAGCCTGTACTTCTTTTATACGTAATCGTATAGAATCAAACCTATGTCTCCTGAAGACCTTGCGAAAAAAGCTGTGGCGAATACTGCCGCAGAGTTCGTTGAAGATGGAATGCTGGTGGGGCTCGGCTCGGGCTCAACAGCTCAATTTTTTATCGAACGTCTTGCAAAGCGATGTAAAGAGGGTCTCTCTATTAAAGCTGTTGCTAGCTCGAAAACCTCTGGTGTGCTCGCAAAAAAACATGGAATTCCTCTGATCGACATTGAGAAGATTTCAACCCTCGATCTGACCGTCGATGGCGCTGATGAAATTGACTCAGAAAAGCGGATGATTAAAGGAGGAGGAGGAGCTTTCGTAAGAGAGAAGATCGTCGCCGCCATGAGCCGCGAAATGGTTGTGATTGTCGATGAGAGCAAACTTGTTCCTCAACTAGGGACGCGCAAGCTACCAGTCGAAGTGCTCCCCTTTGCACACAATGCTACAGCGCATCACCTCGCCAAAGGTGGATACAAGGGAAGTTGGCGAAAAAACCCCGATGGCTCGCATTACATCACTGACAATCAGAATCTAATCTTCGATATTCAATTCGACGAACCGTGCAGCGGACCGGAAAAAGAGCACGATGCCCTTCTGCGAATACCCGGTGTCATTGATACCGGATTCTTCTTTAATCTCGCAGGTCGCGTGATCATCGGTTTTTTCGATGGACAAATTGTGATCCAACCTTAAACATACGTTTTTGAATGGGGTGTTTTCTAACGGTGGAGTTTTACCACCGAGCACACCGAGGGCACCGAGAAGATATAAGAGAGTTTTATTCTCGCACAACGCGCCTCTGTGTTCTCGGTGCTCTCTGTGGTTAAAAAACTATTCGCGCAACAAAGTTGATTGGTCGGAGGATTCATGTCTGAACTTGTCCCTGTATCGTTTAATAAGATTTTGCAGTCACGAGCCTACACGGTTATCATCTTAGGCAATGAGACGAAGAAATTTGCGATCTACACCGATCCGCATGTGGGTAAAAATATCCAGACCTACCTCACAGAAGAACACAAACCCCGTCCTTTCACACATGATTTGATCCAATCGATTTTAGATGGCTTGGAGGTCAAAGTTCTCCAGATCGTCATCAACAATATTGAAGACACGATCTATTTTGCGCGCCTCTTCCTCGAACAGCAGATCGGTGAAGAGCGCCATATCCTTGAAATCGACGCTCGCCCAAGCGACTGCATGACTCTTGCGCTCATGTACAACGCGCCGGTTTTCTGTAAAAAAGAAGTTCTGGAAAAAGCTGTCGCCGTCGAAGAATAGAGATTTTTAACACCGAGCACACCGAGATGAAGAGGGAGCCCCGGCTTCAATTTTTTTGCGCGAATCGCCTCGGTGTTCTCTGTGTGCTCGGTGGTTAAATTCTTTCCTGTCTTAGAGACAATCTCTGAATTAAACGTGAGAAGATCCTAGGGGATTTTTAGTGAGATTTTTATTTTCTTCGGGCATTCAATATCGGGACGAGCATATGGATGCCCGAAGGGAATAAAAAGATTGCAAAAAGCCCCAGGAGGTTCCGCGTTTAATTCAGAGATTGTCTCTTAGTATTTGATGTTGAATTTGTTGCGAGCGAGTTGAAGGATCGATTTAATAGCCGCCTCGGCATCCTCTCCTTCAGCCTCCACCTTTACCTTCGCTCCTCTAGAAGCAGCCAACATCAAAATCTCGAGAAGAGATTTGGCGCTTGCGTGCTGATCCTGATAACTCAAAGTTACTTGAGATTTAAAAGATGCTGCACACCGCACGAGCTCCGTGGAAGGACGTGTGTGTAACCCCTTTTCGTTGACAACGACGAAGTAGTCTTTGAACTTAGTTGACATTTTATACCCGCAAAAACCGTAAATTTATTTTTGCAAACTACAAATGACATACTGCGTCTGCATGATTTCAATCAATATTTTTCTCAACGTAGCGCCTGCTCGAGCTCAGTTACAAGAGTGTCGAAGTGGCGGATTGTCGCTTCAACAGCATCGCTCCTGCGCATATCCACTCCGGCAAGCTCTAACAGCTCTAAGGGGTATCGACTAGAACCCGAAGAGAGGAATTTAAGATACCGCTCTTTGGCTGGAGCTCCCTCTTTTAGGACTTTTTCACAGAGGGCGTGAGCTGCACTAATGCCTGTCGCATACTGGTAGACGTAGAAGTTGTAGTAGAAATGCGGAATGCGGGCCCATTCGATATCGATTGCATCGTCAATGACAAGATGGGCGCCAAAATAATCGCTGTTGAGTTTTCGGTATTCACTCTTGAGAAGCGCGGGTGTGAGAGGCACATTCTGCTCTACCCAGGTGTGAAGTCGCAGTTCGAATTCGGCAAACATCGTCTGTCTGAAAAGAGTCCCACGGATATCTTCAATCTTTTGATTGATCAAGTAGGCGCGCTGCATCTTATCTTTTGTTTTCGCAAGGAGATCTGTGATCAGAAGCTCTTCGTTAAAGGTCGAGGCCACCTCTGCGACAAAAATGGGATAGTGGGAGTAGTGGTAGGGCTGATTGCGTCCGCTCAAAAACGAGTGCATGCTATGGCCGGCTTCATGCGCCAGTGTCATGAGATCGTGGAAGGCGCCTTGGTAGTTCATGAGGATGTAGGGCATGCTGTCAAAACAGCCGCTTGAATAGGCCCCAGATCGTTTTCTCAGGTTTTCATACTTGTCGACCCAGCGATCTTGACCCAATCCTTTTTCTAGCACCGTCTGATATTCACCACCCAGAGGAAGCACGGAACGCGCAATCTCGCGTACGGCCTCATTGTAATTCATCGTGAAGGTGATCTCTGGCACGAGAGGAACATGCAAATCGTAGAGATGGAGTTCGTCATACCCAAGGAGTTTCTTGCGAACACCCATGTAGCGGTGGAGAACACTCAAGTTTTTGCGGACTGTCGCAATCAGAGAGTGATAAACGCTCGTGTCGATCTGATGTGAAAAGAGCGCCGCGTCCAAACAGCTCTTGTATCCACGCGCACGTGCGTTGAATAAATGCTTCTGCATCTCCCCATTAATGAGATCGCACAGTGTATTTTCATAGGCAGCAAAACTGTGATGCAGCGTCTCAAAGGCTTCTTTGCGCAACTTTCGATCACGTCCCCGCAAATAGAGCAGAAACTTAGCATGCGTAAGTTCGAGCTTTCTCCCCTGCGCATCTTCGATCTGGGCAAATTTGAGATCAGCATTATTGAAAGAACCGAAAGCACGCGAAGGTGTTTCAAGGGCGTTCCCTGCAAGAGCCATCAGCTCCTCTTTTTCCGCAGAGAGCGTATAAGGCTTAAGCCGTACAATCTTCTCTAAATAGACGCGAAACTCCGCAAGCGCCGGCGCCGTGAGGTACTCTTTTAATTTGGCTTCTGGGAGCGCTAAAATTTCGGGTTCAACCCATGAGGTCTCTTGCCGAAAATCAAAAAGGAGCGAGGAGATCCGCGTGTAAGCCTTTTTGCACTGATCATTCGCCACATCTTCGTCGTGGCGAAGATGAGCATATGTGTAAAGTTTCGAGAGCGCCCTTTCAAACTCAAAACAGGTCTGAAAAAGATTGCGAAGTAAGTCGGCCCCCTCGTTAAGTTTACCTTTAAATGCGGTAATTTCTTGCCAATGGCCCTCTCTCCTCTCCTCTCTCCCCCATTTTTTGAGATCCGCTTCCCACGCCTCAAAAGAGAGGTAAAGGGCCTCAACATTCCAACGATCTTCATGAGGAATCTCTTCTCGAGATCGCGTCTTTTTCTCTTCAGCAGAACTGTTTTGTAAAGTGGTTGCCATATGTAAAACCTGATATCACAAGCGCGACTTTGTGTGTAAGTCAAGATTTTCCTTACAAATTGAAAAAAGATTCACCACAGAGGCACAGAGTAAGATGAGGTAGCGCAGAGGAAAGAAAGAAATTTCTCCTTTTTGCTGGAGAGCAAAAAGAAAAAGCTCCCGCCGCTATTCGCGGCAGTGGGAACCTCTTTTTTTGTTCTCTTACAAAAAAAGAGTTTGTTTTTCTCTGTGCTACCTCATCTTACTCTGTGTCTCTGTGGTGGGTCTTTCTTAGTTCAACGAACAAAACCCGCAGACCACAGGTTAGCACTTTCGGCGGCAAAGTGCTAAATTGTTGCGAGAAAATAGAGAAAGAGGATAGACTGGCAATTTCAGAAATTAACAATCTGGGAAATCCCATTTTTAAGGAGATGAAACTATGGCACAACAAACAGCAAAAAAAACATCTTTAAAACCGCTCGGAAATCGAGTTGTGGCAAAACGTTTAGAAAAGGAAGAGACCCTGAAGGGGGGCATCATTCTTCCTGATTCTGCTAAGAAGAAACAGGAGACCGCAAAGGTCGTTGCAATTGGATCGGGCATCACCACAAAAGAGGGAAAGACACTCCCTATCCCCGTCAAAATCGGCGATACAATTCTTATGGATAAGTACGCGGGACAAGAGGTGACGATTGATGACGAGGAGCTCATCATCGTTCGTGCTGACGACATCATTGCAATTGTTGAATAATTAAAAAATTTAGGAGAAAACCATGGCTGCAAAAGACATTAAGTTCCGAGAAGAGGCGCGACAAAAGATCTTAAAAGGTGTTCGCACCCTATCCTCGGCTGTGAAAGTCACGCTCGGTCCTAAAGGACGCAATGTCGTGATCGACAAATCTTACGGATCTCCACAGATCACCAAAGACGGTGTCACAGTTGCCAAGGAGATCGAACTGGAAGAAAAGCATGAGAACATGGGCGCCCAAATGGTTAAAGAGGTCGCTAGCAAAACTGCTGATAAGGCGGGTGACGGAACCACGACTGCGACTGTTCTCGCAGAAGCGATCTACAGCGAAGGCCTACGCAATGTCACTGCTGGCGCAAATCCGATGGAGATCAAGCGCGGTATCGAGAAAGGTGTAAAAGAGATCACCACTCAACTCCAAAAACTCAGCAAACCTATTCAAGACAAAAAAGAGATCTCGCAAGTCGCGACGATCTCTGCCAACGGCGATACAGAAATCGGTGAAATCATCGCTAAAGCGATGGAGCGCGTGGGAAAAGATGGAACCATCACTGTTGAAGAAGCAAAAGGTTTTGAGACAACCCTCGATGTTGTAGAAGGGATGAACTTTGATCGAGGCTATCTCTCCGCTTACTTCGTTACGAATCCCGAAGCACAAGAGTGTGTGATGGAAGACGCTTTTGTTCTCATCTATGAGAAAAAAATTGCCGTCATGAAAGAGTTCCTCCCTATTCTGCAAGCGGTTGCAGAAAGTGGACGTCCTCTTCTCATCATCGCAGAAGATGTAGAAGGTGAAGCTCTCGCAACGCTCGTTGTAAACAAGCTGCGCGGCGGCCTTAAGGTGTGCGCTGTAAAAGCTCCTGGCTTTGGAGATCGGCGTAAAGCGATCCTCGAAGATATTGCGATCTTGACCGGCGGGCAATTTGTCAGCGAAGAGATCGGCATTAAACTCGAGACCGTGACTTTGGAGATGCTCGGCAAAGTGAAAAAAGCCGTGATCAAAAAAGAGGAGACAACTCTCGTTGAAGGCGGCGGAAAGAAAGCGGCAATCCAAGAAAGGATCCAGCTCATCAGACGCCAGATCGAAGAGAGCACATCTGATTACGATCGTGAAAAACTCCAGGAACGTCTTGCGAAGCTCGCGGGCGGCGTCGGCATTATCCGCGTCGGTGCGGCTACAGAGATCGAGATGAAAGAGATCAAAGATCGCGTGGACGACGCGGTACATGCGACAAAAGCTGCCGTCGAAGAGGGTATCCTCCCAGGTGGTGGTGTGGCGCTGATCCGCTGCATCCCCTTCTTGGAGAAACTCGCTTCATCGCTTAAAGGCGATGAGAAGATCGGTGTTGAGATCCTGATGAGAGCGATCACTGCCCCTCTTAAGCAAATCGCAGAGAACGCAGGCCGCGAAGGTGCCATTATCGTCCAGAAGGTGGCCCAACTGCCTACCCTCGAAGGATGGAACGCTCAAACAGAAGAGTTTGGCAACATGTTAAAGATGGGAGTCGTAGACCCAACAAAGGTTGTACGTCTCGCGATCGAACTTTCAGCTTCTATCGCCGCTCTTCTGCTAACGACAGAGGCGATCATTACAGACATCGAAGAAGAAAAGGCTCCAGCTGCCGCAGGTCACCACCACGGCGGTATGGGAGACTACTAAAAAAAAAGGGGGCGAAGGCCCCCGTTTTGAAAAATCAGAACGCAGAATGCAAAAGTCAAAACCAAGGAAGATCTCTTCCTTGGTTTTTCTTTTTGTTGCACGTTAAAAATTACTTTATTAGTGTAGGGGGTAGAACCAGAGGATTCACCCATGCGTCCAACTACAATTTTTCTCGTTTTGCTCTTAGTAATTGTCGTCGTCGCTTTCTTCGCTTGGGGTCGAGTCCCAGGCATGCTCTCCGCTAGACTGACAAAAGAGATGGGTGTAAAGGTCTCCATCGATGGGATTATTCTGGGGCCAAGAACAATCCAAGTAGATGATCTTGTCATTGGAAACGTTCCTGGCGGAGTTCTCCAAAAGGCTTTTTCAGCCGAAGAGATTGATGTGAAAGCGCCGGTCAGCCGTTATCTGAATAAAGATATTGTGATAGAAGAGATTCACATCGATAACATCTACTTGGGATTAGAGTTTAAAAACGCGAAGGGAACCGACGGCAACTGGACACAAATCATGAATAACCTCCAGAAATCTTCCCCTGCTCCTGTCGAAAAAGAAACCAAGAGAACCCTTCTGATCAAAAAAGTGGTTCTCACAAATATCAATACAGACCTCGTCTACCTCGATGATGGAAAGGTTCGCCATCTCCCCCGCATCGATTATATGGAACTCAATAACATCAGCAGCGAGGGGGGATTCCCCGTCGACCAGCTGATGAATAGCGTTCTTGGAGAGATGTTGAAAAAGGTCTTCATCCAGCAAAACTTGAACAACATGCTGAAAGACCTCCTACAACAACCCAGTCAACAACTAGACCAGTACATACAGCCATTTAAGCGCTTCTTGCCCCTCAAGAAGAGCGATAAGGTGAACGAAGAGCTGTGCGCTTAGAAAGGGAAGAAAGAATTTAAACGCCGAGCGCAGCGAGAACACCGAGGCGCTTCGCGCAAAAAAATCCCTCTTTCTTCCGCGTCCGATCTCTCCCCTTCTTTTTTATCCTTTCTTGGTGATGACAATCACTAGAGCTTCATCGCCCTTGTAATAGGCGCAGTTTGCAGGCACCTCTATCGGGATGCGCGACTCATGATATTCGAGCGCAGGATTGGTGATAATGAGATTGAAGAATTTCTCATCCTCAAATTTCGATGTGGGATCTTCCAAAAAGCAGGAGAAGCGAGATCCCTCTCGCATGTGATTTTTCAGACAAAGATCAAGGAACTGAAAGAGTCGATCGCCGGCTGCTCGGGCACTCCATTCTTGCTGCGTAGGGTTGCGTGTACGTTCAGCGATGAAACGGGCAAGCTCTTCCTCAGAAAGATCTTTTTCCTGTTTCAGCTTTTCGAGAATCTTCTCCAGTTGCTTGGGAGTGATTTGGCTTTTATCGACGAGATCGAAAAAGAAACGGAGAAACACTTTTGCCTCTACTTGCTCTTCCCGTTCGAGCAACGAGAAAAACACGTGGATATCCTCATCGGAATAACGGATCTCTTTCAGAAATGGAACCTGCATTTCTAACGTTTCCATCTTCTTTTTTCCCGACTCCACGATCAGATGAGCCTTTTCTTTTTTCTCTTTCATCTCTTGCATCCGAGCGCCGCTCTCGAGCGGGTAGTCATCGAAAAAGATCGCGTCGAAAAGCCCGAGACGCTCGAGCGCGTTTTGCCAGGTATCTTCGACAATCACAACATTTGGGTACGCTTTGGCCCACTCTCTTGCACGAGCTGCAACAACAGGATGGTATTCGATAATCGTGTGGCTTTTAGGATGATAGCTTTGAATTCTTGTGGCAGAGTAGCCACAACCAAACCCGACCTCAAGAACATCGCCTGTCGGCTTAAGCGCGTCGATACACGCTTCCATATAGGGTCTTTCCCACTCCATCATTACCTGAAAGCGGCCATCTTTGAGAAGAATCTCATGTCCAAACTCGTCATACCCAAATTCCATCTGACAGGGAGGAGGAGTTTTTTTTGTCATAAATTAAACAATGTAATAAAAACTTTTCTTAACACATCATACTGACCGGGAGGTCATTTTGCCAAAGAGAACAGCTCTTTTCTTGCTTTGCGTCGCCCCTCCACTTTTTGCGGAAAAGGCTCCTACATCTCGCTTCATACTCACAAATCAAGAATCGACCTTTGATACCAACCTTAAGAGAAAAGAGCAACTGGTTGCACAAACGAAAGACTCCTGCAAAACAGATCCCAATTCTCCCAGTTGTCACTCAGAATCACACTCTAACTGGAACTGCCAAAATCGTGCCCACCCGAACTTTCTCGATGTGCGCCATAACGAGGGCAAGGGCATTGGCTACCATCAAGGGTACACCTCTAGTGACCTTTTTCTCTCTTACACAACTGAAAGAAACTTCACTCCTTTTCTCGATCTGCGAGGACATTATTTCAGAGATAGCAAGTGGAAGGAAGGCAAATGGGCAGCAAACGGGGGCCTAGGTTTTCGCGATCTTTCAGAATCTCTCGGCCTCGTCTTTGGCATCAATGCATTTTACGACTTTCGACAAGTTAAACATACACACTTTCAACAACTCGGCCTAGGGATTGAAATCCTCGGAGAGCAGTGGGATTTTCGTGCAAATGGATACATTCCCCTGCGATGGAGAAGAAAAACACTCTCGAAAAAAATCGTCGAGCATGATGGCCGGCTATTTATCCAGAAGAGGATCGAATATGATTTTTATGGGGGTGATCTTGAGATCGGACGAGTTATTTTTAAGTGGGCAGGGCTGCATGGCAAACTGACAGGTGGCGCCTACTATCTGAACGGCTTTTTCGGGAAAAACGTGATCGGCGGTTTCTTGCGCCTCTCCGGCCACCTCTCCCCCTACATCGGATTTGCCGCACAAGGGTCCTACGACCCCAACTTTAAATGGATCGGTCAGGGCGAGCTCTCACTCAATATTCCGTTTGGAAGGCGCCTTTCCGACCTTAAGTATGGCGAGTGCCGCAAATGGCGTTATACCCCTCAGGAGCGCTTCCTAGAGCCCGTCTCCCGCTTTGAGATCATCCCCATCGAAAAGCATACCCAACGGAGACCGATCAACTAACAACATAATTAAATAGTTTAATTGATGTTTTAATAATAACTTAAATTGATTTTGTTTTACATAAAATAGGATAATTTCCGAAAACAAATAAGGTAAAACAATGTCTTTAAAAGTTTCAACAACAACACAACCCGTTGACCTACGCGATACCCCTCGTTACAAAACAGACGAGTGGAGATTGATGAAAGCTACAAGAATTTTTCGCCTCTCGCGAAAAGTAGAACATCTCACTACGAAATATGCGGAAACAAAACAGTGCGCAAGCATGCACCCTTCCGACCAAGACCTTGCAAAGCGTGTTCAAGAGGTGAACCGGAAACTTCAAGAAAACGTCGAGCGTCTCAAAAGAAATCAAGAATACTGCAAAGAAAGAGTTAGTGAGCGCGGTTATGGACTCATGATGGCATGGGTTGAAAAGGCAATGGCACGGGCGCGCGAAAAAGATTTCCAAATACGCATGCAGAATTTGCTTTCTAGAAACCCTGCAGAACGAAAAGAAGAATCAAAAACCGAAAAGGGTTCTTAATCTCTCTCTCTTTTCTTCTCGGTGTTCTCGGTGTTTAAAAATCTCCTTTTTCTTGTCTCCGCAGCCCCTTGCGCTTTTAATTCTCTTCTTCTAGAAGAAGACATATGCCCGAAAGTGCAAACGAACAATCACGTCTTAAAGAGGCCTTCACAACGGTCGTTCCTCCTTGGCAAAAGTGGGGACCCTACGTCTCGGAACGTGCATGGGGAACCGTACGCGAAGATTATAGCTGGAATGGAGACGCTTGGAGCTACTTTCCTTTTGAAGACTCTCACAAGCGCGTCTACCGTTGGGGGGAGGATGGGATTGCTGGCTGGTGCGACCGGTATCAGATTCTCACCTTTGCACCGGCATTTTGGAATGGAAAAGACCCGATCTTAAAGGAGCGCCTTTTCGGGCTCACCTCCCTGCAAGGAAATCACGGTGAAGATGTGAAGGAGTGCTACTACCATCTCGATGGCACGCCGACACACTCCTACATGAAATACCTCTACAAATACCCGCAGGGGGAATTTCCCTATGCGCAGTTAAAAGAGGTCAATGCCCAGCGAGGAGCCAAAGATCCCGAGTATGAACTGATCGACACGGGCGTTTTTGCGGAGAATCGCTATTTCGACATTTTCATCGAGTATGCGAAGGTCTCACCAGAAGATTGTTGCATTCGCATCGAAGCGATCAATCGCGCAAGCGAGCCGGCTTCACTTCACATCATCCCCCAGCTCTGGTTTCGCAACCAGTGGGCATGGGGTGACACGCGTCTTCCTGAACCGGTTATTACAAAAGATGCAAAAACGGTCTGTCTCATTGCAGATGACGCTGCGCTCCTCTCTCCGCCTACGCTCTCCTTCGATTATCATCTTGGAAAACGTTACCTCTACGGATCAGAGGGGGGACGAGCCCTTTTTACGAATAACGAAAATTTTTCCTCCGATATCTCCTACTACAAAGATGGGTTTCACAACGCAATTATTCACAAACAACACACGGTGGATCCGGAAGAGAGGGGCACAAAAGCCTGCTTTGACTACTTTTTCGAGAACATTCCACCCGGAAAATCCGCCATCGTTCAGTTGAGATTTTCTGATACGCCTCAAGAAAACCCTCTAAAAGACTTTGAGCAGATCATTGACCGGAGAAGAAAGGAGGCTGATGCATTCTATGCCTCTGTACATCCAGCAAATATTTCGGAAGAAGAGAAGGCGATCCAGAGACAAGCGCTTGCGGGGATGCTATGGAGCAAGCAGATCTACCTCTACGATGTCAATCAATGGCTGCAGGGAGATAACAGCTACTCTCCGCCGCCCGCATCTAGAGAGAGCATCCGCAATGTCCACTGGCGCCACCTCAATTCGATGCGCATTCTTTCGATGCCCGACAAGTGGGAGTATCCCTGGTTCGCCGCGTGGGATCTTGCTTTTCACTGCTTGACATTCTCTCTACTCGATATCGAGTTTGCAAAAGAGCAGCTCTGGCTTCTTCTCTTCGATCAGTTCCAACATCCGAACGGCGCCATTCCCGCTTATGAGTGGGAGTTCTCCGATCTCAATCCGCCGATCCAGAGCTGGGTGGCTCTCCGTCTTTATGAGATCCAGAAAAAGAAAGAGGGCATAGAAGATCGGGCCTTTCTGAAAAAATGCTTTTTGAAGCTCATCATCAACTTCGCCTGGTGGGTTAACCGTGTCGACAGCTCAGGCCTCAATGTTTTCGAGGGGGGATTTTTAGGTCTCGACAACATCACCATTGTCGACCGCTCTCTCGATTTTGAGGGAGGAGCCACACTGAGGCAATCGGACGGGACGGGCTGGATGGCGCTCTTCTGTTTAAATCTGATGCGGATCGCGCTTGTGCTTGCAAAAGAGGATAAGACCTATGAAGCGATGGCGACTAAGTTCTTCCAGCACTTCATCTACATCGCTCACGCAATGAAGATGCGGGGCAGCAAGCACTATGAGCTATGGAGCGAAAAGGATGGATTTTTCTATGACGTCCTCACCTACCCCGATGGACAGTTCGCGAAATTTCGCGTCCGCTCCCTCGTGGGCATCATCCCTCTTTACGCGACAGAGGTCATCACGGAGGAAGAGCTCAACCAGTTCCCTGAATTTAAGCGCAACTTTCTCTGGTTCCTGAAAAATCGAAAGGTACACACAAAAGATTGCGTCATCCCCTTCGCTGAAAAAGGAGCGAAAAATTACCTTCTCACCCTCGTCACCCGTGATCAGCTTCAGAGCGTACTTCGCTACATCTGGGATCCCGAGGAGTTCCGCTCTCCTTTTGGCCTCCGCAGTCTTTCAAAATTTCATGAAGCGAATCCCTTCTTCTACAAAGACAGGCAGATCACCTACGAGCCTGGGGAAGCGGTCTCCAAACTGAAGGGTGGCAACTCCAACTGGCGCGGACCTCTCTGGTTTCCCACCACCTACCTTCTCGTCCAATCACTCAGAGTCTTTGCTGACGTGTTCAATTCCGATTTCCGCATCACTGTGAAAGATGAAAAACCTGTTACAATCGAAGAGATCCTCCGCCATCTCGAAGAGAGAATGATCTCTCTCTTTAAAAAAGATCAAAATGGGATCCGGCCTTGCATGGGGGCAGACAACCCCTTCGCAAAGGATCCCCATTTTTCAGACTGGATTCTCTTCAACGAATTCTTCCACGCCGATACAGGCAAGGGCCTCGGCGCCTCCCATCAGACCGGCTGGAGCGGTCTTGTCGCCAACTTCATCGATGAACTCACGAGGAAATCATGAAAGCCATTGCTCTCAACATTCAAACTCAAAAGCTCTCCATCGAGGAGATTCCCGAGCCGAAGATTCAGAAGGAGACAGAGGTCAAACTCAAGATGCTCGAGGTGGGCATCTGTGGGACCGACCGTGAAGAGGTCGCAGGAGGAAGAGCCTTCCCTCCCGCAGGAGAAAACACTCTCATTCTCGGCCACGAAAGTGTTGCTGAAGTTGTCGAGGTGGGGCAGGCTGTACGCACCTTCAAGAAGGGCGATCTCGCTGTGATTACTGTGCGACGCGGCTGTGGCAGCTGTGCTCCCTGTAAAAGCGGGCGCTCGGATTTTTGTTATACAGGCAACTACACCGAAAGAGGCATTAAAGGGAGACACGGGTTTCATGCCGAGTATGTGATCGATGAGGAGCAGTACCTCGTGAAAGTTCCACCCGAGCTTAAACTTTACGGAGTGCTCACAGAACCGATGTCTGTCGTTGAAAAGGCGATCGATGAGATTCTCACAATCCAGCAAGCTCGCCTTCCCGACTGGAGAGACACCACACTTTACAAAAACAAAAAGGCGCTCGTTGCGGGACTTGGCCCCATCGGTCTCCTGGCGTGCATCGCGCTTCGCCTCAGAGGCTTCCAACTCTTCGGCATGGATATCGTCGATACGGGAACTCCTCGCACCAAAATTCTGCAAGAGCTAGGCGGAACCTACATCGATGCACGAACAACAAAAACCAGTGATATCCCCACAAAATTCGGGCAGATCGATCTCATTTTAGAGGCAGCGGGTGTGGCTCGTGTTGAGTTCGATCTCTTTAGCGCGCTCGGCATCAACGGCGGCTATGTCCTCACCGGCGTTCCTCCCACCTCCTCTTTCGAAATCAATGGCGGCCACATCGTCCACGACTTCGTCATGAAAAATCAGGTCGCGCTCGGTAGTGTCAACGCGGGCAAAAACCACTGGGAAATGGCTGTTCGTGATCTCACTCTTGCCACCACAAAGTGGAAGGGATCGCTCCAAGCTCTCATTACCTCGCATATTTCACCCGACAAGATTTTAGAAGCGATTGAGCATCCAGGAAAAGATGAGATCAAAACGGTCGTGAATTGGAGCGCGGCGTGAGTTACGTTCAAGCCGTTGATTTTGTTGTGACCGATCTCTCGAAAGCGGTCAAATTTTTCCGAGAAGTCCTCGAATTTACCGAACTCGAAACCCGGGAAGAAAAAAGCAGCTTTTTCGCACAGCTCTACCACCATCCAGAGGTACATGCAAAACGCACGCGCATGAAACTAGGGAATGCGGAGATCTATCTCACAGAAATGCTGAATCCAAAAGGAAAACCCTTCCCTCCCGATTCGATCAGCTCCGATCTCTGGTTCCAACACATTGCGATCGTTGTCTCTGATATGGAAAAAGCGTACAAGAAGCTCTCTCAACATCACGCCTATGCCATCTCCCACTCCCCTCAAACCATCCCAGAATGGAATAAACCAGCAGCAGGCATCAAAGCCTTCTATTTTCGCTCACCCGATCACCACCCATTAGAGATCATCTTTTATCCACCAGGAAAGGGGTGCGCAGAGTGGCAAGAGCATCGAGGCCGCCTCTTTTTAGGAATCGACCACACCGCAATCGCCGTCTCCGATACCGAAAAAAGCCTGAAATTCTACCAGGATATTTTAGGGCTTCAGGTTATGGGAGAGAGCTTAAATTATGGGGAGACGCAGGAGAGACTCACCTCCATCCCCGGCGCTAAAGTCAGAATCACTGGCCTCCGAGATAAACAAGAGAAAGGAATCGGCCTGGAATTCCTCCACTACATCGGAGGAAAAAGGGGGCGTCTTAGCAAACACGCTCCCCACGACCTCACCGCCACGAAAACGATCATCAAAACCCCCAATCTCGAACCGATTTTGAAGAAGCTTGGCAAAGAGCATATGCGCGGAAAAATCGAAGAGAAGGGGAAAACCGTAGCCGCACTACTCGTGGATCCGGATGGGCATTATGTCCTGTTGATTTGACACATTAAAAAAATTTATTTAACATCCTGAAATATCTCATAAACCTATAGAGGGTGTATCCATGGATTTTAATATTAATCGAATCAATCACATCACGGTCTCCTGCCCTCCAGAAAAGGAGAAGGAGATTCGCTGGTTTTACGAAAAGGTCATGGGATTCAAAGAGATCGAACATCCTTCAGCATTAGATCAGCAGTATAAGGTCATCTGGTATGACACCCCATGGATGCGTCTACATGTGGATCTAACGCCTCCTTTCATCAATGTTGGACTCTCTCGTCATTTTGCACTGGAGGTGGACAACATTCAGAAAGCACGGCAACACTTTTCTTCGCACAAGGTGACGATCAAAGAAGATGTCGCCGTCCCTTATTGCCACCGCTTTGATGTTGTCGATCCAGCCGGAAATTACATCGAAATCATGGAGTTGAAAGATAAGAAGAAGAGAGCTGTAGCCTAAGATTCATGGAAAAATCCAGACATCTGATCCTTGGCTCCTATTTAATGATTTTTTCCATGCTCTGTTTTGCAGCCTCTGGATTATTTATCAAATTAATCGGCGACGAAGCAGCTACGTCTGTCTCTCTCTTCTTCCGTTTCTTCTTCAATTTGATTTTCCTCATTCCTATTTTAATTAAAGACCACGTACGCGTCGTAAAAATCCATAGCTTTAGCATAGTTATGGTCCGGAGTATCATCGGACTAATGGCGCTTGCCTGCATGTTTTATGCGATCAGATACATGCCGCTCGCCAATGCCATTTTGCTCAACAACACGGCAACACTATTTATTCCTCTCGTGGTCTGGGCGATGACAAAAATTAAAACCCCAACCAGAATCATTCTCAGCATCTGCATCGGATTTCTCGGAGTCATATTTGTATTGGGGCCCAACAAGGAAATTTTCAATGCATTCTCGATGATCGGATTAGCTTCTGGTATATTTGGCGCTATCGCTCTTGTTTTAACGCGGGACTTAAGTAAGGTGAGCACCCCGCTTCAAATCATATTCTACTACGCCCTAGTTGGAACAGTTGTCACCTTTATCTTCTCTGTGTTCCAGCTCGAAAGGTATTCCCCTCGTACCTGGCTCTACCTCTGTGGCGTGGGTACATTCGGCGCATTCTATCAGATCTTTCTCACCTACGCCCTAAAGCTAGCCAAGGTGCGCTATTTATCTGCTCTCACATTTCTCAGCTTTCTTTTCGGTGCTTTTTTTGATTGGCTGGTCTGGCGCGATATTCCAACTCTTCTAGCATGGATAGGGATGTTCCTTGTCATCGCGGGAAGCTTTTTGACGATCTACTTTGGCGCCAAGGAGGATCAAAAAATGCATAAACAACTAGCAGAGCATGAAAAAAAATAACACCGTTGAAAATATTGTCGATGCGCACATGCACCTTTGGGATCGCGTGAATGGATACCCCTGGTTGGATGAGACAATATTTAAGGGCAAGCTCCTGGGAAATTTTCTGATCGATGATTACCTGAAAATCATCCGCGATAAGAACATCACAAAATCTGTGCACGTTGAATGCCACGGCTTCGCGCATGACCCCGTCCTCGAAACACAATGGGTACAAAAGATTGCCGATAAGCATGGCTTCCCCCAAGGAATCGTAGGATACGCACCCTTGCACCATTCCGATGTAGACAAGATGTTAAAAAGACACTGTGAGTACCCCAATATGCGAGGAATTCGCATGAATCTGCGCTTCGGCAAAGAGGGGTTTTTTCTTACTGACCGTGGCGATTATATGCGGGACAAGGCATGGAGAAAGGGGTTTTCTCTGCTGTCAAAATACAACCTCTCTTTCGACATGCAGATATATCCCCAGCAAATTCCCGATGCGGTGGAATTATTAAAAACTTACAAAGAGACCATCGTAATCTTTGACCACCTCTCTCTACCTCACAACCCATCGGAAAAGACGTTTCCAGACTGGCTCCAAAACATCCAACTTTTGGCAGAAATCCCGAACGCATACATGAAAGTCTCGGGGATTGGAGTCTTTTTTCAAGGTACGCAGCAGCGAGATCTGATAAAAAAGCATATCGCGCACGCCGTAGATACCTTTGGACCCAAACGCTGTATATTTGCAAGCAACTGTCCACCCGATGGTGCCTTTATCTCTTTGGACGATATCCTTGCGATAAATAAAGAAGCGCTAACCCGATATTCAGAAGAGGAACAGCATCTCATCTTTTATGAGAACGCCCGAAGCGTTTATAATTTGTGAAGAACGTCCGCGACTCTCAGCGCATTCGCCATGATCGTCAGCCCTGGGTTCACTGCAGAACTCGAAGGGAAAAAGCTCCCGTCGACAACGTATAAATTCTCGACATCATGCGCCTTGCAGTTTACATCTAGCACCGATGTCTTGGGGTCTTTGCCAAAGCGGCAGGTGCCCACCTGGTGAGCAACTGCACCAATCGGCATATCTTCGGAGAGGAAGATCGCGGGTTCGATCGCACGGATGATCTGCTTGAGTTTCTTGATGAGCCGCCTGTGGCCCTCTTGGTTGTTTTTTGTGTAATGGAGACCGATCTCTCCATTGCCCTTCAGCACAACGCGGTTCTCAGGATCGGGAAGATCTTCGCTCGAGATCCACCAGCCGATGCTATGTCTTGCCATGCCGTGGAGAAGTGCGGAGGGGGTAAATGGTGGAGCACCGCCCTTCAGCATCTCCTTTTTGACATTGCCGAGAAGCTGGATATGCCCGAGAGGATACTCCCAGTCGGGCGCACCGAAATAAAAATCATTCAGGCCAAAGGTCTTCTCGTAGTGCGATAGATTCAACGAAGTATGAAGCGAGAGGACGATGCTGTTGATGTGGCACATGTAGTTGCGACCGACAAGGCCAGAACTATTAGCAAGACCGTTGGGATGTTTTGCATTTGCAGATTTGAGCAGCAGAACGGAAGAGTTAATGGCGCCGCAGGAGAGCACGTATATTTTTGCGCGGAGTTTTTCTTCCCCTCCCTCTTTTTCAACAATCACCCCAGTGACTTCGCGACCAGAGGCATCGGTTTCCAGCCTCACGGCCTTTGAATTTCTGAGCAGGGTCACATTTTCATGCTTAAGTGCGGGTTTGATGCAGGTGATTTCGGCATCAGACTTTGCATCGACTAGGCAAGGGTATCCGTCGCAGGTGTCGCAACGGATGCAGGGAGCGCTCTCCCGATGCTTTTCGTTGAGTCTTAGTCCCAGGGGCAGAGGAAAGGGCTTATGCCCCATCGCCTGCATTCCTTCGAAGAACTTCTTCAGCGGCTCTTCATGACTTAATGCGGGATAAAAATAGGGGGATTTTTCAGGCGGCTCCGTGGGGTCGACTCCCCTCTCTCCATGCACGTGATAGAGCTTTTCTGCCTCCAGATAGTAGGGCTGAAAATCTGCATACTTCAGCGGCCACGCGGGCGAGATGCCGCCATGGTGGTGGATCTCTTCAAAATCCCTTTCCCGCAAACGAAGAAGCGCCGCTCCATATACCTTCGTATTTCCGCCGACGTGGTAGTACATCCCCGGCTTGAAAGCTTCGCCATTTTTGTCATACCACTTCTCTTCTGTTTTGTAGCGCGCCTTTAGAAAGATCTCTCCGGGATCCCAGTTCTCCTTTTCGCGCGGAAGGTAGTCTCCGCGCTCGACGATCAGAATTTTTTTGCCCGTGGAAGCAAGCGCATGTGCTAGCGTTCCCCCACCTGCGCCAGAACCGATAATGAGGATGTCGTACTCTGTCATCGTTTCTCCTCGACAACTGGAAGTAGCTCCACTTTTCCCGAGACAAAATCGTAATAGCCACCGCGAATGTCGAGGGAGCCTTTCTGCATTAATTTGGAGAGGACAGGACTCTTTTTGAGCTGCTGGATCACGTGAAGGACGTTATCCTTTACGGCCTCTTCCGTGGTAGCACCCGGATGTTGTGCAAGTGCGGGGGTGATGAGCGAGGCCACCGCTTCAATCTCTTTCGTCTGCCCCGCCATCACAGCTTTGATCGCACCGCAATTCTCATGGCCGAGAACGAGAATGAAGCATGAGCCAAGATAGAATGCGGTGTATTCGATGCTATCGAGTTCGACGGGTCCTAAAACATTGCCGGCCACGCGGACAGTGAAGAGATCTCCGATGCCTTGATCGAAGAGAATTTCTGGAGGAACGCGAGAGTCGGAGCAGCCGAGAATGGCTGCAAAGGGCTTTTGTATGGCTTCTGTTTTTATGCGACGCTCTTTGCTCTGATCGGGATGGCGCATCTTTCCTTCCACGTAGCGCTGATTTCCCTCTAATAATCTTTTCATCCCTTCTGCGGGAGAGACAGCGCAGCTTTTCTCCTCGGCAATAAGTCCAAAAGAAAAAACGGTGATCAGAAAAAGAAAGATTCGCATTAGAGTTTTTGCGTCCAGTAAATTTCGATGCGATAAGGAATATTGAAACTCGTCTTGCCCGCAGTTATCGGGTGTGTGTCTAAAATATGTAGCGTGCGTGCCACGATATCTTCCTTTTTTTTGTTAGAAAATGTGCCCATCACTTTTGCAGAAATGACTCGATTCAAAACATCTTCCACGCTTCCTGGATAGCAGTAGCTGTATTTGAGGTGTAGCAGAGGTCCAAAAAAGGTGCTCTCCTCAAAGGCAGTTTTCCATGCAAACGAGTCGTGCGTGCTCTCAGATTTAAGCAGTCGGCGAATCTCTGCAACCCATGAGGTCTCCGCGTCAAAAACATTCCAGATCAATCCGAGTTTGCCCTTTGGCTTGAGAACACGGGCAATTTCAGAGAGAGCTCTCTCGCCATCAAACCAGTGAAATGCCGTCCCGACAACAACACAATCTACATGTGCAGGCGGAAGAGGGATTTTTTCCGCAGACCCTTCCAGAATAGAAAACCCTGGGAACTGCTCTTTAAAAATGGCGCGCATCTCATCAACTGGCTCAACACCTAAAAACGATGCGCCTGTTTCATTGAGCGCTTTCGTGAGTTTGCCAGTTCCCGCAGCAAGGTCGAGCACCACTTTTCCAGGTTGCAGACCAAGGACAGAAGCAAAGTGGGTTGCTGCAGCTTGTGGATAATCGGGTCTCCCCTGTTCATACACGCGCGCAACCTGATCATAGCCTGTGAAAGAGGGGCTTTCTGCAAGAAGAGTTGTGGGAGCTTCACTGATCATATCCCCCTTATATCAAAAAAAATTTTTGCAACCAGAAAAATTTTTATTTGCTTTTGTACGCCAAAAATCGACATGAATAATAATCTCAATTCACGTATAATTTCTTACCATTTTAATAAGGAAAATCAATGTCTTTTGATCCTATTAATCGAGTAGGCGCAAGAAATGATTATTATTTAGATAGAGCACCGCCGTTAAGGTCCCCTGCGCCCGCACGTCAGCCTGCAAATTGGATCGACAACCACGAAGATGGCGGATGTTGCGACTGCTACGGCACCCTTAGAGCCATTGGGAACTATTTACGAGACTTGTGGCACACCATCCTGCGCTACTTCGGGCTGGAGGATCCGGTTGAACCTTCTCTTCAAGAGCCCCTCATCCGTTTAAATCTTCCACCTGTTCCTCCCGCCAACAATCTGGATGATCCTGATCTTGCGCGTGCCATCGAACTCAGCAGGCAAGAGCCGCAGAAACCGCGTCAAGATAATGGAGAATCGCAGCTTCTCAAAGATCTGGAAAAAGCAATAGCACTCAGTGCGCAAGAGCCGCAGAAACCTCGCCCTCGTCCATTGGAACTCCCGAAACACTTCCTGCCGACAGTCGCCCCCTACCAGGTTCCTGAGCATTTTCTCTTTTCGAATGAAGCCGAACTCCTCAGAGCAACCCAAGAGTATTTTGCCGATCATGCAACTCCACCACGTCTAGATCTCCCGAATCTCTCTGAGTGGGTTCCAATAGCAGAGGTTTTTGAGGTCCTGCTCCAAAAATATGAGGGTATTTGTATTGCAGAAGACCATGCTCACTCAGCACCGAAGTATCTCCTTTGTCACTACATGCCTCTTTTGGTAAAACTTGGAGTGGATACACTTTACATCGAAGGATACCCCCACCAAGATTTTCAGGCAGATTTTGATGCCTATTTTAAGCCTTCTACCTCTGCTCTTCAGATCCCTGAAAAACTCGCCAACAAACTAAAACGCATGGAGATCGTGCAACAAAATGCTTCCGCATATACCGAGAAGGATGTAATCACGGCTGCAAAAAATGCGGGTATTCGACGCGTCATCTGCATCGACACAACTGCTTCACAAAATACTGCACCCAGGCTCAAACAGCAGGATAAAGAAATTTACGGTGTTGCCCGCACAGCTGTGATGAATTATCAAGCTAAGTGCATCATTGATCATACCATGGGTCAGAACGGCGGCAAATCGATCATTTGGGCAGGACTTTTACATATCGCTCGTGGAGGCGGAGTTCCTAGCATGGAGCAGTTGTATGGATTCCCCTCGATCTATATTGTAGACAAGCCCGAGGTCGAGACGATCATTCCTCAGAATGGAAAAATTGATCCAGACTCTTTATGCAAACTCGAAGTGGGAAAGCAGCACAAATGTCCTCTTAGCAATCGCATGCTTGAATACGATCTTAAAATCAGTATGCCCATCCCCTGTAAATTCAATCGTTCAACTTCAAAACCTCAAGAGAAATCTTAGGCTTATTATTCCGCTGGCCACTTAGATGATAAGTGGCTAGCTATGGCTTTTTGAGAAAAGTACTTTTCTGCTTTTATTTAATTAAAATAATTATTATATATTGAGTAAGGGATTGTGCAAACGACACGCCCAAACCAGGGGATAGTATGACGACAAAAAAACGCAAAGATCCAGTATGCGGAAGCATGGTAGAGACAGCAAAGATCAAAGCTCAGCACCGCAATAAGCAGTACAATTTCTGCAGCAAGGGCTGCCGGACCTCTTTCCGAAAAGACCCAGAGAAATTCGCTAGATAAGTCGCGTGCTGGAATAGAGAAAGATGCACCACAGAGACACAGAGAGAGGTGAGAGTGCACGAAGAAGAAAAAAATCCTTTTTTGCATGAGTGCAAAAAAGGAGACTCTCACGCTGACGTGCAGTACAGCCATTGCCGCGAAAGCGGCAGGAACTTCTTTTTTGCTCTCTAGCAAAATAAGAAATCTCTCTTACCTCTGTGCAACCTCATCCCTCTCTGTGTCTCTGTGGTGAGTCCCTCTTCCTAATCGTCACCCGGAAATCACAAGTAAAGAAACGCTCTCTACATGCATGGTCTGCGGGAACATATCAAAGGGCTGCACGGTATTCACTGTGTAGCCTTTTTGCGTTAAGAGCTGGAGATCGCGAGCAAGGGTAGCGGGATCGCAGGAGACGTAGACGATCCGCTTCGGTTTAAGATGAGCAAGCTTTTCAAGAAAGCTGCTCTCACACCCTTTTCTAGGGGGATTCAATACTGCGACATCGATCTTTTCGAGTGTGTTAATGCTCTCTTCGGCGAGTCCACAGATAAATTTCGCATTGTGGATCTGATTTCTTTGAGCATTTTCTTTTGCATCTTCGATCGCTGCAGCTACGGATTCGATGCCGACAACCTCTTTTGCATGCTGTGCAAGAATGAGCGAGAGCGTTCCTACGCCGCAATAGGCATCCAAGACGCGCTCATCCCCTGTTAGATGGGCGAGCTGGACAACTTTTTGATAGAGGTTTTCCGCTTGCGCAGGGTTCACCTGAAAAAAAGAGGCGGGAGAAACTTTAAAAGTTAGGTTGCAGAGCCTCTCTTCGATCGCTCCCTTTCCGACAAGCGTGCCGAAGTGATTGCTTAATACCACATTGCCCTCAGCGGGATTGATGTTCTGCATAACGCCTTTGATTTCTGGCATCGATTCGAAAATCGCTTCTGCCAACACGGTAAGCGGCTCGTTTGTGTGTGTGACTAGAATCACGAGCACCTGTTGGGTATGCACGGCTGTTTTGATAAGAACATGCCTTAAATTGCCAGCAGGGTGCTTTTTTAGAAGCTCCTGAACCTGTTGAAACACGCGCTCCCCAAGCTCACAATGGATGTAACACTTCTCGATCTCGATGAGATCGTGCGTGTTATGCGCATAGAGACCGAGTCGCAGATTTGCGCTAACAGGCAACTGTATTTTGTTGCGATAAGCCAGCCTCTGAGGCGAGGGAATGCAGGGTGCGACGTCAATATCTATCTTTGCAATTCTTTTGAGTGCGTCTACGACGCGCTGCTGCTTCGCCCTCAGCTGCTGCTCATAACTTAGATGCATGAGCTGACATCCGCCGCAGCGTCCGAACAGCGGGCATGGGGGCTCTGCACGATGGGGAGAGGTATCCAGACGTTCTAAAATCTTTGCACGCGCAAAGTTTTTACGCACCTCGTAGACCTTCGCAATGATCCTCTCCGTCGGAAGGGCTCCAAAGACAAAAACCGTAAAGCCGCGCCACTGCCCGACGCCTTCGCCGTTAATCCCTAAACGATCGATGGTTAACTCGATCTCTTGGCCTAAATCAGGTTTCATACATTTTTAAAATAAAATAATTTAAAGGGATATTGTACCACAAAATAACGATTAATCTGAATTTATAGAAAAAGAAAAAGCCTCGGCATACGCCGAGGCCAAAACCACCAGGGATCACAAGAAATGCTTAGAATACGTAAGAAATGTTCAAAGAACCCGTCTCAAACACTTCGTAGAACTTCGTGTTGTTATTTGATCGGCGCTCGAAGTTGAAGGGATAGATCTTGCCCGAGAGCAAGAAGTGGCGAGAGATTTGGAAATCTAAGCCTGTGAATACTCCCACCGCATACGGATGAGGATTTGTAGGCTTCGTTCTGATCATCCCGAATACTCCTCCCGAGAAAAATAAGTTGCGATAGAGTCTTGCTCTTCCGCCCAAGTGAGAGAGGAATCCCCACTTGTTTTGATCATCACGGTGTCTGAAGTTGATGTGCTGATAGTTCACACCGAAATCAAACAAGAAGCAGCTATTGAAGTACCCCACTGTGATAAAGTTATCTAATTCGTTGTACTGTCCGTTGCTGATCGTTGTACCGAGAGTAAATCCTCCACAGTACTTCTCATATTCTTTCGTTGTCCGATCTTTGGAATCTCTTGTGTTGTCATATTTTTGATCCGCAAAAAGACCGGAGCAAGAGAACGACGCTACAGATGTAATTAGAAAAGTCTTTTTTAACATGTTTCCTTTCCTTTGTTATGCCGTAAAAAAATTTACTTCACTAGAAATCAACATTCAATCGCACAGTCACTCCTTGCAGAGACACGAGCGAGTCGTTGATTAAGGTCTCGTGAGGCCCAGTGGCGGCATCAAAGACGGACCGATAGATCTGATGCAGGTTAGTCCAGACGGTAAACTCATAACCCACAATCAGCTCTGTGCGCACCCGTTCAAAGCGTTTCTGCCAGGAAGGCCCTACCAAAAACTGCGCGGTGTATGTGAGTCGCGTATCACTGAAATGGCTATCGCGAAAGGGAAGGGAGATATCTGCATCTACAGTTGGCGTTGTTGTATTTTGGAAAGCGCTATTTCGATACCAGCCAGCAAGAATAGCGTTAGAGAAAAGGCCCGTTAAATAGAAGTCGCATCGCATAAACCAATCAACCTTAAGCCCCAACCGAGGTCCCACGCCCATGAATTGCCAATTGTTTTGAATCTTTGAGCGGCCTCCTACTGTATCTTCATAATTCACTTTCCAGTTCTGATAGAGAAAGCCAGCTGTTATTCCACCAAAAAGGTTTAATCTAAAGTGCTCATTGGGATGAAAGCGGCGGGAAACAAGTAGATCTGCGAGGTGATAGTCTAGATTGATATCGCTTTCAGCCTTGCGAAGAGCCGGAGAGGGAAAATTCGCTGCAGGGTGAACCCATGTTCCGTTCAGAAACTGATCGGCTGCAGTTGGAGCTTTCGCTTCGCTTGTTCCACTTGCGGGTACGAACGTGTACTGTACAAAGATATCCCAGAAATGGGGTGCATTGAAATAACCCAGAGCAACCCGCATTCCCGGAGACCAGTTGAACTCTGCGTTCTGATAGTTTCCGATTGCGGCAGTTGTAAGTGTTGAAGACCAAGCGGGTTGATTCATCTTGATGGCGTAATCCGTGGCGCCCTCATTGACATGCCATACGAGAAGTTCTCCTGTAACGAAGCTAACTTCTTTGTCTTTGTTGAAAAGATCTGCATCGTATGGTGGTGGAGGTGTCTGAGCTGGCTGCTTTTTTGCTGAGTCAGCAGAGAGTGTTGTGATCGAAAAAAGTGTAGTTGCAGACAGAATTGCAAAAAGGGATTTTGATGGTTGCATGGGTCTCCTCAAAGTTGTGACTTTTTTTGGATTATGGTGAAAAAGAATTATTTTGCACTATTTTTCTGCCACGCACCTTGCAGCAGCGGTAGTGCGAACTCAAGAAATGCACCTGAATCTTGATATTGCGAAGTCAAAATCTGTGCACGCAGTTCAAGCAGTTGTGCATTTCCTTTGAACAGAAAACTCATCAGCTGTTTTAGCTTGTTAATTCTCGTTCGCATGGAGACTCCTGCCGGAATTTCCGCCATGTACACATCGAAGTAGCGCACGAGGTCTTCCCAAAGAGGTGTGTATGGCTGCTGAGAAAAATGCGCGCGAATTTCATGAAAGATAAACGGATTGATCACACTTCCCCTTCCGATCATGAGCGCGTCGCACTGTGTCGTTTCGAGCATCTTCAAAGCATGTTCGACATTCAAAATATCGCCATTGCCCACTAGCGGGATCTTCAGAATGGATTTCGCTTCCGCAATCAGATCCCAACGTGCAGGCGGTCCATACCCATCCACTTTTGTACGCGGATGCAGTGTGATATATCGCACGCCGCTCCCTTCCGCGGCATGAAGGTTCTCTTTGAACAGCGAAATATCTTCAAATCCAGAGCGCATCTTGATCGTTACCGGAATCGAAACCGCTTGAACAACAGCCCTTGCGACTTCATGAAGAAAATCGGGCTCTTTTAAAAGACTCGATCCCGCTCCCCTTCCGGTTACTGTGTTTGAAGGACATCCACAATTGATATCGACGCGCGGCGCTCCTCGCGCCTCCATCTCTCGAGCCATATCAGCCATGAGGTCTGGATCCGACCCCATGAGCTGAGCGGCGATCGGAATCGGAGAGAGCTCATCTGCTTCATACTCCACCGCAAGGCTTTTGACATGCGCATTCTTTGGCACACGCAAAAAATCTCTTACCGCTTCATCAAACCCGCCAATTGAAGCCATCGCTTTGCGAAAGCATCGATCTCCTACCCCCTCCATCGGAGCAAGGATCAGAAATGGACAACCGTGAGGGTCTTTAGGAAGGAGATTTGCCGGGTTTTTCATAGTATAAGCGCGGGCAATTCTTGAACAAAATCTCAATAAAATCCAGCATGATCTCTATGGCCAAAAAAAGTTCTTGGGAGGTCTACATTATCGAGACGGTGTCGGGAAAGCTCTATACCGGCATTACGACCGATCTAGACCGCCGCTTTGCCAACCATCAGAAAGGAGGCAATGGCGCGCGTTTTTTCCGCTTTTCGAGCCCCAAAGCCGTACGCTTTCGCGAAAAACAACCTAATCGTTCCAAAGCGACCAAACGCGAAATGCAGATCAAGAAAATGAGCCGCAAGGAAAAGCTGAAGCTTATCGACGGTCATCTCGGATCGTAGCTTAGCTCCTGCTTATTCGCGTCAGCAAACACCTCTTTCCACTCCACAATGCGTCGATCCGCGCTGAATCGAAAAATTGAAATTGCCATTAAACTCTGCGATTTTTTGTCTGTAAAATTCATGTGGATGACGAAAGGAGAGATCACAACGCCAGCTGCGTCGAACATCTCGTCGAGATCATATTTTACACTTTTCAATGAACTCTTCAATTTATAGAGATAATCGCGGTAGGTTTCTGGCGTAGCATGAACAACGCGACTGTTGGTTTTGATCACAAACTCATCTGCAAAAAATTTCCGGATCTCTTCGACAGAAAAATTCGCCTGCTGATTTAAATGCTGCTCCATCCACAAAAGGAGGTTCTTTGTCGTTTGAATATTGCTCATTGTACACCCCTCTGAAAGCTCTTTTGCAATTTTCGCTGATACTCTTTCAAAAGAAGATCAATTTTCATTAGATTGCGCTGGTACAGAAACATCCGTGTTAACCGACCACCTAGAGTTGTAAATCTTCCCGCTTTCCACAAGTTGAATGAGCTGCGTCATATTTCTGATAAAGGAGGTTTTCCACTCCTCAAAACCTGTAGCATAGTCTCCACCAGGGGGAATGGATTTCACAAACTCTTCATACTCCACACTTTCTGGGCAATTAATCTTGATACCGATCACAATATCATGCGCTTTTTCGTTTGCAGAAGCCCCTATCGAAAGGCAGCAGATCACTGCCCAAAGCATCCATCTCATGCTCATAAGCACCTCCTATAATCCTTTCTTCCAAAAAACCATCTTATGGGGAACTTTAGGAGTATCGGAATCTGAACTTTCTCTCCACATCTCTTCAAAATGGAGCTCCGGATCGCGCTTAAATCCCTGTCTCTTCCAGAATTTACCAGTTGCAAGATTGGATTGCGAAGCGAGCTGCCATAAGCAGATCCCTTTAAACCTCTCCTTCTCGCGAACCTCGTTTTCAAAAGCGACGTAGATTTTCTTGCCCACTCCCCTATTTCTATACTCATCCTTTACAGCGAGCTCTCCCAAATAAAAAAGGGAATTTAAATCGTTTGGCCGTTCCGCAAAAGGCTCCCGGTATTTTTCACTCGCATCTTTAAGAGGTGTTCCCACCGCCGCTCCCACGATCTCTTCGTGGTGCAGTGCCAAGATAATAACCGCCTCGGAATTTCCAATATAAGAAGCGACATAGTTATCCCAAGAGCTCTTCTTAGCAAAATAACGATAGGGAGGAGCCTGATAAGAAGCGCTGTAGAAACTGGAAAGTCTTTCCTGATAGGGTTTGGCCTCAGATCCACGAAAGCTTTTGACTTCAAACTTTGGCGGGCTTCGATGTGCAAAGAGCAGTAGAGCGCTGAGAGCAAGTAGCTTAACCCCTAGAGTGCGAAATGCCATAAAACCTCCTGTGCACATGCAAAGCGCCAGAGATTAGCACAGAATTTGTTTTACAAAACAGAAAATGAGGTGATCTGATTGAACATCAGCGAGAAGATTTTGCGCTTTTGTACGCTGATTCCACGAGCTTATGCATTGAAGGCCGATCTTCTGAAGGCATATATTTCGCTACACACTTGTTGAACTTGGTGAGGTGTGCATGGCTATTGGCTTTAAAGTAGGCTTCAAGTTTGACAAAGCTCGCTTTGTGTGCCGCTTGAACATAATAATCGGGCGGCGGAAAACAGGGCGAATTATATGCCGATGATGGAGGAAGCAACTTGAGCAGAGTGGAACAAGATGGGGGGCGTTGTGCTGGTTGAGCCATATTTATCCTCGTTTTTATTTTTGTTCAGCAAATGACAAGAAAAATCGTACGAGAAAAAGATCATTTACAACAAGAGTTGCCATCTCGCCAAACAGAAGCGACAACGATTAATTTTAATCTTGCTCTGATTTTCTAATGAACAATAAAATCTTCCGTTTTTTACGCGAATAAAATCGAAATTATCTTTCCATGTTTTCCGCTATCTCCCGTATTTCCATGGGAACACTAAATGTTACCCACTATGTCGCCGAACAAACCGTAAAGGTCTCATGTACTCTTCTGGTCACAGCCTCGCGTGCATGTGATTATGCCCTCTCTCTATTTCCGAGCATTGGCCAAGAGCTTTGGGAGATTGGACAAGGCACTCTCATGACAGCATGTGGTATCGCAACGATTGCGAAAGCTGCACGGTCTTCTGCATCTAGAAGGTGGCGCTATCCAACGGCTGCTTTGGGCGTCCTTACAGTTGGCGTTGGCATTCATGCCATCATCAATAGTGTCGGCAGACTATCTGGCGGTACATTGCATGAAAGAGATCTAACTCAGCTGCAAATTCAATCTCAAAGCCGTTTAATTGATGCACCACACCCGTTTCAGGAGAAATGCAGCGCGCAGGATCATAAAAAGATACTTGTCATGTGTCACATCGCTAAAGGTAATGGAGATCTAGTTCATTGCAAAGAGATGTTTGGCTTTCTGGAAGACTCTTTTCCAGCACATCGCGTGGAGATCGGAATTCCCCAAGATGAGAGCTCTTCGTGTCCCAAATACTTCTCTCCAGATTTTTGCAAAAAGATCACCTACCTCGCCAACTATGCAGAGATTAGAGATCAGGCATGGGATCTTGTAGTCGACTGCCCCATATTTGTTTCAAGTTACAGAGATGTGATCAATGTGCTTGCAAACGGGACCACCCCACATCTAGGCGTTACGGAATTTGATTACTATTCGATATTAAGACCCATTGATCTGGCCATGAAAAAGAAGCGCCACTTGCAATCGTCATTCTTTTCGTCAGGTCTTCATGAACAAAGCATTGGTCTTCCCTTCGATACAAGACGTTTTAAAACTGCAACAAAAGCCCCCTTTAACGAATTGGAGCGTCTTAAACGTCTTGCAAACGTCTCCCTCGGACTTCAAAAAGCGATTTTGGGAACCTCTTACTCCGATTCGGCAATTTCTAAATTTCATCAAGAATACAGCCTTTACCCGAGCTACACTCATTATGGAAAAACAAAGGATGCATTCTTTTGGACCGTTCTCGAAACCAACAAATTGTTGAATGAGCCAAAAAGCCCTTGCTTTGTTTTTGTGGGTAAGCCCCCAACAGATTATTTCTATAAAGATTCCCGATTTACATCACAGAAGGAATTCGGTCGCCTAGACTGGTTCACAAGCAATTCTACTCATCCAGATCTCTTTTCAATGGAGCAGCAGGAGTTGGACACAACTTCAAGACCTTTTCGTCCCTTGCGTATCGTACAGGTTCCTTATCTACCCCATGAGGATCTCGTAACGCTCTTCGGTGCAGCGCGCATTGGACAAGCGACAGGAGATATGACTCCCAAAGAGATGCTCGAGCAGTTCACCCCCTTTATCTATGAACTTCTCGACCATAAAAAGGAGTTTGCAATTGCCGCAACGGACATTGCCAGACAATTTGATGCCGGCCTCGGAACAATTGTGCATGATCTGATGCAAGGTTTTCCAATGAAATATCCAACGGACTTCTGGTCTAAATATTCGGTCGAAGACGCCGCGCACGGGTTAAAGCTTTTGATTCAGAAACCTGAAACCTGGATCCGCTTCGTCAAACACCTATTCGAGCATCGCAACTCATTCTCAAAGATTCGAAAAGAAGTGCAACGTTATCTTCGCTAGAGAACCCGGGTTTTTTAACTTGTTATGCTTCCGCTCTTTGCTGTAAATAACCAAAGAAGAGAAATGCATAAACAAGAAGTTCGCTATGCCAAAAACTTTAAGCATCTTGTTATCCGTTGCCGGCGCCATGCTATTCCTTTACGGAAGCAACCAGGCAGAAACCCTGAGCCTTGCAGAGGATAAAATCTCGCAAGCCGAAGTAGCGGATCATCATAGACCCATCCTCGGTCCCGTCCGAAGAGGAGCAAGAAATCAAGCCGAAGAGAGCAAACACCAAATATTGAGTGAAAAAGAGCAAAAAATCGCCACCTCCCAAGTGTCAGCATACTGGCTCCGCGGCATCGGTGCAGCACTCCTCATCATCGGCATCGGCGGCTTAATTTTTTACCGCAAGAAGTGAATCTGCTCTAAGAACCCATTCCGCCAAAAAAGAATTTTGATTTGAATCATTCTATGCGATAAAACGAGTCATAGTTTTCTAAAGGAATGTATGTCCCGTTTTGTTTTTTTTGCAGCAGCCCTTCCGATGAGCGTTTTTGCAGCCGTTCACAAAGAAGAAGGAAATTGTCCTGACGGTAAACAACACTATCGAACCAGAGTCCGACATATTGAAAGTGGCGGCATTGGTTATGAGGATGGGTATACGACCCTCGAAGCATTTTTCTCTTCAGATCCAAGCCGTTGGAGGGTCACCCCCTTTTTGGATGCAAGAGGGCACGTTTTTAATAACGGAAAATGGGCAGCCAACGCGGGTGTTGGGCTAAGAGCTCTGTGGGGAAACCGAGCCTACGGCATAAACACTTACTACGACTACCGGAATACAGGCCGTTTCAGCTCGAATCAAATTGGAGTAGGACTTGAAACTCTTGGCGCGCTATTTGACTTTCGCATCAACGGCTATTTGCCAGTCGGCACAAAGATCAGCGATCCTTATGACACAGCCTTTGCATCTTTTTCCGGCAACCGCATGCTTCTCTCACAAAAATATCAATCTGCAATGAAAGGGGCCGATGCAGAATTTGGATTTCACTTCGGACGGTCCAAATCATTTGAATTCTATGCAGCTGCAGGCCCCTACTATTTTGTAGGAAAAAAAGCTCCTGCCACTTGGGGTGGAAAGGCAAGGATCGCCGGCACCTTCAAAGACATTTTAACTCTGGAAATCAGCGACTCGTATGACCGAACTTTCCATAATAAGTTTCAGGGACAGGTCTCTTTAAATTTCTCCTTTGGTCCTAAATCAAAAATCAAAAGGCAGGGACGCACTTGCGAAGTGGCAAATACGCTAAACGACAGAATGCTGCAACCGGTTGGAAGACAAGAGATCATTGTCATCGATAAAGTAAAGAAAAAAAACGTCGCCATCGATCCCGCCACAGGCCTCCCCTTCTTCTTTGTATTCGTCGATAATACGAGTAGTTCAGACGGCACCTACGAAAGTCCATACCATAGCTTAGCACAAGCACAAGCAAACTCTGCTCCCAACGACATCATTTACGTATTCCCTGGTGATGGGACAACTGCAGGAATGAATTCAGGGATCTTTTTAAAAGCGAACCAGAAGTTTTGGGGATCTGGTGTCAACCAATCGATACAAACTTCTGCAGGAATGGTCTCCATCCCCGCACAGAGCAGCTCCTCGCCCAAGATTACGAATACCAATATCGATACAGACGGCAATGCGATCACCCTGGCGACCAATAACGCCATAAGCGGTTTCAGCATTACATCCGCAATCAATGACGCCATTTATGGGACAGATCCTCAAAGCTTGGAGGTCTCCTCTTGCACAATCGAAAACACCTCCACTTATGTGATCGAGGCTTCTTTTTCTGGGAGCGCTTCGGTATCCATAACGAACAATCAGTTTTTGAACAACGTCAATGGGGTCTTTTTGACTTTCAATGGGACATCTACCGTTGACTGTTCGAACAATACGTTTAAAGGCCAAACTTCCGTCTCTAGCGTGCCACTGGAGATATCAGCACACAATAATGTTCTCACTGCCAATATCGAAAATAACGTCTTTACTAACAATACAACTGGCAGCGTCCGGGCTAACTTCGATAATGTTCTCCAAGCCAACATCAACTTGCTTAGCAATACGATTACAAATAATGGAACGGGATCTCAGGCAAGCTTGGGATCGAGCGTTGTTATCCTCTCGAATGGAACGACCGACAATAGCTCTCTAGTCTTAAGAAACAACTCATTCTCCGGAAACACATCGAATTCTCTCTACTTGCACACCTCCGGCGCATTTACTACTCTCGGAGTCACAGCCACTGCAAATACGATGTCTGATAATGGAGGCTCTGGCCTAGTCCTCGCAACCCCAGTCAATGCTTTAACGCTGCTCGCAACAGAAAATATAATCACGAGAGTCAACGACAATGGAATCGCTGTAATAAGCTCTACCGGTTCTTCGATCGGCAACATAACAATCAGCAATAACACCATTACAGACGTTGGAAACGCATCAAACGGAATTGCTATAAATCAAGATTTCTCAACACTCAACCTCACCATAGCGGATAACGAAATTAGCAGAGTCGAAGGAACAGGAATCATCAGCTACGCTCCTATCGGGACCAATTCGTTCGCATTGAATATTTCGAATAACACAATCGCGAATTGTCAAAACCTGTCCTCGAACGGAGCCTCAGGCCTCGATATAGAACAGTACACGAACCTTGCAGGCTCTATTACCAATAATACACTCTCAGGAAACATAGGCACGACCATCATCGTCGGCTCGACCCTAACGGCCCCCACAGCCTGCCTAACTCTTACAAGTAACACCAGCACAGATTATCTTCTGACAAATCCGGGTGATGGAACCTTCCGTCTCACCCCCTGCAATGTAGATTCGGTAAACGTTGGAACGATCAACACCTCCGGTACCATCGATCTCGTCCAATCCTGCTCCAACCCCACCCCCTGCCCTCCTTAAGAGACTGTTTGCGGAATTTTCCAAACCCTTCTTCTGCAGCTTATTGCGATCTTTCGCGTCGCACGCCTCGTCCAAACTGTGTTGACCGGTTTATTCGAAGTGATGAATTTGCCGGTCGCTGCTTCAAGGAGCATCCAATTATGCACAGCAAAAACATCGACAAGCTTGCAGGCCAAATTCTCCATTTTTTCTACGATTAAGGAACGATCTACATCAACCTTAAACCGCCTGCTCTCAAGGAAGCGTTTAGACTCTTCATAGGAAGAGAATGCGGGCCATCCGATATTGTATTCATACAGAACCCACCCAATACTTGAGCGAAAGATGGCTTCATTTCTGTGAGCTGCGCAAAGAGCCTCAAGGCTGCGTCTTTTTTCCCAATGCACCATGCCCTCCCTAACAAAGAGATTGCGGCCAGCAAATATGCCCATCAGATTGATGACAGGGCCAAATGCTTTTCTCGAAAGAGGAATGCGGCCTTCTTGCAAGATTTTTTTGATCGCCTCTATAGCAAGCCCTTCGACGGGACCGAGGGCCTTCTCAAAAAAAAGGAATCGAGCCCTATGAAGTGGTCAACCGTTTGAAAATCCCGCTCGACCGCTTCATTATGCGGCTGAGATATTCTCCGTAATGATTTCGTCCGATCGCAAACATGCAGTTCATACTTTGTCTTAGACCCTTTTTTAATCTGGGTAGTAAAGAATTTTGAATAAGCTTCAGTAAAAGAAGCGTGAAATAGCGAAAAAGACTGCATCTGTTGTCTACAACCCGAACAGCTATGCCAAGCTCTTAGAGCAGATCAAAATAGATATCTTTCAAACCCAGATACGCGCAGCCCTGTCAGTCACCAAGGAGCTGATCCTGCTCTATTGGCGTATTGGCAAAACATTATCGGAAAAAACACGAGAAGAAGGCTGGAGATATCAGCACATAATAATGTGCTCATGGCCAATATCGAGAACAACCTCTTTAGTAGCAACACAACGGGCAGCATCCGGGCAAGCTTTGATAATGTTCTACAAGCCGACATCAACCCGCCTTCCTTAAGAGTCCCTGATTAAATCATGCAGCGAATCGATCCGTTACCTTTTTGGTCGTTATGAAAAATTTCACCAATCAAAATGTCCGATATATACTACACATGTTGCTGACATAGAACTTCATGTTTCTTAAAGCGAAGATGAACGCACGGTGCACCAGAATACCGTGAATGGTTCGAATGCATCTATTCTGAATGCTTACCCGCACCGCGCGAGATGCTCGAGGATCTTTTCTCGAGTCTCCTCATCGAAATCCTCTCTATAAAACCTGAGGAATATTTCTTGCTTGAGGGTTGTTTTGGAAATGCCCGGATTTTCATACAAGATCCCTGCGATGACTAAACCTTTAGAACTTTCATACATCGAACACCCCATGTTAAACCGCTCAACTGGCGATTTCATGCGAATCATCTCGTGAATCTTTTCGTTTATTTCGGGTGATGTATCATTCATCTACTTTGACCTTTTGATATACATGGTCCAATTCCAAGGTATCAATCCATTGACGGATATATTCATGATCCAAATTTTTCAAAGTCTGAAAAAGATTTCGAACATCTCTGAGTTGTAACTCTGAGAAGGTATCCTTAGCCCAAAACAACTTGGAAATGATGAGATCTTCTGGAGCTACGATCCAAAGGGGGAAATCTCCCAAAAACACTTGGCGCTTTTTTTGAAATTCGGTATTTCTGTATGATTCATTTTTCCGCACAATAAAATCAATCTTTAACACTGTTTCATTATGTATAATATTGAACATCCCTTGATGTTCAATTGCATCTTTAATCATCGTTGGCGCAATATAAAAATCTTGTCGGAAAAGTTGAAAGAGACGATCTGCACCCTCTTTCTGGATTTCTATCACGATATCAATATCTCGGGTCATCCGGGGCACCATATAAAAATTCGCTGCCATGGAGCCAGTCAACATGTAGGGAATATTTGCATGGTCAAGCCTATGACAAACAAGTTTCAAGATGTCCTGTTCTTCTGACACGTCTTTTTTCCTTTTTATCGACCAATTCTGCATTGTAAAGTGACCCATTTTTCACTGAAAGGACAATTTTGCGCTGGGAACTGGGTTTCATTTTCTCAGCGTTGTAGCAGCCAACTTTTTATGAACAGCCTCCAATGAAAAATCTTGAAACTTCCAGGGTCTACGCCTAGCATGTCCATCCATTGAAAGGAGATTGAAAAAAGTGGAAAACAAAGAGGTTTATTGGACTATTTGCCCGAAATGTAATGGACGCGGCAAAAAAAACTATAGGCTTCGCAAGAAATCGAAACTTCGTTTCCAGACAGCAATTAATGAATTTAAAAAAGCTCAGGGTGAGGGAAGGGCTTCGGTTCGCCCTAAGGTTACTCAATATTTATGCGCTAATTGCAGTGGATCTGGTTTGATTCCTTCGTCTAGTCGTCCCATAGCAGATTCAGAAAACTATCCACATGTAGCAATTATTGGTGCAGGTATTGGAGGCGTGGCGCTGGCTGTAGCTTGTCTGCATCGTCGCATTCCCTTTACCCTTTATGAGCGCGATAGCAGCTTCGATGCACGAGCTCAGGGCTACGGCCTTACCTTGCAACAAGCAAGTAACGCAATAAAAGGATTGGGTCTTTTCTCTTTAAAAGATAGGGCTAATTCTACACGCCATGTGGTGCATACTACAGAAGGAAAAGAAATTAGCGAATGGGGCATGAGGACGCATTCAAATATTAAAAAGTCTCCAAAGCGTAAAAATGTGCATATCCCTCGACAGGCCTTGCGCTTAGCGTTGCTTGAGCAATTGGGCGACCATGATGCCGTGCAGTGGGGGCACCGCTTAGTTGGTTTTAAGCAGTGTGAAGATAAAAGTGTTGAGCTAAGCTTTCAAGTTGCCGGTGGGATGAAAAATGTTAAGGCAGATCTTGTCGTGGGCGCCGATGGTATTCGTAGCGTTGTGCGCAGCTTGCTGATTGGTGAGAACACTACTCCTCTGCGCTACTTGGGCTATATGGTGATTTTGGGTATTTGCCCTTTAGAGGCTCTTAAGGGTGTTGAGAGCTCTCTGCTCGACTCAGCCACAGTGTTTCAAACTGTCAATGGCCATGAGCGCATCTACATGATGCCCTACTCGTCAGATTCAATAATGTGGCAATTTAGTTTCCCCATGCCCGAAGAAGAAGCTAAGGCCCTGAGTGCACGAGGAGCTCAGGCACTCAAAGAAGAAGCATGTCGTAGAGCTCAGTGGCATAAGCCCATTCCTCAGATTTTATCAGCAACCCTGCCGGCACAAGTTTCAGGTTACCCCGTGTACGACCGAGAATTACTCAAACCGGAATTATTGGAAAAAGCTGGGGCTGTTACCTTGATTGGGGATGCAGCGCACCCCATGAGCCCATTTAAAGGACAAGGTGCAAATCAGGCTCTCTTGGATGCACTGGCGCTGGCTCGCAACATCTCAATAGCATGTACTCCCCTGTCTAAATGGAGAGAAGCCGGGGTCAGAGAAATTGTACTAACCGGATTTGAAGAAGAGATGTTAGCGCGTAGCGCTTCTAAAGTGAGAGATTCAGCCGGTGCTGCAGAATTTCTACACTCCAAAAGTGTGCTACGTGAAGGCGGTGGACCTAAGAGACAATCTCTGAATTAAACGCGGAATCGCCTGGGGCTCTTTGCGTTTCAAATCGAGAGGAATAAACCTCACGATTCGCGAGTTCTAACCTTTTTTGGCTGCTTCTTTTTCTTTGCTGCAGGCTTGATCGGAACAAGCTCATATCGAAAAGGTGGCTTGATCTCTACGATTTTGCCATTGCGAGCGATTACAAGCGCAGTGCTTGTACGCACAGCTGTTTCGAAAGCTCTCTTATAACTTCTGCGGTGCGCCCTCAGAATCATCTCATTAATATCATCTTTCATGAGCAGCCCTCTCTATCTTTCTCCAAATATCTTTGTCGATGATTTCTAATCCACAATTAATGTTTTTCCTCGCAATCGGTTTTTGCAACGACTCTTCAGTAGAATTATCCAAAATCAATGCGCTATCTGCAAGAGGCAGATAGTGCATTAAAATATTCCTTAAACCAGCATAATAACGTCTTACGACCGTTTCTTCTGTCACGTGGTGACCTCCCTGAACTACTCTCTGCGCAACACGCTGCACCGCTTGCTGAGGGTTCATCAGCCATAAGAAAGTAAGATTTATCTCATACCCCTTTGATTTTGCTGCTTTTAAATGCTTCAGGTAGTTTGTTCCTGACGCCGTTGTTTCAAATGCAAAACTTTTGCTCAGATCGAGAAGCTCTTTAAGCCTTTTGATCATTAGCTTACTGGCAGTCAGCGCCATGCTCTCAGGATGCAAGGGAGCAAGCCCTCTAGCAATCTCATCAGCATTGATAAATTCGTAAAGTATCGAGCGATTTGCGATAAGCTCAAGAGTGAGTGTAGTCTTTCCCGCCCCGTTGGGGCCCGCGATCATGAGAATTTTTTTTGACATGAGAATTAAACCTTAGGTCGCCCAACAAAACGAGCGGTCATTACCAAAGAGGCTTAAAGATCTCCGGATGCAAGATTCGAACTTGCGACCAACGGATTAACAGTCCGCTGCTCTACCACTGAGCTAATCCGGAATAGAGAAGGGATTTTAGGAAAGCGAGGCAATTAAAACAAGCGGTTATCGGAAAAGGTTCTTGTTACTTCTCCCTTTTCTCGCTGGTCAAAAGTTCTTTACCCGTGTTACCTTCAGCCTCATGCAGGAAGAGATTTACGGCTATATCGAGAGTATTGTCTTTGCGGCTGACGAGACGGGCTTCACGGTTGCGCGGCTCAAAGAGCCCAAGAAGAAGGAGCTAACAACGATTGTTGGTCATCTTTCGCCTGCCCAGCCGGGAGAAACGCTTCGCTGCAAGGGACTCTGGAAGCAGCATCCCCACTATGGACAGCAGTTTGATGTGCAGAGCTTTGACCTGCAGGCGCCGGCGGATCTTGTGGGGATTCAAAAATATTTAGAGTCGGGGATGATCAAAGGAATCGGACCGGTCTATGCAGAAAGGATTGTAAAAAAGTTTGGACTATCTACGCTGCAGATCCTCGAAGAGAGTCCGCACAAGCTCAAAGAGATCGAAGGACTGGGCGCAAAGAGGATCGATTCGATCCATGAGTGTTGGCAACAGCAAAAGTCGATCCGCGAGGTGATGATCTTTTTGCGCGGGCACAACGTGAGTCCGGCTTTTGCTCAAAAAATTTTTAAGGCGTATGGCGATAAGAGTATCGAAAAGGTCAACGAGAACCCTTACAACCTGGCCAAAGAGATCCACGGGATAGGCTTTAAAAGCGCCGATACGATTGCAAAGGGCCTGGGGATCCCTCAAGACTCTCCTCACCGCATCGATGCGGGAATTGAGCATGTTCTTTGGGAGCTTTCGAGTGAGGGAAATGTCTGCTATCCGGAAGAGGAGCTTCTTCCTGCAGCGGCAACGATTCTCGAACTCGAACAAGCTTTAATCTATCCGCGGGTTGAAGCGCTTGTTAAAAATGGAAGTCTCATCAAAGAGAATGGATTTATCTGGGTAAAGCCTCTCTACCTTTCGGAGCTAGGGATTGCGAGGGAAGCGATACGTCTTGCGCAGGCGAACTCCCCTCTTCGGCAGATCGATATGGTAAAAGCCCTCGAATGGGTTCAGACACAGATGCGGATCGAGCTTGCCCCGGAACAAAAAGAAGCCGTTATCGCGGGCCTAAAAGATAAGCTTCTCATCATCACTGGCGGTCCTGGTACGGGAAAAAGCACAATTACAAAAGCCATTCTCACAATTACGCAGAAGCTCACATCCAATATCCTGCTCGCAGCCCCCACAGGAAGAGCAGCAAAACGCCTGACGGAAATCACGCGAGCCAAAGCGCTTACGATTCACAGCATGTTAGAGATGGATTTCAAAGCTGGTGGCTTCAAGCGCGGAAAAGAGAATCCTCTCGACTGCGATCTTCTCATCATCGACGAAGCGAGCATGATCGACACCTTCCTCATGCACAGCCTTCTGAAAGCGATCCCCAGTACGGCGAGAGTGATTCTCGTGGGTGATATCGACCAGCTCCCAAGCGTAGGCCCCGGCAACATTTTGAAAGATCTCATCGCTTCCGAACGCATCCCCGTGATTCAACTCAAGCAGATCTTTAGGCAGGCTGCCGGTTCACGCATCGTCACCAATGCGCACAGAATCAATGCCGGCGAATTCCCAGAGATCTCTTCTGTACCTGGAAGTGATTTCCAATTTATTGCGGTCGACGAACCCGAAAAGATTTTGGAAGAGATTGTCAACCTCGTTGCCACAACTCTTCCAAAGGCATTTCGCTTCCACCGTTTTGATGAAATTCAGGTGCTGGCTCCCATGAAAAAAGGGATCATCGGCATTGAAAATCTCAATATTGTACTCCAAAAAGCCTTGAATCCCTCTCCCTCTCCTCTTGTGCGTATGGGTCGCAGTTTTCACATGGGCGACAAGGTGATGCAGATGCGCAATAATTATCAAAAAGAGGTCTACAACGGAGACGTCGGAAGAATTCTATCGATCGATCTCACCGAACAAAAACTCGTCGTCCGATTTGAAGAGAAGAGTGTCTCCTATGAGTTTGCTGAGATCGATGAGCTGATGCTCGCTTATGCGGTCTCCGTGCACAAGTACCAGGGAAGTGAGTGTCCATGCATCATCATCCCCATTCACACGAGCCATTTCAAACTACTCAGCCGCAATCTTCTCTACACTGGTGTCACACGTGGAAAAAGACTTGTAGTCCTGGTAGGCACAAAAAAAGCGCTCGCAATCGCTGTCCATAATGAAGACGTGAAGAAGAGATACACTGGTCTGAAGGGAACAATTCAGAAGATGATGGGCTGAGGAACCCGTTCTTGCATAAAACCCCATATAATCCATAGACTCTCTCCCAAAATTATTAAATAAATAGGGGAAAACCAAAAATGACATCCGCCACAAATTCCGTTAATATGGGTTCATTAATAAGCGCACTCTCTACCGACTCTGATACACCGGAGCGCATCGCGCATGAGGTAAGGGAATTCAAATCCGCACTCGATAAGAAGAGCAAAACAGTTCGTCAGAAATCTTCGCAAGCACCTTCGCAAGTGGCCGTTCGAATAAGACAAGCCTCCCAGCCAACACAGCGAGCTTCTGAGCCCACTCTTCCGGCAGAAAAGTTGATTGAGATAGGAATTGGACATCGCAAAAAAGGTGACACCAAAAAAGCTACAGAATTGTTTCTGCAGGCCGTACAACTCAAAAGCGCAGACGCTCCTTTTTACCTTGGAAAAATGGAAACAGATCCAAAGGATGCCTTGAAGTGGTATGAGATCGGCAAAACAAGAGGCAGCCCCCTGGCATACTACGGCCTTGGCCAAGTTTTATCCAATGACCCTGTTACCTTAAAAAGAGCAGTGAATTGTTTCGAAGTTGCAGCTGATGGCGGGATTGTAAACGCCATGCAGGAACTCGCAAAAATGTACGAGACCGGAAAAGGAGATGTAATTCAACGCGATCTTAACAAAGCACTTGCATGGTACACAAAAGCCTCTCTGAAAGGCGACGAGCACAGTAGCAAGAAATGCGCGGAGCTGACTTCCATTATTGCCCATTGCAAAGCAAAAGCCGATGCCCTGAAAAGCAAGATCGCCCAAAATCAAGCCAAAATCCAAGAGCTCGAGGCCGAAAACCTCGCTTTACAAAAAGAGTTAGACGCGCTTTGAGAGGCTGAAGAGCTTAGGTAACTGGGGTTCCTGGGAGCGCATTGCTGAAGGAGGGAAGCTCAATTCCCAAAGCTGTGTCTGCGGCAAGCAGCATGCCTTGGCTTTCGATCCCCATGAGCGTTGCAGGTTTTAGATTTGCCACGACAGGAATTTTCTTTCCTATGAGCGTCGAAAGATCTTCGAGCTTCTCGCCGATGCCGGCAATAATGGTCCGTTTTTCAAAACCGAGATCTACTAAGAGTTTGAGGAGCTTTTTACTTTTAGGTACGCGCTCTACAGTGAGGATTTGTCCGACGCGCAGGTCGAGCTTGCGCACATCATCGATGGAGATCTGCTCTTTCAAAGTAACTGCAGCGGGTTTTTCAGGCGTTGTGGGTTGTTTCAATGTTTCCAATTTTTTGATCTCCTGTTCGATCAGTTCATCTTCGATTTTTGCAAAGAGGTGCATCGTCTGCGGAAGCGTTTTTCCTTCTGGGATCTCTTCTGCAAGCAGATCGTCCCAGGTTTTGGTCGTCAGTTCAAAATTAAACCCTAAAAGTTTCCAGAGCTTCTCGGCTGTCTCCGGAATGAGCGGCAAGGAGACGACGGCAAGGGCTTTTAAACATTCGAGGCAGCAGGCAAGCGCAGTTTGCATCTCAGCATGCGTTTCTGGATTTTTAAGCAGCACCCATGGTTTTTTTGCATCAAAATAGACATTACCAAGATGCGCAAGCTCCATGACGAGTTGAGACACGCGTCGCAACTGAAATCCCTCATAAGCTTTTGCAATCTCTTCAACGAGATTAGGGATTTTGAGCAGAAACTCCTTGTCAACCGGCTGAAGAGCTCCTTTACGAGGAGATTTTCCATCCTGATAATTCTGAATGAATACAAGAACACGGCTCGCGAGATTGCCATACTTGCCTAGAAGTTCGCTGTTGCAGCGCATCTGGAAGTCTTTCCAGGTGAACTCTGCGTCTTGCGATTCTGGAGCATTTGCGGCGATCGTGTAGCGGATCTGATCTGCGGTAAATTTTTGGAAAAATGTCTCGAGATCGATGTACCAGCCATCCGACTTGCTAAACTGTTTGCCCTCGAGATTATAAAACTCGTTTGCGGGAAGATCAGTTACGAGATTGTAAGGGGTCGATTGTCCCATCTCCATGGCGGGGAAAAAGACGGCGTGAAAAGGGATGTTATCCTTTCCAATGAACTGAACGTACTTGGTATCGCGATCTAGCCAGTAGGGTTTCCACGCATCGGGATCCCCGCTTTTTTCTGCCCACTCTTTGGTAGCTGAAATGTAACCGATCGGTGCATCGAACCAGACGTAGAGAACTTTCCCTTTTGTATCGGGAAGCGGTACGGGAACTCCCCACTCGGCATCGCGCGTAATTGCACGCGGCTTCAGATCTTCGGCGTAAGATTTTGCAAAATTCAGAACATTCGGCTTCCACTTCTTCGTTGCGAGCCATTTAGAGAGCTCCTCCTTGAAGTGGTCAAAACGCAAGAACCAGTGCTTAGTAGGCTTGAGAGTAAGTGGCTTTCCTGTGATCTTTGAGCGTGGTAAAAGAAGATCTGTTGCCTCGTAACTTGCACCGCACTTCTGGCACTCATCACCGCGCGCTTCTAAAAAACCACACTTGGGGCAGGTTCCCACCACATAGCGATCGGCGAGAAATTTTTTATCCTCTTCAGAGTAGAGCTGATTCGTAACCCTCTCTTCGATATGTCCATTCTCTTTCAGATCCAAAAAAAATTGCTGTACAGTTGCATTGTGCCCGTGCCAAGTTGTGCGTGAAAAGTGGTCGAACGAAAAACCCATCTGCTTGAAAAAATTGCGGTTGATCTGATGAAAGATCTCCACATGCTCTTTAGGGGTTCTGCCAGCCTGTTCAGCGCTCAGCGTGATCGCAACGCCATACTCATCCGATCCGCAAATATAGAGCACCTCGTTTCCACGAAGCCGCTCAAACCGTGCGTAGCAATCGGCGGGAAGGTAAGCACCCGCGATGTGACCAAAATGGAGCGGCCCATTTGCATAGGGAAGCGCAGATGTGATCAGAATCCGTTTACGCATTATGCACTCTTAGATGAGCTCTCTTCTTCTCTCTCTTTACGATCGATCTCTTGAAGCTCATCCAGATATGCCTCATCGGGGTGATCTTCGATCTCGTCGAGAACATCTTGTAATCCCATCTCTTTTCCAGATCGAAGATAATATCTACCCAAGCGAATCGCGTATCGCGTTAGCTCGAAATTGCTTTTAAAAAGCCCTTTCAGACTCTCGTTAGTCAGTTGATCGTACATATTTTTATCCTTTGATTCGGTGTTCTTCAGCCATGACAATACTTCTAAGCACGTCATAAGCCACATTTAAATTTTCATTCACGACATGGTAGTCGTAATTCTTCATCTCGGTCATCTCTTTCTCAGCCCAAGAGAGCCGCTTTTCAAGAGACTCTGGGCTTTCCGTCTTGCGCTTGATGAGCCTTGCACGAAGCTCTTCAATAGAAGGCGGGCTCAAAAAGATGAAAATCGCTGGGAACTTCTTTTTCCGGAGTTCACTTGCTCCTTGTGTATCGATCACGAGAAAGACATGCTTTCCCTTCTCCAGCTCCTTCACTACAAAGTCTTTGGAGGTTCCGTATTGGCACCCAAACACTTTTGCGTGCTCTAAAAAGTCCCCGCTCTTGATCCTTTTTTCAAACTCTTTTTCCGATAGAAAGTGGTAATCTTTTCCCGAGACCTCTCCATGGCGTGGTGGACGTGTTGTACACGAGACGCTCTCCACAATCAAGGGAAACTCATCGCGCAGCATCCGTACAAGCGTGGTCTTGCCTGTTCCCGCTGGAGCGCTGAGGACAAAAACAAGACCTTTTTTCATCTCTATCACTCTATGTTTTGAACCTGCTCACGGATCTTCTCACACTCGCTGCGCATTTCAATACTCAGCTGGGAAACTTCGCTGTCCGCCGCTTTCGATGCAATTGTATTCATTTCTCTGTGCATCTCCTGCGCAAGGAAATCGAATGTCCTTCCCACAGAGGCTTCTTTGGAGCCAATGAAATGGCGAAACTGTTCAATGTGGGAGTGGAGCCGCGTGAGCTCCTCAGTCACATCGGATTTCTCAGCAAAAAAAGCGAGCTCTCGGAAAAATCGCTCTTCACTCTCTTTTGTCAAAGGAAAGAGCCCCTGCACATTTTCACGAAGCTTTCTTGCCAAACCCTCTTTCATCATCGGCGCAAGCTTTTCGACTCTCTTTACTAACTGTTCAATATGCTTCAGGCGCATTCCCAGATCTTTGACGAGGTTCTCTCCCTCTCTCACCTTCATCGCAACCAGTTCGCGCAGAGCTGCGCCCACCGCCTCTTTCAAAGCCCTATGCGCTTTTTCATTTTCGAGAAGATCCGCACTGCCTTCGCGTGGCATCCGTTCGAGCAGAAAGGGAAGATCTACCGTTTTTTGTGCATCGTAGCCGAGCTTCTTTGCAATCTTCTCCCAATTCTTTTTTGCATCCTCAAGCGCTTTGAGCGGCACAGATGAAACAGCTTCATCCCGTTCATACGAGATCCGCGCTGTCACCTGTCCGCGAAAAACCAGCTCTGCGATCTGCTTGCGCACATCGAGATCAAAACGAAGCAGCTCTTTTGCCATGACGAGATTGAGGTCGAGCATTTTTCGGTTTACCGAATGCAGCTCTACCACCCATCTCCCGCCGGATATGTTTTTCACTGCCCGCCCATAGGCGGTCATACTCCTAACCATAGGGATAAAGAATTTATAGCATGGGGCTCAGGGAGTCAATCTGAAAGAAGAAGTAAGTTAACCTATTAAAAATCTTTAAAAAGAAAATAGACGTGCGGGGCCAAGTCCTCCGGCTAGTCCCCAGCCGCCCCTTGCGACTCACCTCGCTTTGAAAAATCATCTGCTCGGAGACGGGGCGTGTATAACACAGCCCCGCCCGCTCCGCTCTCCTGTGCTATGATTTTTCTGTGCGATCTGAGTCGTCGGGCTGCTCGCGCGCTCACTTCCCCAACCCTCTGGGTTGGGTCCCCCTCTCGCGTCGTTTCGCAGTTCTAGTTAAGAAATAAATGACTTGGCGTAGTTAAACCTGGTGCTGGAGCAAAGCTGGGAAAGGCTCCGCGACGCAGGAGTGGAGAGGCAAGTTAACGTTCTAAAAAATAGTATGGGCCCAATCTCTCGCCTCTGAAGGCGTGGGGAAGATCAGAAATCACGGCCATTTCGAAAGCTTCGAGAGCTTGTGCGACTTTCGCGATAAAAAGACTAGCGATCGCTCCAGCCAATCCACCAAAAAACCCTCCGAGTCCCGCACCCAAACAGCTCCCAAGAGCCGTGAACCCTATCTGTTGGATATTCCTACCCCCTAAAGAGCTCTCTCTATTAACTACAGCTCTCTCCTCAATAACTGCAGCCCTGCAAGTCGGACATGTTACATTCCACTCTTTTGCTCGACATGCCGCCTTCCAACCATTCAAGCATCTCTCGTGAACAGGGTGAAGTGCAGGTTCATTCATTCCATGATTTACATGCACCAGAACAGGTACTGAGCCCAATTGTTCCAGATCGATGGGACAGAGATCTTCTTTTCTATACTCCCGAGAAAGTGCAGGGCGGAAATCAATGCTCATAAAAACCTCCTTAATGATTTACTTTACTCTCGCTCTCCAACGAAAGGTCTTCCGATGGATGAGACATGGCCCATACTGTTCTAACGCGCGCACATGCTCTTGCGTGCCATAGCCTTTATGTCGATCGAAGCCATAGTCGGGATAGATAGTGTGATAGTGCATCATCATCTGGTCGCGTGTCTCTTTGGCGATAATTGAGGCGACGGCAATACTCACCGACAGGGCATCACCATCGATGATAGGAAGTGCGGGGATATCGAATTTGGGGAGATGTGGGCCGTCGACAAGAATGTAATCCGGTTTTACCGAGAGGCGCGCGACAGCATGCAGCATCGCTTCAAGGGTGGCTCTCAAAATATTGATCTCATCGATGATCTGCGCGTCGATGACACCGACGCCGTAAGAAATTTCTGGATCTTGGGTGATCTCATGAAAAAGCTCAAACCGCTTTTTGGGTGTGAGCTTTTTACTATCATCAACCCCTTCTAAAAAATAGTCGTGGGGAAGAATGCAAGCCGCAGCAACAACGGGGCCCGCAAGCGGGCCTCTGCCCGCTTCATCCACTCCCGCAATCAGCCGATGACCGCTGGATCTCGCTTCGTTTTCGTAAAGAGAAAGCTTCTGAAGCCTTCGTCTTTCCGAAGCAAGTGTCATGTTGCAGGCTCAGCAGTGACTTCCTGAGCAACTGCAGCTTGAACCATAGGCCCGATCTGCTCTTTTACTTTGGAAGCTTTTCCAGAAGTGCCTCGGAGGTAGTAGAGTTTGCTCTTGCGAACTTTACCGGTTTTGACCACCTCAATTTTGGCGATCTTAGGGCTGTGGATCATAAAGACCCTCTCCATCCCCGCACCGTAGGAAAAGCGGTAGAGAGCAACGCTCTCTGCAAGCCCACTTCCGCGACGCGCAATAACTGTGCCGGAAAAGAGCTGGATACGCTCTTTTTCACCTTCAGCAATGCGCATGTGCACGTTGATTGTATCTCCTACACGAAAGGCAGGAATCTCCTTTTTGAGGAACTCTTGTTCAATTGCTTGAATTGTCTTGTTTTGTTTCATAGTAACTCTGGCCTTACTTTTCTTGTTTTTTCTAAAGCTTTTTCCCTGCGCCATTTCGCAATAGCAGCGTGGTTGCCTCCTCGGAGGACTTCTGGAACTTTTAACCCTTCAAACTCGACGGGCCGCGTATAGTGAGGCGCATCGAAAATTCCCTCTTGGAACGAGTCCTGTTGTGCTGCCTCTTCGTGTCCAATCACACCGGGGACAAATCGAGAGACCGCATCAATCAGAACAACGACCGCCGGCGCTCCACTCGTTAAAACATAATCACCGATGCTGATCTCTTCGTCGATCTCCTGCTCTACTACACGCTCATCGACCCCCTCATAATGTCCGCAGACAAGAATGAGATGCTCCATTTTTGCTAGTGATTCGCACTTTGCAGCCGTTAGGCGCGCTCCTTGCGGAGAAAGAAGAATCACGTGTGACCTCTCCTCTCTTTTACTACGGATCGCCTTGGTCAGAGGCTCAGGCATCAGCACCATTCCAGGGCCTCCTCCGAATGGACGATCATCAACACGCTGATGCTTATCCTCAGCAAAGTCGCGAATGTCAGTCATCGCAATTTCGATGAGTCCCTTCTCCTGCGCCCGTTTCAACATGCTGACCTTAAAAGGCCCGTCGAAGTAGTCCGGAAAAAGAGAAAGGATATCAAACTTCACAACGGCCTTATTTCGCTTCTTTCTTCAACGCCTTTCTTTGCGCCACACGTTTTTGACGTGTTTTTTCTCGTTTGTCCAAATAGCTCTTCATCACTTCAGGAGCTGCGCGAGAGACGAGATCTTGTGCATGCTCGGAGATCTCAGCTCCCTTGTCCAACCAGTAGCCGATACGCTCTGCATTAATGTTAGCGTTATTCTCTGCTTCGAACGGGTTGTACCATCCCAAATTTTCCAAATACTTCCCGTCGCGCTTGTTGCGAACATCGGTCAGCACGAGGCGAAACGTTTGACGGTTCTTTTTCCCCTGTTGACGGAAGCGAATCTTCAGTGCCATAAGTTCTCCTTACCTTTCATTTCTTTCATCATGCTCGGCATCGCCTTGCATACTTGTTTTAATCTCTTAAAGTTTTTCACCATCCGGTTGACCTCATCCAGAGAGGTCCCACTGCCGGTTGCAATACGTTTTCTTCGACTAGGGATGAGCTCAACTCTCTCTTCTCTTTCACTCGGCGTCATTGAGAGGATCATCGATCCCGTTCTTTTAAACTCTTTTTCCGACTCTTCGATCTCTTCATCTGCCCCATCGGAAAAGCCGGGCAGCATTTTAAAGATGCTCTTAAACGATCCCATCTTTTGGACCATCCCCATCTGTTTCAGATAGTCATCGTAGGTGAAGGCCGCTTTTCGCAGCTTCTTCTCCAGTTTTTTTCCCTCTTCTTCGTCAAAGTGCTCCTCGGCTCGTTTGACAAGATTGATCACATCACCCATGCCCAAAATACGATCGGCCATCGAGTGGGGATTAAAGAGCTGTAGATCCTCGATCTTTTCTCCTATCCCTTCAAACTTTAACGGCTTCTGCGTTACTTCGCGGATCGAAAGAGCAGCACCCGCTCTTGCACTGCCGTCGAGCATCGTGAGGATCGTACCCGTAATCGAGATCCGCTCATCAAACTCTTTGGCAACCTTCACCGCATCTTGTCCCGTTGCCGCACTCGCCACAAAGAGGAGCTCATGTGGCTGCACTTCACGCTTAATCTCTTCGAGCTGCTTCATGAGCGCTTCGTCGAGATGAAGGCGTCCTGCAGTATCCACAATCAAACAATCAAACCCTTTCGTTTTCGCTTCAGTTAGCGCACGTTTCGCAACACGCACAGGGTCTTTTTCATCATCTAGCGCAAAAAGAGGAACATCGATCTGCTCCGCTAGGCGCTTTAACTGCAGTACAGCAGCAGGTCTCTCTAAGTCACAGGCCGCAAGAAGAAGCCGCTTTTTTGGCTCTTTTTTCTTCAGGTAGGCTGCGAGCTTTGCACACTGAGTGGTCTTTCCACTTCCCTGGAGACCACAAAGCAAAATCACTGTGGGACTTCCCGCAAGCGTCAATGACGCCTCTTCGGAACCCATAAGCGCGACCAGTTCATCATGAACAATTTTGATGAACTGCTGGTCCGGGGTGACCGATTTTGCAACCGTCTCTCCTAACGCCTTCTCTTTCACACGTCTAACAAACTGACTTGCCACGCCATACTGAACATCCGCGTCTAGAAGTGCAAGCCTCACTTCGCGGATAGCATCTTGTATATTCTCTTCCGTGAGGGTCTTTTTACCCGCAAAGGAAGAAAAAACTTGCTGCAATTTCTCTGTAAGAGCACCAAACATATAATGTTCGATTTAAAGAGGTAGAGAATATAGGAGAAAATCATTCAAATTCAAGGAAAAAGAAACGATCGTGTCCTGCCCAGTCCTTCTCAATCCTCTTCTTTGTCCAACAAGCCTCATGAAAGAGCTGGAGAACCGGCGCGCCTTGACCAGTTCCGATTTCAAAAAAAATCTTCGCGCCCCCATTTAGAAAGCGTGGGAGCTCGCGAGCAAGCCTTTCGTAGAATTCCAGTCCTGTGAGACCGCCTACAAGCGCCATCTTGGGCTCAAAATCGCGCACCTCGCGCTCCAACTGGGCATGCTCCGCTTCCGCAATGTAGGGCGGGTTGCAGAGAATAAAATCGGCCTTTTTACCTTTGAACGGCTCTAGAAGATCTCCCTGAAAAAATGAGACATTAACATCATTTTTTTGAGCATTTTTTTGAGCAATCTCAAGCGCTTTAGGGGAAAGGTCGCTCAGAGTGACATCCAGATCAGGAAATTGTTTTTTTAAAGCGATGCCAAGACAGCCAGAGCCCGTACAAAGATCCCATGCAGACTTCCCAGCTAAACTTTCGTTTTTTAATTCTAGGGCAACCTTCGAAATCAGGATCTCAGTCTCTTGTCTTGGAATGAGCACATCTCTTGAGAGATCTAACTGGCAATGAAAAAAATCCGCCCCAGAAAGCAGATATCCCAAAGGCTCTCCCTTCACCCGACTTCTAAGCTTCTCGCGGAACGGTGTCAGCTCTTTTTCCTGGAGGGGTTGATCAAAACGAAGATAGAGATCGAGTCTTTTGCACCCCAAGATATCAGCCAAAAGCTCCTCTGCTTGCAGCCGCGCTGATGAGACCTTTTGTTCTTCGAGATACTGCGTTGAAAGCTTGAGAATCTCCCCTATTGTTTTCACGAACCGGCAAGCTCTTCTTGATAAAAATGGGCGACAAGAGCCTGGGTGACCTCTTCAAGCTCCCCTTCCATAACGCGGTCGAGCTTGTAGAGAGTAAGATCGATGCGATGATCCGTGACGCGGTTCTGCGGGAAATTGTAGGTGCGGATTCTTTCGGATCGATCGCCCGATCCCACCTGCGTCGAGCGCAAAGAGGCCATCTCCTCCTCAGCTTTGCGACGTTTTTCCTCACCGATTTTCGCAACCAGAAGACGCATCGCTTTGTCTTTATTCTTGTGCTGACTGCGCTCCTCTTGGCAATACACAACCGTACCCGTCGGAATGTGCGTGATGCGCACGGCTGAATCGGTCGTGTTGACGTGCTGACCACCCGCACCAGAGGCACGATAGGTATCGATCTTAAGCTCGCGCTCGTCAAGAACCACCTTTTCCTCTTCGTCAGGTTCAATGAGAACTGCGACTGTGATTGCTGAAGTGTGCACGCGTCCTTGTGCTTCTGTATCGGGGACACGCTGAACACGATGGGTGCCTGCCTCATATTGCATCAGACGATGCACATTTAGGCCTGAGAGCACCATGATATACTCCTTAAATCCACCGCGCTCAGAGGGAGTGCAGGATAAGAGTTCGTAACGCCAACCCTTTTTATCTGCGTAAGCCTTGTACATGCGCACACAATCGCCAACAAAAAGTGCCGCCTCATCTCCTCCCGTTCCCGCCCGGAGTTCTAAAATAATTGTACGGCTATCAAGAGGGTTAGGAGGAACGAGAAGTGTTTGAAGTTTTGCTTTCGCAGATGTTAATGCAACCTCTAAAGAGATAATCTCTTCGCGAATAACCTCTAAGAAACCAGAATCTTTTTCCTCGCGGGCAAGTGCTTGACTCTCTTCGAGCTGTTTTTCAAGCTTCTCGCACTCTTGCGAGACGCTTTTGATCTCTGAGAGATAGGCGTGCTCTTGCGCGAGAGCTTTGAACTTCTTCTGGTCGGCAAGCGTTTCGTTTTGACTGAGTTGCTCTTCGACCTCTTTCAGCCGATCGAGAAGCTTGCGAATCCGCTCATGCATAGATATGACACAGAGAGTAGGGTGATGGAAGAAAAGAGGGACCGGGCACGCACACGGGCACGGGCACGAAAGAAAGACGCTCTTCTTTAACTGTATCCGCCGCGCCCTTGCCCATTAAGTCTACCAGCTTTCTTTTCATCTATATTTCTTTGAGACGCAACTCTCTTCCTAACTTTCGTGCCCGCGCCCGATCCCTCTTCAATTTTCTCGAACTACTTAGCGGTGGGTTTTTTTGCTTTTTTAGCAGGAGCTTTCTTCTTCTCGCCAGCTTTTTTCTCCTCTAAAGGAGCTGCGGCTGGAGCCGCTTCCGGTTTCGCGTAACGCTTGCGGAACTTATCCACACGACCTTCTGAGTCGATGAACTGCTTGCTGCCAGTGAAGAATGGGTGAGATGCGGAAGAGACGGGAACGCGGAAGACAGGATACTCTTTGCCTTCGAACGTTGCTTTCTCTTTTGGTTGGAGAGTGCTTCCACAGACAAATTTAAAATCTGTAGAGGAATCGATAAACAGAACGTCTTGATATGCAGGATGACCTTGCTTTTTCATAAATGCCCTCAATGCTTTAGGAAGAGAAATTAAAGCGAAACTTTTGATTAAGGTCAAGATAGTTGGTAAGGACATTGCAAAGATTTGAAAATTTTCGCTATCCTACTCCACAAATGAACAATTCACAGTACCGCTTGGGACCCACACAAACCCCCAAGGGATTAAAGATTTTAATTTTTGCCACCTTCTTTACAAGCCTGTGCGTGGCGCTGTTCAACAATCTTTTTCAACCAAGCCTTGAAGAGCTGTTAGGCTTATCTCCACAGGGAATTCAGAACTACTACCTATGGCAGCTTTTCACCTACCTCTTCGTGCACCCCGTTGCACACGGAATCTCCTTCTCGTTTCTACTTTCACTTGGCTTTAGCCTCTACCTTATTTGGGTCATAGGAAGTTCTATCATTCAGAAAAGAGGTATTCTTTCTTTTTTCCTCCTCTTTTTCAGCTCAGGACTTTTCATCGGACTTCTGCTCTTTGCTTTTCAAGAGCTTGTCGTCTACGCCCCCTACCCTTTTCTCGGAAATACGGCGACCCTCTACGCCCTTCTCATCGCTTGGCTCATGCTCTTCCCAGAAGCGCAACTCCTCTTCCTTCTCGCCGTTCCGATTAAAGCCAAATGGCTAATCCTTTCTATCCTTGGCGCCAACCTATTTATCGACCTCTCCTCCGGCGCATGGCTTAACGCCCTCGCCTATTTTGCTGGCGGCATTTTCGGTTACATCTATCCTTTGATAGCATGGAAAGTGCACGGCCCTTTCCCCTCCCTTTTCCCCTTCGAAACGGTTGTGATAAAAATTTTCGGTGGGAAGCCCGCAAAACAGAGCTTTTCCGCCACGAGTAGCCGCGCCAAAATCTACGATTTTAAAACGGGCCGCGCGATCTTAACTGACGAGGAGTTCGCTGATGAGATGCTCTCCAAAGTCTCTCTCCATGGCAAAGGAAGCCTGACCTGGCGCGAACGCTTACGTCTGCGTCGCATTGCACGCCGCAAAAAAAAGAGATAGGAGAGACCTCTCCATTGGCTAGAAGACCTGCACAACGTTGCTCCGCAAGTCCGAAGAATTTAACCACCGAGCTCACCGAGAACACCGAGGCGCTTTGCGCAAAAAACGAATAGAGGCCGATTTTTTTACTCTTGTCTCCCTGCTCTCGGTGAGCGCGGGGTTTAAAATCCTTCTCTCTTCTGCTCGTCATTCATCGCTTCTTTTGCTCGGATCGCCATCCTTGCACTCAATAATCCCTCCAAAACCCCCTCCTCATAACGGAAGTGCGGATGATGCTCTAGCTCTGGAAAATCATTCGGCTGGAGAAGATCATCTGCCGTAATCCGCGGCACGATCCGATCTGCGCATGCGAGAAGCTTTTTCTGCTGCTGATTAATGAGCTCTTCTATAAGCACCAACTGCTTTTTCTCTCCACGTCTCTCGAGAAAAAAGCGCTTCATGAGCGCGGAGGACTCCTCCTTGAGAATGCCTGAAACAATCTCTAGCTGATGAATCGGGTGTTTTTTTTCGAAAAGATCGATAAAGCTCCCATTTGCGCCATGACGAAGATCGGGAGCCCCCCATACAAGCTTTTTGACGCGAAAAAGAATGAGTGCTCCTGCGCACATAGAGCAGGGTTCTAATGTGGTATAGAGCGTAGCATCGGACAATCTCCAATCGCCTAAAACCGCTGCGCCAGCCCTTAAACACAGAATCTCCGCATGGCACGAAGCATCTTTACGCTGCTCGACTTCATTGTGCGCGCGTGCAATAATCTTACCTTCATGCACGAGGATGGCGCCAACAGGCACCTCCCCTTCTGCGAATGCGCGTTCGGCCTCTTTGAGCGCCTCGCGCATAAATTCTTCTTCAACTGGTTTCATCTTGAGACTTTTTTTGACGGTTGATATCATATTGGCCAGTATGGTATAAATCTAGAAAACTCTCAATCATAGGGAGATGTGAAAAATGTCTTTAGATAAAGGCACCAAAGAAGAGATCACCAAGAAGTTCCAGCTTCACGAGAAAGATACTGGGTCTGCGGATGTTCAAATTGCTATTCTTACGGAACGCATTGCGGAGCTCACTGAGCATCTGAAGCTTGCACCAAAAGATCACAATTCACGTTTGTCCCTCCTTAAACTCGTTGGACAGCGAAGAAAACTCCTCGATTATCTTAACTCAACAGACACCAAACGTTATCAAACTTTAATTGTACGTTTGAACCTGCGTAAGTAAGAATTTTTCTTTTATTCTTATTCCCCATCTTGTACAGTTTTCCAACCTATCCACAGCTTTTGTGGATAGGTTTATTCAAGAGGATGAAAGGCCCATTTTTGAAGAAAAACCTTTTCTTTAAAAATGGACAGTTCATCCTCCTAACAGTGTTAACAAATTTTTAGGAGAATCAAATAATGTTCAATAAGCAATCCAAAACCATTTCAGTCGCAGGAAAAGAGATCACCTTTGAAACAGGAAAGATCGCGCGTCAAGCTAATGGCGCCGTCACTGTACGTTCAGGTGAAACGATCTTACTCGCTACCGCTTGCGCAGCTCCATCGGCTGCTGATGTGGATTTCTTTCCCCTCCGTGTCGACTACCAGGAGAAATTTTCAGCTGCAGGAAAATCTCTGGGAGGATTCATCAAAAGAGAAGGACGTCCTTCTGAGCGAGAGATCCTCATCTGCCGCCTCATTGACCGTCCGCTAAGACCGATGTTCGAAGATGGTTATTACAATGAAGTACAAGTTCTTTCTTATGTCCTTTCATACGATGGAATTCATGCGACAGAGCCCCTAGCAATCTGCGCTGCCTCCGCAGCACTCGTTATCTCCGACATCCCCCTCATTAAACCGATCGGGGCTGTACGTGTTGGCCTTATCAATAATGAATTCATTGTAAACCCAACTATCGAAGAGCAGAAACAGTCTCGTCTCGACCTAATCCTCGCTGGAACAGATGATGCGATCCTCATGATCGAAGGCTATGCGGACTTCCTCACAGAAGAGCAGATCCTCGATGCAATCGAAGAGGGACATCAAGCAATCCGAGAGATCTGCGTCGGCCTAAGCGACTGGCAGAAGACAATTGGAAAACCCAAAAAGATGGGAGAGCTCAAAATCCCTTCCAAAGAGCTCATCTCTGAAGTGGATAGCTCCATTGGCGAGAAACTGCGTGAAGCCTTTGCTATCAAGGAAAAGGAAGCTCGCGACGCCCACGTAGACCAGGCGAAAGAATCCCTTATTGAAAAACTCCTTCCCGAAGGTCAAGAAGCTAAGTATTCAAAAGCAGATCTCATGGCCGCCTTTAAAAAGGTGCATGCCCAACACCTACGCGAAAGAATTCTCAAAACAAATCGCCGCAGTGATGGAAGAACTTGTGAAGAGATCCGCCAGATCAACATTGAAACAGGCCTCCTTCCTCGCACACACGGCAGCGCCCTTTTTACACGGGGTGAAACGCAAGCTCTTGCTGTAGCAACACTCGGCGGCGAGACGATGGGTCAACGATTTGAAGATCTCGAAGGCGATAGCACCCGCAGATTCTATCTTCAATACTCCTTCCCTCCATTCTCTGTTGGAGAAGTAGGCCGCATCGGTTCTCCAGGAAGACGTGAGATTGGCCACGGAAAACTCGCTGAGCGCGCGCTCTCGATGACCGTACCAAAGCAGGAGAACTTTCCATATGTTATCCGCCTAGAGTCGAACATCACAGAGTCAAACGGCTCTTCCTCTATGGCCTCCGTTTGTGGCGGTTGCTTAGCTCTTATGGATGCGGGTGTTCCTATTCGCCATCCGATTGCGGGCATTGCCATGGGCCTCATCCTCGAAGGTGACCACTACGCGATCCTCTCCGACATCCTCGGCGAAGAGGACTTTTTGGGAGACATGGACTTTAAACTCGCGGGCGACACAACAGGGATCACTGCATTCCAGCTCGACATCAAGATCGAAGGGATCAATAAGCAGATCATGAAGGCCGCTCTAGCACAAGCAAAGCAGGGAAGAATCCACATCCTTCAAAAGATGCTCGAGATCTGCCCCAAACCTAAAGAACAGCTCTCAAGCTACGCTCCCCACATCGAAACAGTCCAGATCAAGCCTAGCAAGATCGGAACAGTTATCGGGCCCGGCGGAAAACAGATCCGCGCCATCGTCGAAGAGACCGGTGCGCAGATCGATATCGACGATAGCGGCCTTGTCAGCATTTCTGCGACATCCAGAGAGTCGATGGAAAAAGCGAAGAAGATCGTCCACGATCTCACAGCTGAAGCTGAGATCGGCAAGACATACACTGGACGTGTTGTCTCTGTTGTGGAGTTTGGCTGCTTCGTCGAACTCTTCCCTGGAAAAGAGGGCCTCTGCCACATCTCAGAGCTCGCTCATTCACGCGTCCGCGATGTGCGCGACGTCTGCAAAGAGGGCGATATGATGGAGGTGAAGGTACTCGACATTAACGATCGTGGTCAGATCAAACTGAGCCGCAAAGCTCTTCTTCCTCCTCCACAAAAAGTTGGAGCGCCCCAATAAGAAGAAACGAGACTCCTGCGTAATTCTTTGAACGCGAAGCGTTCTTTGGAGTGCGGCGCTTCGCGCCGCCTTGGATTTGTTTAGCTAAGACGGCGCAGAGCGCCGCACTCCAAGGAGCTCGCTTTACGCTCGCTCAATTAGATTTCGAATTATGCTTTAAGCACTCGCGTATTCCGCGATGAGGCGCGCCACAGTTGCAGGGTAAATTGCGGTCACAACATGAGAGATGTTATTGACTGTTGGCAGCTCGTCGGGATTAGGGTTTTTCAACACTGTCACATATGTGTCCTGATCTTTAACTTTGCACAAAGCAACTTTGAAGCTCAGACCCTGTAAAGACTTTACAGCATGCGCAATTGGCTCTTTTGCTCCTTGCGCCCAGACGCTCCATTCTCCATTCATCGAATCGTTTTTTGTTTTCCATTCCAAGCTTGAAAAGAGCTCTTTTACACAGGCAAGAGTGCGAGGGAGAACATCCTGTTCAAGTTTCTTTGTGAGTAGCGCATAATTTGTCATACAATGAAGATCCATAAAGCGCTCCGGTTTCTCGGTTGAGAGCTTGGATTTTGCCAGTGTATAAATACGATCCGCCTCTTGAAGAATAGTGGTACACTTCTTGTTGTCCCAGTTAAATTGTCCTACATAGTAAGCATAATGGGTTCCGAAGAGCTCATTGTATTTTTGGAGAGGTTGTGCCTCTGTAGAAAATTTTGAAACCGGGCACACAACGCTTAAAAAGGGATCGAATATGACCGCGTTCTTGTCTCTAAGATGATTAAAAATCTTTGCAACTTCTTTTGTCTTAACCAGGTTCGATGCACTTACGAGAGCTTCATGTGAAGTCCCCAAAACAAGAAAGACATGACCATACACATCGCCCCTTGTCTGTGGATCTGCCAATCCTGGATCGCTTGTAAGAGAGATAACGCAGGGATTCAGGGAGAAGAGCCTTGCCGCACCAAGATTCATCACTGCCTGACACTCCCCTACTCCAAATTTTGTCATTGCGATCGGGAATGCACTCGATGGGAATTGCAGCTCCTTAAAAACTTCATTTAAAGCAGCATTGCAAGCTCTCTCGGCCTTTCCATACACAACATTGTATTGTAAATAACGAACTACCCGAAATCCGTACTTGTCGTAATATTCTTTAACTTTTTGAGGGTTAAAAGCACTGAGCTCTGTGCGTGGAATGATATCGTGCGAAGAGACAACCTCTTTCTTGATCCGAGTGAGCGCAGACTCTGCTTCCGCAACCAAAGATTTTATAGCAGGTGCGGATCCGATTGCTGTCATAATTACCCTTTTTTAGTAAAAAGTGTAATCTGACTTGGAATTAAACGAAATAAAAAGACCAGGTCCCTTATTAAGGGCTCTGGTCTTTAAAGAAATTTAGATCTGCTGGGGCAGAGGGCCATCCGTTGCAGGTCGTTTTGTGCCCTTTGCAGGAGATGGTGGTGGTGGCGGAAGTTTGCGTTGGAGCTCTTCGGTCACCTTGAGCTTCTGCTTTTTCTTCACAGCGTCCCACGTCCCACCCATGATATCGAGAACATCTTCGCGATCGAGTGTTTCAAACTCGATGAGCATCTCCGTCATGAGCTGCACTTTTTCCTTGTTATTCTGGATCAGCTGAACAGCTTGTGTATGCGCTTCATCCATGATCTTTTTCACTTCATCATCGATGAATTTTGCAGTTGCTTGTGAGTAGTTTTTATCTTGGTAAGCTGGCATGCCGAGATACTGTCCCTGCTCGCTTCGCTCATCATACGCGATCGTACCCAGAGCATCGCTCATACCCCATTCGCAGACCATGCTGCGGACGAGTCGAGTCGCCTGAGAAATATCCATCTGCGCCCCGGAAGAGATATCGCCAACAAAGATCTCCTCTGCAACGCGGCCTCCCATAAGGACGATTAGCTGGTCGAGGATCTCTTTTTTCCAGTAGCTGACGCGGTTCTTTTTGGGCATGAAGTGGGTCGCTCCCAATGAGAGTCCTCTTGGGATAATAGTAACCTTATCAACGGGATCTGCATGCTTCACAAGCATCGCCGCGACAGCGTGGCCAGATTCGTGATAGGCAGTAGTCTTGCGCTCATTCTGGTCGATCTCAAGGCTTCTGCGCTCTTTACCGTAGCGCACCTTATCGCACGCCTCTGCAGCATCTTGTGCAGTCACAGCGCTTCTGCCTTTACGGGCAGCAAGAAGAGCCGCTTCATTCAAGATATTGGCAAGATCAGCACCAGATGCTCCCGGTGTGTTTCGTGCGATGTACATGAGATCTACTGCAGCATCGAGCTTAATTTTACGTGCATGAACCTTCAAAATCTCGTGACGTCCCTTGATGTCTGGGAGATCGATGACGATACGTCTATCAAATCGGCCAGGACGCAGTAACGCCTTATCGAGAACATCAGGTCGGTTGGTCGCTGCGATCAGAATCACACCCTCTGTCGTGTCAAAGCCATCCATCTCAACGAGGAGCTGGTTAAGCGTCTGCTCGCGCTCGTCGTGTCCTCCGCCCATGCCCGCACCACGATGGCGGCCCACTGCGTCGATCTCATCCATGAAGATGATGCAAGGCGCATTTTTCTTCGCCTGATCAAATAGGTCGCGGATACGGCTTGCACCCACGCCGACAAACATTTCCACGAAGTCTGAACCGGAGATCGAGAAGAAGGGTCTATCCGCTTCCCCTGCGACTGCTTTAGCGATCAAAGTTTTTCCTGTTCCAGGCGCACCGATGCAGAGTACCCCTTTTGGAATACGCGCACCGAGAGCCGTGAATTTCGAAGGATCTTTCAAAAAGTCGACGATCTCCTGGAGCTCCTCTTTCGCCTCATCGCAGCCTGCGACATCTTTGAATGTCACCTTGTTGCGCTCTTTTGTCAAAAGGCGTGCTGGAGATTTTCCAAAGTTGAACGCTCCAGATCCAGCCCCTTTCATCTGTCGAGAGAAACCAAAGTAGAGAAGTAGGATAATCACGAGGAGTGGAAGCAGCGGGAGGAAATATCCCAGGTAGTTCGGAGAGGGCTCCTCGCTCTTAAAGGTCTTATCCAGAACTACATTCCGTGGCTGGTCTGGTGCTTTGAAGATCGCGCCTTTATTCGCAGAGAAGTTTTCCCACTCTTCTTTGGCTTGTAAGAACCAGTGGTTGTATAGCTCAGAATCCTTCTTTTCGAGCGCACGGGTTGAGAGCTCCTCATCATTGAAGAACCAGATGACACCGGTAACTTGGGCTCTTGCTTTTTCTAACTGCGCATCATTCTTCTGGAGCTCTTCAGAAACACGAGCATACTCATCGATCTCAGCTTTGTAGTTGCGCACGCTGCGAAGGCCTGTGAGACGAACTCCCTGTTCTTCTTGATCAAGTTCGCGGACGATCTTTGAGAGATTGGCAAGCGTCGCACCATAGGTTGCGATCTGCTCTTGCTCATGTCCCTCACCGGTTACCGCCGCGACCTGCTGCTCATAGTCACGCAGATTCTGTTTCAGTGCTTCACTACCGATTCCCAAGTTAGGAGAACGGAAGCCTTGGATTAGAATGAGAAGATCTTTTCCAAAGCTTTGTACCTCGGAGGCGTTAGCGGCCGTAAGAGCGGCAAAGCGTTTTTCTAAATCTTTAAGGCTTAATACATTTCTATCCGAAAGAGATTTAAGGACGATCGCATTTTCACGACCAGTCGTATCGTAAATTGGATCGACAACTTTATACCCACCTTTTGGAAGAGAGATCCCACTAAGTTGCAAGAACCAGTCAGCTGAATCTTTGACATTTTGCTTTAAGGAGCCGATCTCTTTTTCGAGTGTACGCTGTCTTTCGGTGAGTTCATGGTTCTGATAGAGAAAATCTAGAAAGCGGAAGCGGCTCTTAGCATCATCAGTAAGGCGGTCTTTGAACCTACCAGTAAATGTAACCAGATTATCATTGAGGGCAGTCTTATGGCTCTCATCTTTTTGGAGGAGGTCGAGGTTGACAAGATGCTCCGTTTGATGACTAAAGCCAACTTTAGCAGACTTCTCCGATGAGAGATTCTGTATAGAGAAAACAGCTAAAATTGCAGCGATTAGAAAGATGAAAAATCCCCCGGGGATTCCTTTTCTTCCTTCTGGTTTCTGATTATTTTCATTTGCCATAGTTTTTTATCATTTAGGCCAAACAAGTTAGCAAATCACCTATCGACCATTTCCGTAAAGAAAAATTCAATTCGGAAACGACCGCTGCAAATTGCACAAACGCAAGTAATGAACCTAAAGCCCCTCTACTTCGTAATCTTAGCAGATTCGTTTTTTATGACCATATTAATTATTAGTTAATTTTAATTTTTAAAAGAGTTTGAAACAAAAACAGTTAATGTTCCGCGGTTTACAATTAGTTTTTTTCCTTTTGAAAGGAAGTGACGCTTAGACTTTTTCGATTCGAGAAGCGAACACACTGTTTCTAAACTCTCATAGGAGAGAAAAAAATTTTCCCCTTGCAAAAACCTCTTCACGATCGCACTGCGCAAGACCCTGGGATAGGATTCAGGGATATCCAGAAAAATACCCGTAGCCTCTCTCCTAATACTTGAGAGAGTTTTGTCGATCTCCCCTGTCATCATCGCCTCTACTTGCTCCATAGTTCTACCTAATCTGACTAGGTTACTGGAGATCTCCTTTCCATAGCTCTCCGCTAGGGAGGGAAGAACTTGTGTACGGAGACGCGCTCGCAAAAAAGAGGGGTCATGGTTTGTGCTATCTTCAATACCTTTAAACCCTCTCTTATCTAACCATTTCACAATAAACTGTTTGTGAAATTTTAAAAGAGGCCTCCAGACCTGCATTCCTTCCAACGACGAGATCTCTTTTATCCCTCCTAGTGAAAGCAGATGGGCACCCTCTAACACCCTTTTAAGGACCGTCTCCGCCTGATCATCAGCGTGATGGCCCAGGAGAAGTGCCTGCGCATCAATTTCTCGATAAACTTTAGAAAAAAATGCTAACCGCTCTATGCGCGCCCCCTCCTCCAAGTTGCTTTTGCCTTTTTGGGTCAGTGCGTGGAGATGAAACGGAAGATCCAACTTTCTTGCCATGGCAGACAGGCTTTCCGCCTCCTCGCGACTCTCTGGGCGCCATCCATGGTCAACATGCGCGAGATGAAGCGAGCTGCCGGCGCCGGCTTCGAGCAGAAGGTGAAGAAGCGCCAGGGAGTCTCCTCCACCGGAAAATCCGAGTAGTAGAGGCTTTTCCGCAACATGGTGCGCTTTGAGAAAATTTTTAACGTGAATCAGGAGCGGGTCTTTCATAGGAGTGGAGCATAGCAGAAATATGATTGATCCACTACAATTCGGCATTCTCATGATGTTAGAGGTTTATGCCGATACTTTGGCGCTATCTTCTTAAGAGCTACTTCCAGGTGCTGAGCCTGTGCGTCTCTAGCTTTATTGCCATTCTTCTCGTTACGCGATTTCAAGAGATTGCCCGCTTTGCAACCTCGGGCGCCGGGATCATGCCCATTATCCTGTTTGGTCTCTATCAAATTCCATACATTCTGCCGATCGCCATTCCCTTTTCTTGCCTGATCGCCGCCATGCTGCTCTACCAGAGACTCAGCCATGCTCATGAGCTTACCGCTTTTCGAAGCTCGGGCCTTGGTCTCTATCCGATCGTTTTTCCTCTTCTCCTTGCGAGTGCGTTTTTAAGTCTTTTAAACTTTTCAATCGCCTCTGAGATAAGCCCCTTATGTCGCTCCCTTTCTCGAGAGCTCATTTATAAAATGACAGCCCAGAATCCCCTCTTTCTTTTGCAAAAAGAGACCCTTGTTCGCTTGAAAGACTGCTACATTGACATGAAAGCGTTGAAATCGGGGCAGAATGCGGAAGAGGTGATCTTCGTGGCAAGTTCCAATGGACGGTTAAATCTCATGAGCGCTAAGGAGCTCTCCATAAATGGGGATCTTCTTGTGGGAAAAAATGTGACGCTAATCTCCAGTGTCGACCCCAAAAAGGGAGAAGGGTTTGACCACCTGATCATTGAAAACCAGAAGACAATGAACACCAAGGCGAGCAACATGGTGCAGTTTGTCGAAAAATTTGAGACTAGTGCAAATTACGACTACTTGCCTCTGAGAATGATCCTCGCGAGTGAGAGACTAAGCACGATGAAGGGATCTGGCATCTCTGGGCGAGCTTACATGGAAATCGCAAAACGCATTTCGCTTGGTCTTGCTGCATTTACATTTACGTTGATCGGCTGCGCGTTCGGCGTTGAGATTAGTAGGCACCACTCAAAGCGCGGTGTCATTTGGGCAATCGCTTTAGCATCGACTTTTTTGATCACGTTCATTTCGGCAAAATCTTTTCGCGATGCTCCTATGCTCGCCAGCCTGATCTACCTTGCCCCTCATCCCGTGATCATCTTGATCTGTCTTAAATCCCTACGAAGAGTCGCGGAGGGCAAAGAATGAGCAGATCCACAATCAAGCTTTGGGAGCTCTATTTCTTAAGAGAGATCTTAAAGGTCTTTTTCCTCTTTCTATTTGGCTTTTTCTTTTTGTATGCGGTGATCGACTACTCAGTGCATATGCAAGATTTCCTTAAGGATAAAAAACTGCAGATCGCCGATCTTTTCCTCTACTACGGTTATCAGTTCATCAAGAGAGCCAACCTCCTTCTTCCCCTCGCTCTATTGATCTCGACGATCAAGGTGTTAACAAGCTTTTCTACCCATCGAGAGTTCATGGCACTTCAGGTAGCGGGACTCTCTTTCAAAAAGCTCATGCGCCCCTTTTTCTTTGTAGCGCTTCTATGCACCTCCTTCAACTTCCTTTCGATGGAATTTTTTCTTCCAAACTCCTTAAACCACCTCGATAAATTTTATTACGAACACTTGAAACACCCTCGAGGAGAAAAGAAGGCAGGAGCGGCGCGCTCGCTCGCTCTGAAAAACAACTCCAAACTCATCTACCAGAGCTATGACAGCTCAAGGGAGACCTTTTTTGATTGCATCTGGCTAAAATCTTCTGGGGAGATCTGGAAGATGAAATATCTCGATGCAAAGCAAAATCCGGCCGCTGGAAGGTATGTTGACCATCTCGTGCGTACCCCTCAAGGATTTTTCGAGAAGAAGGAGAGTTTTGAAACACACGCATTTCCTGAAATTGTGCGTGAGGACAGCTACGGAAGACGGGGCCATATTCCCTTGGAAAATCGCAGCCTAACGGAGCTCTTTCGTATGGGTTTTCGCGAGAAGTGTGCTTCCTATATGAAGATGGAACTCCTTACACAATTCTACTACAAATGCACGATGCCGTTCCTTTCACTTCTCGCTGTTATCGCAGCGGCCCCCTTTTGCATTCGCAACACGCGAGGATCTTCACTTTTTTTCCTATATGCCGTTGCCCTTTTTGGCTATATCGCCCTCTTTACATTGATGGACGCGGCGATGATCCTAGGTGAAAACCGCTTGGCGTATCCCGCCGTTGCTATCTTGCTGCCTTTTGCTTTATCCTCACTCCCCTTTTTATGGAACTTTTGGAGAAAAGCATGAGCCGATCCCATTGGAATATTAGACAGCTGATCGCTTGGCACCTCGTCATGGCACTGCTCATTTTAAGTTTTATCTGGACTCCAACTGCAATGCTTTGGAATAAACTAGATGTCGCTTTCTTTAAGCTGATCAATGGATCCCTTAAAAGCGGTGAATCTTGGCAGGTCTTTTGGGCTTGTGCAAACCACCGTATGGCTGATTGGGTAGAAGATGTTTGCATTTTGGGTTTCTATATCCTCCTTTTACGTAATACGGCCAAACAGCTTCGCCCGAAAAAAGGAGCCGAGATTCTTTTTACAATTCTTTTAATCGCTGGAACGATTCTTTTTATAAATCGCAAGCTCTTCAGCTCTTACTTGAAAATCCCCCGCATTAGCCCTACTCGAGCAGTGGAGGATAGCATCCGACTTTCAGAACTGGTTCCTTGGCTTCACGTGAAAGATGGATCGAGCAGAAGCTTTCCTGGCGACCATGCAACAACAGCGCTCCTTTTTGCTGCCAGTTACACCATCCTTGCAGGATGGCGCCTCGGCCTCGTTGCAATTGTCTACGGGGCGTTTCTCTGCATGCCGCGCATGATCGCAGGAGCACACTGGCTCTCTGATGTAATCGTGGGGAGCGGCTGCATCACCATCTTCGTGTTGAGTTGGGCTTTCTGCACCCCTTTTGCAAATTACTGCAGCGAGAAGTTCCTAAGACTTTTTCGTTCTCGTTCGGCCAGCAAGTCTGTCGGGTAACGTAAAGATTCAACAATTCTTAGGAGCGCATTCTTACTGGACGGGCCCACCAGAGGGCAACACCGATAGAAAGAAAGGCGAGAACGCTTAGCATCGGAGGCGTAATCCAGCCGAAATAGATACCGATATCTTGAGTGCACTGCGTGGTTTCACCACAGCCAGAAAAATCAAACTTTTGTGCCACGACGTGATAGACGGCCACCATTCCACCGAATATAGAAAGCGGAAGAGCGTCAATCGTCACATGCCGGTCACTGCGAAAGAGGGCAATCCCTAAAAGAAGAACAAGCGGAAAGAGAAAGATCCTTTGCATCCAGCAAAGGCTGCAGGGCTCTGCTCCAAGAACTTCGCTCCAGTAAAGACTGCCGAGTACAGCAATCAGAGCAATTACCCAAGCGATATAAATTCCCCAATTAAATAGGAATTTTCTCACGACTCCTCCTTTTGAAGGGCATGATCGATAGCAGTCAGAATCCCACCGACAGTATTGCTCTTTGTCATAAATCCATTGATAAATACCGAAGGTGTTCCATACTCACGTCTCATCATCTTCCTGCCCAACCGATCGTTTTCGTCCAGAACGCGCGAGAGATGGCCATCCGCATTTGCCCCTTTCAATTTTTCAAAATCAATCCCCTCTATTTTCGCGTCTTTTCCTACACGGAAGATCTGGTCAACATAAGGGAAGAAGAGGTCTGGGTTCGTTTCATACACAGCCATACTACTAACGGCGAGTGGAGGAGAGTTATCCAAGAAAGAGAGCATTACTAGAGAACATTGCACCAACCCTCTTTCGATATAGTGGTCCTTGATGAGAGGAAAAACATGAAGGTGAAAATCTTTACATTCAGAACAGGTAGGATCCTCGAAAATTACCATCTGGATTGGGGCGTTCGCGCTTCCGATCGTAGGTAACTTGCTACAGTCGATCTTCCCAGCGATTGGATCATGTTCCAATACAAAAATGCAGACGAGCGTTAGGAGAAACGTTGCCACCGTCCCCAAAATTAACTTTCGGCTATTTTGATATGAGATCATGAAATTGACTTTTCAAAATTATGTCTGGTACACTTGGAGTAAGAATGTACCCTTCAAAGCCTAAAATCGTCAAGGACCCTTACACAAAACTTTTCGCACTGGCGCGGAATTTTGCAATCCTCTCATCCACAGAACAGATCATAGGGTGGGACCAAGAGACCTATATGCCGAGCGGCGCTATCACCATCCGCTCCCTACAACTCGAACAGCTCGCCAGCCTCGTCCACAAACAAAAAACAAGCCCAGCCTTTGCAAAAGCCTTAGGCAAGTTGATCGATCTTTCAACCGGCGAAATCCTCGCAAACAACCTCTCATCAAGACAGATCTCCGCCGTTAAAGAATGGCGCAGAGACTATCTCAAAATGGTCAAACTCCCCGCCTCTTTTGTCAGGACATTTTCTAAAGTCACCTCTACAGCCATCCACACGTGGGCAAGAGCTAAAACGGAAAATAATTTTCGGGCCTTCGCTCCTCATTTAGAGAAGATCGTCACCCTCTCTCGCAAAAAAGCGGAGATTTTAGGGTACCACGATCATCCCTATGATGCGTTACTCGATCTCTATGAGCCTGAAATGACCAGCGGCTATCTCACTCCTCTCTTTGCGCGCTTAAAAACAAGCTTGGCTCAGCTTTTAAAGGAGATCTCCACAAGACCCCAGATCCGACAGGATTTTCTACATCAACACTTCCCTAAGGACAAACAGATTGAATTTTCTCATCTTGTTCTCCGCGCGATGGGATTTGATGAGAAGACAAGCCGTCTCGATCTATCGAACCACCCGTTCTGCTCGGGAGTGCACCCTACCGATACGCGCATGACGACTCGTATCGATATCAATTATCCGATGTCTAATATTCTCTCAGCGATTCACGAGGGTGGTCATGGTCTTTATAACATGCAACGGAATCCAGAAGAATTTGGCTCCCCTCTTGGAGAGCCGATCTCCTTGAGTATTGATGAGAGTCAATCGCGCTGGTGGGAAACACGGATCGGACGAACCTTATCTTTCTGGCGCCATTTTTTTCCGCTCATGCAAAAGAGTTTCCCCGAACAGCTCCAATCGGTAACTCTTGAAGATTTTCACCGCGCAATCAACATCGTCGAACCCACTTTCATCCGTACAGAATCAGATGAGGTCACCTACTCCCTCCACATCATCGTCCGTTTTGAAATTGAGAAGGCGCTCATTGACGGAACTTTAAAGGTCAAAGAAGTGCCTGACGCATGGAACGCCAAAATGCAAGAGTATTTGGGGATCACTCCAAAGACTTTCGCGGAAGGCTGTTTGCAAGACATCCACTGGTCGATGGGCGGAATCGGCTACTTTCCCACCTACACGCTGGGAAACCTATACGCCGCTCAATTCTTCCAAGCTTTTGAGAGGGAGTACGCTAACTGGGAGGAGCGCGTTTCTAAAGGCGAGTTGGGTTTTATCCGCGACTGGCTGCGTATGAATATCCACCAATATGGAAAAGAGTTCTCCGCTGCAGAGACCGTCATGCGCATCTCAGGGACTCCTCTCTCGGAAAAACCATTCGTGGATTATCTGCGAAACAAGTACACGCGGCTTTATCAACTAGCATAAAATTCATATAATTAAAAATTTAATTATTTATATTTTTATTAATTTATTTTTGATTTCTAATAAAATGTAAATTATTTCAGCAATTTGATATTATCTACTTAGACGTTAATTTAACTCAGGAAAAATTATGGCTGCAGAATTAAGCACTTGGGACGTGATGAAGATGGCACTTTGGTCTAGTGATATTGAAGCCATTCGTGCAGATGGAAATGGCCGTGGAAGCATGGGATCAGAGGGGGCCGCACGAGGAGTTACCATTGCAAGAAATATCTTATATGTCGGCATTACGCTTTTTGTGATTGGCATCATCGGAACTGCAATAAACGGCTCGATCATTTTCCCAGTTATGGCCACCGTAGGAGCTATTTGTGTATTTGTAGGCGGGCAAAAGCTCTATGACCTCGCGGAATCCCTCCAAGGAGCTTTGAACGCCCTTAACCCAGACCCCGCGGTCAATCCTGCAATGCAAGCCTTTCAAAACGCCGTGGCACAACTTCAAGGTCATTAACTTTCGAAGAACTCCTTCTTTGAGCTCAATAGAAAAGCGTAGATCTCGAACTGCCGAAAAGAGCAGCGACCAGTCGCTGTCTAAGAAAGCGGTGACAAGTCACCGCACTCCAAAAATTAGCGTTTAGAGTATTGGAAGCGCTTACGTGCGCCGCAGAGGCCGTACTTCTTACGCTCGCGCTTACGCGGATCACGTGTGAGGTAGCCTACAACTTTGAGGTCGTGTCTGCGTGTCTCATCTTCTTTGACAAGCGCGCGGGCAAGACCGAGGCGCGTTGCAACGGCTTGGCCGTCGATTCCGCCGCCTTTCACGCGGATGAGGATGTCGTAACGTTCCAGTGAGGAGAGTTTTTCTATGGGAGCGGTGATCAACTTGCGTTGACGCTCACCGACAAAATACTCTTCGAATTTGCGTCCGTTAACGTCGATATTGCCTGCGCCAGGACGGAGTCTTACGGAGGCAACTGCAGTTTTTCTTCTTCCTGTTCCGATGTATTCTTTTTCCATAGTTTAGATCTTGACCAAGGTAGGTTGTTGAGCTTCCATATCATGTTTCACGCCAGCGAAGATACGCAATTTTTTCATCTGCGCTTCGGTTAATCGTGTTTTTGGCATCATCCCTTTAATTGCGTGCCTGAGGATGTAGTCTGGCTTTCTTGCTTTCATCACGCGGTAAGGAACTTCGCGGAGACCGCTCATTGCGCCAGTGTAATAGTAGTACATTTTCTGCGCTTCTTTCGAGCCTGTTACCTGGATCTTCTCTGCATTGATAATGACGACGCCATCGCCACAATCAACGTTTGGGGTGAAGTTAGGCTTGTGTTTCCCTCTTAGAATCTTTGCGACTTCCGAAGCAAATCTACCTAAAGTTTTTCCTGAGGCGTCGAAGAGAAACCATTTTCTCTTCCCTTGGGCTTCTTCCTTCGTGAGGAGAAGCGTTTTATCTCTTTTCTGCTGAAGCATGTGGTCCCACTTTTTTTCAAAGGCAACATCATACGTTCCCTGCTTTTTTTTGAAAAGCAACTTTTGTCGCACAGGGATTTACCATGCGACTTCTAGGCATAGATCTTTGACATCTTTTCCCTCTCTCAGGTAAACTGCATGCTAAAAAATATTTTACACACGCCTATGCACCCTCAAAAACGTCCTTTAAATACCTTTTTTATTCGCACCTACGGCTGCCAGATGAATGAGCTCGACTCGGAGATCATGGTCGGACAGCTCGAAAAGAGAGGCCTAAAACGCATCGATGATGAGGATCAGGCTGATCTTTTAATTTTTAATACCTGTTCAATCCGCGATCTTGCTGAAAGAAAGGTTATGGGCAAGCTAGGGCAACTGGGCCGTTCAACCACCCGCCGATCGATCATTGGGGTCACTGGCTGCATGGCCATGGCCAAAAAAGAGTCCCTCTTCCGAAAACTCCCCCACATCGACTTTGTGATTGGAACAAATAATATCGGAGATCTCAGCAACGTACTCGACGAGGTGGTCGAATCGGGTCGCAAAACAATTCGCACAGATGATCAGTTTGAAGAGAATCTCGACTACCTGGCCGCTAAACGAGAAGATCCTGTTAAGGCATATGTCTCGATCATCCGCGGCTGCGACAAGTTTTGCACCTATTGCGTAGTCCCATATACACGCGGCCAGGAGGTATCGAGAGATCCTCAAAGTATCGTCGATGAGTGCCGCGGACTTGTTGACAAAGGATATAAAGAAATTACCCTGCTCGGACAGAACGTGAACAGCTACGGAAAAGACAAGCCCGAGTGGAACTGTCTCTTTCACGATCTCCTCTATAAGTTAGATAAGATTCCAGGTCTCGAGAGGATCCGCTTCATGACAAGCCATCCTGTCGACATCACCCTTCAGCTCATGGAGGCGATTCGCGACCTTCCCTCTCTTTGCGAATTTGTCCACTTTCCCATGCAGGCCGGGTCTAACCGCATCCTTAAAAAGATGCACCGCATCTATACAATTGAGCAGTATCTTGAAAAGGTAGCGCTCCTCCGCCAAACAGTGCCGAATGTCGTGCTCGGAACAGACATCATCGTGGGTTTCCCTACAGAAACCGAAGAGGAGTTCCAAATGACTTATGACCATTTCAAAGCGATCCGCTACTCCGTGGCTTTTCTCTTTGCCTATAGCGCGCGAAAAGGAACCCCTGCATTCCGCTGGAAAGATGATATCGCCGAAGAGGTCAAGCATGAGAGGCTTCAACGCCTTCTCTCTCTCTACCAAGAGATCTGCACCGAGGAGAGACAGGAGATGCTTGGCAAAGAGGTAGAGGTCCTCGTTGAAAAGCGGAACAAAGATGAGGGTCAGTTCAAAGGGCGTACACGCTGCTGGAAGAATGTTCTCTTTTCGGGAGATGATCGCATGATCGGCACTCTCCAAAGGGTGAAGATCCACGGCTATAACCACCAGACGCTACTCGGGGAAATTCAAAACTCAAAATTCAAAATGCAAAACTAGAGAATAATAAAGCTCTGAAAATGATTCGGTCTTTTTAGAGTGCGGTGACGAGTCACCGCACTCCAAAAAAGAAAGAGGCGTTTTGCATGAGCAAAACGCCTCTTTGTTCTAGTGAGATCTAAGCGCGGATTACTTCTTCGCCATTTTAGCAATGACAAGACCAGCTAGGAACCAGCTGATCAGAAGATCCAGCATGCTGACTAAAGTGCAGCTTGCTGGAATTCCCATCCAGACCCAACCGGGCAGGGAGATCATCAAACCAGCAGTGAATGCAACCCCTGTAATAAAATAGACCTGCTTCATATAGGCCATCGCTTTTGTCATCGAGAGCAGCCAGGTAACAAAGAAAGCCGCGACGATGTTGACGATGAGCCCTGTGATGAATTGACCCATCATGCTGGGAGCCATCCCCTCTTTTTTCACGATCGCATAGACGATCGGGCCTTTCTGCATCATCTCTTTCGTTTCCATCTTCGCTTTTTCCATATCTCCCTTGCTCATCCCTTTATCGTAGGAAAAGCAGTTGGGAAGCATGTAGACGCCGCTCTCAAGTGTATTTTCTTGAATGGCATCAGCTACATCTCTCTCATCTTGAAATTTCTTCATTGTCATCTGGTGCCATGGAAGAACCATCCAGGACACAAATCCCCATAGGAAGACGACAAGACCGCCGAGTACGGCGCATTTCAGCATCGTTTTTTTCATAAAGTCTCCAAGTTAAACGAGATAAATCTCTTCCCCTTTGTATAAAATATTTTCCTATAAAGAAGCAAGAGCTTTGCAAGAATCAGCACGTGAGACAGCTGAAAGAGCTTTTATAAAATCCACACACAGGTCAAACTGGTCGGGTTTTTAAAATTTAGGAGTCGAAAATGTCCATGAGTACGTGCCTCGAACCCGCAGCTAAAAGACCCCATTTAGGAAGTTCATCTTCGAACGCAGCATCTTCTCAAGTTAAAAACATCGGAAACCTCCCCAGCGCTCTCATTGCGAAAAGCATCTCCTTTCTTGATGCTTCTGCTCTACTTTCTTGCGAAAAAGTCTCCAAAAATTTTGCTGCGGGAGCGTCTACTTCAAAGCCATTTTTTCAAGAATTTGATCTTACCTCTCTAAAAGTTTTAGATCTTGCTCGGTTATTTCCGCTAGGCAAAACAAAACTCTTCTTACACTTGAAAAGAATGACGATTGCATTCAACTTTTTTGAGTTTGTCTTGAAAAATGGCAGTGGCAACCTGGATCAATTGATCGATCATATTCCCCAACACTGCCTTCGGGTCACCCATCTCTGTGTCACAGTGGATTCTCAGTCCTATTGTAAGCGGATGCTCACAGTCTGGGGAAAAACTCTCAAAACGCTTGAGTTACAGTGCCGGCCAAGTGACCTTCCTTGCAACCCAGCTTTTCCCGATGTAACTTCTCGCGAGTTCACATACATGATGCAAGGATATCTCGATGCAATGAGCAAGCTCCCGGATCAATTGGCCGAACTCAGGCAGATCTGCCCCATGCTTGAGCAGTATACCGTGCAAGGAACGAACATGCTGGCCGCTCCCGCAGCCCCCTGATTTTGAGCATCTTTTCTACTTAACTGACAATTGGCAAACTCGTTCGACTTGCTTTTTTCTTTCATTGAAACTTAAATTTTCTTAGCATGCTTTTTTTTAATTCGAGGTGAATTATGTCAGTGAAGGCATTGAGTTCGGTTTCCTCAGACGAGCGTGCAACAAAAATGGCGAGAATCGGTCGAAATTCCACGAGTCAGGCATGCCACAAATTTAATACGGAATTTCCTCAAAGGTTGATCGCCAATATTTTTACCTTTCTTGAAGCCACTGATGTGTTATCTAGCAGAAGAACGTGCCGCACTTTTACTTCGGCTTCCAAGAATTGGGCAAAAACGAGCAAGGCAATATACCTTGGACCCTCTTTTACGATAGATAATCTCGCAGCATTTTTTTGGCGTCAAAACCCGCTCTTCCCGCAACTGGAGGAAATAAGAATTCATTCTCATATAGCTACCAGCTTCGATAATATGGACAGTAAAAAACGAAAAAAGAAATTTGACCGTTTTAACATTATAATTTCCGAGATTACCGCCAAATACCCCAAAATTTCACGGCTCTATATTATGGATGATCCGGGTGGATATTATGACTTATTTTTTAAGGCTTGGGGAACTAAGCTAAAACACTTGGAATTGCAAGGAGAGATCAACATTAAAATGAACCTCTTCGAAGAGTGTCCGCATTTAGAAGTGTTCAATTTTAAAGGACCCTTTCTCAATATTGACACCAAACTCAATGAAGTTCTAAGTATCCCCCAACTTGTAGAGCTCGAGACAGACAACCTAGCAGATCCACTCCTCGAAAAACTTGCAGAACAGTGCACTCAAAAAGGGCTCAAACTTTCTAAGTTGAGTCTTTATTGGAACTGCTCTCGATGGAAAAGACTCTATTTGGAAAATGGTGAGTGGAGAGCACATAATGCTCTAGCCTTTTCCAATCCGTTTGCTGAGAACCCCATAGATCCCAATATTCTACCTCAAAGAGATGATACTTCTGTAACAGATACAGGTCTTCAATGCCTTGCAAAATGTTACACGCTACAGGAGTTGAGACTAGAATTCGCTCATCTGGGTTTTAATCCACAGTTTTTAAAACCTGAAAAGGTCGTAAAATTGGTTGAGGCCTTTCCGAATTTGCGCAAATTTTCTCTCCTTGGGCTTCATGATATCTCGGATCTCAAAGAGGCTATCGCTAAAATACGACCCGAGCTGCAGCTAGATCTGGAAGGGGCTATCTTGGGGCATAGAAAGTCGTGGCTAAGAGAAAAAGAAGACTCTATTCTTCGCTTCAGAGCTTCGCCTTAAAATTTTTCTCATCCAGAAGCGGAATGCCGAGCTTTTTGGCCTTGTCGAGCTTTGAGCCCGCCTCCTCACCGACAAGAACGTAGTCTGTCTCTTTTGTCACGGTGTTGGAAACCTTTCCTCCCCGCTCTTTGATAAGAGCGGCAGCTTGTGTTCGGGTAAACTCTTGAAGAGTACCGGTGAGAACAAAAGTCTTTCCGAAAAAGGGATGGCTCTTGTCTGCCACAACCTTCATCTGCTCGGGTTTTACGCCATGCTTTAAGAGAGCTTCGATCTCTTTATGATGAGCGGGATCTCGGAAATAGGCGGCAATCTCTTGCGCGGTCTTCTCACCAATCCCATCGAGCGCGAGAAAATCCTCCTCCACCATCTTGGTGAGCGTATGGATATCACCTGCGTGTTCGGCCAGAAGTTCTGCGCTCTCCTCTCCCACGTGCTTGACGCCCAGTGCAAAGATGAAGCGTGGAAGGGTGGTCTTTTTGGATTTTTCAATGCTCGTTAAAAGATTATGAATCGATTTCTCTTTAAATCCCTCGAGCTGCGCCAGCTCCTCTGCCGTGAGCTCGTAGATGTCTGAAAATGTTGTGATGAGTCCCTTTTCGACGAGCTGCTCGACGACCTTGACCCCCATATGCTCGATATCCATTGCATTTTTGCTGACAAAATGGGTCAGACGTCTGACTCTCTGCTCTCCACAGGCATTATTTGGGCAACGAACAGCAACCTCTCCCTCTACGTGTACCACTGGAGTTCCACATGCGGGGCATTTTTTGGGCATCTTCCAAGGATGGGTTCCGTGTGGTCGCTTTTTTAAGACGACCTCAACGACCTTGGGGATCACATCTCCCCCCTTCTCGATCACGACCGTATCGCCGACGCGGATATCTTTGCGTTCGACCTCTTCCTGGTTGTGCAATGTCGCCCTGGAGATCGTGCTCCCCGCAAGAAAAACGGGCTCTAGTTCTGCCACAGGAGTGAGGACTCCGGTTCTTCCCACCTGCACCGTGATCTCGTGAATCCGGGTCTCTGCCTTTTCAGCAGCAAATTTATAAGCCACGGCATAACGCGGAGATTTTCCCGTAATTCCCAAAAGATCGTAATGGCGAAACTCATTGACTTTGATGACGATGCCATCAATCTGAAAAGAGAGATCGTGCCGGACCTTTTCTATCTTCTCAGCAAAGGTCATGATCTCCTCTAAATTTTTGCAGAGCTTGCGAAAATATTTATCGAAGACAGGAAGACCTAGCTTTTCCATAAATGGATGCGTCTCAGCCTGCGTTTTGATGGAATGAGAAGACTCCTCTGCGATACCGTAAAATACGGCTGAGAGCTTTCTCTTTGCCACCTCGTGTGAGTCGAGAAGTTTTAAGGAACCAGCTGCGGCGTTGCGTGGGTTTGCCCACTTCTCTTCAGGATTTTCGATCTCATCATTGAGCGTTTGAAAAATATGAAGAGGCATGAACACCTCTCCACGCACCTCTAAAACGTCTGGAATATGTGCACCAGAAAGTTCTAGGGGCACTGAGCGGATCGTCCTCATATTTGCGGTGATATCGTCCCCCTTTCTTCCATCACCCCGGGTGAGCGCACGCACGAGCACTCCCTTTTCATAGCGAACAGAGACCGCCACCCCATCCATTTTGAGCTCTGCACAAAATTCAACCTCTCTTCCCTCCAAAAGCTTGTGCACCCGTTTGATAAAATCCTCGATCTCTTCTTTTGAGTAAGTATTGGCGAGAGAGAGCATCGGTGTGACGTGCGAAACTTGCTTAAATCCATGGATGAGAGCGGGGCTGATTCTCTGCGAAGGAGAAGAGGGGGTGACCCAATCAGGGTGCTTCTTCTCGATCTCCTCGAGCTTTTGCATCAACTGATCATAAGCGTGATCCGAGATGACAGGTCGCGCTTCAACGTAGTAGAGACGGTCGTGTTTTCGAATCTCTTCAATCAGCTTTTCGTAATCGGCTCTAGATGACAAATTCCACCTCAAAAATCATCGTCGCAAGTGGAGCTAGCTGGATCGAAAAGCCCCTAGGCCTTCCCCCCTCCCCTTGAACGATCGAAACTTGAGAGTTGATTTTGCCCGATCCCCCATATTCTTCTCTATCGGTATTGAACACCTCTTTAACCGATTTTACATTCGGAAGTGACACGATATATTCAGAATAATAGGTGGGAAGAAAGTTGTGCACGCATGCGAGATAAACCCCATTTCCCTTGCGTAGATAGCTGAGCACCGAGTTTTTCCGGTCAAAAAAATCGATCCACTCAAATCCCCGTCCATCGAAGTCGTGCTCCCATAGAGCAGAATGGGTCTTGTAGAAATGATTGAGCTCTTTAATGCAATGCTGGAGAGCACGATGGCGATCGTATTGCAAGAGATACCAGTGGAGTTCGTTTTTACAATTCCACTCGTTCCACTGTCCGATCTCGCCTCCCATGAAGAGCAATTTTTTGCCGGGCTGACAGATCATGTAGCTGTGCAGAAGTCGGACATTTGCGAATTTCTGCCAATCATCGCCCGGCATCTTCGTAATGAGACTTCCCTTTCCATGAACCACTTCATCATGAGAAAGGACAAGTGCAAATTTCTCGGAAAAGGCGTAGATCAAGCCAAATGTGAGCTCATTATGGTGGTAGTGTCGAAAGAGAGGATCCTTGTGAAAATAGCGAAGGGTATCATTCATCCATCCCATGTTCCACTTCATATCAAATCCCAAACCTCCCCACTGCAAGGGATGTGTGATCCCCGTAAAGGCTGTCGATTCCTCTGCAATGATCTGTACGCCAGGATGCCTCTCGTGCACAACAGAGTTGAGATGTTTCAAGAACTCGATCGCCTCGAGATTCTCTCTTCCACCGTAAATGTTAGGGATCCACTCTCCTTCTTTTCTCCCATAGTCGAGATAAAGCATCGAAGCAACTGCATCGACACGTAGACCATCGATGTGCATCTCCTTGAGCCAAAAAAGTGCGCTCGCAATCAGAAAATTAACTACCTCAAAGCGGCCATAGTTAAAGATCGCCGTATACCAGTGGGGGTGATACCCTTTGCGCGGATCCGCATGTTCAAAGAGAGAGGTCCCATCAAATTGAGAAAGAGAGTGATCATCCGTAGGGAAGTGCGCGGGCACCCAATCCACAAAGACGCCGATCCCTTGTGAGTGCATATAATCGACAAAGTATTGAAAGTCAGTGGGTGTTCCGTAGCGGCTTGTCACCGCAAAAAAACCCGTGACCTGGTATCCCCACGACTCATCCAGAGGGTGCTCCGCCACCGGCATCAGTTCAATGTGGGTAAACCCCATCTCTTTGCAGTAGGCCGCTAATTCGTGTGCGATTTCACGATAATTTAAAAAGTGGCCATCTTTCCGTTTCCACGAGCCGAGATGAACCTCGTAGATATTCATCGGTGCGCTTGCATCTTTGTGTCTCTCTCTCGCCTTCATCCACGCCTCATCGGCCCACTGGTAACGATGCGTATCGAAAATGATCGAGGCAGTTTTTGGGCGCACCTCCTGCATAAATGCGAAGGGGTCGTTTTTCAGGCGCAGCTTCCCATTTTTTGCCCGAACTTCAAACTTGTATTTTTCCCCCTCCTGAAGTCCGGGCACGAATAGCTCCCATACTCCGGAAGCTCCCATACTCCGCATCGGATTCACCCGGCCATCCCAGAAATTGAAATCTCCAACCAGGGCAACCTCTTCTGCGGAAGGGGCCCACACTGCGAACTTGGTCCCAGCAACTCCTTGATGGACAACGATGCGCGCGCCTAACGCCTCATAGAGCTGGTAGTGGACCCCTTTGTTGAAAAGATACGCATCAATCTCTCCGAATGTCGGAAGAAATGCGTAGGGATCATAGGCAAGAAGACCGCTTTGATGATAAACTTGATAGTCGAGATGCGTTGTATGAGAGGGAACAATGTATTCGAAGATCCCCTCTTCAACTTTTTTTGCCTCGACGATATTTCCAAAAACCTCGAGATAAACCTTAGCCGCCCCGGGGCGAAACAGACGTATGATCTTGTTCCTCTCATCTAAAGGCTGCAGACCAAGAATGCGATGAGGATCGTGCCTAAACTCTTTAAACTGCTGCTCGATCTTTGGCAGTGCTGACATTGTTGCCTCTTGCATTCTCTCTTTCTATACTCAATTAGCCGTATTTTTTGAATCCTGCAATTTCTCTGTTGCAGGATATTGCAGGATTTTGCAGAATTAGAGAAATGAGGAGCTTATGATTGAAGATCTGCTTCTAAGATCCGAGAGCAAAACTTTGGAGTTTAAAAGAGACCTCTCTTCCCTCGATCCCATTCTCAAGACGATTGTCGCCTTTGCAAACACAGCTGGGGGGATTATTGTGATTGGGCGTGCGCCAGACGGGACGATTACTGGAATAAAGGACGTTTTTAAGGCGGAGGAGGCTCTTGCAAATGCAATTGCCGATGGCATTCGCCCAATCCTTCTTCCCGAGATAGAAATCACCACCTTTTTAGAGAAGAATCTCCTGATCGTCAAGGTCGCACATTGGAAAGGATCCTTCTATCTGAAAAAAGAGGGTGCAGAAAGGGGGGTCTATATCCGCCTTGGATCGACCAGTCGCCCGGCAGGCGAAGAGCTGCTGGGAGAGCTGAAGCGTTCATTTCTCGATCTCTCATATGATCAACAACCCATACCAGACCTTTCAAAAAGGGACCTTGATCTGGAATACGCTTCCAGGTTTTTCAAATCCGAGCCTTTAAACGAAGAAAAGATGCGCTCCTTAGGAATTCTCGTGCCCTTTGCTGGACGAATAGTCCCTTCCATAGGTGGCCTTATACTCTTTGGAAAAAAGGAGGCAAGGCAGCAGTTTGTCCCCGACGCCCGTGTGGGCTGCGCGCGCTTTCTGGGAAATGATAAAAGCGAGTTCTTAGATCGTTATGAGAGTGAAGGAACTATTTTGGATGCGATAGAGGAGGTTCCTAAATTCATCGCGCGCAACACCCGTCTTGCGGCGCAATTTGGAGAAATGCGAAGGAAAGATATCCCGGAATATCCCCCTTCGGCTATACGCGAGACGCTCCTAAATGCGCTTGCCCATGCCGACTACTCCATTAGAGGAACCTATCACCAGATTGCAATTTTCGATAACCGCTTAGAAATTCAAAGCCCGGGGATGCTTCCTTTCGGATTCACCCTCGATGACTTTAAGTCGGGGGTGAGCCGGATTCGCAATCGCGTCATTACAAGAGTCTTCCACCAAATGCGCTTGATGGAAGTCTGGGGAAGCGGCTACAAAAGGATTATTGAGTCGTGCGTAAGCGGAAATTATCCAGAACCCAAATGGGAAGAGCTAGCTACCAACTTTCGGGTAACTTTTTTTCCTCACTCTCAAACACAACTTGTATTCCGCGAGGGAAGAGCCACTCCTCTTGAGCCAGAGGAGCTAATGGACCGACAAAAGATGATCCTAAGACTCTTCAAAAAAAGAGAAAGCCTCCCCTTCCGTGAAATCTACAAACGGATGACCCCCAAAATTTCCGAACGCATGTTGCGTTATGATCTCGCCGAACTGAAAAGAAAGGGGCTAATTACATCCAAGGGCAAAGGAAGAGCAATTGTCTGGCAGGTCCTTTGATTAGATCTCTTGCTTAATTTGCTTTTGCGAGAATCCGGTGTACGGCAATAATGGTTGCATGAATAAACCTCGTGTTCTCTCTCTTTTTACTCTTGCGATGATCAACGTGGCCACCATTGGCAGCGTCAAAAATTGGCCGATTACCGCCGAGTATGGCCTCGCCTCAATCTTTTTTTTAATTGCGGCTTCGATCCTCTTTTTCATTCCAACAGCGCTCGTGTCTGCAGAGCTTGCAACGGGATGGCCTGAGCGTGGAGGGGTCTTTGTGTGGGTCAAGGAGGCGTTTGGCCATCGCACGGGCTTTCTTGCGATCTGGCTCCTCTGGATTCAGAATGTGGTCTGGTATCCGACCATCCTCTCCTTTATCGTTTCGACATTTGCCTATGCCTTTAACCCCGAGCTCGCAAACAACAAAGTTTACACGCTCATTCTCACGCTGGCGCTTTTCTGGGGAGCCACGCTCATCAACATGCGCGGAATGAAGATCTCGGGTTGGATTAGCTCTGCAGGAACGATTCTGGGAACTTTCATCCCCGCGGCTCTCATCATCGGACTCGGCGGCGCCTGGTTCTTTTCCGGCAAACCCTTGGCGATCCCACTCTCCTGGGGCAATTTGATTCCCGATATGGGACATGCACAGCATCTCGTGTTTTTCACAGGGATTATCATGAGTCTAATGGGAATCGAGATGTCTGCTGTCCACGCAAAAGATGTCAACAACCCCCAGAAGACCTACCCGCGAGCCATTCTCCTTTCGCTTGTGATCATTTTGGGCCTTTCCATTCCAGGCGTTCTAGCCATTGCATTTGTTGTGCCGCAATCGGATATCAACCTGCTCTCAGGATCGATCCAAGCCTTCACACGCGTCGTAGAGTCATTTGGTCTCTCTTGGCTTACTCCTTGGATGGCAGCACTCATCGCTGTGGGAGCAATCGCCTCGATGAGCACCTGGCTCGTAGGCCCAAGTAAAGGTTTGCTAGCTGCCGCTCAGATTGGGGATCTCCCGCATGTGTTCCATAAACTCAACAAACGTGAAATGCCCGTCGGCCTTCTTACTTTCCAAGCCATTATCGTGACGATGATCACGCTACTTTTTGTACTCATGCCCACTGTAAATTCCGCCTTCTGGTTTATTAGCGCGACCGTTTCTCTCCTCTATCTCGTAATGTACTTTCTCCTTTTTGCTGCAGCAATCAAGCTCCGCTACAAAAGGCCGAATACGCCACGCGCATACAGAGTTCCCGGTGGAAAATGGGGAATCTGGGTCGTTTCAGGAATCGGCACGCTTACCGCTGCCTTTGCCATGTTCATCGGCTTCTTTCCCCCTTCTCAAGTTAAAACGGGAAATACCCTTGTTTACGTTCTTTCGCTCCTCGGTGCTGTGATTCTTTTTTGCCTGGGGCCATATATTATTCTGCTCTTCAAAAACCGCAAGTGGGAGGAGAAATGAGTATTGCACCAGTGAATCTGTCTCTTGAGGCACCTTTTGAAGAAGAGGAATTGACGCAGGAGATGGACGAGACCGATGATACTCCAAAAAGCTCGGGAATGTTTTGGGATATCTCCGGGTTGCGCCAAATCGTTGTGGATTATTTAGATCCGAAAACAGCCGAAACCGCAGCGAATTTTTTTGCGCCACAAAAGGCCTTTGAAACCTTTCAGAACACTCTTAAGACGCGCACTTATGCGGAAATGGATTGCATAGCCTACATCTGTTCTCGATTCTCTACAGAACAAAATCCTCTTCAGCTCATCTGCATTATCAAAACTCATCTACCGGCACTCAAAGTCTTAAATTTCGCGACCTTTCCGGATCCAGCTTCAACCGTCTTAGAGCTCTCTCGCGATCCGCTGACGGCTCTTATCCTTGCACATAGCATCGCCTATCTCTCGGAATTTAACGGGGAGAATGTGCGTAGAATCCTCGCAAACAAGATCGTTTCAACCTTAACACATACGGGAACGATCAAAACAGTTTCGGGCAGATCTTTGTCAGAAGTTCGAGAGCAGATCTCTGGAAAAAGAAAAAGTTCAGTGTTGCTCGATAGATCGCAGTCACTTCTCGAACCGGTCCAGAAGAAGAGTCGTTCCCGCCGCTAAAAGAACCTTCTCTCCTCTTTGAACTCTTTTACCGCGCTCTTTTTCGTGGTGTCTGATACGAAAACTTCGAATCGCTTTTTGCAATGAGAGAGAGACTTCTCGTGTAGCACCCGGATGGATGATCACACGTCGTAAAAGCTTTTTCGACCATTCGAGGTCGAGGAGGTCTCCAGTTTGTGAGTGAAGACCGACGAGACGCCCCGCAGAAAATTCCGGCGGAAGGCAAGGGAGTAAAAGGAGCTCCCCCTCTTTCTCTTGAAAGAAAAGAGACCGGAGAATCTCGCCTCCTCTCTTCAGAAAATGCAAAGAGCTGAGATCCGAAGGGATCTTCTCATCGGGAAGAATCCCCTGATGCTGATCATCTTCCAGCCTAGGAATCATGATCCCTTTGAAGCCAGCAACAAATGCCTTATGCAAGCAAGAGAAAATCTCCTCTTTTGCTCCTGAGAGGACTAACTTTTCACACGCTTCTAAAACACGTAGAGAGCCTACGGAGCGTTTCTCCTCTTTGAGAGGCGGCAGCCACTCCGCCAACCGCATCCAGAAAGGAGCGATCTCGGCAAGATCCCCGCGGCGGATGACAAGATCCCAATCTTGTGCTTTATGCACCCCCAAGGAAAGTCGCGTCTGTGCTGCGGCTATCGGAGCGTGCTCTTTTTCAAGAGGAATCTGGAGAGCTGCTTTACTTGTAGCCAACTGCTGCTTCTCCTTAAACGCGTAGGCGAGCCCCTCTTCGGGTGTTTTTTCAAAATGGAGATCGATCCCCTTTTCCGATCGAGTGATGCGAAGACGAAAATAGCCCTGCACACTATGCCCGAATAGATGAATCTCTCCCCTCTCCAGATCCTGCTCGAGTGTAAAATCGCGTACTGGTCCTTGTAGATCAAGTTTCACTTCAAAACGTTTCTGCGCATAGAGATTTTCAAAGACAAGAAGCGTAGGAAATGCGGTGAGCTTCCAAAAACTCCCTGGTAGCAGACATGAAGCGCCCGGAAAATGCGAGAAAGGGTGCAGGCGTAGTGCGGATTTAATCTGCATAAGCGACGAGGCCCTCCGGGCTGTTTCTCATGCATTTCACACGGACAATATCATTCGCCTTAAGACCTGGCATATCCACAACGACAGGCAAGAAGTTTTCTGTATGTCCCATCCCTTCGCCTTCAATAAGAACCGCTAGTGTTCGCCCCACATATTTTTCTCGAAGGTCAAACGCATGTTGTTCCGCGAGGCGCAATACTTTCTGTTTGCGTTCTTGAATCACCTCTTGAGAGATCTTGTCAGGAAAAAGAGCGGCTCGCGTGCGTTTGCGGACGCTGTAAGGAAACATGTGCACCTTGGCAAATTTTACCTCTTCCATCACTTCAAGCGTGTCTGCAAAATCCTTTTCAGTTTCGCCAGGGAAGCCAACGATGATATCGGTTGTGAACGTAAAATCGGGATCCGCTTTTTTAAGCTTTTCCACACTCTGGAAAAAATCCTGGCGCGTATATTTGCGATTCATCCGTTTTAGGATGATGTTAGATCCAGATTGAAGAACCAGATGTAGAGAGTGGCAGGTGTGCTTGCCATTCATAACCGCATCCATGAGATCCTCATCTACCTCATCAGGATCGATCGAGGAGAGACGTAAACGCTCTAAACCCTCAACACCATCAACTGCACGGACCAGCGTCGCCAATTTTTCACCCGTTCCATTTCCATCAAAATCGCCGATGTTAATCCCCGTGAGAACAACCTCTTTGTATCCATTTGTAACAAGTGTCTCGACCTCTTTTACAACCTCTTCAATGGAACGAGAACGAGAGCGGCCTCGCACGTAGGGAATGATGCAGTAGCTGCAAAAAGAGTTGCACCCATCTTGTACCTTGACGAAGGCGCGCGTATGGGCAGGAAAGTGCGTGATAGAAAATTCAGGGATCTCCTCTTCCGGAAGCGCGAGAGTAAGGAGCTCCTCTTTTTGCTTGTTGGAAACGACGAGATTGACACCTGGGATCTCTCCAATCTCTTTGGGAAGCCTCTCGGCTAGACAACCCGTCACGACAATTTTTGCACCCGGATGTTGACGCGCAAGGTGGCGGATCTCATGGCGGCTCGAACTATCTGCTGATTCTGTGACCGTGCATGTGTTGACGATACAAAGCTCTGCCTGCTCGTCTCCTGCCACTTCAGAATATCCAAGCTTCTGAAGTTGAGAAACATATGCAGCAGACTCATACTGGTTAGTCCGACAGCCAAGTGTGACAACTTTAAATTTTTTTTCCATATCCGATCAAGTTTGGAGACATAATACCAAGAAGAGAAGAAAGGGAAAAGAGAGATCGGGCACGCACGCGGGCACGGGCACGAAAGAAAGAGGGATTTTTTAATACAAAGCTCAGTGTTTAAATTTCTTTCCCTCTTTCGTGCCCGTGCCCGCGTCCGTGCCCGATCTCCATCTCTATTTTTCAGGAAGGGAATTGACCAGTTACTAATTTCTGTTTAAGATGAGAACTTATGCCTTTCTACGCGATCGTCCTCTCCCTTTTTTTTGTCTTAAATGCCCTCGGGAACATTCCCCTTTTCTTAGGGCTTCTCGGGCGCTACGACATGAAACGACAGCGCAAGATTATCATTCGCGAGCTCTCAATCGCTCTCTTCATCTTGCTATCATTCAATTTCTTCGGAGATAAGATCCTGCAGATTCTCGGAATCTCCCAGCCAATTATCGGCATGGCCGGTGGCATTTTACTCTTCATCATTGCCCTGGGTATGATCTTCCCTAAGGCGGAAAAAGCAGAGACATCGCGTCACGAACCGCTTATCGTGCCTCTTGCGATCCCTGTTGTGGCAGGGCCGGGCGCTATCACAACGGTGATGGTTTACGCCGAACAATTTTCCACCCCCTGGACCATGACGTTTGCAATCATCCTTGCCTGGTTACCCTCTCTAATTCTGCTACTCCTCGCATCAAACATTAAATACTTCCTGGGAGAGCGCGGCCTTGCAGCCTGCGAACGTCTAGGAGGCATGCTAATCAGCCTACTCGCCGTGCAGATGTTCTCCTCCGGAGCCATCCGCATCGTCCAAGAGTCCTGCGCCACCCAATAAAAGAAGCGATGAACGATGAGTGATGAATGCTGAACTAAAGAAAGAAAAATTCCCTCTTTCTTTCGTGCCCGCGTCCGTGCCCGTGCCCGATCTCTCTTTCTCCTTACTAACAAATGTACACTAGCCTCTGCCCGAGAAGGCCTATTTCGCGGAGGGAGGTGAAGGCATTTCTTGTGACGATGAGGTGATCCTCGAGGGCGATGCTCATCACGCGGCTGCAGTGAAGGAGCGTGCGAGTGAGCTCGAGATCGGGTTCGGATGGAGAGGGGTCGCCGCTGGGATGGTTGTGTGCGACGATGATGCTGAACGCCTTGTGCCGCACAGCAGGATAGAAAATTTCGCGGGGATGAAATAGCACCTCAGAAAGGGTTCCAATGCCCACGATCTCGTGATGAAACATCCTTCCTCTAGAATCACGTAGTAGCACGAGAATGACCTCCTGCTTCTGCTCAGCGATGAGATCGCGAGCAATGTCGTATGCCTGCTCTGGTGTCTGGATGAGCGGTTTGATCTGCACAGAGCTTTTTACAGCGCGTTCCGCAACAGCAAAAACCGCTTTGAGCTGAACTGCTTTGGCTTCACCAATCCCCTTTACCTCTTTAAGCTCTTCAACAGACGCATCAAGAAGTCCTTGAATACCCCCAAATTTTAAGACGAGCTCTTGTGCGAGGATGAGAACCGATTTATCTTTTGTTCCTGTGCCAAGAAAAATGGCAAGAAGCTCCGGAAGCGCTAAGGCCTCTGGGCCAAAACGAAGCAACCGTTCACGAGGGCGATCCTGAAGAGGAACGTTCATCATAAATAAATTGAGATATCTTATATTCGAGCGCGGCGGGAATTTCAATGATTAAAAGGATGTCATTCTCTTCATACTCAGATTGGATGACTCTTCCCTCTCTCATGAGTTCACTGACGAGCGCGTAATGGCTTTGCGGGATACGTAATTTAACCCGTTTCCGAAGATTGGAGACCTCCTGCATCATCATCTCCATCAATCGATCAAAACCGGTGCCATGTAGTGCAGAGATCTCGACTGTCTTGGGATACTTGATGCGCAGTTTTTGTAGGACGAGAGGATTTTCACACTGATCGATCTTATTCAGCACAGTAATGATCGGGTGGTCGAGCGCATGGAGCTCTTTGAGAACCTCGTGCGTGGCCTCTGCTTGCTGCTCTGGATTCGTGCTGCTCACATCGATGAGGTGGAGCAGAATATCGGTATGCACAGCCTCCTCGAGCGTGCTCTTGAAAGCCGCAACGAGCGTGTGGGGAATTTTGCGGATGAATCCCACTGTATCGACGAGCAGGATCTCTTGCTTATTGGGTAGAATGAATTTTCGTGTGGTGGTATCGAGCGTTGCAAAAAGTTTATCCTCAACGAGGACTTCTGCTTTTGTGAGCGCTTTTAAAAGAGTGGATTTGCCAGCATTTGTATATCCCACAATTGCAAATGTAGGAACGCCCGTACGCAATCGAAGAGAGCGCTGTACTTCCCGTTTTGCCGCAACCGCCTTGATCTCCTTCTCGAGACGGATCATCCGGTGTTTGAGCATCCGTTTGTCGAGCTCGATCTGCTTTTCACCAGGGCCTCCCATAAATCCGCCACCGCCAGCCTGTCTTTCAAGGTGCGTCCATAATCTTTTTAGGCGTGGGATCTGGTAGCGAATCTTGGCGAGTTCGATCTGGAGACGCGCTTCATTTGTCTGTGCACGTTGAGCAAAGACCTCGATGATCAGCTCCGTCCGATCGATCACAGGTTTTTGGAAAATCTTCTCGAGGTTGCGCTGCTGCTGTGGTGAGATCTCATCATCGAAGATGATCACCTCGGCGCCAGCTTTCTCTGCTTTTGCTACAAGCTCATCAATCTTTCCCTCTCCAAGAAAGGTCGCGGCATCGATCTTTCTGATTGAACAGGGAATCTTATCCACGACTTGAAGCCCAAAGGTCTCACACAACCGCTCAAGCTCATTTAAAAACTCTTCGCAAAGAGCTCGATCTGCGCCCGGAGAATAGGTGGCGATCAAAAGAGCCGTCTTGAAACGCTTCAGTTCATGCGGCTCCTTGGGAATGTTCAGCTGAGGTTCTTTCATTTCATCTCAAAGGGAATTTTCAAACCATCATAGCTGAGATGCACATTGCGCGGGAGCTTTTGGCTTATTTCTTCGTAATCAAGATCGTGCGACACATGAGTAATCCAGGTCTCTTTAGCTCCGACCTTCTCAGAGAATTCAATAGCTTCATCCAAGCCAAAATGCATCTGCGTTGGAGTTTGACGCAAAGCACTTAAGACGAGATTTTCCGTTCCCATCAGCGCAGGCACAAGCGTTTCCGGATAGCGTCGGATATCACTGATGTAAGAGAGATTACCCAAGCAAAATCCTGTCACTTTCATATCTGCCTGGTGATAGCTCACATACTTCCATTCGAGATCCCCAAATGTGACCTTTCCAAAATCTTTCTCCAAGACAAAAAAGTCGAGCTGCGCACAAATGGTATGACCATCCTTCAAAGGTTTCATCAGATAGTGATAGCAGACCTTGACCTCCTCAAAAGTCTCCTGTGACAGAAGACAGGGTAATTTTCCTTTCTGCAAAAAATAGTAGGAGCGCAGATCGTCGATCCCTCCGATGTGATCGTAGTGGGTGTGGGTGAGGAGAACTCCATCGAGTCGCTCGATCTTGTGCGTGAGAGCTTGCATCCGAAAATCGGGACCGACGTCGATGAGAAAATTTTTGCCGTCTATTTGAACAAGAGCAGATGTGCGCAGCCTTTTGTTGCGGGCGGATGTGGAGAGGCACACCTTGCAGTGGCAGCCGATCATTGGCACCCCCGCCGAGCCGCCTGTTCCCAAAAAGAGAAGCTCTCCTCGCATTTTACGTCAGCTCCGGTAAAATTTTTGTCTCATCGTTTGCAATGATGGCCCGCGCAAGCATTTTTCCTGCAAATGCATGGTAGAGAAGCCCCCTCGATCCCATTGCTGTGCAAACCCAGTTCTTCTTTCCCACTTTGCGCACATAGGGAAGATAGTGTCCTCTGCGCATTAGACGAACAGCCGCACGACACTCTTTGATCACCAGATCGCCTGCACGCGGGAAAAATGTTGTAACCTTCGGCAGGATCTCCTCTTTTGCTTTTTTAATATCGGGCGCCTCTGTTGTAAAGCTTCTTTCATATGTCGAGCCAAGCACGCACTCATCCTTATTCTCTCCCAAAGCGACATACCCCTTGCCGATTAGGCTCCTCTCAAGTGGAGAAAACCCTGCAGGATATGAGCAGAGAAGAAGCTGTCCTTTCAATTTTTGCACATTCAGCTCTTTACACTCAGAAAAAAATGGAGTTCCCGCACCCGCCGCAATCACGATCTGATCATAAGCTGCGAGTAGTTCTAGATTTTGGATGCGCTCGAAGTGTAGATGAGCTCCTTTGGATTTGCAAAGCGCCCAGAGTTTCTGCAGGTAGCTGCTGACATTTACCGTCATTCCGCTTTTAATGATAAATACGCCCTCGCGTTCCTCGACATCATCATGAAGAAGAAGAGCTTTTCGCAACGCTTCTCGCTCCTCTTCTGTTCGACCCACCCGCACAATCTCTTTGTGAGGAAATTCACCCGCCTTCGCAAAGAGTTCATGAGAGGCGTGGAGCGCTTCATCGGCCCGCCAGCTGCGCTTACTCTCTTCCCCCGGATAGGGGTGGATAAGACCGCAGGCGATACCCGATGCCCCTCCACCGACCCCCTTCTCATCAAAAAGATCGACAGAACAGCCAGCTTCCAAGAGATAGTAGCTAACCGCAAGCCCGCACAGGCCTGCGCCAATCACCGCAATTTTCATAGAGAGAAGGATACTCTTAAGACGAGTAAAGATGAAGTGCAGAACTGATATATTTATCTTTTTTTGAAGAGGTACTTGGGACGGACGATGGGGGTCCCCTTGCCTCCGCGCGCTTCGCACCGCTCGTAGACGATCTGGATGCTGATGCCGACGATGCGGGCAAGGCCGAAGAGGACTGTATAGTACTCGGGATAGCCAAAGCCGGCTGCTGTCAAAACGGTTCCGGAGACTGCATCGACATTCGGATGGGGATCGGAAATTTTGGGATTTTCGGCGAGAACTTTTGATCCCTCGGTGCGTAGGAGGAGTGAGATTTTGACGAGCGGATGATGCGGAAAATGTTTTTGCGCGTAGTTGTAAAGCACAGTGGCACGCGGATCCTCAACGCGAAGAACAGCATGGCCAAAACCAAAGACCAGCTGGTTGTTCCGCAGCCTCTCTCGAATAAACTCCTCTACCTGCTTAGCGGTGGCCTTTTCTCCTACAGCTTTTAGAACCTCTTGCGCGAACTCCAGGCAGTCTTGATTCGCCCTTCCATGCCGAGGCCCGGCGAGAGCGCACATCGCAGACGCGATCGATCCATACATCGGCTCTAGCCCAGAAGCCACTGCCTTGCCCACAAACGTTGAAAGGTTTCCTCCGCCATGGTCGTAGTGTAAAATATTAAAAAGCTTAAAAACTTCTGTGAGATTTTTTGGATTGCCGTTAGGCACGCGCACCATCTGCGCAAAATTTTCCATGTAGCCGAGATCTTTGCGTGGAGCTGGTGTCTCTCCCCAACCTGCATGATGATTGATCACCGCGGCTGCAAGATGTGGAGCTTTGGCAATCAGATTGAGGCAATCTTCTCGATAATCTCCCTTCCCCTCAAACATTCCCAAAATGAGAAGAGCCGCTGAAAAGAGATCCATCGGATGTCCTTCTCTGGGAAGCGCATAGATATGCCGCAGCGTTTCCTTAGAGCATTCTGCTCTTTTTTGGAAATCTTCATAGAAGTGTGCAACTTCCGCTTCGCTCCCCTTTTTTCCATAATAGAGAAGGTAGATCACCTCTTGCGGCTCCCAAAAGGCCACCTCATCCACAGGCTTATCGACGTAGAAGAGCCCATTCTGTGGATCGACATACGAAGTTGTGCAATAACCAACTGGAAAGCCTCTCAGGCCGCTTTCGAGAAGATCTTTTGTAATCTGAAATAGGACGTCTGAACTCATAGCATCTGCTCAATTAGTTTTTTCTCTTCAAGAAGCTCTTTTTCGGAAGCGGCGATCTTCGCTTTGAGAAATGGATCAAGCTCAAGTCCGCTGATAATCTCCACGACCCCATCGCCTTTGCTTCTGCAGGGGAAGGAGAAGACTAGATCTTCCTGTATACCGTAGGGGTTTCCTTTAGCGAGATGCGCACACGAAAACCATTTTCCTTGCGGCGTTGGAAATACGATGGAGCGCATCGCATCAATTGCGGCATTTGCGGCTGATGCTGCGGAAGACTTTCCTCTCGCAGCAATCACTTCAGCGCCTCTTTTCTGGACGATTGTCATAAATTCCCCTTCTAGCCACTTCTTGTCTCCGATCACTTGAGGCAAGGGTTTTCCAGAAATTTTTGCATGGAGAAAATCGGGAACCTGCGTCGAGGAGTGGTTCCCCCAAACAGCGATATTTTCCACTTCGGAAACAGAGACTCCAGCTTTTTTCGCGAGCTGCGAGATCGCACGATTCTCATCCAGGCTCATCATCGCAAAAAATCGCGAAGGATCTTTGCTCGGTGCATTTTTGAGAGTAATAAGGCAGTTAGTATTGCAGGGATTCCCCACAACAAGAACGATTAAGTCTTTTGCCGCGAAAGCATCGAGAGCCTTCCCCTGCTCGACAAAGATCTTTCCGTTCTCTTGTAGAAGGTCTTTTCTTTCCATGCCAGGTCCGCGCGGTTTGGCTCCCACGAGAAATGCATAATTTACACCTGAAAAAACCTCTTCAGGATTTGACCCAATATGCACCTCTTGTAAAAGAGGAAAGGCGCAATCTTCCAGCTCCATCACAACCCCAGCAAGTGCTGGGAGAGACGCGGGCAACTCAAGAATATGAAGAGCGATCGGTTGATCATTTCCAAAAAGTTCGCCAGAGGCGATACGGAATAGAAGGCTATACGCGATCTGACCCGCACCGCCGGTCACAGCCACCCTCTTTAAAGATTTTTTTGCCATAAGGCGGATTCTATGGGCCGCCTAGGAATATGTCAAATTGACTTTACTCTTCAAAGCCTGTTACAATGGCTGCCATGTCAATCTTTTTTGTACTGATGATGTATGCCGCCTGGTCTAGCGTTTTTTCGCTGGGAAAGGTTGCCCTTCAATACTCCCCTCCTATCTTTTTGACAGGCTTTCGTATGCTCCTTGCCGGGATCATCCTGGTGAGCTATCTCTGGGTTGCTAAACGCTCCGACTTGAAGATCACCCTCAAACAATTTTTCTCACTCACGATTTTGGCCTTCTTTAGCATCTACCTGACAAATATTTTGGAATTCTGGGGGCTTCAGTACCTCTCCGCCGCAAAGACCTGCTTCCTCTACAGTCTCTCCCCCTTCTTTGCTGCTCTCTTCTCCTACTTCCATTTCAAAGAGAAGATGAACCTCAGAAAGTGGATCGGCCTACTTATCGGTTTTATCGGGTTTGTTCCTGTGCTTTTCATGCAAACCGGAGCGGAAGATCTCTTTAACGCTTTTGCCTTCTTCTCATGGCCTGCGCTCGCGGTGATGGGAGCTGCCCTCTGTTCGGTTTATGGCTGGGTGCTTCTGCGTCTCGTTGTGAAAGATTCCGCTGTCTCTCCCCTCATGGCAAATGGCACGAGTATGCTCATCGGTGGAGTCATGGCTCTAGCGAACTCCCCCTTTCTCGAAAGCTGGAATCCACTTCCTGTTGCAGCGGCCAATACGATCCCGTTTCTTAAAACCACACTCGGACTAACGGTGATCTCCAATCTGATCTGCTACAACCTTTACGGCTATTTCCTGAAGAAATATACCGCGACATTCCTCTCCTTCGTCGGACTCCTCTGCCCGATCTTCGCCTCTTTCATCAGCGCAATCTTTCTCGGGGAGCCCCTCTCCTGGCCGATCTTTGCATCGACAGGGGTCGTCTCTCTCGGCCTATTCCTGGTCTATCAAGCTGAGCTCAAACAAGGCTACGTAGTAAAAAAAACTCCAGAGCCAGTCGCTGAGGGCTAAACGCCGTTAGTCATTCTAATTTTAACGGCCACAGTCCCAAAAAAAATTTAAGAGCTAACGACGTTCTATCCACAACAGCAAATGTTGAAAGGAAATGTGCGGTTACCAAGATTTGAACTTGGGACCTCGACATTATCAGTGTCGCGCTCTAACCAACTGAGCTATAACCGCGAAGCGTATCTTTAAGGATGGAGGCTAGGAGATTCGAACTCCTGACCCTCAGAATGCAAATCTGATGCTCTACCAACTGAGCTAAGCCCCCTAAAAGAATTGGTAAGACAGACCACGATACAGAAGAGAGGCCATTTCGCGCAATCTCTAGAATTTTGGAAGACAGAATTGACACATTAAAGTCAGATGATGATGAATAGACGAGTCGGGAACACGGCACTTTGTGTCCGTATTCCCTGCCGCCCTCTTGAGCTGCACCTGGCTTTGAAGAGCATGCGCGTTTCGAAGAACGCGCATTATCGAGTGCTCGGAAGCGAGGTGTGCCGAGCACTACCTCGCGACGCCTTCGGCGTTCCTGCGCCGCGATTCTTCTGTGCCATCTGCAGCCTCGGGCTGGAGCTTCGCTTCCCTCTCCACTCCTTCGTCGTGGAGCCTCTTCCAGCTTTGCTCACTAGAACTGCGAGATGACTGCGACTACAACCCGAAGAGCCCAATGGCTCTTCGGGTTCGGAGCAGGAGCTACAGAGCAGCCCGACGACTCAGATCGCACAGAAAAATCAAGGCACAGGAGAGCGGAGCGGGCGGGGTAGTGCCTCGCACACCCCGCCTCCGAGCACAGGATTTTTCAAAGCGAGGTGAGGCGCAAGGGGCTGCGGAGACAAGCTAAAGTGCCGGGGGCACTTTAGCTTTGCGAGCAGAGGGGACTAGCTGAAAGACTTGTCCCCGCACGTCTATTTTTATTCCAAGAATTTTAATGCTTTAGTTCAATTTTAGAAGATGAAGCGCTGGAGCTTGCCGTAGCGTTGGTGGACGGGGCCTTTGCGAAGAGCGAGGAGAATGAGGGCGAGGGCAACTCCCACATGGTTCAAAATTGCCCAGGGCGTGATCTCTCCCGCCCACCATGGCACGATCATGAGCCAAAGCGCAAAGGGCAGATTCAAAAATCTGCCGGCACGGACGATCTCGGCACAGGAAACTATGGAGATCGTAAAAATGAAGGGCCCGGAGATGTAATCACTGTCTGCCAGAATAGTAGGAAGAGGAAAGAGATGTGCCGAAAAAATGATCCACAATCCCAGCAGTGCGGAGACCATCAAATTCCACGGAAATGAAACGCCTGAGGGAGAGAAAAAAGCGTTTGGCCTTGCAAAGGGAGCGGAGACGACCTTTGCAGAGATATCCTCTCCGTACCAGAAGAGTTTCCAAAATGGTTTGCCTTGCCGCACGCTCTGATGGAGAAAGCGCAACCCTGCGACGAACTCCCCCACAGCCAAAGGAATCATAAAGACCATGATGAAGGCGATGAGAAGACACCAGCTGCACCACGCTCCAACTGCAATTGGCTGTAAAATGATCAGAGTGATGCTGACGATGCTCACAGGCACAACGAGAAAGCCAAAGAGAACTACTGCCCACGGCATCGTGCGCCAACGCTGTGCATCGCCTTGGAATCCCATCAGAGCTTCGATCATATAGGCAAGCGAGCCAAGCCCTGCGTCTGAAAGTGGGAACATATCTGAAACAGTAGATGTGAGAACCTGGTGTGTTCCATCTCCAAAAATGGGATCCCAGACGGACGGAATGAGCCCCAGCTGAAATGCGGCTAGGTAGCGAGCAATAAAAGCGCAGAGCAACGAGAAAAAAATATTCGGAATGCGAAAGTTCCACGAGGAGGGGTTAAACGACCAGCCATTGTAAGGGATCTCAGCTCTTGGAGAGACAGGGGGACGTGAAAGAGTATGGAGAGCTAAAATCATCGCCACCATTCCACATGCAGTCGCATTTAGATACTGCCAAAGGTGTGTGGTCCAAAAGAGCAGGGAAGCAAATTGGACCCACAGACCGACGAGGACAATACACCACAAACTCCATTCTCTCTTCGGATGAAGAGAGAAAACTCCCAAAACGATGAGCAGAATGCCGCTTGCGAGATCGGAGAAAAGCAGCATACGATTTTCTGGAAAAGTCAGCGCTGTGCTGAAAATCCAGAAGCCTAGAATGGAGATAAAAAGAGCAAGCGACCTTCTCATGCAGATTTTCTCAAGAGCCAGCTGGGCGTTTTCAGTTTATTTTCGTCATACCAGGTGAGAGGATCGTTCTTGAGCTCACCAATCATGATAGGTAGAGTTTTGCGTAATGAGTGATTTGGCTTCCAACCGAGATACTGCTTCGCACGGGTGATATCAAGTGCATAATGGTCATCTGCGAGATCGATCATCCAGGGCTTGATGAAAGATCTTGGAAGGAAAGGGAGATGCTCCTGCGACCAGGCTCCCAATTTAGCAATCGGCTTTGGTACACGCCACGTCTTCCAGGCATGACCATGAATATGCTTTGCCATCTCGTTTTGAAGTGCCTCGTAACTCATCGTCTCCTCTTCGCCAATGAGCACAACGAGCTCTTGTGGGAGAGTTTTGCGTTTCTGCACAGCGAGCCAGAGAGCTTCGATCAGATCATCCATATGCACGAAAGCAGAGCCGTGCGTGATATCTCCTGAAAAGAGGTGCCCTTCCAGCTGATTTTCATAAATGCGCTGGATCTGGTTGGAGAGAGGAATTGAGTGGCAATGATCGTCATAAACACCCGCGATGCGCAAAATCAGGTAGGGAATGTTGCCATGTTCTTTACTGATGAGAGCTTCTGTTTCGACCTTAGATCTGGGATACGCCCATTTTGGAACAACAGGCCAATCCTCATTGATCCGCTGCCCAACTTGGCAGGGCTCATGCACGAGCATGGTGCTCGAAAAGATGAATTGCTCGACCTCAAAATTCTGCAGACCTTTAAGCAGTCTATGGGTGCCCTGAACCGTGATGCGTTCGTAGTTGGAATAGGATCCTCCTTCAAAGTTGTAGTAGGCGGCGAGGTGAATCACCGAGGCGATCCTATTTCCATAGCGCTCCTTCACCTGACGAAGACCCTCTTCAACGCTGGCATCGCTCGCAATATCGACCAGCATGAATTCGACGTCGGGAAGCTTCCCTGCCAAAATCACGTCAAATCCAACGACCTCAAACTCGTTAGAAAAACGCTCACACGCTTTAAATCCAATGCGACCACTGCAGCCCGTGATCAAAACGACCTGTCTTTCACTCATAAAAACTCCCTTTTATCTTCCATTTACAACAGGGCGCTCATCTTCTCAAGCAAAAATTAAAATAATTTATTGATGATATTGAAAAGAGAGGCTATGGAGAGAAGTGGAGGACAAAATTATGAAAATGCTTGCTATCCTATTTGGTATCGGTTTTATCCTGCTGGGCGTTTTAGGCTTCTTTGACGCCACCGCTCATCACCGCTACCTCTTTGATATCTTTCTCGTAAATCCTGCACACAACTACGTGCACATCTTAACGGGCGTCATCGCTCTCTGGATGGGATTTAGAAGCAAAGAGATGTCTAGAGCTTTTTTCCGCATCTTCGGTGTGGTTTATGTTGTTCTAGGAATTTTGGGTTTCTTTCACGGTGAGCGCTACATCTTCGGGATCATTGCAAACAATATCCCTGATGCATGGCTCCATCTCGTGATTGGCGTGGTCTCTCTCTACATCGGCTTTGCCCTCAAAGGCAAACGCTAAAATGTCGAGATAAAAAAAGCTCTGTACGAGAAAAAGAGATAGACATGTCGGGGGTTGAGGGGAGCACTTCGTGTCCCCCTCCCACCCCCCCTGCGACCCCCTTGCGCCTCACCTCGCTTTGAAAAATCATCTGCTCGGAGGCGGGGTGTGCAAAGCACTACCCCGCTCGGCGATCTGAGTCGTCGGGCTGCTCTGTAGCTCCTGCTCCGAACCCGAAGAGCCATTGGGCTCTTCGGGTTGTAGTCGCAGTCATCTCGCAGTTCTAGTTAAGAAATAGAACGCTCAATGCAATTAAACCTAGTACTGGAACAAAGCTGGAAGAGGCTCCACGACGAAGGAGTGGAGAGGGAAGCGAAGCTCCAGCCGATGGCTTCAAGCCGCAATGAGAAATCGAAGCACAGGAGAGCCGAAGGACTTGTCCGTGCACGTCTATTTGGTTGTTTGCAATCCTTCATATTGTTCTTCTTTCGGGAAAATTGCTTTTTGATAAGATCGGATTATGCAACGCCACCGCCTGCTATGCGCTTTGTCGCTGATTCCCTTCTCTCTCTGTTTCGCCAACCCGCAGGATCCTGTTGTGGTCGCAGGTGAGGTGAATTTTGAGCAGGCTGATGCTGCAAAACTTTCGATCACGGCAAGCGATAAGGCGATCATCCACTGGAAAGATTTTTCGATTGGTGCAAACGAAACCACACAATTTATCCAACCGAATAGTCATTCGATGGTGCTCAATCGAGTGACAGGCGAAATCACCTCTCATATTCTGGGAACGCTCGAATCCAATGGAAGAGTTTTTCTGATCAATCCGCGCGGAGTGCTTGTTGGCGAGGGTGCAAAAATCGATACTGCTTACTTCGTTGCATCGACACTCGACCTTTCCGATCACGATTTCATGGAACGGAAAGAGCTCCTCTTTAAGGGATCTTCAGATGGGATCATCGTCAACTTGGGAACGATCAACGCCTGGGATGGCGATGTCGTTCTGCTCGCTAGATGCGTGGAAAATCTAGGATCGATCACTGCACCACGCGGAACAGCCGTTCTCGGAGCTGCAAAAGAGATTCTTCTCAAGCCTGCCGGCCAGGAGAGAATTTATATCCACCCTCAGATAGAACAATCTGATGATCTTGTGATGAATACAGGAGAGATCTCTGCTCTGCAAGTGGAGCTGAAAGCGGAGGGAAACCCCTACGCTTTTGCCATCAACCAATCGGGAAAGATCGATGCTCTTAGTATTGCAGAGAGACAGGGAAGAATCTTTTTAGTTTCTGAAAAAGGAGGCGTCCACTCAAAAGGCTCGATCTCGACCGATGGAAACGAGGTTAAAATTTCCGGAAACACTGTTGTTTTTGGAAGTGAGGATGCCACGAAGGGGTCTATTCTCCTGCAGTCTGATACACCCGCTCTTGTTTCCCTAAAAGCACAAGACAATCTCACCATTCACGATGGATTTTCCCTGTTTTCTGAAGGAGCGACAATTTCGATGGAAACAGCAGAGGGAGATATAAATCTATACGGAGCCGTAAAAGCGCAGGGAGGAGCCCCCACGAAAATTCATGCTGCAAGAGATCTGCAGTTGGGAAGCGGCACGCAAAAATTTCATAGTCGTATCGACAGTCAGGGTCCCATCACCATCACAACGGGGCGAGATCTTTTCCTTACCGCCTCCGATAAACGCACTGCACAAATCACAACAAGCGACCCTGCAGGAAGAATCTCGATAACAGCAGGACAAGATGCCTTTCTTCTGGGAGGAGCTGAGAGCTCTGGTCGCGCGTATATTTTTTCTAAGGGTAGTTTGTCCGTCGTCACAGGAAGGCACCTCTCCCTCGACTCCCTCGGGGCAGGATACGCCGCTCTGGGTGCTACTAAGGATGTGACGGTCGTTGTCGACAACCTCTTTTCCACCCCTCCTCTTGTGGGTCCGGGTGCTCTTTTTATGGGACAGAATACACGGATGCAGGGTGAAACCCTGCGCATTTTTACTGTCAGACAATCTAACAATACACTTGAGGGCTCTCTAAATCTCGTCTCCTTTACTCCTGGAGCCGAACTCTCCCCTTCGGCGGAGGAGGTTTGGGGTATCTATTTTTTCAGCGCGTCAGGCGGAGTCCCTTTCACGATCTTTTACAAGGATGTGTGGGTGAGCCCCCGCATCACCGATCTTTTTATCATCGCCACAACAGAGTTCTTCCAGGATCTGAAAGACTTTGACGAGTTTTTCTATGTTCAACGCCGTTTTCTGCTGGGTTATGACAAAAAAGCATACGCCAAATTACACACAGAACCTCCTGCTGATCGCTCTTATCGCATGCTTCGAAAAACGTACAAAAACAGCTGCGGGAAACTGCGAAAACTCCTCTGATGAAAAAGTTTACGGCCACGGCGCTACTTCTTTTTTCCTCTCTTTCTCTTTTTTCTGAAGAGATGACCTCCTCCCCTCCCCTTAAAGCTCTTCTGCTCTTGCCCGAGGAAGAGGAGAAAAGTACAGATGCTTCTGGCGTCACAACACGCAACCTCGCCATTCCAGGCGGGGCAAAGCCGCTCGAAGAAAAGCTCGCTAAACTTTGCCTGGGAAAACCGATCACCCCAGAACTTCTAACAGAAATCAAGCAGACGATCATCCGCTACTTCCGCGACCATGGAAGGCCCGTTGTTAACGTCACCATTCCCGAACAGGACATCACAGACGGCATCGTTGAAGTGATCGTTATCGAAGCAAAGATCGGCAAGGTTTCATGTTCTGGAAATCGCTGGTTTAAAAATGAGCTTCTCCAAAGCTACCTCGACATCGAACCCGGAGAGGCGATCTCCAATGACACCCTTCTCACCGATGTCACCTGGATGAACCGCAACCCCTTCCGCAAAACAGACCTGCTCTTGAAACCTGGAGCGGAGGAGGGCACGACCGATATCGAGCTTGTGACAAAAGATCGCTTTCCGCTCCGCGTCTATGCGGGCGGTGATAATACCGGAAACGACGCAACGGGAAATAATCGCTGGTTTGCGGGGTTCAATTGGGGAAATGCATTCGGTTGCGATCACATTCTCAATTATCAGTACACAACCTCCTCCGATTTTCACGATTTTCAAGCCCATACAATCAACTACGAGGCTCCCCTCTCCTGGCACCACGCGTTCGTGATATTCGGGGGTTATTCAACTGTGCATCCCGACCTTAAGACAGAGCATGAGTCTTTCGGTAAATTTAAAAGTCATGGACATAGCGCTCAAGGGAGCTTCCGCTACTACATTCCTCTTGGAAAACTCTACCGCTCCTCATTAAAAGAGTTCCTTTTCGGATTTGATTTCAAAAACACCAACAACAACTTAGAGTTCGTCAGTGACGACACGATCCCGATCATTACGAAGACGGTGAACATCTCTCAACTCGTCGCGGGTTATAACCACGGAAAACAGACAACTCACCACAAATTCTCTCTTGCGCTGGAAGCATTTGGATCTCCGGGAAAGGTGTTTCCGAACCAGAGCAATTCAGACTTTGAAAATCTCCGGGCAGGTGCTAAAAACCGTTATATTTACGGGAGAATGACCCTCGGCGACGTCTATCGCTTCCCAGCGAATTTTTCGATCTCGCTTCTCCTGCGTGGACAATACTCCTCGCAAAACCTACTTCCCAGCGAGCAGTTCGGCATCGGCGGGTACAACACGGTGCGTGGATACAACGAACGCGAGCTCAACGTGGATAACGCCTTCGTTGCCAACTTCGAAGTCCGTTCTTTTGGCTTCCATCTCTTCAAAAAGCTTAAAGATGAACTCTACGTGATCGGTTTTGTCGATTATGGTGTTGGCCGCAACCACAAGCCCCTTCCCGATGACAGAAAATCGGAGTACCTTTTAGGAGCAGGTCCTGGCCTCCGCTACATGATTAACCCCTATCTCTCCGTCCGTGTCGACTGGGGTTTTAAGCTCCACCAGACAAACTTGGGCGATCCAGGACTCAGCAAAGTCAACTTCGGCTTCATTGCGAGCTACTAATGAAAGAAGAAAAGAAAAGGCTGTTTTTTGGTGCCGAGATCACAGCTGCTTGGCCCAAGGAGCTACCTGATGGACGCCTCCTAGATGAAAAGGCGCGTCATATGACGCTCGCATTTTTGGGAGAAACATCATTTGCAAAGTTGCAAGCTCGACTCTCTTCAATTCCACGACCAGGATTTCACGTTGGGCTTGTGGGAAGGGCAGATCGTCTGCTCTTTCTTCCAGAGCGAGAACCGCATGTTGTCGCTGCTCATGTCGAGCTGTTTCATGGAGATGATCTTTTGCATGCGTATCAAAAAAACCTACTCGCTTGGCTCAAAGAGCAGAAGTATCCGGTTGATGAACGACCCTTTCTTCCTCATGTCACAATCGCACGCGCGCCGTTTTCTAAAGCAGAGTGGAAAGAGGTGCATGAAGAGATTCCTCTTTTCGTGTCCGCTATTCATCTTTATGAAAGCGTCGGGAATTTGACCTATCAACCCCTTTGGACCCATCCTCTTCATGTTCCATTCGAAGAGCTAGAACACACGGCAGATATCGCCTTTCGCATTTTTGGTGAAGATCTACACCAGATCCATCTTCATGCGAAAATGGCCCTCGCCTTCAAATATCCCCCCATTTTGAAATACATCTCAGCGGATTCAATCGAGCACTCGCTCGACGATATCGTGATCGCATTGAACGAGCTTGTTGCAAAAGCGGACGAGGAGATCGGCACCCCTTTCAAGGCAGTGAGCTTCCATGGTAGTGTGAAACAAAGAGATTCCCTCTTGGAATGGGAGATGATCGTCGATGTATAACCTAAAAAAAATCGGTCCCGCCACCTATCTCCTTCCGCAGGAGGGCGGCATGCGCGTTCCCGGTTTGATCATTGCCACACAGAAGATTTTGGAAGAGGTTGATTTTGATAAACCTCTCGAGCAGGTGCGCAACGTCGCGCATCTTCCGGGCATCGTCGGTTATAGCATCGCGATGCCAGACATCCATTGGGGTTATGGTTTTCCTATCGGAGGCGTTGCAGCAATGGATGCAGAGCATGGAGTGATCAGCCCTGGTGGTGTCGGCTACGACATCAACTGCGGGGTGCGCCTCGCTCTCATCCCAGACAAATATGACAATTGGAGCGAGAGGATCAAGCAGGAGCTTTTGCAGAAGATTTTTATGCTGGTTCCGTCGGGCGTCGGCCGTGGCCATCGAGGTGTGCGCGGCTTAAGCGAACGCGACTATTCTGAGCTCTTAAAACAAGGAGCTCGCTGGTCGGTCGAACACGGCTATGGCTTTCCTCTCGACCTCGAGCATATTGAAAGTAATGGCATGATCGACGGCGCTGATCCGGATGTGATCTCGAGCTCCGCCAAGCAGCGTGGGAAAGATCAGCTCGGCTCCATCGGCTCTGGCAACCATTTTGTCGAAATTGGCAAGGTAGAGAAAATCTTTCTACCTGAGATTGCAAAGAAGTGGAACGTTGAAGAAGGGCAGGCTTATCTTCTTATCCACTCAGGATCGCGCGGTTTCGGTCACCAGGTCTGCCAAGACACACTCAATATCTTTGTGAAACAGGGCTACGCGGAAGGGCTCCCCGACAGGCAGCTTGTTGCCGCCCCGATCAAAAGCACACATGGTCAAAACTATTTCGCCGCGATGGCCGCTGCGGCCAACTTCGCGTTCAACAACCGTCAACAGATCTTGCACGAGGTAAGACAAGCTTTTAAAGATGTGCTCAATATCTCCCCTGAAAAGATCCGCCTTCTCTATGACGTCTGCCACAACATCGCAAAATTCGAAGAGTATGAGGTCGAAGGAAAGAAAAGACGCGTCTGCGTTCATCGCAAGGGGGCCACACGCGCTTTTGGACCTGGTGCTTCCGAACTCGCCCCCATCTTTCAAAAAACAGGACAACCGGTGCTTGTTCCGGGTGATATGGGAAGAGCTAGCCATCTCATGGTAGGCCTCGGCAATCCCCTCACCTGGTGCAGCTGCTGCCATGGGGCTGGACGTGCACGAAGCCGCGTGAAATCGATGGCCTCCTGGCGCGGACGCGATCCAATCCATTACATGCGTGAGCAAGGAGTAACCGTGATGGCCACCTCGAAGCGCACCATTGCTGAAGAAATGCCTGATGCCTACAAAGATGTCGACGAGGTTGTCGCAGCCGTACAAGAGGCTAAGCTCGCGAACATGGTCGCAAGACTCAAGCCCCATCTGGTGATTAAAGGTTAGGCCTTTTTCTGATCGGTTTTGTCCGCGGGTCTTTTCTGCGCTGCCGCCAGCCGCGTAAGCTCTGCAAGCGTACCGGGAAGGTGAGTGCAACCGCAAATGACTATGCGTACGATCTGCTCCGGTAGTTGGCATTCGAAAAGCGCTTTTGCAAAAGAGCGATCCCGATGCGCGATGAGGATACTTGGTTCAAACGCATCTAAGGCAAGACCCCCTGGGTTTTTGAGCGCCTCTTCGATAATTGCTATTTCATTGAGGGAAAAACCGGAAGTTACTTCTGGAATTTTCAAACTAGCCCATGCAATCGCCTGAAATAAGTCTGCCCAAACTTCTTTGTCCTGATATTTATTGATAATTTCACGAAGCCTGTTGTTATATTTTTCTCTAACTGAAATTAATTCTTCACGAATTTTTATAATCTCAAGAATCTCAAGAACTAGTGATTTTGCCATGTTATTTCGCAGCTCATCAGGAACAAAACTCATTACATTATTCCAAGGTTGATTGAAAAGTAGTCCACATAAGAAAGATACGAGATGAGAGCGCAAAAGGAAGTAGCTGTGCGTATCTTTTTGCGTTCCTGAACAATCATTTTCTTCCGAGTTATCAGTAGTAGTCTTGCAAAAACAAAAATTTAGAGTAGCTGAAATAAGGGGCACTCCTTTTCCTTCTAATCCAAATATGTGAGTTTCTGAACAGGTAATCCGCGAATAATCCTTTTCTGATTGAAGATCAGAACACACGCTTTCCGAGAAAAGAGCACTTTCCTTTTCATCAAATGAGCCCCTATACGCGCTCTTCAGCGCCTTAAATTTGTCGTTTGTATGATTCTCACCTAAGAAAATATATTTTCGTCCGCCAATGATATGGTATTGGATGAATGCCTTCTCAGCAGGCGTAAATCCCACCCCATCGGCAAGTTTCATCACTTTCTCAAACACCGGATCTTCTTTCACCTTGTCTGCGGGCACAAATGAACTATGAGGACAACAGCTTTGCAATAGTAAAAGAGCTAGAATAGCATCGTCCCCCTCAACTTTTGGAAGCCTCTCAAGCACAGCTTGTGCAACCAGCGTCTCTTTTGCGGGTGGCGGGATGATCTCCAGCGCACTCAAAGAGCGGATTTCCGCACCGCGGGAAATTTGTGGGATAAGCGCAGGGTTTTCTAATAGCGCATGATTCGTCAAATTTGTGATTCCTGACATGATTTCCTAAAAAAATTTAATTATGGAGAATTATATCAAAACAACGCTTAGATTTCGACAATTAAAAGCGTGTGTTTATTTTTTGAGTCGCCCCTTAAGTATTGCTTTATCGGAGATTTGCGATGATTTTTCGCGACAGTTGCGTTTTAGAGAACGAGGTGATGTGATTGAACATCCGCGAGCTCGAAAAACGTGGCGGGCGCGAAAAAGCGCAAAAAGATCCGATGAATGAATACTTCAGGGGCGACTCTTTAAGACGAGGGTCGAGGCGATCTTGTCGTGGAGGCACTGCTTCTTCTTAGTGAAGAGCATCATGAAAAAACCGAGGCCTAAGAGTAGGCGGGAGAGGAACTTACCAAAATAGCGGGCGGTGGCCCTCCAGAAAGAGAGCTTCTCCCCTTCAAGATCGACCACTTTTAACCCCAGAATGAGCTTCCCGAGAGTTGCTTGATATTTCGAGCTCTCCATAAAGGCAAAGTAGAACCAGGAGAGGGCGAAGAGAAGAATTCCACTGGCGAGGAGACCGATAAAGGTCTGCTTCTCGAGTAATAGAGCGCTCAGTCCAATCAAAACGACCTGAAAAAGCACGTCGAGAAGATAGGCAGAAAAGCGTCTAAGAGTGCCAGAGTAGTTCATACAACCACCTTAATGCACATGGGCAATTTTCCAATAGGGGTGCGTGAGATCTTTTTCATAATTTCCGGTTTCTGGGTTGTAGATCTTTGCAGGACGGAGATCCTGACCATATCTCAGCTGCAGATACTCTTTGACTTTTCCGGGTACAGGGACTTCAACCCCATCAAAAAAAGCTCTTTTCAGAGGAAAGATGAGATCAAAAGGCGTATCTACACTATAACGACGCTCGCGGATCTTCATCGACTCAGGAAAAAAGGGGCTTCCCTCATTAGAAAAGATGGAGCGCACAACTTGCTTTTGAGGGTCAATTGCAAAGTGGTAAATATCGATCAGCATGTGCGTTTCTTTCACGTACACCTTGAGATAACTTTTGGGGAATTCGCGACCTGACCAGTCTTGCACCGCGTATTTTTCAGGATCGAGTGCATTTAATGCAGAGCGCACATTTTCAAAGTCGGGAGCAAGAACGGCGATGTCGAGATCCCAGTCCCAAGGAATGACACCTCCATAACGATAAGTTCCCAGAAGAGTTCCACAATCAACCCAAAAGGGGATCTCGTGATCGCGCAAAAGCGAGACGATCTCTTGCAGAGCTTCCTTATCCTTTTGCATCTTGTTCTCGTCGCCCGGACGTCTTGCCTCTTTTTTGGTCTTGATGAAGGAGGCCTTGGTGTAATCCTTGATCTTCATACCCAACGAGCGGTAGTAGTCATTATTGGAGCGCACCGGACTCAACCGAACTCGATCTAAGATCGCATAATGCTTGTGTCTTGCTTCTGGCATGAGATAGGCGACGGCTTTCAGAATCGTTCCTGTTGCTGCGCTGAGCGGTAGAGCAACAAGCGAAGTTGCAGTTTTCACAAGGAAATGTTCGTCATAGTTAAAGCGAGGAGAGAGACGGACTTCCACCTCTTTTTGGATACGCGTCCCGCAAAAGAGATAGTGTGTAGGTGCAAGAACGTAATTGGCAATCTTCTCAACGCCCTGAGCCTCATCGTCCGCCCCATTAAAAAAGAGGCTCCCACAGATAAAATGGTATGCCTGTGTAACCGGAAGCCCAATGTAGATGATCCATGCAACAACCTTCTCAACGAGCCACATCTTTTCTCTCCATGGTAGATATTAACCCGACAGTCAATTTTGACTCTCGGGTTAATAAGCTGAGTAAACCGAGAACTGTAAAAAAGATCAACTTTCCATGTTGTGATCCCAAAAGATAAAAATCGCAACCGCCAATAAACAAGAGCCCAACCAGCAATGAGAGTAGAGAGGCTGTCGCAGGATTCAGTGCGTTTTTCAAAGCCCTCAAAATGATCGATCCGATGAAAATGAGAAAAAGCAGAAGGCCGAGGATTCCCATCTCAGCTCCCACGAGAAGATAGATATTGTGCACCGGGAAAAACTGATCGCCTTTGAGAGGAGTAGGAGAAAACTCCTGCATCCGCACGACGTACTGGTTGAAACCGACTCCTAGCAAGGGTTTCTCGCTGATCATGCGCATGGCGATCTTCTGAAATTGTACCCGCTCTCTATCGCTGTCTTTGACAATCTTATTGTACCCCACCACTCCCCCTCGCGCTTTTAGTGCGGGATAGAAAATGAGAATGCACGCTAGAAGACAGGCCCCAATAGAAAATGCAAAAGCGCGCCAAGGGAGCTTCATGCGCTGAGAAAAGATGCACCAGCAGAGGGTCATGAGAAACCAGGCGATGAGCGCAGCACGTGAAAAGGTAAGGCAGAGAGTAAGGATTTGAAGCGCGAGAGCAACTCTCAACAAGATTTTGCCCAGCCTTGTTTTGACCCACGTGAAAAGGAAGTAACTGCAGGCAATCGCAAGCACCATAAACCCACCGAAGACATTCGGATGAGGGAAAGTTCCCGATGCTCTACGCATCATATCGTGACTCACTCCCCCAAAAAAAGATAAGGAGCTATTGAAAAATGGGACCCAACAGTTGTTGTTTGTCTCTCCTAAAAAACCAAGACCAAGTTTGCTCTGCAGAGCGTATTGCAAGATCCCCACGATGCACTCAAAAATCGAGATGGCCAAAATAACAAGACAGATTTTGGGAAACCATTCGCCGATTCTTTTAAATAGCGCACCACTCTCAAGCGCACAGAAAAAAAGGAGAAGAAGAAAAACATGCCCCAGTTTGACATAATGCAGTACACAGGTTGAGGAAAGCGTAAGCGAAAGCAGTGCGGTAAAAAATAGAAGCGTAAGGTACTTGCTGCTATTTGAAAAAAAGGCACGCCAATTCAATGTCGAGAAAAAGAGAAGCAGAAGCGCAAATAGCGAGAGATCGGTTGCGTAAAAGTAGATGTTTTTCTGGAATGCCTCGGGGAAGTTGAAAGAAGCGGTCCATGAGGAAGACAAACCTTTGAAAATCTTAAATTTCTTTTGCAGCGGAAGCATCAGCAAGAGAAAGAAGAATGCAGCATGCACAAAAGGAAGAATGCGCTCTCTTGCCAGCCTTCTCGTAAGAAGATGAATACTCATGAGCCTGATGCTACACGATAAAGGCGAAATCTTCCACCCGCCAGAGAGGAAGAGGGATCGGGCACGCACACGGGCACGGGCACGGCATGCAGAGAAAATTTTCTCAAAACTCGTTATCGTTGCCGATTACGTTACCGTTTTCCGATCCTAACTCTACCTATATCGTCGGATGGGGAATGAGTAGAAGAAGATCAAGCACTCTGTTCCTGGGTTCTTATGGCCGAGGCTGGCATTAGAGATGTGATAAAATTGAGCTCCAGCTCTTGCTTTATCTTTGAAAATATACGCAAGTTCGATGGAGGAGCGAAATTCCAAGGGATAGTGGAGGCTTTTTCCCCCGCCTTTTGAATAAAGACCTGGGGCAAAACTCGGTGTGAGCACAAAATGTTTTCCCAAAAAGATATCCCAACCAAGCCCTCCGCACACGTAGAGGGTCCCCTTCTCTGTTCCCATGAGGGAGAGCAGTGGTCTGAGGTTGTAGATCCCGATATCCCAACGGTACTCCATCTGAAATTGAAATTGCGTATCGTGTGTCCGCACAATATTAAAGACCCCGGCACCTAAAGCAAGATGGTGTATACGCCGCTTCTGCTCTGCGGAAAAACAGTGAGAGGTCACCAAGACAGAAGACGTAAGTAGAAGAGGGATTGCCCAGCGCATCCCCTTTCATATGTTAAAAATATTTTTATTTCACAAGAAAATCTTATTAACCCGAGGGGTAATATAATCGAGAGCAGCGCTGGAGGAGGAGCGCATCTGCGAGAACAAGCGCCGTCATCGCACTCACGACCGGCACAGCGCGGATCGCAACACAAGGGTCGTGCCGTGAGCCTTCGGGAATTTGGAAGATCTTTTCCTGACCGTGAATATCAACCGTAGGTTGAGGAAGACGAATACTTGAGGTGGGTTTAAATGCGACACGAAAAACCAGAGGCTGACCCGTCGAGATCCCACCAAGCGTTCCGCCGGCGTGATTGGTCTCCATTGCCACACTTTCACCCTCTTTTACGAAATGATCATTATGCACGGATCCGCGCATGGCAGCGGCCGCAAATCCCTCTCCGATTTCAAACCCCTTGCTGGCAGGAAGCGAGAGCATTGCTTTTGCAAGATTGGCCTCGAGCTTTTCATAGACAGGATCGCCGAGTCCAACCGGAAGAGCGCTTGTGAGCACCTCGACAATACCCCCAAGAGAATCTCCCTCTTTTTTTGTCTCCTCAAGGAGGTCGATCATCGTTTTTTCTAAAGCCGGATCGGGACAAAAAAGCGGACTTTTTAGAACGGTGTCTCGCATTTCATACAGGCTCAAATCGGATGAAGAGCACTTCATAGAACCCATCTCTTTCAGGTAAGCGGCGATCTCGATGCCAAAATGGCGGAGCAGCTTTTTTGCAACAGCACCTGCGGCAACACGGCAAGCGGTCTCTCGCGCTGAGGCTCTTCCACCGCCTCTCCCGTCGAAGATCCCATACTTTTCAAGGTAGGTAAAATGCGCATGGCCAGGACGCAAAAGCTCTTTGATCGGTTCATAGCTGGAGCTCTTTACATCACGATTGTAGATGATTAAAGAGATGGGAGCGCCGCTTGTTTTTCCTTCAAAAACACCCGATAAAATTTCGACCTGATCTGGCTCATTTCGCAAAGAGGTGTGTGCAGATTTTCCCGGACGTCGCACGTTGAGTTCGAGCTGAATCTCCTCTTCTGAAAGCTCGAGGCCTGCTGGGCAGCCATCAATTACAACACCGATCGCCTTCCCGTGCGATTCTCCCCATGTGGTGATCTTAAAAAGCGTTCCAAAGCTATTACTACCCATGTGATCTATCCTGATATATTTTTTCTAAAGAGGCGAGGATCTCCTCTTCCGAATGATGATCGAGATGAATTTGCAGCGTTGAGAGTGTCTCGTATAGAGGAGTTCTCTGTTTGTACATCTCCTCAAAAGAACCCTCAGCATCTCTCTCGTTGATAAAAGTAGGAAGAGGGGGTGTGAGAAGTCTTGTTTTCACGCGTTCTTTCTTCTCTTGCAGATAGATCATCGTTCCTAGCATCAGGATGAGAGAGGCGCTTTCGGGATGAAGAAGTGTCCCGCCGCCAAGAGCGATGACAGCATTTTCTACAGCGTGAAGGGAGGCTACAATCTCAGCTTCGCGTGCTAAAAAGCCCTCTCTTCCAAGGCGTTTTGCAAGAGAGGCACAGCTCTCCTGAAACTGCGCCTCCAGCAGATGGTCGGTATCAATAAATGCAATTTTCAATCTTGTAGCTAGCCGCTTTCCAAAATGTGTTTTTCCACACCCTTTGAATCCGCATAGGATAAGATTCATTGAAAATCTCCTCCAATGCATGAAAAATCTTCAAAAAAGGTGGGATAACTCTTCGCAATGCATTGGGTCTCATCAATCGTCGACTCCCCTTTTGCAGCCATACTCGCAACTGCCAGCGAAAGAGCGATGCGATGATCGTGGTGCGAAAATAGATTTGCGCCTCGCAAAGGTGAGGGTTTGATGAGAAGGCCATCCTCTCTCTCTTCGATGATAGCCCCCATCTTTTTCAACTCGCTGGCAATCGAAGTAATGCGATCGCTCTCCTTACGACGTGCAATAGATCCCCCAACAATTTCTGTTGGCGATTCTGCGAAGCAGGCAAGAACAGCAAAAAGAGGAAGAGCATCAATGACATCATTCACGTCAATGCGCGAGCCCTTAAGCAAGCTCTTTTTAACCGTGAGGCTTCCCTTTGAAATCTCGATCTCTGCTCCAAGATCTTGCAGGATCGAAATGACTTTTTTATCGCCCTGGGTATCTGTAAAATCGAGATTGTCCAGACGCAGCTCCGATCCGGTTACAAGAGCTGCAGCAAGAGGATAACTTGCCGTACTAAAGTCGGCGGGAACGGTATAGGTAAAACCTTTGAGGTGTGCGCTTCCGGCCAGCTTGTAGTAGGAGTAGCCCTCTCTTTCATAGGCGATCTTGAATCGATCCAGCCAGCTCAGTGTCAAGTCGATCCATGGCTTCTCTCCGGGATCAACCACCTCAATCTCTGTAATCCCTGGCAGAAATGCCGAAGCGATGAGGAGTGCAGAGACGGGTTGAGAGTCTTTACCGCTCATCTTCACGCGTCCGGGACGGATCGGTCCGCGAATTAAGATCGGAGCGGATCCATCGAACTTTGTTGACGCAGCAAAAGCCCCAAGCTGTTGAAGAGCGTTGAGGAGTGGAGCTACAGGTCGGAGATGACGAATCGACGGATCGCCCGTTATGACAGTGTACGTTGAAAGATGAGCAGCAAGAGCTCCAATCATTCGAAGGACAAGCCCAGAATTTTGCGCATTGATTACATCTTCTGCCGGCTGCAGCTTTCCAGAGACACCCTCTATCTGGATGACGCTTCCATCCACACAAACTTGTGCACCCAAGGCTTGAATGGCACGCACCATGGCCCAGGTATCGGGTGAGTTTAAAACATTTTGCACCCGCGTTTTTCCCTCTGCCATTAATCCAAAGATGAGCGCGCGCATCGTTTGCGATTTGGAAGGAGGAATGCTGAGCGAGCCGCTTAGGCGGCTAGGTTTGATTGACAATCTCTGCATATTTTTGCAGTGCTTTTTCTAAAACTTGAGGTTTCACTTCCGTGCAATATCTTCCTTCGAATGGGAGGACCTCTCCAATTTTTTTTAATAGAACAAAGGCAGGAAGAGAGCCGTTGCCGCTATTCTTTTTATCATAGCTCATTGCAGAGAGTAAACGATCAAGCGTGACCCTCGAAGAGAGTTTCAAGGGAAAATCATAAGCTCTGATCCACTTCAGCGCTGTAGAAAAATCCTCTTTCTTGAGAAAACCGAGCTCTACGCTGACGAGGCACTCGATGAGCATGCCGACTGCCACAGCATCGCCATGGGGAAGGCGCCACTCTTCGATTCGCTCAAGCGCATGACCAACGGTATGGCCAAAATTGATAAGCCGCCGCCTTCCATCCTCTCCAAAATCCGACCCAACAACCTCCTGTTTGAGTTCACAGCAGCGTCGGATCAAACTCTCTTGGTCTTTAATGTCGAGGAGGGTTGGATCGAGCGTGAGAGCATATTTGATCACCTCTGCCATCCCCGAACGCACCTCCTGTTTTGGAAGCGAGGTCAAGCAGTCGAGATCGCTGACGACTAGGCTTGCGGAATAAAAAGCGCCGATCAGATTTTTTCCATGGGGAGTATTGACACTCGTTTTGCCTCCAATGCATGCGTCGACCATACCCATCAGCGTTGTCGGAATAAATATGAGCGGCACTCCCCTGCAAAAGGTTGCTGCAACAAACCCTCCGAGATCGGTGACGACTCCCCCACCCATCGCGATCACCGCGCATGTACGGCCAAAGCGCCCATCGAGCATCTGATCCTCAATCGCCTGCTTTGTTTCTCGGGTTTTATGTTTTTCTCCACGAGGAAATGTGAATATCTGCATATCGAGCTTATGAGCAAGAAGCAAAGGCTTAAAAAGCTGCGCCGTCCCTTCATCCATGATGACAGCAAAACGTGAAGAGATTTTTAGCAGCTTCTCAGCAAAACGCCTCTCCTTTAATATCCCTTTTCCTATCCATACTTCAGGTATCATGCTGTTTTTAACCGTTAATTCCATTCAAGAAGCTGCGGCAAACCTTCATTTGACATCCATTCAGGGCCTCGAACTCAGACTCGACCGCTTTCCGACGATCGATCTGACGGAGATTCAAAACCTCCAAATCAGCTCTCCGCTCCCACTCCTTTTTACACTACGCAAAGTTTCTCAGGGAGGAGAGTTTCAAGGCGAGGAAAAAGAAAGAGTGGTTCTCATTGAGAGACTGCTCCATCTCCAGCCCGCCTTCTTCGATCTCGAATATGACACTCCGGCCTCTTTTTTGGAAAAGATAGCGAAAAATCATCCCAAAACCAGGCTAATCCTTTCCTATCACAACTTCGAAAAGATGGTCGATCTCGATAAGCTTTTTGAGCAGATCCAGTCTCCCCATGTGTTTGCCTACAAGATCGCCTGCCGTACGAGTTCGTCTCTCGAGGCTCTTCAAATGTGCACCATCGTCAAGAAAAAAAATCTTTGCGCGATCGGCATGGGAAAAGCCGGTGAAATCACGCGTGTTCTCACACCCATCACCGGGAACCTCATGAACTTTGCCTGTTCACAAGAGGATTCCACTCCAGCAGGACAACTATCTGCGCACACCCTACAACAGGTTTACAACTATTCTCATTTAACCAGACAAACTTCCCTTTTCGCACTGCTGGGAGATCCAGTAGAGATGAGCCCCTCGCACAAAACGCATAACCAGGTTTTCAAGACGTTGGGCTTAGACGCCCTCTATGTAAAAATCCCCCTTAAAAGCAGCGAACTCTCTACATTTTTCTCTGAAATGCACGCGCTCCCCTTTTGTGGCTTTAGCGTTACGATGCCCCACAAGGAGAGCATCGTTCCTCTTATGGATGAGCTTACCGAAGAAGCGCAGGCGATCGGCGCGGTGAATACCGTTCTGGTCAAAGAGAACAAACTCTACGGCACAAATACCGATGGAGTGGGAGCGCTTGACGCGATTGAGGAAAGAGCTCCCGTGCAAGGAAAAAAAATTCTCCTCTTGGGTGCCGGTGGCACAGCACGAGCCATTGCTTTTGAAGCAAAGAAACGAGGGGCCAAGTTGACAATTCTCAATCGAACGAAAGAACGTGCAATAGCTTTAGGCAATAAACTCAACTGTGCTGCCGGAGGACTCGATGAGATCGCACAGCATGCCGATTATGAGATACTCATCAACGCAACCTCTGTCGGCATGCAAGAAGAGGCCACACCTATCGATCCAAAGTGGCTTCTTCCACGCACTCTCGTTTTAGATGTTGTGATGCAAGGGACTCCTCTACTTCAAGCCGCAGCGCGACATGGATGCCTCTGCGTTTCCGGGAAAGAGCTTTTTATCTATCAGGCCCTTAGGCAATTTGCCTTTTGGTTTCCCGAAATCGACCTTAACCTTGTATGCGCAACCTTACGGAGATATGTATGAGTATTGCCCCCGTTCAAACCTCCATTCCGAAAGCAGAAGGCTCTTTTCCTAAACCTCCGGTGATGGTCGGCCGCTTTGAACTGGTAAAAGATGAAGAAGTACCGGAACGGGTGAAACAAGAACTAGACAAGGCGGAGAAATTAAAGATTGCAAAATCCAGAACCCTAGAACTCTTGATATCGTGCATCGTGCCTTTTCAACCACTAGGGTCTGATCCCGTGACACAAAAGTCTTACAATTCCCCTATCTATCAGTTTGTGGTCTCCAGGCAGAAAATACTGTCTAAACAGATGGGCGACCTTTCGGAAAAATATCGAGCTCTCCATCGCAAGCTCTATCTACTTATTAGAAATTTGGGTAGAGACATTGCCGCTCATCCGGATGCAGAAGAACCACCCACCATATGGTTCCAACGGCGAAATAAACTTGCTCAGCTTCTTTTTTCTAGCAAAAGTGGCTTAAAGCAGGGCGTTCAGCAGGATATTGATCAGCTACATCAGCATCTTCTCTCTTGCGTTTCGGCACAAGAGAGTGTTCGCAAACAAAAAGCGTCAGAGAAACAGGAGATAGAGTTTCCCGATGTTTTTGGAGATGAGCCGATCAAAATCCAAACAGAGGAGGAATTTTTCTTGATGAAAACCTTCTACACCACTTATTCACAGTTACTAAGGCACTGCATTAAGTATACTAGGGAATTCGCTAAACCAATCTATAGAGCAATTGGAATAATCGAATGTTTTCCAGACAAACTCCATCTCCTAGATCTAGTAAAACAGGAAGAAAAGGAAGGAAAAGAGCAAAAAGAATGTCCCGCAAAATCATGACGCCACTCCTTCTTCTTGTCGCGCTTACCGGCTGCCACCGCATCGATGAGATGAACCAAGGGATGGAAAAGAGCAACCAGACGATCTCCACCAACACTTCAGCTATTGAAAAAAGCACACATGCCGTTCAGGCCAATGCAGAGATGATCCAGAAGAGTTCGGAGCTCATGGAGGCAACTGTCATTGCGATGGAAGAGAGCCAGCGGCAGCTTCAAAGCCTCACCCATCTTTTTCAAGGAGCTGCACTTCCCCTCACGATCTTCTTTCTTACCTCTCTTCTCATCTTGCCTTCTTTCGTCACGGCATACTCCTTACGTCGTCTCGAAAAGAAACTCACCAAAAAAAAATAATACTCCTCTGTACTAGATAAAAAAAGAGCCTCACATGTCGGGGACCCAGGAGAGCACTGGGTACCCGCCCAGAAACCCTGCTCGCAAGCCGACGTGCCACCGGCACTTCGGCTGGTCTTCGCAGTCCCCCGCTGGCCCCCTTGAGCTTCAATCCGCTTCGACAAATCGAGTGCTCGGAGGCGGGGTGTGTATAACACAACCCCGCATGCCTTCGGCTCTCCTGTGCTTCGATTTCTCTTTGCGGCTTGAAGCCATCGGCTGCTCTGTAGTCTCTGCTCCGAACCCGAAGAGCCTTTGGGCTCTTCTGGTTGTCGTCGCAGTCATCTCGCAGTACAGGAGAAAGAATTTTCGTTTCTGCATCATGACTCGGAAGGGGCCCCGCCCCGCGAGGGGAAGGGGAGGGAGAGCTTGATGCAGCCCGACGACTCAGATCGCGCAGAAAAATCATAGCACAGGAGAGCGGAGCGGGCGGGGTAGTGCTTCGCACACCCCGCCTCCGAGCACAGGATTTTTCAAAGCGAGGTGAGGCGCAAGGGGGCAGCTGGGGGGGTGCGAGGGAGACACAAAGTGCTCCCCTCACCCCCCGACATGTCTATTGTGAGCTTTTAAGTACTACTCCACTTTAAAACGTTAATTAGAACTGGTGCTGGACGAGAGCATGGATGCCCTCGCGGTAGGCAGCTTTGTACTGGCCATCCTGTTCGACAGGGTGTCGCTGGTTGAATAAGAGATGGGAAGCACGTTTAAAGAAGGTTGAAGTCTCCTCTTCACTGAGAGGTTTTAACCTCTCTGTCAAGTGATCCTCCGCTCTCTGAAAGCTGTACGCAACGCGTGCGATGAGCACTTTTGCCAAGATATTGAGAAGGAGAAGCGAGCAGTACTCCTCCTCTTTGCTGACGCTAGGCGCAAGGGGGTAGAGCTTCTTGATCACTCTATCCATTAGATCTTCGACATGATTCATAACAGTGCGCATCCAGCTTTCTAAATGTGGTTCCGCTTGATCGACGATCAACTTAGTCACTGCAGAAAGATCCACCCCTTCCTGATCGCAAAGAGCTTCAGTAAGGCGATTTCGAAGCGTTCTCCACTCATCAGCATTTTGCTGGTGAACGTTTCCACTGTTGGTTTGACGCACTCTCTGAAGAGTCTTTAGCAGGAAGGCTGACGCAATCTCTGCAACCTCAGGATCTTCGAGACGTGCAAGAAGATCTGAGATCTCTCTTACCAAAAAGGAGACTTCGCAATAGGGAAGCTCATTTCTTTTAGAAACAAGAAAGAGATCGATCTCTTCTCTTCGTTCTGGAGAAAGAATATTTGCCCCTTCTGCTGCTTGGCCCAAGATCATTTCTATCAGGTGGGTCGCATCATCCAGATTTCTTCCATTGGTCAAAGAGGCGTAAAAAGGGCGTGCATGCTGCTCCAGTTGGTTGCGCGAAACCATTGGAGGAAGGTTAATAGGGATGAGGTGTGCTAAGGCCCTATCTGTGGAGGAGTGCGCAAGCGCGCTCAAGAGATAGTTTGTGAGTAGTGCACGCCCTCCTACGAGCTCTTTCGAGTAGATCGAAGTTCGTACAAGATCCGTATTCAATGTTTGACGAAGAACTCTTCCTTTAAAAAACCCTTCATACACATCAGAATTATAAGCCACATGAGAGAGGTAAAACGCTACAGGAAGCGCGATGATGCCTGGCGTTCCCATCCGTGTCATCATCCATGCAGAACCATTGTATACCATCATCGATGGGGTCATTTTCCGTACATAGTCTGGCAGACTCTCTTGTGTTCCATAGGCGAGCATGCCCGCATAATTGAATAGAAGACTCACGCTATAGAATCCAAAATCACCGAGCTGATTTCCGACAAATTCCTTGGTAAAATTGGAAACAGGATTGAGATCGAAACACTCCAGCAACACAAGCGCGCACAGCAATGATGTCAGAACAGTTCTTCTGGTGTTTTTAGAAACACCCGAAAGCAGCTTCTCAAGAAGACAGTAGACCCCTGTGACACTTGTAAAAATGCCCGCCAGGCGTCCAAGGGGAAGACCTATTTTCGTTTTAAGAGTTGAAGAGGCAATGAGAGCTGGGTTAAAAGCGTCGGGTAGGAGAAATCCCTCCTCGACAATTTTCCCTCCAAGTGCCTCTCCAAGATTTTCTAAAATAGCATCTTTGGTAAAGCGATAGATCAAATTGTTGGCGATTTTCTTGTGAAAATGCTCGAAATCCTGCTCAGTCACTCCACGTCTTTTTAGATTCTCAATCTCTGCAGGATAATCCAGAAGCTTACGACACTCTGATAGGGCTTTTTCGAGGTTCACTGCATGTCCTGGAGAGAGTGTTCTATCATCTCTCATCTGCGTCAATCGTTCGGCTAAAAGTTGTAGCTCTCGCCTGCTTGGAATCTCTCCGACTAACAAAGGTTGATCAAACAGCTTAGAACAAGAGAGAGAAAGCGTCCGCAGACTCTCTTTGATTTTCTGGTTCAATTCGATGATTTCAGGACGAAAAGCCTTCAGCGCAAGATCATTTTCTTCTGGTCTGTTTCTTCCACAAAGACGATTTTTCAATGCGACCGTCTTCGCTAGCGATGACTTTGCCGCACGCGAGAGAGCCCCCAAAGGATAGCCTGCCACCTTTCCGAGTGCTTTCTGAGTGGCTTGAATGGGCTTTTTGAGCTTTTCAGCAACAAAAGATGCCCCATCCCCCAAGTACGCAAATCCCTTCACATAGGCATTGTGAAGAGCCGCACTTCGATTATATAAACCTGTTAATAAATTAGTCATAATTGATAATCATTATAATAAATTTTTTGCTTTATTACAATAAATATATATACTATTGATTATCAATTACTTATGAAAAAAGCGGCTTTTCTAAAAAAGCCGCTTTAAAAGGAAAAACCCGATAGATTACTTCTTCATTTCCATCTGAACTTTCTCTACAGCTGAATCTGGAGACATCTTGTTCTTATCAGCGTAGTCCATAGATTTCTTTCTCTGATCAGCAGAGAAATCGCGCCAGTAGTTGTAGGTATAAGGGCTGAGCTTAGAGGCAAATGATGACTCATCATCTCTTCTAACCTCTTCCGCGCTCTTTCTTTGCCAAGCAAGGTTATGGCTATTTGCAGCGTTTTGGCTGACCTGATTTTGATCCGCTGCGCTTAGTGATGCTCCCGCTGTAACTCCCAACAGAGCCACCATCATGAAATTTTTCTTCATATATATCCTAATGTTTTTGTTTCTGTCGCTTAAGATCCACACGGATCCCGCTACAACAAGAGCCATATTTTGGCCCCTCAGTGCCGGATCCTATATAAAGAGATTATTTCAATCAAGAGCATCGGGTGACTTGCAAGAACAGAGCTATTAAAATTTAACGGGTTGAATAGACGAGTCGGGAACACGGCACCTTGTGCCCGTATTCCCCGCCGCCCTCTTGAGCTTTAATCCGCTTCGATAAATCGAGTGCTCGGAGGCGGGGTGTGCAAAGCACTACCCCGCACACACTTCGTGCTCTCCTGTGCTTCGATTTCTCTTTGCAGCTTAAAGCCATGGGCTGGAGCTTCGCTTCCTTCTCCACTCCTTCGTCGCGGAGCCTCTTCCAGCTTTGCTCCAGTACCAGGTTAAGATCTCTAAGTCGTTTTCGAAAATCTTTACCTGGAACTGCGAGACGACGCGAAGAGGGGTCCCAATCGACAGATTGGGGAGGTGAGCGCGCGAGCAGCCCGACGACTCAGATCGCGCAGAAAAATCATAGCACAGGAGAGCGGAGCGTGCGGGGTAGTGCTTCGCACTCCCCGCCGACGAGCAGATAATTTTTCAAAGCGAGGTGAGGCGCAAAGGGCTGCGTAGACAAGCCAAAGTGCTGGGAGCACTTTGGCTTTGCGAGCAGGGGGACTAGCCGAAGGACTTGTCCCCGCACGTCTATTTGTTACCCCAAGAATTTTCATGCATCAGCTATGGGTGATTTGCGGAACCCCTTCTTTTCTCCATGCCGTTTCTTCTCAATGAGCATCTTCTCTTTTGAACGGCGCGATCTGCGTCGCTTCTGGCGGCGGATTTTTTCAACGAGTTGCTGCTTTTCCGATTTTTTCTGAAAAAGTTTCTCCTCAATGCGATCGCAGAGAAGTTTGCGCGCGTAGTAGCGATTAAGCTCGCGGGAACGCTCTTGCTGACACTTAATTTCAATCCCCGTAGGAAGATGCTTTAGATAAACACAAGAGGAGGTCTTGTTGATCTTTTGGCCTCCACTGCCAGAGCCGAGGATAAATCTCTCAATGAGATCTCCCTCTTTAATCCCCAGCTGCTCCATTCTGGTGTGCAGGGCAATTTCTGTTTCTTTTTTCAACATATCTTGTGATTAGAACACGAGAATCTTGACTTTGCAAATATTTCTTCTTAATTTACGGACATATGCAAAACCCACGCCCGTTCCTGTTAGATGTCATCCCTGCCCCCTGGTCATATAATCCCTCGAATTGGAGCCAGCGCATCCGCATCTGCCTGGTTGCAGCGATTGCAGTTGTCATCGCCGTCTACATGGGCCTTTACCAGTGGCGCCTGATTCCGACTGTTTGGGATCCGATTTTTGGAGAGCAGTCGATTCGAGTTCTAGATTCTGATGTTTCACACACGATGAAAAAATGGTTCCGAATCCCCGATTCGATCATGGGCGCAATCGCCTATCTTGGTGATGTGATTTTTGCACTTGCAGGCTCGACACGTCGCTGGCAGGATCGTCCGTGGCTTGTAGTTCTATTCGGCCTTGATGTCATCCCTTTAGGAATTGTTAGCGCTGTGCTGGTCTTTATGCAAGGCGCTGTTGTCGGAGCTTGGTGTTTTCTATGCCTCGTTACTGCCGTGATCTCTCTTGTTCTTGTTATACTTGCCTACGACGAGGTCTGGTCGTGTATTCTCTACCTGGCGGGTGTCTGGAAAAAAAGCAGAAACAAGAAGCTTCTATGGGATACGTTCTGGGGAAAACCCTCTGAGATTGGTTACGAAGTGGGCAATGCTTTAGCAAAAAGAAGGGAGAAACGTTAAATGTGGGCGCGCGTTGTCGAATTTATGTTGGCCTGCTGGCTCTCTATCTCTCCGTTTATTTTTCGCCATCCTTTTGAGGAAACATTTCTCTGGGCAAATGACCTCACGTGCGCGGTTCTTATCGCTCTGTTTGCTCTTTTGTCATTCGTGAAAGGCTTAGAAAAAATACATCTTTTAACTCTCGGAGTCGCGCTCTGGTTATGGGGTCTTGGATATACTACATTTCCTGATCCCGCACCTATAGCTCTTGAGAATGATCTCACGGTCGGTCTTTTGCTACTTATGATTGCACTTGTCCCTAGTCAATCTTCTCTTCCTCCACGCTCTTGGCGAAAGTTTTACAACAAAAAAGAGCAGTGACTTTTTTTACTAAAATTTTTATTGTGAGAAAAATCCATGCGGCAAAATACATTTTGCGCACAAACCTAAGGAGATCCCAATGACCCGCGTAAAGGACATGTACACTAAGGAAAAATGTGAAGAGGTCACAACCTACGTTTCTGCAAGAAGCAAAGTTAAGGATCCAAGCATCACTGAAAAATATTATGACCTTGTAACAGACTTTTACGAATTTGGATGGGGAAAATCATTTCATTTCGCACCTCAGACACGAACAGAAGACACACGAGAAGCACTCGTCCGCCATGAACTGAAATTAGCAGATGAACTCAAGCTAAAGCCTGGAATGAAAGTGCTTGATGTGGGATGTGGAATCGCAGGACCGATGAAAAATATCGCGGAAAAGAGCGGCGCAAATATTGTGGGACTTAATATCAATGCCTATCAGATCAAAAAAGCCAAACAATACATCAAACGTTGTGGGCTCGAAAATCAGTGCTCCTTCCATCAGGGCAACTTTATGCACGTCGATCTCCCAGACGCCTCTTTCGACGCGATCTATACGATCGAAGCGACTGTGCACGCTCCGGATCGAGTCGCCTGCTACAAAGAGATGTATCGCCTATTAAAACCAGGACATCTGTTTGGCGGTTATGAATATGCCCTCTTAGACAATTTCGATCCGAAAAACCCCGAGCATATCGCGATCATCGAGGATATGGAACACGGAGGCGGTCTGCAGAAAGTCCTCCCTCTTAAAGAACTCAAACAGACATTCATCGATGCCGGCTTTAAAGTGCTTGCTTTCGAAGACCTTTGCAAAGAGGGACTCACCTGGACACTTCCTCTCGAAAGAGGGGTGAGAAGCTCTAAAACAGCGCGCGCCCTTACAAATGGCATGGTTCGTCTTTTAGAATTCCTCCGTATCGCTCCTAAGGGCTCCACCTCTGTCAGCAGTTTTTTAAACCTTGGTGCCGATGGGTTTGTAGAGGCGGGAAAGCGCAAACTCTTTACCCCTAACGTATTTTTCCTGGTCATGCGTCCATAATCAACAACGAAGGAACGAGCAATGCCACGTGTTAAAGATGTATACACAAAAGAGAAGTGCGAAGAGGTCACGACCTATGTCTCTGCAAAGAGTAAAGTCAAAGACCCGGGGATCACAGAAAAATACTATGATCTTGTGACCGACTTCTTCGAATATGGGTGGGGAAAATCGTTTCACTTTGCGCCTCAAACAAAAACGGAGAGCACGCGTGAAGCGATGCTTCGTTATGAGCTCAAAATGGCAGAAGCGCTCAAGTTAAAGCCAGGAATGAAAGTGCTCGATATCGGGTGTGGAATTGCCGGTCCCATGAAAAACATCGCCGAGAAGAGCGGTGCAACGATCGTGGGGCTCAACATCAATTCCTACCAGATCAAAAAAGCAACGCAATATATCCAAAATTCCGGGCTCGAGAAGCAGTGCTCTTTCCATCATGGCAACTTTATGCAGGTCGATCTTCCAAATGGATCTTTTGACGCGATCTATGCAGTTGAGGCGACTCCACATGCCCCCGATAGGACAGCATGCTTTAAGGAGATGTACCGTCTATTAAAGCCCGGGTGCTGTTTTGCAGGTTATGAGTACGCGCTTCTACCGAACTATGACGCAAATAACCCTGAACACATTGCGATCATGGAAGATATCGAACATGGCGGCGGACTGCAAAAGATTCCTCCTATCGCCGAGCTCAAGCAAGCCTTTATCGATGCAGGCTTCAAGATTCTGGCGCTTCAAGATGATTGCACAGAAGGCCTCACCTGGACCCTCCCCTTAGAAAAAGGTATGAGAAGCTCCAAAACAGGACGAGCTCTGACGAACACCATGGTCCGCGTTTTAGAGTTTCTCGGAATTGCTCCTAAAGGGTCATCCGAAGTAAGCCGCTTTTTAAATATGGGGGCTGACGCTTTCGTTGAAGCTGGAAAGCGCAAGCTCTTTACTCCAAGCTTGTTCTTTCTTGTAATGCGACCCTAACGTTTTGGAAGAGAGAAGCAAGAACCAGATTGTACGGCGATCTGGTTCTTTTTATTTGGGATAGGGTCTTACAACCATCTCTGCATAAACACCTTGCGCTTAATTTAAAAATAATTTTATATACAACCGCTACACGATCCTGTATATAGGATATTGATGCGCAAATAAATGCGAGAGGGTTTATGTCGACAATTCTACTTATTATATTGATTTTGCTTCTTATTGGAGCATTTCCAAGATGGCCTTACAGTTCTGGATGGGGATACTACCCCTTTGGCGGACTGTTCTTTATTCTTATCATCATCATCATTTTGATGTTGCTCGGTAAGATTTAACGCAAAAACGTTAAGCGAGTCTAGAGGATAAAAGGACGCTCAGTTAACATTTTACGATGTTTCTAAAGCGTCCATTTTCCCTAGGGAAATTAACACTCCCCTCCAATGTTCTCTGTGCACCGCTCGCCGGCTGCTCCGATCTTCCATTTCGCCGGATGACCGTGAAATACCGTCCGGGCCTCGTCTACTGCGAAATGGTGAAGATGGATGCTCTTTTGCATATGAACCCCAAAACCCTTCCCCTGCTCGATTACGAACCCTCGATGCATCCCATCGGAGCCCAGCTGTGCGGAACAAAACCGGAATATGCAAAACAATGCGCCAAGATCGTTGAAGATATGGGTTTTGATGTGGTCGATCTCAACTGCGGCTGTCCTGTAGACAAGGTGACGAAGGATGGAAGTGGCTCGGGTATGCTAAAAAACCCCGAACTGATCGGTGAGGTAATCGCCAGTATGGTGAGCACAGTCAAAATCCCCGTGACGGTCAAAATCCGCGCAGGATGGGACACAGATTGCATCGTTGGGCCTCAGGTGACCAAAATTGCAGAACAAGCGGGCGCTGTCGCGATTTGCATACATGGAAGAACGCGCGAGCAGGGTTATAAAGGGCCTGCGAATTGGGACTACATCCGCGAATGCAAACAGGTTGCCAAGAACATCCTGGTAATTGGCAATGGCGATATTTTCGATGCAGAGAGTGCTGAACGAATTTTCATCCATACAGGCTGCGACGCGATCCTTCTCTCTCGCGGCACCATGGGGCAACCTTGGTTGATTGAGGATATCTACCGGCACCTTTCGGGCGAACCTGCAATTGAATACACACCTCTCCACATCCGCGATGCTTTTCTAGAGCATCTCGAACATATTGTCTCCTACAAAGACCCGCACAAAGCTGTGTTAGACTTAAGACGCGTAGGCTGCTGGTTTCTGCGCAGCATCCATGGAGCACGCGCCCTGCGCGAAACGATTAACCGCTCAAAATCTGTCGATGAGGTGCGTGCGATGATTGAAAACTATCCCTGGCACGACTGCGCAATTGGAAAAGAAGTGGTGAACGCCGAATGCTGAATTATGAATAGCTCAACGCCGCGACAAGTCGCAGCGGAGAAAAGCGGTGACGAGTCACCGCACTCCATATCTTTTATTAGTAGGCTTTTCGTCCTGAAGAACGAAATCCACCCGACTTGAAGCCACCCTGTCTGAAGGGACGTTTCTTCTTAAATCCAAATTTGCCTGGACGCTGCTGTTGTCTTGCGGGGGCAGCTCTCTGACCTTCATGTTGATGAGGGTGTGCCGGCCTCGCTTGGGGATCAATCAGCCTTAAGATTGCCTTCCACTTCAATTGATCTTCAGGAGAGATGAGGCAAAGAGCATTGCCTTCCGCCCCTGCACGACCGGTTCTTCCGATGCGGTGGATATAATCTTCAGGGCACTCAGGAAGGTTGTAGTTGATCACGTGCATCACGTGTGGAATGTCCAATCCACGCGCGGCTACGTCTGTCGCCACCATGATACGGCTTCTTCGGCTGCGGAAACCTTGGATCACGCGATCTCGACGGTTTTGAGAGAGGTCTCCATGAATGGAATCTGAGCTATGCCCCTGATTTTTTAATTCGCGAGAGAGCTTATCCGCTCCGCGTTTGGTCTTCACGAACACAATGATCGATCCTTCACGTTCACTCAGCTGCTTGAGAAGAAGTTCAAATTTCTCTCCGGAATGTGTGTGAATAATCTCCTGCTTGATCTTCGCAACAGGCTGATCCGTAGAACCGATTGAAACGCGTTGAGGATTTTGCAAATACTTCTTCGACAGCTTATCGATGTTGGGAGGAAGGGTTGCAGAAAACATCAACGTCTGACGGGTCTTAGGGAGATACTCCGCAATATTATCGAGCTGTATTCCGAAGCCCATATCGAGCATGCGATCTGCCTCATCGATAATCAAGAAGCGCGTTTCGTTTAAGACAAGGCTCTTTCTTTGGAGGTGATCGTAGATGCGTCCGGGTGTTCCGACGATAATTCTAGGCCGTCTCTTGAGTTCAGAAAACTGTTTAGACATCGATGTTCCACCAATCAGGAGCACTGTCCGCAGAGAGCCGGCTTTACCGAGAATCTGGTTTAAGGTGTTTTGCACCTGGACAGCCAGTTCGCGTGTAGGAGTTAAAATAAGAGCACACCCTTGTGGCGATTCTGTAAGCTTAATAAGAAGCGGAATCGAATAGGCAACGGTTTTGCCTGTTCCTGTTTGTGCTGAAGCCAAGAGGTCGAGACCCTGCATGGCGATCGGAATCGTTGCTGCTTGTACGGGTGTCGGGACGGTGATCTTCATGCGGGCGAGCGCCTCGACGAGAGCATTTGGCAGTCCAAGTTCTGAAAAATTTTCCATTTACATATCCACGTAAGTAGTGAGGCGACCATTGTACTGTAAAGCAACTCTTACCGCACGGCTTTTCGTAGAAAATATAATAAATTTTTTATTAGGATGCCTTCATTCTCTTTCTTTTCATGTGCTCTCTGATCTGGTATCCTTTTTCCCTATGTATGATCTTATTGTTATCGGAGGAGGAGCCGCGGGCATTTTCGCTGCTATTTCTGCAAAAACCGCCCACCCAGACAGCAGGGTTGTTCTCCTTGAAAAATCGGGGGTGCTCCTTTCAAAAGTCCGTATTTCCGGGGGCGGGCGCTGCAACGTGACCCATGGCTGCTTCGACCCACGAACACTTGTCAAAAACTACCCGCGTGGCGAAAAAGAGCTGATCGGCCCCTTCCATCGCTTTCAAGCCCAGCAGACGATCGACTGGTTTGAGTCGAGAGGGGTAAAGATCAAGATCGAGGAGGATGGGCGCGCATTCCCCACCACCGATCAATCTCAAACAATCATCGACTGCCTCCTCACCGAAGCAAAAAACCTGGGTGTAGAGATTCTGCTAAGGCAGAAAATCGACAGAATATCAAAAACGGAATCAGGGTTTCTTATCGACCGTAAAGAAGCGGAACCGCTTACGAGTTCGCACCTTCTTCTGGCTACAGGAAGCAGCCCCGAGGGCTTTAAGTGGGCAGAGGAGCTCGGTCATACGATTCAGAAGCCGGTCCCCTCTCTCTTTACATTTAACTCCCCTACTTCTTCACTAAAAGTGCTCAGCGGAATCTCGATCAATCCTGTGGAGGTGCAGATTCTCGGGACCTCGCGCATCCAAAGAGGCCCCCTTCTCATTACTCACTTCGGTTTTAGCGGGCCCGCTGTTCTCAAGCTTTCAGCATGGGAGGCGCGCTTTTTACATGCTTGCGAATACCGTTTTGAGATCGCCATCAATTGGCTACCTGACCATACAGCTGAAAAAATCTACGAAGCTCTCTATGCGTTCAAAAAACGCAACCCTCAAAAATCTCTCTCGGCAGAATACCTATTTGACCTGCCAAAAAATCTCTGGAAGGGGTTGCTTGGGGAAATAAGCGAGAAGAGGGCAAATGATATCTCATTAAAGGAGCTCCAGATCTTTGCGCAAAGGCTCCATGCAGACTGCTACCAGATCGAAGGAAAGACCACACACAAGGAGGAGTTCGTAACCTGTGGCGGAGTGGCGCTTAAGGAAATCGATTTTAAAACTCTCCAAAGCAAACTCTGTCCAGGACTCTTCTTTGGAGGAGAGATTCTCGACATCGATGGCATCACAGGCGGTTTTAACTTCCAAAACGCCTGGACAACTGGATTCATCGCCGGAAGCTCGGCACTCTCTCTAGCAACTTGCTGAAAATTAAAATTTAATTTATATACATTAGAGACGAGCGGAACGACTCGCGGGACCCGCGTTGGGGTATTTTCAAATCAAATGGAGAGATCTATGAGAAACAAATCAATGACATTGGCTCTTTCTGGCTTAGTTGCTGGACTCTGCTTATCTGCAGGTGAACTTTCTGCATGGCAAAGAAGTGCCATGGACGATTGTAAAAAGGAAATGGAGAGCTGCAACAAAAGCCACGACAAGTGCAAAAAAGATATGGAGCACTGCAAAAAACATGCAGACAAGCATGATGCAGCGTCTTTCGAGAAACAACTAAACTCTCACAACCAGAACAGATTCGTCCAATTTTCTCACGAGCAGAAAAATAAAGCGATGGACATGGCAGACAAAAACAGAATGAGTCCGAATAAAGCTGTAGAGAAAGTTGCAGCTAAGAAGTAAGCCTTTATAATTTACTGACAAGGCCGCCCTCTTTCAAGAAGGCGGTTTTTTATTTTGGGTTGGCCGAGGGATTCTTTCTGGCGTAGATATCTCCCCAAAGGCCCCAAATACGAGAAAAATCGTGTGTTGCCATGATGCTCTCAATCTTTTTAAAGAGGGCTTCCGCACTGAGCCACTCTGAAGAGATCAAAAGGCCCCTCTCTGCAAAGGCAAGATTAAACTCTCGATAGCCGAGGCGCACGAGATAATCGAGACACTTTTTGGTGTTTTCGAGCTGATCGGTATTGCATTCGAACGAGATAAGGTGTGGCGGCTCACTCAACCCCTTAAGAACCTCTATCTCATAGTTTTCCACATCGATCTTACAATAGCGTGGAAATCCATGTTTCTGAATCATCTGATCAAGCGTCGAAAGCTGTGCGACGATCTGTTCGTCCCACTTGTACCCATGCTTGGAAAAACGACTTCTCGCAGTGAATTCACGAGAAAGGGTTGAAATCGTAGGGGCGGAACTGCATACAAACATCGTTTGTGTCCCTTCCTGAGAACTAAGACCGATCGGCTCGATCGCAACGTTTTTATTTCTCCCGAATTTGGTCTTAAGCGTTTCTACACATCTTGGTTGCGGCTCAAAACAGATAACCCTTGCTCCACATTCAAGGTAGAGCTCCGTCTTCTGCCCTTCGTGCGCCCCCACATCAAACACCAGGTCCCCTGGCTTTATCAGTGTACGCAGAAAAGCACGGATCTCCTGAGGATTAGGAGGATTGGGTTCTGAGGTGGGAATCGCGACTGATCCCTCGTTGTGATAGAGAACGATCTCTTTCTTTTTGAAAGAGGAGGAACCTTTGCTCTCTTTTTTCTGACAAGAGGTGCCAAAAAGTAGAAAAAGTCCCAAAAAGAGAGAAAGAATCGGATGTCTCATGTAGCCCAAGCCCTTTTTTGGCAAAAAACGTTTGCAGCATCTTAAGATTTTTTCTTTTCAAAAGGCAAGAAAAGCTTTTGGCTAAGTGATTAAAATAATGTTACCGCTGATAAACCTTGAGAATCTTCTGAGCTTCACGAGGACGATCACCAGGCCCTGTAGGGGCAGATTCGATCTTCTTGATCACATCATATCCGCTTGTGACCTCACCAAAAATCGTATGTTTCTGGTTCAGCCAAGGGGTTGCTGCCGTTGTGATAAAGAACTGGCTACCATTGGTATTCGGCCCGCGATTTGCCATTGCAAGAAGACCGGGACGGTCAAATTTCAGAGAGGGGGAGTATTCATCTTCAAATGATTTACCCCAAATGGACTCTCCACCGGTGCCATTACCAGCAGGATCTCCACCTTGAATCATAAAAGCTTTGATCACGCGATGAAAAATCGTTCCATCGTAGTAGTGTTTTTTGGCAAGACCCATGAAATTTTCACAGGCTTTCGGGGCTCTGTCGGGGAAAAGAGTCACTTCAAAGTTCCCCTGTGTTGTTTCAAAGACCATTACTGGTGCTGAAGATTTTTGCGCTTGATTCATAGTTTCACCTTTTCCTTCTGCATTTGCGAAGCAAGAAAATACCAGACCGAACACCATCATCACAAGACGAAACATCCTTTTCTCCTATTGATTTTCTCTTTGAGCAACTCGATTCACGACACCTCGAATATCCTCTCGCAAGGTAACATCCAGATGATCCACCGAACTTACCATCAATCCAAAAGATAACCCTAGAGAAATGAGAACAAATCCGGAAGACAATATGCCTAGAGCTACGAGAGTGATGAGCCCCAGCACCGTCGATGTAGAGCTAATCATCCTCGAAAGGTTTGTGAGGCGTAAGGTCTCCTCCCTTACCATGAACGCATCAGGGAGAACTTGCGCGTTGAGGCAGCTTGTTAAATTCACCCGCTGCTCACTTCCAGATATAAGGGTGATAATATTTTCCGCCACATGAATCACAACACCGACAACGGGAAGAGAATTGACGAGCATCTGGAGAGACGAAACCTCCGTTCCTCCAATCCCGTACACACGATTTGCAGATCCTTCTGCTCTTTGCTCCTGTACTGCTTGCGATGACATATTAAGCTCCTGTTAAGAAACCAAACTGTAGCAAAAAACTTAATTTAAAGCTCGTGATGGAACTTACTAACCCGGCATGCAAAAAGATGACACGTGGCGCCAGCGAGGCAAAGCCAGATCAAAGCGAAAGCGGGCTGGGTGAGGAGCCCCATGATATTTCAGCTGTTCGACATAACACTTTAGACAACCACTTTTCCCTGCCAAATTCAGTTTGACAATCCCTCGTCCAGTATCTTAAATTTTCCTCGTTGTTTTGTATAGCCTGGAGCTCCCATGAAAAACTCTCTTGCAAGTGACAATTTCTCAGGAATCCACCCAGAGGTATTAGACGCGATTCAAGAAGCGAATCAGGGTCATGCGATGGCTTACGGTGGAGATCCCTGGACCAGAAAAGCCCAAGAGGTATTTAAGAGCCATTTTGGGTCCGATTCTGAGGCCTTCATCGTTTATAACGGGACGGCAGCAAATGTTTGCTCTCTAAAACATGTCCTTGCTCCTTGGCAAGCCGTGATCTGTCCAGAATCCGCTCATATCCAAACCGATGAATGCGGGGCTACCCACGGAGTCGCAGGGTCTAGCCTTCTCACAGTTCCATCGAAACAGGGAAAGATAGAGGTGGAACAGCTGCAGACATTTTTGCATTATCGAGGAAATCAGCACCATGTACAGCCTGCCGCAGCTTCGATTACTCAATCTACGGAATTTGGCACAGTTTATTCTCTTGCTCAACTCCGCGAACTCGCCTCATTTCTTCACAAAGAAGGGCTTTTATTTCATATGGATGGAGCGCGTCTTTACAATGCCGCCGCCGCTCTCAATGTTTCTCTTAAAGCTCTTACTACTGATATAGGGGTGGACATTCTTTCTTTGGGCGGCACAAAAAATGGGCTCATGGGCGCAGAAGCCATCGTTTTCCTTAAACCTGGATTGTCAGAGAATTTCCAGTACATCAGGAAACAGAATATGCAACTCGCTTCCAAAATGCGTTTTTTATCTGCGCAATTTGTCGCACTACTGGAGGGAGATCTATGGAAACGAAATGCGCAACACGCAAATCAGATGGCGAAGCTACTAGAAGACACCCTTCGTCGAGACTTTCCTGAGCTCCGAATCCTCTACCCTGTTGAGGCGAATGCACTTTTCGTGCAAGTTCCCTCCCGTATCTTGCATACACTGCAAGAAAAGCATTTCTTCTGGATATGGGATGAGAAACAATCAATCGCACGATGGATGACAACCTGGGACACTCGGCCAGAATTCATCAAGACGTTCTGCGCGGACCTGAGGGAGCTTCTTATATCCAAGTAGTTCAAGGGCTACTACGACTAGCCCAATTTCAACTCAGCTCGGAGATAATCTCTTCGAGCTGCCGCTGAAAGGATGGGAGATAGTTTTTGACCGTTTTCCAGACCACATCATGATCAATATCGAAGTAAGCATGTATCAACCTATTGCGCATACCCACAAGTTGCCTCCACGGCAGTTGCGGATATAGCTCTTTCGTTTTTTGTGAAACCTTTCCTGCGGCCTCGCCTAAAACTTCAAACTCCCGTATCACTCCAGATGCAAGCAATCTGTTTCCATCCAGACTGGCTCGTCTTTTTCCTTTGACAAAGGAAAGAATGGCATTTGTCGCATCGAGCATGTGCTTCAATCGAACTAGGTCTTTATTTACCATAGACGACTTTCGCATGAGATAGGACATCTTTTCGAAAATAGGGACTCAGGTCATTCGGAGTCTTTAAATCGACCGGCCGGCCTACGATTGTACTGAGTTCCGACTCAATGTCTACTAGATCGAAGAGTGTGGGAATATGTTTCTTCTGAAATTTCACAAGCACATCTACATCGCTTGAAGGGCTAAAACGAGGTGTAAGAATCGAACCAAACAGTGCAAGATAGGCAATGTGATACTTCTTGCAGAAGTCCGTGATTTTTTTCTTGTTCAGAGAAATTGGCAACTTGCTCATGGAAAACTTGTTTCTTTTACCCCTAAGCATATGCACTCTGGTCTATTTTGGAAAGAGCTACTCCCCTCTAAAATAGTCCGCGTACTTCAGCGGCTTATCCTCTTTCCAGGGGCAGTAGCTGTTGCAGAAATCCACTCTGTCGCCGAGAGAGGGGTGGCTGTTGCGCCAGAAGTTGTAGATGGGGCCAGGGCGTGGGTTGGCTAAATTCCCGAGTTGAAGCACGATGAAGGCCTTTCCAGCGGCTTCATTGTTTTGTGTAATTTCAAGACCAAAGCGGTCAGCCTCATGTTCCATGTAGCGTGAGATGTAGTTGAAGAACGGCGATGCAAGGAAGAGGAAGATGCCTGTCAAAAGAAGCAGAAGCGGGAGCGAAGCGATGCTGTAGAGATGCTTGAATCCAAATCGTTTCTGGTAGCGGTGAAGGAGAAAATTCGCCGAGCGGTAGGTGAGATAAAAGATCACAAAGGTTGCAGCTGACATGATCGCGAGGTACCACCAGATATGATTGAGTACGTAGTGGCCCATTTCGTGACCCATCACAAAAAGGATCTCGTCAGGTTTCATCTGTTTGATTGTCGTGTCCCAGAGAACGATCCTGCCCGTCTGTCCAAAGCCGGTTACATAGGCATTGAGCATGGAGGTGTCGGCGCTCTTATCTACCTCGTAAACGCGGCCATTTTCGATCCCAGCGCGAGAGGCTAGGCTGAGGATCTGCTGTTCGAGATGCTTATCCTTCATGGGGCCGAACTTATTGAAAAGCGGATCGATCCAGATGGGCTGAACAAACATCGTAATGAAGAGAATGCCGATACTGACAAGACTGCTATAAAACCACCAGCGCTTGGGGCTTTTTTTCAGGAGGAGATAGAAGATCCACACAAATGCAATTGCGCTGATGAGTCCAACCAGAGTCTCTTTTCCGTAACTGCTAAACCAGCGATCGAGGGTTTGAGTAGAGAGTCCATATGCATGTTGACGGGTATACCCCGCATAAAAATCTAGGGGTAGGCTTAATAACTTATAGATCAGCGTGAAAAAGACGAGATAGACAGCGATGGTAAAAAACCAGTTTTTCCCACTCTTCTCCGAGAAGCGAGCAAGCTTTCCGGTAAATCCAGTGATCAGGAAAAGTAGAGGAATGACGAGAACCCATGCTTGCTGAGCAATCCATAGCAAATTTCCGCTATTGTAATAGCGCATTGCCTGTTCGGTTGCTTCTGGAACGACAACATTCGCGCACTCTGCCGCAAAAAAGATCTCTAACATCCAATCCCTCTCTTGTAAAAATAAAGCAGTTGTCAAGGAAGCCCTGACAACTGCTATGAATAAACCAGCTAAAGCTGCTTAGCCGATATGCTTGTTGAGGGCGCCTGCCATCTTGAGCATGTTGATCGGTTTTTTACCGAGCACTTCGCCGAGTTTCGCATCAGGATTGATCATACGACGATTTTTTGCATCTTGCAACTTTTTCGCTTTGATATAGACCCAGATCTTCTTTACAACCTGCGGGCGGGTCGATTTTTTTGAACCGACGATCGCAGCGAGCTCAGGAGATAGGTCGTAGGTCATCTTTGTGATGCCGCCGCCACCTCTCTTCTTAGCTTTTGTTTTTGTTTTTGCTTTCGCTCTTTTTTTCTTTGCCATAACACTCCTCTTTTTTTCGGTGTGGTTTTTAGAGAAAGTGCAAGCACACACTTCTCTTTATCTTCTAAACATGTGATGTAAGAGCTTTTGAGAATTCATGCAAGAATATTTTTCACTTCCGAGAGAAAAAAGGAGCTTGCTGTTATAAAAAATAGCATGAAAATACTACTAACCGGTGTCTCCGGCTACATTGGAAAGAACCTTCTTCCTAGGCTTCTTGAGAAAGGCCACGAAGTTGTGGCACTCGTCCATCAGACAAAAACGATCGACCTTCCCGCTTCTGTGCAGGTCATTGAAGGCGACCTTCTAGATGCAAAAAGCTTAGGCCGGATCCCTACAGACATCGATGCAGCCTACTACCTAGTTCATTCGATGGGCTATTCTCAAGGCAATTTCGCCGAAATGGAGAGGCTTTCGGCTATAAATTTTCAGAAAAGGCTTTCGCAGACCGCTGCACGACAGATCATCTATTTGAGCGGTCTTGCAAATGAAGAGCCTCTTTCCCGTCACTTAGCTTCTAGAAAGCAGGTCGATGAGCTGCTTCGCCAGGGCAGTGTTCCCGTAACCACGCTCATGGCAGGGATCATCATCGGCGATGGAAGCGCCTCATTTCAAATCATTCGCGATCTCGTGGAAAAACTCCCATTTATGATCGCACCAAAATGGGTAAGCAATCTCACACAACCGATTGCCATTCAAGATGTTCTCGACTATCTGATCCTGGTCTTAGATCATCCCGCCTGTTTTCACAAGCACTTTGAGATCGGGGGGCCTGATATTTTGAGCTACAAACAGCTACTTCTCGGATATGCCGAGGCAAAGGGGTTAAAGCGGTACATTATCTCGGTTCCCGTTTTTACACCGAATCTCTCCTCTTACTGGCTCTACTTCATCACGCGCGCGAGCTATCCTCTCTCTCGATCTCTTGTAGAGAGCTTGAAGAACAATGCGATCTGCAAAGAGGCGCGCATACGCGAACTCTTCCCCAAAAAACTCCTCTCCTACAAAGAAGCTGTTCACCTTGTCTTGGAGCACCATGAATAAATTCAAACGATCCCTCTTCATTTTCCATCGAGATCTTCGCCTGGAAGACAATACGGGCCTTATTCACGCATTAAAATCTTCGGAGCGCGTAATCCCCTGCTTTATTTTTACTCCCGAACAGATCGAACACAATCCCTACAAAGGAGAAAAGTGTTTAAACTTTATGCTGGAAGCTCTCTACGATCTAGAGTTGCAATTGAACACAAAGGGAGGAAAACTCTACTTTTTCCGAGGAAAGACTCATGAAATAGTAGAAAAATGCATCGAGAAGCTGGGAGTTGATGCTGTCTATTCCAACCGCGACTACACCCCTTACAGCGTTCAGAGAGACAAAAAAATCGAATCTGTTTGTAAAAAGAAAAAAGTTCCATTTGCTCAATTCGACGATGCGCTTTTACATGCCCCCGAAGAGACCCTTAAGGCAAACGGCGAACCCTATCGTATTTTCACACCCTTTTTTAACCACGCACGTGAAATTCCTGTTTCCAAGCCCAACCGAAATCCCCTGAAGAACTATTTTCAGGAGACGATTCCCTTCGAAAACAAGATCCAGCTCCCTTCTTCACCATCCAAAAGAAAGGCGTGCGCAAAAATCTTAAATGAGAACTTTTCTAAATACCCTGAAAAAACAACGCATCTCTCACGCTATTTAAAATTCACGATCTACTCCCCTCGAGAGATCTACTGGGCTTTATGCAAAAAGCACACCGCTCACCACCCTATAATTCGGCAACTCTTCTGGAGAGATTTTTTCTGTTCAATCGCCTTTTTCTTTCCCCATGTCTTTCAAGGAGCCTTTTATCCCAAATACAACAAGCTAAAATGGAGTCAGGACAAAAAAGCATTTAAGTGCTGGTGCGAAGGAAGGACGGGATTTCCTTTTGTCGATGCAGCTATGCGTGAGATGAATGCCACAGGCTTTATGCCGAATCGCCAGCGTATGGCGGCCGCCTCTTTTCTGATCAAAGATTTGCATATCAATTGGAGATGGGGCGAGCGCTATTTTGCCCAACAGCTGATCGACTACGACCCTGCTGTCAACAATGGCAATTGGCAATGGGTGGCTAGCACGGGAACCGACGCGCAGCCCTACTTCCGCATTTTCAATCCCTGGAATCAGCAGAAGAAGTTCGATCCCGATTGTCTATATATCAAAAAGTGGATCCCTGAACTCAGATCTCTTCCACCAAAAATGATTCACACATGGTTTAAAAAAGAGAGCCATGCGCTCTGCCCCACCTACCCACCACCGCTTGTCGACCATGAAAAGGAAGCAAAAGCGGCCCTGAAGCGCTATCGAAGCTGTCAGAAGTAGATGTTGATGGCAACGACGGGCGAATTAAAGCGCGTGGCATTTCTCCCTGCGAAGGTGAACCAGCTACCGGCGATGATTCCCAAATTCTCATTCCAGTTGTACTCAATGGCTGGCGCAAGACTCCATTGTTCGTTTGAAGGAGCCGTCATTCTTGCCGGTGTGCCATCGGAAAGTGTGCCCACTCTTCCTGAAAATCGATTCCGATCGCTATGGGCATAATAGAGATCGCATGCAAAGGCCCATCTCTGAGAGAAACTGTATTGGATTGCAACGTCTACGTATAGCTGATTACCAGGACGGACTGTTCCTCGTGTGTTTTTTGCGCCCCCGTAGGTGTTATTCCCCTTTACATGCACCGGGGTGCCGAACTGGTAATTGAATGCCAAGCGCGCCTCAAAAAAATGGGCTCCTTTGAGATGCCAGAGTTTAGAAAAGACGAGTGCCGCTCCAGGGAACCAGGACCCCACTCCAATGGCATCCGTCAGTTTCAAATGTCTCTTTAAGTGCTGGTACTTTCCAATAGGGGTATTAGCTCTGAGGGAAATTTTAGCCGAAGGCCAGGGATCCTCCATTGTTGTTCGATAAAGCTGTATGTTGAGAGCAAATGGCAGATCTCCGATATTTCCGTAATGCTCTCCCTGCGTCGTGTTGTAGAAAAATTGTGGATAGAATTGGAAGCTGACACCTTTCACGATTCCCGTCTGGAATTGGAGCTGGACATTGGTGCTGTAAAAATTGGGGCTCGTCTGCACATGCCAATGCTCATCATACCTTCCTGTGTATATCGTATAGTAGAGATAGGGCTCAAAGTTGAGATGCCCAACAGGTACGGTGGTTCCTGAAGGAGCAAGAAGCGGCCCTGTAAGCCAGGGAACTGGCTGAGCAGGAGAAACCTCATGGACAAAATCCTCGATTGCAAAAAGATTGCCGCACAGAACAACAGCACCCGATAGAAGAAGCTTCCTGTATCTCATTTGAGCTCAGCAGAAATATCGATGATCGGCTGCTCACTGGATGTGGGGATTTTTTTGATCTCCTTCGCGTTCAAATCAAAGCTCTTGAGATCAACTTTGCGAATCGTCTGATCCTCATAGGATTTAAAGTAGTAGCATAGAGCTTGCGGATCTCTTACGCAGGTCGCCATAGTATAATCTGCGTGAGTTGCGCCATCTTTTACTTCGCGTGCAAGCCCCTTTGGGATATCAAACTGATTCAAGATATGAAACACCTGTAATACGCATTCCTCAGCAGTTTCTGCAGGAATGGCTGTATAGGAAAAGATCGCCGCCCTCACAAAGCGCGAAGGCGGTGTAAAATCCCCCGGTAGTCCTACCATGCCAGAGCCCTGGCCGAAAGGAGCGAGCTCCATTCCGCTTACTTTAAGAGGCGGGACATTCCCCGCTCGTAGATTGATAAAATTTCGTAGGTTGGTCATGTGCCAATCAAACGTCGGAGAGTTGGTGAGAACACCAAGCTTGTTATCGTAAGAGACGAGAGCTCCCCTAATCGGCTCGATCACAAGACAATTACCCGCTTTGTCGTACACGATGTAGTGGAACGGAGGTGGAGAACTTCCCCACGCCTCTGAAACAGTCGGCGCGATCACAATCTTTGAAAGAGCAGCCCTAACCTCTGCAACGGTGGCAAACTGCGTCAAAATCCAGTTGGGAAACTCAAGAGGAGAAACAGCGCGAGACTGATTTTCAGCTGTAATTTGTGCATACTCTGCATAACCTGGGAAATAGAATGTTCCCACGGAGAGCCCCTTTTCGTTGATCCCATCTGCAAAAGCTGGCTGATCAAAAACGAGCGTGCCCACCGCTGCATATTTTGCGGTATAGACGAGCCCTGGCCCCGCGGGCGTCGTTCCAGTGAATTGATATCCTCTCGGAGAAACGGCAAGAGAGGTATCCAACTGCACAGCAAATTCAAGGGTCCGCCCATGAATGATCGAACCATCTTTTGCCACGAGTTTGATACCCGTACACGCAAATGCATCTTTGCAAATCAGCAGCATGCCGAGTACAAGCACAACTTTCAGTCGGTTTAAATGTTTCATTTGCCCCTCTCTTTCCATCGGTATACAAAATTCCTTTGGATCTGGTATACCGAAATAATTTGAAGGATCGGAAATTTGGCAAGGAGGCTCCTCAGAATTTTGATTCGGAGCGAGCGACCATTGCCAAAAGGCAAGGCGCGAGTAAGAGTCAAAATTCTGAGGCAAAGCCGACGCAGCCAAAACCCGATCCTTCGAGTTATTTCGGTATAAAGAAAAGAGATGCAAACAACACCTACACCTAACCGCTCCATGCTTAAAAAATATTGGCCCCTAGCTTCGCTTATTCTCGTGGCGCTGCTAGCCGCAACTGCTCTCTCATCGCACACCATCGTCTCTCACCGAAGCTGGATGCACTACTTCATGGGATTCTTTCTCTGCCAATTTGCAATGCTAAAAATTTTCCGCCCCGTGGATTTTGCAGACGGATTCCAGATGTATGATCTGATCGCAAAAAAAAGCCGCGTGTATGCATTCCTCTACCCACTCATTGAACTTGGGCTAGGATTGGGATACCTGGCGTTTTTTGCACCAGTTTTCATCTATCTCACGACGATTATTATCTTGGGAATTGGCGCAATTGGCGTCATCAAAGCCCTTAAGAAAGGCCTTGATGTACAGTGCGCCTGCATGGGCACCATTCTCGATGTTCCACTTTCAACCGTTACGCTCACAGAAGATCTAGCCATGGTCCTCATGGCGTTTCTGCTTTTACTTGGAAAAGTTGTTTAAGCTTTAACGAGAAGGTTGATTGTATCGAAAGCAAGCTGGTATTGCTCCTGTCTTGCAACCATTCCATCTCTTCCATTTACGTTGTCGCGCATCTCAGTTACAACCTCTTTCAGTAGCTGCTGTGTTGAAGCACCGCCGCGTTTATATCTCGAGGCAGCTTCCATGGAGGCGATGAAGGCACCTGAACGACCAATTCCCGCACTGCAGTGAACCAGCAGGGGCCGTTTTTGGTGTTTTTTTTGCAGACCATTGACCATCGAGATCAGGGTAGCTAACACATCAGTTTCTACAACCCCAAAATCTGGCCAATTTACGAGGTGAAATTGGGTGACCTCATATTTCTTACCTTGCATAGTGCCGTTAAACTCTCGAATCCATATTTCACGCCCATTCAGAACTTCAGCTTGCATCTCTGATTCCATGCGGACAGAAATAGATTTCTCACCATCTGGAAGAGCGCTGCTCATTTCGTAACGAGTCTCTTCACCTTCCTTAGACGGCCAGTACTGATCACTCTTCGGCGCACCATTCTCTTCGAAATTTGTCAACATGACGACTGCGCTGCAGTTGGATTCGAAAGCCACCCGCCAAAAATCTCCAAGCGTCTCCTTTATGGGGGCATGGCTAACCAAAAATCTTCCCCCTAATATCCAACTCGCATTGAAGTAGAACTTCTCGTCAAACTTTGATGCAAACCGATTAGAATCATATGGAAGAATATCCTGATAACGATTCAGTTTCATGTTTTCTAACGCGGCTTTGTATGGCGCTTCTGGTTTATTCGGGATTGCAGGTCCATATGACAAAGCATTAAAATCTTGCTCTAAAGTCGTTTGTACAGGCTTGGCGATGGCTAATTGTAACGGAGGAACCACTACCGACGTGGTTGGACGCTGTAAAACGGGGCTTTGTTGGGAAGAAACACGCTCCCCCTCTGCCTGTTCAGAGTCGGAGATCACACAGTTACCCATAGAACTGAGAAGCGCAGCACCCGCTGTTGCAATGATCAGAAGTGCAACAGTAGCAATGCGGAAAACCAGCTCCATGCAACCCGCCTCTCCACCCAGTAAAATCTGCCACTGCCTATTGCACCACGCCTGCGGAGCAACAAAGACAGTATGTAGACAATCATCCGACGCGTTGACTCTAGGAGGTAGTGGCATCATAAATTTACCTTTTTTTCTGAAGATTTATATCATGGCAATGTATTAAAAATCGTGGGAACAATGAAATTCAAAAAAAACATCAACACCACCGGGCGCATCGTTCGTTTGCTGATCGCTATCGCGCTCTTTGCCTATGCGCTTTGGAAGATGAGCTGGATCGCCCTTTTGGCAGCTCTTTTTGTTCTCTTTGAGTCGATCATGAGCTGGTGCGTCATCTATCAGCTCCTTGGCAAAAGCAGCTGCCCCATCAAGAAGAAGTAGCTATCCTCCCATCACTGAGCAGATACTGCCGGCTTTACGCAGTGGATCGCTCGCGCAGGGGTCATATTGAGATAGACATCATCTACTTCAGCTCCAGCCTCTAGCTGATCTTTGAGACCACGAACAGCGTCATAATTTGCTGCAGAATCTCCCCACATGAAGGCACGTCTTACAGCTGGCAGCCACTTGTACTCAAAATAGGAAACGGTCTTTCCCTCTTTTGCAAGTGCAAGATATTTGGCGTGGGCATCGCGAACAAAACCTTCTCGAAAGTTGTTCAAAGGAAGCCCAGAGGTGATCGCGTCATATTGGATCCCAGGATTGAACTGAAGAAAATCGGTGTGGTGAACGGCGACATTCGGAAGGTGACGGAACTTTCTGCGCAAAAGCTTACAGAGGTTAGGATCGAACTCTACAATATCCAAATGGTCCTGCGGTCCCATTTTATCGACAATTCCCTGCGAAAAAGGACCTGTGCCAGCGCCTACATCTAAATAGCGTTTAGCTGGCTCATCTGCATTTGCAGGGTCTCTTCGATCAACGACATGTCTTGTAATTGCAGCCACGAGTGAGCCCGAGCTGGGGAAGATCGATCCAATCTCTGATGGTTGTGCGATAAATCGATGAAAAAAGAGCACCCCGTCATAGAAAAGAGAGCTCTGATTTTGCGGAAGCGAAAGTCGTCTTTGTGTAAGCATCTCAACACGCTTCTCATCATAAAGTTGTTCGTAAGCGGGATAGAAGATAAAGAAAACGTACTGAAAAGTAAAGTGGACCAGAATCTCCAAAGTGGTCAGGGCCACCCCCTCTACGCGAGCATCAACTTGCGCCTTCTTCGTTGCGATCGTTTCGAGCCATCCAGATCGAACTGCAGGTGCGGGATTTATTTGAGCAGCTTCTGATGCCATCTTAATTCTCCAATTTGTTTTATTTAGAAAACAAAGATTATATCAGTAATAAATAATATCGTGAATACAATAGATTTTTAATCTTAACTAAAAAATTTATATTAATATGTAAAAATAAATATTTATTTGCATTTTTCGGAAATCTATGTGAATACATGGGTTAATGAGTAAACTCAGGAGGGATAGCTCATGACCGGAAAAAGAATTTTTGGAATCATCGTACTTCTCATTGGTGTTGGCATGATGCTGGGTTCAATGTATGTCAAAAGCCGTGTAGCTGAGGGAAGAGAAGAGATCCGCAGCGCACAGAAAAAAGTGGATACGGGTAAAGGTGTATTTTCACTTAGCCCTTATACCAAAGGCATTGGGGAGGGTATCGCAGGCTCAGCGCAGAAAAAGATCGATGCTGGAAGCGAAGAAGCAGCCAGATATGAGAAGATCGCTGGTTGGTTACAGATTGGTGGAATTGCATTCATAGCACTGGGAGCTGTGATGATATTCATCGGCAAAAGAAAATAGGAGATCATATGAGTTTCCGACGCATTATAGGATTGGCAATTTTTATCGTAGGAATTGCTCTCCTCGTATTTGGAATTTCTGCCACCGGTAAAGTCGGGGAAAAAGTGATGGAGGGCGTAACAGGCCGCTACACTGAGACGACGATGTGGTATATCATCGGAGGAGTTGTTCTGATTGTTATTGGTGGAGGGATCGGGTTCTCGGGAAGACGCAAATAATACAACTTAACCAGATGGTTTTGCCTCTTGTTCTCTTCCTTTCGACGAGTTGTTTCAGCCCGTCCGAATCAGACGGGTTCTCATCTTCTTTTCCCAACTCAAATAAAGAAACCAGCACCGCGCATACAATCACACACACGATTTCGGAAAAGGCGGTTTATCTAGGAACCGGAGCGGCGCTCAGCTCCCTTTCGTTTTTTTCACGTCTGGGATGGGGAATCAGCCAGATTCTACCTTGGGCTAAAACAACGGGCGAAGAGTGCCTTCTTCTCAGCGATCTCTGCCAACTCGCAGCAGAACGCATCGTAGAACAAGCTTTTAAGAAATCTTCGCCTCCCATCAAGCACGGGAACTCGGCTGTTCTTCCCTCTCAACTCTCCTGGCATCTCAATCAACTCCTCCTTTCTCAGATACCTAGCTTCACCACACAAGAAAAAGAGCTGCTCCACTTCCTCGAAAATCGATGGCTGGCCAAAGCCACGGGCTTCTTTCCCTTTCAGATCAATTGGATATGCCCCTGTTTTGGCGTTTCTGTACAAGTTCACCCTGAAACAACAAGCTCTTATGCACGAAATCCGGGAACCAACTTTTCGCGCACATACGAACAGCGTCTAAAAATGTGGAAAGCGAGCCTTCCTCAGCCAGACCACTACCCTTTAATTTTGACGCGTCCTGCAGACCTACGCGCCTACTTTCCTGACTACGTCGAAGTTTCTCAGGGAGAAAAAATCCAAAATACTGTCGAACGTTTAGTCGAACAGCTGGGAAACAGAACAATTAAAATTGTTGTGGATCTGTCTAGCTATCTTGAACATTGCGCAAACAATCGCGCCACATGGTTGACAACCTGGAGTGCGTATAAAAAAGAATTTGCTCGCGCCTGTAAAGAGAGTGGGTTGGATCTTCACCAGATCCTCTGCATTCAAAGAGTACTCTACAATGAGATCGGTGGAGTTCGTTTACTTCCTCTCACTGCTTCGTCTACCGAAAGCGAAGAAAAGTACCGCTTTCTTCTAGAGTGGATTTCTCTCTTTGGACTCTCAGCAAATCGCGTGGAGCTCGACCGTGTTTCTTTTTCTGTAAGCGCGCCCTCACCAGATTTTCCAATAGCAAGCCCCCCTTCAAGAGAACCGTTTCTGTCCAACTTAAGGACCTTTGAAAAAAAATGGAGATCTGATCTGCCTCAAAAGGCTCTACTGGTCAGAAGCACCATCCATCTCCTTAAAGGAATTTTGGAGGAGCTTTCAGACGAAGGTTGGGAAGAGGTTACAAGCTCTCCAACAAAAGCATCGATCGCCCACCTCTCCTTTTTGCAGATTCAAGAAAAACTAAAAGAACTTGAAACCCATGAATCCCACTTCTTCGAAACCGCCTCGCACATCGAAGAGATCCACGCAAGCCTCTCCGCTCTTCTTGAAGTGTTCGACATTTTTACATTCGAAGATTTTCCAGAAATCTATCGGGATCTTCTTATCGACATTCCCAAAAGTCTGAAATCCTACACCTCCTGCGCTCTACACGCTTCGGGAATGACGAGTATCGCGGGTATTTTTAAAGCGGTCGAAAAAACCGCGGGGAAAACGCCGCGCATCCTCTACGGAGAGAACGCTTATTTCGAATGCATCAAAGCCGCAGAGCGCATCGCACATGCTGTTGCTATTGTTGATGCCGCCGAGCAGGATTGGGCAGAGGTCGATCTCATTCTCAGTCAATTTAATCCAGCATTAAAACGCATCGAGACAAATCCGTTCGAATATCGGGTCGAAAACGTTGCAGAAGTTGTACATCGAGCTCTCAGTGCAAGGAGTGGAAAGCCTCTTACACTTGCCCTCGATTGCACCCTAGATTTCATCAATTCTCCGCGTGTAGGGAAACTGCTTGAAGAGTTTCGCAAAGAGATCAGATCGGGAAGGCTCAATATCATCTGTTACCGCAGCGGTCTTAAATTCGATCTGTTCGGGATGGACAACTACGCCGGAGCTCCCCTCTTCATGATCCATAATGGCGATGAAAAGTGGAGGGCCTTCGATCTTCTTTTGGCAGATCCGGCGCTCCAGACCGATCGACTCAGTTTAAACTGGTTCTGCCTCGCCTACCTGTATACTGGAAAAGAGTTGGAAGAGTATCGAAAACAGATTTTTGCCAACACAAGAGCCCTTCTGAACAGAATCCCTTCGGGACTTTTAAGCGATGGCCACTACCGCATCGTTCCAGTTGAATCTGATGCTGATGCGGCATTCCTCGACATTAAAATCTCCGGACCCCTCCACGAAATTCGCGGCGCCACACTCGTTGGAGGCTCTATCTATCTAAAATGCATGGAGGGAAGACAGCCCATCTTCTATAGACCCAGCCTCGGATTTTATCATCCCAACTTCACCATGCTCTTTGGCGAAGAGAACACAACGATTCGTTTAACGCTGGGTCTCGACCCAGCGCAAGTCGATATTCTTGCAGAGTGTTTTGAAAAGATCGATAGCCTAAACCGTTCGAACCCGCTTTTGCATCATACGTCTGAAGACGATAAAACTGACTATTGAAAGAAAAAGCATCGCAATGCCGAGATTTCTTCCTCCCACAAGAGGAAATTGGCAGACGAGTGTACTGAGAAGCGATCCAATTAGCCGATAGGAAACTCCCAAACTCGAAGAAGCGGTTCCCACAAGCGAGCCAACAAAGGGAGTTAGCGCACATGCCGCCGTAAGAGGGAGAATAATGCCTATACCCAGATTAAAAAGAGAAAGAGCTCCCATAAAAAGAAGCGGTGAAGAGGCAAAAATCAGCCATCCGCCCGCAACAATCTGCATGGAGATCCCCAAGAAAACCAGTTTTTCTGCAGGCCACCTTTTGACAAATCGGGAAGCAAAAAACGCACCTGCCATATAGCAGCCTATCATGTAAGCAGAGTAGATCCCTACCTGCGTGGGGTTCTTCTCATGAAAGAGCTCCATGAGCAGGAACGGAAAGAGCGCGATATAGCCGTACATCAGTCCGTAGGTCATCGAATGTGAGAAGGCAGACCCCACAAAGATAGGGTGAACAAACACTTTTTTCATCTGAGAAAAAATTTGCCGGAAAGAAAAGCGCGGAGTAGTTGTTGCATTTGCATTTTTCAACGTGATTGAGGTCCAAAAAAGGAGAACGATTCCTAAAGCAACTGCAAGCCAAAAATTTCCTCTCCATGAACTCAATGTCAGCTGCCCGCTCGCCAAAATTGCCAAAATCGAAGCGATTCCCACGCCGATTGCGCCATACGACTGCACCTGCGCCGATCTTTCTGGAGGATAACTACTCGTCGCAATCGCTCTTGCAAGCACAGGGCCCACTGCGCTGCCCATTCCTTGCAGAAACCGCCCGCCGAGCAAAATGCTCATCTTATCTGCGAGTGCACAGATGCAGCTCGCCACAATATATAAGAAGAGACCGCTCATAAGCACTCTTCGCTGTCCTAGCTGATCCGATAGGGGCCCCGAAAAAAACTGACCAAGTGCGTTGCCGACGAGAAAAAGACTGATCGTGAATTGAATCGAAGAGAAACCGGTTGAAAAGTGGTCTGCAATGAACGGCAATGCTGGAGCACATAAACTTGCAGAGATCACTCCAAGTGCTGCAACCACAGAGAGAAAAACAATCCGGTGTACCATGTAGAAAGATGTTAGATATTGTCATTCAAATTTTGCAAGCGCAGAAACTTCGCATATTGAAAAAATCCTTAACCTTCTTTATCTTCAAATTTTTTAAACCCTTCACTTAAAGAGGTCTCATGAAGACTCCACGCTCGTTGGCTTTCGCACTCGTCGCTCTTTCTACATTTGCCTACGCTGACACACAAGCGGACAAGAAACCCACCGAGAACGCTAGTGGCACACAAAAACCTCGAGCCACCTCCGATGTCTATCTTGCAAACCCTCGGCAAACATTTGAATTCTGGGGAACCGCCCTTCTTTTACAGCCCACCGCAGGCGATCTTCACTACGCCGCAGAAGCGGTTCCACTTCCCGCAGTTTCTCCCCACTGGAAAATTCAGGACATTGAGACCGATTATAGTTGGGGATTTGATCTTGGACTGCGAGGAGTCTTTCACAACAGCAATACCAATATGATGCTCAATTGGGAGCACTTCCACTCCACCGACTCCTCTTCAAAAACGGTCTCATCGGAAAATATGATAGGACCATTTTTTGAAATAGGACCCGACGCTCTACCCTACAAAAAAGCCAAAGGAGAAGTCGAGTTCCATTTTGATGAGGTGAATCTCGACTACGGCATTCTTGTGAAATTTGGAAATCGCCTCCTGACAAACCTATTCAGCGGTGTTGGCTTTACAAGAATCAAACAAACAACCGAGTCTCGCTTCTCAAATCTTGAAGGCACAATTGTAAAGACCATCGAAACTCCCTCCAGTTTCATCGGAGCAGGTCCCCAATTCGGATCTAGTTTCTCCTACCGCATCGCCAAAGGATTTCACTTCACTGGAAGAGGTTTTGGCACTCTTCTTGTGGGTAGACAATCGACTGACACATCCTTCTCATCAACCTCTCCGGGACTCGCAGCTTTTGGCGCTTCCTCTCCAAACAAGCAAAAAACAGAGGTCCATGACCGTACACAAGTTGTTCCTGGCCTGGAAGGTAAGCTGGGCTTTGCTTACCAGTTCAATTGCTACAGAGACACTCTTGTAAAACTCGAAGTAGGATATCAAGCACAGATCTACATCAATGCTCTTAGATCTGTAGACATCGGCAGCGAAGTGGTCACCCCCCCTGTCACTCCAGATACAGTTGGCGTCTTTGCAAGAACATTCGATCAGTCGACAAACAATTTTGCTCTTGCCGGCCCCTACTTCACGCTGATGATCGGATTTTAATTTGAACCTATCTTGAAATTAATAGAATTTCTCGTTAGATAGAAATTAACAAATCAAACCGATTTTGTTATGACTATTTTAAAAGGGAAGTTGTTTTTATTTTCTTGGATTTTGTGCTTTAGCGACATGCATGCACAATTATACAACTCCTATCCTCTCAACCACTCTTGTTGCACCCTCCACTCGGCGCGATTTTCTGAAGATGACCTCTGCAAGGCTGCCCTCATCAACAATGACATTTTAGATCTGCTTTTAAACACCACACTGATCCAGTTCAATCCCATTGCAGAAGAAAAGTGCCTCTCGCGCTCCACCCTTCATCTCGTCAAGAGAAACCCCTTTGTGGCGGCCGCCGCAGTAGGTGATATCAAAATGGTTAAAAGCTTGTTTAAGGATGTTTCCAAAAGCTCCTGCTTCTTTGACCAAGAGATCATCATCGGTGCCTGCTTTGCTGCTGCAGCAAATGGACAGCTCGATACGCTCAAGTTTCTGCTCGCAAAAGTGCTTCCTGAAGCCTCCTGCTTTGTTGAGCGCGACTTTTTAAACAGCTGCTGCCTACTCGCATCGGCAAATGGACAGCTCGATACGCTCAAGTTTCTGCTCGCAAAAGCCTTTCCAGAAAACTTCTTTTTTGTGGATCAACAGATCGTGAATGAATCGAGCATCGTCGCTGCAGCGCACGGGCAGCTCGACGTGATCAAGTTTCTCCTCGCAAAAACCTTTCCAGAAAATCTCTTCTTTGTCGATTTCTGTTTGCTCAACGCCTGCTCGATCTCTGCATCGGCAAACGGACATACCCCAGTCGTTGAATTTCTCTTCAAAAAGATCCTGCCCAAAACTGTCTTCTCATTAGATCAGGAGATCTTCAGCAATAGCCTAATCGCCTCATCGGCGAATGGCCAGATCGAAACCCTCCACTTCCTCTTTAAATTCGCTTCATCGGAAAAGCGCTGGTTTCTAGAGAATTCGATCCTCGACAACTGTTTTGTTCTCGCCTCCAACAACAACCATTTCGAGGCCGCAAAATTCTTCTCGCGAAGTAGACTCCACTGTTTTCGTTGAGAACTCTTCGTGTGCTTTTGCATTCCCATTCTGCTCTAAAAATGTCACGATGCTCGGAAAGAGCGGCTGCGGCAGCGAATCCCATGAAAACCACTCCCACACCGCACATTTGTGTGGCTCTAGCAGTTGGGGCTCACCTTCGAATTGGTCCACGATTGTAAAGATGGTGATGTAATGTTTGGTCCCGTTTTCCATGATATTTTCGACCCATGGACCTAATTTAATAGAACGCGCTCGTAGCCCAGTCTCTTCTAGTAATTCCCGCAGCGCGCACGCTTCTACCGTTTCACCAAATTCAAGATGCCCACCAGGAGTTGCCCATGTTAGAGCTCCATGTGCGCCTTTTCTTTGCCCAAGGAGCACCTTCCCCTCTCTTTTGACAAATACGGCTACGCCGACACGCGGCGGCTCTTTTTCATCTGAAAACAGCTGGATCATGGCTCCTCCATACAGAAGAAGAATAAACAATTTCCACATCAGATAACAAACCTCATTTTTCTCAGCTTTTTTTAAGGTTCTAATCTTCGATTGCAACTTTTGTCTACAGATTTTATAGAAGGAATCATCCCAGCAGGAGGAAACCTATGGCAAAAATGCGCGCAGTTCAAGTTTCGGGCCCAAACAAACCCCTCGAGCTCGTCGAAAGAGAGATCCCCTCCCCCAAAAGAGGCTCTGTTCGCGTCAAAGTTCAAGCCTGCGGGATTTGCCACAGCGACTCCTTTACCAAAGAGGGCACTTTTCCAGGAATTCAGTACCCCCGAGTTCCCGGGCATGAGATCGCCGGTGTGATCGATGCAGTGGGGGAAGCTGTCGGAAATTGGAAAGTAGGACAGCGCGTTGGCATTGGCTGGCATGGTGGACATTGTACCATTTGCGACTCCTGCCGAAGAGGAGATTTTGTCACATGTTCGAATCCCCAAATCCCAGGTGTCACCTACGATGGCGGATATGCAGAGTATGTCATCGCCCCCATCGAAGCTCTAGCGCACGTCCCGGACGAACTCTCGCCTGTTGAGGTCGGCCCACTCATGTGCGCTGGAATCACGACCTTTAATGCATTGAGAAATAGCGGCGCCGTCGCAGGAGATACCGTTGCCATTTTAGGAATCGGAGGATTGGGACATCTCGCCGTGCAATTTGCCGCCAAAATGGGATTTCGCACCATCGCGATCGCTCGTGGCAGGGATAAAGGGCCTCTCGCTCAAAAACTCGGCGCCCACCACTACATCGACAGCGAGAGCGCAAAGGTCAGCGAAGAGCTGCAAAAACTCGGAGGCGCGAAAGTCATCTTATCGACCGTGACGAGCAACAAAGCTGTCAGTGATGTCATTGACGGACTTTCCATCGATGGAAAACTTCTCGTCATCGGCGCATTCGGAGAACCCGTATCTATTTCCGTACTACCGCTTATCTTAAAACGTCGCACGATTGCTGGCTGGCCCAGCGGAACTTCGATCGATTCGGAAGATACGATCTCCTTTAGCGCCCTCACCGGTATCCGCTCCATGAACGAGACATTCCCGCTCGAAAAAGCAGCCGAGGCCTACGACCGCATGATGAGCGGCAAGGCCCGCTTTAGGGTTGTTCTGGTAACAGGGCAGTAAAGAGCTCGATTCTTAAATGTCTTGAGACCATCTGATTTCTCTTTTCGGAAAACTGAAAATTTTCATATCATCCGCCATTTTCTTGAGCGAGCAATGGAAAAAAAGCTTTCCAACAAGATTATCGAATACCACCTGGTCAATAACTTATGATCGTCTATACAACGGCTATGAGTTCGAGTTTGTGCAGGAAGGATTCGAGAAAAACGCAAAGATATACATGCTGCGCAAGTCTTTATGCCCCCGGTTTGCTACGCATTAAAAAACCAGAAGGAGTAGACTCTCTCATCTGTGAACTCTATTAATATTGAGGAATGAATATGTCTGCTATCAACAACACGCGAAGCGCTGCTTGGGAAGATCGAATTACTTGGAGAGTAGAAGATAATGTGCTTTACCTTAAAGAGTTGGGGGATGATTCCACATTGCAGAAGAAACTGCAGACGAATGGCGCATTAGTGCTATTAGGCGGATTCGTAGTCGTAAGAGGCAAAGATGATAAGGATGATGGAGCAAGCTCTGACATTGTGGAATATGTGCAGGGCACGTTGAAAGCACAGGCAGGTTTTCGTCTCAAATCTAGCGAAGGAATGCAGACAGGCGAACGCGTTTGGGTCTATATCTCGATTAAAGATCGCTCCCTCACCGAAAAAAAAGATAACGCGTAGACCCCTGATTTCTAATCCTTTGAGTGCTTCTTGTATCGACTCTCAATTTCCAAGCACAGTCACAAATTTTTCCTAAAAGGCGCCTTGATGTTTAGAGCTTGGTCGGGGCCGATCCTTGCTTGTTCACTCTTTCATTTCTAGAGATTGCCCCTTAAGCTTTCTTGCCTTCGTGAGGTTTCTGTTGAAGAGCGGCGAGCCGCTCGAGCTCGCGGATGATGCCGGGAAGGTGGAGATATCCGACCTGCGCAAGACGAACTACTCCTTTTGGGAGCTCCGTTGAAAAGAGAGCATGGGCCATAGCATTATCGCGCATTTGAGTTTGGATTTCCTCCAGGAAGCGTCCTCGATCCTCAGCATTCGGCTTGAGAAGTAGTCTCAGAATAAATTCGATTTGCGAAGAAGAAAACGCTTTTTGGATTGCGGGAACATCCAATAAACTGGTTTTTGCGAGAGCAAAAAAGAGATCCTTCCAAGCCACATCTGAGTGTTTTTTAAGCAATGCGTCATACAAATTCTGCCTTTTTTGTTTAAATGCCTCAGCTGTTTCCATGAGCCTTAAATTTTCTTGGATCTCCGCAAAAAGAGGCGCTGCTGCCTGGCTAAACGGTTTTATTGCATGTGCACGATGCACCACCTGATCCCATGGTCTATTAATGCGAAGGTCATCTAAAAAACTCATTAGCCTCTGAGGATTCTTTGTTGGGGTTTTATAAAGCAGCAGACACATCACGCATAACTGTAACGGAAATGCGGGTCCTTCCAATCCGAATATCCACGGAGATGGCATCCCAGATATGTCCAATCCACATAAAAACCGGCAGTAATCTTTCTCAGACTGAGGATCCCTACACCCAATTTCGCGGAAAATTGCAAACTCTCTCTTTACCCCACATAAGGAAACATCAGCCCACAATTTTAGAAATTTCTCATCTTGATGGCAGTCCGCGACAAAGATATACTTTTGCCCCCCAATCTCATGGCATTGGATGAAGGCTTTTTCGCTATTGGTAAATTGTAGTCTATTCGTGAGCTTAAGAACCTTTTCCTGTTCTTTACATCCACTTGTCTCAGCCGTTCGAAATGAGGCTGCTGAACACGTTTGTAAAAGCATCCCCGCCCTTGCAGCTAGAATGGAACCGGCCGCTTTATTCGCTTGATATAGATCTTGTACTCGCTCATTGACGCCACGTTTTGTGCTCTCCAGAGCGAGACCATGGCAACGCGCCTCAGACCCTCTTGGTAGGGTGGGAATCAGTGCCGGGTTTGCGAGCATTTGTTCTATAGAATTTGAAATTACAGCCATAATTACCCAAAAATTATAATTTCAATAAATTGTACAACAGAATTGCATTTAAATATAGCCGCTAAAATCAGAATTTTCTTTGCAATTTATCTTTGCAGCAAGACATTGAAAAATAGCAAGTTGCGGTGACATTACCTTAAATAGAGGTGTATCGTGTCGGCACACGCGCAAGTGCCACTGGCACTTGCTCGCCCCCCAAATAAAAAACCCGCTTTGTGGCGGAAGATGTGACCCCCTCTCGCAGCGCCCTTCGGGTGCGCTGTCTGCCGGGGCGGCGACCTCGGGATGTTTTGCCACCAGGCAAAACTGATCCCTTGGCTCGAGTCACACACGCAAGTGCCAATGGCACTTGCTCGCCCCCAAATAAAAAACCCGCTTTGTGGCGGAAGATGTGACCCCCTCTCGCAGCGCCCTTCGGGTGCGCTGTCTGCCGGGGCGGTGTGACTCGAACACACGAAGTCCGAAGACGGGGGATTTACAGTCGGTTTTGAATTCGAATCTGGCGCAAACTGCATCACACAGCCTCAATAGAATCAGCGGCTTAAAGCTCATCGGATTCTACTGGCGTGCGCTCTTTTGCGCCACTTTTATGTGGTCGAGTGCGTAAAATTTGCGTAAAAAAAGAACCTAAGTTTGCAGTTGTTTATTAACTATGCGCGTTCAAGGTCTAGTCCAATTCGCCTCAACTTTTCTGCGAAATGCGAACTCCGTCGATCCAGGCCCAAAATATAATCCCTAACAGACCATGCTCCATGCAGATCTCTCGGCATTAGAGCATCGAGGTTTGCACCGTGATCGAAAAGGATTTTAAAAGCGCTGGGCTTTCCGATCTCATATGCTGTTGACAATGGCGTCCATCCATGAACTGGCGCTCTATAGTTCGGATCAGAATTGCCATGCTCCAAAAGATAAATTAGAACCTGGTCGTTAATTTGTCTTAGGCAATCCCGGTCTACTAAATATGAGCGCCCTGAACGACGATCAATCGCTAAATCGGCATTTAAACCATTTAAAATCATCAAGCCTTCAAGATCATTGTCAATAATGGCAGAATGCACCGGAAAACCATAGCCATCACCATTTACGCTAACCCCCATTCTTACAAATTCAGTAAACAAATCCATTTTTCTATTCTTCAACGCTAAATATAAGTGGTTGCTATCGATTGCCGCTCCTTTCCGCGCCAATTCTAAAACACGTTTCGTGTCATTTTTTTGGATAAGATACGCGATAAGTGAGTGATTTTTTTGAAGATCCAATTCATACTTCATAAGAATATTCAATAAATCACTCCCCCAATTTCTCGATGTGCTCTTCGTATTTGTAAGCGCGAGGTCTAAATAATCTTGAGGATTGGCGTGTCCCAACTCAAAAAAAACATCCATAACTTTTAGATAACGATGATTGTCATGCTCTCTATTTTTATATTGATCGAAACAAAACTCTACAGGATTCTTCCCAAGAAACCTGTAATTTAAATCAGGCTTAAATTTTAATATTTCTTTTAGCAAAGGAATTGCAACATCAAGATCACATGTTGCAACATTTTCGAGTAACAAGTGTGTAATGCTTTTTCCTGCATAACAAAAGTTGACATCGGCTCCTAGCGCTACGAGCTTGTGTACCATTTCCGCATTCCGAGGAACCATTGCAATATTTGAGGAAGGAAGCGAGTTTTCTAGACACTTGTAGAGAACTGTTTTTCCCATAAAATCCCTACTATTAATGTCCACTCCTTCCGAAACAAGTCGTTTAATTCCTTGAAAATCGTTTTTATCAAAACACTCGTGTAATAAAGCTGTCTTTTGTCTGATATCAGTTTCGTCAACTAAACTGTTTGGGGAACCTTTGAAAAAAAATGCACGCTTTGAAAGCTTTTCTGAGACAGCTTGAGTTGAGTTTTCCGGCCTAGAATTTATTTTTTCTTTGTCTAAAGCTGCATCACCAGCGAGCGCCAGAAACAACTTGTCGATTTCTCCTTTTAACTGTAATGCCTTCATCTGATGATTCAGCTGATCAGCACGAACTAAGGCCATGAGTATATGGCCCGCTCCCTCAAGACAATTCCCTTTTGCGAACTCTGCAACCGAGTGATAGAGACCGATCAAGATTTGCATGGATAGTGATGCTATTGCGATCTCTAGCCCTCCGCTGAGGAATAGAGCGAGATATAGTGCGTTATTGACGAGATTCAGACAGCTTTCGATCGCTTTTTGGTATTCACCTGCATTGAGGCTAATGACTAGCTTGGAAAGCTCAACGATAAGATCCTGCGATGTTGTGATGAGCATACCCAGTGGATGAGCAAAGATCGTCCCAGCAAGCGCAATAACAGCAATGACGGTTTGCAGTGAGGCACAGCCGATTTCAAAACAATTTCCGCTTTCGATGATTTTGGATAAATCACCAAGGCTAGTAACAGTGCGCAACCCTCCCATCGTCAATGAAAGCGGCAGGCTCAGTGGTTTATAGAGACTTACAAAAGGAAGGGCGACAAGGCCTATGCGTTTACACTGATCGATCCACGAATGCTCGTCGGAAGGCTCACCGATATCATTGATGTATTCGCGATGAAAGTAGAGTGGCTCGGAAACATTCAGCGAATTCGTTTGAGAAGACATACAACCTCCGATTAAAAAAACCGGAAATTATATTGCACATCCAATATTATATCTAACCACAATTAATACTATTAATTATAATAAATATTGTTTTTGGCTGAATTCACTAAAGATCTGGCTTTTTTGCGCTCAGCGATCGCTTCTCTCGAATAATTGCCATGCTTCCAGGATGAATTTTTACACCTAAGCCTTCCCTTTCCTGTCGTGGGTCCACTGCACCAGCCTCCATGAAGACGACAGCGGCCGTTTTTCATGGCAGGTTGCTGACATGGCGCTCCTGCATTTCGCTTTGATTTTGCCCCGCAGAGGACAAGAGATCCCTCCTCAGGATTTAACACTCTCCATTGTGTAATCTGCTAAGATGGTTTTGAATTGGCCATTTTTTTGGAATATCATCAGAAGATAAAATGTCATCAATCAAACTGGGAGACCAGACTCGAGCCAAAGGAACTATGGAAGTACTTGTGTGCTTTTCGTACATTCTTCCCGAATACACCCCCACAAATTGTACAGAAGTCCCAGAAGACCCATTTACCATGGTTCCATTTCTTAGTTTTATTGGTCTATTGGGATAAACCCACAACACAGGTGCCCCAGACATGCCACTATACGGATATGCATTTACCAGGAAAGTTGGACGTGATTCGTTCAGTGATTGTGCAACTTTTCCAGTTACCCAACATAGACCCTCTTTCTCTCCGAGAGGAAAGCCAATTATCGAAACAGGCATTGTCACTTCTAGAAGAATGTCTTTTCTTGCGGAGTTGTCTTCAAGAACATCATTAAAAGCACACACTGGATCCTCTTGGATGGGCTGTTCTAATGGCAATACGGCGATATCAGACTCAGGAGCATCTTTGGAATTAGTCTTTAACCGAGAACTTTGTAACCATCTCTTTTCTCCGCTTTCTAAAAATAGAGACTCTATCATTTGACGTCGTCGAGGAAGATGTATTTCAATATACCTCGGCGGACCTTCTTTTGACCCGATGTCCTCTCCGGTATCTTGGTTTTTTTGGGTAAATACATGCCAATTTGTCACAAGAAAAAGCAAACCATTTCGTTTCCAAATAAACCCCGTTGCTGTTCCAATATTTTCGATTTTTTCCACTCTTGGGTCTGCCGCATAAAGTTTAAGGTAGGCTATTGAATTTTCTAGATCTTTTAAGTCCTTCATATTTTTATGTCTTTTCGAGGAAATGCGTTAAGTATTTCCGCTCCTTTGATTCCATTCAAGACTCGAATACAACAATTTTAATGAGACAGTTTTAGACTAATTTTCGAAGAGAAATAGAGAGGCGGGTGCCCCCTCTCGCAGCGCCCTTCGGGTGCGCTGTCTGCCGGGGTGTCAACTTAAAGTCAAAACGCAAAATGCAAAACTGAAGACAAAGAAATCCCGAAAAGCAAATCTTCCTCTTTCTTCACTTCTGCATTCTGACTTCTGACTTTTGCCTTTAAAGGATCCCTCGGCTCGAGTCACACACGCAAGTGCCACTGGCACTTGCTCGCCCCCAAATAAAAAAACCCCGCTTAAGCGGGGTTGTGACCCCCTCTCGCAGCGCCCTTCGGAGGCGCTGTCTGCCGGGGCGGCGACCTCGGGATGTGAGTCACACACGCAAGTGCCACTGGCACTTGCTCGCCCCCATAAACAAAAAAGCCACCCAGCAGGTGGCTTTTTTGTTTATGGGGGCGGTGTGACTCGAACACACGAAGTCCGAAGACGGGGGATTTACAGTCCCCTGCAATTGCCGCTATGCGACACCCCCAGGAAGGAGAAAAGGTTGCTGGCGAAAGGACTTGAACCCTCAACCATCCGATTACAAGTCGGGCGCTCTACCATTGAGCTACACCAGCAAAGAGGATGGAGATCCTAACAGAGAAAATCTTTTCCGCTCAAGTTTTCGTTAAAGATCCGACGAATGAATACTTCAGGGGCGACTAAAGAGGTGGGGTCTCTTTTTCGGGATGATCATGCGGAGGGGTATGAGGTAAGGGCTTAGGCTCGGGGGGCTTTTTAAAGACGGTGTTCTGAAAAAAGCCGGTTGAGAGCTTGGCAGCTTTTACGGCCTCCGGCGCCTTATCGGTAGGGAGTACCTGAGCGTCAAACTTCTTATGTTTAACTTTATCTTCGCAGCACTTCTTAAACTTCTTTCCGGAGCCGCAGGGGCAGGGATCATTGCGTCCGACTTTATCCATCATGCTTGAGCCTATGTAGGTAAAAACTTATAATTCGCGGAGAATTCTACCTGAAAAGTGATAAATCTAAAATGTTAAATATTCTTCCCACACTTCCCCTTGCCTCCCCTCCATGGACAAAGTTGGGGAAAAGATTGGAGAGCATGTGCCGCAAAGCGATCTATGATTTTGGGCTGCTTGAGGGGGTGCAAGATCTGGCCATTGCGCTGAGTGGAGGCAAGGATAGCTTAACTCTCCTCTTTCTGTTGAAAGCGATCTCGGGAAATGGGTTTCCTCCATTTAATATTCATGCGATCCATGTGAAGGGAGAGTTCTCCTGTGGAGCATCTCTTGGAGAAGAGTATCTCCCTCGGATTTGCGAAAAGCTTGGAGTCAATTTTATTGTTTGTGAATCGAAGCAGAAAAGAGAAAAACTGGAGTGCTACAGCTGCTCAAGGGAAAGAAGGCGCCTGATTTTTGAAGCGGCAAAAAAGACGGGGGCGACATCGATCGCATTTGGTCACCATCGCGACGACAGCATCCAGACGCTCCTGATGAACATGCTCCATAAGGCAGAGTTCGCGGCGCTCCTCCCGAAAGTGCCCATGCACGATTATGGCATTACCATCATCCGCCCGCTGATCTACGTTCCCGAGGATGATATTAAAGAATTTGCCAAACTTTACGGCTTTGCACGAATCACTTGTCAATGCCCGGTGGGGCAAAACTCTTTGCGGAGCAAGACTAAGGGGCTGATTCAAGAGATGGAAATGCTTTTTCCGAATGCGCGCGAAAATCTCGCTCAAGCGGGTTTAACTTACGGGTCTACAAAAGCGCTTTCAAGTTAAGCTTAACCATCTTATCATTCTCCCTATGTCCAATCAGGCCTACGAGCTCTCGGCGATCTTCATCTACCTTGGCATCTTGGTAGCAATCGGGATTTTTTCCTACCGCAAGCATATTTCAGCGGCAGATTTCATCATCGGCAGCAGGTCCCTGAACTACTGGCTAACTGCTCTTGCCGCACACGCGAGTGATATGAGCAGCTGGATGTTTATGGGATACCCCTCCTCGATTTTTTTGAATGGTTACGTTGGCGCCTGGACAGCAGTAGGACTCATCATCTTCATGTATTTGAACTGGCAGCTTGTGGCGCCCAAGATCCGGGTGGCAACAGAGAAATTCAGCAGCCTTACCTTCTCCTCGTTTTTTGAAAGCAGACTCGCAGATACTTCCGGGAAAATCCGCCTTTTCACGGCTCTCATCTCTCTCTTCTTTTACACCATCTATATTTCGGCGGGTTTTGTCGGATTGGGAATTCTCATCGATACGCTCTTTGGAATCTCTTATCAGACAGGAATTCTCTTGGGTATTCTGGTTGTTGTTCCATATGTCTTTATTGGCGGGTATCTCACACTCGCCTGGCTCGACCTCTTCCAGGGCCTCTTCTTGATGGCTGTGATCCTCTTTGTTCCTTTTTACCTTCTACCGTCGGTGGGTGGCTTTGAGGGGATCTCGCAGGCGATTGCATCGAAAGGTCTCGTAAACACGATGTTTCCTGAATTTTCCACTCAGAGTTATTTGAATATTCTCTTCACCATCTGCGGCTTTGGGCTTGGTTATTTTGGCCAGCCCCACATCGTCACAAAGTTCATGGGAATCAAGCATGTGGAAGAGATCAACAAATCCAAGTTCATTGGCATGAGTTGGATGACCATCTCTCTCTTTGCCGCAACACTTGTGGGTCTTGTAGCAATTCCCTACTTTCAACAAGGAATCCACGACCCTGAACAGTCATTTATTTTGATGGTCACACAAAACTTCCATCCCCTTCTAATCGGTTTTTTCCTCTGCGCAATTTTGGCGGCAACAATCAACAATATCGGCTCGCAAGTGCTTGTGCTTAGCTCAACACTCACTGAAGATTTTTACAAACGAATCTTCCGGAAAACGGCCTCTTCGAAAGAGCTCCTACTCGTTTCGCGTTTAGGGGTTGTGTTTGTTGCATTCATTGCTTTTCTGATCGCGGTGTTCAAAATCAGCACGATCTACTCTCTTGTGCAATATGCCTGGTCGGGTTTAGGAGCCTCCTTTGGCCCTCTCCTCCTCCTTTGTCTCTATTCTAACAAGGTAACGAAACAGGGCGCTTGGGCAGGAATCCTTGCAGGAGGGCTTATTTCTGCCTTGTGGCCACTCTTTTCTTCGATCCCACCCCTCATTCCGGGCTTCTTCGGCAGCCTCTTCGCGATCTTGCTGTTCTCAAAATTAAAAAAATGATTTAGGGTGAGCAGATATCGCAACACAGGTATACTTAGAAAAATTTATGCAAAAAAAACCACACATCCTTATTACAAACGACGATGGCATCGATGCGCTTGGCCTCAAACATCTCTGGCAAGCTCTCTCCGATGACTTTCGGATCAGTATTGTAGCCCCCAGTTCAGAAAAATCAGGAGCAGGACTTGGCATCACGATTCGTGATCCTCTTCATATCCAGCAAGTACCTTGGGAAAAAGAGACATCCGCCTGGAAAGTCTCGGGCACTCCAGCTGACTGCGTGCGCATGGGTATCAGCGTTCTTTTAGAAAACCCGCCCGATCTTATTGTTTCCGGGATCAACCGAGGATCAAATGCCGGCAGAAACGTACTCTACAGCGGAACTGTTGGTGGTGTAATCGAAGGAGTCCTCCGCAACGTACCCGGCATCGCCTTCTCGTGCGACGACTATGTTAAGCCAGATTATGTCGCAGCAGAGAAACAGGTTGTCCCGATCGTACGTTATCTCCTCTCCCATCCTCTTCCCCGCGGAACGCTGCTCAACGTCAACGTTCCTACTTGTCCCAAAGTTCTGGGGGTAAAACTCGCGAGTCAGGGTCGGGGCTATTGGATCGAAAACCCAGATGAAAGGGTACACCCTTCTGAGGGAAGACGTTATTACTGGCTCGGCGGAAAATGGGAACACCATCCTGAAGAAAATCACAGTGATGTTGCTCTACTAAAAGAGGGTTATGTCACCTGTGTGCCAATACATGTTCACGAGCTTACTGACCGCGAAGTCATCAGTTCTCACAAGGACCGGTTTGAGAAAATGATGAATACATAAGAAAATAATCTCTGAGTGTTCATCGTTTTTTACTTAGAAGTATAAGAGCTTCTTTTTGCGCTTTTTCGAGCATCTCTTTCCCTCCTTCAAGTTTGCAGAGACGGATAAGTTCCTCTTTCAAAGCTTCTGCATAAGGATGTTCAAAGTAGGCAGGATCAATCCCCGCTTCATCGGGGTGGTTGCGCTGGAACTCTTTAGCCTCAATCATCAACACAACAAGTTCATGAAAATGTTTTTTGAGGACCGGTAGGGCTGCTGCAAGCTCCTCCTTGCTTTGCACTTTTTGCAACTCTTTCACGATCACACGACAAAGAGCTTCTCCCTCATACTGATACTCCTCGAGAGAATGCGAGGAGCAACTTGCTAACAATAGGCAGGCGACAACTGTTTTTTTCCACATGAACCTATCCCGATGTTAAGAATTGTTGGATTTTCAATGATTTTTGAGCAGCTTTCTCACGGCCCTTTTCGGACAATGTAACGCCTACATGGCTGAAAAGGGCCGTGAGAAAGCTGCCAAAGAGCGCGGAAAGAGAACATTCTGAATATCGGGATAGGTTCATACTTCGAGGCTAATCGAAGCAGAAAGAAAAGTAAAGACTGAGAAAAGAAAGCCGGGCACGGACACGAAAGAAAAAGAGAATCTTTTTACCACCATCCATAACTGTGCAGCAAAAAAAATTTCTTCGTTTTCTCTTTCGTGCCCATGCCCAATCTTATCTTAAATCTTAAGCTCTTGAGAAAAATCCTCTCCGACATTAGAGTATAACACATCTTTTTGGAGACATGGGGCGCATAGCTCAGTTGGTAGAGCGCCTGTCTTACACACAGGTGGTCATAGGTTCGAGTCCTGTTGCGCCCATAGCCAAAATGCGGGAGTAGTTCAATTGGTTAGAGCACTGCCCTGTCACGGCAGAAGTTGCGGGTTCGAGCCCCGTCTCCCGCGTTTTCTTTTTCCTGTACAAACGTTTTCTTTATCCGTATCTTAGGCAGCAAAACAACATTTACCCTATTTTTATGCCGAACCCACCTTCAAAATCCAAGATGACCTGGCACCACATCATGTCCTTTGTGTGGATCGTTGTAGGTTCTTTTTTTGCAGCTGCCTCCATCAAAATCTTTCTGGTTCCCAATCAGTTGATTGACGGCGGCGTAGTCGGTGTGGCCCTAATTTTGGCGCGGATCTTCGGAGATAACTACCTCCCCTACTTTCTCGTTCTCTTGACAATCCCCTTTCTTCATCTCGCCTACACCTCGATTCGTCGAACGTTCGTGATCCATATGTTTGTAGCTGTCGTCGTCTTTGCGGGATTTCTATACCTCTTAGAATCTGCGCCGCATTTTATCGGCGATCCTCTTGAAGTTATCGTCATCGGCGGCGCGATTCTGGGCGTCGGTGTCGGTATCATCATCCGTAACGGTGGATGTCTTGATGGAACGGAAATTCTTGCGATCTTGATCAATCGCAAAAAGGGATTCACTGTCGGCCAAGTTGTTCTTTTCATCAACATCTTCGTCTTCGGCGCCTATGGCTGGATTTTCCAAGACTGGCACATTGCAATCCGCTCATTAATCATGTACGTCGTTGCTTTCAAGATGCTCGATCTCGTTATCGTTGGCCTCGAAGAGCTCAAGTCTGTGCTCATCGTCTCATCCAAGCCAAAGGAGCTCGGAGAGGTGATTATGAGCGAACTCGGCCTCGGACTCACAATCATGCATGGCAAGGGTGGTTTCTCTGGGGAATCTCGAGAGATTCTCTTCATCATCATCGAGCGTCTCGATCTAGCAGAACTCAAAGATATTATCTTGAGGGAAGACCCTTCAGCATTTATGGCTATTGAAAACCTACACGAAGTCGTGTATGGAAAACATGGACATGTCCCCTACAAGAAAAAAGCCCGTCGAAAATTCTTCTCCAAGAGCTAACAATCTTGGGAAAGAGCCTTTGCCTCCCCCTTCTCACTCGATCGATGCATGGCGCGTTTTTCGTATTGTTTCAGAGCTAGTAGAGGGTTTTGAGACACTCGTTTCACTTGGCCCCTCGGTTACAATTTTTGGCTCTTCAAAAAGTCCCGAGAGCAATCCCTACTACAAACTCGCCGTTGCTTTCGCAGATAAGATCTCCCAAAAAGGCTTTGCTGTGATTACAGGCGGTGGACCCGGCATTATGGAAGCGATTAACAGGGGTGCCAAATTTGCAGGCGGCCGTTCTTGCGGGCTCTGTATCGACCTTCCTCAAGAGGAGGAACCCAATCAGTTCATAGATAGAAAATACCTTCTTCGCTTTCGCTATTTTTCCGTGCGCAAGATGATGTTCGTCCGCTATGCCCAAGCCTTCGTGATCTTCCCTGGCGGTTACGGCACACTCGATGAACTCTTCGAAGCTCTCATGCTCATCCAAACGATGCGCATCAAACCCTTCCCTGTTTATCTCGTTGGGAGAAAGTACTGGTCTGGGCTCGTTGAATGGCTGAAAAATACAGCTGTGAAAGGCGGCAACATTACTGAGAAAGAATTTAAATTCTTCAAAGTCACGGATGATCTTGACGAGGTCGTTGCCGGTATCGAAGCCCACTACAAAAAACATAAAATTGTCGAAAACTTCTAGACATTCTTTCCCCTTTTGATAAAATCTTGTGCCTATCTTTTTATTTTGGATAAAAAATGTCTTCTCCACTCCTGACTCCAGTCAAACCTTCCACATCGCAAGATTGTCTCGTTCATGATCTCGTGAAACCCGGATATGCTGTGGATAGCGCTGGTTCTGTGTGCTGCGGGTATCTCGAAGAAAAAATCAGCTCTCTCTTCTGGAGGTGTTTTGGCTGCTGCGCGCCAGGAAGCAACAATCCCACTTAAAAAGCTTTCTCTAGAAATCTAGAAAACTTTTGATCTATTACCCGCTCTATACTAAAGTTTTTGCATAATATATGAGTCTTCCACCCATTGCCATTGATCCAAATCTCCCTGTACAAGGCAGGGAGAGTGATCGTCCCACCTCTCCAGAGCAGATACCGGATGCGGTTGCGCCCGGTTACGTAATTGAGTACAGGGGTCATCGCTTTTCTCTAGGGGTTTGCCATCTCTCATTTTGTGAACTTTGGGTATGCAAAAAGGTCTCCGCAGTTTGTAGGCGCATCTTCTGTTGTAAATCCAGTTCTTGCTGTAGATCTGAGAGGGTTGAGAGTGCAAAAAGATCCCCGGATCCAAGTGAGGGGGATGGAAAAAGACGATTTTCTGCTGAGGCTCTTCTTGATCGCAGTACGCATTCGGATTCTCTATCGCATCGTCCGACAAGCCGCACTGGACACTACCCAGAAGCTTCGAGTAATATTTACCATGATGAGGACTGACGCCGCGTAAAAAATAGCCTACTCCCTCCGGAACCCGGAGAGAGTAGGACTAGGTCAGAAATGACCAAGAGCTTCTGCTCTTAATATCGAGACATTTTCGTAGCGACATATGTCGTTGCGGCTCCCGTTCCAGTTAAAAGAACGATCATGGCCACAATGCACACATTACGCTTACGGTTAGCCGCTCTTATTTCTTCCTGTAGCGCAATGTTCTCCTGAGCATACCGACCTACGGCTGCATCTCTTTGTGCAAGCTCTTGAACATGACGGACGCCCTCTTCTCGACGAACCTGTGAAAGCTCAGCCGTCATCTGTAGGACGACTTCATTCACTGGTGGATTTGCCGGAGCGGGAGCTGCGGGTTGCTGCTGAGCACGTCTTAGCCCCAGCACAGTCCCGACTACAGTAACCGCTTTAACGGCCACCCAGCCATATGGAACTTTTTCAACCAATGGCTTTACTACCTCGAGATACCCCAAAGCAGTAGCAAGCGCACCTTGCGCCTGAACTGGTTGGGTGTTTTGTGTGTTGACTGTCATATATTTTCTCCTTTTTTTGTTTAAAGCGCTTTATTGCACTAAAAACTAGAAAGAGTGTGCGACAGTTGTCGAATTCCAAATCACCGTAAAAACTACGGTGCTCGCAACTCTCAACGATACTGGCGTAGATCGCTCTTAGAAGAGCAGTTCAGCTTCTGCTTAATGCTCTCGAAATAGGATTCTACCGTGCGCTGAGATAGCCCTAGGATTGCCGCTGTCGATTGAGAAGTTTCCCCTCGCAGGTAGAGATCTAAACACTGCATCTCCCTGTTTGAGAGAGGAAAAAGCTCTTTTAAGAACTCTTTTGCGCGTGGATTTTTTTTAGAAAGTGGAACGGTCGGATCTGCGTTCCAAAATTTTTCTCCTTTAATTTTCAGAAGGTTGAACTTCTTATCTCGCATCTTGCGAACAAGAGGGTTTACCTCGTCCTGAAAATAGGGAATGAATTTATAGAGGAGCTCCATGTTTTGCGCGATAATATTTGCGAAAGAGTCATCATGTGAGGGATTCGCAAAGAGAAACCCTTCGACGCGATCTCCACTATTCAACAAAACGAAGAACACTTTCGTGATCAAAAAACGTGTTCGGATTTCGTTAGCAGCAAACTTGTTACGCGTCAGCGGTACAAGCACCGAGCCCTTACTCAATAGAGAAGGGTGCACAAACATCGGATTCGTTAGATGTAGATTCTGCTCATGGTAATAACGCACAAGCTCAGGAAAGTTTGAGAACAGGGAGAATGTGCCGTCCGCATCTAATCTGTAGTAGATCAGCTTCGAGATGTCTAAATGCTCTCTGAGCGGCTCGCAGATTTTCTGAATTTTTTGGCTGTGTTGCGTCGTAAATTTTTCAAAAAGTTCATCCAATTCTTCCATATTCCACCTCATTTTAATGAGAGGGCATCAGAGTCTACTCCAAAAAAGCCTTCCAGGTCAATCTATCGATGGAAACGAAATGGAGGGATGAATAGAAATGTCGGGTGCCACAGCACTTCGTGTCCGTGTCCCCGACTTGTGTGTATCTCTTTTTTTCTATTCTATAAGGAGAGGTTAGCGGGGGGCGGCGAGGCTTTTGTATACCTGATCGAGGTAGGCGCCATATTCACTTGTGGCGTAGAAGCTGGAGAGCATTTTTAGGTCTTCGGCGGAGATGAAGCCCATCTGATAAGCGATCTCTTCGATGCAAGCGACTTTAACCCCCTGCCTTTCTTGAATCGCCTGAATGTAGAGAGAGGCCTTTTGCAGCGCATCAGGCGTGCCGGTATCAAGCCAGGCAAAGCCTCGTCCTAAAAGACGAAGATGGAGCGTCCCTTGAGCGAGGTAGGCGAGATTCACATCGGTGATCTCGAGCTCTCCGCGTTTGGAAGGCTTTAGACTTTTTGCGATCTCGATAACACTGTTGTCGTAAAAATAGAGCCCAGTGACGGCATACTTCGAACGCGGATCACGCGGTTTTTCTTCGATCTTTGTCACGCGGAAATACTCGTCAAACTCGACTACACCATAGCGCTCAGGATCTTTCACCTCGTAGCCAAAAATCACCGCCCCCGCTTCGAGCTGTGTGCAGAGACGCAGAAGTCCTGGCATGTCGTAGCCATGAAAGATGTTATCCCCCAACACCAGAGCCACATCGTCATCACCGATGAAAGATTCTCCGATCAGAAATGCTTGTGCGATCCCTTCGGGTTTTGCTTGCGCGGCATAGGAGATTTGAAGACCCAATTTCGACCCGTCACCGAAAAGAGTCTGAAAACGAGGAAGATCTTCTGGTGTAGAGATGATGAGAATTTCACGAATCTCTGCCTGCATCAAAACAGAAAGAGGATAGTAGATAAGAGGTTTGTCAAAGACAGGGAGGAGCTGCTTGCAAGTCGACAGTGTGAGCGGGTAGAGACGCGAGCCGCGCCCTCCTGCTAAGATAATTCCTTTCACGCGTTCTCCATCATAAGGGCGTATACACCGGGAAGTCCACGGTAGTGCTCTTTATAGTCTAAGCCGTAGCCTACAACAAATCGATCTTCAATCTCAAACAGCACGTAATCGGGATTATACTCTGTTTTTCGAGGGACTTTTTTCGAGAGAAGCACGAGAGATTTTAAACTCTTGGGATCCTGAACTTTCAATCTATTCATCACTTCAGAAAGGGTCGCACCAGAATCGAAAATGTCGTCGACGACAAGAACATGCTTCTTTGCAAGTTGAATGTTCTCCAGACCAAAAATTGTCAGTTCTCCCCTCTTTGCTCCCCTAGCACCATAGCTTGAAGCCTGAATGAACTCGATCGAACAGGGAATCTGGATATGACGGATGAGATCTGCTACAAGACAGATTGCGCCCTTCATGATCATGACGATCGTAAGCTCTTTGTCTCGATATTCGGAATTAAGTCTATCAGCAATTTCAGCAATTTTGCTAATGATGCTCTGCTCTGAAATCAGCAGCTCTAGCTGCGCTGCAATATTTTTTGTAGGGGTCAAAAGAGCCTCACTCATAATTTTCTTGTCTCTCTTCAACTCGGTGAGCTCGCTGGTAAAACTACCAACGTTTCTCATCACTCAACGTTTTTAAAGTTGCACCCATCGAGGATCAGCTGGTCGATATAGCTGATGAAGTAGTCATGGTTTAAGAACTTCTCATCTTGCATCATGAACTGGTGGAATGGAATCGTTGAGCGGATTCCACCAATGTGAAACTCTCGCAGCGCGCGTTTTCCAACGGCAATGGCCTCATCGCGATCTTTTCCCTTCACAATGAGCTTTGCGATCATCGAATCGTAATTGGGAGGAATGCGATAGCCAGAGTAGCAGGCGCTATCGACCCGTACGTGCGGCCCGCCTGGGGGAATATAGTATTCGAGATTTCCGGGCGAAGGCGCAAAGTTGTTCGTAGGATCCTCTGCGTTGATGCGAAACTGCATCACATGTCCTGTAAAGGTGACATCTTTCTGTTTAACTTTGAGTTTTTCTCCCATCGCGACCTTGATCTGTTCGCGGATGAGATCCATGCCCACAAGCTCTTCGGTCACCGTATGCTCTACTTGGATGCGTGTGTTGACCTCCATGAAGTAGAAATGGCCCTTCTCATCCAACAGAAACTCCACAGTTCCGACAGAGTGGTAATTCGCAGCTTTTGCGATAGCGACGGCCGCCTCACCCATTTTTTTACGCAAACTCTCGCTGACAACAGGACTTGGAGCCTCTTCGATCAGCTTCTGTCTTCTTCGCTGAATGGAGCAGTCACGCTCTCCCAGATGGATCACGTTGCCGTGTTTATCCGCAAGAATTTGCACCTCGATGTGACGAGGGTTGACGATCATTTTTTCAAGATAGACATCAGGATTGTTAAAGCTCGCTTCTGCTTCTGCTCGAGCCGCAGCAAAAAGACGGATAAACTCATCAGGGTCGTAGGCGATACGTATCCCTTTTCCTCCACCCCCTGCAGAGGCCTTGATAAATACGGGGAAACCAATGCGTTTCGCCTCTTTGAGGGCCTCATGAACATCTTCAATCACCCCATCAGAACCTGGAATAATCGGACATTTTACACTCTTTGCCGTTGCTTTTGCTTGAGCCTTATCACCAAGAAGCGCGATTGTTTTGGACGAAGGTCCAATAAAGTTCAGGCCAGAGCTTTCGCAGATCGAAGCAAAATGGGAGTTTTCTGCAAGAAAGCCGTATCCCGGATGGATCGCATCCGCTCCAGTGACTTCACAGGCAGAAAGAACGTTTGCAACTTTGAGGTAAGAGCGTTGAGCAGGTGGCTCTCCGATACAGATCGCCTCATCTGCATAAAGAACGTGGAGCGCTTCCGCGTCCGCTTGTGAGTAGACGGCAACCGTCTCCAGTCCTAGATCGTGGCAAGCACGGATCACTCTTACTGCGATTTCGCCTCGATTGGCGATCAGCACTTTTTTCATAAATAGTATTATACAATACGGAAAAGTTTCGTGCCAAATTCCACTGGATGAGCATTATCCACCAGAACTTCAGCAACGGTCCCTCTCATACCCGCCTTCACCTCATTCATCACCTTCATCGCTTCGATGATGCAGAGCACCGTATTTTCGTCGACGCGATCGCCTACTTTTACAAAATTTGGATCATCAGGCGAGGGAGAAGCGTAAAATGTTCCGACCATGGGAGAGAGAACGTGCTTTCCCTCCTCTTTTTTCTTCGCAGCTTCATGTTCTTTTCCGGTTGGTTGCGAAGGAGCAGGTGTTCGTTCTTGAGGATGTTGGCCCTCTTTATAATGAAGAGGAGTTCCGGCGTAGAAGGGGTAGGAGGGCCCTGATTGCATCTGAATTTGAGGCTGCTCGTCCTGACGCTCAAGCTCGATCTCAAATCCGGTCTTCTCTTTGATGAATAGCTTCCTGATACCCGACTTTTCCATCAGCGCCATCAGTTCTTTAATCTGTTTTAATTCCACGGTTACACCCTCTGGATATACTCGTTCGTATGTGTATCGACTTTGATAATGTCCCCTGTTTCCACAAACATCGGCACAGAGATTTTTGCACCGGTTTCTAAAATTGCCGACTTATTGGCATTGGAAACAGCAGCCTTTGATTCGGCGGCCTCAGTTTTGACCACCATAATCTCCAAAAATTGAGGAAGCTCTACGGAGAAGATCGTCTCTCCATAGAATATGGCTTTGATCTCCGTTCCCTCTTTTAGGTAATTGACCTTATCGCCAATCACACTAGCAGGAACGAGAACCTCTTCCAAATTTCCGATATCGAGAAAAAGATAGTTTTTGCCTTCGAGATAGAGAAACTCCAGCCGCCTTTCTGTGAGAGAGACCTCTTCAACAGGCTGGTTGAGCTTGAAGTTTTTCTCTACCAGGTCGTCGCTCATCAGATTTTTAAGCTTCGTCTTAACGAAAGGGACCCCTTTCGCAACGGTTACCTTAACGGCTGATTCGACGCGGTAGATCTTCCCATCAACGGAGAGGATCATCCCCGGTGTGATCTGATTCGTTTGTGTTTTTTTAACTTCCGTGTTCACAAGTTCCTTAATTACGAATTTCTCTTAGAATCTCTTTTACATCTCCGAGTTGTGTGATGGCGTAGTCCACGTTCTGTCTCGAACCACTCTGATGACGCCCTCTTCCTCTCTTTACATGGATCGTCTTACAGCCCAACTCTTTCGCGGGTAGAAGGTCTCCTGCAATGCGATCTCCTAAAACCAGAACCTCGCGGGATGAGATCTCCCTCTCTTGCATCAGGGTCTGGTAATGAGATTTTTTATTTGGATGTTCTGTTGCAACGATTTTACAAAAAAGTGTGTGATCAATACCAGCTTTTTTCATCTTTGCGAGCTGCCGCTCCTCTTTGCCGTGGGTCACAATCGCAAGGTCATGCTCGACTTTTAAATCCTCTAAAAGTTCGAGAGCGCCCTCCACCGGCAAGATCGGCATGTCGAGCGAAAGGTTTTCATAGACCTCTTTGAGGCCGATTTCCAAAAATTTCTTCTCTGCACCATGAATCTCTAAAAATTCGATCAGCGTCTCTTTTGCGCTCTCCTTCGTCTCATCTAGCTGCCGGATCATCTTCTCCGCCTTCTCCCAGTCGGGCAAAACAAGGCCCGCCTCACGCATGCGCTTCAGCGCATCGACCAGCTTTATCGGAGTGATACAAGCGGATGTATCAATGAGTGTGTCGTCTAAATCAAAGATTATTAACAATTTTCATCAACTGTTGTGAAAGTTTTTTGCTATCGTGGCGGATCAGATTGCGCCGTAAAAGATCTTTTTTGTGCCCCTCTTTAACCTCTCCTAAAAGTGAGGTGGAGATGATCCTCTCATCGATCAGATCGTTGAGCACAAGATCACCCTCCTCCGCGTAGACATCGATCAGTTCTTGTGCGGGGGTCTGGTTGTTCACAAGGATGTAATCAAAAACATCTGAACCAATGTAGCGAACCATCTCTTGCAAGTAATGACCAACTTTAAACCCTGTTGTCTGTCCTTTGCGATTCATGAGATTCGCAATAAAAATCTTTTTCGCCTGGCTCTTCCGCACCGCATCACTGATCCCCTCTACAAGAAGATTGGGAATGAGCGAAGTGTGTAAACCACCTGGGCCCACAACCACAAGATCCGCGTTCATGATCTCATGGATCGCATGGGGATTGGCTTTTGGATAGGGCTCGAGGTAGATGCTTTTATAACCCTGATCAATCTCTTGCGAAAGATAGATATCTTTTTCACCCTCCAACACCTGCCGGTTATTGAGAATCATCTTCAGGCGCACCTGGTGGGTCGTTACCGGAATAACCTTCCCCTTGATCGCCAAAATCTTCCCAACCTCTTCCACTGCCTTTTCAAAACTCCCCGTGACCTTTTCCAGCGCAGAGAGGAGAAGATTTCCAAAACTATGCCCGCCAAGCCCCCCGTTTTCAAAACGGTAATTCATGAGACTACGCATTAGCCTAGATGAGGTAGAAAGAGCCACCAGACATTGACGCACATCCCCCGGAGGAAGCACGCCCAATTCGTCTCGTAAAATCCCCGTGCTGCCACCATCATCTGCCATCGAGACGATCGCGCTGATGTCCACGTCAAAGTTCTTGAGACCATTGAGAACGGCAAAATTTCCCGTTCCACCACCAATCACGACGACCTTTTTCATCTCGCGCCTTTCGTTACAAGAGCAACGGGTAAAGAGGGGTTAAAAAACTCAACCGAATAACTCAAATTGGAGGGCGTACGCACAAGAAAATGGGTTCGAGAAAGGAGTAGACAATCCATTAGAGCCTGCCCACCAATCTCATACTGATCCTTCTTAGCAAAGTGCACAGCCTTTCCATCATTAGAACGCTGCGCCTCAATATAAACGATCTTCTCTTTAAACTCAGCGGTGATCTCCTTTAAAAAGGCCTCCTCATCCGTTGCGACAAAAATTTTATACCCCATCCCTCCCCTTGCCTCAGCCTGACGACGCACCTCTGCTATGACCTCTCCGTAAGGAACTCTCTTTGCCTCGCGCTTCTTATCTGTGCCGCGATAGTGCACCCCAATTATTAAATTCCCTTCAAAATGTCGTTTAGCAAAATGCTCAACTTTCTTCGCAATTTCTGGCTGGATCTTGATGTATTTCTGGATCAGCGCATACCCACGCTCTCGCGACATGGTGCGAGTGGCAAATTTGTTAGATTTGTGGATGAGCTTATGACGAACGGTCTTCACAGTCGCGCCACCCCGATCACCGAGCTTCAGAGGTTCAAAGTAGTAGTTCCACCAGTTTGGTTCCCTCTTTTCATCGAAGTAGAGTCCCTTCTCTTCAAAGTCTAACTCGATCCCCGCCCAATTGCTCTTCTCATAAAGATCCAAAAAGCCCAGGGCTGTCAGAAACACGCTAAACATCCCCGATGCATCACCAGGAGAGTGGAGAACAAAAAACTCCCGCCTCTCCTCAACCAGAGGAAACTTCGCTGCTTCACAAATCGAAATAGAGAGTAGAAATAAGAGAAGAGATGCCCTCATGGGCGCCTAAGCGACTCGATCGCCTCACGCATGTTTGGGGCTCTGTAAAGATAGGTACCCGAAACAAGAACATTGGCCCCCGCCTCGATACACTGCTTTGCTGTTTTCCCATCGACGCCGCCATCCACCTGGATCTCGAACGGAGGAAGTGCATTCTTCTTCGTCTCCACCACGCCCCCCTGGCGAATGTCTAAATCGTCGCAGAGCTTACGTGTGAACGAGACCTTTTCAAGCACCTCCGGCATGAACGCTTGCCCACCAAAGCCAGGATTGACCGTCATCAGCAAAATCAGATCGCACTTGTCGAGAAATTTCGGAATGAGACTCAGCGAGGTCTCTGGACAAAAGGCCAGACCCGCTTGAATGTTGCACTTTCGGATAAATGCGAGAGTCTCCTCTACATCCTCCGTCGCTTCAAAATGAAAGGTGATCCGATCCGCGCCCGCCTCCACGAACCTCTCCACATAATCGTAAGGATTGTAGATCATCACATGCACATCGAGAAAGAGATCGGTGGCCCGGTTGATCGCTGCGACCGCGCGCGGCCCCAAAGAGAGATTGGGAACAAAATGGCCATCCATGATGTCGATATGAAGTGCATCTGCGCCCGCCTCTTCCGCCTTTTTGGCTTCAGCGGCAAGCCTTCCAAAATCCCCCGCCAGCAGCGAGGGAACTACCTTTACCGGCCATTTACTCATGATGAATCCCTAAAAAGAGTTGATCGTCCCCTAGACTAGCAAAAGCAGCTGTCTAATGACAAGCGTGCTCGAGATTAGTCTCTCTTGACATCGTCTTTTTTGTCAGTGCTGCTGTCTTTTGAATCTTCTGGAAGCTTTGCTAAAAAAGCTTTTAGATGCTTATTGATAAACGGACTCTTGCTGAGCTCTTTATTTGAAAGCTCACGGACCTCTTTTAAAACAACCTGAAGTGGAGCGGGGAGTGTATCGAGCGAGAAATCATCAAACTCTTTGGGGGACATATGGGTTATTTTTCTAACTAATTCCAAAATCTCCTTCGAGCCGTTAATTTGCTCGATAGCGGCAGCGAGTTTGGGGTTGTCTTTTTTTTGCCGAATTTTAACCGCAGTACTTTCATCAATGAGTTGACACACCTCCCCATTATTCACGACGAGGATGGGATCTAATCCCTCCGCTTGCATGCGCCCTTGCGCATTTGGAACAAGCGAGCGGAGCTCTTCCGGTCTAAAAAAATTGGGCAGTTCATCACTTCTATATCCCCAATCTAAACACAAATAATGGAAGAATGCCCTGAAAAGGAGAAACTTCATCGCCTTGTTATCTACCTCTTTCAAACCTTCTAAAAGCGCAGGATGAGAATCGTCTACAACATTCTCAATAAATATCTTCCCGGTTGGCCTTTTGAGATAAAATTGTAAAACGTTAGGCGACGAGAGCTCCAGCATGTCCTCTTCCATATTGCTTTCCCTAAGAATAACCCTTATCCCTTTTGTTTCAATTTCCCAAGAAAATCCCAGAGGATTGAATTTCTGCAAAGCTTTGACCAGAAGAGTCACCCCCCCTAAGAGATCCTTCCGCAACATGAACTTCTCCGACTCTTCTAGTATCTCCTTGCTTAGACCCAGAACCTGCACATGTTGGTGGGGCGCAAGAGTTAGCTTAGAGATCTCTTGCGAGATCATTAAGTGTCCGAGCAAACGAAAGTCTACGGCAAGACTCTTTTTAACCCTTTTTAAAACACAACCCACCCTATTGACGATTTCCACCTGTGTGCTTACCGCATCCAAATCAAAATATGGTCCCTTTATTTTCTGAATGATATCAACGCCATATCCATAAGCCATCAACATCTGATCAAATACAAAATCCACGACGCCCTTAATTTCTCTGTAGGCTTCGTAGCCACGAACAATTCTTTCAAACTGCTGGTCGCAGATGGTGAGTTTTTGGTTTGGAGGAACTTCGATTTCTCTTAGAGCAAGCCTTTGTGCAAAATCTGCGATGCTTTTAAAACTAAAATTATCCCGGATCGTCACATAAAGCCCCTCTCCACTCACTCTTACTCCCCGACATCCCGTGACGTTGTGAGTTACCTCCTCTAAATAGGTCCCCTCTGCCCCGTCTATATCCGCAGTGCACCCTTCGGGAGTACGTGCCCTTAACAATGCAGAGAGAGCTTCTTTATTGGGTATCCCCCAAATTCTAAGCATCTGCTTAGGCTCAAATTCCAATCGAGGGATCCCGCATGTCACCATGAGACGAGTAAGATCTGAGAAACGAACGTCCAGATCTCCTCTTACGGCTTTAAGCGTGTATCCTATCGAGCAGTTCCATGCGAAGGCACCGCCAGTTTTGAAGGAGTTATTTATTGTGCCCTGCACATCGAAAATGCGCGTGAAAACTTTTCCAATCGGCGAAATCATCGTATCCATAAGAAATATGATTCGGGCATTAATATCTGTTTGCCTCGAAACCACCGGCTCCTCTTTATCATGCACGAGAACAGAAGTATCCAGCACGGCAAGCTCCTGGTTTGCCGGAACGTAAAGTTCGTCATTTTCTTGAAAATAACTCACAAGTTCGGGGATGCCGCGGAAAACAGTGTTCGGAAAAAGATAAGAAAGACAGAGAGGTACATCCACGCCAAGCCGAGTAACTTCACGAATGTCTCGAGCAACGGAGTCCCATTGAGTTTTATAAGCTGGAATTGGTTTTGATGGAATTGCGGTCATTTATTAACTCTCATTAATTTTCCGAGAGTTTATATCATGATATTGCAATAAAGACAAATTAAACTCAAAAATTTTGAAGCAAGATTAAATAATTTTTAGACGCATTCAATCACCTTTTTTTATCCATGCTTCTTTCCTTCCTATCCAGATCGGTATCGCTGGAATCGGCAGGAAGGCCCTCTATAAAAGTTTTGAGATGCTGAATGAGAAAGGGGCTTTTGCGGAGCTCTGGAGTCGAGAGCTCCCGAATCTCTTTTAAAACAATCTGGAGTGGAGCAGGAAGCCTTTCAAGCGAGAGCTCATCAAACTCTTGAGGGGACATCTGGATGATCTCTTGAAGTCTTGCTAAAATCTCTTTTGAACTATTGATCTCTCCAATCACCATAGAGAGATGGGGATCTTGTACTTTTCTTGCAATTTTGCTTGCGGTGCTCGCATCGTCAACTTGAAAAAGTTCGATATCACGAGAGTTTTCCAAGATAATAACAGGATTTTTTCCCTGTACTCGCACACGTCCCTGCTGATCTGGCATTAGAGGCAGTTTTTTTCCGTCTTTAAGCTGTAAAACTTTGCGATTTCCTTTTACGATGACGAGAGGATCCTCCCCCTCTAACTGCATGCGACCTTGCCCATTTGACACCAGAGGTCTCTTGTCGATTGGCCTGAAAAAATCTGGAAGTTCATCGCTTCTAAAGCCGCGATTCTGGCACAAAAAATAAAAGAACGCCCTGAAGAGAAGAAACTGCATCGCATCAGGCGAAAACTCTCTCAATCCCGTTAAGAGTTTAGGGTGAGAGTGATTCACAATACTCTGAATAAACACCTCTCCTGTTGGTCGCGTCAAAAAAATTTCAAAACGACTAGCACCTAGCTTCAAAGTGATGAGCGTTGCACCCGTAACACCCCAACGAAGTTCAAAAAGTGAAACATTCTGAATTTTTTCCATTTCCAGGCTCCAGGAAAAACCCAGTGGGACGCGCGATTGAAGTAGCATAGACGGGATCTTGCGGATCTCCATCAGATCTTTTCTCGCTATAATCTCTCCGATCTCTTTTAATTCGCGCGCGCTTAAACCATAAACAAATACCCTTTGACCAGGAGCAATTGCCCATTGTGAGAGGCATTGATGGAGCATTAAAGATCCGAGAGTCTTAAAGTTGACAAGGAGATCCCCTTTTGCAGCTTTTAGAGCAAATCCTGTCGTCGAGACCAGCTCCAAAATCTTTTCATCGACGATCTTGTAACTCCAACCAAGCGCACTTTCAGAGCTAATGGGCTCCCATTCAACCGTATATCCCCAAGGTAGGAGCATCTGGTTCAACAAAAACTCTAAGCGGTCTCTGATACCGTTCGTATTTACATACTCGCCTAAGATGGCTCCAATTTTTTTATCGCGGATGGTGAGTTTCTGGTGGGGAAGAACTTCTATCTCTCCTTGCAAAAGCTTTTTGGCAAAAGCCGCCATGCTCGGAAAAGAGAAATCCTCTTCGATCGCGATAGTGAGCAGATCTGCGGAGATTGTCAGAGACTGACAAGCGTCTTTTTCATGTATTCGCTTCTCAAAGAGCATCTGGCAATTTTTATTAGACAGGCTCAACTTACACCCTGCAGGGACTCGTGAATCCATGATTTTTCCGAGAAGTTCAAATCGATTCAGTCTTAAATTCCAATCCCGCTGCTCTCTAGAAGAGATCCCCCAGATATGCACTTTTTGTGCGGGCCCAAATTCCAGCTTTGGGATCTTGCAAACCACCATGAGACGGAAGAGATCTGAAAGACGAATATCCAGATCCTTTTGCACAGCTTTTAGCGTGTACCCTATGGAACGGGTCACAGAGAAGCCCTGATCAACCTTTATCCGTTGCTCCATCTCCCCGCATACATCAAAAACAGAGCGAGAGGCTTTTCCGATCGGCGCAAGCAGCGTATCCAAAATGAACCCAACTGGATTTTTGCTAATCTTCCATGCCATCGGTTCTTCTTTTTCATGATCCAATAGAGACACATCCCAGATGGAGAGCCTCTGACCCGCTGGAACATAAAGCTCTTCGTTCTCTTGGAAATAACTCACGAATTCAGGAATGCCACGAAAAATAGTTCTCGAAAAAAGATAGGAAAGACAGAGAGGTACATTCGTTCCAAGCCGCGTCACATCGCGTATGTCTTGGGCGACCGAATCCCACTGGATTTTATAAGCGGCCTCTTTTGGGGTTGAAATTGCAGTCATTTTTACAGCTCCTGCTAATTAACCGTCCTACACGATACCCCATCCGCCTTAAAAACCATTAAAAAAATCTTAGAACCCCATAGACTACACGAGGATTAAATTTTTTAATTACCACAAGACAATTGTTTTACTATTCCCGGCAAATCATGTATAATTCCCCCCACTAATATTAAAAAATATGGAGTAAAGGACCATGTCGGTAGGTAGAGCTTCGGATGCGTCTCAAGTATCAAGTGCAGCTGTGCAAAACCCGCCCCCTTCTCAGCGAGCACCCTCTTCTCAAGGTCTCGCCGGCGAAGAAAGTAGCCTCTCCGATTCGGGGAGCTGCTTTGAAAGTCTATGCAGCTTCTTGGGCAGATGTGCGACTATGTTCATCGATCTTCTGCGAAGCCTTTGGAGCAGCCTGCAATCCAGCCCAGAAGAGCGCCAGGAAGCTTCCGTGGACCTCAACTTAGATCGTGTGTTCGACAACCAGCCGGCTCCAGCCGTTATGAATCTCGCGCAGGAAATTTCTTCTATTGACTTCAGTGCGTGTAGAGAATTCAACGAACAGCTCAACCACTGGTTCAACTCAAACTTTATTCAAGAGAAATTTGGTCATGTGATGCTCCCCTATCAACTAAGAACTATCGTAAGAGTTTATAGCAACAATCAGCATCTCGTTACTGACGCCTCAATCGTTACGTGTAGCGAATCTTTTCAATCCGGTGTCTTGAAGAACGCTTTCGCGGCGATCGACAGGAAACTCCAGGAAAAGGGACTCCTCCTAAAACCTCATAACGCAAAAATTGGGATCATCCTATGTGTTGTGAAAGAAGGGCGGAACTCCAGCTGTGACATTGTTTACGCGAACCAGATTTTTAAATGCGCAACAAGCATGCTCGATCGCAACAAATTTGACATTTCCGGAAGTGGAGATGTGCAGGAACGAAATGGACTGAGTCGAACGGGCCTCGGAAATTTAATTATTAAGGAAATTGATGTTTTAGATGAGAAACCTAACGGTTTTTTACTAAACTAAGAAGGCGGCCATCTCATGTATCCAGTTAAACCCGGACATTCAGCAGAGATTCACTCGACAGCGGCATCCCATAGGCAGCTCGTTGGTCAACAGGCCGCCTCCTCACACGGCCTAGCTGACCGAGAAAGCTCTCTTTCCAGCTCGAGTAACTGCTTTGAAAGCTTTTTTGGCGCCTGCGCAAACTTTTTCATCAATCTCTTCCGCTGTATCTTTTGCTGTTTCCGGTATGATCAAGAAGATCGTGGAGAAGATCCTGCAGCTTCCGACTTGGGTCCGGTAGTCCAAAGCAACAATCGCCCCCCTCCAATCCCACCTAGACCTAAAAGTTGGATGAAGGCTCCTCCGATCCCAGACAAACCCGGAAGAAAGGCCCTACCTCCGCAAGAAGCTCCAGCTCTTTCGCAAGAAAGCTCCGACCAATCTCTTGCAACACCTTTTTTAAATATCTATCGGACAGACGCACGTGCATGGCTCAACGATAACTTTATGGAGGAGAGCTTTAAGCACCTAGAATTTCCCTATGAGTTAAGGACCGTTGTTAGAGTGTCTGGCAACGGCTCAAAAATCACGAGCTCCGTCGTTTCGGCCTCTTGTGATCAAGCATTTCGAAGCGATGGTCTGGAGAGCAATTTCAAAGAGATCGATCAATTACTCAAAACAAAAAACATCCGCCTGCAACCTCAAAAGACAAAGATTGCGATCGTTATTTGTGTAACAAAGCAACAGCCAAATGGCACTTTTGACAGCACGCATCGCACATACGCTGCCCTGCTGGAAATAAAAGCGGAGAGAAGTCTTAGCAAAGATGGTGCGGTTATTTGGACTGATCCCGATCCAGAAAAATTTAATATCGTGCAAAATATAACCGAACCCGACACCCAAAAAGGACTCAAAAGCGAGACAGACATAACCAAGCTAATCAACGTGGCGCTTAACGTCATACCACTTTGACGATACTCAATAACAAGAAGGTCATGGCATGAGTTCAACCCCTCCTATTAGCCCTAGAAGCATGGATGCAATCCTAGGCACCATTCTGCCCGATGATCTTCCTGCTGATTTCGCCTTGCTACCTCCCCAAGCTTCTCATGGCGCGGATTCTATTGAAGTAGGAAACGACGCGACACCGAATTTCTTCACACGTCTTTTTTCTGAAGGGTGTATTACAGGCGTGCTAGCTCTCTTATTATTTATCGTAGTAGTGCCTCCACTTCTCATTGGATATCTGGTGCTAACAGTATACGAGGAGATCGCCCGTCAAATCGAAATCTGGAGAGATTGGCTATTCCCCGAAGAGAAGATCCCAGAAGAATTTCATAACGATCCTGTATTTGAACGTACCTGCCTAATCACACAAGAACCTTTGCGTTTTCCCGTTTATGATGGAAGACATCCAGAATTTAGAGACCACCCAGACCACATTTTTGGGAAGACCGCCATTCTTCGCTGGCTGAGAACAAACCCAACACATCCCACCACACGCGAACCAATGACCCCCGAAGATCTAGTCCCTCACGTCGAGCTACAAAACCAGATCGAAGCGCGCCTCGCCGTGCTCCGCGCAAACCCCGAGCAAAATGCATCCCGTTAATTGGAGAGATCCGAATTTCGCAGCTCCGCCGCCAGAATACGTTGCACCTTTCTACAGTAGAGAAGCGGAATTGCACCATTCCATTAATTCCATTGGAGAGGTTCAAAACCCTGGCAACAGCTCCTGGGTGGAGATCGCAGACCTCATCAAAGAAGTAATTCTTATCGTATTTGCCCTCCCGATAGGAATTATCTACATCATTTTTCTTGGCTTATCCGTACTTTTCGAATTCATTTATAACACTCTTTCCGAGCCGCTTGGATCTCTCTGGGACTGGCTTTTTGTAGATGAGATTCCCGAAAGTTTTCATAACGACCCCACTCTTTCTCAACATGTTTGTCCAATTACACTCAATCCAATTCGATATCCAGTACGCGATCGCAACCATCCAGAACATGTGTATGAAAAGAGAGCCATTCTTCAATGGCTTGAAAACAATCGACGCTCCCCGCTCACACGCGAACCCATGACGCCAAACGATCTAGTCCCCCACGTCGAGCTACAAAACCAGATCGAAGCGCGCCTCGCCGTGCTTCGCAGAAACAACCCTCCTGCGTCTCAAGCACAGCAACCCATTCCTAGAGAGTAACCGAAGATTACAGGATTTGCAGGATCGCTTCGCGACAAGATAAACACTGTTAATTTTTTTTGTTAATTTACAGGCAGAGAAAATTAACATTTTTATTAATTTTTATACGCAACAAGCTGAAAATGAGGTCGTTGAAAATTATTGACTTTTCTGCACGCTATTGCGGAAAAGTCTTGACTTTTCCGCAAAGTGCTGCAAAAAAGTCAGGTTCCTTCGAATAGGGCTGTGTGATGGTGAGATCTTTCGCCGATGATGGTGCCGGCGTCAGGATTCTCGGGCTCTTTGAAGGAGAGAACATGCAAGGGAAGGCCGTTTTTTTCGGCAAGAAGAACGGCACGAGGATGGAGCACCTTGGCCCCCTTTTGGACGATCCCCAGCGCTTCTTGAAAGGAGAGCTTCGGAAAAGAGATCGTCTCGGGATTTTTCTTTGGGTCCTCAGCACAGACGCCTCTGACATCTTTGTAGAACTCGACCTTCTCGGCCCCCAGAGCGATACCGAGGGCGACCGCTGTCGTATCTGACCCGCCCCTTCCCAGGGTCGTGATCTCCCCTTCACGGCTCACACCTTGAAATCCCGCTACGATGACGATTTTCCCTGCATTCAAATGCGGAAGAAGGCGGAAAGGGCGCACCTCTTCGATCCGCGCCTCGGTGTGGTGTGAGGAGGTAATAATGCCCGATTGACTCCCGGTAAAGCTAATCGCCTCTTTGCCCATCTTGGCAAGCGCCATGGCCAGGAGCGAGATGCTGATCCTCTCTCCGACCGAAACAAGCATATCGAGCTCGCGCCTCGGAGGATCCTGGTGGACCTCCTTAGCAAGGGCGATAAGTTCATTGGTGGTGTTACCCATCGCGCTGACAACCACAACAATCCGAGAATAGTCGCGGGAACGCTTTAAAATAATTTCTGCGATTTGAGAAAACTGGCCCGCCGTGGCAACGGAGGCTCCCCCAAATTTCATAACAAGAGTCTTCATAGAAGAAGGCTAATCTATAAAAATCCATTCGAACTTGCAACGAAAAATGAAAGGAGAACGGGATTATGAGGGATCGGGCACGCACACGGGCACGGGCACGAAAGAAAGAAAAACCTCCTCTCTTATATCTCCACGGCTACCTCCACTATGTCCATTTTTCTAGCGGTCTTCTTTCCCTCTTTCGTACCCGTGCCCGCGCCCGCGTGCGTGCCCGATCCCTCTTAAAAATAAGTTTACAAATGAATAATTCATGGACATCCAGAAATCTTTTTGTTAGGATTTCCCCACGAATCTTTCTTCCTTCTCTTTTGAGGATTTCCCTTCCACTCCCATTCGAGAGGTGAGACAAGATCTATGCTATATTTTACCAAACCCTAGGAGAAACCTTTAACATGCCCAAACAAGCCCAATACGACTGGACAGACAGCAACATCATCGATGATGTTGTCTTTCAAGAAGAAGACGCAAAACAATTTCAAAAACTACTCTCAAGCAAAGAAGAGACCGCCGGCGAAGGCTCTGTCTCCTCGATGAGCACTGGGCAAGTGTTAAAAGGACGTATCGTAGAAATCACAAAAGACTTTGTCGTTGTCGATGTAGGTCTCAAATCTGAAGGGATCGTTCCAATCAACGAGTTCACCGATCCTTCTGAACTCCTTCTAGACAATGAAGTAGAAGTCCTCCTCGACCAAGCAGAAGGAGAAGATGGCCAGATCGTTCTCTCACGAGAGAAAGCGCGTCGTCAGAGACAGTGGGAGTATATCGTTAACCATTGCAAAGAAGGCTCGATCGTCCAAGGGAAAGTCATCCGCAAAGTCAAGGGCGGCTTGATGGTTGACATCGGGATGGAAGCATTCCTCCCCGGCTCACAGATCGACAACAAGCGCATCAAAAATCTCGACGAGTATCTCGATCAAGAGTTTGATTTCAAAATTCTCAAGATCAACATGGAGCGCAAAAATATCGTTGTCTCCAGACGAGAGCTTCTCGAAGAGGAGCGCATCTCTCGCAAAGCTGAGATGCTCGAACACATCCAAGAAGGCGAGATCCGCAATGGTATTGTGAAAAACATCACCGACTTCGGTGTCTTCTTAGACCTCGACGGAATTGACGGTCTCCTCCACATCACCGACATGACATGGAAGAGAATCAAACACCCTTCAGAGATGGTCCATCTCGGCCAAGAGCTAGAAGTGATGATTCTCCATATCGATCGAGAAAAAGGAAGAGTCGCTCTCGGGATGAAACAGAAAGAGAGCAATCCTTGGGAAGAGATCGAAATGAAATATCCTCCCGGTACACGCGTCCGCGGCAAGATCGTCAATCTGGTTCCTTATGGAGCCTTCATTGAAATCGAGCCAGGCATCGAAGGCCTGATCCACGTTTCTGAGATGTCCTGGGTAAAAGCAGTTGCTGACCCAACAGAAGTGGTGAAAAAGGGCGATGAAGTCGAAGCCATTGTTCTCTCCGTGCAAAAAGAAGAGGGAAAAATCTCCCTCGGTATCAAGCAGACAGAGAAAAATCCATGGGAAGACATTGAGAGCAAATATCCTATCGGCAAGAGCGTTCAAGCAGAGATTCGCAATCTCACAAACTATGGCGCCTTTGTTGAACTCGAACCTGGAATTGATGGATTGATCCACATCTCCGATCTGAGCTGGATTAAAAAAGTCTCTCATCCTTCCGAAGTTCTCAAGAAAGGTGATAAAGTTGATGCGGTGATCCTCTCTGTAGATAAAGAGAGCAAAAAGATCACACTCGGCGTGAAACAGCTCACTCAAAATCCTTGGGAGAACATTGAAAAAACGATCCCTGTAGGATCTCTCGTAAAAGGCGTTGTTACAAAAACAACTGCTTTCGGAGCTTTCGTAGAGTTGTCAAATGGCATCGAGGCTCTTGTGCACGTCACAGAGCTCTCCGATCAGCCCTTTAGCAAAGTCGAAGATATCATCCAGAAAGGCGCAGAGATCACCGCAAAAGTGATCAAGTTGGATCCTGAGCACAAGAAGATCGCGCTTTCCATCAAAGAGCATCTTGTTGACGAAAACAAGGTCAACCGCGATGACATCGTTGTCGGAGCTGCGAAACCACGTGCTGCAGCGAAGAAAAAGAAGAAAAGCTCCTCAGAAGAGGAAGTAAAAGGTGAGGAGTAACCGATGAATAAAGATCTCGTCGCAATCTTTGAATATTTAGAAAGAGAGAAGGGAATCAAACGCGAAGTGATCATTGCCGCGATTGAGGAGTCTTTGCGTGCTGCTGCTCGCAAGAGCATTAAAGGCCACATCAACGTCTCTGTCCAGATCAACTCTAAGACGGGCGCAATCGATGTGGTTGCACAAAAAGAGGTTGTCGACAAAGTGACGATCCCCGAAGAGGAGATCACGCTGGAAGATGCGCGTCAGATCAACCCTTACGCTGAGATCGGACAGTGGGTCGACATCCTCGTCACCCCTCAAGATTTTGGACGCGTTGCAGCACAAACTGCAAGGCAGATCATCTCTCAGAAGCTCAAAGGTGCCGAGCGCGACGTGATCTATGAAGAGTACAGACACCGCGTTCATGAGATCGTCTCGGGAACAGTGAAACGTGTAATCCGAGGAGCCACTCTCGTTGTGGATCTCGGTAAAGTGGAAGCGATTCTACCCGATCGCTTCTATCCTAAAACTGAAAAGTACAACATCGGCGAACGCGTTCAAGCTCTCCTTTGGGAAGTACGCGATACAGAAGCTGGCGGTGCAGAGGTCATTCTCTCGCGCAGCCACCCTGAATTTGTGTCTGCGCTTTTCATGCAAGAGGTGCCTGAGCTAGGCGATGGCACCGTCGTGATCGAAAAGATCGTCCGCGATGCGGGCTATCGCACAAAACTCGCTGTGCGCTCTTTAGATCCAAAAGTCGATCCAGTGGGAGCGTGTGTCGGTGTACGTGGAACGCGCGTGAAGAACATCATTCGCGAACTCAACAACGAGAAGATCGACATCATCCCTTACGTTGAAGATCCAGTGCAACTTCTCCAGAATGCGCTGCACCCTCTTGAAATCAAAAAGATCAGCGTGAACGAAGATGGCTCTGTCATCTCGATCGTCGTGGATGATGAGAGCTACCCCAACGTCCTCGGTAAGCGCGGCATGAATGCTCGCTTAAATGGACAGCTTGTTGGAGTCGAACTCGAAGTGCAGAAGATGACTGAGTACCAGAAGGCCATGTCGATCGAAAGAGCTGAACTTGCAACTCTTGACGACCCAGTTCTCGATGAGCCTCTACATGTCGAGGGCTTAAGCTCTCTGATCGTGCAGAGCTTGATCGGTGCCGGTTATGACACACGCCGCAAGCTCCTGATGGCAACCCCAGAGCAGCTGGCACAGATTCCTGAAATCAGCGCTGATATGGCTGATAAAATTTTAGACCAAATTCGCAAAGCGAGGACGTAAGCGTTGGCAAAAAATCTAAAGCTCAACATCAAAAACACGCAGCTCGCAGAAGCTCTTCAAATCGGCAAAGTAAAAAAAGCTCCGCCGAAAAAGAAGAAAGAAGAAGCTGAAGTTGAAGTGCCTCCTGCTCTTCCAATTCCTCCTAAGGAAGAGGCTGTAAAAAAAGTTGAGCCTGAGGCGCCTCCTGCCGCGCCTGCACCTGTTGTGCATGCGGAAGAGCCCGCACCTAAGCCAGCACCTCCAGAGAAAAAAGAGGAGCCTGTTGCTTCCCCCGCTCCCCCTACTCCTCCGCGTCAAGAGAGACCTGCTTTTAGACCCGGCTCTACCTACACACCAACACCGCGTCCATCTACCCCGCGTCCGCAGCCGCGATTTGCGCCTGGGTATGGTCCAGGCGGACAAAGACCTTCAAGCGCTGCTCCTGGCGAACGAAGAGACTCACGCCCCCCTTTCACGCGAGATGCGCGTCCACCATATCCTCCAAGACGACCTCCATATCCTCCACGAACACCTGTAATCCCTCCCAAAGCTCCCCCTCCTTCATCAACAAAGCCCGCACGGAAAGAGGAGGGCGCTGCTCCAAAAAAAGCAGGGTTTAAAGAGTACCGCGATGTAAAACCGCAAAAACGCACTCCTGATTCCAAACGCGCTTTTGATTCGCGAGACAGACAAGGTCTTCGCAGCCACGACGATGAGGCATGGCGCAAAAAACGTCCTTCACAGAAGATGCGCGCTCTTGAGGAAGAGGAGACGATCCGTCCAAAAGAGCTTAAAGTACGCCTTCCTATCAGCGTGAAAGATCTCGCTGTAGCGATGAAATTGAAAGCTTCGCAACTGCTCGCAAAGCTTTTCATGCAGGGTGTGATTCTCACGTTGAATGATTTCCTCAGCGACGAGACCACCATCCAACTTCTCGGACACGAATTCGAGTGCGAAATTACCATCGACAGAACCGAAGAAGAGAGAATTCGCGTCACCGATAAGACGATCAAAAAAGAGATCCAAGAATCGCCAGACGCTCAACTGATTCTTCGTCCTCCTGTTGTCACATTTATGGGACACGTCGACCATGGCAAAACGAGCCTGATCGATAAAATTCGTCAGTCTAACATTGCGGCTGGGGAAGCAGGTGCCATTACTCAGCACATCGGCGCCTTTAAATGCCATACGGCTGTTGGAGATCTCACAGTTCTCGATACCCCTGGCCACGAAGCTTTCTCTGCAATGCGCACACGCGGCGCGGATGTCACCGATATCGTCGTTCTTGTGATTGCCGGCGATGAAGGCATGCGCACACAAACACTCGAAGCGTTACAACAGGCTCAAAAAGCAGGAGTTCCCATCGTTGTTGCGATCAACAAGTCGGATAAGCCCAATTTCAACGCAGAGACCGTCTATCGCCAACTTTCAGAGAACAACCTTCTCCCCGAGGCATGGGGCGGAACTACCATCACCGTAAACTGTTCTGCACTCACTGGCGCAGGAATCAAAGAACTGCTCGAAATGCTCGCGCTACAAGCCGAAATTTTGGAGCTGAAAGCAAATCCTCACACCCGCGCTCGCGGAACCGTGATCGAATCCGAAATGCATAAAGGCATGGGCCCTGTCGCTACACTTCTTGTTCAGAACGGCACACTGCGTATCGGCGACGCCCTTGTTTTCGACCAGCCCTGGGCACGTGTCAAAACAATGCATGACGAGTTTGGAAAAGAGATGACCGAAGCCGGTCCTTCCTCTCCTGTAAAAATTACAGGTCTCTCCGATCTTCCAGATGCGGGCAGCGAGTTCATCTCCGTCAAAGATGAGAAGGAAGCACGCGAGGTTTCTTATGAGAGAACCTTAGGAAAAAAACACTCGTTGCAGCAACCTTCGAAACGCTCCTCTCTTGAAGCCCTTCTCAAACAACCCGGTGAAACCGTTGCGAAAAAGACCCTCAGCCTTATTCTGCGTGCGGACGTGCAGGGTTCTTTGGATGCGCTGAAAAACTCTCTTCTCAAAATCGTTTCGAACAAGGTGGATATCAACATCATCTCCGCAGAAGTGGGAGAGATCTCCGAATCGGATGTTGAACTCGCCTCCGCATCGAAGGCGCCTATCATCGGTTTCCACACGAAAATCGGCAGCAATGCAGACCGTCTGATCAAAGAGGAAAAAGTCGTTGTCAAAACCCACGACATCATCTACCACGCAATTGACGACGTCAAAGATCTGATGCTTGCTCTTCTCGATAAAATTCCGCAGGAGAACAATACTGGAGAAGCGGTCGTCAAGGCAACCTTCAAAGCGTCTCAGCTCGGCATCATTGCCGGTTGCATGGTCACAGATGGAATCATCAAGCGCAACAACCACGTGCGTGTCGTCCGCGATAAAGAGGTCGTCTGGAAAGGACCGATCTCCTCGCTACGCCGCGTGAAAGAGGATGTACGCGAAGTGAGCAAGGGCCACGAGTGTGGGATTGTTCTACAGAACTTCAGCAATGTGAAAGAGGGCGATCTTCTCCAAGCCTACGAGATCACCTACTTGCAACAAGAACTTTAATCAAGAGCTGCTATGGCGAAAAAACGGGTCGAACGGCTCAACTCTCTTTTGCAAGAAGTTCTCTCTGATGTGATCCGCAAAGATGTGCGCGATCCTCGTGTGGCTCCCATTGTGAGCATTACGCGCGTGAGCATCACTGCAGATCTTCAGCATGCAAAAGTGTTTATCAGTGTGATCGGTACCCCAAAACAAAAAGAGGATACCGTAGAGGCTCTGCAGTCCGCTGCGGGCTTTATCGCGCTCACCGCTTCAAAACAGGTTGTTATGCGCTATTTTCCTGAGCTCTCTTTCAAGCTCGATGATAGCGTCGAAGAGCAGATCCGTCTCGATGCACTTCTCCATAAGATCCATGAAGAGCAAAAAACGAGGCAGAAAGATCCCGAGATAGGTTCATGAGCGAGGGCATTTTACTCGTCGATAAACCCAGAGGAAGAACCTCCTTTAGCTTGATCCCCGTCCTGAGAAAACTCACCGGTTTAAAAACGATCGGACACGCCGGCACACTCGATCCCTTTGCCACAGGAGTGATGGTCCTGCTTTTAGGTAAAAAATTCACCCGCCGCGCCGAAGAGTTCCTTGCCGATGAGAAGGAGTACTCTGCCACCCTTTTTTTAGGCGTGGCGACAGACAGCTTTGACTGCGATGGAAAGCCCACTGCAGCGAGCGACAAGATCCCCACCGAGCATGAAATCGAAGAGTGCCTTAAAAAATTTCAAGGAACCATTCTGCAGACGCCTCCCATGTTCTCCGCGAAAAAAGTCCAGGGTAAAAGACTGTACGAACTCGCGCGAAAAGGTGTCACAATCGAACGAGCACCTGTGAGTGTCACCATCAAGACGCGCTTTGTCAGTTACAGCTACCCCATTTTAGAGCTCGATATCACCTGCTCAAAGGGCACCTACATCCGCTCCCTAGCAGATGAGATCGGAAAAGAGCTCGGCTGCTTTGCGCACCTCTCCGCTCTCAAGCGCACGCGCAGTGGATCTTTTCACTTGAGTGAGTGTCTCTCGTGGGAAAAAATCACAACCCCCCACTTCGATTTACGAGGGTCTTTGAAGCAATGAAGATTGTTACCGACCTCGAAAAAATCCCTCAACTCCCCTCTCCTATCGTGCTCACAATGGGAAATTTTGATGGCGTGCATCTCGGTCATCAAAAGCTCCTCGCATACCTCAAAAAACGCGCTGCGCCAAGCGGATCGGTTGCTGTACTCACCTTTGCCAATCATCCCGCAGAGGTTCTCAGCAAACACCCTCCAGCACAACTCTCCTCTCTAGACGAAAAAATTGCCAAATTTAAAAAAGCAGGCGTAGATCTTCTGATTCTTTTAAATTTCACAACTGAAATTGCCGCACAATCCTATGATCTTTTCCTGCGAAACATCAAAAAGAAACTCCCCTTCTCCTTTTTAATCCTGGGCAAAGGCGCCGCTTTTGGCCACGCCAAAGAAGGAGACGAGGAGCATGTAAAAACCCTACAGAAAGAGCTCAGTTTCACTGCCGAATATCTCGAGAAAGAGAAGCTCGACGGAAGAGTTATCTCCTCCGGATGGATTCGAGAGGAAAAAGAGAAAGGCAACCATGCGATGGTAGAAAAACTCCTTGGAATAACAGGCAAATAAATTATGAGTAGCAATCTTTCATGCGGAATTGTCGGACTTCCAAACGTTGGAAAATCCACACTTTTTAATGCGATCACGCGTAAAGCGGCTGCAGCAGCGAACTACCCCTTTTGCACTATTGATCCCAATGTCGGCATTGTCGATGTCGCCGATCCTCGCCTTGGAGTTTTGGCCAACATCTCGAAAACCAAGAAAATTATTCCCGCCACAATGACCTTCGTCGATATCGCAGGCCTTGTAGCTGGCGCTTCGGAAGGAGCGGGCCTCGGCAATAAGTTTCTTGCCAATATCCGCGAAACAGATGCGATCCTCCAAGTTGTCCGCTGTTTCGAAAATGATGATGTCATCCACGTTGCAGGCAAAGTCGATCCGATCGCCGACATCGAGGTGATCAACCTCGAACTGATCCTCGCCGATCTACAAATGGTGGAAAATACACTCCAAAAACTTGAAAAGCAGATCAAAAGCAAAAAGGAGCTCGTTCCCCTTTATGACGCACTCAAAAAGGCGGAAAAACACCTCAATGAGAACCATCCCCTCCGCTCACTGCAAGCCACACCCGAAGAGAGAGCCCATTTCGCCGGTTATCCCTTTTTAACAGACAAAAAGGTCCTATACGCGACAAACGTCTCAGAAGAGGCACTCCCTTCCATGGAAAATGCGTTTGTGGATCGTGTACGCACATATGCCGAAAAAGAGAAGAGCCGTGTCATTCCCATCTGCGCGAAACTGGAAGAGGAGCTCACCCAGCTCAGCGAACAGGAAGCCGTAGAGTATCTCCACTCTCTGGGTCTGCAAGAGACAGGTCTCAATCGCTTGATTAAAGCCTCTTTTGAAACACTCGACCTCATCACCTTCCTCACTTCCGGAGATATCGAAACACGCGCCTGGACAATCAAAAAAGGGATGAACGCGCAAGAAGCCGCAGGCAAGATCCACACCGATATCCAGAAAGGATTCATCCGCGCTGAGGTGATCAGCTACGAGGATTTTGTAAAATACAACGGAAGGGTCGGCGCGCGCGATGCCGGCAAAGCAAGATCGGAAGGAAAGGAGTATATCGTGCAGGACGGCGATGTCATTCTCTTCTTCCACAACTAGAGCTCAGATGAACGAACTTTTTATTACAGCGCATACAGCCCTACAAGAGCTCCTCGTCAAAGAGTTGCAGGAGATGGGCATCCCCGATGTCCGACCAGGACAAGGCGGCGTTTTCGTCCCTCGAAAAATGCCCCTCGTCTACAAGATCAACTACTGCTCACGCCTCGCAACACGCGTTCTCTGGCCTTTATCCCATTTCCCCTGTCGAGATCGCGATGAGCTCTACCGTAGAGCTTACGACATCCCCTGGCCCGAGATCTTCTCACTCGACAAAACCTTCGCCATCGATGCAAACGTCACAAGCACCACGCTGCGCCACAGCCTCTTTGCCGCTCAAGTTTTGAAAGATGCGATCTGCGACCGCTTTCGTGACGAGAGGCGCGCGCGCCCCTCAGTGAATGTCGAAAATCCCGATATCCAGCTCAACCTCTACATTCAGCAGGGCATGGCAACCGTCAGCTTAGATACCTCCGGCCCCGCCCTCTACAAACGCGGCTGGCGTAAACACTCCGGAGCTGCTCCCATCCAGGAATCTCTTGCTGCTGCTGTTCTTCTCTTCTCAGGCTTTCCCTCTGAAGAGATCCTCTGCGACCCCTTTTGCGGAAGCGGCACAATTCTCATCGAAGCCGCCATGATCAAGTCGCGCACCCCCGCAGGATTTTTCCGCGACTTTTTTGGTTTCTTCCACCACCCCGCCTTCTCAAAAGAGGCGTGGGAAAAGGTGAAGCAAGAGGCAAATCTTCAACGGATCCCTCTTGAGCCCGGCAAAATTTTTGGTGCAGACAAAGATCCCAAAGCCTACGAGATGTGTAAGGAGAATCTCCGTGCCTCCGGCTTCGATCAAGCCATTGAGATCACCTGCAAAGATATCCGCTCCTATTTTCCCCAGACACCACCTAGCCTCATTGTTTCCAATCCTCCCTATGGGAAGCGCATGGCAAGCTCGATCGAGCTCTACCAAGCCCTAGGCCACTTCCTCAGAACCCAATGCGCAAAAAATGCGCGCGCACATGTCCTCTGCCCCGAACGAAAACTCGTCGAAGCCAGCGGTCTTTCCGTGAAGGAAGAAGCGGAGCTAATTTCCGGTGGGTTTGACCTGAAGCTCTTCGGTCTAACCAGAAAAGAAACACCCTAAATATCAGGCTTTCTTTTTGTCAGATGTGTCGATAAACCGTCTTGTCTCTATGACAAGTCGTTCCAGTTCTGCAACAATTCCTGGGATGTGGTTGTATCCCATCATCACAATAGGAGTCGTTCTATTTTGTGATGTGTGAGAAAAGAGGGTCTTTGCGGCTGAGCGATTTCGATGATTAATCGCAACCACCTCTTCAAATCTCTCCCAGTTTTTCTCACTTGCGGGATCTTCTAATAACGCTTCGATCTCTCCCCTCTCAGAAGATGAAAAAAGATCAGAAATATGAGAAATGCTCTCACAGGTGGAATATAATCCGAGAAAGAAATTTGCCCAAGTTTTCGGAGGAATCTTTGATAGTTTCTCGCATTTCTTGAGTATAGACATCTTTTTGGCAAGAAGTCTTTTGATCTCTTCAAGAAGCTCTTCAGCTTCCTTGGTAGGCATGTGATCTCCCGCCGTTCGCAATACTTCCAGCCAAGGGGTATTAAAATGGAGCTCGCTTAAGAAACTCTCGAGGTGAGAGGCAAACATCTGCTTTGCAGAATAGATGCAGTATGTGACGGCTACAAAAAGAGGGTGGCCGGCTCCCTCCAAACCAAATATATCGCAGTTTCCGGCTGTAAATCCCTCTGTATATTTCTTGCTAGACGCTTCGTCAGCACAAATATTTTCTCTAAACAGGGCGACAGCGGAGTTTTTCGATGTCATCAGACGTTCGAACAGAGCGAAGAATTTGTTGTTGGTGTGCTGTTCACCAACGAAAATATACTTTTTGCCACCGATGACATGCAGCTGAATAAAGGCCTTTTCTTCGCGCGTAAATCCCACCTCATCTGCCAATTTGAGAAGCTGCTCATACTCTGGACATTTTGCTTTCCCCGCAGGTATTAGGGATGGTCGAGAGCTCCTGAGTATCGATAAGGCTCTTTGTGCGATGACAGCCTCTTCATTCGAAAGATTGGACCGCAGTTTGTCGCGTATTTTATCGAGAGAAATACTTGCCACATTTTCTATCCGTGACTCTAGCAAAGAACGCGCCAGAGATTCAGGCGGAAGCCGCGAAATTAGATTGGGGTTTTGCAGCATCTGTTCGCAAGAGAGTGTGGTAAGTCCGCTCATGGCTCCTCCAGGGAATTTTTCGCAAAAGTTTAACACGAACAAGCGGTTTTATGCGCATGCAAAACGTGCGTATGTCTCCGAAAAAAAATCTATTGAAACCGAAAAACACTGATTGGACTGGCTCAAAGCTCACTCTTTTTATCATCAGCTTTTTTACCATCTGATATCCCCATAACGGCAAATTTCTTGAGAAATTGGACTCCAATCCCATTACACAAGTAGTGAGAATACAAATCGCCTACAGCAGTTTTTATTTGATTGATCTGCTTGTCATATGCCAATTTTGGATCGATCACTCTGCGATGCACGAGCCACGTTTTAATCATGATCGCCTCTTTCGTTGCGACAAGAGAAAGCGCGGGACTTTTTCGAAATTCTTTCATGCTTAGTGAAGATTGATTCTCCTTGGCGTGGCGCAAAATCTTTTCTCTGTTCTCGTAAGAACCCTTGTTGTCGCGAAAACAGGCGTAGGGATAGACTCCTCCATCCTTATTTGCTTTGAAGGCTGTCTTGTAGGTTAGTTCCCCATCGGCAATAAGATCCAAAGTCATAAGACTAATCACAAAAGCCGCGTTTAGGCCCGACGGCTCGATCCCAAACATGAGTGCATTCACGTAGTCTAAAAAACTTTCGATTTCGACCTGATTTTCCTTAGGTGTTTTTCCCCAAATTCCCTTGGGCAGTTCGATACACCGACCCACCGCAGACAACTGAATGACAGCAATGTCTTTATCTTGTAATCCGAAAAATGTCTTCACATGGTTCAGAGCTTTGAAAATCTGGGGATAGGAAAGATCTGTCTTGACTATCTGATTCCATTGACCATCAGTTTCTTCCCATTTGAGTGTGACATCAAATTTACCAATGGAAAACCCCTTGGGGATGTGAATGCGATGGTCCTCAATTGGAAAGGTTAATAGATTATCAAAAATTCTTGCGCCCGTAAATTTTTCCGACTCGTTGTAAGAAAAAAAGTACTTCCGGACCTCTTCCTTTGGCGCCATTCCCTTCCACCCACCAAGTGACACGAGCCATTCTCTTGCTTCCCTTATAACAATGGTACCGTTCTCTAGGAGCGGAGCAGGAATGATTGCACCATCACGTTCTTTTTCATATTCAGAGCCTAATTCTATAACCTCACCGTAAAACTGCTGAATTTTATCGTGCACAATCTCGATAAGCGTGCTTCCTTTGATGTTTTTGCGATTTCCATCTTTATCTTTACAAGGAATTGTCATCGCCCCTGCTTCAGGAAGCAAATTCTTTCCAATTATAGTTGCAGAGGACTTCATTGGAGGGATATCGTCATCAGAATCATAGCCACCGAATGGCTCGTCTTTTTTAGCAAAAACCTCCTTTGCCTTGAGGTCTGTAGAAGAATCAACTTTCGTTTTGCCGGCAGATAATTTTTCCCCTGCTCCGGAGAGAGCAGGCTTAGCTGCAGATAAATCTGGTATCATCGACATAAATGTCTCCTAAAGTAAACCAACAAGGGGAGCGAGTTTAGCAGAAATTTTTCTAAAGACGACAACTTTTTACCAAGCCCACAATCTACTTAAAACGAACATCTTATGATTTTCTAGTTGCTTTATCAGCATTTTATCGGCATTTTATCGGCATGCGCTTATGCAGATAACATGCAGATAAATTTACTCCCCAAATGATAAATGGCTGAAAAAACCGAAAAGGCGACCCCGAAGAAGTTGCGCGACGCGCGAAAAAAGGGTCAGGTCGCGAAAGCCCAAGATTTTCCTGCGGCGATGACCTTTATCGTCTCGATCGCCGCGATGATCATCTCTGCGGGGTATATCTACCAAAAGCTGGCGCAGTACATCGTTTCAATTTTTGCACGCTCTGCAACGGATATCGATCTCACTAACCGCGCAGGCGGTTATCTGGAAGAGGCGATGATGGTGATCTTGAATTGCAGCTGGCCAGTGCTTCTGATCACCGTGTGTGTCGGCGTCTTCACAAGCTTCATTCTTGTGGGGCCTATGTTCTCCACAGAAGCTTTTAAACTCGATTTCAAACGGTTGAACCCTGTGACCAACCTCAAAAATCTCTTCAAGTTCAAGACGCTTTTCGAACTCCTTAAATCGATTTTTAAAATCACCGGTGCGGTCATCCTGATCTACTCTGTTGTCTGGAATAGCCTTGGAGACATTGTTTCCACGGCTGCACTTCCGGTGATTGGGACTGCCCAGGTGTTCAACGATTTTCTCCTAAAGGTCGTCATCCGCGTAGGGATCTTTTTTCTTGCTGTCGCCATCATTGACCTGATCTATCAGCGGCGCAACTTCGCCAAAGAGATGAAGATGGAAAAATTTGAGGTGAAGCAGGAGTTTAAAGACACAGAGGGAGACCCCCATATCAAAAGCCGTCGTCGCCAGCAGGCCCAGGAGATCGCCTACCAGGAGGGTCCTTCGGCTGCTCGCCGTGCGAAAGCAATTATTACCAACCCGATCCATATCGCTGTGGCCCTCGAGTATGAAGAGGAGAAAGAACCCGCACCAAAGATCGTCACCATGGGGCAGGGGCCCGTTGCGGATCTCATCATCAAGGTCGCCGTCGACAACAGTATTCCGGTTATGCGCAACGTCCCCCTCGCGCATACCCTTTTCGAAAAAGGGAAGATCGGCGAGTATATACCCGAGGAGGCCTATCAAGCCGTTGCAGAGATTCTGCGCTGGCTGAAAGGCATCGAAGCGCCAGAAGCGCTCAAAGGCGAGCTGTTTAAACAATGAAAAACTTTCTAAGCAATCTGGGAAGATATTTGGGCGGCCAGAGAGCGCTGAATATCATCACGCAGTCGAGCGATGTCGTCCTCGCCTTCTTCATCATCCTGATCATCATGATGATCATTATCCCGGTCTCTCCCACAATCCTGGATAATTTGATCGCCGTAAACATGATGGTCTCGATCTCGCTCCTCATGGTGGCACTCTACATCCCCAAAGCCGTCCACCTCTCGATGTTCCCCTCTCTGCTGCTGATCACTACACTATTCCGCTTGGGTATTGAGATCTCTGCTACAAGACAAATTCTTCTTCATGCAGACGCAGGACACATCATTTTTGCCTTCGGAAATTTCGTTGTCGGCGGCAACTTTGTTGTCGGCGGTATCATCTTCTTGATCATCACCATTGTCCAGTTCATTGTCGTGACGAAAGGTGCTGAGCGTGTTGCTGAGGTGGCTGCTCGTTTCACCCTGGATGCGATGCCCGGCAAACAGATGAGCATCGATGCGGATATGCGCAGCGGGGTCATCGATGCGATGCAAGCCCGCGAACTCCGCCTGGCCCTTACGCGAGAGAGCCAACTCTATGGAGCGATGGACGGAGCGATGAAGTTCGTGAAGGGAGACGTCATCGCCGGTATCGTCATCGCCATCATCAACATCATCGGGGGGCTCATCGTCGGGGTCGCGATGCACGGAATGACCGCGCTGAAAGCCGCACAGGTTTATACGCTCCTTTCGATTGGTGCCGGCCTCGTTTCTCAGATCCCCTCTCTTCTCATCTCGATGACTGCCGGTATCGTTACAACGCGCGTCTCGAGCGACAAAAAAGATTCTCACCTCGGAAAAGAGATCTCCTCCCAGCTACTGGGTCAGCCTAAAGCGATCATGATCGCAGCTGTTGTTCTGTTTGCCATGGCCTGGATCAAAGGCTTCCCAACTGTCGTCTTTATCATCCTTTCCGTCATTGTTGGTGGCGTAGGATTTTTCACCTGGTTCAACGATAAGAAAAAAGCCGCAAAAGTGGGTGCCGGTATGCGCGCCTCTCGTGTGGATACCGAGGTCGAAGGACATGCAGTTGTCCGCGGCCCCTCTGATGAATACGCCCTAACCCTCCCCGTGATCATCGAAGTTGGAAAGAGCCTCTCCATCCTCCTCAAAAAGGAGCGCGGTGGCCTCACCTTCATCGACGAGATGGTTCCCAAAATGAGACACGCCCTCTACCAGGATCTCGGCGTCCGCTTTCCCGGTGTCCACGTGCGCACCGATTCGCCCACTCTGGAGAGTGATGAGTACTCGATCTTCTTAAACGAAGTTCCCATTGTCCGTGGAAAGATCCTCGAAGGCTACCTCCTCACCAATGAGTCACCAGAAAACCTGCGCCGCTACAACCTCCCCTTCACCACCACAAAAAGCTCCACCGGACAGCCCTCCCTCTGGGTCGACAGCAAATACCAGGAGATCTTGCAAAAGGCAGGCATCAAGTTCTGGCGCCCGCTCGACGTGATGATCCTCCACCTCTCCTTCTTCTACCGCCAGTACGCGGCAGAATTCATCGGCATCCAAGAGGTGCGCGGTATCCTAGAATTCATCGAAAAATCTTATCCCGATCTCGTGAAAGAGGTGACCCGTCTCGTCCCCCTACAAAAACTGACCGAGATCTTCAAACGTCTCGTGCAAGAACAGGTCTCGATCAAAGACCTCCGCACCATCCTCGAAGCTCTCAGCGAGTGGGCCCAAACAGAAAAAGATACCGTTCTTCTCACCGAGTATGTCCGCTCCTCTCTCAAGAGATACATCAGCTACAAATACTCTCAGGGCCAGTCGATCCTCTCCGTATACCTCCTCGATCCCGAAATCGAAGATATGGTCCGCGGCGCGATCAAGCAGACCTCTGCTGGCTCCTATCTCGCTCTAGATCCCGACTCTGTGCAGATTATCCTCGGCGCGATGCGCGCCACCATCGTCCCCACTCCCGCAGGCGGACAGCCTCCCGTGCTCCTCACCGCCATCGACGTACGTAGATTCGTGCGTAAGCTAATCGAAGGCGAATACCCCGAGCTCGCCGTCGTCTCCTACCAGGAGATCGTGCCCGAAATTAGGATCCAGCCCCTCGGAAGAGTGCAGCTCTCCTAAGCCCCCTTCCCTTTTCGTCTTCTATCCTTTTTATGGTTGTTTAAAAATATTTTTTAAATTTCATTTTTAATAAAGATAGATTTATAATTAATTCTTCATAAAAACAAACATGTAAAAATTATGTCATTTTGCACAAAAGTCTCAAATTACTGCAGAAACACCTATAACGCGTACAGCACCCAAGCCTCTAACGCCTACAAGGCCGTGGAAGTTCGTGTCTTCACCTTTCCTTGCGGAGTAGGTCGCGGAGCGCAGAATCTCAAAGCAGCCCTGGTCGCCATGCCAATATTTCTTAAACAAATGGTCCGTGCGGGAAAGGGTAGACCTGCACTTGTTGGAGCTCTGCAAGGCTCCAACATTGGGGTCGGGGTAGCCACAAGTTCATCCAAGATCACGGATCTTATTCCCTTAGCCAGCGCAACTCTTGCGGCGACATGTGTTGTGCAAGAGGGTCATGTTCCTCTGAGAAAGATCGCAATACCCATGGGTGTTGGTATCAGCGGCCTAATGTGGTCAATCGGCAGTCAAATCTACTTCGGGGGGTTGATATCTGGGGCAACACCTTATGCATATGGGACGCTTGCAGGACTAGTCACCGCTTTTTCATTAGATGAGCGTAATGAAGAAAACCCTTATTTTTACCGGATAGCCGGACTTACTGCAGGGGTTTGTTCTGCTTATTTGGGGAGTACTCCCATGGGATCGGGTATTATCTCTGGTCTTTTAGTTGCTGCAAAAACCAGCCGCGGTAATGAGAACAGAGACTTTGTCCTCCTCGTTAAAACAAGCCTGACGACTGGATCTGCAGTTGCAGGATTTGCCACCGCCGGACCTCTCGGCGCAGCTGGAGTGAGCGCGGTAGCAGGTGCTTGTCTCAACTCTCTCAATGAAATGTATACTCACTCGGAGGTATATTTTACCCCAGTTAGAACGCGATTCCATGAAGAACGAAATGAGATCCGTCGATCAGGCCAGGAGACGTTACTTCGACAGCACCGCTTGCCCATCTCTGTTGCACGAATAATTACCGAATACACCGAGTAATGCCAAAGAACCAGAGACAATCGCTTTAATAACCAAGAGTAAAAATTATGTCATTTTGCACAAAAGTCTCAAATTACTGCAGAAACACCTATAACGCTTGCAGTACCCAGGTGGCAAATGCTTACAAAGCGGTTGAAATCCGTGTCTTCACTTTTCCCGTAGTAGGTCAATCAGCGCAGAATCTCAAAGCAGCCTTAGTTGCCATGCCAATATTCCTTAAACAAATGGTCCGTGCGGGGTCTATAGGGTCTGCTGCTCAAGAGGCTCTTCGAGGCGCAAACGTCGGGTTAGGGGTTACAGTAGGGACAGCAACCAGTGGAAGAGTCATTCCCACGGTAGGTGGATTCTTTGTAGGAGCGACTTTATCAGACATTCGTAGGATATACAGACTTCATCCAATACCGACGGACATGCAAGTAGTGAGTCTTCTTGGCCTTAGCGTCATTTGCGGATCTATCGGGTGGAAAATGTATTCCGATGGCACATTTTCTGCGGGAGTAGCCCTGTTAGATGCAAAGGTTGCGCTAGTGATTTGTAATTTCGTGAACTATAGACAGCCGCAAGAGGTCCTTCAAAGTGTGTTAACAGGTTTGGTTGCAGGAATTAGTTCTACATATCTAGGTTTTACCTCAAGTGAATCGGGAATTGTCGCTGCTGTTACTGATGCTGTTTCTAGCCATTACTTTTTCGGAACGATAAGAAATGATGATTGGATCAGCGCTATAAGAACAGGTGTGTCCGCTGGAGCGGCAGTCACAGGATTTGCGGTGGCCGGTCCTCTTGGCGCAGCTGGTGCTGGAGGAGCTGCGGGCGCTTGTTTTGCTCCAATTAAAAACATGCTCGACCATCCTGAATTTCTTAACCCAGTGACAGATCGCTTTCATGAAGAACGAAATGAGATCCGCCGATCTGGCCAACAGGCGCTACTCACACAACACCGCTTGCCCATCCCCGTTGCACGAATAATTACCGAATACACCGAGTAGTCTCAAAGGAAGAACCAGAGGCAATCATTTTAATAACCAAGAGTGAAATTTATGTCATTTTGTACAAAAGTCTCAAATTATTGCAGAAGCACCTATAACGCTTGCAGTACCCGGGCGGCAAATGCTTACAAGGCAGTTGAGGTCCGCGTCTTCACTTTTCCCGTAGTAGGTCAATCGGCGCAGAATCTCAAAGCAGCCCTTCTCACCATTCCCACGTTCTTAAGACAAATGGCAGACGCAGGATCTCATCAAAACACAGCTAGAAAAGGTGCTCTAGAGGGTGCCAATATTGGAGTCGGAGTGGCGACAAGTGCATCTAAGATCGCGGATCTTATTCCCTTAGCAAGCGGAACCCTTGTGATAACAGGTGCAGCGCGAGAGAGGCGTGCTAATGGCAGAGAGACCATACTACCTTCGGGTCTTGCCAATAGCGGCCTTATTTGGTCTATCGGTACGCGAATCTACTCTGAGGGGCTAATGTCCGGGGCGATACCTTGCGCATATGGGACGCTTGCCGGAGTGGTCACGCTCTCTTCATTAGATGCGCATAATGAAGAAAGAAACCCGCGTCTTTATCGGATAGCTGGTCTCACTGCAGGTGTTTGTTCTGCTTATTTGGGAAGTACTCCCATGGGATCAGGTGTTATCTCTGGTCTTTTAGTAGCTGCAAAAAGCAGCCTCGATAATGAGAACAGAGCCTTTGTCCTCCTCGTTAAAACAAGCCTGGTGACTGGATCTTCCGTCGCAGGATTTGCCGTAGCAGGACCTCTCGGCGCAGCTGGTATCGGTGGAGTAGTGGGTGCCTGCTTCGCTTCTATTGAAAACATGTTCCGCTACGATCACCTTTATCTTACTAATGTCTCAGATCACTTTCACGAAGAACGAGATGAGATCCGTCGATCGGGTCAGCTCACGCTGCTTGCACAGCACCACTTTCCCACACCTATCGCGAAGCTAATTACCGAATACACCGAGTAATCTCAGAGAAAAAACTGTTAAAACATTTTCCGCCTTCGGTATAAGAATGATCATGAGAATCCTCGTGATTGGCGGAAGCGGAACAATTGGAAAGGCTGTGGTGAAGGAGCTCTCTCCTCGCCATGAGGTGCTTGTGGTGGGGAGAAGTGCGGGTGATCTCCGTTGCGATACCACTTCGGAAGAGTCGATCCGCGAAATGTTTGTTAAAGCTGGAGAATTTGATGCGGTGGTCACTGCTACGGGTCGCGTGCCATTCGAGGAGTTTTCCAAACTCAAGGCGGATCACTATCTCGCGGGCCTAAATGACAAATTGATGGGCCAAGTCAATGTCGTGCGTATCGGTAGCGAGTATATCCGCGAGCGGGGATCATTTACGCTTACGAGCGGTATTTTAGGTCGTTCTCCTGTACGCGCGAGCTGCGCAGCTGCCACGGTGAATGGCGCGCTCGAATCGTTTGTAAAGGCCGCGGCGATCGAACTTCCTAAACAGATCCGGATCAATGTGATCTGCCCCACGATAATCCAAGAGTCGATGGATAAGTATGGAGCCTACTTCCGCGGATTTGATCCTGTTCCTCTCGCAAAGGTCGCTCTTGCTTACAGCAAAAGCGTGGAAGGCCTGCAGACCGGCCAGGTCTATGAGGTGCTCTATTGATTCCATTGCTGGCTAGTCTTCTAATTCTTGCTGCGGCACCGCAGCTCTCGATTTCTCAGACTCAAGCGGAAAAACTTGCAGAGAAGATCTGGCAAAATGAGTGTGGAAGATCGCTGCTCGGACTCACCTCGTGGAATAAAGGAGAGGAGCATGCTTCTCTAGGCATCGGCCACTTCATCTGGTTTCCAGCGGGGCAGAAGAGCATTTTTCAAGAGACATTTCCTGCGCTCATTGCATTTTTGGAGATGGAGGGCATAAAAGTCCCCGGCTGGCTAAAAAAGGAGTGCCCTTGGAAATCAGAGGAGGAGTTTCGCTCAAAGCTTCACTCACAAGAGATGCAAGAGCTGCGCAACTTTTTATACGAGACGCGAACATTTCAGGCGCGTTTTATCGCTGTACGTCTTGAGCATACGCTCGAGAAGATGTCTGTTGGGTTGTCAAAAGAAAACAAAGAACTTCTCTCACACAACTTTTTTCGCGTTGCCAGCACCTCAAACGGTCTCTATGCTCTGAGTGATTATCTTAATTTTAAAGGTGAAGGGATCTCTTCGACGGAGCAGTATCAGGGAGAGGGCTGGGGATTAAAACAGGTTCTGCTACGCATGGATCCCGAAGCAGCCCCCATTCCTGCTTTCATTAAAGCAGCAAAGGAGCTACTCACTCTGCGCGTGGAGCACGCGCCCAAAGAGCGCAACGAAGCGCGCTGGCTCAGGGGCTGGATCAAGCGCATTGAGACCTACCTCTAAAAAACCGTTCCTTCTTTACTAATTAATTTCTCCTCACTAAAAAAACCTTATGCAAGATGACCATCTCAGCACCTCGCGCATTGGGCCGGTTGGATCGGAGAAGGCTCAGCGCACCCAGAAGCCTGAGCAGATAGGCCGTTATGCTATTCTTGCGGAGGCGGTAGAAGAGCAGTTCACCGAGTGGACAGAACTTGCGGCGTTCAATCCCTTAGCAATGGCGCGCCGCTTTGAGACACTCGAAGTGCGCACGCGCAAGAAGGGAAAAGAGGAGGAGGCTGAAAAGACAGAAAAGACCAAACAGATCGTGCAGATCCAGAAGATCGAAGAGGTCGCAGAGCAGTACCAGCGAAGAAATCAGGAGCTCAATGCGCGTGCACTTCTTCTGCTCCGTTCGCGCTTAACAGAAAAAGACACGAAAGAGAGCGTTCATAAAAAACTCCTCTCCTCCTATTCGGACATCTCTCTTGCAGATGAAGCGCTCGACTTTCTCCTCGAGACAAGCGAGGGAGATCTCAATCGCGTAGTGCGCGAGGTTAAGGAGGAGGTCAATACCCAGTATGGCCGCGAGATCCGCGCAGGGCGAAACATCGCACAGCAGGCGCGTACATTTTCAGAACAAGGTCTTGGAAGCCCGACAGCACTCCGCGATATCTATCGCGATATCACAGGAAATCCTCGGGATGCCCTCACACTCTTTGAACAGCTGACAAATGCCTTCACTTTTGAAAAGATGAAGGTCGTGATCGACTTCGTTCTGCACTCTTTGGGCGCCGATCTCAAGGCAAAAGGCTCCTCGATCTCTCGTGGAGAACTCCACCGCCTTCTCACAGAGGCGCGCAGCTTGCAGGCAATTTTAGGAGTATTCCGCTTTTTCGCAACTAGGCTCAAACTCATCGAGTCCGCGTTTAAGAAAAATGGACTGGCACTTTCTACACGTCTTGCATTTGACTCCCTCGCAAAGATCTTCATGAAGTATCTACAAGAGCGATATCCCGCAAGCGAGAAGGTATTGCAACTGGCGACGCAACTAGGGATCCCTCAAGAGATGGCACAGATCATCATCTTCACTCAGATGCGCGATGCGGTACGGCAAGTGGCCCCGAAGCTCTACCGCACACCGCAACATCGGCAAGATGTGCTGATGTCATTCATCGAAGCGCTCGAAGATCTCGAAGAGAAGCTCGAAGAAAAAGAAGAGAAGGAGGAGAAGTAGGTGGACCGCTTTCAAGAGTTCTTAAACCGCCTCAGTCCCCTCATCGATGTGCCGCTTTACGCCGAAAAAAAGCGTGCCGTGCGCATGAGCATCAATGAAAAACTCCACATTCAGCTCGAGGATGATGAACCTAAAGAGAGAATTCTCATGGCAACTCTCGTGCATGAAATTCCGGCAGGAAAATACCGCGAAAATCTCTTCAAAGAGTGTCTCAAGGCAAATACCCCTTACCCGCGCATCGGAAGTTTTGCCTATCTAGAGAAAGAGAATCAGCTCGTGCTATTCGACTATCTCTACTATGCCCATCTCACCCCAGAAAAAGCAGCGGATGCACTTGCCCTCTTCATTGAAAAAGCACTTCTTTGGAAGCAGGCGATCGAAAGAGGGCTTCTTCCACAGCTATCCGATGCCGATATCAAGGTCGACCACTCCGCCTTTGGGGTTCGATGAAAACGCAGCTCGAGAAAACACTTCTCTCCTCTCCCACGGGTGAGCTCTGGAAAAAGATTGGCATCCTCCCCCACCATGGAATCGATCTTCCCCTCTCGGCAATCCACAGCAAAAAGAGTTGCGGAATTGGAGAATTCTTCGATCTCATCCCCATCATCGACTGGTGCAAAAGTCTCAAACTCGATGTGATACAACTTCTTCCTCTGAACGACTCGGGAAACGATCCAAGCCCCTACAATGCCCTCTCCTCATGCGCGATCAACCCGATCTTCCTCTCTCTACACGCTCTTCCCTATCTCGACGAGGCCCCAGAGCTCCAAGAGAGACTCGAATCGATGCGAAAGCTTACACGCTCGCAGAAAATCCCCTATCACGAAGTCAAGATTCAAAAACTCTACTGGTTGCGGCTCTACTTTTTGAAAGCAGGAGCAAAGATCCTCAAGCTGGAAGCTTTTCATGAGTTTGTTACAAAGAACGGGAGCTGGGCATTCCCTTACGCTGTTTTCAAGATCTTAAAAGATCTCTTAGAGCAGAGCCTTTGGCAATACTGGCCAGATGAGCTCAAAAACCTCTCTAAAAACCGATACGACGAACTAGTTGAGCTTTACAAGGAGGAGATCTCCTTCTACCTTGCGGTTCAATATCTCTGCTTTTCCCAACTCAGATTGGTCAAAGAACACGCTGCAGAGACAGGAGTTCTCATCAAAGGAGACATTCCGATCCTCATCAGCCCTGATAGCGTGGATGTCTGGTACCATCAAGAACTATTCGATCTAACCCTTGCGGCGGGAGCCCCTCCCGACCCATTTAGCGAAGTGCAGCAATATTGGGGATTTCCTCTCTACCGTTGGGAGGAGAAAAGAAAATCTCAATTCAGCTGGTGGAAACAACGCCTTCAGGCTGCAAACCACTTCTTCGATCTCTACCGCCTCGACCATGTGGTTGGGCTCTTCCGTATCTGGGCGATTCCTCTAGGTCAGCCAACCACGACAGGGCGTTTTATCCCAGAAGATGAGTCACTTTGGATGCCTCAGGGCAAAGAAATTTTAGAGATGATGGTCTCCACCTTCCCGATGCTACCGATCGCGGAAGATCTAGGCCAAGTTCCTCTCGCTGTCAGACACTGTCTTGAACAGTTTGGCATTCCTGGAACGCGTGTGATGCGATGGGAGAGATATTGGAATGAAGATAAACGTTTCATCCCCTTCGATGAGTATTCTCCCCTCAGCATGACCTGTGTGTCGACGCATGATTCAGAAACACTCGGGCAGTGGTGGAAAGACCATCCCGAAGGGGCCAGCAGATTTGCGACCTTTAAAGGCTGGTCTTATAACCCGGAACTTCCCAAAGAGCAGCGCAAAGAGATTCTTTTTGACAGCCACCACACCTCAAGCCTCTTTCACATCAATCTTTTGCAAGAGTACCTCGCCCTCTTCCCAGATCTCGTCTGGGCCAAACCAGAGGACGAGCGAATTAATATCCCGGGCAAGATCCTTCCCACAAACTGGACCTACCGCTTCCGCCCCAGCGTTGAAGAGATCGTGGAGCACAAGGGGCTCCATAAAGAACTCCAAGAAATTTTGGGAAATGATGAATGATGAATGATGAGTGAAAAAAAGAGTAAAGATCGGGCACGCACACGGGCACGGGCACGGGCACGAAAGAAAGAAAAAAGAATCTTCTTCTCTCAGTATTTTCGGTCCTCTCGATGTTAAAAAACTCTCTTTCTTTCGTGCCCGTGTGCGTGCCCGATCCCTCTTCCTCTTATCGTTTCCTAAAAGTGCTTGAGGCTAAGAGAGCATTCCGCTACATTTTCGTGATAAATGCATTGTTGCCTACTCATCGCCCTCTCTCTCTTTGCGCTAGCGCCCCTCGCCAGCAAAGAACTGCGCCCACAGGCTACCCAGGAGACCCACTCTCCGGAGGAAGTTAAGCTTCTCTCTCTTTTCAATAGCCTAGATCCCCTATCGATCACGCAATACCTCGCCTTTTACGAGCTGTATCCTCAGACAAAGCTAGGTGAGAAAGCTCTTCGAAAAGCTTGGGTGCTCCTCAATGGTGGGCAACAGATCGAGGGCCCAGGAAACCTTCCCTTCCCCAAGTTTGATCTTCAAGCGATCATTTCTCTTGTGACAAGGCAGTCTTTTGACCCTCCAGCCGAACTCTCGGATGATCAACTTTTGCTTATTGAAAAATTGGGAGAGACTCTCGCAAATCGAAAATTGAAAGGTCATGCCGCCTGGAAAGAGGAAGAGGTGATTGTGCTTCCATCCGAAGAGATCGACCTTGCACGCGCGCTTCTTCTCAGCCAGTTTTCCGATGCAAAAGATCCCCTCGCATCCCTTCGCCAATATGAAGCCAACCTCGATCTGATGGCGCTGCAGATCCGCGCGCGCCTATCTGCTCATCCAACGCCCGATGAGAAGATCCGCGAGATCAACCGTTTTATTTTTCAGGAGATGCAGTTCCGCTTTCCTCCCCACTCTCTCTATGCGAAAGATATCGACCTTTACACTTTTCTCCCTTCTGTACTCGACAACCGCCAGGGGGTCTGCTTAGGTGTCTCCATTCTTTACCTCTCGCTTGCACAGCGCCTGGAGCTCCCTCTTGAGATTATCACGCCGCCAGGTCATATCTTTTTGCGCTGTGAAAAAACAGAGGTCCCTCTCAATATTGAAACCACCGCACGCGGCATCCACCTTCCCGACGAGACCTATCTCGGCATCAACACAAGAAAACTCGAGCGACGCACCATGCGCGAGGTGATTGGCCTCGCTTTCCTCAACCAAGCCTCTGTCTTCTGGGGAAAAGAGGATTACACCACTACCGTTACCCTTTATGAGAAGGCACAGCGCTACCTGCCTGATGACAAACTTCTCAAAATGTTCCTCGGTCTCAACTACCTCTTCGTCGGCAAAAAAGCACAGGGAAAAGAGCTTCTGAAAGAAGTTCAGAACTTCACCTTCGACCATGAGGTCTCTCCCGATACGATCGTCGATGATTATCTGCGAGGAAAGATCGATGCTGAGGGGATCAAAGTTGTCTTTCTCCCCGTCGACGAAAATCGCGCCTCAATCCTCGAAAAGCAGAAGAAGATCCAAAAAGTTCTCTCTCGCTATCCTCAGTTCCGTGCTGGGTTATTGCAACTCGCGACCACATGGCTCCAGCTCGGACGCGGTAGCGAAGCACTTACAACCTTGCAACGCTACCACGCCGTTGACCCCTCTTCATCCATCGTAGAATACTACCTCTCGCTTGTCTCTCTTCAACGAATGGACTTCTTGCAGGCCTGGGATTTTCTCCAGCGCACAGAAAAAATCACAGCCGCACGCGACCATCACCCCAAAGCCCTCAAAGGGCTGCGACATCAACTCAAGCATCAGTGCCCCGAACCCAGGGGATGAAAAAATGATGAACAAAAGAGAAGAGAGATCGGGCACGCACACGGGCACGGGCACGAAAGAAAGAGGGCTTTTTTAACACCGAGGAGGCCGAAAATCCTGAGTGAAGGAGATTCTTTTTTCTCTCTTTCGTGCCCGCGCCCGCGCCCGTGCCCGATCTCTCTTCTTTTTCGTTCATCATTTCTTCTCTTGCGCTTTTAAGACACCTTTACTACAAGAGAGTTATGCGCCTCACCCTATTCCTCACTCTTGCAACCTGTTCTCTCTGTGCAGAGGTAAACCTCGATCAGCTGATGACACCCGACGAGAAAAAAAGCACAGGCGTTTCCACACTCACTCCTGCGCAAAAAAGCGCACTTGGAGGATGGATCGATCAGCGCTTCACGATGAAAAGTGTGAAAGAGGGACTTTCGATCTCGTTAAATATCAATGGTGGGAAAAGACTACTTCTCAGCGACCACACGCTTTATGAAGTCGCTCCGAGTGATGTTGCCACCGCATCCGCCTGGCTCTCACCAAGCCTTATCCAGATCGTCCCCAGCGGCGATCCTAACTATCCTGACAAGCTGATCAACACGGACACCGGTGTTGGCGTCAAAGCAAAAAAAGTGACCGCGACACCTCCTTCTACACAGAAATAAAGTGTTGCGTTGATTCGTAATTCTCTCCATCGATAACATTTTCGCCTTCAATCATCAAACAATTGGAGGTTGTTATGTCTCTATCACCCGTATCTCTAGGTTCTTCTCTTTCTTTATCTCCAACTACAGAAAGCTCGCGCTTAGCAAATGACAAATCCAAAATCCCCGTATTTATGAGCGGGAAGAATATCATCCCAAAACAGCTTCTAACTCATGTTTTCACTTTCCTATCTGTAAACGAGTCCCTAGTTATTGGAAAGGTTTGCCATAGTTGGAGTCGCGCAAAATACAAGATGGGTAGTGATGAAATTGCAGAGCTAATTGGAGACCAAACCAAGCAGTATGCTTTGAAAACCATTGTGGATCATTGTATGCAATTTCCCGATGTCCGTGAACTCGATTGCAGAACGCTTGTTTTAAACCCAAAAAATCCCTGCTCAGAACAATTGATTCCCATGCTTCTTCGCGCACGAAGAAGCTGGCAGGTCGTAAGACTTCCAGAAACATCTCAACCTGAAGAGAATGGAAACAGCGATTTTTTTAATAAGGTGTTTTTCACAGCTCTTATTCACCTTAATTTTACACCAAATGTAACGACACTCGATCTTCAGACACTAAACCCTAGCGAGATGCGTAGTCCATTCACGGTGATTCACAACCAAAAGATCAATACGACTAAAATTACACACCTTCTTTGTTCAGATGAATATGCGAAGCATAACGTTAGCGACGAAGGAAGCAGTGCGCAAATTCCTCTTGGCTTCCCCAACCTCGAAACTTTAGAAATCGTCGTGCGCACTCACGGCAGAATCTCCATGATTGCAGCACTCATTTCTGACATTCGCCATCTTCATACATTGCGCATCGTAGGTAACTCTCAAAAACCTCCCTTGTCCCTCTTCAGCCAAGGAACCAATATTTTTAAGGTTCCAAAGCCCAAACTCGGAAAAATAGAACTCGTTAATTGCTTTGTTAGCGAAAAAGTGGTCCATTTCCTTAAGAGCATCGGCACTCCCACTTGTGCGCTAATCTTCAAGAACTGCAGCATGCGTTTAGAAAACGCTTCCCTGACTCTGACCGCAAAAGATCTACCCTCCTTTCCGAAGCCGAAGGAGAAGACGGAAAGCAAAAAATCCGCTTAAGGATGCGCGAAGAGAGAAGAACTTCTCTCTTCGCTTCGCTGACTCTTATTTTTGTGAAGCGAACAGGTCTTTGAACTGAGATTGAATGGAGGTCGGAACGACCTCTTCGAGACCTGCTTTGTCATACATCATGAAGTAGGTGCAGGCGATCATGATGCCAAAAGCCGGACTAAAAAGTGCGATGAGTAGCGAAAGGCCGCAGACGAGCGAGCGCTTAAATCCCATCCAGAATTTGTGTGTGAGTTTTTTCACGAAGGGCATCTTGCCGCCGGTGAGTAGCGAGAAGGTGAGCGTGAGTGAGAGAAGAATAAGCGAATAAACTGCCCAAAGAAGATCGGCAACGAAGAGGAGCACAAAGAAGAGGCGTGCAGCGAGGACTGAAAAGAGACGATCGCGAGGAGATTCTGGCTGTTCGATTTTTTCGTGCGAGGCGTTTTGTGCTGCTCGGAGTTTTTCCGCTTCGAAAATGTCGAAAATTGCCATTTGTATTCCTTATTATTTTTTATGTTTTAGCTTGTTCATCCCATTGAGTGCAGCGATTCGAAAACCTTCTGCGTACGTTGGGTAGTTAAAGACCTGGTCGATGAAGTAATCCACACGCGCTTTGAAGCTCATTGCCACTTGCCCGATGTGAATCACCTCTGTTGCAGCCTTACCAATGATGTGGATGCCGAGGATCTCCAATGTCTCAGCATGGAAGAGGATTTTAAATAGGCCCGGATCGTTTCCGGAGATCAGATTGCGCGCGATCTCGTAGTAGTAAGCGCGCCCGACCTCGTAATGATAACCCAGTTCTTTCAGTTGTTTTTCAGTATATCCACACGAAGAAATTTCGGGAATCGTATAAATCCCGATGGGGAAAAAGCTCGGGAAGTGGTGTGTTGTTGCACCAAATGCATGACGCGCAACGAGTCTTCCTTGTTCCATGCTGGTCGATGCAAGTGCAGGTTGTCCGATCACATCACCTGCTGCATAAATGTGCGGCACTTTTGTTTGAAAGAGTGTGTTCACAGGAATGTATCCTTTGCTGTCCAAATCAATTCCTGCATTTTCGATTTCGAGTTGATCCACATTTGCTTCTCTTCCGAGCGCATAGAGAAGCATCTCTGCTTCTAATGTCTCACCATTATTCAGTGTGACTTGCACATGCTTATTTTTGCGCACGACCTCCTCGACCTCAACATTTCCAACAACCTTGAGTCCGAGATCTCCAAGCGCTTTTTGCAAATGCGTACCAATCTCCTCATCAAGAAGTGGAAGAAGATGCGCGCGTTTGTCGATTACGGTCACTTCTGTTCCAAGTGCAGCAAAAAAACTCGCGTATTCGCAACCGACAATTCCACCTCCCAAAACAAGCATCGTTTTGGGGAGATAGTCGATTGCAAGAAGACGCGTGGAGTCCAAAATCTTCTCATTGTCGAAAGGGATGTTCATCGGGTTGCGTGGTTTGGAACCCGCCGCGATCAGAAACACATCCCCTTTTATACTGCGTCCATCCACAACAATTGTCTTATCATTCTCAAAACGCGCAGAACCCTGCACAAGACGGATCTTGTTTTTTTCAAACTGCTTGTGAAGCATCTTGCGCTGCTCTTCAAGAATTTTATTTAACCGGTAGTTGAGGTCGTTAATCGACACGTTGGCTGTCATTGCCTGCTTTCCATAAAAACTTCTCTTATAAAAATCGGTGAGGTCCAGGATCGCTTCTCTCAGCGATTTCGAAGGGATCGTGCCCGAATTGAGCGAGGACCCCCCAATGACATCTTTTTCAACAACGATCACCGATTTTCCTAATTTTGCGGCTTGGATTGCAGCCTTTTGACCTGCGGGCCCCGATCCGATCACAACAAACTCCGCGAACAACTCCTCACGTTCCACAGGGATCCCATCCTTCGTAAAAAAATTAATTTACATATCCAAAAATTGTTGTCCAATAACATTCAACGCGCTATGATGACGTCTCACTATTTTTTCGAGAGAAAATCTATGCCAAGAAGATGTCAAGTGACCGGAAAAGTCCCGATGAAGGGCAGAAGTTATGCGATCCGCGGGATTGCAAAAAAGAAAAAGGGTGTGGGCCTGAAAGTCACAGGCATTAAAAAGCGCCGCTTTAATCCCAACCTGATCAAAAAACGTTTCTGGTTTAGCGAAGAAAACCGTTTTGTGACCCTCACACTCTCTGCACACGGCATGCGTACGATCGATAAGCGCGGGTTAGGTGCTGTCGTCCGCCAAATGCGCACAGCTGGTGAGAAAATCTAATCTCTTAGTTTTTTTATTTCTCATTTGTGGAAGCGCGTGGATTGTATCCACCGCTCCACAACTGACAATGCCCGATATTGACCATCCACTAGTTCTCTACTCCAACCAGTCGCGGCACGACCTCCATAAACTTTTTTCGCGTGCAATTGAGCAAGCAAAAAGCTCATTGCATATCGTAGTATACGCGCTCACCGACTCTAAAATCCTTACCCGCATCGCAGAAAAAGTTGCAAACGGCGTTGAAACTTCTATCTTTTACGACCCAAGTGCAACTCCTCTCCCCCCACCAGGAAGTACACCTGCACGTCTATCGCGCGGTCTAATGCACAGGAAAATTCTCGTTACGGATCTCGAACGCGTCTTTATAGGTTCAGCTAACTTCACGACAACCTCGCTAAAAATGCATGACAATCTGGTGGTTGGACTTTATCACCCGGGGCTGGCTCATTTTTTGCGAGAGCAGAAGAACACGAGCTTTTCCTTCTCTTATGGAAAAACGCAAGGAGAAGTCTGGCTTCTCCCCTCGGAGGGTGCCTTAGAACGGCTACTCGAGCTCATCCGTACAGCAAAAAAAGAGATCTTTGTTGCGATGTTTACACTGACACATCCACAACTTACAGAGGCTCTCATCGCCGCTTTTAACCGTGGCGTTGATGTGCGAGTGGCACTTGACCATTACACAGCGGAAGGCGCCAGTGCCCCTATTGTGGAGCGGCTAAGGGCTGCCAAAATCCCGGTTCTTCTTTCCCAAGGCCAGCAGCTTTTTCATCACAAGTGGGCCTCGATCGACCGCTCGACCTTAATCATGGGCTCTGCCAACTGGACACGGGCCGCTTTTTCAGAGAACCAGGATTGCTTATTGATCCTGCAACATCTAAAATTTGAGCAGAAAAAACAGATTAGAAAGATCTGGAATATTATTGAAATAGAATCGGTAAATTGATATTTTAATCTAATATGGAATCATTTGGCACAATCCTCTCGATGAGCCTTTCGCTCTTTTTGCTGATGGACTCGATTGGTAATATCCCTCTTTTTATTTCGCTACTGAAAGATTATAGCCCCCGAAAACAGCGCCTCATCATTTTGCGAGAGATGTGCATCGCACTCGCCGTCATCATTCTCTTTAATTTTTTGGGAGACACCCTCTTAGATCTTTTAGGGGTGACACCCTATGCCACGATGATCTCTGGAGGCATTATTCTCTTTTTGATCGCTCTAAAAATGATCTTCCCCACAGGACGTGATCCTCATGTGGAATCGTCCCACAAACACGAGCCCTTCATCGTCCCTTTAGCGATTCCTCTCGTGGCTGGGCCCGCTGTTCTCGCTGCGGTTATGCTCTACTCACATGAAACCCCTTCTTATATCACACTGATCTCCGTCTTTTTTGCGTGGGTTCCTTCCCTATTCATTTTACTTGGAAGCTCGATGCTCAAACGCGTCCTTGGCTGGCGCGGCATCTCCGCCTGTGAAAAGCTTATGGGTCTAATTCTAACCCTTCTTGCTGTCGAGATGTTCCTTAAGGGCGTGACCCTATACGTCAACACCAGCCCATGAACAACATCAAACTTCTTGTTTCGTACGATGGTACGGACTATTTGGGTTGGCAAAAAACACGAACGGGCAAGAGCATCGAAGAGATACTCGGAAACGCTTTGCGCGAGATCTTGCGAGAAGAGGTTGAGCTTCAAGCGGCGAGCCGCACAGATCGCGGTGTACATGCTGAAGGACAGGTCGTCAATTTTTTTACACAAACAAACGACTTGCAGCTTGTATACCGCGGCGTAAACGCCGTTCTTCCGCGAAATATTTCTGTGAAAAGCGTCGAGATTGCAGAACCCTCTTTTCATCCAACGCTCAATTCCAAAGGAAAAGAGTACCACTACTTTATCTGCCCTGTTCCCGTGCAACTCCCCTTCCATAGAAGCTTTTCATGGCACGTTCCCACACCTCTTGTGCTAGAAGAGATGGAGAAGGCCGCGCAGCTTCTACTCGGCATGCGTGATTTTTCCGCGTTTTGCAATGAGCAAGCCGATTCCAAACGCAGCGGCATCTGCACGCTTAAATCAATCAAACTGGAAATGCAAGAAGATGGTCGTCTGCTGATCGCCGTGATCGGCGACAACTTTCTCTACAAGATGGTGAGAAATCTCGTCGGCACGCTTGTCTATGTCGGCATGGGAAAAATCAAAGCCGAAAATATTCCCCACATCCTAGAAAGCCGCGACCGCACCCAGGCGGGCGTAACCGCACCCGCGCATGGACTGCTCTTGAAGCGCGTTTTCTACTAAGCTCGTCGAGAGAGTCCCTTCTTCCGAATTTTCTTAGTATCTTTGGTCTTGTAGTCCATCCCAGGTTCAGGAATTTCAATACGTTCTGTTCTGAGTGTGATTTTACCTCTTCTGTGGACGACAATGTCCTCGAATCCCACTCTTAAATCTTCGTAAAACTTCCCCATTTTCCTATCTCCGCTTAACCATTTCGGCAAATTTCTTAGACATCCACGCTCGCGAAAATTTAACGCGCTGATTATCAATATTTCTCGTTAAAAATAAAGAAAATTTTACCCAGCGATTGCACATTAATTCCGGGAGCCGTATATCCCATCAATATGGCTGCAACACCGGCACCTCAAAACAAAGAGCATCTTGAAAAGCTTTGGAACGCGTATGACGCGTTCGCAAAGTTTGACAATGCGATTATTTTCGTGACTTCGGATCTCTTTGCATTTGAAGAGTATTTGAAGGTCCATTCTGGACCACTGCCCTCGAACCTCGTAAAGCAGTTTGCTCAAGATTTTGAAGAGCTCAAACAGGACGCCGAGACGCTGAAAAAGCATTACAACTTCCCAAGCGCGGAAGAGAGCGTCAAAGAGATCTGGGAAGAGACCGATGAGCTTTCCCACAAAAGCTTTGAAAAAATGATCCGCTCTCACGACCTCACCCACCTCGAACGCGCTCTAGAAAAATGGTCTCAAGGCCTCACCAGTCACTGGCGAAAAAATCTATCCTCCCTCGGAAAGGTTGTTCTTGAAAAGATGACCTCCCTCGAACAAGAGCTCCAAAGCTAACGCATCAAAATTCTTAAAGAAGAAAATAGACGTGCGAGGACAAGTCCTCGACTCTTAATTCCAACTGCGAGACGACGCGCGAGGGGGGACCCAACCGACAGGTTGGGGAAGTGAGCGCGCGAGCAGCCCGACGACTCAGATCGCACAGAAAAATCCTAGCACAGGAGAGCGGAGCGAGCGGGGTAGTGCTTGGCACACCCCGCCTCCGAGTACAGGATTTTTCAAAGCGAGGTGAGGCGCAAGAGGGCTGCGGAGACCAGCTAGAGTGCCGGTGGCACTCTAGCTTTGCGAAGCAGTGGAACACGGACATGCAATGCCGTGTTTCCGCACGTCTATTCAACCTATCAGATTTTAATGAGTCCATTCTAACAAAAGATCTCCTACGGCTAGATTTTTAGCCCTAATTCTAGTAGACTGATCACCTATGATTTCACGTAATGACCCCTGCTGGTGTGGAAGTGGAGCAAAGTGGAAAAAGTGCCACTTTCCGAAGGAGCCACCTGAAGATCACACCTACCTCTCCCAGCAGTATCTAAAAAAATACGGAATTATCGTAAAAAATGCGGAGCAGATCGCGGGGATCCGTCACGCTTGCAAAATCGCCGCGACTGTTCTCGACAAGACCTGCAAGATGGCAAAAGCAGGCGTGACGACAAATGCGCTCGATGCCTACGCGCATAAACTCCAGATCGAAGCGGGAGCAAAACCCGCCCCTCTCGGTTACGGCTCCCCTCCTTTTCCTAAAAGCATCTGCACCTCTCTCAATGAGGTGATCTGCCATGGAATTCCTGATGACAAACCTCTAAAAGAGGGGGATATCATAAATATCGATGTCGCCTGCTCTATCAACGGGTATTTTGGCGACTGCAGCGCGATGGTTTGCATTGGCAAGGTGGATGCAGACAGGCAGCGCGTTGTCGATGTCTCGCACGAGTGCTTAATGCGCTCGATGGCGATCTTAAAACCCGGCGTTCTTGTGTGTGAAATTGGAGATGTGATCGAAGATTATGCCAGACAGATGGGCTGCTCTGTTGTCCACCAGTTTGCGGGCCATGGAGTCGGCATTGAGATGCATGAGCCTCCCCAAATCCCTCACCATTACAACCGGATCCAGATCCCCCTCGTGGAGGGCATGACCTTCACAATCGAGCCAATGATCAACGCAGGTGTCGCCACCGGCGTCATTGACAAGCGGGATGGCTGGACCGTCCGGACAGAGGATGGTCGTCCTAGCGCCCAGTGGGAACACTCTATTCTCATTACCGCTTCCGGCTATGAGATTCTCACAAAAATATAATTATTATTATATTGTTTTTGATTTATATTTTTTAGTAAAATATTAGCCTTAAAACAAAAAAAGTAAATTATGTCTTTACAATCTGTTCAGGCCGCAGCCCGCCCTCAAGAAGTTCAAGAAAGTTATTGGCAGACCTGCTCCGTCACCTTTCATCAGACCGTCGAAACCATATACAACTACGTCACACAGATATTGAAGATCTTTTATTTGCTCGGTTACATGCTTTATGCAGGATGCTGGGAAGGAAGAGATTTTTCAGCTCTTGGAGGTCGAGAAGCAGACGCAAACTTCTCTCGTGTTTTTCGCCGGATTGTACAAGATCCTATCGGACAAATTGACCAGGTCATCGATCCAGCTTTGAATCCTCAACATTTTCAAGCATCTATTGGTGAGAATCTCGCCATTCCTGCCGCTCCCGCAATCGATACGGCCGTATTAAACAGGCTTTTTGACGAGCTGATCAATGTAACCGACCCTCAAAGCCCAAATTATATCGATCCATCTACAATCGTCGATGATCCAGATGCACCCGCCACGTATGCGCAGCTCAAAGAAGGCCTCCCAAAGTTTCTTGCCTGGATCGGTGAACATCAGAGCTACTCGACCGAACTCCCGAATATGCTTAGACACATCACACTTGAGCTGGTAAAGGTTGAGAATCCTCATCCCCCTCATGTTAGACGTGAGTGCTTGCTCGATCTCGCCCGCGCGGGATTTAGACACTGCCCCACGCTGATGAATGGCCGCACGCAAGTCTGGTATGAGATCTTAAAAGGCGAAGTGGAGACGAAAACCCTTCCGGAAAAGATCTTAAGCATCTTGCACGATTTCCGCAGAGACACTCTTTACAACAAGATGTCAGGCCAAGATGTGCACTACTACCAAGAGTATTTGGTAAGCATCGGAACACATCTCGGGATCAAAATGGCCGCTGTCGCGGATAACGACGATCCCTACCTCATGATTACCCTCGCACCGAAATACTCTCTTCCTGCTTTTTTCCGCGAATATACGCCCCAGGCCATTGTGAATGTTCTCTCCCTCGCCCTCAACGGCGTTGCAAGAAACCCAGCTCATCCCTGGGAACGCACAGGAAGGAAAATTAACTTTGCGGAGACTCAAGCATGGCTACAAGAGCAACTCCCCGAAGGTGGAACCGTTCAAGATTATCTTGATCCGCAGGCAGGCACGCTCACAAGAGAGGGCGTGATTTTCATCCTACAGAGATTGCAGGTCTTTAACAACAACAGGAACATAGCTTAAAAAATATGGCCCTTCAACCACTCCCAGCATCGCCTTGTTACCAACTTCCAACACAACTCGCGCTTAACGCGTTAAACAGCTTTTCTCTCATCGATCTCTTCGATGATGCGTTGGCAAATCTTCTCTGTTTAGAAACGTACACGCATGGCACGTCCCCTCGCAACTACTTTGGAATTTTAGCGCGCGGCGCAGACCCACGGTTAGGCGGAAGAGAGGATATGGGTGAAGGAGGGTTTGATCGTTCCCGAGAACATGTAAGACCTTCTACCGAGGAGTGGAACTCTAGAGGGAAATTTTATGTCATGACTGATAATATGACCATGACTGCGTCAGGAGTCGGCATGATTGATGTTCCCCTTGCAAGAGTTTTGAAAAAGACAGCACCAAGAGGATACGCACTCATTTGCACAGCCGGCGAATGCACCCAACCACAAACCGATTGTCTTTGGAAATTCTCAGGAATCGTATCGGCTTTTGCTCTCAGTACTTTTTCACCTACTCTGAAATTCCGCTTCTCCCCTGAAAATACGGCAGGACGATTTCAACGAGACCCCACACACAACGAAGGAAACATTGCTTCATTTACTGAGCAGCCTATTGCATCCGATCACATCGGTCTTTACGGAACATTAGCGCATGCGTTAGATGGGAACTTAATCGACCGTATTCAGAATGATCCTTGGAGATTTGCCGAGGGATTAGTAGAGCTTGTTCTCGTCGTGGCACTTGCTATTCTTGTGGTCGCAACCCTTGCAACCAGCTCGACAGCGGCGACAGTTCTTGCGGCTCTTCTCACTTACGAAACGGCTATTTGCATCGGTCGTTTTGTAGTCCCTCTCTTGTTCGGCTTAATTGCTGAACTACCCACACCTACGCCTGAAGCACAACCCCAATCAGCAGCTGTTTAGTTGACACAATGTATTCAATTAGGATACATTAAGCCTCAAGTGAGAACAGTGTGGCGATTAAGAGCTTTAGACACAAAGGCCTTAGAAGGTTTTTTGAATCCGGAGAAAAGTCTGGCATTCAAGCAGCTCACTCCAAAAAAATTGAACGTGTTTTAGATCGTCTGCATAACGCTTCGGAAGTAAAAGATATGAACGCTCCTGTTTACGATTTTCACCCGTTGAAGGGAAATCTAAGGAACTTTTATTCGGTTCACGTAAATGGCAACTGGACGATCATTTTCCGTTTTGAAGATGGTGATGCAAGCGATGTGGACTTAATCGACTATCACTAGAGAGGAATCTATACATGACAAAAAAACGTAAGCCTACCCACCCAGGAATTATCCTGAACGAAGATTATATCAAACCTCTGAACTTGAATTTGCAAAAGCTTGCAGAGCGCTTGTCTATCACACGAAATACTTTATTTAAGATTAGAGCAGGAAAGGCCAGGGTCACCCCTGCAATTGCTCTTTCTTTAGCCGAAGCATTTGACACAACACCTCAGCTCTGGTTAAACCTTCAGACAAATTACGACCTCTGGGTCGAAGAACACGAGCATGTCCAGGTGAAGCCCATTCTTAAAAATGGCATGATTCTTCCAATCCGACAAAATATCGGAATCACAAGAGCCTTCGCTTAGATTTTTTACACCGGGCCTCATAAAAGACCATTGCGTCAAGCCGCGATGAAGAAAAGCGGTGACAAGTCACACGCACTCCAAAAAAACTAAGAGTGGTTTGCCGCAGTAAGAATGCCGGTAATTGTTAAGAATCCCTGTTCGAAGCGATCAAGGCCAAAGTGTTCGTTAGGAGCATGGATGTCATCATCATCGAGGCCCATGCCAAAGAGAACTGCTTCGGCGGAAGACGCCTCCACAAGTGCAGGAACAATAGGAACTGTTGCGCCACACATCTGAAACTGACAGGGTTTTCCAAATACCTCTTCGAGTGCCTGCTGCGTCATTTGCACGGCGCGCGTAGTGGAGGAGGTGCTAAAAGCCGCAGCGCCTTCAAAGATCTGCGCCTCTACCTGGACTCCTTTCGGTGCCTCTTGCTTAAGAAAGGCAACAATGCTCTCGGCAATTTCTTTGGGATCTTGACCTGCCACAAGTCTACAGGAGAGTTTAGCTTCTGCTTTTGCGGGGATCACGGTCTTTACGCCCGCACCTGTATAACCGCCTACGAGTCCATTCACTTCGAGAGAGGGGCGAAACCAGTTGGCCTCGAGGGGGGAAAATCCCTCTTCCATACAAAAAGCTGTGACACCAAAGGCGTTGGCATACTCGGCTTGATTAAATTGCATGCTCAACTTTGCGCGCTCTTCTTTCGAAGGAACACTCACGGTATCGTAGAAGTGCGGCACGCGGACTTTTCCTTTTTCATCCCAGAGTTTTCCAAGGGTCTCTGCAAGTGCGCGGTTTGGATTGAAGGCGATGCCTCCATGTACGCCAGAGTGAAGATCGATGCGCGAAGATTGAAAAGTGACGCTTAGCGAGACAAGACCGCGCATGCCGAGTGTGATTGCCGGAACATTTTTTTTCGGTAGACCAAAGTCGATGACAAAGAGGTGGTCTGCCTTAAGATCCACCTTCTTGCTCTTCAGAAACGCAAGAGTCCCTCGGCTCCCACTCTCCTCTTCACCTTCGATGAGTATTTTGATGTTCACCCGTTTCTCTTTGCACAGTTCTAAAAAGGCGCGCAGGGCCGTTACAGAATAAAAACACTGGCCCTTGTTGTCTTGTGCTCCTCTTGCATACACCTCGCCATCTCGGATTACGGGTTTGAAGGGATCGGAACGCCAGAGTTCGAGTGGGTCGACGGGTTGAACATCGTAGTGCTGGTAGATTAAAACGGTGGGGCGGTCTGGCCCTGCAGAGAGCTCTGTCGCAAAGATGACAGGAAGGCCTGTTGTGTCGATGACACGACTTTGCAAGCCTATTTGCGTTAAATAATCTGAAAGCCACTTTGCGGTATTGCGCGACTCTTTTTCAAAGGCGGGATCAGTGCTGATACTGGGAAAACTTAAGAAGGTAAAAAAATCGCGGAGGACCTCGTCCCGATGCTTCTCATACCATCGTTTATAATCGGATATCGTCATCGATAATCTCCTGTGCGCTTTCGATGAGATAGGCTGCCAGGCAGGCATCTCCCTCGTAGCTCATCTCCACCTGCATGTTTCCATTGGCAGACGGTTTTTCACAGGTTATCAGAATGTAACAGGCGTGATTTTTTTCTAAGGCTTTTTTGATATCTCGAGGAACTTTACCACGCGCCCAGTGCGCCTTCTTTAAAAGATTATTCAGTAATTTACGCATGCGATTTAAATTTTTGTTCCTCTTTATTGGTCCTAAATCGCACAAGCCGATTTTATGCGCAAACAAAAACATTTAGTCATCTTGACAGAGACGAATAAATGGGTTAAATTATTGTTTCTTAACGGAGTAAATATATGGCCTTTTTAAAAAGAATCTTTTTATTCCTTGTGATCAACGCACTTGTCGTTGTCACCCTCTCGCTCGTCCTCAATATTCTCAATGTACGCCCCTATTTGACTGCTTATGGAATCGACTACAAATCTCTCATGACCTTCTGCTTAGTCTGGGGAATGGGAGGCGCGCTGATCTCGCTTGCTCTCTCACGCGTCATGGCAAAGTGGCTGATGGGCGTAAAAATTATCGATGAAAAGACGGCAGGTCCAGAACTTCGTTCGCTTTTAAACATGGTTCACAAGCTCGCCCGCGAAGCCAATTTGTCGATGCCTCAGGTAGGAGTCTACGACTCTCAAGAGGTGAACGCTTTTGCAACGGGTCCTACCAAGCGACGTTCGCTGATTGCAGTCTCCCGCGGACTTCTTGAAAAGATGTCTCCAGAAGAGGTTGAGGGTGTTCTTGCCCATGAGATGAGCCACATTGCGAATGGCGATATGGTGACCATGACCCTTCTCCAAGGGATTGTGAACGCGTTTGTGATGTTTCTTGCACGCATTCTTGCCTCGATCTTCTCAGGCCTCGGAAGAAACCGCGAGCAGTCAAACAACTCCTCTTATCTCTCCTACACGATGATGGTCTTTGTCTTTGAAATCGTCTTCATGATTCTCGGGCAGCTCGTCGTTGCTGCCTACTCTCGTTTCCGAGAATTCCGCGCAGATGCTGGTGGTGCAAAGCTTGCAGGCAAAGAGAAGATGATCTCTGCCCTTGAGTCGCTTCTCGCTACACAGAAAGCCAAAAGTGGTCTTGCAGAGAAGCCAGCCATCGCGGCTTTCAAAATCTCCACGCGTAATAGAGGTGGTTTTCTGTCGCTCCTAGCAACTCACCCTCCTCTTGAAAAGCGCATCGAAAGATTGCGGGAAGTGCAGATCTAAAGCGTCTGCTTTAGATCTTAATTTTTCACGGGTTCGAGGAGAGCGACGTGGTGGTCTAGGGTGAGAAGCTTGCTCTTCTCGATGGTGTAGACCGCTTCGGGCTGGATGATTTCGCAGAGGTTTTTAAGGCTTTCGCACTTCAAGACGATGAAGTCGATATCCGCAAGAGAAGAGAGTAGAGAAACAAACTCCTCGTCGGGATCATTGTCACGCACATAGACGATCAGCTTTCTCTGTTCGCCCTTTCCGGAGAGTTTGCGGATGGTGCGGAAGACCAGATTGGACATGCCGCTTCCACTCTCGAGTCCGAGAATGACGAAACGTTTTCCTTTCAAAGCTTCTTTCAAAGCAAAGAGGTGCTCCTCGTCAAAGATCTTATTCTCCACATCGAATTCAAGAAGGCGTGTAGCCATATCTGCGAGGCAGATACGCGCACATCCGAGCCTTTCGATAGCGATGCCAGCCGCAATATTGGCGAGCTGTGCTGCATCTTTGATATCGAGATTGTTCGCAAGAGCCATGCTGATCATGGCGAGGGCGGTATCGCCGGCCCCTGTGACATCTTTGACCTCTTTGGAGCGTACAGGGAAATCAAAGCGATCTCCCTTTCTGCCAAAGAGGGAGATTCCCTGTTCTCCTCGTGTAATGAGGAGCATATCGACATAACAGGATTGCAATATTTTAGCAGCGACCTGATCGAGAGAAGTTTCGCGTGGGAGCTTCGCCGCAGTATAAGCTTCAGAGAGGTTCGGTTTGAGAACTGTTGCGCCTTGGTACTTGGAAAAATCGTCGCCTTTAGGATCAACGATAACGGGAATATTGCGCGCTTTTGCGAGCTCGAAAAGGGTCATGAGGAGAGAACGAGAAAGGAATCCCTTTCCATAGTCCGAAACGGCAATAATCTGTACTGTTTCAAGAAGAGCGGGAAGTTTTTCGACGATCCGCTGTTCTAAATCTTCCGCAAGAGAAGAGATCGTTTCAGAATCTACGCGAAGCACCTGTTGAGCATCGGCGATGAGTCGGTTTTTTACGGGGGTGCGGTACCCCTTTTCTCTAAAAAGGCCAGTTGTATTGACGCCTTCACGCTCGAGTTCGGAGAAGATCTTTTCTCCTGCTTCGTCAAAACCGATGCGCCCTACTGCTGATACTTTTGCGCCTAAAGAGATCAGATTCAAAACGACGTTTCCGGCGCCACCTGGACGGCTTTCCTCTTTCTCTACATGCAGCACAGAAACAGGCGCCTCAGGCGAGATCCTTTTCACTTTACCGGTTGTGTAGGTATCGAGCATGAGGTCGCCGACGACAAGGACGTGGGCAGAAGAGAAGTGGCTCAGTTTCCCGATGAGTTTTACCATCGTTCATCCTGTATAAGGTAGTTGCTGGCATAATCATCCACAGCACTTTCGACAGTGTAGCTAAACGGCGGTTTCTTTGTATGAGCGAAGAACTTGTTCATGTCTGCGCAGGTGTAGTTCTGGTATTGTGCAGCAAGGTTTGCGGGCATCTCGATATATTCAATTTGTACGGGTCGTTTAACAGCTTTAAAAAGCGAAGAAGCAAGATGTTTCCACGTGGTTGCCTCTCCCATTCCGATATTGTAAATTCCGCCGAGAGAATTATCTAAAAAATCACAGGTCGCTTTAACCGCATCTTTGACATAGATGAAGTCTCTTTTCTGCTCTCCATCTCCAAAGCGTGCTGGATCTGAGGATTTAAAAAGTCGAATTTTTCCCTCTTGCATCACATTCGGAAGCATTTTGTACACCATGGAAGCCATTCGTCCTTTGTGATTCTCATTAGGTCCAAACACATTGAAGTATTTAAGACCGACGATCTGATCGAGCACGCCTTGACGCTTAGCCCAAAGATCAAAGAGGTGCTTGGAAAATCCATACAAGTTCAAGGGTTTGAGTTCATCCAAGAGTGCATGGTCATCGGAAAATCCACGGCTGCCATCCCCATATGTGGCAGCAGAAGAAGCGTAGATGAACCGAATGCCGTGATTTAGGGCGTATTCTGCGAGACGGATCGTATAGCGGGTATTGTTCTCGAGAAGAAAGTCGCCATTTTTCTCCAGCGTATCCGAACAAGCTCCGAGATGGATGATCGCTTGGATCTCTTTTTCTCTACCCTTGAGCCAATCGAAGAGAGCGTGTTTGGAAATAATCTGAATGAACTTTTTTCCAACGAGGTTTTTCCACTTGTCGCCCTCTTCGAGATCATCGACGAGCAAAAGTTTTTCAAACCCTAATTCATTGAGATGACGTACTGTGCAAGAGCCGATAAATCCAGCGGCACCCGTTACGATAATATAGCGATCATTCATCTTATTTTAACCATCGAACTGATGAGATAAGGAAAGATCGGGCACGGGCGCGGGCACGAAAGAGAAAAAGAAAGAAACACTCTTCTGATTCTTTCGACCATGTTCATTCAGTGCATGCCGTTAATCACGTTCATTTCCTTCGGGCGCTCTTTCTTCTTTTTCGTGCCCGTGCCCGCGTGCGTGCCCGATCCCTCTTTTATCTTCCGTCGATCACTTCTTCCTTACTCTGCAGGCTTTATCTCTTTTTGTGGAAGAGGAGTTTCGCTTTGAACAGTCAGCTTGAATGTCGCAGGGATACCCTCTTTAAGCCGCAGGTTGATCGTAAAATCGCCGAGGGTTTTGATCGGTTGTTGAAGAACCACGTTCTTCTTCTCGATATTGATCCCCTCTTTTTCAAAGAGGCTTACGATATCCGGTGCGGAAACAGAGCCATACATGTGTCCATCCGGATCGACTTTCACGAGGATGGTGAGCTCTTTTCCATTGATCTTCAGAGAGAGTGCTTCCGCTTCTTTCTTATCGACTTCCGCACGTTTCGCCCGCTCTTCTTGAAGACGAGCTTGCATACGAAGGGTGTTTTTGTCGGCGATCACTGCCAGTTTTTGAGGCAGAAGAAAATTGCGCGCAAAGCCAGGTTTTGCTTTGACAACTTCGCCACTTCTTCCAAGATCATCGACATCTTCAACAAGTAGTAATTGATAATTCATCGTTCAACCTTGATTTAGTCTTGTCCCACAAAAGGCAAAAGAGCCATGTGTCTTGCTCTTTTGATCGCTCTTGAGAGTTGTGTTTGGTGATAAAAAGAGACGCCTGTAATGCGGCGTGGGATAATTTTCCCTCTCTCCGTAATAAATTGCGTAAGGGTGTTCAGATCTTTGTAGTCGATATGTCTTATGCCCGCTGCAGTGAATGGACACTGTTTGCGTTTGCGGACGAAGGGACCCTCAGGAATCGCTCTCTTTTGCGGTCCTGTGCCACGTTCACCTCTTTCGCCTCTTTCACTTCGGTTTTGCGTCATCGTTGTCATCTTTATATTCCTCACTCTTGAACGATGGGTTTAAATTCTAATGTCTCTAAAACCTTCTCTGTGCGAAGGGTTAAAAAGCGGATGAGATCCTCATTGAGGTGGTACTCTCTCCACATCTCTTTAATTGAAGGTGTGGCCACTGAGAAGTAGATGAGGTAGTAGTGCCCTTCACGTTTGCCATTGATCTCGTAAGCGAGTTTACGCCGTCCTTGATCGTGAATTTTATGCACCTCTCCCCCCCGTTCAGTAATTCCCCCGAGGACCTTATCGAGAGCTTTCTGACGCGCTTCATCGCTGAGTGTTGTGCTCAGAATGTACATGCCTTCGTAAAGCTGATTTTTTTGTTTTGCCATCTTTCCTTATTCTCCTGTTTCTTTCCTTTCCACGTTGAAAGCGCGCATAGCACTCTCGATTCCCGAAGCGAGCCACATCTCTATTGCGGAAGCGGCTCTTTCTGCCACCTGAGGCAGCTCTTTCTTCTCTTCGGCCGTAAATTTACCTAAAACGTAATCGGCAAGCTTCTGCTCACCTTGTCTTCCAATCCCGATACGGAGCCTTGGATATTCGTCTGTGCCCAAATGCTCCTTCACACTTTCAAGCCCGTTATGACCACCGCTGCTCCCCTTCCCTCTAAAGCGCAGCTTTCCGAAGGGAAGCGCGATATCGTCGCAAACGACGAGAAGGTCTGAGAGCGCGACATCAAAATACTCTTTGCACGCGCGAATCGCTTCACCACTACTATTCATGTAGGTAAGCGGCAGAAGCAAAAAGAGCTTCTTTTGAGCGAGCTGCCCTTGTGCCAGATCCCCGATAAAACCTGCGGCATGTCGGAAGGAGAGTCCCTGTTTTTTTGCAAAGGCTCTTACAGCTTCAAACCCGATGTTATGCCTCGTCTCATCGTACGCAGAACCTGGGTTTCCAAGTCCGGCAATCAAACACTTCTGAACACCGCCTCCACTCATGCTACTCAGCCGTCCTTACACTTTCGCCACGACGATGAGTACTTCGGTCTCCTTAGCAAGCGGACGCACCTTTTCAGGAACCTTAAGGTCTGCAAGGCGTTTCACCTGCCCAATACCGAGATCCTTTACATCCACAACAAATTCTGAAGGAATGTGCTTAGGCAAACACTCAACTTCTACAAAACGGACGACCTGTCTGAGAGTTCCGCCGAGTTTTACACCCACGCAGTCAACTGCGCCAGTAATGGTAATCGGCACTTTGATCTTAACGAGAACATCATCGTTGAGCTCTTCGAAATCGAGGTGGGAGACCTCATAACGAGTGATCTCATATTGGACTTCTTTAACGATCGCTTTTTGCTGTTTATTGCCTGCTACAAGTGTGAATACGGTCGTCGGAAGTTGACCGGATTTTACTTTTCGCATCAAGGCGCCATATTCGCTACCATTGACAATGATCTTCTCGGGGGTTTTACCGGGAGCATACACGATGCCCGGAATGTTCCCTTCTCGTCTGATCTTTTTCACATCGCTTTTCTTTTCACCAGTGCGGCTGGTCACAGTTAATTTCATAACTTCTCCATTTCCATTAAAGCTTTAGCAAGAGCAGTGAACTTCCATTCACCACTCATCTTTCAGATGACAACTACGCTCTATTATACAGGGAGGAGATCGACTTTGCGCCGACGATAGAATCTATCGCCTTTGCAAAAAGAGGGGCAGCAGATACAACCTTAACCCTCTTGTCACCAAACTTTGGCGGCAGGGGTATCGTGTTGCTTACCAACATCTTTTCAATCGCACTCTCCTCAAACGCCTTACCGCTAAAAATACCATGAGTGACTGCAGCAAATACGCGCTTTGCGCCTGCTTTTTTGCACACCTTGGCCGCGGCCTCGAGCGTCTGACCTGTCGAGCAAATATCATCGACGATCCAGACATCTCTATCCTTCACGTCCCCTATCAGGGCATTCATCTCGACACGTTTTGCACTCAATCGACGCTTATCCACAATCGCATAGTCGCATTTAAGCGCCTCTGCAAAGGATCTCGCTAACTTGATGCTCCCAACATCGGGGGTCACCACCGCGCATTTGGCCACTCCCCGCTGCTTGATCGCCTCCACAAAGAGAGGCATCGCATAGAGATTGTCCACTGGGATGTTGAAAAACCCCTGAATCTGCTCTGTATGCAGATCCATTGTGAGTACCCGTGTAACCCCAGCTCGTTCAAGAAGATCAGCCACAAGTTTTGCCGTAATCGGCTCTCGTGCAGTTCCCTTGCGATCTTGACGGGCATACCCAAAGTAGGGCAAAACCGCCACGATCGATCGAGCCGAAGCGCGTTTCATCGCGTCGACTAGTATGAGCAATTCCATGAGATAGAGATTGGGATGTCGTGCGACGGATTGCAAAAGAAAAACATCCCTACCACGGACGTTGTCTAAAACATGAACGCCTATCTCACCATCTGGAAAAGTCTCAATCTGAATCTTTCCAAGCTGCACTCCAACCGCTTCCGCAATCTGCTGGGAAAGCTCCGGATGGGAGGTTCCTGCAAAAAGCATGAATCCATTGTCGTTGTGCATCTTTTTATACTCTTGGGGCGGAAGGATTCGAACCTCCGAATGGCGGTACCAAAAACCGCTGCCTTACCACTTGGCGACGCCCCACCTAAAATTTCAGAAGGACCATGCTACTCATCAGAAGATTTTAAAGCAAGAAGAGCGCTGAGGAGCGCCGTGGGATAGAATGGACGAAAACCAATCTAATAAGGTGTTGTTAGTAAATGGTGAATTTTACCACCGAGATCACCGAGGCGCTTCGCGCAAGAAAAAAATATCAAGATGATAGGATGGACCAAACAGAGAAAGAAAAGAGTAAAACTATCTTTTTACCCTGGCCATCATGGCCATCTTGTTATTACTTCTTCATCTCGGTGCTCTCGGTGTGCTCGGTGGTAAAATCACACCGTTTGCGCAACAAGATCTTTAACGTCCGTTTTCGTCCATTGAGGCCTGTCCTTTGTTCACAGTTTTTTTGAAACGCCGAGAGGCCTGATGGTGTTCAATAATTGGAATTTGGACGTTGTGGTCGTCCAGAGGATGTCCAGGAATCTTTACATACGAGAGAGGGAGTGAGCGCACATCTGCTTTGAGATCATTTGCGAGAATGATATCGCGGAGCGCGGTCTGCTCCCAAAACTCCTCTTTGCGGTCCTCTTGCATCAAAACTTTTACACACCCTTGTGCCCACCTGCGCAGGAGTTCAAGAGATTTTTCCGTCGTGTTGACGAAAAGTGTGCCTGACATGACTTTGGAAGGATGGTCCGAGGCAAGATCATCATTGATCCGCACGGCGAGATCTGCGGAAAATTCGTCAAGAAATGATGGCTTTCGCACAAAGACTGCATCCGCATCGACCCAGAGGAGCTTTTTATTGAGCTCTTGCATTTTCTGATAGAGAAAAAAAGGTTTAAAAGCACAGTTGAGCTCCCAGCTCCCAAATGAGTCGATCCCCTCTATCGAGGTCTCAAGACCAAAACGTCTGCAGGAATCGATAAGCGCTTGCACCTCTTGTTCATAGGGCGTGTTTTTTGTGAAGAAAGAGACGATGACGGGAAAGCTATCCATGAAATCCCCTCGATTTAAAATGAAAAGTCAAATATTTACTACTATATGCACATCTTACATATCGCAACAGAGCTTGCCCCTATTGCAAAAGTCGGAGGACTTGCTGACGTTCTCTATGGTCTTTCGAAGGAGCTCGTTCGAAAGGGACATCAAGCAGAGGTCCTTATTCCAAAATATGACTCTATTGATTACAGCCAATTAAAACATCTGAAAGTTGAGATGCGGGATGTGACCTGCACTGAGGGTACGCAGCAGGTCCACAATACGATCTGGTCTGGAGAACTTGATGGTCTTCGTGTTCTTCTTTTAGAACCACACCATCCCCATTACTACTTCAGCCGCGGCAAAATTTATGGATGCAGCGACGACATAGAAAGATTCACCTACTTCTGCAAAGCAGCATTAGAATATCTCCAGAAAGCAGGGATCTCCCCTGATGTTTTGCATCTTCACGACTGGCCGACAGCGCTGATCGCCCCGCTCTGCAAAGAGGTGTATAACCCTCTTGGCCTAAAAACCGGAGGCGTTGTTCTCACAATTCATAATTTGGAGTACCAGAGCAAATGCCAACCGCAACAGATCATGCGCGTAGGTCTTCGTGGAGAGAATCCGCTTATGCGCGAAAAGCTACAAGACCTCATCGTCAATGGAACCGTCAACCTACTCAAGGGGGGGATCGAATACGCCGACTTTGTTACTACTGTCTCTCCCACATATGAAAAAGAGATTAAAACTCCTGGAGGCGGGGTCGGTTTAGATACCGTTCTTCATAAACACGATAAAAAAATCAAAGGAATCCTGAATGGAATCGACGAAGATTTTTGGGATCCAGAAAAGGATTCTCTTCTCATCAAGCGCTACCGCACACACAATATCACTTCGCCTGAAGAGTTGATAATGGTCCAAGAAGGTAAGAAGGAGAACAGAAAATATATCCGCACACACTTCGGCTTGAAAGAGGAGAACGCACCACTCGTCGCCTCCGTCACACGCCTCTCTTCCCAAAAGGGGCCCGAACTCATTCTCTACGCATTAAAACGCGTTGTGAAAAAAAGCGGCCAGTTTGTGCTATTGGGTTCAGATCATGGTTCGAAAACGGAAAAGGATTTTCTCGCACTGCAGGGCTTGGAGAAAAGAGTGGGTATCAGTGTCGATCGCGACGAAGCACTTGCCCACCTCATCTTTGCTGCTGCCGACATGTTTCTCATCCCTTCTCTGTATGAACCGTGCGGACTTACACAAATGATCTCTCTCCGCTATGGGACTGTGCCCATCGTGCGCCGTACGGGCGGCCTTGCAGATACGATCTTTGATGTTGATACAGCAGAGCTTCCTGAAAATCTGCGCAACGGTTTTAACTTTGATTTTTATGATACAGGGGGCATCGACTGGGCTCTTGATCGTGCGCTTGAGTGCTGGTCGAAAGATCGGAAAAAATGGGAAAGACTCATGCTGAACGGAATGAGGCAGGACTTCACCTGGAAAAAACCCACAGCCGCCTACCTCGAAATCTATTCTAATCTCATCCAAAAAAAGGCAAAAGTCGCCTAAACATGATTTCAGTGCGATAAGCGATAGGCGGCAACCATGAGCCTAAAGAAAGAAACGCGGCCGCGCATATAGCGCTCGCCAATATCTACTAGAGGACTAATGCGTGTCGTGTATCTGGTGACGCAGGGCAAAATTTCATTATAGCCGAATGGTCGTGGAAAGATATTTCTAAAAAGCGCAACAACGGCCACCGCAATGTTAACCATGGAGATGACCGCGCCAATAAAAGTAGCCGAAACGATGACCAATTTATGATCATTCGTCAGTCTTTCCGGATTTATACAGAGAATGAGGCTGCCTGGAAGCGCCAAAACCAGACGAAAAACCGTTTCGACAAGCGAGGCTACAACGACCGCGGCAAAGCAGAGTTCACCAACAATTTTTCTCCCAATAGATTCAATGACGTTCATCTCGGAAGAACCATTTCTCAGGTCGATTGTTCGAGTCATGAGATTAAGCGACGCAGAAAAAAGAAGAGCCCCCTCTGAACGTCCTAGATTGTCCAAAGAAAATGTCATGATTTCAAAGATAATACAAGAGACGGGTGTTGAATGAAACCCTTAGTCTAGTTGAATCCAGCTTTTAAAGATGGCGGAGATCCTATGGGCCTTCTATCGATAGTCCACCTTTGGGGAGGAACATCCTGAATATCTTCGTCATTTTCTTCATAGTCATATTCATAGCAGCAGGATTTGTCGGGATCCGAAAGCTCATCATAAATATCCTGTACACAAGGAAGAATCTGACCATATTCCAGCCTTCCCGGAAGAGGATTTTTTGCAAGTGCGACAAAAGCTACCCACGTGTTCAAAAAGGAGATGATTGGCCCCGCCATCGTTAACTCCTCAATAAGGCCTACAGTTCTATTCTCTAAACAGCAACATCCTGTTGCAATCAATCCAGGTATCGTAAGGCTGCCTCGGAAGATCGATTCAACAAGGGAAGCCACTACAAGCAGGGCGAATGCGAGCTCCGCCGTAAAGATACGGATTGTCCTCTCAAAATAGCCCTGATTCACGTTAGGGCCATTGCGCCACACAAGAGTTGAATTCGTCCAGGAAAGAGATATGGATATGTGCCAACGTTCGGGGTCAGTGCCAATTGCTCCGAAATTGCTTTGGCTAGTCATGATGCCCTTCGGGAAGCATGCACCGCCATCATGACATCAGCAATAGAAGCTTGTCCACGCAAATAGCGTTCGCCAACGGCTAACATTGGTCTTGCGTGAGCAACGCACGAGGTCACGCAAGGCAGGATCTCATCGTAGCCAAATCTCCGAAAGGAGATGTTTTCAAAAAGCGCAACAATAGCAACCACAGTATTTACAGCCGAAATAGCCATGCCGGCAATGGTGGCGGAAAGAATAATTTTCTTATGCTCATCGGTTAAGCCGTCGGGATCGACATAAAGGATGAGAGCACCCGGAATCGCAAGTATCATGCGGAAAACTGCTTCAACAAGAGAGGCAACAACGATAGCTGCAAAGCAGAACTCCCCCATGATTTTTCGCCCGATAGATTCTCCTAAAGTGACCTGCAACGGACCATTTCGCATGTCAACTGTTCGGATCATGAGATTGAGAGAAGCAGAGAAAAGAAGAGCCTCTTCCGAGCGTCCGAGATTTCCTAGGGAAAGTGTCATGGTTTCATCAATGCTTTCTTTATGTAGCTTCGATTGGCATAGATATATTCCAACCCGGAATAGAGAGTGTAAATGCAGGCAACGAGCACGCTGATAAAACTCAACTGCCTGAGATCCTGAATATCCAATACGCCTCTCGAGTAGGGAATCATCAAAACAATGATAAAAAACGCAGCAACAGCTTGAATAACCGCCTTAATTTTTCCACTTAGTCTTGCAGCCATAGTCACCCCCCGCATTGCAGAAAGTGTGCGAAGCGTACTGATAATCATATCGCGATAGAAGAAGGGAAGGACAAGAAGTAGTGGAAGCTTGATAAACCCTTGCGTAAACGACAAGAAAACCGAGAGACGGAAGATGCTATCTGCCATCGGATCCAAAATCTTTCCCAGCTCTGTAACCTGATTTTTGCGACGCGCAAAAAAACCGTCGAATAGATCCGAGAGCTCTGAGATCGCCATTAGCACCAGTAGCACATATGGCAGTGCCGAAAGCGTAATCCCCATTTTTCCGTAGTACAAGTAAACTACAAGGAAAAGAGGTCCCAGAAGAAGCCTTAGCAGTGTAAAGTAGTGAGGCAATCCCACAGCAGCACCTTGATGTTTTTTAAGATACTACTGTTTGGCAAAAATTCTTTAAACAAAAAGAAAAATGACGGGAGATAAAGAGAGTTTCGGGAGCGGTAACGTTCCCGAATCTTAATTTTCTTCTCTTTGGCTTGAAGATTCTATGAGTGCAAGTTGTCCGCAGGCTGCGGCAATATCTTTGCCTTTCGTGTAGCGCCAGGTAACATTTAACCCTCGCGCATCGAGCAGCTCTCGGAAGGCTTCGATCTTCTCTTTTACAGGACGTTCGAGGCGAAGACCACTGACCGGATTGTAAGGGATAAGATTGACAGTACACTGCTGACCTGCGAGGAGAGCGGCGAGCTCCTCTGCTTGATCGAGTCCATCATTGATTCCTGACATGAGCGTGTACTCGTACGTGATATCACGCTTCGTTTTTTCGGCGAAGCAGCGCATCGCGCTTAAGATCTCATCGAGACCATACTTGCGCGCGTAAGGAATGATCTTCATGCGTAATTTTTGGTTGGGCGCATGCAGGGAAAGGACCAGATTGACCTTCATTTCCTCTTCTGCAAAGCGGGTGATTCCTTCTACAACCCCTACTGTTGAAACGGTCACGCGTCTTTGCGAAAGGCCCAAGCGATTAGGATCGCAAAGCAGTTTTATCGAACTTATGACCGCTTCATAATTTTCAAACGGCTCGCCCATCCCCATGTAGACCACATGACAAACTCTCTCCCCTTTCTCCTTGAGGAAACGGTCGATCTCAAAGACCTGTTCGAAAATTTCAGCGGAAGATAGATTGCGGATCAACCCTTTTTTTCCAGATGCGCAAAAGGCGCATCTTGCAGGACAGCCCACCTGTGAAGAAACACACACGGTGCGCCGATCGAATGAGCGGATAAGCACAGACTCTACGAGCTTCCCGTCGACGAGCTCCCATAGGAATTTAGTCGTCTCACCATCGGTCGACTCTTCTGTCTTGACGAGCTTTAAGGAGTTTAATTGAAAATGCTCAGCGAGCTTCTGTTTAAGAGGAGCACCCAAATTGCTCATCTGGTTCCAGTCGAGAATACCCTTCTTATAAACCCAATCGAGGATCTGGCTCGCGCGAAAAGGTTTCTCTCCGCAGCCGATCAGCCACTGCTTGAGCTCCTCTTCTCGCGTACTGTGAAAAGATTTCATTGAGAATTGCTAATGCTTCGAAGATTGAGAACTCTGTAGTCATTCGTGCGGCGATCACGGTTTCTTAACAAGCGATGTGCTTCACGTGCATCGTCGAGAAGTTTATGCATATTTTCGAGCGCGCATTTGCTCACCCTAGAACCGCCTTGGAAAATAAGGCTTAAAAAGTGGTGACGCTCGACCTTAACCGTCAATGCGGTTAAATCGATGTCGAAAAAGTGGGTCGCCCTTTTAGAGGCATTGGGTCCGAATAAGTTATGCATAATGGGCATCCATTCTACTAAATCTCCAGAATCCCCGCAAGACCCTCATGTAATTTAAATATTTTATTATATACTTTTGCATTCGAAAGAAGAGGTCTATAGACCTCTTCCTTGCTTTCGTTTCTAAAAATGTCCGGTATTAAGCTCTAAATTGTGATTTCGGAGGTGGTACGCTTCCAGAAGGCTCCTTTGATGTGCTGCCAAGACCAGGCGAGAAGACGGAGCTGGTTACGGCCCATCCAAGCAAGAAGGGCGGAGCTCAAGCCAAAGTGGACGAAAAGGATCAGAAGGGTTTCTAAAAAGCTACGCACCAGCTTTTTCGCAGATACAGGCCGATACTCATAGTCGGTTAAGACGCGACGGAAAAAACTCTTTCGGAAAGAGGAGGCGCGGAAAAACCGACAGAGAAGATCAAAGCCGCTTTGCACAGCGTAAAACGTTCTAAATCCTCCCAGACTCTCTAACGCTTCTCGGCGAAAATAAAACGATCGAAGCGTAGGCGCGATACTCCCCTTTTTCAGACGATTTGGACTCATCGGCTCGAACAGGGTTTCAGGAGGAGATAAGCTGTGGCGAATAATCGAACCCGTTGAGATAAGATCGGGTTGAAAATTCTTCTCCGCAAAATCTGAGAGAAACGTTAAGGCATGCCTTGAGATGAAAAACTCTCCGGGAGCAAGAAAATGGAGGTAGTCTCCCTTTGCTGCACTAGTTGCCCGATTCATCATCACGTACGGAGACCCCCTCTCTGCAACCACTCTTTTCACCTGAGGGGGATAGTCATTTCCCAAAGTTCCCTCTTCGACAACAATTGTCTCGAAGTGGGGGTAATCCTGTTCCAGAATGCTGCTTAGGGTAAACGGCAGAAGATGAGAGGTTCCCTCTGCGACAATAATGATAATTGAAAAGTGGGGCTTCATAGAACCAAGAATATTTGAGTAAAAAGCAAAATTCAAGGTAAAGTACCCATTAAACCCTATGATGACATTTCAAAAACTTCTTTCCACCCTCTCCTCCTTTTGGGAGAAGAAGGGGTGTGTGATCCACCAAGGGCATGACCTTGAAGTGGGAGCGGGAACCTTCAACCCAGCAACCTTCCTCCGCTGCCTAGGGCCCGAACCCTATAATACAGCCTACGTGGAGCCATCTCGCCGCCCTCAGGATGGTCGCTATGGCGAGAACCCCAACCGCGTGCAGCTCTTCCACCAGTACCAGGTGATTTTAAAGCCCTCCCCTCCGGAGGTTCAGCGCTGGTACCTAGAATCGCTGGAAGCGATCGGGCTTAACCTCAAAAAACATGATATCCGCTTTGTCCACAGTGATTGGGAATCCCCCAGTTTAGGTGCTTGGGGTCTTGGATGGGAGGTCTGGTGCGACGGGATGGAGATCTCGCAATTTACCTATTTTCAGGCGATCGCTAGCCTTCCGCTCCAACCAATCTCTGCGGAAATTACCTACGGGCTCGAACGTCTTGCGATGTATGTCCAAAACGTAGACAGCCTCTTCGATGTGCGCTGGAACGAGACGCTCACTTTCCGCGATATCGCTCACCAAAGCGAGGTGGAGTGGAGCATGTACAACTTTACCGAAGCTAGCACACAGATGTGGCTCGCTCACTTCAATGATTACGAAAAAGAGGCAAAGAACCTGATTGGAAGACAGCTTCCTATTCCCGCATACGATTTTGTCATCAAAGCCTCTCATGCGTTTAACATTCTCGATGCACGCGGCGTCATCTCTGCAACAGAGAGGACGGGTTATATCGCCCGTATCCGAGATCTTGCACGCCTCGTCGGCATCGAATATATCGCCGCCCGTGAAAAGCTCGGTTATCCCCTTCTAAAAAAGTTCAAAGAGAAGCATCTAAAAGTTCAGACGCATAAGATCCCGCGCAACTTCAATGCAAAAAAGCAGCGCGATTTTCTCTTCGAAATTGGATCTGAAGAGCTACCGGACACCTTCGTTCCTATCGGATGCAGAAATCTCGAAAGAGCCATGGAAAAGCTCCTTCAAGCTTATGCCCTACATTTTGAAGAGCTCAAGATCTTTGGGACTCCAAGACGTCTGGCCGTTCTAGTAAAGGGTCTTGCCGAAGGAACAGAGGATAAAGAACTCGAAAAACGGGGCCCTCCAGTTTCTGTTGCGTTCGATTCCTCAGGAAAGCCCACGGCGCAAGGTAAAGGCTTTTTTCATGCAGCAGGCTTATCACCGAGCTCCCTGGAGGAGATTCGAAAAGGCAAAGTTAAGGGATTTGAGATTCGACTTGTCAAAGAGAATGAGTATCTCTTTGTGACGATCAGAGAGAAGGGAAGATCGACCGCAGAAATTTTAGCGAAAGAGCTTCCTCTTCTCATTGCAAGTCTCGACTTTCCCAAGAAGATGCGCTGGGGAAGTTTGGATGTGAGCTACGCGAGGCCGATCCGCTGGCTCGTTGCGCTTTTCGGAAAACAGATCATCCCGTTCACGTTTGGAGATGTCACCTCCAACCGTTACACCTATGGCCATGCGCAGTTGAAACCCGCAAAACTTACACTGCTAGATGCGAAAACATACATCTCGACTCTCAAGAAGGGTTTCGTCATGGCGGACATTCAAGAGAGAAGAGAGAAGATCCTCAAGCAGCTCGATGGGATCGAAAAAAAGGTCAAAGCACAAGCTCTTGAAAAAGAGCGCGTGCTCTCTGAAGTGGTTCACCTCGTCGAGTGGCCAACGCTTACACATGCCACGTTCGACAAGGGCTTTTTGCAGGCTCCAAAAGAGGTTCTCATCTCCGAGATGGTCCACCACCAGAAGTATTTTCCGCTTGCAGATCGCAGAGGAACTCTTCTCAATCAATTTGTGATCACAGCAGACACGACACCCACCGATCTCATCCGTAAAGGAAATCAGAAGGTTCTCTCCGCACGACTCAAAGATGGGGTCTTCCTCTACGAACAAGATCTTCGAACACCGATTGAGATTTTCAACGAAAAGCTGAAAGTGATGACCTTCCAAAAAGAGCTCGGTTCGATGCTAGACAAGGTCATACGCCTTACTCATCACGTGAAAACTCTCAACCGCGCACTTTCGATTGCAGATGAGAAGAAAGTTCTGCGTGCTGCCCTTCTTTCAAAAGCAGATCTTGCATCCGCACTTGTAGGCGAGTTCCCCGATCTCCAAGGAACCGTGGGCAGTTACTACGCCCTGGCAAACAAAGAAGATCCTGAAGTCGCTGAAGCGATTCGCGAGCAGTGGATGCCGAAAGCGGAGAGCGCGCCTCTTCCGCGCACAGCATGCGGCACGATTCTCAGCGTGGCAGATAAGCTTGACAACCTGCTCAGCTATTTTAGCATTGGTCTCAAACCCACCTCCTCTTCTGATCCTTACGCACTTCGTAGGCAATCACTCGGGCTCGTGCGCATGATCGTAGAGGGAAAACATACGCTCGATCTGAGGGCTATTTTTGAAGAGTGCGCCGGCCAATTTTCCGAAATGAAAAAGCGCTCAGAAACGATTGATGAGATCCTTCAGTTTATCACCAGCCGTGCGAAGAGTGTTTTTGAAGAGTATGGCTTTAAAAAAGATGAGATCGAAGCGGTGCTCCAAGAGAGCTGCTCCGATCCTTTCGACCAGTTCTGCAAGGTGAAAGCTCTGCACGCCTTCCGCGAACAAGGACCTCAATTTGCGAAGCTGTATGAAGTGTATAAACGCGCGAAAGGACAGCTCGAAAAACCCGCAGAAAAGCCGTTTAATGCGGCGCTTCTGCGCGAACCCGCAGAAAAGGCGCTGGTTCAAAAACTAGATGCTCTGCACAAGCACTGGAAAGAAGCGCTCGAAGAGAAAAACTATCTCGCCGCTTTTGAGCAGATCGCCACACTGCAACCCTACCTTGCAGATCTTTTCGATAATGTAAAAATCCTTGCTGATGATCCTGCCGTTCGCAATAACCGGATTGCGCTTCTGCAAAAGGTATTCGGATATTTTCAAGAGCTTCTCGACTTTAGTAAAATTCAGGAACTGCGATGAACACACCTGTTGTGGATCTGCACTGCGATCTTCTCCTCTTCTTGCAGATGAAGAAGGAAAGGACGCCGTTCGATCCCCTTTCAAGGGCGTCTCATGAACAGATGAGATCGGGTGGCGTGCGGCTGCAGACGCTTGCGATCTTCACCTACCCTAAAAAAGGTTCTGTGGAGAGCGGGCGCAAGCAGATCGAGATCTTCACCCATCTTCCTGAAAGGTACAAAGAGCAGTTCGCCTTTTTCAAAGGAGATGAACTGTTAGATTACGCATCTGAAAAAGTACATATCGTACCCGCTTTCGAAAATGCTTCCGGTTTTTGCGAAGAGGATGAGCCGCTTGAATTGGGGCTTGCCCGTCTTCAGCATCTCCACGAAACCCTCAAACGTATCCTCTACATTAGTTTGACTTGGGATGGGGAAAACCGCTTTGGAGGAGGAAATGGGACCAGTATCGGATTGAAAGAGGATGGCAAACAGCTTCTGCGTTGGATGGCAGGCAAAAAAATCGCCGTCGATCTCTCGCACACCTCTGATGCACTTGCCCACGACATCCTCTCCTTCATCGACAAAAACTCGCTCGACATCCCTGTGATGGCCAGCCACTCCAACTTTCGCAGTGTGACAGAAGCGGCTCGCAATCTCCCCGACGAGATTGCACGTGAAGTCATCCGACGAAAAGGAGTGATCGGCTTCAACCTGTTTAGCCCCTTCCTCGGACAAGCAGACCCGAGAAACATCCTCAAACATCTCGAACATGGACTTAAGCTCGGTGCAGAAAATGCACTCTCATTCGGAGCTGATTTCTTCTGCGATGTCGACTTCCCCTCGATCAAAGAGAAGTACAAAACAGATCTCTTCTTCTTCGACGACTTCTCCAACTCTTCTAAATATCCGCACATCCTCGGCATGTTCGAGAATCATGTCGGACTCTCACCCACGCAACTCAAAGGCATCGCCTCAGGCAATGTCCTCCAGTTCGTAAAGCGCATCTGGAACTAAGGAAGAAACCGTATTTTTTCTTCCGGAGTGAACGCCTGTGGTTCTCGAGAAAATTTATGGCGATGATGCGCAAGCAGACGATAGATAAGATCTGCTCCAACGGGAAGAAAACAGAACACTCCGAGAAGTTTCCAGAAGCCGCCGATCAGCCAGAAGATGCGTAGTGCCCCTTTTCCACGAATCCAAACTCTCTGATTCGGGGTATCGACATTCTCCAAGAGAACGAGTGTGTTCATTTCGCGTAATGCAGCATTTTTCCCCACAAGCTTCTCTTGCGCAGTCTTTCCCATAAGTGGTGCAAAGAAAAAGATGCGAGCTAGATCAACCTTGAGAATTCTCTTTACTGCTTTTTGACAGAGAGGACACCCTTCATCGAAAAACACTAGGTGTTTTCCCTCTCTTTTCATCTAGCCCTTAACAACTGGCGGGTTCTTCTTGATCTCATCAAATTCTTTGGCGAGCGCGAGCGCTTCTTCTTCACTGCATTTACCGCTGTGAATTTTGATGCGAATCTCTTCGCGCTTCTGCAACCAGCGGCGGTTGAGAATTTGGCGGAGGGTCTCTGTTACTCCCTCTTTGGCGCGCTGGAGGTTGATCTTTTTTTGCATGATCTGAGAGAGAAGCTCTTGCTCATCCCCCTCGTTAAGATGTGAACCAAGGGCGAGTAGATCGCGTGGTTTGCTCTCCTTGTACGCCCCAACGTATACAGAAAAGAGCTTCTTACAGCTGGAAACGCGGAGCTGATCGCTTGTGATATTTGCTTTAACAAGCTCGACAAGCTCTGGGTTTTCACCTGCAAAAAAGAGCCAGCGAAGAAGATCTGTTTCTAAAATTTTATCGGGGTCGATCTTCTCAAAGGAGGTTGTCACCTTTTCTTTCTTCTCTTCGGAGATAAGAAGCGGCTGTCTCTCAAGCGGAATCATCTCTTCAGGAACTTGAGCAAGTGTTGCTAATCTTCGCAACGTCTCATGCACCATGATCGGATGCTCCCACGTGCCAACTTGTGTTGCAATGCTCTGGACGATGGCATTTTTTTGTGCAGGAGAGTCGAGGCTTTTTCCTTTGCGTAAGCAAGTGAAAAGAAAGGTGAGATAGTCAACTGTTTGCGCAAGAAGGCGAGAGAAAGCCTCCTCTCCATTTTCGCGTATGAAAGAGTCAGGATCTAACTCTTTGGGAAGAGGAACAATCGAAACCTCTACACCTTTTTTCTGCAGAAGATGGCCGACCTTGATAGCAGCTTTTTGACCCGCATCGTCGCCATCCATCGCAAGAATTGCATGCGAAACGCCAAGGTGGATCAGTTCTTTGACATGCTCTTCTCCAAAGGCTGTACCTTGTGCGGCAACGGTGAAGTCAAACCCAGTGTGGATGAGTCGGAGCGCGTCGATCTGTCCTTCGACGATGAGCGCTTTGCGCTCTTTTGCAATCCGTTGACGGCTATAGCTCAGGCCAAAGAGGACGTGCGATTTTTTAAAAAGAGGGGTTTCTGGTGTGTTGATATATTTCCCACCAAAGGTCTCCTCCTTGAATTTGCGTGCAGAGAAGCCGATACACATCCCGCTTGCATCGCAGATGGGGAAGGTGATCCGGTCGGAAAAGAAATCTCTTCTTCGTCCCGTTTCAGAGATACGAAGGAGTCCCGCTTGAACAAGGAGCTCCTCATCTCCTCTTCCTTCGATGAGAATTTTTTGCAAAAAATTGCTCTGCTGGGGTGCGTATCCTATTCTGAATTTTTTTACGAACTCGAGATCGATCCCGCGATCGTACAAATAGTTTAGCGCAAGATGACCAGGGGCTGTATGCAAAAGCGTGTAGTGATAAAGTTGGCAGGCTCTCTCAAGGATTGTTTTGAGAGCCGTTTTACTGATCCCCTTCCCCTCTTCATTTCCCTCAGTCTTTTCCAAAACGACTTGAAAACGCTCCGCAAGATGCTCAACCGCTTCAAGAAAACCCATCTTGAGATAACCCATCAAAAAGGCGATCGCATCTCCATGTGCACCACAACCGTAGCAATGGTAATGGGTATCGTTCCTTTGAATGACGAATGAAGGGGTCTTCTCCTCATGAAAGGGGCAGCACGCTTTGTAGGAAGAGCCGCTACGTTGGACTTTGATATGGGCTGAGACCAGCTCGACCAGGTCGATCTTTCCTCGGAGCTGATCCAAACTCTCTTTCTTGTATAGGGCCATATGTTTCGATCATATGTTAAACAGGCGCGAAGCGCAATCTCTCTAAGAACAAAAGGCATAGCTGACGTATTAAAATTCTTAGAGAAAAAATAGACGTGCGGGGACAAGTCCTTCGGCTAGCCCCAGCCGCCCTCTTGCGCTTAAAGATCGAATCCTCTTTAATTTAGGTTTAGGTTATGGACTCTATTGATCCTACATCCTCTTCTTCCCAGGTGCGCAGAATCGCTCCATTGGGGGAGACGCAAGCCTCTCGGCCTTCAGCCGATTATTCTTCGCATTTCTCTTCAGAGATTCAAGCATCTATCTCTGCTGAACCCTCTAAAACGGCCGACCCCTCGCTTTCGCATCTGCAAGAAGAGATAAAAAGCACAATGATTCCTCTGCTCATCGACATCTTTTCCCTCAAAGAGGCAGCACAACAAGCGAAGAGTCCTCCAACTAGACTCTCCCCACCGCCGCAAATGTCTGCTGAGGAAGTTAGAGAAAAACTCTCTTTGCTGAAAAAAGATTTGGAGACAGCTTCTCTTTGGATTCAAACTTGCCTAACACAGGTCAAAAAAGCACAAGATCAATCTGAAGAGGCACCCGCTGCAACAAGCACGCTGGAAAAACGCCCTTCATGGTTCAAGCGGGCGATCGGTGGCTAGTTTATCTCCCATGATGGTTCAGTGGGAAGCTCTCAAAAAGAGCGTTCCCCAAGCGATTCTACTCTTCCGCCTAGGTGATTTCTACGAAGCCTTCTACGAAGATGCGGTCACAATCGCGAAAAATCTCGATCTCACCCTGACCAAACGGCAAGAGGTGCCGATGGCGGGAGTCCCCTTTCACACCTGCGAAAATTATATCGACCGTCTAGTTGCAAAAGGCTTTCATGTTGCAGTTGCAGAACAGATGGAAGATGCGCGGCTCACCAAAGGTCTGGTCAAGCGCGAGATTGTAAGAATCGTCACTCCGGGAACGCTGATCACCTCAAGTCTCCTTCCGGAAAAAGCAAATAACTTTCTTGTCTGCGTTTCACAGCTCAACCAACTTTTTGGTCTTGCCGCACTCGATTTAACGACAGCTGAATTTCGTGTGATGGAAAGCGAAGATATGAAGGAACTTCTCGATGAGCTTCTCGCTTTGCGTCCAGCTGAAATTCTTCTCTCTCATAAATTCCACTCTGACCACACAAAGACCATCTCTTATCTTCAATCTGAAGTAGGAACAGCGCTTACGGCAAAAGATGATTGGCATTTTGAACACAAGGGAGCCCTTTCGACCCTGCTCCGACATTTTAAAGTTCATACTCTAGATGGCTTTGGGCTGAAGGGAATGCTTCCGGCAATTGATGCGGCAGGAGCTCTTCTCCGTTATGTTCAAGAAGATTTAAGCCTTACTGTTTCCCACATCACACAGATCCAGGTGCGCCCCCTCGCTGAATTTATGGCTATCGACCATGCAACTGTGCGCCATCTGGAACTTTTTGAATCCTCTTCTCAGAAAGGCGAGACCCTTCTCTCACTGCTCGACCAGACATTAACTCCAATGGGTGGAAGACTTTTGAGAGAGTGGCTGATCCATCCCCTTCTCTCTCCCAGCAAAATTCTAGAGAGACAGAATGCTCTCCGCACTTTTTTACAAAACTCAATGGGAATGCGTCAGCTGAGAGAAGAGCTTAGCAAGGTGCGCGATTTAGAAAGACTCATGATGCGTATCGAGACGGGCTATGCAACACCGCGCGATCTCTTAGCCTTAGCCGATTCGCTGCAGCCAACTCAAGCAATTGCACGGCTTCTTAAAACTTTCTCTTCCCCTCTTCTCTCAACATGCCTTGTACAACTCAAAGATCCCACTGCGCTTTGCTTACAGATTAAAAATGCACTCGTGGATGAACCTCCACTTCGGTTAAACGAAGGGGGAATTTTCAAAGAGGGCTACCTAAAAGAGCTCGATGAGCTCAGATCTTTAAAAGGAGATAGTCATACCTGGATTGCGGAGCACCAGACTGCGCTGCGTGAGAAGAGCGGCATCAAAACTCTCAAAGTGGGTTACACACGTGCCTTTGGCTATTACATCGAAGTGAGCCGTGGGCAGGCAGATAAGCTCGCTCCTTTTGCCGAGAGAAAGCAGACTCTCGTAAGCACGGAGCGTTTTATCACACCAGAATTGAAAGAGTATGAGCTCCGTTCACTTTCCGCAGAAGAGAAGATCGCCTCTCTTGAGTGCGAACTATTCCACGCTTTAAGAAAAGAGATCGCAAAAGAAGCTCCCATGGTGCGCGAGATCGCAGCGGCAATCGCACAGGTCGATACCCTCCTCTCTCTTGCAACCAGCGCACGTGAACAGAATTACAATCCGCCAACGGTAGACGAAAGTGATCTCTTCCAGATCGAAGAGGGGCGTCATCCCGTTTTAGAAAAAGTTCTTCAGGGAGACCCGTTCATTCCTAACGATCTACTTCTCAATGGCACGGATAGTCGCCTCGTGATTCTCACGGGTCCTAACATGGCAGGAAAATCGACCTTTCTTCGTCAGGCGGCGCTGATCGCTATTATGGCGCAGATAGGATCTTTCGTCCCCGCGAAGAGCGCACATATCGGTATCATCGATCGTCTGTTCAGCCGTATTGGAGCGAGTGATGATCTCTCTCGCGGACAATCGACCTTCATGGTGGAGATGACTGAAACCGCAAATATTCTCCATAACGCCACAAACCGCTCTCTGGTTCTTCTCGATGAGATCGGACGTGGGACCAGTACCTACGATGGGATTTCGATCGCTTGGGCTGTGGCGGAACACCTTCTCCATACCCGTTGTAAAACTCTCTTTGCCACCCATTATTGGGAGCTTACAAAACTCGAAGAGCAGGAGGGAGTTCGCAATGCGCATGTCTCGGCAACGGAACTTAAAGAAAAAATTATCTTCTTAAGAAAAGTTTCAGCTGGAAGCACAGATAAGAGCTATGGGATCCACGTCGCACGGATCGCTGGCCTTCCCGCCAGCGCGATCCGACGGGCTGAAGAGATTCTCCGCTCCCTCGAAGGAAAAGTTCAAAAGGTCACCCCCTCCGTGAAACAAATGCCTCTTTTTGAGAGAGAGGCCACCCCTCCGCCCCCACTCATACGCGAGCTCAAGGAGCTCGATCCCCACAAGCTCACCCCACTCGAAGCGCTCTTAAAGATCGCCCAGTGGAAATCTGAGATAAAATAAATACCGCAAGAATCGTTGTAATTATACAAGCCCCTCCCCTAAAATTGTCCCCCAAATTATGCACGCAATCCAAGCAAATCCACACGCTCCGATCCGCCTGGCTGAACAACCGGATCGCCCTGTGCAAAATCTGCGCGATCAAGTGATCTCTGATATTGCACGGAAAACGCTGAATGAGTTCCTCGTGAGCATAACGCTGTCGGGCGTTACCTGCCTCTTCATAGCGACACCGGCTGGCATGGTTGCGATGATCGCAGGCACGGTATCGATGGTCGCAATTAACCTGCTCATCCGATGCGCGGCAGGCTATGCAACTCTATGCGAGCACGACCTCGAAAGTGTCCACACTCGGGAAGCCGAACAGGAGAGAAGCAACTATCGGACATTTATCAATTTTGCAAAGTATCTCTGCCCACTCAACTTCAGTCAAGTCGAGACCTCGACAAGCAATACCATCATTCATGAAGGTGGACATGCGCTTGCTGTCCTCGCTCTCTACAAAGACAATTTTCCCGAGATTACCATCTCACCCTTTGAAGGCGGAGTCACAGAATTTACAGGAGGCGATCTCTCTGCATTCGGAAAATGGCTTGGCGAAGAGCGCTCTTCTTTATTCATTGCAGCAGCGGGTAGCTCACTTGCCGTGCTTTTTGCAACGGCAGAATTAGTTGCGGGTCACACTCTTTCCGAAACTCACCCTGAGCTCAGCCGCTACCTTGAAGTAACGGGTCTTGTCGGCATTTTAGAGCATATCTTCTATGCAGCACGGGGACTCCTTTCGAACTGTGGAGAGGGTCATGATTTCCGTTTTCTTTGGAATGCATGTGAAGTCCACCCAGCAGTGTGTATCGCTCTCATGGTGCTCCTCCCCCTCATCGCAAAGATCATCCTTTATGCGATCGATTGTTTTCGCTCCTCTAACTCACAACTACTCTCCAACGAATTAAATCCCCTGTAGTACAACGCTATACTGGGCAAAAAAGAGATAGACAAGCCGGGGGCTGCTCAACGCGCTCACTTCCCCACCCCTTCGGCGTAGGGCCCCCCTTTCTCGCGTCGTCTCGCAATACCCAGTTAAGAATTTGAAAGCGGTGCTTGGAAGTATGCCCCTGGCACTGCGACATGACACGGAAGAGGCTCCACGACGAAGGAGTGGAGAAGGAGAGCTTGTCGCAGCCCGACGACTCAGATCGCACAGAAAAATCATAGCACAGGAGAGCGGAGCGGGCGGGGTAGTGCTTTGCACACCCCGCCTCCGAGCAGATGATTTTTCAAAGTGAGATGGGGCGCAAGGGGGCAGCTGGTGGGCTGCGGAGACAAGCCGAGGTGCCGGCGGCACTTCGGCTTTGCGAGCAGGGTTTCTGAACGGGTACGTAGTGCTCCCCTCAACCCCCGAGATGTCTATTTATCTCTTCTTTTCTTTCGTTTCTAAAAATGTTCAGAACAGAGGTAGTATAAGAGAAGTATGTTTGACTTAGCCCTTCTCGACCGCTTCCCTCTAGAGCCTGGCGTCTACCTCATGAAGGACGCTTCGAAGAAGATCATTTATGTTGGCAAGGCAAAGCTCTTGCGCAAACGCATCAAACAGTATTTCGCCCCGGGGCGAGATGAGCGAGCTATGGTTCCGCATCTCGTTGAGCAGATTGTTGAAATCGACACCATCGTCGTTCCGACTGAGAAAGAGGCTCTTCTCCTCGAAAACACACTGATCAAAAAGCATCAGCCAAAGTTCAACGCTTTTTTGAAGGATGATAAGACCTTCATCAGTCTGATGGTAAACCAGCGACATCCATGGCCGATGGTTCGTCTTGTGCGCTACAAAGGAAGACCTAAGGGAGATGCTCTTTATTTTGGTCCCTACACAAGTGCCTATGCGGCGAGACAGACTTTTGAACTCATCACCCGCCTTTTTCCCCTCCGCCAGTGCTCTGATGAGGAGTTAAAAAGAAGGAAACGCCCCTGTCTTCTCTACTCGATTAAGCGCTGCATTGCTCCCTGTGTGAATTTATGCACAAAAGAGGAGTATCAGGAATTTGTGGATGGGGCGATCAAATTTTTAAAAGGACAAGACAAGGAACTGCTCAAAACACTACGCGAAGAGATGGAGAGAGCATCCGATGCACTAGAATTTGAGAAGGCGGCATCCCTTTTAAATACGATTCGGCAGATCGAACATGTGATCTCTTCGGAGTCTCTTGTCGCCAAAGCCTCAAGGCGCGATTGTGATGTTCTTGGTCTTTTTAAGCAGGGTGACGAGACCATTTTGATGCAGCTCTTCTTCCGAGAGGGTCACCTGATCGGTTCCGAACACTACAGCTTTTATCGGGTGGCACAAGAGCCAGAAGAGCTTCTCGAAACATTCATTTTGCAACACTATAAACAGAGCAGCTCTCTTCCCGAGGAGATTCTTCTCCCCTCTTCGCTTTCAAACGCATCCCTTTTAGAGGAGATTCTTTTTGAAACGCACAAGCAGAAGATCCATCTCGTAACACCGCAAAAGGGAGAGAAAAAAGCGCTCGTTGAACTTGCGGAAAAAAATGCACGCGTGGCCTTTGAACAGGAGAAAAACGCCCAAGAGCTCAAAGAAAAGCTTCTTCTAGACTTGCAAGAGGTGTGCCATCTCAATCGATACCCAAAACGGATCGAATGCTTCGATGTTTCCAACATCTCTGGAGGAGATCTTGTTGCAGCGGCGATCGCTTATACAGATGGAGAGAGAGATCGCGCACGAACGCGCCTCTTCCGCATCAAAGAGATTAAGAAGGGAGATGATTATGCTGCCCTTCAGCAGGCGCTTTCACGCCATCTTTTGCGAGCCAAAGAGGCAGATGACCTTCCCGATCTCATTCTCGTCGATGGCGGTCGTGGTCAGCTCAACATCGCACTCACTGTTTTTAAAGAACTCGATATCGCCTCTGTCGATGTGATTTCAATTGCCAAAGAAGCTGGAAGGCACGACAAGGGTCTTTCCAGCGAGAGGGTCTTCCTCCCCGATCAAAAAGAGCCAATTCATCTGAATATCCGCTCCCCTCTTCTCTTTCTCCTTCAAAAAATCCGTGACGAGACCCACGAAAAAGCGATCGGGTTCCATCGCAAACGCCGTGAAAAACGCACGTTGAAGAGCGCCCTCGAAGAGATCCCCGGCATCGGCAAATTAAAGCGTGTCCGGCTTCTCAAGCACTTCGGCAGCATGCAGCGCGTGCTAGAAGCAACTGACGATCAACTCAAAGGGGTCCAGGGCATTACCAAACGCGACATCGAACAGATTCACGCCTACAAAGCAGACCCTCTTACATCGCTGCAAACTGCCAAGCGAAAAGCGCCGCCAGAATCCAGCTGAGCCAATGAACATCGCGCCATTTGCCTGCGAAGAGCTTGCAGATGGGAAAGAGTATCATGCCGAGACCGATCCCTGTTCCAACGCTGTATGTTAGAGGAATGCCGACCACAGTGACAAATGCAGGGATAAATTCTGTAGGATCTTTCCAGTTGAGATCGGTGACAGACTGAAGCATAAGTGCCCCAATAACAACAAGAACCGCCGTAACCGCGAAAAGTGGTATTGAGGAGGCGAGCGGTTCGAAGAAAAGCGTTAATAGAAAGAGAGCTCCAACGGTAATAGCCGTTATACCTTTTCTCCCACCTGCAGCAATCCCTGAAGCGGATTCGATGTAGATCGCGCAAGCGCTGCTACCGACAAGACCGGCAAGCGTGGTGCAAAGTGCATCAGGAAAAAGAGCACGCTTGAGGCGCGGGAGCTTTCCCAGCTTGTCGAGAAATTTGCCCTGGTGTGCAAGACCCATTAGAGAGCCAGAGACATCAAAAAGGCAGATGAAAAGAAAGGAGAAGATCACCATCCAATTTTCTGGTGCGATAGCACCTCGAATATCAAGCTGCAAAAAGGTCGAAGAGGTGAAGGATGGGAGAGCAAAAACTCCTTTCCATTCAACAATTCCGTAGATGAGTCCCCCAATCCATGCAAAAAAGATTCCTATTAGCAGGGCACCGCTCACTCCTCGACTCATGAGAGCTGCAGAAAGGGCGAGAGCAAGAGCCACAAAAACGACCTCAGGTCGCAGGAGATTTCCCAACGTGAGAAGTGTTTGCGGATGGGCGACAATAATCTGCGCGTTTTTCAAACCCACTACCACAAGAAAAAGACCTACACCCGCCGTAGTTCCAACTTTTAACCCCTTCGGGATCGCGTGGATGATCAGCTCTCTCAGTCCTGTTGCCCAAAGCAGCAACAACAAAACACCTGTCAAAAAAACAATACCAAGCGCTGTCTGCCAAGGTATGCCTCCCCCAATCACGACCGAATAGGTGAAATAGGCGCTGAGACCCACCCCGGGTGCAATTGCAAGAGGATAGTTCGCTAGAAGCCCCATGAGCGAAGAGCCCAAAAAAGTAAGGAGGATTGTCGCCAGCATCGCCGAAGGAAAGTCGATCCCCGCTTCAGACAGAATTAAAGGGTTGACGATCAAAATGTAAGCCATCGTCGAAAAGGTCGTAAGACCTGCAAGAATTTCTTTTCTCATGTGATCAGCATAAAGAAATGAAGATCGAAAGAAAAAGAGTTTTTTCCTATCCTATAGGAATATGAACCTACTCCCGACTATCGCCGTTGGTATTTTAACAGGTGCCGCTTGCGCACACTTCGCAAAAAACCAGGGACGCAATCCCCGACTCTGGTTCTTTATTGGATTCCTCTTCGGTATCTTCGGTATTCTGGCTGTCTTCATCCTTCCAAAGATGAAAAAAAAGGTTCCTGCTCCGGCGGAAGCGACTCCCCTCCCCGCTCCCAAACCACCCGCACACGCAGATACGTTCTGGTACTACCTAGACTCGGAAAACGAGCGTTTTGGTCCCATGAAGTACGAGGCGCTTCAAAATCTTTTCAAGGAAAACAAGATCTCCTCTCAGACGTACGTCTGGAATGAGGAGTTCGAAGATTGGAAACGTTTCGAAGAAATAACGAATAAATAAATACAAACGACCAAAGAAAAAAGGGTATTTACCGCTTTGTCTCTTTGGTCTTTTCTTTTGTTACCAGCTAGATTTGACGACGCCGGGAATCATTCCCATGCGTGCCATCTCGCGGAAACTAAGACGAGAGAGTTTGAATTTTCTGAGGAACCCGCGCGATCTACCAGTCAGCTGGCAGCGATTGCGGAGACGAACAGGAGAGGAGTTACGGGGAAGCTTGTTAAGCGCTTTTTGCGCTTCGAGTTTTTCTTCCTGACTCTTATTGAGGTCGAGGACAATGGCTTTTAATTCTTTGCGTTTTGCAGCTTTCAGTTTAACGAGACGCTCTCGTTTCTTTTGTTTTGCGTTCCAAGCCTGTGTCATTATTCTCCTCTATTTTTTTTGAGCAGGACCCTTTTGCCGCTGTTTGCGGTTCGGGTCGATTTTGTTGATTACGTAGACGCGTCCTCTGCGTCTTACAATTTTATCACCCTTTGAAGGGTCGGCCTTAACGGAGGCTCTTACTTTCATAGCACTTCCTCGATAATGATATGCACAAACTTATACCCCCTTACCAAGATTTTCTTCAAGACCAATCCGTATAAACACCGTGCGGATCTTTAATATTTTTAAAAATTAAGTTCCATTTCGGAATCCCCTAGACATGTCGGGGGTTGAGGGGAGCACTACGTGTCCCCCTCCCACCCCCCAGCTGCCCCCCTTGAGCTGCACCTGGCTTTGAAGATCATGCGCGTTTCGAAGAACGCGCATTATCGCGTGCTCGGAAGCGAGGGCCGCGATTCTTCTGTGCCATCTGCAGCCTCGGGCTGGAGCTTCGCTTCCCTCTCCACTCCTTCGTCGTGGAGCCTCTTCCAGCTTTGCTCCAGTACCAGGTTTAAATGCCCAAGTCTTTGATTTCTTAACTAGAACTGCGAGACGACGCGAGAGGGGGACCCAACCGACAGGTTGGGGAGGTGAGCGCGCGAGCAGCCCGACGACTCAGATCGCGCAGAAAAATCATAGCACAGGAGAGCGGAGCGGGCGGGGTAGTGCTTTGCACACCCCGCCTCCGAGCACATGGTTTTTCAAAGCGAGGTGAGGCGCAAGGGGGTCGCGGGGGACACCGACACGAAGTGCTGTGTCACCCGACATGTCTATTTTTTCTTACATAAGAACAACCAAAGCCCCATTGATTGAGATAAAGCTGTTGCGGTTTTTTGCTTTGGTGGGGTAGTCTGGTGGCTTATTTCGATCTGGGGATAAAATGAAGCGTACTTATCAACCAAGCAAACTTAAGCGTCAAAGAACATGCGGATTTCGCAAGCGGATGAAGACCGCGAACGGAAGAAAGATTGTGAATCGTCGTCGTCGTCAAGGACGCAAGCGCCTCACAACCGCCTAAATTTAAGCTTTCCCAAGCAGGCGCGGATCCGTTCTAAGGGTCATTATCAAAAAATTTACTACGAGGGCAGAAAGCTCACCGGACAGACAGTCGGAGCGGGCTTGCGCTTCGGATCCACGAGTGGTCCAAAGCTAGGTATTACCGTGTCCAAAAAATACGGGAAGGCTCATGAGCGCAACCTCTTCAAGCGACGCGTGCGTGAAGCCTTTCGCCATACTGCCCCCCTCCTTCCTCGCCAAGCTGAGATCAATATCTTCCCGCGCATCCCGCTTGAAAAAGTTACGCGTGCAGGAGTCGAAGCCGATCTTTTGCATTTTTGTAAGAATAGACCTCTTGCGTAATTTGCTTTGCCCGAAAAAATCGATGCTTTTTTCTCCGATTTTTAGAGGCAGCTTGCTGGCTCGGATCGCATCGACGAGGCGACCTGCATAGGTCGGTGAGGAGATGCGATAAAAATCAGAGAAAAAAGGGCGGTTTTGACGGGCAAATGAAATTACGCAACAGGTCTAATATCAAATGAGTCTTGGAAATTTTTCTAAGCTAAATCCAGAGCAACAACGAGCCGTACGCACCACAAAGGGGCGTGTTCTCATTCTTGCAGGAGCAGGAAGCGGAAAAACAAGCGTACTCTCTTGGCGAATCGGCTATCTCATCCATGAAGAAAAGGTAGATCCTTCGGCGATTTTAGGACTTACGTTCACGAATAAAGCGGCGCAAGAGATGCGTGAGCGCGTTGCTAGTATTGTCGGCCATGAGATAGCTAAAAAAATTGTGCTGAGCACTTTCCATAGCTTTTGCGCGCAGATTTTGCGGCGCGAGATCCATCATCTTGGTTACACGCATGATTTTAGCCTTTACGATGAGCAAGATGTAAAGCGTCTCCTCAAGCAAATTGTGCGCGCGGAACTTGAACATGAGGGGGAACTCCCCTCTCTTGACGGAACGATAGCGAAGATTAGTTTTGCGAAGAGCCGTTCTCATACATCTTCGACCCTCTCTGCGGAAAAAGATCCTCTCGCAAAAAAACTATTCGAGCGTCTACAGGTTTGTATGCGCGCCTATAACGCTGTTGATTTTGATAGCCTGCTCTCTCTGACTGTGCAGCTCTTTTCTGAATTCCCCGATGTTCTGCTCCGCTACCAGAAACGCTTTCAGTATATCCACATCGATGAGTATCAAGACACCAACCCGATCCAGCACAAGCTCGCAGAACTCCTTGCGGAGGGAAGCGGCAATCTTTGTGTCGTGGGCGATGATGACCAATCGATCTATGGATGGCGTGGCGCTGAAGTGAAAAACATCCTTGAGTTTAAGCCTAATGCTACGATCAAACTCGAGCAGAACTTTCGTTCAACACCGATGATCTTAAAGGCAGCACATGCTGTCATTGCGCAAAATACTGAACGCCTTGGAAAAGAGCTATGGAGTAGCAAGGAGGCAGGTGAGCCGATTACGCTTTTTCATGCGCCCACTGAGATGGAAGAGGCGCAAGCTGTGGTGGAACGATTGATCTGGATGAATCGCGAAAAAAAGATCCCCTGGAAGGATATGGCGATCCTTTACCGCTCAAATACGCAAGCAAGACCTTTTGAAGTCGCCCTCATGCAAGGTGCTTGGAAACGAGACGAGCAGTGGGTTCGTGGCATCCCCTATCAGGTATTTGGTGGAACCGAGTTTTATGAGAGAAGCGAGATCAAAGATCTACTCGCATACCTGCGTGCGATTCAAAACCCGCGCGATGAAGAGGCCCTTCTGCGCATCATTAATGTCCCCAGACGCGGCATCTCAGATCAAACCCTCGACAAGCTCACACAGGCCAACCGCAGCGAAAATCTTCCCTTGTGGAGCCTGCTAAAAAAACTTCCTCCTACTCTTGAGGCAGAACTTTCTGATCGTGCAAAAAACGGGATCGCTTCATTTGTTGAGATCTTAGAAACCGCTCAGGAAAAATTCTCAAAAACTCCTCTTGCTCCCGCCCTCATCGAGTTTATTGAAAAGATCGACTACAAAAAAGCGATTGCAGAGGAGGCAAAGAGCGACAAGATGCGCGATTTTAAGTGGGAGAACGTCTCCTATTGCATCGATGTGCTCAAGCAGTATGAAGAACGGAAGCAAGAGCAAGGAGAGAGCCATGAGATCTCACTGCACGATTTTCTCACCACATCTCTTCTCAGCCACGAAAAACCGCATTCCAAAGAGAAGGAGATGAAAGAGAATCGGGTGAGTCTCATGACCTTCCATAGCGCAAAAGGACTCGAGTTTGAATGCTGCTTTCTCGTTGGGCTAGAGGAGGGGCTACTCCCTCACGAAAAAAGTTTAGGTAGCCGTGGAGTTGAGGAGGAGAGAAGACTTTTCTATGTGGCACTCACACGTGCTAAACGCCACCTCACGCTCACGATGGCACGCAATCGTAAGCGCATGGGAAAAGAGAGCTCGACTCAACCCTCGCGATTCCTCTTCAACATCCCCCAAGACCTCTTAAAGGTCACCTCCTGGAAAGCAAGCTTGTCCTAATCAGGAAACGATGAATGATGAACGACAGAAAAGAGATTCTTTTTTCCTTCTTTCGTGCCCGTGCCCGTGCGCGTGCCCGATCTCTCTTCTCTTTTGTTCATTACTCAGCGTTCACCATTTCTTTTCTTGGAGTTCTTTGCGGAGGCCGCCGTGCGTGCGGATATAAGATTTCCCCCAGTTGCCAACCCAGTGGATAATGGTGGCGCCTAAGGGAATGCCCATAACGAGTCTTGCATTGTAGGTATCTGGTAGCTCGATGATCCGATGATTTTCCTCGAAGATGAGTCGCGAAAGCAGATCCTGATCGCCAAAAAAAGTTCCATTTTCTGTTACAGAGCGTTCGGCCCACTTCTGCACAAGCTGCGTGCCGTGTCGGAAAAGGACGACTCCCGAATTATAGAGGACTTCGCCGAAAAGAAGATCTTTATCTCCCTGAAAGAAGAGGGGTTCTCGTGCGATTGCAAAACTTTCTTTTGCCGGAAGAAGATCAAAAAGGGGTTCGAGGGGCTTCATCACTTCGCAATCAAGATCGAGCCAGAGAGTGAGTTGGAAGCGCGATTCGAGCATAGCGAGCGGTTTTTTAAACCATCCATCACGCGCATCCCAAAAGGTCTTTCCGTAATTTTTCCATCTTTTTCGGATAGAGGGATCGAGATCCTCTCTCTCTTTTACAAAGTCTGGATTGAAGGAAAAATCTATCAATTCGCCCCGTTCTTTACAAAACAGGCGGGCACTTTCAGACATACCGAAATCGACAAATGTCACGGGAAGAGAGTTGCTCGCTCGATAAGTTTCCCACCACCAGGGAAGGAGCCACTCTGTGTTCTCATCTGTTGCGACAAGAACACCGCGTGCGGCTTCGGGCCCTCTTCGCCAGTTAAAATTCATCGTGCGTAAGACTTGAGATAATCGATCGTCTCTGCAATTTCCGCTTTCGATTCTTGAGGGGCCGACTCGAAGGAAGCCTTTGCTTGATTCAGTGCCTCTTGGACCTCGTTTTTTGCGAACAGGTACTGCGCCATCATCATCTGGACTCTCCAGAGATTTTCTTTATCTTTTTCTCCAAAGCGCTGGACGTATTCGACAAGCGGTTTCACAACCGAATAGGGATTGTCTTTTTTCTTCAGGCGCACCGAGCGCGTTTGGAAATCGAAAATGGCAAGGCGCAGTTGCGAGCCCTTGAGGTTTTTGGGGTCGCGATCCACAATCTCGTCACGCACGAGCTCTGCTTCTTTTTTGTTTCCCGAAGAAGTGAGCTGGATGTACTTCTCAATGAGAAAAAATGTGCCTTTGTCTTTTTCAAGCCCCATCTGCATCAACTTCTCTTTGTAGCGTGAGCAGTTGAGGTCTCGAGCTTTGACATACAAAGATTCCAACTCCTCGGGAGAAATGGGGTTGTTCTCTTCCAATTTTCCAAAGAGTTCACGAAAATCTGCGATCATCTTCTTCAGGCGGGCAGCAAACTCTTTTGGGCTTAAAGGGAGATATCCGACTTTGAACATCTCCTCCTGGCCAGGCGTGATGAATACGAGCGTGGGATACTCCTGCACTCCATACTTTTCTTTGAGTGTCAAAAGCTCCGTTCCTGAACGTTTTGTCTCTTCAGGACAAGAAAACCAGACAAACTGGAGATCCTCTTTGAGCGGCTCCAGGAACGCGGGTTCGTTTAAAATTTCACGTTCTAGCTTCTCTGACCAGGGACACCAGCCAGCTCCCATGAAGGCAAGAAGCAGCACTTTTCCTGTATTTTTGGCGCTTGTAAGCGACTGACCGTAGTTCTCATTCCAAACGGCTGATCTTCTCTGATGGAAAAGAGTGCGGGTGATCTCCTCGCGTGGGGCGGTTGGAAGAAGTAGTGTCTTCTCATCAAAATGTGGATTTTCTGCCCGAAGAAGAGATCCTGAAAACGCAGTGAGAAAAAGAAGTGCTCGCCACATTGATTGAAACCCTCCGAGGCTTGTAATATACCTACCCCTAATCCTAGCTATAAAAAAATGTTTGCATTTCCTCCAACGTTTATTTTGCGTCATCGAAAAGAGAACCTGAAAAAGTGTAGTCTCCGCGGCCTGGAAACGCGTGAGGATCTGCGTTTTTTTACCTACCCGCGCGAATCTCTTCCCGACTGCTCGGGGTATATCCTCCTCGCCATGGGCGCACCTCCCCTCACGCGTCAAGATCAAGGGCGCGGACTTCTTGTTCTTGATGGCACTTGGCGCTATGCAGAACTCATGCATAGACAATTGACCTCTCGGCCAGAAATACGCAGCATTCCCGACGGTTTCGTAACCGCCTACCCCCGCAGGCAAGATGAGTGCCAAGATCCGACAAAAGGTCTTGCCACAGTCGAGGCTCTCTTCATCGCTTATTCAATTCTCGGCAGGAACACGGAGGGTTTGCTCGATGGATACTATTGGGGTGATAAATTTATTGAATTCAACGAAAAAGCTTTTAGAGACTTAGGAATTGGTGGACCCACAAAATAAATTAATGTATAATAGATGGAAATTTAATTTGTTTTTATGAGCATTTTGCAATCTATATTTCTGGGAAGTCATGGCCGGTACAATATCGCTGGTTATGACGTCGAATTTACGGAGGGAGTCGCATATTCTTATCCAGACAATTCTTATTTATTACGATTAGTGAATTGCGTTGCGAGAGCTCTTGGCAACCTTCACATTGTGACTCAACAATATCTTCATATTCTGGTACATGAGATGGGACATGCCTCTGCATCTCGCTGGCTAGATCCTGAAGGGCGATTTCCTTCTATCAAAATTTTTACAAATTCTGGAACAGGACGGACACGCCGGCCCTTTCTAGGGGACGATGGAGCTGAGTGGAAGAACAATGTTATTAATCTAGCAGGCCCAATGGCAAATATGCTCTTTTCTGGAAGCAAACTCGTTCTTGCAGCAGCTCTAAAAAGCTACATCTCCCTTCCAGTCGCTTTCATTCTCGGAGCTGGCACGCTAATCTTTATGGTCGGAGAACTTTTCTATGCGGGCCACTCTGCAATCAATCAAGACGATGGAGACTTTGGTCTCATCGCGAGTTCGGGCGCCATTCCTCTTTTCATCGCCACGGCCGCTCTTGTCGGCACCTTTGCTCTCAGCATCTTTTGTGCTGTTACACTCTGGTAGCACCTCTGAACGGCAAACCTTGACTTTTTCCTCTACTTTACCTAAGTTTTAACCATCAAAAACTGCTCTATTTTCATCGCACGTGCAACAAAAAATTTACCCTGCCGAAGAACACAAACTCTCTCTGGACCAGATCGACCGCGAAGCGCTCTACGTCATGGAAAAGCTGCGAGCTGCTGGCTATATCGCCTACCTCGTAGGCGGTAGCGTTCGCGATCTTCTCCTTGGGAAAAAGCCAAAAGATTTTGATATCTCGACCTCGGCGGAACCAGAGGAGATCAAACAGCTCTTTAGGAACTGCATTTTGATCGGGCGACGCTTTCGTTTGGCCCACATCCGTTTCGGAAAAAAGGTGATTGAAGTGGCCACCTTCCGCTCTGGAGATATCGAGAGCGCAGATCTCGTCATCCGCGACAATGTCTGGGGCTCAGAGGAAGAGGATGTGATGCGCCGCGATTTTACAATCAACGGGCTCTACTACGAGCCCGCGTCGCAGACGATCATCGACTATGTCGGAGGATATCCCGATACCCAGCGAAAATATTTGCGTACGATTGGACAGCCCTTTTTGCGCTTTAAACAGGATCCGGTACGGATGATCCGCCTGCTGAAGTTTCAGGCGCGGTTTGGTCTCGAGGTGGATTCAGATGCGAGGATTGCACTTCTCGAATGCCGACATGAAATCTTAAAAAGCTCCTCGCCGCGGATTTTAGAAGAACTCTTACGGATGCTCGAATCGGGCTCTGCGGGGTCTTTTGTGCATCTCATGACAGAGCATGGCCTTCTTCAGATGATCGTTCCTGTTTTGGGTGAGTTCCTGGAAACAGAAGCGGGCAAGGAGGTCTACTCCTATCTGCAAGAGGTCGATACCACTTTTCACGAACCCTCTACTCCTCCCATCGAAAGATCGATCCTTGTAAGCTGTATGCTCTGGCCTCTTTTCACAAAAAGAGTTTCGGCTCACTTTGAAGAGCGTGGCCATCACCCCCACTTGGGTGAGATCTATCAGGAGGCGCAAACGCTCATAGACGACATCTTCGGAGTATTCTTGCATATCCCGAGACGTCTCAAAATGGAGGTCGGCTCGATTTTAACCTCTCAGTACCGACTCACGCCTCTGGAAAAAAGACGTTCGCCTCGTCTGCGCGTACCCCACGATCCCGACTTTCCTCTCGCTCTGAAATTTCTACAACTGCGTGCGGCCCTCGAACCGGGGTTGCAGCTCATTTGGGAGGAGTGGAGCCAGGCGATCACCTCTCCACTTCCTGTGCGCTCACAAAGAAGTAGACGAAGAAGAAGACGCCGGAAATCATGAGCAGGACCGACCTATTTATCTTTGCCGGTGAAGCAAGTGCAGATCTTCTCGGCCAAGAGTTCTTAAGAGCATTAAAGGATCGAGGACTTAAAATCACAGGCGTTGGCGGTCCCAAAATGCGCGAAGAGGGATTTTCCTGCGTTGCACAGATGGAAGAGTTTCGCGTCATGGGCTTTGTCGATGTCTTTTTGGCGCTTCCCAAATTGATTCTGAAGTTCTTCAAAATTCGGAGAGCGATCCTGGAGATCAATCCAAAAGCAGTTCTCTTTATCGACTACCCGGGATTTAATCTTCGCATGGCAAGGAGCCTGCGTAGGAAGGGATTTTCAGGAAAAATCTGCCATTTTGTTTGTCCCTCTGTGTGGGTATGGGGAAAAAAGAGGATCCCGCTCATGGCAGAAACTCTCGATCTTCTTCTCGCGATCTTACCTTTTGAGCCCCGCTATTTTTCACACACTTCACTAAAAACTCACTACGTGGGACACCCTCTTGCTAAACGCCTGAAAGCGCACACCTACAAAGAAGGTCTCTTTCCTAAAGATAAACGTCTGATCGGCATCTTTCCAGGTAGCAGACGAAAAGAGATCGAGCGTAACTTTCCACAGCATTTGCGCGTTGCTAAGCGGCTCCTCTCTGAAAATCCAGATCTTCTATTTGCTGTTTCTGTTTCTGACTCCACCTTTTTGCCTTTGTTAAAAGAGATTGCCGAAAAAGAGGCGCTGGATATCACGTTCGTTCCCCACGAACAGACCTATGACCTAATGAAAGGTTCAACCGCCGCCATTGCAAAATCAGGAACTGTCACTCTTGAGCTCGCCCTGCACGCTGTTCCGACAGTGGTGACTTACGCCATCTCACCTCTTGATCTTTTTATCGCGCGCGATCTCTTGCGCATTCGCCTACCCTACTACTGTCTTGTTAACATCATCCATGAGGGAGAGGTTTTTCCCGAACTGTTTGGCCCCAACTTCACAGAAAAAAGCCTCTATACCCATCTGCGCAAGTTTCTGGAAGATGGAAATGCAAGGGCGCAGTGTAAAGAGAAATGTGTAGGAATTAAGCAGCTTCTCGAGGAAAAGGACCCGATGCAGGAGGCGAAAGAGCTGCTTTTGGGAGCGATGGACGGCCCCTCCCTAAAATAATTATTATCCTCCTTTACGAAAATGCTCTCTCCCCGTAAGATACTTGCTTTAATCTATGGAGATTGATTATGGCTGTACCACGTAACCGCACCTCCAATGCGCGAAAAAATTCCAGGCGTGCACATCATGCTAAAAGACCGCTCAATGTTTCTGGTTGTTCAAACTGCAAGAAACCCACTTGGGCCCATCGCATCTGCCCACATTGCGGGTTTTATGCTGGCCGTGCGGTAGTGCATGAGGAAAAACAATAAATTCCGCATTGCAATCGACCTACTCGGAAGCGACACCTCTCCTTCTGAGCTTTTAGGCCCGATTCTTGCTCTTCATGAAGAACTAAAAGAAAAAGTTCTATTCACCCTTTTCCTACCGCCGGATCTCCTCAAAAAAATCCCCTCAGCAGTACACGCGATCGCCTGCGACGAGGTGATCACGATGGAAGACGACCCTCTTTTTGCTGTACGCAAGAAAAAAAACTCCTCCATCGTCCAGGGCATGCTTCTGCTACAAAGGGGGGAGATCGACGCTTTCATCTCTGCGGGAAATACAGGAGCACTTTTCGCGAGCAGCCAGATCATGCTATCCCTTCTTCCTGGGATTGAAAGAGCAGCTCTCGTTACTCTCCTTCCCACCAAGAAGAAAGAGGTCGCGGTGATCGATGTGGGAGCTAATCTCTCTTGTCGGCCTGAACATCTCGTTCAGTTTGCGCTCATGGGAATTGCCTATCAGAAAAGTCGCGGGATAGAGAAGCCTCGCGTTGGCCTTCTCAACATCGGCACAGAACCCAAGAAGGGAACGCCAGAGTTACGTGAAGCGTATCAGAGGCTCCAAGATCTTTCTCAGCAAAAAGGCTCCTTCAGTTTTGCGGGGAATATCGAAGGAAGAGACGTGTTCCAGGGAGATCTCGATCTTCTTGTGACGGATGGTTTTTCCGGGAATGTCTTTTTGAAGACGGCCGAAGGCCTTGCAGCATCTATCCTTGAGTTCTTGGCAGAAAATTCCGCAGATCTTCCCGCCTCACACCTCAAAGCCTCACTCAGCTCGCTTCGTCATAGGCTGCACTACGCCGAATACCCCGGTGCAATCTTGTGCGGAGTTGAAGGAATCATTATTAAATGTCACGGAACCGCCTCCATCCCATCTATGACAAGCAGTGTAAGGGCGGCGATGCATCTCGTTCAGCACAGCTTTTTAGACAAAATTAAAGCCGAACTTTTACACACACCATAACTTAGTTTTTTGCTAAGATTGGCGAAAACTCAACAATTTACCCAACGAGCCTCAAAATGGAAGAAATTCTTTTAAACATCGAATCCAAGGAGCGTCGCTACGCGCACCTTAAAAACGGGATTCTCCACGACTTGATCATCGAGCGGAAAAAGAACCGTCAGCTGACGGGGAATGTCTACCGTGGAAGAGTCACGAATATTCTGCACAACATCCAGTCAGCTTTTATCGATATCGGAGAGGGAGAAAATGGATTTATTCACATCTCCGACATCATCGAAAACATTCAGAAGTTCCAAGAGATGTTTGAGATGGATTTTGATTGGGAAGTAGAGTCGCAAAAAGAGGCTCACGCCCAGAAAGAAGCGGATATCACCAAGATCCTTAAGATCGATCAGCCTGTTCTTGTGCAGGTGGTGAAAGAGCCAATCGGCAGCAAGGGTGCCCGCCTAACTTCTAATATTTCCATTCCTGGGCGCTACCTAGTACTTCTTCCAAACACCCCTCATCGTGGGGTCTCACGCAAAATTGAGGATAGCGCTGCAAGAGATCGTCTTAAAAAACTCATCCAAGCATTCGAGATGCCGAAAGATATGGGTCTTATCTGCCGCACCGCGAGCATCAACGCGTCTACCGAGATGCTCATCGATGAAGCGAATGATCTTCTAAAAACCTGGCAGAGTATCGTTGAGAACTTTAACAAAGCAACAAGACCAACCTGTCTTTACGAAGAGTCGGATCTAATCAAACGCGCGGTCATGCTGGCCGTGGATAAAAAATTCGACAGACTTCTCATCGACGACTATGCGACCTATCAGACATGCAAACGCATCTACTCCAAATACAGTGGAGAACACGATCTGAAAATCGAGATGTATCGCGACAAAGTTTCGATGTTCGAGCGATTTAATGTAGAGAGAGAGATCGAAAAAGCTTTGCGACATAAGATCTGGCTCCCCTCCGGTGGTTACCTCTTTTTCGACCACACTGAGGCGATGTTCACGATCGACGTCAACTCGGGAAGAAGCACCTCCTCGAGCTCTTCGGGAGATGTCGAAGAGGCGCTTGTACGCATCAACATGGAGGCTGCTGAGGAGATTGCAAGGCAGCTACGGTTGCGCAATATCGGCGGATTGATTATTTGCGATTTTATCGACATGCGGACAAGAAAAGGTCAGAGAAGAGTTCTCGACTGCTTAAAGGATGCGATGAAAGATGACTCGGCAAAATGTACAATTTTGGGAATGAGCGAATTTGGTCTTGTGGAGATGACGCGCCAAAGAAGCCGAGAGTCTCTCATGCAGACAATGTTCACAAACTGCCCCTATTGTTCAGGAAGCGGGCAGATCAAATCTTCCGAAACAATCTCGATTGAAATTGAAAGGGCTCTCAAAAAACTGATCATGGTTGAACAGCAGTTTGGATTGAAGCTCATCTCTCACCCTCAGGTGAACCACTTCCTTGAAGAGGGGGATAAGGAGTATTTCTGTAAGCTGGCAGAAAAGGAGAACGCGCAACTTGAATTCGAAGTAAGCGACAACCTGCACCTCAACGATTTTCAATTTTTTTCGACAATCAATGGAAAGCAGCTCGAAGTTTAACTCCTCACCCTACCTAAAGAAACTTGCTACTTATGTAGAGCAGGGGCTTCTGCCGACCAAACTCAAGCTGACTCTTGAAGGCTTTTATCTAAGTTATCGAGAGGCGCTTGGAGAGGTCCACGGTGGGGCCTCTGCTTACGAGGAGAGATTCCTTGTGTTTTTAGATCTGATCAAACAGCAAGTCGAAAACCCATTCACCTTTGCCCCCTATCACGAGCGGATCCGTAAACCTTTTGACTACTATCAGTTCGGTTTAGATTTTTTACGTCCCCTGATCGATTTTCCTCACTCGAACGTGCGCGGAGCAACAAACATCGATGAGATCACTGAAAACCTAAAACGAAAAGAGAATGTGATCCTTCTTGCCAACCATCAGATAGAAGGTGATCCTCAAGCGATCAGTCTTCTTCTGGAGAAAAGCCATCCCCAATTCGCAGAGGAGATGATCTTTATCGCAGGGGAGCGTGTTGTAACCGATCCCCTTGCTGTTCCGTTTAGCATGGGACGCAATCTTCTTTGCATCTACTCCAAGCGCTACATCGATCATCCTCCTGAGGATAAGGCAAAAAAACAGCTTCACAACAAGCGCACGATGCAGCTGATGAGCGAGCTCCTCAGCGATGGCGGAAAAGCAATCTATGTGGCTCCAAGTGGTGGACGAGATCGACGTAATGCTCAAGGAGTTGTTGAAATCGCCCCTTTCGATCCACAGAGCATCGAGATGCTCTACCTCATGGCACAAAAGGCAACAAAACCTACGCATTTTTATCCTCTCGCACTTGTGACCTATGATCTTCTTCCTCCTCCTGACGCTGTACAAAAGGAATTGGGAGAAAAGCGCGTTGCGCAGAAGGTCGACATCCACTTAGCGATGGGAAAAAAGATCTCTATGGAAGATTTTCCTGGCTCCGATGAAAATGATAAACATCTGCGCAGAAAAGCTCGCGCAGACTATATTCGAAATCTAGTAAAACAGGATTACGATGCACTCATCCATACGCGCTCTTCTCTTTAGTTCTATCCTTCTTTCCCCCGGCATTGTCTTGGGAAACGAAGAGATGGCAAAAAAGTATCGAGAGATTCAGGATGCGGCTGTTTATCCTGTTCTCAACCCAACTCTTGCGAAGCGAGAAACAGCAAAGTTGATCCTAGAAAGCGGCTTGCAGGTGTATGCGATCTCCGACCCGACTGCAAAACAGTCTGCCGCGGCAGTTTGTGTGGAGGCAGGCTCCTGGCATGATCCCAAAGAGTATCCTGGCATGGCCCATTTTCTTGAGCATATGCTCTTCATGGGAACAGGAGCTTATCCAGAAGAGTTCGAATACATGCAGTACATTACTGACCACGGTGGCAAAGTAAACGCCTCTACCTGGCCCGACCGTACAATCTACATGTTTTCGATCAACAACGATGCATTCACTGGAGCACTCGATCGTTTCTCCCACTTTTTCATCGATCCCCTCTTTTTGACCTCTTGTATTGAACGAGAGTTACATGCAGTAGATCAAGAGCACGCAAAAAATGTGGAGAATGACGGCTGGAGACAGTACATGGTCTTCAAAGAGACCGGTAATCCCCTACACCCAAATTCCGGTTTTTCAACAGGCAATGCCAAAACACTCGGCGGCATTCCACAAGACGCGCTCAAAAAATGGTACGAAAACAACTACAGCGCTGAAAAGATGCACCTTGTTGTTTTCTCTCCGCTCCCTATAAACGAACTTAAATCGCATGTTGTTGAAACGTTCTCACATGTTCCCCTCCGCGAGGGCAATCCCCGCGCATTTCCCGACCAGCTCTCCTCCGCACAGCAGCGCGGACACATGATTTTCCTAAAGCCGATCAAAGATCTTCGCTCCCTCTCTTTGATGTGGGAAGTACCTGCCGTTTTTGCAGATTGGGAAAGACAGCCTAGCTCCGTCATCTCCTATATTTTAAATTCTGAAGCTGACAACAGTCTCATCGCACAGCTAAAACGTGAAAAACTCGCAGAATCTCTGCGGGCGAGCTATGATCTCCATGGAAAAGGAAAACTTCTATTCACCATCGACATCAACTTGACATCTCAAGGGGTTACTCAAGCTGAAACGGTGATCACACGCGTCTTTCAAACGCTAGCAAAGCTGAAGGAAAAGGCTCTTCCTTCTCACCTCTTTGATGAGATGAAAAAGATGGCGATCTTGGACCATCAATACCAGTCAGGAGAAGATGCTTTTTCGTTCATTACGAAGCATGCTCATGACATCTTCGATGAGGAGCTTGCGACATACCCTGAAAAGATGCGCATTCCCACAACCTTTGATCCGATCTTCCTTGGGAACTTTCTCCGTACGCTTACACCTGAGAGCTGCATCTACTTTTTTGAAGTCGATCCCGAAAAGGTCGCGATTGTGCCAGATCGCAAAGAAAAATGGATGGGTGCAGAGTATTCGATCCGCGAGATCTCCCAGGAGAAGCTCTCTCTCTGGGCCAAGATTGCTGCACACCCTCAAATCTCTCTCCCCTCACCTAACCCCTTTCTCCCCAACCTCTCCTCGTTTGCTCCGATGCAAGAAGTGGATGAGAGCCCTGTTATTCCCAAACTTCTCATCGATGATGCTTGGGGTAAAGTCTATTGGGCGGAAGATCGCACCTACCTTGTGCCAGAAGTTTTTGCCTCTTTCTCTTTAAAAACACCTCTTGTCGACGGCAGTCCAAAGGCGGAGTGTTGCGGCGATCTCTTTATCAAGGCATTGAACGACAGACTCTCTTCTACGCTTTCCTATGCAGAAAGAGCGGGGATGAATACATCTTTTGAATTTGATGACCTTAAATTCACGACCACTCTGCAGGGCTACCATTTTAAAGCGCCTCTTCTTTTAAAAGAGGTACTTACAAACTTGTGTAACGTCCAACCAACAAAAGAGCAATTTGAGCTCTTCAAGCAGTCGCTCATCAGCGCGTACGAAAATCGCGCAAAAGATCTTCCTCTGCTCCAGGCAAATGAGCTTCTCGACAGCATTCTCTATAACGATGCTCCTACCTCCTCTGAGAAAGTCACCGCTCTGCGCGCGCTGTCCTATGAGGAGTTCATGAGCTTCTGCAAAATACTTTTCAAAACCAGCTACACTGAAGCACTTGTCTACGGGAACATGTCTCCTTCACAGGTGGAGGCTCTCTGGGAAGAGATCCGGGGGTTGACCTCTCCGCTTCCTCTTGCGGAGCAACATAAAAAGCAACTTCTCCTCCTTCCTGAAAGCCGAGGACCTCATTTGATCGCACAGAAAACACCACGCAAAGGAAATGGCGTTGTTCTTGTTTTAGAAGAAGGCCCTTTCACATTCGAAAAGAGAGCTGCACAAGAGATCCTTTCCAAAGCTCTTCAAGATGCCTTTTTTGATACGCTACGCACAAAGCAGCAAACCGCTTACATCGCGAAATCTTGGGCACTTGAGCGCGAGCGGCAACTTTTACAGTTCTTCGCCGTCCAGTCGAGCACGCACCATCCGAGCGATCTCATCGGCCGCTTTGAGCTCTTCTTGGAGGATTTTCTCGGCAAATTTTCGACCACACTCTCGCGTGAACGCTTCGAAGAGATGCGCAAAATGCACATCGAAACGTTGAAAATGGTTCCAGAAAACCTCTCCTCGATGGGTAGAAGACTAACGCAGCTCGCCTTCGAATATGAGGGAGACTTCTCTTGGATTGATCGTAAAATCGAAGCGACCAGCGCACTCTCCTATGATAAACTCTTCAGCTATGCAAAAGAGTTTCTCGCGCGCAGTAACCTGCGCAGGCTCGCCATCCTCATGGAAGGCGTCACCAGCCGCGAGCATGACTTCCACTACGCTCCCATCTCCAAAGAAGAGATCTGCGACATCGCTACCTACACGAGCGATGAACGATAAATGATGAGTGTTGAACAAAAGAGAAGATCGGGAATGGTAACGCAATCGGTAACGTTCACGAAAAATGCAAGAAGTTTAGGAAAATAATTCTTTCTTTTCTTTCGTTCATTAGACCTCTTGCGTAATTTGCTTTGCCCGGAAAAATCGATGATTTTTCCTCTGATTTTTTAGAGACAGCTTGTAGGCTCGGATCGCATCGACGAGGCGACCTGCATAGGTCGTTGAGGAGATGCGATAAAAATCAGAGGAAAAAGGGCGGTTTTGACGGGCAAATGAAATTACGCAAGAGGTCTATTATTCAGCATTCATCGTTCATCGTTTTTTAGAGCATTTCTTGGATGAGGCTCGGGAAGTCTTCTTCGAAAGACGAAAGCAACGCCTTTTTCCATGAAATCGGAGATGCCGTCGCCTCGACAGATGCTAAGGCCATCAGCGTCAAACCCCCCGACCTGCACCTTGTGGCGTTCAAAACCTTGAATGTGCTCTTTACAGCGCGTGTACGTTGCGATTCCGCATGTCGACCAACTATACAACAAAATGCGGGGCATGATACGAATACCTGTACAAGCGTATCTCATGAAAATACAAAAGACCGCTTCTTGAATATGCGGGAATTCGAAACCAACTGGAGTGAGCGCTTCGTGTTCTTGACTTGTTTTATCTCGAAAAAAAACATCATTCGGAAATCCAATCCAGCAATCGGCTGATGTAGGTGAATTGCCGTGCTCTTTACGTGCACTATCATAAAAGAAAAAGAACTTTGTGCCATATTTCTTAACGATCTGTTCAGCTTTGTTGGCTGTCATCCCTGCTGGGCACCAGTATAATGAATACAATTCCGTGACTTTTCGGATCTTCGGAAAAGCTTTTAAAGCCTCTTCACTGAAATGTTGTGAAAGCGGAGCTTGCATCCAATCATCTACCTCGAGTGGAAGGGGCTTCTCGGGATTGTACTTCCCGACAAGCTTCGTCAGCTCTTCTTTTCCCCCTGCGGCGGCTTCCACTTTTTCAAGCCCGAATACATCGCTCTTTTTAAGATATTGTATGATGATGTCAACTCCGTTCCACGTTAATGGTGTTTCTGCCTTTGTTATAGCATTACGGATGACATCCGCCCCACGCGGGCCAGTCCACTCGGTGATCCAGTCTTGAGGTTCGTTAGGTAATGGCTGACTTAAACTACCTGCTTGTAATGATGTGACCATAATTTCAACTCATTTTAAGTGAGAGGAACAAGATAAAAGCGGAAAGCTTTTAGTGCAATAGGTTCACCTTTCCAAAAATGCTCGATGTATCAAATATCAAACTCAGCAGCCTTCTCGAAAAAGGCTTCTGAATTTTCTAGAGCATTTCTTGGACGAGGCTGAGGAGGTTCTCTTCGAAGGATGGGAGCCGGAAATCACCGCGTGCAGATGGTGACTGTGTTGTCTGATTGAGAAGAGTAACAGCTTTCGTCTTAAGCTCGGAAAGATCGGAGAAAGCATCCCCTAAATTGTGTTTTTTGACGAATGAGACGTTGAAGTTCTCCCACCAGATGTGGCGAGCAGAGGAGTTCTCTGTGTTATCGAGAAGAAGTCTTTTTCCGAGATAGATCGCTTCGTTTACAGAGCAGGAACCCGTTTTTGTAATGAGAAGATCGGAGCACGCCATGATCTCGACGACCTCTTTTGTGAATTCACGAACGTGCACAAAAACCCGCTCCTTGGTGAGGATGGTGGTGAATGCCTCACTGCTATATACGATCGTCCCACCCTGCTCTAGAAGCCACTCTCTCGTCGCTTGCGCGATCCGTCTATTGCGTCCAACGCATACGTTGAGCTGAAAGCTTCCGCCATGGTTCGGGAGAGAGAGCTTAGAAAGCTCTTGCGCGTACGTTAAAATCACGTCACCACCTTCCGCACCCATAATGAGCGTTAAAGTGGGAATCCCCTCTTTGAGACCATGCTTTTTCCTTAGATACGCAAGCTCTTCTGGTTTGTAGCGTTTTAAACAAGCTGGCCGTACGGGGAAACCTGTCACATAGAGGTGTTGTGACTTCAGATGCCCTTCTCGAACAGCTTTGAGTTGAAGATCAGGGTCATCGTAGGGCATTGCGACAACGAGCTTTGCTCTTTCGTCGATCTCGATCTCATCCAAGCCGAGCAGGAATGTCTCGCTATCGAGGTCTGTGGGCATGACAAGAAGCGGCATGTTGTTCTTTTGTGTAGCAGAGATGAGTGCCGCGTTAATCATGGGAATTGTGGAGATGATTAGTGCAGGTGGATTTTCAGAGTTGCTTAGGAGATATTTTTCGAAAAGAGCCTGCATCCTTTTGCGCTTTCCTCTCATGTAATAGGTTCCCATGTGGCAAAAGAAGATTTTGATGAACTTGTGATAACCCTTACGAAGAGAGAGGTTATAAAGATCCTCTCCGGTGAACTTACCAAAGGTGATGAGGTTGAGTCCGTCGATCGGGCGTAGCATCTCGGAGATCGCATTCACAACTTCGATCTCATACTCTTTACCCAGGATCTCTTTGAGAGAGTCACCCGCCGCTTTGTGTCCGCCTCCCCCTTCACTGATGAGTACGACGATCTTTTTCTTTTTACTCTCAGTTTGGGTCGTGTTCAACAAGCTGCTATTTTCGACTACCATGCCCTGCTCCCTTTTCATAATGAGATAGCTGTAGAATCAATTTTGCCACAAGCCCCGTCCATCCCGTTTGATGACAAGCTCCCAATCCCGCACCAGTGTCTCCATCGAAATACTCATGAAAGAACATGAGGTCTTTCCAGTGTGGGTCATTCTGGAAAGGAGTGTCTGTTCGAAAAATCGTCCTTTTACCTTCTGGACCTGCCGCGAACATCTTGACCAGTCTGTGCGAGATCTCGCTCGCGACCTCCCAGAGGGTCATCATTTTCCCAGAGCCTGTCGGGCACTCTACTTTGTACCCATCACCAAAATAGTAATGAAACTTCTGCAGGGATTCAATAATTAACATATTCAAAGGAAACCAGATAGGCCCTCGCCAGTTGGAATTCCCTCCGAAAAGTCGTGTCGAAGACTCCCCCGGTTCATAGTTGACTGTGTACTCGTGTGAGTCGAGGCGAAGCGCATAGGGATGATCTTCATGATATTTCGAGAGAGAGCGGATCCCATACGGGCTCAAAAACTCCTTCTCGTCCAATAATTTTGAAAGCACGCGTTTTAGCCTATCGCCGTTCATGATCGCAAGCAGTCTTCTCCCTTCGTTACCTGGTAGGCCCATGGGAGCGATTTTTTCGCACAGATCCTTTCGGTTATTCAAAAACCATTCGAGTCTTTTGTTAAATCCTTTGAACTGTCCGAGCTGTTCAGGAGAGAGCGTTGCAACAGCAAAGAGGGGAATAATTCCGACCATCGAGCGAGCTTTCAATCGGTAATGTGTGCCATTTGGAAGGGTGAGAAGATCATAATAGAAACCGTCTTCCTCATCCCATAAAGGAATCTTATCTCCAATCTCATAATTGATCGCGTCGGAAATGTAGAGAAAATGCTCGAAAAATTTGCTCGCCATATCTTCATAGCTCGGATCTGTTTTTGCGAGCTCAAGCGCAATCGTGAGCATGTTTAAACAGTACATCCCCATCCAACTTGTGGCATCAGACTGGTAGAGGGTGCCTCCCTCAGGAATATGATCGCTGCGATTAAAGACGCTGATGTTATCCATGCCCAGAAACCCACCTTGAAAGATGTTTCTTCCGGTCGCATCCTTCCGATTCACCCACCAAGTAAAATTGAGCAGTAGCTTTTGAAAAACACTCTCCAGAAAACGCGTATCTTGATTCCCGTGCATACGCAGATCAATCTTATACACGCGCCAGGTAGCCCAAGCATGTACAGGAGGATTCACATCGCTAAACGACCACTCATACGCCGGCACCTGCCCGTTAGGATGCATGTACCACTCTCGCATGAGAAGCATGAGCTGTTTTTTTGCAAAATCGGGATCGATCATCGCGAAGGGAATCGTATGAAAGGCGCTATCCCAGGAAAAGAAGCAGGGATATTCCCACTTGTCTGGCACTGAGAGAATATCGTCATTGTAAAGATGAATCCAGTCTTCGTTTCGCTCTGGATTTCTTTTGAATGGCTCGCTGGAATAGGGATTTTTATTCAGCCACTCCTCAACGATATAATGGTAGAACTGCTTATTCCAGAGCATCCCAGCGAATGCCTGCCTTTGGATTAAGCGTGCGTCTTGCATTGCATCCGGTGGAATCAGATCATTATAAAACTGGTCTGCCTCCTGCTTTCTCTTTTGAAAAATTGCGCTAAATCCTTCGAAGGGTTTGCTGAGGTTTTTCTCCGTTGTCAATCTAAGGCGTAAAGGAAAGGAGTCTCCCGGCGCGATCTCGACAATAAAATGGGGAGCGGCTTTCGTTCCCTGTTTCTCTGGATTGCAACTGCTGCTATTTTTTCCTACGATATATTCGTGAAAGGCATCCTTCACAAACTTAGAGCTATTCGGACGACAAAATACCCTTTGGGTGTTGGTTTCATTTTCTGTAAAAAGGAGCTCTTTTGCACTCTCAAAATAGAGGGTATATGTGCCGAGTTTAGAATCTGAAGCGACAAGAGAATTTCCATCTGCAGTAATGTTCGGTTTTTGCTCCTTCTTTCCATACGACCAGGTGTTGCGAAACCAGATGGTCGGAAGAATGTGCAGAGCCCTCTTCTCATTTCCTCGATTGGTCGCTGTGATTTGAATGAGAAGATCTTCGGGTCCCGCTTTTGCATACTCGATCGAGATGTCGAAATAACCTCCTTTGAAAACACCAGTGTCTAGCAGCTCATATTCGGGATCAGCAAGACCTCGTTTTCGATTCTCCTCAACCAAATTCAGATAGGGAAAAGCCTGTTGAGGATACTTGTAGAGATAGTGCATGTAGCTGTGTGTCGGAGTATTATCGAGATAGAAGTAGCACTCTTTGACATCTTCACCATGATTTCCCTCAGGACCCGTAAGGCCAAAAAGCCTCTCTTTCAAGATCGGATCTTGCCCATTCCAAAAGGTCGGGGCAAAGCAGAGTCTTTGATGATTGTCTGAAATCCCGCCAATGCCATCCTCCCCCCACCTGTAAGCGCGCGAGCGGGCCATATCATGTGGAAAGGAGTTCCAAACATCCCCATTCTCGCTGTAATCCTCGCGCACAGTGGCCCACTGGCGCTCGCTGAGATAGGGGCCCCAGCGCCTCCAGTGCTTCTCCTGCTTACGCTCCTCTTCAAGACGTTTTTTTTCTTCTGACATACCTTCGGCAAGATATAGAGAAGAAGCGCACAAATGTCCAGCGATCAAGACATGCGTAAATCTGAAACCTATTTGAGCGAGCGTAAAGGGAGTTCCTTGGAATGCGGTGCTTTGCACCGCCTTGGATTTGTTCAGATAAGGCGGCGCAAAGCGCCGCACTCCAAGGAGCGCTTCGCGCTCAAAGAATTACACAAGAGGCCTATTGGCGGCTGGAGCGGAAGAGCTCGATGCCGAAACAGCGGAGAATCGTTCTCATGAAGACGTATAGACCATAGACGACGTTATAGAGAACTTGTGTGCCCCAGAACTGCCGCGTCCTTTCATACCATTCGATCTCAGGGCCTCGCTGAAAGTTGTCTAGCTGCTGGTCGAGTTCTGCGCGCGGATAACAATGTGGATATCCGATCGCAGCTTCGCTTTGAAAAGCCGACAAATGACCAGGCTCAAGAGGGCGATAGCTATGAGAACCAAGAAGCCTGCTCAGACTTGGCGCATTTCGAAACTCAACGAGATTAATTTGAACCGGAGCCTCAGGGCGAATGCCCCAACCTAGATGTGTTTCTCCTGCACGATCGGCGATATCCCCAGCATTGCGGTAAATGGTGATCCCCAGAGGATCTTCACCAGGGCCTAAATTCAGATGGTTCATTTCATCGGCAAATGCTTGAGCTGTTGCTCGATCAATACTTGGACCGTTGATGAGAATTGCCTCATCGACATGTCGCCAAAACTCCCTCAAAAACCTCTGCGCTTGGCTGGATCCTAAGCTATATCCGATCAGGCGGATCTTCTGATTGTTATGAAAGCGCGGACCGTGGATTGGATCCCCCACAAGCCGCTCAAATAGGGCTCGTGCGGCGAGGTATCCCGATTCTCCAATATTTGCTTCCATGTCGTTAAACAGTGTTTCTACAGCATCTTTAGCCACGAGCGTCATCTGCGAAGGGCGAAAGACAATGATTGGAAGTAGTGTGGAATCTTGCGCAATTGACCGCAAAGCATAGGCTACAAGACCATCTCCGGTGGCGATCTCTTCATAGACCTCATAGTAGTCCACCCCCCCATTTGAGGGAGCTGGGATCAGTTCCCCGATCTCCATCTCCATACTGGTGAAAACCATAGCAAGGCGGTTAATCCAGGGAAGATCTTGAGGCAGATAAGGATGATCTCTCAAGATCTCGGTAGGAACCATTAATTGTTCGACATCCTCTGGTTGAGAAAGGTGTACCCGTTTGCGATCGAGCTTGAAAGGATCATGCCAGAAAATATCGCTACAAGAGTCGGGCCCTCCGCGGGTCTCGTGCCTTGAGTTGCATCTTCCTGTAAACTCAATGTTTTGTATGGCTCGAAGACGATCTCTGATCTGACCGCACGTGAGAACATTCACATTTTGGCCCTCAGCAAGCCATCTTAGGTCTTGTATGAAGAGTTTTGCATTTGCTACAGCGAATTTCTCAACATGTTCAACAGTAAGAGGACGATTGTTTTGCTTTAGGTATTCAAAATTGAGTAGATAGCGATCTTCCATCCTCCGAAGCCTGGCATGGCGTATTTGATCGTGTGGATTTTCTTGCAGAATCGCCCTTTCAAAGGCCTCCCATGTACGGCGGCGGGCAGCTATGGTATCTGGACTAGGGGTAGAAAAAAGATTAAAAAGCCAATGACTTTCTGGCTCTAGAACATTGACACGGGCTTCATGCCCTTCGACAACTTCCAAAATAGACTGAGGATCGGGTCTGCCATCGCGCGCGTTCCCACGAATAATATCATAAAACTGCGCAAGCGTCGGCGCCTGGTGTGACGTAGAAGATTTAACTGCTGGAGCTGCCATCTATCCCCACAAAAGCAAGCGGAGATTTTAACAGCCTTTCGCCTTTTCGGCTAGGCCTCAAAGAACCTATCCTAATAAAATCCCCCTTGATGTTTCGGTTCTTTTGGCCAGATTTCCCAAAATCTCTTTAGGGATTTTATTAGGATAGGTTCAATTATGAGGGAACACTCATGTTATGGTAGACGGCATCGACATCGTCGAGGTTTTCGAGCCATTCGATCAAAGCAAAATTTGCTTTTGCAGTTTCAGCATCGCACTCAACAAAAACCTTGGGAATGACCTCTAGGTCCGCGGCTTCACACTTAATTCCCATCTGCTCAATTTTTTCCTTAACCTGGTAGAGAAGATCGGGCGGCGTCGTGATTAAAAAAAGATCTTCATTTGCTTCAAAGTCTTCTGCTCCAGCCTCCGTGACAGCCAAAAAGAGGTCATCCTCTTTAACATCTTTTTGAAGGACCTGGATCACACCTTTTTTTTCAAAATTAAAAAGAACCGACCCAGGACCTGCAATCGTGCCCCCGCGTTTGTTCGTCGCAATACGCATCTCAGAGGCCGCGCGATTCCTATTGTCCGTCATCACGTCTACCACGATCCCCACTCCTCCATGGCCATAAAGCTCGTAGGTCACCTGTTCGTAATCGGCTTGGTCCTGGCTTGTCGCCTTTTTAATATTACGTTCGATGTTTTCCGATGGAAGATTGGCCACCTTCGCCTTTTGTATAACAAGTCTCAACTTGGAATTTGTCTTGGGGTCTGGGCCGCCCTGTTTGACAGCAGAGATAATCTCTTTCACAAGGCGTGAAAAGATCTTTCCTTTCGCGGCATCTGCCCTGCCCTTGCGATGCTTGATATTCGCCCACTTACTATGACCTGCCATTAACACCTCTGGAGAAACGATGAACGATGAAGCTGAACCGAAGAAGGAGATCGGGCACGGACGCGGGCACGGGCACGAAAGAAACTCTAATCTCGATTCTTTCAGCTGCGTTCATTTTTTCCTCTAGGCCCATATTTTCCGAAACTCTTTTTCTCTTTCGCGCCCGTGCCCGATCTTCTATTCCCTAACTTAACGCCTTTTGCATCATGATCTTGTTGATGTACTGTCCACTGTCTTTGATGAATCGCGGTTCCACACCATACTCGACAAACCCCATTCGTCTATAGAGGCGAATGGCGGGGTTTCCATCATACACTTCTAAATGTAGGGTCTCGAGTTTAAATTTCGGCCCATTTTGAATCAAATAATTCAACAGCGCGCGACCGACACCCTTATTGCGGTATTTTTCACCCACGATAATTGCAAAAAGACACTGGTGCGCCAACTTTTTATACGGTTGGAGATAATAGTTTGCGATTCCACACGGCTCTCCCTCCCATTCTGCCGTGAAACAGGCTTCTAGTTTGGAGTAGCCCACCCAGATCCGCACGGCATCATCGATCTCCCTCTCATCGAACATGGGAAACCAGCGCAGAACCCCAGGCTCCGAGAGCCACCTCTTGAGATGCGGTGCATCCTCATCGGGGCGTGTCACACGAATTGTAATCTTGGACTCATTATCACTCATGATTCACTCTGCGTTTCGGGTAAAACTTTGTAGAAAAAACCGGGCACGCACGCGGGCACGGGCACGAAAGAAAGAAACTTCCTTTTACTCTCTTCTGCTGAATCGATCTTATGAAACTCTTTCTCTCTTTCGTGCCCGATCTCTCTTCTTTTCATAAGCAGCATTCGAACATCACTCTTGCTAAATACTGATTTTCACCCTGTTTGACATAGCGCTCTTGTCTTGCAAACTCTCGAAAGCCCTGTTCTTCGAGAAGTTGGATAACTGGATTACCCTCGTAGATCTCCATGTGGAGGATCTCTATGCGAAAATAGTTCTTCGCCAAATGCTTCAGGTTTTTTAAGAGAGAGGTACCGACTCCCTGACCCTGTCTTTTCGGATCGACAATCAAGTTTACGAGACAGTGATGCGCAACTTTACGGTAGGGCATTAGAAAAAGCGTTCCAACACCACAAGGCTCATTTTGAACGACCCCAGTCAAACTACAACTCCATCTGCAAAACCCCATCCATGCCTGAACCGCATCCTCCACCTCTTTTTCGTCTCCCATCGGAAACCAGCGGAGCACCTCTGGATTTAGCAGCCACTCTTTGACATGTTGCCCATCTGTGATTTGCGTGTAGCGGATATCAAAATCTGCCAGCTCTTTGCCGCTCATCCGAATTCCTTCAAGTAGGCGTTGATAAAGTCATCGATCTCTCCATCCATCACAGCATGAACATTTCCCACTTCATACTTTGTCCGTGCATCTTTCACAAGAGTATAGGGTTGGAAGACATAACTGCGGATCTGACTACCCCACGCAATCTCTTTTTTCTCCCCGGCCATCTCTTTGATCTTCGATTCTCTCTCCAGAAACTCCTTTTCATAGAGCTTTGCACGGAGGAGCTTCATGCACGTCTCTTTATTCTGCACCTGACTCCGCTCGCTCTGACACGAAACGACAATCCCAGTGGGGATGTGCGTAATGCGCACCGCAGAATCGGTCTTGTTCACGTGCTGTCCTCCAGCTCCGGAGGCGCGATAGGTATCGATGCGAATCTGGTCGGGTTTAATATCAATCTGGATCTCATCGCCAATCTCGGGCGTCACATCCACAGAGGCGAAACTCGTGTGCCGTCTCGCATTGCTATCGAAAGGAGAGATGCGCACAAGGCGGTGTACGCCTCGCTCTGCTTTCGCATATCCGTAGGCAAAAGGACCCGAAATTTTGAAGGTGATACTCTTGATGCCAGCAACCTCTCCTTGCGTCGTATCGAGTACATCAAGAGCCCAACCTCTTTTTGTTACCCATCTCTCATACATGCGTGAGAGCATGAGCGCCCAATCGCACGCCTCGGTGCCACCGGCTCCCGCATTGATGCTGAAGAAGCAGTTCTTTGCATCGAGCTCGCCCGATAGCATCTTGCGCACCTCAAGCTCGGATAGCGACTTTTCAATCCCATCGAGTTCGCGCATGAGATCCTGCAAAAGCGAAAGCTCCTGACACTCCTCAACTTCGGGAAGAAGCGCGCTTACATTTTCAAAACGCTCTTTAATCTCTTTGTAGGGAACTGTCCAAAGCTTGAGATCATTGCATTCGGAGATTGCCTTTTGCGCTTCAGAGGGGTCATCCCAAAAGGCAGCTCCTCCCATCTTCGCTTCAAGTTCTTCTATCTGTTTCTCTTTTGTGGCCAGGTCAAAGATACCTCCACATGTGAAGGAGGCGATTCTGAATGCTTTTAAGTCTGTCTTGAGTCTGTTCGTTCATAGCAAAGTGCTCCCATAAAATAACAAATATTCTCCTATCCACCAAAAAAGTAAAGAAAAGGAAATCGATCCTTCTGAACTAACGTATTAAAATCTGGTAGGTTGAATAGACGAGTCGGGAACACGGACACGAAGTGCTGTGTCACCCGACATATCTATTTTCTTCATTAAGAATTTTAATGCGTTAGTTCTGACCGTCTCCTGAACCCATCTGTTAAAAAAAGAATACCTATTTTGCACTGTTAATTATCTCTTAACTCTCCCTTTACAATAATCAGTTGCAGATTCGATAATGGCCGCTAAAAATTTCGTTTCTCAAAAAAAACAGGAGGACAATATGTCATCATTAGGAGTTCGTGATTTCGATTTCAGCGCTCAGGGGTGCTGGCACGACGCAGCAGAAGTCGCAAGCAGAATCGGCAATTCCATTTCTGGTGGAGTATCTAGAATGGGCACCATGTTCTACAACGGCGGACACCACACGATCGTATGGATTAGGGATAGTGGCTTTGGTGTTTACAACTGGGTAAAGAATGGCGCGATTAGCATTAAAGATAATGCTTTTTATGTTGGTACAGCCATAAAAGAGGGCGCTGCAACAGCGATTCGATGGACTTTCCATACAGTTTCCACAACATTTGATGCTGTAAAGCCGCACATCATCGCTTTTGCGACAAGCGTGAAACAAGGGGTTACAAATCTCTACCAGAGCGCAAGAAACTTCGTTCATGCGCATCCAAATGAAACAACTGTTGCAATCGTCGCACTCTGCTTAGGTATTCTTCTTACTCTTGCTTTCGAAAGAATATTCGAAGATCGTAGTATATATGTCAGGGCAGCGCCGGCTGACGCTGCAGGCGCAGCACATGCTGGTCGCTCTTCACGCGGCCGCCGCCATATAGTGTAACTTTTCTCTACTGAAGGAGGAGCTCTGCTCCTCCTTATATTTTCTTCAGAACAATTCGAAAGTCTTCGGTCAACGTATAATCCCAGAGCTTCTGAGATTTTTTGATCTTCTCTTTTTGAAAAGAGAGAGAGGATCCATCTTGTTTTACCGTGACGCGCGTTCCTGCTTCAACTCGAATTTCAACTGGCCCAGAAAAGGTGACGTTCTCCGCATAAAGCTCCCCATCTCCTTCGAGCAGAATTTTGCACTCCTCTTTGCGCACGATCTCTCCTTTCCACGGAATCTGGTTGCTCTCCCAGTCGACTCCCGTGTTTTGGACGCGCACATTTTTGAGCACGCATTTTCCCGTTTTCTCAGAGTAGCAAAGAAGACCGCTCTGTTCACGGTGACCCATCACTGCTTCAGCAACAATTGAGAGGCTTCCAGCTAAATCGAGATTTTCCATGTCTAATTCGGCGATCTCAAGACGCAGTTCGCTGCCGATGTGAATTCTTCCCCCGCGCACTTTCTGTGCGATGATTGAATAAAGAGGTCCGAGCGCGGGGTGGTAGGAAAATAGTAGCGAGTGAGTGGTCGACTTTGACGCCTCAATTTTCATTTTGCACTCGTTGAAAAGTAGCTCTTTTGCATTTTCTAAAAGATCTAAAAAGCAGCCTTCCGGTGTTTCATCCAGTGCCCCTCCAGGAATATACGCTCTTTTGACAGTGGAAATCGTCTTCTTGCGACTGTTAACGGTCAAAAAGGTTTTAAATGCCTCTTTTCTTCTCCCCGGTGGAAGCGGCTCCGAAAAAGATTCGGCAAAACAATCGGCAATATTTTGCATCGTCGACTCGAGGCGGGCAACCTCCTCTTCTACAACCTCACTGCCTCTTCGATAACTCATTTTTTTGGGATTGATGAGAACGCCCGGAAATGGAGTGACCTCCACCGCTTCCTCAACAGCTTTGAGGTCGATGAAGAGAATATTTGTGTTGGCAAATTTTCTCTCTGTGTAGCCGGCATGTGAAAGTTTTTGAAGATCAGAGTACTCGATGTTTGTCAGAACATACTCGACAGATCCACCCAGATCTTTTTCCAGAAGAACGTTAACTCCTTCTGCTGCACCAGGTTTTCTGGAGCAAGAAGCAAATCCGAAAATCTTGTTTCCATTGCATCCCAATCCAGTAAATGCCAGAAGACCATGGTCGATTCCAGCTAAAGGATTATTGATCTGTCGAACAAGAGCTTTTTTTCTACCTTGCGAGGCAAGCCAATCGAATGTCTTCTCTTGTTGTGCTAACTTCCAGATCACCCCGTGTCCACTGGGCTTCAAAAGCAGCTGAAATGACCCCTGCAAACACCAGTGTCCTTTTTTATTCATTGAGGGCACCGAGGGCTGGGAAACAAAGCGAAAAGAGTTTTTAGGACGACCAAACCAGCCCTTCTCAGAACAGATCGATAGAATTTGCGCATGGTTATCTTTCTCATAAGAGGTCATCATAAGAACTGGAGTGCAGAGCTGCTTTCCAAAAAGTTTGTAATGTAGATATTCGCGAGCTTGAAGATCAACAATCAACCCCTCTAAAAGATTTCTACCGCAAAATGGAAGTTTTGCTGCAGGAAGGGGTGTTCCACTCTCATCTTGTAAGTTGAGTCGATCTGCCGCCCCTCCAACGGGATAGATCTCTGCCATCTCGCCAAGTCTTTTGATCCCTTCAACAATCGCGCGCCTCACCTCTTCCGTCTCTTCAGAAATATCGATAGCTTCAGGATCGTGATAGCGCGTTTTGAAGGGGGGGGGTGTTTCGGTCGGAATTAGACACTCCAGCATGAGGCAATGGTATCCGATAATTCCGCCGATCTTTTCATAAAATTTTTCTACCGCAAGAAGATCTCCGATCAGCTTTTTCAGCTCATCTACGGGCAGTGCAGTGTCTCGGGGATGAGCAAGTACACGTTCAGCCTGACCAATCGCGGCAACGGCTTTGATCACATATTGGGATTCTTTGTCCGTCCCTTCCAGAAAACTGCGCAAAGGAGAGGAAATCTCCAGAAAATCCCTTACGAGACAAAACTCGTCTAACACCTCTAGCTTCGCGTCGAGGGAGCCCATTTTTCTCAACGCGTTTAGAAGCGAAGACAGGCTGGCATACTCTTCTTTTAGGGAAGCGAAATCCGATGTGGCGGACGATTTAACCATAGGGATTTGACATACCATAAGTTGCCATTTATTTCCCTCTGAAAGAGAAGCGAGATCAGACGCAAATGCGTGCCCGTGCCCCCTTCCGCATCCCCCTGTCGATTTTTTTTGACTATAATATCTCGAGAGCGCTACAACAGTCATTCGAGGAATTAAACCCGCTTTTCGTAAAAGTTGGGTCAAAAAATCAGGAAACCTCGAAGGTGTCATGGCATGTCCCGAGTGGGGCGTCTTCAGACACTGGACACAACAAGAAGCATTAAACCTGTTTCTCAAGGAGAAATCTCATGGCAAAAGAAGCGAAAAAATCCAAATTCATGCAGCCAATGAAAGTTAGCGAAGAGCTCGCAGCTGTTGTTGGTAGAGGTCCAATGCCTCGTACTGAAGTGACAAAAAAACTGTGGGCTTACATCAAAGCTCGCAAACTCCAAGATCCAAAAAACAAGCGCGACATCATCCTCGATGAGAAGCTTGTAAAAGTTCTCGGAAACAAGAAGTCTGTTAACATGTTTGAAATGACAAAACTCGTTAGCAAACACCTTTCATAACTCTCTGTACGCAGGGTACGGAGCTTCTCTGTACCCTGCATTTTTAATCCCTATCCCGTGTTCCATTACAAGATCATTTTAGCCTACGATGGCACTCGCTACAGCGGCTGGCAAGTGCAGAAAAATGCTACCTCCATCCAGTTTCTCGTCCAAGAAGCTTTCTCGACTGTTTTGAGAAAACCGATGCATGTCACAGGTTCGGGGCGCACCGATGCAGGCGTCCATGCAAAAGGGCAAGTTGCCCATTTCACGACTGAGGAAAAGGTAGATCCATTTCGACTTCTTGCTTCTTTGAATGGCATTCTTCCGGCCGATATTCGCATTCTTTCCATCGAAGAGGTTCCGAGCTCCTTTCATGCGCGCTACAGCGCCATCAGCAAAATCTACCACTACTACCTGCACCTCGAAAAAACAATCGATCCATTCAAGCGCCTTTATGCTACTCATATTCGCAAACCGCTCGACCTGGAGAAGATGAAAGAGGCGGCTGCTAATCTTATCGGCACTCACGACTTCACCTCTTTTGCGAATGAAGGAGACCGCGGCACAGCATCACGCGATCCTGTGCGTACACTCAAAAGGCTCGATCTCATCGAAATTCCTGGGGGTCTTCGCCTAGAATTTGAAGCTGACGGCTTTCTATACAAAATGGTCCGCAATATCGTCGGCACCCTGCTTGATGTTGGAAAAGGAAAGCTCTCTCCTAGGGATGTGAAAACCATTCTCGAAGCGAAGGATCGGAAGCGCGCATCGGCAGCAGCTCCGCCTCAGGGGCTATTTCTGATAGAAGTGAAATATTAATCTCCCTTCTTTTTTTAAAAATTTTTTTACATTTAAGGAGATCTTGGGTAGTGTGCGATTAAACACAGAAGGAGTCCTTTATGACCAAAAGATCCAAGAACGCGAAAGAGATTGAAGCCAAGATCATCGCTCATGCATGGAAAGATCCACGCTATAAAGAAAAGCTCATGAAAAACCCCCGAGCGGCTTTCAAGGAGCTAGGTCTCGATATTCCTGAAAACATGCAGATTAAAATCATCGAAGACAAGCCCAACACCTTTACGTTTGTACTGCCACCTGCAGGAGCAGGAGCGAGAGAGATGTCTGATCAGGAGCTTGAAAAGCTCGCCGCTGGAGCGTTAGAAACGGGCAACCTTTTAAAACCAGCGACACCGAATATGCCCTACACTTGCTAAAAAGCTAACTCTAAAAGGAGAATCCAATGGTCAATAGACCCAAGAACGCAAAAGAGATCGAAGCCAAAATCATCGCACGCGCATGGAAGGATTCGCGTTTCAAAGAGAAGCTCATGAAAAATCCCAGAGAGGCTTTTAAAGAGATGGGCCTTGATATTCCTGCAGATGTCCAAATTAAAGTGCAGGAAGATAAGCCCAACTCGTTTACGTTTGTGCTTCCATCTGCTGCAGCTGAAACCAGAGAGATGTCCGATCAACAACTTGAAAAACTCGCAGCTGGATGCGGACACATGTCATTTTTAGCCTATTCGGACGCGTGTCGTTCCGTAATATGCTAACTCGTTGACAATCCTATTCCATCAAGAGAACCTGCGGAAGCTGGTTCTCTTTGTCTAACGTACGCAAAAGCGTATAGCCGATGCCTGCGGCTCCTTGCATAAAGCTCGGGTCGAAATACTCCACCTCCCGACTTTTGTAGTGGGAAATAATCGATGAAATGATGGGCTGAACGGCCTTTTCAAGTTCAGGAAATAGAGAAGCTGCGCTGCGCAAAAACTCCAACTTTCCAGAAGCTCCGCAACAGACATTTAATCTTCCATTCGAGAAGAGATTCTCTCTGGTTTGTGTGACAGCCGCTTCAACTTCATGCGCAAAATGGCTATCCTCCATGAGAGTCATGGAGGCAAGTCTTCCAAATCCAACACCGACAGCACCGTGACACCACTGCACAGGGAAGCTGATGGGCAATACCGGATCTAAACGAGGCCAGTTTTTGCTCTCAGGGCAAAAATGAGACCGTTCATAAACGAGTGCTCGCTGTACATGATCTAGAAGTTCTGGTTTTTTTGCTGCATGCGCAAGCCGAAGAAGTGCATAAGCAATCCCCGCTACGCCGTGCGAAAAGCCGAGAAGACAAACGCCTTCGCGATTTTTCCAGCCGATGCCATCCTGCTCCATCTCTTCCGCTTTTGAGCGAAGACTCTCTCCAACGGTGAGAGCGAGATCGAGGATCTCTTTCTCATCCGTTATCTCCCAGAGCGAGAGAAGGGCGAGGATAAGACCCGCTCCCCCACCGATAATGTCATGCATCTTATCATTTTCGAGATGCTTCTCTGTCACACAAAGGGCGAGCTCTCTTGCTTCTTTCAAAAGTGACGGCTCGTCGAGAAGCATGCTGATCTTTGTGAGTCCGTAAATTACGCTTCCAATTCCGGACATTCCTCCAATTCCAAGAGCGTTTGTAAGGCGTTTGCCATTTCCTATTTCAATTTGACGGCGGACACTTTTCAAAGCAAAGAGAGCTTCCTGTTTCCAGCTCTCCTCTTTTGTTAAGCAGTAGAGAGCCGAGAAAAAGAGGGCGATCCCTGTTTTACCGCTGTACAAACTATCGCTGATAGGTTGGAGCTCAAATTTACCAAACTGCGGATTAGGTTCGAGGCTGATCCAACCTAACGAGCCATCACTTGAGCGAAATGCATTCTTGAGAAGTTCATGTGCGATCTCATTTACTGCTTTAAGGATCTCCTCCTCGCTGTGCTGCTGCTCAAGGAGCTGAAGGTCCGCTGCCCTTTCTTTCTGCTCTTGAGAATGAAAACCCGCTCGTTTTGCATAGAAGGATTTCCGAATGAAGCTCTCTTGTTTTTCACACTCTTCTGCACTCATGGTGGAAATTCGTTCAATGGCACCTGAGCAAGCTGCTCCATCTAGGCAGCTTTGAAGAACAAAATGCTTTCCAGAGTAGAGATGATTCTCTTTAGGGTAGGTCGTAAAAAATGGAACATCCCCCTGGAGAATGGCACGGCGCTCCTCTTCGATAAGGTGGGCGAGATGTTCCAGCCCCGGCTCGAGCATGAGCTTTTTGAGAATCTCCAGCTCTTTTTCCCTCTCTGCTTGGTGCAAAATCATGTGTGGCGATGAAAGCCTTTCAAGCAGATATGCATAAAGACGCGTAGCGCGTACAACCATACGCACCGGAGATTCTGCGAGTTTCTCAACCCACCCACCCTTTCCCACAAAGATCTCTTTTCTCTCTTGAACGAAGAGATACATCTTTCTAAAGCCACGAACAATGGCTTCGACATGTTCGTGTGCTTCCTGGGGTTTTCCATCAAAAAACACGCGGTGAAGAAGACGCTCCTCTTCGATCTTCTCTTCGCACCTTTCCATCTCATCAGTATTGAGATTTTTCCAAACTAGCGCTGTAAAAGTTCCTCCCTCCCCTGTAAGTCCGCTGATATCAGGCCCGCGAATCCCCTCTCTTTCCACAAAAACTGGAAGGAGTGCTGTTCTCAAAACTGAGTGGCTAAATACATCTGTCGCAACATGTTTGTTTGGATGTGCCAGCGCAGAGTGGAAAAATGTCTCTAGATCGATCAGAATCGGATATTCTCCGGATGCGATCAGATTTTCAAAATGAATATCTGTAGCATCAAGGAGGTAGAGGAGGCATAGCATCATCCCTGCTCGCTCAAAGTAGCGCTCAACTTGCGCAAAAGTTGTACACGGAAGGTGGAGCACCTTCTCTTCCCAACCATATTCACCTCTGGGAAGTATCCTATACCCTTTGAGATCAAGCGGAAGACCCAGACTATTTAACTCTTGCAACAGCGCATGGAAGGTGATGCTGAACGAGAGATTTTTAGGTTTGTAGAAGATCTCCTTTCCACATTCAAAGGTAAGATGGTAGACAGACCGTCCTCCCTGATGAAAATCTCCTGCATTCTGCGATAAAGAGACCACTTTTCCTAGAGGCACTCCAGCATTGAAGGTCTCTGCAAGCAGAGAGAGATCCCCTGCAAGACGCTCTAAAAACTCGACCGTCTGCACCTCCCAAAGATCGAGAAGAAGTGCAATCTTGCGTCCGAGCTCTGCATATTCGGAAAAAAGGCTTCGAAGCTTCCCCTGGTCCCAAATTCGCTGTTGCAAAAAGCTGAAATATCGATCCCTCTCTGTTTCACCATGTAGATCGCCCTGCATCCGGTTGATCGACATCTCCAAGGCAAAAGAGGGTGCCGCAATCTGCACCCATCGATTCACCAACGACTCTTCCATAGAGAAAACAGCCGCCTTGCTCAGAAGTTTAAGCTGATTTTTAGCGCGCTTCTGTATGCGTTTTCTGGCTACGCTCATCCAAGGCCAAAACCCCTCACCAAATGGGAGCGTGCTGATCGCCTCTGGAATCGGAATCGGCTTTGACGCCACGATGATCTCTTCGATTGTAGACATGCGCTCTCCTTAGGTGAAAAAGAAGCCTGTATAAAACAGATGGAAAGCAAGAACAAGAGAAAAAAAAGGGAAAAAGAGGGATCGGGCTCGCACGCGTGCCCGATCCCTCTTTACTCTTCTTCACTCATCGCTGCTACGCCACCGATAAGGGAAAAGGTATTCGCCCTCCCCTCTTCTCGGAGAGCGCGTACGAGGTTTGCGCTGCGTCTGCCGCTTCTACAGACGAAGGCATAGGTCTTTTGGGAATCGAGCTGACTAGAATCAAAAGCGCTGAGCGGCATCTTCAGACATTTTTCTTTGCAGGGATCGGCGGCTACCTCATCGGGTTCGCGGATATCGACAAGTGTAAATGAGCCGTTTCGAAAGTCGGATCGGTCGATCTCCCACAACTCTTTTTCATTCAGGTTGTGAATAGAGGGGTTTTCCCCACACAAAACACAGCGGGCCTTCCGCGTAAAAGAGATCGTCTGTTGCGCGTAGCGGATAAGATCCACAAAAAGAATTTCGCTCGCGCCGAGAAGAGGCAATCCGAGGAAAAATTTAATCGTCTCCACTGCTTGTAAAAGACCAAAATATCCCGGAACAGGGCCAAGTACTCCGACCTGCTGACATGTTCCCACACACCCCTCTTGTGGCACATCTTCCCAAAGGCAGCGAAGGCACGCATCTCCTCGTTTCGGCAAATAGGTTTGCATCTGCCCTTCAAACTGGTAAATGCTCGCACGTACAAGAGGCTTTCGAAAAAGATACGCTGCGTCGTTCAGGAGAAATTTGGTGCGAAAGTTATCGGTGCAGTCAAGAACAAAATCATATTGAGAAAATAATGCGGCAGCATTTTCTACTGAGAGACGAAAAGGATGAGAAATGACTTTGATCTGAGGGTTGAGATCGCGCGCGCGCTCAGCCGCGAGGTCAGCTTTCGATTTTCCGACATCTTTTGCGGCGTAGATCGGCTGGCGATGGAGATTACTCTCTTCGAGTTTATCTCCATCACAAATTCCCAACGTCCCAATCCCTGCGGCAGCAAGATAGAGAATTGCAGGTGAGCCCAACCCTCCTGCACCTACAACAAGGCACTTCGCTCCCTGGAGTTTTTTCTGTCCCTCAGGTCCAACTTCAGGAAGAAGTATCTGTCTGGAATAATCCATTATCCTCCTGCAACTGGAGGAATAAACATGACCGTGTCACCCGAGTTCAACTCCGCATCCCATGAAGATACAGCAGAATTGATCGCAACTCTTACTTGTGACTCTTGCAATTTGAATTGGTGCTGACGTCTGAGCTCATCATAGAGTTCACGAGCGGTAGACGCAGCTGATTCGATCTTCTCCTGTGTAAGACCTCTTTCTTGGCGAAGTAGAGCGTAATAAACCACCTGGATCTTCTTCATGTGCGCACTTTCGCAGAACAAAAAAAATGGTTCAAGAAATTTTAAAATGGATTACGGTTGCAAATATGCAGCCGATTTTTTTTAGAGGACGTCCTCTCTCCGCGAAGAAGCAGTTCTTCGAAGGAACTCACCGCATTCTGACCCCCGAAAAAACGTGGGAGAGAATCTCCCATATTGCCCCCAAAATTAAGGTCACGCGTGTCGCCAATATCACAGGTCTAGACAGAATTGGTATTCCGGTAACGGTAGCTGTCCGACCAACGGGACAAACACTTAGCACCTCTTCAGGCAAAGGGATCTCGCTCATCACAGCGCAGGTCTCGGGTCTCATGGAAGCACTTGAACTTCATTGTGCAGAGGAGACAGAACTCCCCTTTCTACATCTCACCTACAATCAACTCCGCGAACGTTTTCCTGTCATTCCTCTTGATGATCTTCTCTTGAGAAAAAGAACACTTTTTCACCCCGATTGGCCTGAGAGATGGTCTCTAGGGTGGGATCTCTTTGAACAAGAGGAGGTCGCTGTGCCGACCCTTTGCGTGACGATGAACTCTCGTTTTAACAGTTATGAGGCCACAGAGCTCTACTCCTTTCGCATGACTTCAAATGGACTCGCATCTGGAAATCATTTTCTTGAAGCGCTTGTATCAGGAATCTACGAGGTGATCGAACGGGATGCCATTGCTTGTCACCAGCATGCTACCGATACCACCTCTTTTTTTTCACCACGTGTGCGCCTCGAAACCATCCGCTACCCCTCTGTGCAAAAGATTCTCGATCAGCTGAACAAGGCGGATATCCAACCTCTCCTTTACGATTGCACTGTCGACACAGCGGTTCCCGTGTTCATGGCATCGATCTACGATAAGCAGAGGTATCACATGGCTGTAGCAAAAGGTTATGGAGCACATCTCGATCCAGAGGTCGCGATGATCCGTGCGCTGACCGAAGCCGTCCAGGGTAGAACGATAGTGATTGCAGGATCACGTGATGACATCTTCCCTTCTCATCTAGACCTTCTCCGGAAATATGACTCGGAACGCGAACGAGCCTCCTATGAAAATCTTCCAGCAACCGTCGATGCGTCTGTTTATCGCTCAGAATCGGTTGACACTCTGGAGGGAGAGGTTCAAATTCTGATGAAAAAATTGAAAAACGTGGGCATTTCCCGACTCATTGTATTCGACCTTACCATAGAAAAACTGGGAATTCCCGTCGTCCGAGTGGTGATCCCCGGGCTTGATGATTACTACTCGGAAGCCACATGCGGCGGTAAAAGAGCCAAAGCCTTTGCTGCACCGCACACACCGCTTTTAAAACAGGGGATTCTCCCCTCTCAAAAATCTTCGCATTTTCCTGCAGGAGTTCTCTAATGCTTGCTCCAGATGAGATCTTTGTCTTTCTAGGCCCCACTCTTTCTCTTGAAGAGGCGAAGTTGCACCTAGATGCACGCTATTTTCCTCCTGCAAAACAGGGAGATATTCTTAGCCTCGTTGCTCAATTCCAGCCAAAGGTGGTTGCGCTCATCGATGGATACTTCATGCAGAACCTCTCTGTCTGGCACAAGGAGATCCTGTATGCATTAGATAGGGGCGTGATCGTACTCGGTGCGAGTAGCATGGGCGCTTTGCGTGCCGCTGAAACAGCCGATTTTGGCATGATCGGTATCGGCAAAGTGTATGAGCTCTACCGCAGTGGAGTGGTGAATGACGATGATGAGGTTGCACTTGCCCACGCCCCTGGAGAACAGGGATACCTTCCTCTTTCCATTCCACTGATCAACATTCGATGCTCCTTATTGCGATCTAAGGAAATAGAGCAGAGTGTTGGTGCGGCAATTTTTGAGGCAGCCCGGTCGCTCTACTATCCCGATCGGACAATCGAGGCAATTGCAAAAACGGGGGGCTTCTCAGAAAATCAAGTCAAAGAGTGGTTTCGGACCCAGTATGTAGATCAGAAAAAAGAGGATGCCCTTCTACTCTTAGATACCATCAAACAGGGCTCTTGGCAGAAGAATCCGAAGGAAGAGCATTTTTTTACCTCTTCCCTTTTTCAGACACTCTACAATTACGACCGTCGCGCCTATGCCTTCAATACATCCCTCACGCACCGACAAATTGCACAGTATGTCGCACTCCACCATCCCGACTTTTCAGACCTCCAATTTCATGCTCTGAATCAGGCGCTTGTCAGTTTTCTCGCAAAACTCCTGAGAATTGAAGTCAGCAAAGAGGAGATCCAAAGCGAGAAGCGACGATTTTGTCTGCACCATCAGATGCTCATAATTGGTGATGAAGAGTGGAGCGAGTGGTTAAAGCAGAACCATCTCTCGCATGATGAGTTTGATGCCTTGATGGAGGAGCGTGCAAAAGCCCGAAAGCTTCACCTCTCTTATACAGAAGCACAGATCCCCTGGAGGCAGTCCAAATGCCTCCTCGATGCACTCAAGCTGCGCAACAGATACGAGGAGTGGTTTAAAAAGGCCGCTGCAGATCAGCAATTTCTAGACGAACACCACCCCTTTTACGCAGAGACAGCACATGCGGAGGTATACGGCGAAGATCTCGTCGAAGAACATCTCAATGAAACGGGATGGCGTCCTGACTGCGCCTACCCTGAGTGGGCTGAAGAAGCGGGTTTTCAAAATGTGTCCGAACTCAAGAGTGAGATTCACAAGGCTAAGTGCGCGCGCGAAAAAAATAGTTGTCAGCAATAGCAGATCGGACTATCTGTTGGTAAAAAGGAGAACTTATGGCAAATGTCGATAAGAACCAGCTAGAAAAGTTCCGCACAGCGTGGGCCAAGATCATTGCGCGAAGCTGGAAAGACAAGCAGTTTAAACAGAGATTGATGAACAATCCTGCTGAAGTCTTGAAAGAGCACGGGATCACACCTCCACCGGGCGTTTCGTTCAAAGTTTGCGAAGAGACCCCTACTCTTGGATACCTCGTTCTTCCGGCAGAGCCAAAAGCTGGTGAACAGCTGTCCGAGGAAACCATGAAAGCAATGGCCGCAGGGTTCTCTTCCGCGCTTGCAGTATGGCGCCACCAGGAGTAAATGATGACAAATCATAAAAGCCAGATGGAAAAATTCCGCGTCGTATGGGCTAAGATCGTTGCAAAAAGTTGGAAGGATAAAAAATTTAAACAAAGGCTTCTGAGTGACCCCATGGAGGTCTTAAAGGAGCACGGGATCATACCCCCTCCCGGCATCTCGTTCAAGGTGTGCGAAGAGACACCGACCCTTGGATATCTCATTCTTCCTGCAACACCAGAGAACGATCAGATCTCCGATGAGACAATGAAAGCGATGGCTGCGGGTGTCTCTGCGAAGTGGTACTGGTTAGAGAAGAATGATTAACAAAAACGAATGAGGTGATTCAATGGCAAACGTGAACAAGAATCAGATGGAAAAATTCCGTAAAGCTTGGGCAAAGGTAATTGCAAGAGCTTGGTCGGACGACCTTTTCAAGCAAAAACTACTCACTCGTCCCACAGAGGCACTCAAAGAGTATGGTATGACAATGCCTGCAGGCATACACCTCAATATCCTCGAAGAGACTGCTAAGTCAGAATATCTCATCCTTCCCAGGAAGAGCAGCGAAGAGCTTTCTGATGAAGAGCTTAGAGCTGTAGCGGCAGGAGCAGCATCTTCTGGTCTCATGGTCATTGGAGATATTATGATCGGAGCGTCGCCACGATAATCCACTTCCGTCCATGCATTTAAAATTCCAACAAGATGCAACCCTCATTCAAGAAGCAGAGGGTTGTTTGAAAGTAAAAAGTCCGTGGACAGAACTTGTGTGGAAGACTCCCGCTTCCTCTTTACGACAAGCGCTCAACATGCTGATTCAGGGAGTCCATGAGGAGTTTCTTGTTGAACAACTTTTGGAAAAAGATGGGGATCGCGATCTCATTTTTCTCTACCATGCTCTCGATCGGCTTAAAGAACGGGCACTTCTTTCGCTTACCGTTTTTCACGAGGAGGTACCCTTCCTTACTTTTCAGCCATTAACGCCCTCTTTCAAATGGCAAGAGATGAGCGTTAGCGAAGAAGAGCCCCTAAAACTCACCCGCTTCTGCATCTCCTACGAGTTAAACGGAGAGCAGGTTTTGGAAACTCCTCTAAATGCCGCACGCATGACATTAAAATCTGCAGAGAGTCTCTCTCTGATTCGTGCGCTCAGAAAATCGACAAATTTAAAAGAGCTTAAGGCTCTTCTTCCAAACCTATCTCAAGAAACGATAGAAAAAGCGCTTTCACTACTGAACAGCGCGAAAGTGTTGCAGCGAATCTAAGCGCTGGGTATGAAGAGATAAAAGGTGCAAAACCATTATCAGGAGGATTTATGGCATCATCGAAAAAACAGAACAAACAAGAACACCGTTCGTACGAAGAGAGAGAAAAAGCGCACAAGGCGGCAGAGGAGAAGTTCGTAAAGGTTTGGGCTAAGATCATTGCAAAAGCCTGGTCAGATGAGCTCTTCAAACACAAATTATTTAGCCGCCCAGCAGAAGTTTTTAAAGAGTTTGGAGTCAATGTCCCTGCAGGATTGACTCTTAAAGTTTTGGAAGATAGCGAAACAGTTGAATATCTGATTTTCCCCAAAAAGCCAGAAGGAGTCTTCTCTGAAGAGGACCTGAAAAAGATTGCGGGGGGAAGAGCCGCACCTCAAACTTCTCAAAGCGTTATCGAGAGATAAACACTAACCCAACTTGTCCCCTATTCCTCCTTAGCCGCGTAAGCGAGATGGGTAAGATGCAAGATTCGTGAGGAAGCCAAGGTCGAGACCTTGGCGACGAACGAAGCGCAGCAGATTGCCCATCGCAGCTCGCGGCTAAGGAGGAATAGGGGACAAGTTGGGTTACTAGAATCCCTCCGAAGGGATCTCTGAAAATGAGGAAAAATGTAGGGTGTTCTTCGGGAGCATTTTCATCTGAGGATGAGAAAGCGGCGCGATGAGCACCCCCTTTACGCCTGCGCCTACGAGGGCTTGAAATCCGCGCAGTGAATCTTCAAAGCCAATCGCCCGCTCGTGCGGATCTGCGTACTCTGAAAGAGCTTTTTGGTAACACTCGGGATCGGGCTTGGGATTGGCGTAATACTCTCTCGTGATCCAATGAGGAATCGACGCCAGCTCCGGAAGAAGCTCTTTGATGCTCTCAACCTGCTCTTTCGTCGAATTCGTCACCACACACTGCTTGACCTTTTTGCGATGGAGCTCTTTTAAAAGAGGTTCCACCCCGGGCATAAGCGCAAGCTTTCCAGCCTGCAAAAGTTCCATGTACGCCTGTTTCTTTTCGGCGTAGAGAACCTCCCACTTGGGCTCCAGAGACTGCAACTTAGGAAATTCGGCGTAGATCGCATTTTTGAGACCGTTCGCGTCGAAGTGGGCGGCTGCAAAGAATCGATCGAGCGTCCACTTCAACTCAAAGCCCCGCCTCTTGCACATTTCGCGGTAGGCGGCAAAATGGAGCTCCTCGGTATTCACGAGCAGACCATCAAAGTCGAACAAGAAGAGCTGGTAATTCCGAATCCATGAGTAGGGCATACGGCCTTAATCTTACCCAAGCGCCCCTATCCATGAAACACATAAATTTATTTACAAAAAGACTCGGATCCTTATGTTCAAGATAAATCAATACATATTTGAATAATGTCAGATCATGAGCTCAAACCGATCGCCGGAGGAACCCTTACAGTCAGTTTCGTGTTCAGATCCTGCGCGATTCGTTAACACAGAAGATAATCAAGTTCAATTAAAGGAGATTATATGGCACCGAATCCTGATTTTGAGAAGATCCGCGTAAAAATCATCGTACGCGCCTGGAAAGATCCAAGCTTTAAAGAAAAATTGATGAGAAACCCACGAGTCGCCTTCAAAGAGATGGGGCTTGATATCCCAGAGAATGTCAAAGTATCTATTGTTGAAGACAAGGCGAATGCCTTCACCTTTGTGCTTCCTACACCCAATGTGGACACGAAAGCGCTGTCAGATCAAGCACTTGAACAACTTGCTGGCGGACAAGCCACCGTTGGCCGCACATGTAAATGGTGTCCGCTCGCCTAAATACGGGCTTTATGTTCAAGATAGATCTATAAACATTTGGATAAAGAGGTTTATGGCACCGAATCCCAAAGATTTTGAAAAGATTCAGGCAAAAATCATTGCGCGCGCCTGGAAAGACCCCCGTTTCAAAGAGAAACTCATGAAAGATCCCAGGGCCGCCTTCAAAGAGATGGGGCTTGATATCCCAGAGAATGTCAAAGTATCCATTGTTGAAGACAAGGCAAATGCTTTCACCTTTGTGCTTCCTACACCCAGTGTGGACACAAATGAGTTGTCGGATCAAGCTCTCGAAAAGCTTGCCGGCGGGAAATTCTCAGTCCCTTGCGATGGCCGCACTCATAAAGGATGCCTGCTCTCGTAAATACGGGCTTTAAAAGACGATGCCGATGACTGGACTCGAACCAGCACTCGATTGCTCGAAGCAGATTTTGAATCTACCGCGTCTGCCATTTCGCCACATCGGCATGTGAATGCGTTAAGAGCATAGGGAATAAGGGGAAATCAAGCAAGAATCAGCGTTTCTTCTCCTCTTCCCAGGGATATTTCTCGCGAGAGCGGACCTTAGGAGCCTCGACACTGAAAAGCACCTCCCCGTCCTGACGAAGAATATACTCCCCTTTGGCGTTTTGGCGGCGGATCTTCTCCTCTTCAGACTGTTCTAGATTTCCACATGCTGCAAATAAGAGCAGCAAACCCATTGAACCTATCCGACAAGTAGAGACCCTCAACAAGTTTTGTAATAAAGCTTTTATAATTATTGTCATCTGTTGTAATCAGGATTTATGGTTATATGCATTTTTAATATATCAAAATTATGGCGATAGACAAAGTTCTTATTTTTGCAAGTTCGCAGACACATAGCTTTCTCTCTGAATGCCTGGGAAAGAAGAGCCTTGACCCTACCTTTGCAGAAAACGCCCAGCATGCTAGAGAACTTATTCATTCGCAACCTTACGATCTTATCATCTGGGATACAGCATTTTCAGATATCTCTCCTTTAAAAACTGCAAAAGAAGAAAATCCCCACACACTAATCATTCTTCTTACTGACATCAATCTTGTACCTCTTGCGCTGGAAGGCATGCGCCTGGGCGCCTTCACCTACCTCTTTAAACCCCTTACACGAGAGATCTTCGAAACGGCTCTTGAAAAAGCTCACGAGCACGCTGCTCTAATTCAAGAGAACCACTTTTTACGCCGTGAGATCTCGAGCCTCCCAGAGACTCGCAAGTATAAGATCATAGCAGAGAGCGCGGTGATGAAGAAGATCTTAAGCGATGTGGAGAAGATTGCGCAAAGCTCTGCAAGCGTCTTCATCAGCGGAGAGTCGGGTGCGGGCAAAGAGGTCATCGCGCAGGCCATTCACAGCATGTCCCAACGCGCATCCTCTCCATTCATTAAGGTAAACTGTGCGGCGATCCCCGAAACACTGATCGAATCTGAATTCTTTGGCCATGAAAAGGGGGCTTTTACGGGCGCAATTAATAAACGCGTGGGTCGCTTTGAATTAGCAGACAAGGGAACGCTTCTTCTAGATGAGATCTCCGAAGTCCCTCTCACGGTACAGCCGAAGCTTTTGCGTGCTGTCCAAGAGCAGGAGTTTGAGCGGGTGGGGAGTATCAAAACCCAGCGCGTTGATGTGCGTCTCATCTCGACCTCCAACAGAAATATGAAAGAGGCTGTGGAGGAGAAGCTCTTCCGCGAGGATCTCTACTATCGATTGAACGTGGTGCCGATTCACCTCGCTCCTCTGCGAGAAAGGCAGGAGGATATTCTGCCGCTTGCGAGCTATTTTTTAGAAAGACTCTGCGATGAGAACCGCAAGCCACGCAAAACGCTCTCTCCGGGCGCACAAAAAAAACTTCTCAACCACCCCTGGCCGGGAAACATCCGCGAACTGGCTAATGCCATCGAACGCGCCGTTGTGATGCATAACCAAACTGAGCTTTCAGAAACAGACATGCTGCTCGAAGAGCAGTATTGCATCAAGCCGATCACGGCAACTCCTGCGATCACGCTCGAAGAGCTGGAAAAGCGGCACATTCTCGAAATGCTCGCCACACAGGGCTACAATAAGGGCAAAACAGCTGAGCTTCTGGGAATCAGTGTGAGAACCCTGCGCAACAAGCTCAATCTCTACTCTTCGAGTCGTTAACTCAACGTTTGCATTTGGCTTTCGATGATCTCTTTCATGCGGAGCCATTTGATCTTTTCGCGCTCAACGTCTGTTTGGTGAATGTACCGCTCGAGTAGGCGATCAAGGGCGAGAAGAGGCATTTCGAGCAGAGGTTTGTAGGCAGTCTCCTCTTGAAAATCGAGCTCGAGCACGATCTTCTTCGCTGTGGGATGAGAGAGCTCATCAATGATCTCTTCACAGAGATTGAGAGAGCGGCGCAAGCTGAGCCTGAGCTGTTCGTACAGAGAGTCGATCCGTGCCTCGGAGAGCGTGCGCATTTGTAAAACCTGTGTATCAACATGGATCTTTGCGCGAAGGTCCCATGTGCAGGTGCAATATCTTTCAATGATTTTTTCGAGAGGAGCATAAGGGATTTCAGAAAAACCAATACCCCCCTCTGTTGCATTCAAGAATGTGCGATCCGGATGGGCTTTTGCATAGGCAGAAAGACATTCCGATTCCATGACCCATTTTACGAGCGTGTAGATCGTCTTCCCCTGGCGATCTTTACGACGGACGAGCCGATCCGTCGCTCTTTTGTCATTTTTGAGCGCGAAGAGATCAAGAGCGTTTTGGGTCATGATTCCATCGGCATACCGCTTCATGCCTGTGTAGGCGAGATCGACCCCGACAAAAATAATCGGATTGCACCCAAGAAGGTAGGCAAATGCTGCAGCAAGCGTGGTGACCGAGAAGGCCTCACGTCCAAGGTCGGGACCCACCGCCTCTCCGGCAATCGAAAGTCTCTCCTCCATCCAGGTTTCAAAAACACCCCCCGTATCAGATTTGAGATATCCAAGAGGTCCGTTGCACGTAGAAAAAACATCAGAGTTCAGGCGACTTGCAAAAAGAAGAGGTATCTCAAATGCAGATGCAGCCTCTAGTCTTTGCAGCTCTTCAGGATTTGGATCAAGCGCCATCGAAAGATGGGGAAGCACTCCATTGTTGCTGAGAGCCGCGATAGTGGAGCCTCCTGCGAGAATCAGGGCACGATTCTCCAGTCCTTTGAGGGCTTTAAGGGCGGGCTTGAGTGAGGGGCCCGCTCCGCAAATAATGGCAGGGATCCCCGCATAGCGCCCCTTCATCTCATTCGCATAAAAACTCGAGGGAAGCTTGCGAAGATTGACGCTGAGATTACCTAGAAGTTTATGAGAAAAAAGCGCTTCGGAAAAGAGGGCATGATAGGAGGAGGTATTGCGAAGTAGCGTCAGTCGAATTCTTGAGAGCCTCTGTTTGTGTCTCTTCGCGTAGAATGGCAGTGCGGTTACTTCAATCTCAGCATAGGGGAATGTTTGCGCAAGACTCTCGAGCTCGCTATCCCAATTCTGAACATAGCGCACAACAACTTGAGGGTCTTCTAAGATCTCTGCACAGATCTCTGTCTTCGAAAAGGCTGAAAGAACACCCAGATCATCTTCAAGAAAAATGAGACGTCTCTGGCTCTCGTTTTTTAGCCAGGGTTTGAGATGGTCGTAGATCTTTCCCACCCCAATTCCATAAACATAGAGAATTTCTATCTTTTCGAGATCAAGGGACGCAAGCCAGCTTTTACACTCGTGTTCAACACTTGCTTCGCTATGTAACACCTCGATCTTCCCCTTCCGCTCGCGTCGCGCATTCCACTCTCCATTCTCATTTTTAAAAAGAGTGAAGGGATCATGCGGCGTGTATGTGAGGAAAAAGTAGAGATCAGGAGCTTGATCTAAGAGGTGCATGAACCCACCTCGTTCCAGATCTGATCGTGTTCTTGTTTTATCCCATGGGAGAAGAGGATCTCTCTCTTGATCTGTCCATTCGGAAAGTAGAGACGCACCTCGCCGTGTAGCTCCCCCTTCTCATAATGCATCACCGTCTTGGGCGTTCCATCTTCGTAAAAGTACTCTTGCAACCCCTCGCGTAGTCCATGTTTAAAACGTTCGACGCTGTAGAGTTTTCCGGAAGCGTAAAAGTGCCAAATTTTTCCCTGCTGCAGCCCAAATAGAAACCAGCTTTTGGAGAGTAGAATTCCCTCTTCACTAAAAAATTTCGAAGGGCCATGGAGCGCATTTTCGAGATAGTAACTTTCGCTCTGAATCTTCCCGCTTGGATAATGCTCCTGCACAGCTGTCCCTTCGAAGGGGCCATGGAAATTTATTCCGAGCTCCTCATCAAGAAGAAGATAGCGCCCATCTTTAATCTCATATACATCCATGAAAAATCCTCTTTGGAGCCATTATTGGATTAAATCCGTAGACCTCGCGAGTTCTTTTCACGATCTTTCTCGCTGCCTCGCTCAGCCATGTGCTCTTCACATTGTCTTCGCTCGGCATCAAGAAATCTCATTGAAAAACAATTCGCGACCTCCACGGATTTAATTCAATAACAGTCTCCTAAAAAATACAAGTCTATGGAGAGCGCTGTCCATCTCTTTTGCCTCTCTAAGAAAAAGGGGCTTCCAGATCTCCCAGAGCGGAGCTAGAAAGGTTTTGTAGGCAATCTCCTCTTCAAGCTCGACCTCGTACAACGCAGTCTCCCCATTTATCCCCGGAAGGTTAGCATAACTCTTTTCGAGTAACGTGAACAGTTTTATGCACAGCTCCTCGCACTTCTCGAAACTTTTTTTTATCTCGTCGCCGATCTGCCGTACATCAGCCGCTGCTGCGGAGGTTTGGAGCGGTGCCAAAACGCTGTGAACAAGTCCTTTTAAATCGCGCGTCTCTTGGCCATAGATCTCGCGCGCCTCTTTGAGGGGCATGCGAGTGATCGAAGAGAGAGGAAGTCCACCCTGAGTTGCATTGAGAAAAAGGTGATCCGGGTGATCTTTGACGAACTTTTCTAGCCAGCTCTCCGCCATGAGCCAATCCTGTTTTGTATAAACCTTTTCCCCTGCGACATCGAATGCCTCAACAAACTCCTTCCCAATTTTTTCATCGATCCCTCGTGCATACACCTGCTCAGAACGCGTCGAAAGTTCGAGCCCCACGAAGATGATAGGATTGCAACCCATGGCAGCAGCAAGAGCGGTACAGAAGGTTGAGACATTCCAGCCCGCATCAAAAGGAGGTTCGTCAAGACCTGCTCTTTCATGCATCCACGTCTCTAAAGGATAACCCCCGCTATCCGGGACCCAGAGGCGCGGAGCCTGTATAGAGGAGAGGAGCTCGTTTGCCACCCTACTCTGATAGAAAAAAGGAATTTCAAAGGCTGCCTGCCGCAAAAAGCGTTCAGGCGAAGGGTGGGGATCGAGCGCGGCTGTGAAATCAGGACGTAATGAAGAGGCCGCAAGTGCATTCAGGGAGGCACCCCCAGCGAAGATGAGCGCGCGGTTTTCCCAGCGTCGGATCTCTTCGATCTCCGTTTCAAGGGAGGGCCCAGCGCCGCAAATGAGCGCCGGTACCCCCTGGAAACGTCCAAAAAGATCTTTTCCGCGCTTTGCAGAGCCTAGCTGTGAAAAATTTGCAAGGAGGTTTGCAAGAACTCTTTTGCCCATATCTCTGTAATCGGAAGCGACGAGATGAATTCCACGCCTCAATCGCTCAATACGAGCAAAGTGCGACTCACCACCCTTCTCCTCTTTTCCAAGGGCGCGATAAGAGAAGGGCAGAAAGAGAAACTCCCAGAGTTTCTGCTTCACGAGTTCATCATCTGCATCCACGGAAAGAATATGCACCTGAGGATCGGTGAGAAGAAAAAATGGAGGAGTATCGCTCTCATCACGCAAGAGCAGCAGGTGTCTTTTCTCGTTTTCTCTCACCCATGAAAAGAACTCCTCCCACGTCTTGAGAAGATCCCTTGCATAGACACAGAGTACCCCGTTATCCATTTTTTACCTTTGCAAGTAGCTGTGCATAAGGTGGAAGAAAAGAGAGGAATTGATATCCAGCATTTGGGGTGGGAAACCCGAACAAGATCTCATCTTTACCAGCTGCCGCGACAAAATAGGCCCCTACGAAGGCGTTATATCCCAAAAGCTGCTCTTTTGCTGCACCTGTTAAGCTCTCTTTTTTGCATTCGATGAGAAGAAGCGGATAGAGTGCATGTTGTGGATGGATCCCTTTTCCAAAACAGAGGATATCGATGCGGCGCTGAGGCAGATTTTTCTCTTTCAGGTGAGGGAGTTCAGTTAGCTCTTTTTCGACAGCGAGAAGCTCTTTCGGATATCCAAGATCTTCGGTCATTCGCAAAAGTAGCTTCTGGCGGACAATCTCTTCTGGAGTAGCTGCTACCCAGATCTTGCGCAATGGATCGTAAACCTCTCTACTCTGGCAGGATAAGCCCATAGTTGCCATCTTCGCGGCGGTAGATCACCTTGAGTTTTCGATCCTCCTCTCCGCGGAAAACAAGAAAATTTCCGTCCGAAAGGTCCATCTTCATCACCGCTTCTTCTGTTGTGAGAGTTTTAAGCGGCATCTTCTCATTTCCGATCACTTTCGGAAGCTGATACTTCGCCTCTTCTTTTTTGCGGTTTTCAAACTCGATTTCCGCGTTGATCTCTTCTACGACGTTGTAAGGGTGACGGATCACATTTACCGTCATATCGATCGCGGTTCGCTTTTTAGCGCTATGATCTTGGATGCGGCTCTTCCATCTCTGGAGCTTGACTTGCAGACGATTCACAGCCTCATCGATCGACGCGTACATGTCTGTGGAGCTCGCCGAAACTTTGACGATGAAATGTTCAAACTTCACGAGAATCGCAACGGTGTGCTCAAGTCTTTGAATGTCGAGATAGACATGGATATCCATGATATGCTCATGAAGCCTCTCGATCTTAGAGAGCTTGTCCCGCAGATAGTTTTTCATCCCTTCGGTGACCTGAACGCTCTTTCCATAGACCGTCAGACGATATCCCTCTGCTTCTTCTGCAACAAATTTGTTCTTATCGACCATACTTTCCTCTTAAAGCTTAAGTTTGCAGATTAGCTTGTGCTCCTAAGTTTTGCAATACCCAACTGTCCGCAGGCAGCCATGATCCTCTGCCCTTTCGCGGTGCGCAGGTAAGTTTGATAGCCCCTGTCTCGAAGTTTTTGTGCAAAGGCGTCGATCCCCTCCTCTTCAGGAGGCTGGAAGACACCACGACTCTGCGGATTGTAGGGAATGAGATTGACGCGTACGCGAAGCCCCTCAAGATAATGCGCAAGCTCGTCCGCTGCTTCAAGAGAATCGTTGATCCCTTTGATCAGCACATATTCTGCAAAAATCTCGCGGCGCGGATGAGCGGTGTAGCGAAGAAGTGCCTCTTTGAGAGCGGCCATATCCCAACGCCGGTTGACGGGCATCAGCTTTTTCCGCACAAGATCATTCGGCGCATTAACAGAAACGGCGAGGTTAACCGCGGGATCGACTTCCTCCATAAAACGGAGAATTCCTTCGACATGGCCACTCGTAGATACTGTGATGCGCGAAGGACCGAAGCCCATCCCCGCAGGATCGGTTAGCACCTTGATAGCTTGCGCGACCTGATCAAAATTATCAAACGGCTCACCCATTCCCATGAAAACGAGATTTCTAACGGGTTTTTTTAGGATGTGCAGGGCATAGAACACTTGCGCAACAATCTCCCCAGCGGTCAGCGAACGGATAAGTCCCATCTTCGCCGTCTCGCAAAAAGCACACCCCATCTTGCACCCCACTTGCGATGAGACACAGAGCGTTGTCCCCGAGCGCATCGGAATCACCACCGTCTCGCTCTCACGTCCGTCGCTAAATTTCAACAGAAACTTTTGCGCAGCTCCCTCTTCCTTGAGTGCCGACAGAAGAGGAAGTGAGAAGTCGACCCGATCTAAAATCTTTTGCACCAGCTCTTTTGCTTGAGGCTCTATCCACTCTGCGTTGCAGGAGATCTCTCCACTACGAAACCAGTCAGCATAGAGCTGGCGCGCATGACGCTCCCCTTTGCCGAGAAGCTCTGCGATCGCCCTACCAAAGCTTCTTTGGGTATGGCAAAAAATGGGAAGTTTAGAAAACATGAGAAACAAGTCTGTATTCTGTGATTTACAAGGAGTAAGTATCGTGCGCCTGCCCAAAATCTTCAATAGCTTGCTGACGATTTGCCTCTTTTCTTCCACTTTTTCCCTGGAAGCGCGCCTAAACCCTGCTTCTGAGGTGACCTACGGGTTAAGCGGCGGTAGGCTAGGTGATAACTTGCTCTCGGTCGCGCATGCGGCATGGCTCTCCCACTCTCTGGGTATCCCTCTGACCTACACCCCCTTTCCCTACAGCGACCAGCTCAAGCTAAGCACCTTACTAAAAAAACCCTCCTGCGTTAAATGCTCAGCTTTGAACCAGCTCGAAGATTATACAAAACTCTGGAACCAGTGCTTGAGCAGCGAGACACAAGAACCTCTTTTAATCTCCCTGCCCTACTTCCCTGAGATCTCTCTCGAATCGAGCCCCTCTCCAATGGCACAGATCAACTGGGACGATGCCGCCTTCATCAAAACACTCCGCGGTTTGATCGCCCCCTTACAAACTTTTGAAGAACCAAAACTTCCCGCCGATCGCGTCAGTGTCGCTCTGCACATCCGCACAGGAGTCGGCGGCATCGACGAGAAGAAATTTCGTCAGCACTGGCCCCTCAAAGGCCCACCACTCAGCTTTTATACGGATGCGCTTAAAATCCTCTGGGAGATGCAGAATCGCCCCCTCTACGTTTTTATTTTTACAGATGATCCCGATCCCGTTGCACTACAAGAGACCCTCGCCAAATCCTTTGGTGGATGTGATATTGTGTTCGCCTGCCGCAAAAATGATAACCGTGCCGACAAGAATGTCCTCGAAGACTTTTTTGCGATGGGAAAATTCTCTTGCCTAATCCGTCCCGACTCGAACTATAGCGTTGTCGCCTCAAAAATATTTCCGTACCAGGTCGTGATCGCCCCTCTTCATGCACAGACCGAAGATGAGATCTTTATCGACAAACTACTCGTGCAGGTCAGCTCCAAAGAGAGCGCCTCCAAACCCCTGAGAACAGTTGTCGTCAAAGATTCGAAACACCACCATCACCATAAGAGCGACAAAGAGAAAGAAAAAGAACGGCGCCGAAAAGAGAAAGAAAAGGAAAAAGAGCGCAAGCGCAAAGATAAAGAGAAGAAGCACAAGAGAAAACATCATTAGAAAATGCACCGAACAGGACTCGAACCTGTAACCACCCGGTTCGAAGCCGGGTACTCTATCCAGTTGAGCTATCGGTGCTAGAGTCTGATCGAACTTAGCAAAAACAGGGCTTTAAAGAAAGTGGAAGTGACAGAAGGGATTGTCCTTAAAAGTTTAGATTATAAAGAGAGCCAGAGGATCATCACCGTCTTCTCAAAAGATTTTGGTGTCATCAGTCTCATTGTTAAAGGAATCAGACCCTCGAGCCTCCAAAAGCTCGTCGCGACCACCCCTCTCTGCCAATCAGAGTTCCATTTTATACGTGGAAAGTCCGATCTTTTTCGCCTTTCCGAGTGTACTGTTCTCTGCGACCACCTTCCCCTACGCAACCAGCTCGCACACCTCCAAGCCGCAGGAACCATGGCCCAAGCGATTCTCCAGTTTCAACTCCCCTGCAAACCCGCCCCCGCACTCTACGCTCTTTTTGACCGCTACCTCAAACAGCTCCCCGCCTTTCCCGCACCCCTTCCCCTTACCACCAGCTTCCTCCTCAAAATGCTCCGCCTGGAAGGCCTCCTCTCTACAGAAACACCACTGCCCCACTTTTCTGCAGCCGAACAGGAGATACTCCGAGAGCTCGTCGAAAGCCGGAGCTTCGCAAAACTCGGCCAGCAGCCGATTACCCCCGCTTTTGCCCAGAAGGTTCACGACCACTTCACAAAATGTTTGAATGATTAAAAAAAGATGCGGAAGGGGGGACTCGAACCCCCAAGAGATTGCTCCCACTACCACCTCAAAGTAGCGCGTCTGCCAATTCCGCCACTCCCGCACAAGGGATGAGCCAGCGATTATACCAATCAGAAAATATCTTTCAAGAAGCGATCACCGATGAACGCTAAACCATCGAAATGAAAATCGCGCGTCGCTGATCCTTGGAATCGCAGTTAGAGGACCCAGAATTTATGGTCGAAAAATAAACCACAACTCAAGAACCATGTTCAAAAAATAAATCAAAAATTAATTTTAATGCTCAAAAAATAAACCAGAATCTAGTTTTCTTGCGTTTGGTGATTTGATGGGCTGCATCTTGTAGTTCTTCGATATGAGTCCCTTTTAAAAAAACCACAAACAGCTCATTATAAGATATTTAGCGTTTTTACCCTCCGCCTTTCCTGGGTTTTTAATCGCATTTCGGCTATAAAGGGCTTATCCACACAAGGCAACCTTTAACCCTAAATTTATGCGCTGCACCGGATACTGTACTGCCGCATCCTACGAGATCGCGCGCCTTTTCCAAGAGCTGCAAAAACGCGGCCCTTGCCAGCTCACGCGTGATGTCGTGCATGCACAAGTGCGCGAAGAGAAGCGCGTTAAAGGCGATATTTTCTTTTTCTCATACGGCGTTATTGTTTTTTGGGGCTTTACCCAAGACGAAGAGCTCGAGACATTGAAATTCCTCAAAGAGTTTGAGAAAGAGCCTCACCCAAAACCAGAGATCGATGAGTTCACCTTCATCTATGGCGAAGCCATGAAAATCGAAGAGGATGAGATCGTCCTACAGAACAAAAGCCCCCTTACAAAACTCTCGATCTCCTACGGAATCGCCCAATCGGTCAAACTCACCATCTTCGAAGAGATGATCCAGAAAACAATCGACCATACCAAGCACCTCCCCTCCTCTCTTGCGCGCAAAGGCAAAATCGCCCTAACCCGCAAAGAGATCTCGCAAAAAATGGGAGAGATCTTCATCGAGCGAAACTTTATCAACCTCCACTCAGAAATTCTCGACACCCCCGAATTTTTCTGGGACCACCCTGAACTCGAACCCTTCTACCGCCGTACAGCCCACTACCTCGACGTTACAAAACGCGTCGAGCTCCTCAACAAGCGACTCAATGTCGTCCACGAACTCTTTGAAGTTCTCACCAGCGAGCTCAACCACCAGCACTCCTCTCGCCTCGAGATGGCGATCATCGGCCTGATTATCATCGAGGTGATCCTCGCCGTCATGAAAGATATTCTGCACTGGATCTAGAAAGTCGCGCCCAACACTCTTGCACTGAGATAGACCTTTGTCGAGACCATCTCTTCTCCGCGGAATACAAACTTGATGTGGTTGATCGTGCGGAAAAGAGACACATCCTCACCAATCCAACCCAGAATCTCTTGCATGGCTGAAGCGGATACAACCTGAGCGCGATGAAGAGCCCGAAAAATCCTTTCCCAACTCTCTTTCCTTTCTTCTGCCGTTTTCCCTTCTGGATAGCACTCGATCCCAATTTTGTGACCAACCGTCTCCTCAAGATCGATCGAAAGCACAAAGTGACCAAACAGAGACCCCATCTCGTGGAAAAAGCGACGAAAGGAGCTGGCAACATCAGGGCAGCCAATCTCTTCCAAGTATTGCGCCAGCATCTCACGCCTCGAAAAGTCCGCTCCCGATATGAGAAATTTAACCGGGCTCTTCTCACGCCCAAGCATGAATGCAAAAAATGACACTCGAAGACCAACGTCCAAAGATCGATGATAGCACCTATCTATCGTGTCCAGCTGCTCCTTTCGAAAAATACTTTCAGGCGAAATCAGAGAGGCAAGCCGCACAATCCCCTCCGCATTTCTCGGAGTGCTCCCTCCACAAAAGAAACAATTCGGGATTGGCGTCGAGCTCTTCGTATCGCTTGTATCAAACTCTAGCCAGAGTCCCTCAAGATCAATCTGCGGAAAGACCTCTTCGGAAAAAAGGTTGTGGAGATGAAGCCACCCCCTCTGCCGTTTCAAAGCATCGGGCAATAAAGAAAGCTGTTTCCGAATGCATGCGTGATCTTTCGAATCCAGACAAAGACTGAAATCCGGACTCCCACCCTCCTCTCCCAACACATATTCGAATCCGAATACACGAACAGGAAAAGACCTCGGAAGCAGCTTGCAGAAGTTTATAACAGGATCGATCGAACTCCCAACAACGATCCTGCCCTCAAGATGAGGAGCTAGCCTGCCACATAGCTCGTGAAGCGACCACACAAATTAGCAGCCGTAGCACCCGTAGGTGTAGTCGGTTTTTGATCCTCCAGCAGCCAGTCTCTCCAGATCCGCATCCGACATCTCTTTCATATTCCCAGAAGGCGCAGGAAACATGACCGAAAAAGAAAACGCATTCGGTTTCTCCTCTTTCACCCGCAGCTGAAGATTTTTAGGAAAATTCACTCCTACATCTTTTAGCGCCTCATTCGGCTTATTCAGAAGTTTCTGCTTGAACGCAGGATCCTTCCAAGCGCGCGCAATTGCCTTCTGTATCCCCTTTGCAAAATTCTCTTCCATAAACTCTCCTCCTGTTATCCAAAGTCTTTACATACAAATAAAGATCTCATCTTGTCATCAAAAATCGATCCCCTGGAAGAGAAGCAAAAACCACCCGCACCGAAAAGAAAAAGCGGTAGATATCTACCGCTTTCTCTCACTTACACAAACACTGTTTACGCTTGATTCACTCGACTCAAAAGAACGCGACCCGCAGCCACAGCACACACACCCGGCGCAACAGGCGGAATACACGCCGCCGCAACCTGAGCAACATCACTAGCAACTTCTGCACCCGTATTCACAACCGCTCCTAAACATCTCCCAGTAAATACCCCCTCACCGCACTCCTCCGCCACACGATTGCTTTCCATAGATTTTTTCACGATATAGGCAACAACACCAATAGCGAATACTCCCGCACCAATCTTAAGAATCTGATTCCAATTGTCACTTTCTTGTCTTACAGGATTGACTGACATACACCCTCCTTTATGGTTAAACAACATCAACCTTACAGAATCTTCACAAATCACCCAAAACAAAATTTTACTTGTTTCAAGCAAACCTTCGTCTCACTAGAGTTGAAGTCACCCGCCCCCTATCTACATCAGAAATTGCAAGCTGCTGACACCTGGGGAATGCGATTTAAAATTCGCTCTCAAAAAACAACTCTGAAAATATTTGGTGATTTAGATAGAACGGTGTTGATAGAACTCTTTCTTTCAGAAGCCAATCCATCCGATCGACCAGAATTCCAAGCAAATCAACACCGAATGGCTCAGCACGCACCATATCCAAGCGTTCCTTTCCCTGTCTTCTTTCGTCTTGCTATCACGGAGGCTTTTGGTCAGCCTAAATAAGTTTCTAAGCGAAACAGCGAACAGGATAAAGAAAGGAGGTGCACCCAGAGCATTTATCCATGAGAACCAGTTTGATAAAAGAACTACGAAATACATGGATAAGAGAAGAACATAGGATAGACCCCATACGCTGAAAAAAATTGTCCGCCAGGTTTGAACCTTGCTTGGTCTCCCAACCCGAAACAATACCATCGCCAATGAGGCCACTCCCCCAAACAAATATAAACCTGATATCAAAATGCTGATAACGCTCGCCCAAGACATCAAAAATCTCTCCCTTTATTCGCATGCTGAACCTAACGAACACCAATTGCAATTGTCAAGAAAAGACATGCCCTGTTCACAGGACTATAAGATCTGAAAAACTGGCCAAAAATGCCTTTTACCCCAAATTCAAGCCCCATAGTATTTCCAACCCCCTAAAATCAACATTAATAATTTAATTTTTATAATTAAAAACGCGGTTAAAATATTAATTTTAATCAAATTCATAAGCTGCTGTATTTCAAATAAATGCACATAGAACACATAAAAACCCTTTAAAAATAACACTTTCTCTAGTAAACTGTTTCGAAAGCTATCAAGAGAATCTTTTATGAAATCGACAAATACGGCTGTTTTAGAACCCCTCTTTCAGGTTGAAGAACACCCTAATAACACCCCTGAGAATGCTCAAAAATACCTCTTGTCGAACTTTGAAAATACCTATTATTTGGGTTATCGCGATGTTCCCGGACTTTTGAAGAAATATGCGAAAGGCAAAAAAGCCATCGATTATGGATGTGGGACAGGACGATCGACAAGATTTCTCGCCTCTCTAGGTTTTGAAGCTCTTGGAGTGGATTTCAGTAGAGAAATGCTAACCCAGGCTTTAAACATTGATTCTTCTTCTCATTACTTGCTCATAAAAAGCGCTCAGATCCCAGTATTAGACAAATCTTACGACGTTGCGTTTTCTTGTTTTGTTTTCTTAACCGTTCCATCGAAAAATGAATTAACCGCTATTCTCAAAGAAATCCACCGTTGTCTTAAAGACGATGGGATCTTTATTATTACCACCGGCAGCGAGAAGTTATATTCCCATGATTGGATATCTTATAACGTGAACTACCCAGAAAACAAACACTTGAGCAGCGGTGCCGTGGCAAAAATTCAACTCAAAGATTTAGGCCTCGATTTTATTAATTATTTCTGGACTGATTCTGATTATGAAGAAGTCTTCCAGTCGGCCGACTTTGAGGTGGTAAAGAAACATTACCCATTAGGAAACTCTGACGACAAAAAAAATTGGATCTCAGAGACACAACATGCTCCATACGTAATATACGTACTGCGCAAAACCGATCAAAACCGAAAAAAATCCTGGCAGAAAAGAGGCACCTTAACTAGAAAAGTCTTATGTTAAAAGACCAGCTTCAAACATTCAAAGACTGTCACTGCAATGCGACCTTGATGACTGTGATTATTGGATCATTCAGAAGGCACCTAAACCAAGCATTACAACTCAAGCAACAGCTAGAAAATCATCAAGTGAGAGTCCTCTCCCCATGTAGCAGTCCGGTCATAAATCCGGACGATGAATTTGTCATTTTTAGTTCGGATCCTGTAAATAACCCAAAAATCCTTCAAGATTCCGTCTTTAGAAAAATCAGACGATCGACGTTCATTGTAGTTGCAAACGTTGATGGATATCTTGGGAAAGCCACTCTGTTAGAAATTGGTTATGCTATTGCTTCCGGCATAGATATATACACTCTCGAACCTGTCAATGATCCGCACCTAATTCCATACTGCAAATTGCTCAGCGATATCTTCCCAGATATTAATATCACTGCATCCGCAGCCAAGGAAGATTGGGATTTGGCATATGAATCGATTACAGATTTGCGAGGGTAGATGAAAACTCCAGATGAAAAGCCTCGACCTCGGGTTGGCATTGGTGTAGTAGTCCTAAAGGAAGGAAAAATCCTTCTCGGAAAACGCAAAGGATCTCATGGGGCTGGCACCTGGTCAATTCCCGGTGGTCATCTTGAATTCAAAGAGACTGTAGAGGCTTGCACAACAAGAGAGCTTCTCGAAGAAACCGGATTAAGAGCTATTTCCATTAAGCTTGGGCCTTGGACGAATGATGTGATTGATGGCGACAAACACTACATTACTCTATTTGCTGTTGTGGAAGAATTCGAAAATGAGCCTCTGCTTTTAGAACCCCACAAATGTGAAGGCTGGGAATGGTTCGATTTAAACAACTTGCCTACTCCTTTGTTTCCACCGATTTGTTCTTTATTAAAAAAACCAGAGTTTGCAAAAGGCGAAAAATTTAGTCTTTCCAAAAAAATTGAAGAAACTATTAAGGCATAGCTTTATGGAAAAAACAAAACAATATAATGCATACGCAGAAACCTATTCCGAAACCTTTCTCGAGCATAATCAAGAAAGCATAAAAGCATATTTCTCTCATCTAGATCTAAATTTCGAAGGAAAAAAAGTCCTCGATCTGGGTTGCGGAGATGGCTATGACCTATCAGAGTTGAAAACTAAGGGAGCATTAATTCATGGAATCGACAGTTCCAAAGAAATGGTACACCTTGCCCAAGAAAGAAACCCTGAAGGGATCATACGTGTGGCGACCTTTAGCAATATTCCATTTCCAGATGAAACGTTCGACTTTGTAGTGAGCAAATGGGCTTTACAAACCGCTGCTTTTATTGAACCAATTTATCAAGAAATCATCAGGGTATTAAAACCGGGCGGCAAATTAATTTATCTTGCCTGCCACCCACTTCGTCAATTTCTTGAAAAGAAACGGCAGGGAAAAGACTACTTCAAAAAAGAGATAGTGGAATCGGTTTTTTTTGATGGGCAAATTACTGCTTTAGAACCCTCGCATACTTTCAATGAATATTTGAGCAAAACCTTTTTCGATAATTTCGTCTTAGAAGCTTATGAAGAAGGATTCGACTCCGCCGCAGAGCAAATAAATGGCGACATCTACCCAAGTTACTTCATCATTAAGGCAACTTTAAAGAAAAACGAATAATTACTCGTTTATTAATTTCAGTCTACGCTCCTTAATGAACGAAAAAGCCGTCAATGAAATTAATGATGAGACAATAATCAAGAGAACAAAAGTCGCAACATCTCCGATGCGACCGGTAAGAAAAAGAGCTACCAGCGGAGTAAGGCCGCCAATAACACTATCACATAAATTAAAGCTCATCCCCAGACCCGTGTAACGCGTTGACGTAGGAAAAAGCTCTGCAAGAAGGCATGGCAAAAGAGCGAATTGAATATTCAACAGCAGCATTAGAATTAACTCGCAAATAGTAGCAAATAATACTGACGAGTGAGTTACAGCGAGATAGAATGGGTATGAAAAAAAAATCATCCCCAACGCACTTCCAACAAGTAATCTCTTCATTTTGAATCGATCGCCGAGCATCCCCAAGAATGGAAGAGTTATCGTTGATAAGGTCATCGAGCATATAGCTATTATTAAGTTCTGAGAATGGCTTATGTTTAACACCTTATTAAAATAAATACCCAAAAACACTGAAAACATGTAAAAACCTACAACGTCTAAAAAAGAAGCAAAGAACCCAAAGGTAAGATCTTTTTTATGACGCAAGATTGATTCGATAATGGGTTTTTTTGAAAGCTTGTTTTCTTTCTCCAAGTTCATGAAGGCAGGACTTTCCTTCAACTTCCGACGAATATAAAAACCTAATAATCCGAGAATTCCTCCAATGATAAAAGAAAGCCGCCAGCCCCAGCTTGTCAAAGCATCATGTGAAATATATTTCTCTAAGAAATAGCACTCCACCATACTGATAATTACGCCGATTTGCGGACCGTAGAATGAAAAACTACAAACATAGGACCTTCGTTCTGGGGGTGCGGATTCCGCCAAATAACACATGGCGCCAGGCAACTCACCTCCTGCTGGAAGACCTTGAAAAAAGCGCATGATACAAAGAATTATGGGAGCAGCCACTCCCATATCCGAGGGGATAAATCCCATGGCAAAACTTGGAAGTGTCATAAGAAAAATGGATCTAACAAATGATACTTTTCTGCCTCGTCGATCACCCATATGACCAAATACAAGCCCACCTATCGGACGAGCTAAAAACCCCACAAAAAATACAAATAGCGTCTTCATTAACGAAACAGACTCTGAATCGTTAGCAAAAAATAGCTTAGAAATTATTGGAGCCCAATAGACGTAGAGAAAGAGTTCGTACCACTCTATTACCCCGCCTGCTGTGGTAGCGACGATGACGAATGCTTGCTGTTTCCTAGATAGAGCCATATCGCTTCTTCTCATACAAGAATGAGCACAAAGATTACAAATACTTTGACTTCTGACTGTTGCGGTAGCAGTCATTGACGCAAGAAAACCGTGGAAGAGAAAGCGGGAAGGGTGCTAATGTCCGCGGCGTGACTCTTTCTTAATCACAAGGAGATGGATTATGAAGCTGGTGAAATTTTTCGTGGTTGCGATGTTTGCTATGGTTTGCTGTGGAGCTTGCGCACCTGAAAATAGCCATACGCCTAGAGGCTGCTCGAAGTGCGGCAAACCTAAGTAAGTGTAGCTTTCTCTAAGATCGAACTTGTTAGCTCCTCTTCTTCAAAAGAGGGGCTGTTTTTTGGGAGCTACCTTGTCAGCCATTCTAAGGCAACATCTACCTCGTCACGGCCCTTGTAGATCGCTTTAATTTTCTTCTGATCGCGCTTGTATACTGTGAGATCATCGAGATGCCGTCGATTAGCTCTGAGCTATGGCTTGCGGTGTACCCCAGCGAGGAGGACGACTTCCATATTGTCTTAGCGTATAACCGCACGCTTGGGCTTCCTCGGGAAAATGATGGAAATTTTGTTGATATTGCTCGCGGGTATAATACTCGAAAACTCGCCCAAAGCAAAAGCCATCCCATTGACCGCAATCGCGCCATGCCCACAGTGTCATTGAAGATGTGCAGGCGTTTTGTCCTTCAAGAAATGCTAAAAAATTCGGTAAATTTCTCAAAAAAGCTAATAGGCGGGTGAAAAAATTGCACTGTTCTAATTGTTCATCACTTGCTGCATAGATACGATCAATTAACGGCACAATCTGTCTACCATGTGCACGCACACTCTCATCAAAATGTGGATTTTGTCGTATCAGAGCGATCACACGTGCAGCAATAGCGTCGATAGGCAATGTTTCATTTCGTAAGGGCAAATAAACATATCGCGCACCCCAGAATGAAAGTCTGACCACAGCTTGCTCAGCAAAGGGAATGATATCAGAAAGAGCCTGCGTACGATCTAGGGATATTTGCGATACCATACTTTTTCTATATTTTATTGTGCGACGTGGTTAGTTGTTTGTTTTGTTTGTGGCTCTCATCTGGCTTGGTATAATTTTTTGTTATTGTGAACAAAAATCCAATCGAACTCTTCCCCAGATCGATATCGCATATTTTCAGTTTTTCCCTAGCCCAAGTAAAGCAACTGTCTGTTCCTTCCTTTACGAAGAGTGAATCGCGTCCCCACCTATCAAGCTTAGGCGGAGATCGCTCATCCGCCTGAATTGAAACAAACATTTCTTGTGCCTTTGTGCGAGGTATTTTCCATACTTCTGTTCGTTCAACATATTTTAATGCGTTCGAATCGAGAAGGCGAAATTCCACCTCTTCTTTACCATCATCGCCAATATGTAGATGCGCGAGTTTCATGAAATAGACACCATTTTCTAATCCTTCGATGATAATTTGGGCATGATTATCGCGAAAACCTCCATTACAAATCAACGTCACACCCCACATAAACTCGCTCAAGACAAATCTATTATCTATTCTGCTGGCAGAGCCGATAGGTACAAGCTCTACCAGATCCGGAGACTCGACTAGAGACTGCTCATTTATTTTTTTAGACTGTACTCCATGGACTTGAAAAGATTGTGCAAGCAGCAGGGCATTTTTCAAGGTTTCCGAGAGAGGGAGAGTCCAGTTAACCTTCCCAAGCGTTTTGATTATTTTGACCGTTGTGTCTGCATAAATATCTGATTCAGCAAAACAATAATTAGTAAATGGGATCAGAAAGGTTACTTTCATAGCACCTGTTTTTTCAAATACACGCCAAAATAAGTTGTCACTACGCAATAGAAGACAAGCTTCTACACGTCTACTACTCGTCGGCATAACTCGAAGAACTTCCTCGACCTGCATGGAAAAGAACTTTAGACGGCCAGTATTCTCTATGTTCGCTACGCACTGTGTGAGATCATTCATATTCTCTTCGATGGTTCTTCTTTGCAAACTTAAAGGAGTTATCTTTCGTGGGCCGGCTTTGTAGTTTACCGTCTCACAATAAAGACGATCATCTCGTGGGATAACTGTCGTTTCTATGTCATCAACGACCCACTTGTGAATCTGAGTTGCTTCAGTTTCCTCATAAAATTGATGGATATTGCCTGAAAAAACCTGCTGAAGAGCAGTTCTAATTCTTCCTGAAAAGAAGAGATCATCAGGTTCTAAATATTCCATTACAATCGCAGAGATCGCTGGGCGCTCTGTATTTCTTTCCCTTAGCATATTTATGGAAATAGCCGATCGTTCGCGACTCCTTTGTCTGCTGCTTATGAAGGTATACGTTGCACATACCATAAGTATAGCCGCTCCAGCCCAAACTCCTCGCTTTTTCCAAAATGGTCTGTCTGGTTCCGACTCATCCACGTTCGGTACGATCCGAGGAACTGATGCATTTGTCATAGAAATTTGCGATGCCATAAAAATCTCAAGAAATTAGGGTTAAAGAACAATTGTGCATATTGACATGAGAGTCTCTCTCCCCCCGTGATGAGCGAGAGAGAAGCAAGCCGGTACAAAAAGTGTTTTTGGCAATTAACACAAAGAGCCAACGTTGGAGACACAAGAGTCTTTTACTTGGACACAAGTATCGACCGTAGTATCAACCGCTACCCCGATTGCCGCTTTAGCTACATTGGCTGTTGATTCCAGTGCAGAATCAATCCCACCTGTAACCGTTTCTGTTACGGCAGCCTGGCAAGAATTGAGGCTCGCGGAAGCTCCACACATGGCAGCCAACGGCCTAACAGTTTGGATAGGTGCCATAACGGCAGGAAGAAGAGCATTTTTCAAGGCTACTCCAAGACTCATCGCAGCAAAGTCGACCGTTAAATTCGCTACTGCTTTGGCGCCATCTTTTACACAATCAGATCTCAACTCAAACGCCTCATATTCGTTTTCTTCGATTTCCAATGAAAAGGATCGTGCTGAAGCATTTGCCATAGAAACTTGCGAAGCCATAAAAACCTCCAAAGGTTTGGGTTAAGGAACGGCGGGGGATTCTACATCTTAACGGAAAAATTGCAATACGAAATGATATTTTGAGAACGCTTTTGATTTTTTACAACTTCGATTACCATCGCTGAAAATACATGCGCGCGTGTATTTTCAGCTCCCGACCACGAAAATTCACCTCAAATTCAAAGAGATTCCAAAAATCGCGACCGCTCGCTGAACTTGTGGGTTAAATTCCCATGCAAAGAAAAATGAGCCCCAAAATCAGGAGAATCGAACCGATTGTCAATAAGACAGACTCCCATCTCGAAGGGAGCGTAGCTACAAATACAGCATCGATGTTGCGTCCAGCTGCACTGATGTTGTTTCTGAGGCTTACCAAACTATTAGAAGCATTTGCCAAAGAATGAGAAAGCTGTTGCTGATGGGCTCTTGTTGCAGCCCGATTGGCTCTCTCCCCTACAACGTCAAGATGCACGATGGCATGGATCTGATATTGATTTATCGGTTCATGAGGAACGGCTGCATCAGGACAATCGAATGGTACAGCATCCGGAAGAAGGACATTTGCAGTTCTTAATGCGTCTGAAATCGCTGCCATAACAACCTCTTTTTCTGAAAAAATTCTGGCGAGAATGTATCTGATAAAAATAAAAAACAGAATTTAATTAAATTCTGACAAGTAAATAAAAAATTATGAAACAAATTTGGAAAAATTTATTATTATAGCTAAACAGCTTTAGACGGAAGCCATTGAATCGGGGATGAAATTCCTACAGCACGTTGTGGTCAGCTTGAGCCACTTCATCATCCAACTCCTCCATTCTATCTTGTATAGCAATGAGAAGAGGCGAGATGATATTGAGCCACAACATTTCGAACAGTTTCCAAGATAGCCAAACAGGAAACAAAGGTATCCTCAGCCAAATTGGAAGCTGGAAAAAATATTCAAACACAGGTAAATCAACTGCCTGAAGTCTTTGGGGATTTTCGCGATCTGCGGAATCTCCTGCACTCCTTTCATGTAACCCTCGGAGCAACGCTTCTGCATCGGCTCTTGTTCGTGCTAATTCTTCCTGCACATTTGGGCGCTGGGAGAGCATTCTTTGAAATCGATTAAGTTCTTCAGGATGGAGAATGGGGTTTTCCTCTAAATGGAGAAAAACTAAAAATCGAAGGTCTCTTAAAAAATGCGGCACTTCTCTGATACGATTGTTGTTGAGGCTTAAACGCCTTAAATTCGCCAGTCTTGCAACCACCTCCGATATCTGTTCGAGACGATTGTCGCTTGCATCGAGCTCACGTAAATTTACCAGGTTTTGAATCTCTTCTGGGATCACCGTCAACCCGCAGCCCGATATGTGAAGCTTATACAACCCCGTTAGTTGCCAGATTTCTGGAGATAAAACCCCTCTATGATAAAAATCCGAGGGCACAAATCTCTCCCTTTGATGATTTGGGTCATATAGCCAATGACTCAAGCCCTCATTTGTTTCATCCGCAACACGATCCAAGCGGATCGCCAAGGGGGCGAATTTCTCTCTGATGCTTTTGAAAAAATCTGCACCGACAGTCTCCTGCACCTCTAACACTACCTCTTCTTTTTTCATAAGGAAAGAAAGGGCATGAGTGATGGAAGGGGATGGCTCACGATGTATATTGTCGAATGCCTCGCCGGCTGTCGGTGTTAACGATGCAAGCTTTTTCTGACTAGCGTGTGTTGCATGCAAAACCGCACCAATTTGATTTGGGTTGCTCATATCAATCGATCTAAAACGTCTTGCGAAACTTTCATTTACGCGCCTTATCCAGTCTGCTTCTACTAACTGTGGAGGGGCAACTACAAAACGCTGGGTACGTTGGGTTGAAATAAAAGAAGTAGAAGAACAGGTAAATGCTCCATACCCCATGTTGTTGTCGTTTAATTTTTCTATCATCAACCCAGTATATTGAATTAAAAGGCGAGAGTTGTGTGAGCTGTTAAAATCGGATAACCCGCTGTAATATTGTAATAATTCGCCAAGAGGAGCTCGTTGGTCGATAGCGCGGTTGAGGTTACCATTTTCTGCTATCTCAGCAAATCTCACGGAGTACGCTTCTATTTTTTCATTTAGCAATTGAAGCGCCGATTGTTTGTCCTGAGGAGATTTAAAATTAAGAGACAACAGACCAATTTTTTCTCTAAGTACTTGAGAAGTTGCGAAAAGATTCGCACTACGAAAAGCCTTATTTGTTTTTGAAATTTCTATAGAATCTGCAAATTGGCAGACAAGTGTGAGAGGGCCTCTGCCATTGCCACTAAATATTTGTTGTTTTGCCGATACAAAAGAGAGACTCATAAAAATTTCTGCTAGTCAGTTCCCACATATTGGCTTTCTATCTCATCGCGTACCGCGGAGATAATGGGAATGATGATATAGTACCACGATAGCCAAACAGGAAACAACGGTATCCGCAACCAAAATGGTAGCTGAGGAAAAAATTCGGAGAACCAGCCCTGTTCAAGTCTTGCTGGATTTTCAGGATTTGGTTGATTTGCAAGATTCGAGCCATCTACGGGTGGTTGCGCTGGGACATGTAAGGGAAGAACAACATCTTCAGCGCTTGCAAGTTCGCGGCGATTTAATGATACAAATTCTAGTCCTTCTATTACCTGGAAATTCTCAGCAGGCATGATATGTTCTTTTACTAGCTCTTGCTGATAATTAAAAATATGATTGGAAAATGAGAACACGCCACATTCTTGCATTTCGACAATAAGTTCTTCAATTTCAGCAAACCGCAATAAGGAAATAGAGATGGATCCTGGTGCATTTGTACGCAATGCCCGTTGAAAAGCTTCTCTGGACGTTTCTGATAATGAAGCTAACTTTTTTTGATTCACATAAAAAGCGTTCAATGCTTTGTTTACATCAAGACGATTTTCTGAATCAATGGAGATTAACCGCTTTTGTAAATTTTGATTGATGCGATCGATCCACTGATCTTCTTGAACATGGTTTCGAACGGGAATGGGCGCTCCCATTTGTCTCGCAGCTCTATCCAAAGTGTAGATTGCGGATTCCGTCGAAATGTTCATTGAAGCGGAAGCAGAAACCAACATCATTGATCCAAAGCATACCTCAGCCCTCAAAGTTGGACTTCGGAAAGATGGCTTGTTTACAGTTGTGGTTACAACATCAATCCCATGTAAAAGACGACGTCCAAAATGGATAGCCAAAAAATGGTCCTGGATATGCTCGTATTTCTCGAGACAACCGCGTACAACGTGAAAAAAGTCGGAATTCCTCTGAGGTAGTCTAGAAATTCTTGCCCGAATTGATCGAAGTAAGAACGCTCTTTCTTCAGCAAGTTTGGGGCTTAACCGAATATCGCTTCTTTTTTCTTTAAAGATTTGAGCAATAGCAAGAAGGTTTGCTGTTCGAAATGTTTTGCTTGTCTGTGAAACCTCGCTGCAGTCGACAAACTGGCAAACAAGGCCGAGAAGATTTGCCGAGCCGCCATTTAAAATGTGTAGTTTTGCTGTTACGGGTGGGATGCTCATAAAGTCTCTAAAATTTAAAATCGACCCCTCAAAATCAATCGTCCGGTTATTTTAACAAAAAATAGCATAAAAAACAAATATTCTGATAATTTTTGAAACTAATTTTATTAATAAAAATTTATTTTCTTAAATCAAATGCCCCAAGGATGGAAAAATTTTTTTAACAAATACAAGAAAAAATCACCGCTAGACGCTGCTTGTTTCCAAGCTTGAGATTTTTGGATAATCGGAACGGCGGAATTTAAAGTCTGAGCTTGTTTTAAAACAGGTGTGGGTTTTGGCGGCGATTGATGAGGGAAAGAAAAAAGAGGAGCGTGCAGGGGCCTGCGATCGAGAGGACGCTGGTTCTTAGAGCGTCGCCGGTTTCGTTATCAAAGGGCGGGAGTGATCGCTGTCTTCTGGAGACGAGGCATGCCCCGAAGCCGATTGCCACAAGACCCAGCATCCCTGCTGCTATGTTTAATCCTTCTTGGAGGGCATCGCAGGTATCTTTGCGCAGAGTGCGTTTTCGGATGGGGAAGATAGATTTCTTATCGAATGTCTTCTGGCAGACTTGGCATTTATAGTTTTTCCGAGTTCGGGCCCAAATTTTCAGGCATTTTTCATGGACGTGATGGCCCAGTTCGTTTTGTTTGTTGATCAGATGTGCGATGAAGGGCGAAGTGCTTTCTACCTTGCAGATGTAGCACTCGTGGCCTGTTGTCTTAACTCTTTGAAAAGTGATCGATGCCATAAGGCTGTTCTTCCCTTTTGGAACTAATCAGGATGCGTTGGAGCTTAAATCTAGGGCAAGGCTTTCTTTTTGAGTTAGTCGAGGGAGGGGCGGGCGAGCTTCTCGCGCGTCCAGTTGAGGATGAGGTAGCCGCCGAAGAGGCCGATGAGGGCGCCGAGGAGGAGAACGGGGATAGGGCCGAAGCTGCTGCAGAGTAGGCCGCCGAGGAGGGGTCCGATGGCTCCGCGGATGCCGATCATGAGGACGTTGATGGTGGTGAAGGGGGTGCTGTTCTGGTCGCCGGCGAAGATGGTTCCAGAGAGGTGCCAGACGAGGTGGCTTCCGCCTTGGGCGATGCCGTAGATGAGGTGTGCGAGGTAGAACCAGGAGAGGTGGACGGAGGCGAGAAGGAGGAAGAGCGGATAGATGCCGAAGCCGATGAGGATCCAGGCGGTGAGGCGGTGGATGCCGTAGAGTTCGAGGGCTTTTTTCCAGATGAGGGAGGAGCCTGCCATGCCGAGTCCGACGAACATGCATCTTGCGAGGGTGACATCGGCGAGTGAGACGGGCAGGAGATCTGCGGTAAAAATGGAGCGGACGGGTGCGGTGAGCATGAGGGCGAAGCCGCCGATCATGAATCCCCACTGGAAGATGGCAAAGTCGGGGCGGGTTTGTAGGAGGCGGACGCTCTCTTTGAGGGGTTGGATGAGGCGGTTTTTAGGAGCGGGTGCTGCTTCTTCTTTCACGCGAGGGATTTTGATTTGGAGCTGGATGAAGACGCTTGTAAGGCTCAAGAAGGCGCAGATGAGGAAGAGCATTCTCCAGTTGTTGTCGCAGATGGTGAGCACTTGTGTGAGGAGGAGGCCGATGAGGATCCCCTCGAGGACGCTGAGGACGTAGTAGAGAGAGAAGACGTGTTCGCGGGTTTTTTTGGGGAGGTTGCGTTTGAGGATTTCCATGAGGGCGGGTGTGGAGGCACGACTGAAGAGTTGGTAGACACCGGAGCAGAGGAACATCATCCAGAAGGTGTCGATGTAGGGAAAAAAGAAGAAGGGAACGCGCGCGAGGATCCAGGCGCCGATCAAGTTGGGCAAGAGCTGATTTTTGCGATGAGAGAGCCAGGAGCCCCAATAAAATGAGAGAACAGAGAGCACGGGGCTGAGGATGGTGAATAGGGAGATCTGAAACATCGTTGCGCCGAGCTCTTTGCGCAAGATGAAGGGCATAAGGCTATAGATCGCGATCAGGGGCTCGCTGGAGAGGTTCATCCAGAGCAGGCTGAGTTTTGTTTTAAAACAGCCCGTTTTTGTAGATTCAACTTCTTGATTATTCATTGCGGTTAATTTTACCGGAAATCTACAAAACTAACAAATCTACGGAAAATAAATTATTTATTACTTTGTTGTAAAACTATGTTTGTATGTTCTTTAAAGATCTCCGCATCTCTTACGGCATCATAGGCGGGATCGGAGAGCTTCTCTTTCACGCGCTCGCGGTACTCATCGCCAAACTGGGCGGCGGTTTCAAGCCAGCCCCCTGCTAGGTCTGGATCTTTTAAATGGGCAAAGGCTTGGGAATTCAGGAGGGCGATTTCGAAGGTTGGGTCACTTGCATAGATATCGAGCGCGTATTGACTTACGAGTTCGTAATTCTTGCGCTCGAATGCGAGTTTGCAGAGGAGAGTCTTCCCCTCTTTGAGGAGCTGGGGGTCGGCATTTATAAGAAGATCGTAAGATTTTTCAGTCTCGTTCTCTTTGTAGTGAATTTTTGCCATCGATTCGACGGCGAGATGTTTGACCTTTGGATCTCGAGATTTAAGGAGCTTTTTGAGAAGGAGCTTTGCTTTGTCTAGCTCGTTCTTGTTGATCGCTTCCACACTTTCAAGGTACTGGTTGAGCTGGCTACTTTTGCCCGATGCGCGCTCCTCCCGCTGGAGAGCTTGGTAGTTTTCTAATCCCATGAAAAGGAGCAGGAGTCCAAAAAAGGAGTAGCCTTGAGAAAAGAGGTATGGTGTCATCACAACGATGGAAATAAGGCCGATGATGATGCTTGCACGATACCCTTTGTAGCCAAATTTTCGCTCTAGCAGATAGCGGAGAAGCTGTCCCCCATCGAGAGGCATGACGGGAACGAGGTTGAGAAGGCACCAGAGGATATTGAGTCGCATGGTGACCTGGAGAAGATATTGAATATGCGGATGGGCCTCAAAGTTTCCAGATTTTAAGAGAGAGTAGGAGAGGAGAATTAAGATGCTTTCGAACAGAGGCCCATTCAGGGTGATGAGAAATCTCTGCTTAAGGGTGATCCCAGTGGGGTTGTATTCGGCTCGTCCTCCAAAGGCTTCGAGTGTGATCGAGGGCCTTGCTCCAAAATATGCTGCTGTTAATGCATGTCCAAACTCATGAACGAGAAGGCTGAAAAACATCACGCCACCGAGGATGAGGCTCTCGATCGACGGGTTGCGATAGACGTTCGTGAAAAAAAGCAGGAAGATCCAGAACGTGGGGTGGATATAAACGGGAATGTTTAAAAATCTAAAGTTCACAGCTTTTGGCCATTTTCCCTCTAAGGATGCCTGGGGCGACGAAAATAGTAAAGAGCAGCGAAGGCGCCACTTGCAGCAAGAATTAGGCCGCTGGCTGTGAGGGGGATGCGTTCGTCTAGTGCTGCGAGAAACCCTGAGATCACGGGGCTCACGAACATGGCAAATGCCATCAGGGACTGAGCAATACCGAAAATCTTTCCTTGATTCTCCTTGCCGGCGAGGTTGGAGAGGAAGGCGAGAAGGTTGGTCCAGATGCAGGTTCCGCAGATTGCAAGAAAGGGAAATGTGACATACCACCAGGTGATGGTCTGGCTAAATGCAACGACGATCGAGAGGATCCCTGCAATCGGAAGTCCAAGAAGAATAAACGCTTCGGGTTTAAACCGTTCAGCGAGTCCCCTATTGAGCGCAGTGGAAGAGGCGAGCCAAAAGAGGGAGAGATATCCCGAAAGAAGTCCAATCGCAGCCTGATCAAAATTGAAACGCTGCACAAGAAGTGCGGGATAGAAAAGGACGTAAAAGCCCCAACCAAAATAGAACAGGAAGGTCACGACGAGCCAAGGGGTCATGCGTGGAATCCGCGAGAGTTTGGCGAGGTCTCTGATCTCCTGCTTCCAATCGTGTTTCTCATGATGTGCTGTTTTGACGTACGTCTCCTGGAACGATTTCAAGATCCAGAAGTAGTTGAGGAAAAAGAGCAGTGCCACAAACCAGAGCGGAGTCGCAAAATTCGCCCAGGAGAAGTAGGCTTCCGTTGAGAGAAATCCACCAAGCGGTGGACCGACCACCCATGAGAGTCCCCCGGCAATGCCGGTGAGCGAGAGGTTTTTTGCCTTTTCCCGTTCAGAGCTGATATCAGCAATTGCCGCTTGGGCTGTTGCAGCATTCGCAGAGAAAATTCCTGCTAAAATGCGCGATACGAAAAGCAGAACGAGACTTCCCATTGAGATTGCGATCGCAGATAGAATGAAACTAACGCCTGCACAAAGGATTGTCCACTCGAGTACTTTTTTTCTGCCGATGTGATCGGATAGTGCGCCAATAACCGGCATGAAGAAAAATTGGGTAAGCGGGTAGCAGCCGATCAGAAACCCTAAGATCAGATTTTGTGTCTGCACGGTTGTTCCAGGTGGAAGAAGTGTGCTCGATTCATGCATGAGAAGTGGCGCGAAGATCGTTAAAACAACGCCCCAACCAAGGCCATCACAAAAGATGGTAAAGATTAGCGAGTAAAGCGAACTTTTTCGTATCATATGCTGAGATCCTACCAGCTTAATAGAAAACGGTGCAACCTCGCTCTTCCAATTCTGAGATCCAGAAAGGGATGGCCAAGTTTTTGTTGAGTCTCAGATCTAATTTTTCAAGATTAGTTAGATTTTTGAGAGACTCCGGTATAGAGATCAGCTTGTTGTCTCTCAAGTCAAAAAAGCGCAACATTTTTAATCTGCTTATCGTTTCTGGAAGCGACGCCAGCTGGTTGCTTCTTAAATCAAGCTCTGTGAGACTTTCGAGATCCCCGACACTTGAGGGAAGCGCTCTTAGTTGGTTGTCCTCGAGCATGAGTTTTCTTAACTCCTTCAAATTTCCAATTGAGTCGGGAAGCTCAGTGATTCGATTGTGCATGGCATGAAGCTCTCGCAGTTTTTTGAGCTTGCCGAACGAATTAGGAAGGGAAACAAGCGCATTATTGTACATGCGAAGCTCTAAAAGATTTCCGAGATCAGTGCAAGAATCGGGAAATATGGCGAAATTGTTTTGAGAGATATTCAAATACACAAGACTCTTCAAGTTCTGCAATGAAGGAAGCATCTCTAACCGATTTCCTGCCAAATAGAGAAACCTTAAGTTTGTGAGATCGCCAATTGACTTGGGAAGCACAGTGAGTTTATTGTGGTTCGCATCGAGCACTTGTAATTGCTGCAGATTCCTAACACTGTCGGAAAGAATTGAGAGCTGATTCATGCTGATGTTCAACCGTTCGAGATTGGCGATTGCAAAAAGCTCTTCAGGCAAACTGGCAAGAGCGTTTTTATAGACGCTGAGTCGTTTGAGCTCCGTTGAATGCAAGATCTCTTCGGGAATTTGGCCAAGGTTCCGACCATCCAGCCAAGCTTCAACTAGAGAAGAAGGGTTGGTTTCTTCCATATTTTTTAAGTAGTTTCAGATTAGGCAACCTCTACACAGCAATATAATTTACTTTCATAACACATGAACATGAAAAATAATAAAGCCACCCTATTCAGCGCGTTGTCGGTGATCTTTATCGACTTCGTGGGGATAGGAATTATCTATCCTCTTTTCCCCGCGATGCTTTTTGATCCTGCGCATGGCTTTTTTTCTCCAGAGACTTCTGCGGAAACAAGAGGCGCATACCTGGGGATTTTACTATCCCTTTCTCCCCTTGTTCAATTTTTTAGCGCCCCGATTTGGGGAGGACTTTCTGATAATCAAGGGAGAAAGCGTTCCTTGCACGCCTCTCTTCTCATTACAGTATTAGGCTATGTCCTCGCTGTAGGAAGCATTCTTATGGAAAACATTTTTCTTCTTTTTGCATCGAGAGTCGTAATCGGACTCGCTTCTGGAAATATGTCGATTGTCCAAGCCGCTGTCGCAGACATCAGTACAGCGGAAACCAAGGCAAAGAACTTTGGTCTCTACAGCATGTCGCTGGGCGCTGGATTTGCCTTGGGTCCATTCTTCGGCGGATTTCTCTCACAAGGGGGATATGTTCAACCATTTTTGTTTGCACTTCTTATTTCCCTCTTTAATCTGCTTATCGTGCGCTGGTTATTCAAAGAGACCTTTTCGCCTGGCCAACAGAAAAAACATCCATGGAATCGCGGCCTTAAACAGCTCGTAATAGCTCTTAAAACCCCGTATCTTAGATCGATCTTCCTCACATACTTTCTTCACTGCTTCGCCTGGTCATTTTTCTTTGAATTTGTTCCAGTGTTTTTCATGAAACACTTTGCATTTACGGCAAAAGATCTCGGAATTTTTTACGGATTGGCAGGAGGTTTTTATGCCCTCAGCACGGGAGTTCTCATACGACCGCTTGTCCGACGGATGAAAGCAGAGACCCTATTCTTTGGAGGCAATTTTTGCACAGCATTCGCGATCTTTTCTATTTTACTACTCCCCTCAGCAACCTTTATTTGGGCTGCAACCGCTCTTATCTCTTACTGCGTTGCGTTTGTTTCTCCCACGGCAACCACTCTTGTTTCGAACAGAGCCTCACCCGATGTCCAAGGCGAAACGCTTGGCGTCCTCGGCTCTGCAAATGCAGCTGCACTTGTTCTCAGCCCTCTTTTTTCTGGCGCCTTTGTCGGACGTCATCCTGCCCTCTCCATCTGGATTAGCAGCTCTTTGTTACTGCTCTGCGCTCTTCTGATTTTTGTGAGCTTCAGAAAGCAGATTTTATGTCTGAAAAATTAATCGAAGATCTTATTCCATTGCCATCCAGAGAAGTTTATCTAGCCCTTGCTCCACGGGTTCTTGGCGAAATTGAGGGTTCCATTCTTCTCCGTAGAGAAGATCGCTGATCACGAAACCGGCGCCGATCTTCACGCCACGCATCTCAGCAACGGCAAAGAGGGCGCTCGCTTCCATCTCCACGGTCAATACTCCTTCTTTTTGGTAAGAGGCAATCTCCTCTTTTGTATGGCGGAAGAAGGCATCGAGGGTCCAGCTTGTCCCCACGCGCTCGAATTTTTTGGCGAAGCGTCCACCGTCTGTGGGATAACTATAGCGTCCTACTGGCAAGTAATGGTGTGAAGTCCCCTCGTCGCGGATCGCGCGATCACAGCCGACCAGATCGCCAATTTTAAGATCGGGAGCGATTGCTCCTGCTGTGCCGATCGAAATGAAGTCCTGCACTCCCCAACCGATCAACATCTCCAAAGAAAGCGCTGCTCGCGGCGCTCCAATCCCATAGTTCGCAATTGCAATCCCTGACGTTTCATCAATCCAGTATACCTTTCGAAAAACTCCTGACGACCAGTGCCCCTTGTGACTTTCAACAACACGATCCATAAAGGAGCTCTGATAGCAGATGATCACCCGGGTCGGGCATGCTCCTTCTGGAACACGTCCGAGCTGTCTCTGGTAGTCTAACAAGCGTTTGGAGGAGACCAGCGCATCGAACTGATGTTTATCTCTAAATTGAGGGAAGCTCATTTTTTTTCTCACTGAAGATCTGATTTTACATAGAGAATGCAAAAATCTTTGCACTCTCTGATTTCTTCTGCAATACTTTCTCATAAAAAGGAGACTCTCTATGAAAAAACTCTTGCTCATACTCTGTTTAACGATTATCGCGCCGCTTTGTGCGCAGGTGAAAATCTTGGCATTTTCAGGGAGTACACGTACAGGATCGTACAATAAGATGCTTGTGAAAGAAGCGGCTGAGATGGCCCGGCAAATGGGGGCGCAGGTAACTGTGATCGATCTTAAAGATTTCCCGATGCCATTTTATGATGGGGAGCTTGAAGAGAAAGAAGGAATGCCCGCAAACGCTAAGCGCTTGAAGCAGCTTATGGTGGAGAGCGATGCGTTCATGATCGCCTCTCCAGAATATAATGCCTCTATTTCGGCAGTGCTTAAGAATACGATCGACTGGACCTCGAGACGTACGGGAGAGAATCCTCCGGTTTATGCCTTCAAGGGTAAGAAGTTTGCTCTCATGAGCGCATCTCCCAGCAAATTTGGTGGCGTTAGGGGCTTAGCAGCTCTCCAAGCGATCATCGAAGATGTGGGAGGAGAAGTTCTGAAGCAAAAAACGATGATACCGGTGGCTCACGAGGCATTTGACGCTCAAGGAAAACTCAAAGATCCGAAGCTCAAGCAAGAGCTGAAGAAAGAGGTTGAGCAGCTAGTCCGAGCGACTAAAAAATAACCTAGAAATCAACACGAGAATCTTCTAGAAGAGAGCCTCGAGGCTTTTGCGAAAATCTGCTGGGTTGTTGAATTTTGTATGTATGTTCATATTTTGCAAATTGCGGATATTGGCTGAGCTCATGGGCTAGAAGAACTCCTTTTTGAACCCCTTGTCGGATGGCTTGAATAATTAGATCTTCAGAGAGAACCCCCTCTTCTATGACATCGATCAAAGTTCTCAAAGGAGAGGTAACATAATACCCTTGGCGCCTTTCGATATCATTTTTCGACAGTTCCGCAAAATGGAGGCGAAGATTTTTGGGAATCTCTCGTTTTCTGAAATGAACGGGAACGGTCATGTGCATTCTGGCGGGCATCACATCGCTTAGATCATGAATATCAAGCGCTGTTTCATGAGACCATACTCCTTGCACGTTGTCTTTTTTGTCCCTGCTCCAAAGAATCCACACAACCAGTTCCGGTCTGTCTGTAATTGGGTAATGGGAAAGTCGATAAATACCTCGTTGGATTTTTGTCCACTCACCTGATCGAAGTTTGCGATGAAAATGCGAACGCGCGATCCCACACTCCTGAGCCTGTATAGAGGTAAAGTACCCTTGCTGGCTATCCGCGATATTAAAAAGAAGATCTTTCTTTTTCATACACAAAAGTTACCATTTTGGTAACTTTTGTGCAAATCAAACCCCAACAATATGTCTATCAGATGCTTAGAAAATTAAGAGGGGATCGCTTGGGCGCGGGCGATGATCTCCTCCTCGGTGAGATCGGTTTAGATGAACTCGATGGGGGGCACCAGCCTCTTCGATGAAGGCAACGCGGAAGCCTTCGAGTGGGTAGTAGGGCTTGAGGATGATCTTTTTGCCTTTGATTGCCTCGTCGATGTCATCGACTTTAAAAGCAACGTGAGGAACGGTTTTGATTAGGGGATGAAAATCCGCGTCTTTTTCAAAGCGCATCCACTCAATTCGAAACTCGCTATCCTCGTACCCTGAAACCCACATCTTGAACTGAGGGACATACTCCTCCCCTTTGCGGCGTTCAGTGGTGGGAATTCCGAGGAGGTGGTATTTGTATTTCATCTTTATGGGATATATACTGGGAGGCAGAAAAAGATGAAAACTATTCTTCTCCTACTTATTCGCCTTTACCAGCTGACGCTTGGGCCTTTTATTGGCCAGAGCTGCCGCTTTTACCCGAGCTGCTCCGAATACGCTATGGAAGCGATTAAAAAGCATGGATCGCTGAAGGGCAGCTGGCGGATGGTCAAGCGGGTTTGTAAGTGTGGGCCCTGGCATCCGGGTGGAATCGATCTGCCTTAGAGAGCAAAATAAAGACCGGTCACAAGAACAATTCCCAGTGCAAAGAGCACGATGCAGGTATTGGAAGAGAGCTCATTCTGCATCTCTTGTGTAATCTTTCGTGTAAGATTTTCCCACTCTTTCTTGCGAATGTGAAGCGGTCGTGATGTGGCATTTTCTCTTAGGGCCCTACGAGCAAGGCTATCTAAGATACCGCCACCCTCCGTTTCTGAATTTGAGCCATTAATTTGGATGGTGAAATTTGGACCCGGTATTTCTCGAACAGACATAGACTCTCCTATTTTATCGGAGAGAGTCTATATCGAAACTTGCCTATAAAACGAGTTTTATTTTTCGGGGATTTCGAGTTTTTTGCCAACGCGAAGCTTCTCGCTGTCGAGACGATTTGCACGTTTGATCGAGTCAACGCTGACTTTGTACTTGCGCGAGATTTTCCAGAGGCTATCCCCCATCGCAACGGTATGGAAACGGCGATCCTTTACAGCGGAAACTGTTTGAACTGGCGATGAAACAGGCGTGATCGGTCTCGGAGGTGGTATAGGAGGAAATGGAGGAGGAGGAAGGGCATGTGATGCAAAACGTTGTAATGTATGCATATGATCGTATGGCTCCGGAAGGGGTTCAGAGGCTAAGGTATAAAGAAGAGTAGCCGCGCGCTTCCAAACAGCATCGCAGCGAGGGCTTGCAATCAGCTCTTTGGCGAGAGGGGCAAGATGCGGCAGGTTTGGAGGAAGTAGATCAAAAACTGTGAGAAGTTGCATATCCCCCAATCGTTTGCTCGCAAATTCTAGATCAATTTCAAGAAGAAGTTTTGCAGCAAGAGGGGATCTTCCTTCGATGTAGGAGACAAGAAACTGTCTGCAGCGCTCAGGAGAGAGATCTTGAGCTCTTCGCTGCTCTTCTGTGAAGCTGTTCAACGTATTCCAATTTCCCTGTGCAAGCATCTCAACAAGAAGCTCCCTGTCGACCTTGAAACCCGATCGAGTAAAAAGAAGATTAACAGTATGGAACTGGGGGGTCAAGTAAAACGCTTCCAACAGAGTTGGGTCGCGTTCGCGCGTGCGCTGGATCTCAAAAAAGAGACCTTGCGGGGTAAAGGGCCACTTTTCACTGCGAGCAAAGTGTTGAATCGCTTCGTACTGGAAATCGGCCAGCCCGGGAAAGATCGTAAGGGGAATCTGCTCTTGATTGTCTCCATTGCGGAAGGGAACGTATCTCTTTTGGAGTTCTCCTCCACCGAGGGCTCCTTCGACGTTAAAATGGTGAAAGGCAACAAGGCAGGCGAGGGCGAGGTCCCGTCGCATATAACCATCTTCAACAAGGTCTTTGCCTTCAAGTCGCAATAGTAGTTCTTGGAAGGGAAGCAATGAGTAGGCGCGGAGCAGCTGTTCATTTGCAACTTGCAAAGCGCCCTTCCCTTTGGCAGCAGGCTGTAGCTCAACTGGAACGGAAACTCGATTATTTTTTACTAGGGAGTAACCAAACGTAGCGAGAAGCGCAATATTGAGCGTTCCACTGATGATGAGCAGCTGTGTCAGCCTACGAGTCTTTGAAATCCAGCCATCGTCCGACGAAGTTTTAGACATATACTTATCCAATTTGGTATCTTAGCAATTTTAACTCTCTGGGTTCAAGAATTTATGCGCATCCCTCTGTCGTGGCTTAAAGAATTTGTGGAGACCTCTCTCTCTGCCCAGGAGATCGGAGAGATTTTGACACAGGGTGGTCTCGAAGTCGAAAAAATTGAGACCCGTGAGGGAGATGAGATTCTAGAAATCTCTCTCACTCCCAATCTTGGTCATTGCATGAGCATCGTAGGGATTGCGAGAGAGCTTGCGGCCCTCAAGCAGTTGCCGATGAAGATCCCCACATTTTCTCTAAAAGAAAATGAGAATGAAAAAATTCAGGGGAAGATCGCTGTTTCAATCGACGACAAGGAGCAGTGTTTTCGCTATACCTGTAGGCTACTTTCAAACGTACAGGTAAAGCCCTCTCCTGCCTGGTTAAAAACCCGTTTGGAAAATTGCGGCATTCGCAGCATCAACAACGTCGTTGATGCGACAAATTACGTCCTGCTGGAAATGGGTCAACCTCTGCATGCATTCGATTTCGCAAAAATCTCTGGGAAAAAGATCCATGTCACTTCCAAAACTGCTTTTACGTCTCTTGAAGCCCTCGACGATAAGACCTATGCGATTTCTCAGGGACTTCTGCTCATCACTGATGCGGAAAAACCGCTTGCGTTTGCAGGAGTGATAGGCGGAAAAGAGTCGAGTGTGACAGAGGCAACGAGTGAGATACTTCTCGAATCTGCCTATTTCACGCCGCAAGCTACGCGTCGCACAAGCAAACTTTTGGGAATACGCACAGATGCATCTCAGCGTTTTGAAAAAGAGGTGGATTTTGAAACTGTTGCCTTCGCACTCGACCGCGCTGCTGCACTTATCCAGGAGCTCGCTGGAGCCACCGTTGTGAAAGGGTCTATCGACGAGAGATCTCGCCTGATGAGCCGTTCTCCAATTACCTGCCGTCTCAATCGCGTCAATCTCCTTTTGGGAACCAACCTGAGCCTTCGAGAAGTTGCTGAAATCTTCGGAAGACTCGAAATTGTGATCGAACGCGAAGATGAAAAAGCCCTCCATGTCACCCCCCCATCTTACCGAAACGACTTGAAGCGGGAGATCGATCTAATCGAAGAGGTCGGGCGCATTTTTGGCTATCAGAACATCGCTCTCAAAACACCAAAACATGTCACCTCCTCGCTCGACCATGCTCCACTCTTTCTTTTCGAGAGAGAGATCAGACAAAGGCTCATTTCTGAGGGGTTACAAGAGTGCATCACGTGCGATCTCATTAGCCCGACCCTTGCTGAAGCAACCAAAGAAAATGCTGATCCCTCCTCTTGGATCTCTGTTCTTCACCCTGCATCGGTGGATCAGTCTGTTCTTCGCACCTCTCTCCTTCCCGGACTTTTGCAAACAGTTAAATTTAACCGCGCACGACAAAATAGAGAAATCGCCGCCTTTGAAGTGGGGAAGATCCATTTCAAGGATGGAACCAATTACAAAGAACAGTCGATGGCAGCCATCATCTGCACCGGCCGTGATGCGCCACCTCATTTCGATCCAAAACCTCGAGAGGCCGATTTTTTTGATCTGAAAGGAAAGGTCGAAAATCTTCTTCGTGGGCTAGGAATTACTCAAGCCAAATTTGAAATCTCCCATCTCCACAACTTCCACCCCGGAAGACAAGCGCGCATTAGAGTCGGAGAAATTTTTGTTGGAGCTCTCGGAGAGATCCACCCTGGTCGTTTGCAGGGATTTGACATCGACGCGCGTGTCTATTTTGCTGAGCTCAACCTTCACGATCTTTTGCCGCTAAAACGCCAAAAGCTGCTGGTTCAGGAGCTTCCCCTCTTCCCTGGATCAGAACGGGACTGGACGGTGACCGTGAAAGAAGAACTCCCTATCGAAAAATTAATGGAGCTTGTGGCGGCACTTTCTCCTCCCCTTCTCGAGAGAGTAGAACTCATCGATATCTATCGAGGAGCACAGGTAGACACGGAGAAAAAAAATGTCACCCTTCGCCTATTCTACAGAGACAAAGCAAAGACCCTCTCTTTTGAAGCTGTTGAACAGCAACACACAAAAATCACAGAAGAGATCACCAAAAAGTTACAGAACTGATGCATTAAAATCAGGTAGGTCAAATAGACGTGCGGGGACTAGCCGAAGGACTTGTCCCCGCACGTCTATTTTCTCTCTCGAAGAATTTTAATACGCCAGTTCAGCAAAAAGTTGTCTGTAAATTGACTTATTCAGGGGCAACGATATAGACTGAGCCTTGCTACACAATCTCATGTGAGGTCTTCCGCTATGAAAATGAAAGTCTACTGCATCCTTGGAGCTCTGACAATTATCGCTTCGGGCTGCAAGAATAAAAACCAGGACAACGACGTCATCTCTCAACAGCACATCCACAAGTATGGATATACTGTTTCCAAAGATGAGTGGAATGCTAAGAGATACCCCGGACAGGTCATCACGACTTTGCGAACTGGAGTGACGATCACCTCGAATTATGAGAATGGTCTCCTTCACGGCGCGACGACTCGTACCTACCCTCACAGCCAAATTGTTGAATCCTACTCTCTTTACAACCAGGGCAACGTTGTAAAAGAGATCCTTTATGATGCAAAGGGAATGCCTGTGCGTGAACGCATCCAGCTCTCACCTGCTAGATATGCACTGACCTTATGGTATACCGATGGCACGCCAAGAAGCGTGGAAGAGTATGCGAATGCTGAGCTTCTCGAAGGCCAATACTTCACCATGAAGAACGAGCTCGAAGCGCATGTCGAAAAAGGTAACGGCAAAAAGATCTCCCGCGATGAGAACGGCGTTCTGCTCGCCATCGAAGAGATCAGTCAGGGTGCCACTTCAAAACGTGAGACCTTCTTCGCGAATGGCGCACCAGAGAGCATCGTCCATTTTGCAAAAGGAAAACTCCACGGCGAAAAACGCACCTACCTCTCCACAGGAGAGCCTCTCTCTATCGAAGAGTGGGTGAATGGAAAACGTCATGGAAAATCGATCGACTACAAGAATGGCGTAAAGATCTCTGAGACCTCCTATCTCGACGGCATGAAAAACGGCATCGAAACCCACTATCTGGATGGAGAGGTCATTTCCCAGCAGATCCATTGGGAAAACGACAAGATGCATGGCCCTGCGACTTACTTCGTTGGGAAAACTTCAAAAATCGAGTACTACTACAATGGTAAAGTTGTGGAGAAGAAGATCTACGACAACCAGATTAGGCTCGACGAAATGATCTCGCAAATCTCTCCCGAGCTTCGTGGCGTACAATAAGCCATGACCGGAAGGGAATTTGACTGCGATCTTCCGCTCGACATCACCGTGAATGTGGAAGACGGCAAGATCACAAGCGTCGATATGAAACGCGGAAAAAAGAAAGCCCTCGTCTGCCGCGTTAATTCTGATGCAGCTGTTGCCAAGCAAGTTTTCGACTGGCTAGATTCTTATACTCGAAGAGTTCAGCCCAAAATCGCTTTACCTCTCAAGTTTCCTGAGCAAGGATTCTCTCGCAACGTTCTCGAACATTTGCGCAAAATTCCCTTTGGGAAAACGCAAAGTTACAAAGAGATTGCAGAGCGTACCGGCGTGCCAAAGGGTGCGCGTGCTGTCGGCGGAGCCTGCGGCGCCAATCCCTTCCCCTTATTCATTCCCTGCCATCGCGTTTTAAGAACGGATGGTGCGATCGGCGGATTTTCTGCTGGTGGCCCAGAAGTGAAGAAGATGCTTCTCTCCTTCGAAGAAAAGAAGTGATGAACGATGAGCGAAAGAGCTCTCCTCCGTTCATCACTCATCATTCATAGTTCATCGTTTCGCCCAACAATCTCTTGGGGAGTAAGTTCCGCTGAGTCTGTTACGAGGGGCGCATCCTCCTCCTCTTTTTCTAGAAGAACCATCTCATCGAGCATGCTGTGATCCTCCTCTTTTTTGGCGTCGCAGCCGCAGAGAACAAGGGAAAGAGGAAGTAAAAAATAGGCGTATCTCATAGAGCTCATCTTAGAGAAACTTCTCTTTTATTGCCAAATTCAGACACATAAGATATGAGGAACCTATGAACCTATCCGGAAATTCAAAAAGCTGCCTTTTTGCCCTTTTTGGCACCTTTCTCAAGGCTTTTTGCAGCCATGTTCACTTAACATTGTCTGCAAAAAGCCTTGAGAAAGTTGCACAAAAATCATCAAAAATCCAACTATTTTTAATTTCGGGATAGGTTCATGACACGAGAAGAACTACTCAAACGGGTCTCTGAGCTCGAATCGATGAATGATCAGCTGGCATCTGAACTCCGCTACTTGGATCAGCTCCTGCGCGAAGTCGGATTTGAAGAGGGCCTCAAAACCCTGAAGGTGGCCGCAGAAGAGATGCTCGACCAGGACAACACGGCCTAAACGTTATTCCGTTGCGTAATGGTACGCTTTGCGGAAAGGTTTTGGCCGCTCGCTTTTTTCAAAAGGGCGCACTCGCTCTGCCGTCTGACAGCTATCGCAGCAACATCCTTGAAATTTCTCTGCGCACTCTGGGCAAGAAAGAAAAAGCTCGTTGCAATCCATGTTTGCGCAGTTGTAATAAATATCTGAGGGCGCTTTGCAGTGTTTGCAAGAGCTGATCACCTCACTCTCCTCTTTTTCGCTAATCGGAACAGTTAGTCTATCGTCAAAAACGAAAAGTTTTCCTCGCCAGTGCTTCTTGCCTTCGTTAAGGCCGTAGCCGATCACGCCGCCCTGCAGTTGATAAACCTGTTCAAACCCTTCGCGCTTCAACAGCGAGGAGTAGAGTTCGCAGCGGATTCCGCCTGTGCAGTACATCATCACCTTAGTTTTCTTGGGAGAGCGCTTCTCTTTTAGTTCTTTTGCAAATTTAGGAAATTTGCGAAATGTTTCGAGCTGCGGAAGATCGGCGCCTTCAAAGTGTCCCACCTCCCACTCGTAGTCGTTACGCACGTCGAGAAGGAGAGTGTCCTCGTCGCGCTGCTCTAGCATTTCGCTCCACTCTTTTGGGGTAAGAGATTTGCCTCGCATCGATAGATCCACCTCATCATCTAAAGCGACCAGCTGTTTTCTAACCTTGATCGTCATTCGAGGAAAGACCTGTTCTTCGTGATGGTGAATCTTAAAATCGATATCTTTGAAGCGCGCATCACTCTTCATCCAGGTCATGTACGCCTCTGCAACATCTGCAGATGCGCTCATCTGTCCATTGATCCCCTGTTTCGAAATATAGATACGACCCGTTGCATCTTTCCCTTTAAAAAAAGAGTGATGGTTTGCGACCTCTGCAGCAGGATCTTCGATTTCTACAAATTTGTAGTATGCAAGAACAAAGTAACTCATAAGCAACCTATCCTAAAGGATCGCCGAAGAAAAAATAAAGAGATTCAACATGGCGTTGTTGCGTAAATCTGAAGTCTATTTGAGCGAGCGTAAGGCGAGCTCTTTGGAGTGCGGTGCTCTGCACCGCCTTGGATTTGTTCAGATAAGGCGGCGCAAAGCGCCGTACTCCAAGAAGCGCTTCGCGCTCAAAGAATTACGCAACAACGCCGTTCAACATCTGATTTTCTCAGATTAAATTTTTTATTGTCATAATAATTTTCTTTAAAAATTGTGTTTGGGGAAAATAAAGAGCCTTATGTAAAATGGATAACGAATTTTTGTTTTTTAACTTCTTAATTAAAGGTGGTAAATTATGGCATCTGCATCAGCACCAACTGTTGGCAATCATTTTGTAAATCTCAATTCATGCATCTACTCTGGATCAACATTCCTCGGCGTACAAAACGTAAACCAGAGCAATGTTAACCCAGAGATGAACTCCGTAGAAAAACACGCACGTAAAGTTGTGTTCGGCGTTCTCGGTAACGCAGCACTAATCGTTGCATCCGCTATCGAAGCACTCGCTCGCGCAATTTTTGGCGTCGGCGCTCTCATCTACGGGTATGCCTCTAGTGCACCTGAAGAAAGAAAAGATTTCTTCCTCCGCGTTGGATTCATGGGAATGGTGCTTTCCGCTGGAAACGCTTATGCATGCGCAAAGGCGATCTACGCGATCTGCTCCAACTGGAATGGCGTCGCAGCTCTGAACTACAACAACCTCTATCCTGAAGCTGTTTGCCCAGTCGAAGAGACTCTTAGAGAAATGTTCGCACAACCTCCTGCTCGTCCTGCAAACGGCGAAGCTGGCGCTGCTGGAAACCAAGCTGATCAGGCAGACAACTCTGTTGCTACTCCTCCTGCGTCTGCACCTAAGCAAGAAACCCCAGCCGCATAACATCGATCTCTAAGATCTGTGTGAAAAAAACCCGAGCCGCAAAGCTCGGGTTTTTTATTGACGATGCTACCCTGAGATCCGCAGAATGCAGACATGAGTCGCGCTATTTCCAGAAGTCGTCTCGTCATTGCTACGCTGATCGGGAACACACTCGAATGGTATGAGTTTTCGCTCTACCTCCACTTTCTTCCGCTCTTTTCGATTCTCTTTTTCCCCTCATCCTCGAATGTAAGCTCGCTGCTCTATGGCTTTATGGTTTTTGCGGTGGGGTTTATCAGCCGCCCGTTAGGTTCTCTCTTCTTCGGATCTCTGGGCGACCGCTTTGGTAGGAAATTTGCGCTCATTTTGACGATCACGCTGATGTGCGTTCCTACATTCTGCATCGGGCTTCTTCCGACCTTTGCTCAGATTGGGATTATGGCCCCTCTTCTTCTTACGCTTCTTCGTCTTCTTCAGGGGATTCCCTCAGGAGGAGAATTCCCTGGGGTCATGTGTTTCCTAGTTGAGAGCGCGGGGCCAGGCCAAAGAGGATGGATGGGAAGCTGGGCCTTTGTGGGATCACAGATCGGATCGATTGTGAGTACGCTAGAGATCTTCCTTCTGCAGAGAAAAAGTTCTATTGAAACGCTCACGGGATGGGACTGGCGCCTACCATTCATTATTGGAGGTCTTCTTGGTCTTTTCGGCTGGTATCTGCGTCGCTCGCTGCATGAAACAACCGCTTTTCAGGGAATCGAAGATCGACACAAACTCACAAAAACTCCCATCCGCGATGCGCTAAGAACCCAAAGCCGTCCGCTGTTTCGAGGTTTTTTTCTCGCGGCTCTTCCTCTCGCGGGCTGGTACCTGGTCTTTGTTTTCTCTCCCCTCTACGCCTCGCAGGTTCTTGGAATTACTCCCGAGAAAACGCTCTTCATCAACATCCTGATGTTAACTCTCTGCAGTATCCTGCTCCCCTTTGTTGGAAAACTCACAAGCAGCCGACATCTTGCTCCGAGCGCCCTTCTCGTTGCTCTGATTGCCCCCTTCTACTTCTGGGTCTCTCAAATGAACTTCGCGACTTTTCTCTCTCTTCAAATTCTTCTTATCTTTTGCCTCTCAGTGCATTTTGCTCTGCTTCCCTCTGTTCTTGCTGAGCTCTTCCCCACACCCGTCCGCTATACCTGCATGGGCATCAGCTACAACCTATGCAATATTTTCTTTGGAGGCGCGGCTCCGTTTTTGGCTCTTACCCTTTTCCGCGCCACAGCAAGCCCCATTCCTCCAGGGTTGTTGCTGAGTGTTTGCGCGCTGGTAACACTACTCGCGTTAAGAACAAATGGGCGAAGCGGACGCGCCCAAGAAAAGTAAATATTTTTTACTCTTTTTCCGCCGCATTCACAACGTCAGCCTAGGTCTACTTTCTTTCCCTCTTTCGTGCCCGTGCCCGTGTGCGTGCCCGATCTCCTCTTCATCTTCTAACCTTCCCCCCCCAAAAAAAACTACTGCTTGAGTAAAAAACCTAAATTGTTCTAGCATTGCTCCCAGTTATTGATGTTTTTCAGGAGAACAAATGTCTCGACACACCGGACCACGAAATCGTATCGCAAGACGCTTTGGCGCTAATATCTTTGGCCGCCTTCGCAATCCTCTACTCCACAAGGCAAATCCTCCCGGAGCCCACGGAGCAAAACGCAAAAAGAAATCAGATTTCGGCATTCAGTTGGACGAGCAGCAAAAACTTCGCGCCCTCTACGGTATGCTCAGCAAGAAGCAGCTGGTTGGTTACTACCAAGAGGCTCTTCGCTCCCCCCTCAATACTCCTCAATTGTTCATGCAAGAGCTCGAGTGCCGTCTCGACAACATCGTTTACAGATTAAAATTTGCTCCGACGATCTTCGCAGCTCAGCAGCTCGTTTCGCACGGACACGTGCTCGTTAACGGGAAAAAAGTTGATCGCCGCTCTTTCCGCGTAAAACCAGGGATGGAGATTTCGATCAAAGCTAAGTCTCACCAGATCCCTATTGTCAAACAAGCTCTTGAATCCTCTCAGGTAGCAGTTCCCGAGTATCTTTCTCTCGATGCTACAAAACTATCCGGACAACTTGTTGTCGCTCCTGGAATTGACCAGATTCCTCTTGCGCTCCCAGTCAATATCCCGATGGTTTGTGAGTTTTTAGCTTACTCGACCTAAAAATCCACGTATTTCGAAAGAAATATCGAGGCGCCTTAACTTTTCTCTTGTTTTTTCTTTAAGAAAAGTTTAAAAATTTTTCTTTTTGCAGAAAACTTGGAGCATACGCCCCTCGGTGTCAACATCTCAGACTATCGTACAGCCTCTTCCACCCCTTACGAGGTATCCCTCAGCAAGCCTACGTGAACTATTCCGTCTTTCACTGCCACTTATTCTTGTTTTGCTATCGAGCTGCTTGATGGGCTTTTTCGATCGCCTCTTTCTTGCGCGTCATTCATTGGAATCCTTTGAAGGGTGCGTAAGCGCCGTCTACCTATGCACGCTCTTTCAGCTCCCCTGTGTTCGGATTACAAGCATGGCTCAAATCTTTGTCGGATTTCACAAAGGGGCTCATCACCCGCATCTGATTGGACCCTGCATCTGGCAAATGATCTGGTTCTCCATGCTCTCGATGTTGATCACGTTGCCACTTGGTTCCATCGTGGGGCCATTTTTTTTAAGAGGAACGTCGATCGAACAACCTGCGATGACCTATTTTCAGAACTTGATGTATGTGAATTTTCTATTTCCTTTAGGCGGCGCGCTCTCCTCTTTCTATATTGCTGAGGGCAAAACAAGGCCCCTCATTATCGCAACGCTTATGGCCCAGATTCTAAATGTCATTTTCGATTATCTCCTCATCTTTGGAATTCCAGGTTTCTTAGCCCCGCAAGGTATTTTGGGAGCGGCAATAGCAACTGGAATCGCCCAAGGATCCTTTTGCTTGATGCTTTTTCTTCTTTTTATACAAAGGCGCTATCGGGATCTTTACAGCACCCACAAACTCACGCTTCACTGGAAATCTTTTTGGAACTACGTTCAAGTCGGAATTCCACGCGCGATTGCGAGAATGCTTCTTCTTGTAGCCTGGGCAGCCACGGTACGCATCATCTCTCTCAAAGGCGGAGATTATTTGTTCGTTCTCTCTGTGGGAAGTACGCTCTTTCTTCTTTTTTCTTTTATCAATGAAGGGATGGGTCAAGCGATGATGACAATTGCTTCACGTTTGATCGGAGCAAAAGAGTATCCCGTTATTAACAAACTACGGCGCAATGCCTTTTTCTTCCTTTCCATTACGACAAGTTGTCTCTTGCTGCCATTTGTTATATTTCCCGATTTTCTCCTCTCCTTCTTTTTTACAGAACCCGTTTCAGCTGATACGCTCGCCCTTTTACACAAATCTTGCCGCTGGATCTGGCTTCTTCTGATTTGCAACGGAATTAATATGATCGGCTTCAGCTTAATCTCCGCCGCATGCGATACGGTTTTTCACATGATTGCCAACTGTTTTGTCTGGATCACAAGCTATCTTCCTGTCTATGTCGCGTTTGGGCTAAACAACGCCCCTGCAGATATCTTCTGGTTGATTGTCGCGCTTGACGCTCTTATGATTGGACTTCTTCTTCATTGGAAGGCGAACAGAAACATCGTGCGCCACACCTCGTTCGAAAAGTGCCACCTAAATCTACCCGTTTGAACACTCTCTGATCCGTTTTTTCAGGTAGCGCGAAAGATTTTTCTTGCTATTTTATTTTTAACTTACATAATCCTTGCCAATTCTTTACGAATCGATGGGCTTTTAAACCATCCTCGTGAAGGACCCCTGGATGAACCAGGGAATATTTTTACACTTGGAGGTTACCATGAAAGGAACTCTTAATAGCTCATCTCTCTCTTTTGCTGAAATGCCTTGGGTAACGCAGAAGATTAGTGAGATTAAGCAGCACCCCGCATGGAATGAAAACATCGATGAGATGAAAAGTGAAGCCATGCTTGCAACTGCACCTGTTTTCACATTTCTTTTGCGTCCTGGTAAGGATATGTACCACTACTTCCTCTCTTTTGTGGAAGCAGATGGAACGATTCACCACAAACAGGTGAAAATCCTTCTTTCCCCACGTGGATGGCTCTACCAGAACGGTGGCAGTACCATTCGCGAGAATATCAATGATCTCGTGCCCGCAGTTCTACATTGCACATTTGAGCAGTGCAGACCCTATCGCGCTCCACGAGCTCCTCTTTTTTCGCTGAACTGAGAATAAAGGCCCCGCTTTAGGGGCCTTTTTGGAGTGCGGTGACTCGTCACCGCTTTGTTTGACTGCGACTTGTCGCAGCTCTTCCCTGAAGAGATGCAGAAGAGACGAAATCGGTGCTTCAGTTGTTCAGGATCCGTGCTGTCGAGAAGTCGATATGTCCCGTTTGGGTGTTGATATCCACTTTCAAATGGTTTTTCCGCTTGAATTGTTGAACTTCGTAGTAGATCGGTATAACCGGCATTTCGCTCAGAAGGATCTCTTCAGCACCTCTTAAGTACTTTAGACGGTTGTGTGGATCGATCTCTCGATCAGCCATTTCGAGGAAAGCTTGATACGCTTCATTTTCCCACTTTGCAAAATTGACCTTTTCAGACGCATAACGAAATGCATTTAACGTGTAACTTGGATCGTTGATCCAGGCTTTCCAGTTCATCCCGCCAATCTGGTAATCTCCGTGGGTGAGTCGATCAAAAATCGTGCCCCAATCATGCGCTTCAACATTGCAGTGAATCCCAAAAAGCTCTTCCCACTGCTTCTTGATCAGGTGAGCAGTTTTGTGACGAACCTCTCCAGCTGTTTGGATAATCGTTAGAACAGGGAAATCTGATTTTTTTATGCCCAGCTCCTGAAGTGCCTCATGAAACAGCTGCTGCGCGCGTTCTTTATCGCCATCGACGATTCCCATCCCCTGTTCGCGAAGCAGTGTATGTGTAAAAGGAAGAGGCGTGATCGCGGGAGAGCCGCTGTAATTCAGCGCTTTGATGAGAGCTTCTCGGCTCACACCATAAGCGAGCGCTTGTCTCAACTTGGGATGTGTGAAGGGAAATCTTCTTACGTTGAAGACATACCAGAAGATTCGAGGAATAGAAGTTGTTTCCACTTTTTCGTTCTGCCCAGAATCGGATGAAGAATCCCAAAGATTGAGCGGCCGACCAAACCAGTCGATTTCGTCATTCTTGAACATCTGCTGGGCTGTGTAATTATTGTTCTGAGTAATCAGAACTTGATCAAGTTCGATGTGTTTTGCATTCCAATACAAAGCATTTTTCACCAACTCGTACCCGCGAGAAGAGTTGCGCTTTTTCAATTGAAAGGGACCATTGCAAACATACCCCTTTCCCTCTTCCACTGCCCAATTGGGATGAATCTTGTCGATGCGATGGTTTACAGGAGAATAGAGAGTGAATGCTGTTAATTCCAAAAAGTAGGGAGCTGGGTGATCCAGTTCAACCAGGAGTGTCCAATCGTCGATCGCTTTTACGCCAACGTCATCGACGGGAACTTTCCCCTCTCTCGCAAGTTTTGCATTTTTGATCGGATAAAAAAGATAGGCGAATGGCGTCGAAAAGTTGGGAGAGAGGATTTTTTTCCATGCATATTCAAAATCGTGTGCAGTCACGCGATCACCATTCGACCAGAGGGTATCGCGTAGTTTGAAAATATAACGTTTATGATCGGTGGAGACTTCGAGGGATTTCGCGATTGCATAAGCTGGCATACCGTATTTATCCATGCGCATAAGACCTTCAAAGAGCAGCTCAAGGAATCGTTCGGAGTCTTCGTCACCCCCAATTCGAGGATCGAGTGAAATCGGAAAGGAGAGATAACAGAGGCGCAAAATTTTTAGGCTGCTGAGCTTCTCCTGCCACGCCTGGATGCCTTGCCTAACCGCTGCGATAAATTTCCCCTGAAGATGATCTTGTGGGCAGTCGTAGATAAACCCTGTGCAGTAAGATCCTTGAATATCGACATGCGTCGAGCAGAGAGATTTGGGGTAGATCTCGAGGGCGTTCAGTGCACGCTGAACATGTTCGCGATAGGATGCGTCTTTGGCGCGAAGAAGCAAGAAGATATTCTCGCGCTTCTGCTCAACCTTTAAAACATAGCTGTCTCTTTTTGGAAGATCCGCAGCAATACCTTCAAGCAGGAGGCGGAAGAGCGTGTGAAGATTCGCAAGAGAAAGGGTGGCCTGCATTTCAATGGGTGTAAGGGCATAGAAAAAATCCTCGAGAAGATCGGGATGACGTTGAGCAATCTCAGGAAACGCGTTCTTCATCTCAGAGAACTGTTCGACCTGCTGAAGAATCATGCCCCCGTTGTAATCGCGCACCTCTCCAACCGCCTCTTGCAAGATGTGTATAACCCTCTGCCGGGCCAGGTAAAAATTTACCGAAGAGTCTGCACGTAAAAGAGTATTATCTTTAGGAATGCGTAGCCGAAATGTGGTTGCCTCTTTGGGATATTTTTTTCTGAGATAGCCTACCGTCTGTGTGCGATCCGGAATAAATTCGACTCGCGACTCAATTTTTTGAAAAAGAAGATCCAGTGATTTGGTCTGCTTTCGAAGAGCTCTTACCATGATTACCGTAAAGACGAGATCGCTTGTCGATTGCTGCTCGAAAGAGATCATCACCTGAGGAAGATCCGAGATATACTTCAGCTCTTGGCTTAGGATCAGGATATTTTTCATGATCTCTTCTTCATTTCGGACCATGAAAATCGAGGGAATCAACTTCTCGACGCTCGCCTTCAGCTCGTTAGAAAGAACCTTCTTAAGAAGCACCTTTTCCTGTGGACTGATCGGCTCTGCATCTTTCTTTTCGATCTCGAGATAGAGCGTACGGATCATATCTTGCGGCATCTGGAAGAGATAATACGAACCCTTCACAATCTGCGCTGCTGGGATGATCTTTTGGACGGCGAGCAGCACGTGCTTCTCCTCGAAAAACTCATAGCGATCCCGCAAGCAGATGGTAATCATGAGCCCAACAACTGACTTGGTCCCAAAAAGAAAGTGGAGTTTTGTAGGGGCCACGCGCAGCTCTAGATGTCTCTCCTCGGGAAAGAGACCGATCGCACGCATGATGATCTTGCGTGTCATGTGGTGAGCTGCAAGGATTTTCGCGAGATGTCGAGGTGGCCTGCTCTCTAAAAACTCCTTTGTTGCGAGCGCAAGAAGTCTTTTTACGTCTACAAAAACTCCCTGGTCGAAAAGATGCGGATATTTTTGTAAAAGACGGACGAGATCTTGATGAATCAGTGTGGTTTTAAAATCTTGAGAAAGGCTTTTAACCTCAAGCAAATTATGCGCAAAATAGCGTGTTTTTACGACCTGGACGATCTCTTTTGTGAGAAGTGGGAGGTTTTTTTTAAAAAGACCAAGTTGAACAGAGTCCTCTACAAGAATTTGCAAGTGAATGAAAAGTAAACTTTCATGCGGAAAGTTTTCAAAATGAAAATAGAGATGCTGGAAGGAAAGTATAGGGATCTCTTTATCGCGTAGAAGTTGACTCTTGATGTAGTCACGCAAAAGAGCTTCGGTCTTTTGTATTTTGGAACCAGGGCAGAGAAGCAAAAGAGGCAAAAGACTGGGAGAAGTTTCGGGAAGAGTCCACTTCAAAAGGGGGAGGGATTCTTGAATCCAGGTAAGAAAATCCTTCTCATCCTCAAACGAAAGCCCCTCAAGAAGCTGCTCCTCCAACATCTGGGCGGAGCTTTTGATATAGGAAGCCAGTTCTGGCGACTCGATTGGACTTCCTAATTGCGGAAGAATTTTCCAGCGAAAATGGCGTCCTCCGTCCTCATGCAAAGGCGAAAAAGAAAAATCGGCCTGTGTAGTGTCTTTCATCCTATACCAATTTAAGAGATCAAAAAGATTTAATTAAATAGTTATTTAGCCTAAAATTGGACGCCATGAGAAATACCCTGTTGCTTATAATGACTTTTTGTTGCGCCTCATGCAGCAAAATCGAACAGAAGGAGAAGAAGAATTTGCTACCCATCAGCATGTCTACAGAGGTTCGTTCTCTTGATCCGAGTATTGGAATAGACGACTCCTCCCAGATTATCCTCCGGATGTTGTTCGAAGGGTTGATGACTCTGGATCTCTCTGGAAATCTTGTTCCTGCTGCGGCAGAACGTTATGAGATCTCCTCGGATCTTAAAACCTACACCTTCTTCTTACGTGATAGCAAATGGTCCAATGGAGAGCCCGTAACTGCTTATGATTTTGAGTACTCATGGAAGCGCGTGATTGGACGGAGCACCAAAGGCGCAGCTGTACACAACTACTATCCAATCAAAAACGTACAATCGTTTGTGCAGAAAAAAACATCGCTTGACGAAGTGGGCATCAAGGCACTTAACGCAAAAACTTTGCGTGTTGAACTTGAGCACCCCACCCCCTATTTTTTAGAGGTGATCTCTACCTCTTCGTTTTTCCCCATCAACGCTGAAATAGACAAGAAAAATCCAGATTGGATGAATGAGGCTGGCGACACGTTCATTTCCAACGGGCCTTTCATTCTCGCACAACATAAACAAAACGATGAGATCATCGTTCTAAAGAATCCCCACTACTGGGACCGCGATCATGTCAAACTCGCCGGCATTAAGATCGCAATTGTTCAAGAGGGTCTTACGCAACTCCACATGTTCGAAAAAAATGAACTTGTATGGACGGGAAAACCACTTTCACGCATTCCTCTCGATGCTCTTCCTGCTCTGAAAAAGCGCGGGGATTTAACGTTTGTCCCCTCCATGGGCATCTACTGGTACTTCATCAACACGGAGGCTTTCCCTTTCAATAACAAGAAGATGCGTAAAGCTTTTGCTTATGCGCTCCACCGAAAAGAGATCACAGATCACATTCTTCAAGAAGGAGAGATGCCCGCGCTCGGCGTGCTTCCCAAATCCCTGAATGTTTATACAGATCCTTATTTCCCTGATAACAACGTAGAGCAGGCAAGAAAACTCTTTGCTGAAGCACTTCAAGAACTGGGCATCACGAAGGAACAACTTCCTCCAATCGTCTTGAGTTACAACTCCTCAGAATACCATCAACGCACCTCCCAAATTGCCCAAGAACAATGGGAGAAGGCTTTCGATATTCGCGTTGTATTGCAGCAAGAAGAATGGAAAGTTCACTACCAGAACCTGGTCAAGGGGAATTTTCAAATCGGCGGTATGGGATGGCACTCTTGGCTTCGCGATCCGATCTACATCATGCAAACATTCCGTTTCCGCTCAGATGGCGTTAATATGTCTCGCTGGGAAAATCCGGTCTATCAAGCCCTTCTCAATGACACTGAAATGGAAGTGGACAACGAGAAGCGAAGAGAGAAGTTTTTCCTCGCTGAAAAATTGCTGATGGAAGAAATGCCCGTGATCCCGATGTATTTCACCTCGATCTGCTACGCGAAGAAAAAGAACCTTAAAAATGTCTACGTCTCAGAGCTCAATCAGCTCGACTTCAAATGGGCAGAGTACGAGAAGAAGTGATGATCGATGAATGATGAGTGATGGACGAAAGAGAAGAAAGAATTTAAACCCCTCCTTCTTTGGCTCAGTACTCTCGGTGTACTCGGTGTTAAAATATCCTGCTTTTGCCTTCTGCGCTTATTATTCGTCGATCAGCGTTTCTTTTTTTCTGGTTTTTAGACCGATGAGTTCGAGAATCTCATGAACGCGTAGTACCCAAGCGGCTACGAGAAGAACAACGAGAAAGCAAGCTCCTCCTACACCTAGAGAGAAGAACTGATCCTGTAAGGAGCGCGTGAAGAGAGGCTCCTTGCCTTGAACAACCGCGAGGGTGGGATCGGCAAAAAGTGTAGCCGCGACGGCAAATGCGCAAAGTGCGGCCACGAAGGTACAAAGAGAGATCTTGACAACGGTACGGAAAAACAGAGAATCCCAAAGCACTCCAATTTTTCCTTCGAGTTTTTTTCTGAGGTAGGAAAAGTTGAAAAGAGCGCTGAGGCTTGTTGCAAGGGCGATGCTAAAGGCTCCCCACTTCAGCACAAAGATCATGAGTGAATTAGCCAGAACATGCAAAAGAACGGCATAGAGGGCCCCTTTCATCGGTGTTTTGTAATCTTTCTGGGCGTAAAATGCGGGAGCTAAAAGAAGGATCCCAGCTGCAGGAAGAAGTCCGAGGCTATATCCCCAGAGGCAAAGAAGCGTTTCATATGTAGCGACTTGAGAAAAATCGCCATGTCCATAGAAGAGATTGACAATAGATGCTCCTAAAACAAACAGCACCACTGCGGCAGGAAGCATTAAGCTAATGCACTTGACTAGAGAAGAGAGCAGCAGCGTGCGAAATGTCGTCCACTCTCCCCTTTCGGAAGCTCTTGAAAGAGAGGGCAAAAGAGCGGAGGAGAGGGCTACTCCCAAAAGCGCCAGGGGAAACTGCTGAATGCGGATGGCGTACCAGAGATAGGCGGGGCCTTCGAGAGAGGCGAACCTGGCGAAGATCGCATCAAGGGCACTGTTAACCTGCATGGCACCGATGCCGATAACCCCCAAAAAGATCGGGATCACAATTTTACGGAGTTCGGCTGAGAAGAGTTTGGGTTGAAAAAATTCTCGAAACGGGAGCGTACCACGAAAAAACTTCACCATTTTTGGCACGGTGACGGCCCATTGCATAAAGAAAGCGAACACGATGGCAATCGCAAGGAGTGGCATCGCTTGTTCGGGGGTTAAATCTCTTAGCCACAAGACGGCACCAATCCACACGGCATTGAAGGCAACAGGGGCAAATCCGGATAGAAAAAACCGCCCTTCGCACTGCAGTAGCGCAGAACCGAGTCCAAAAAGGCAGATAAAAACAATCCCAGGCATCATCAGCATCGTCAGCTGTAAAATTTCAGCTGTTCCCTCCCCTACCCCCACATTCAACCATGTCCAAAGCCCTCCTTCGAAAAGGATTGCTATTAGCAGCAGAAAACTTGCCAGGGAGAAGAAGAGATCGCGAAAAAAGCGCGCACCCGCTTCACTAGAGATGGCTCGCAAACTTTCAAAGTGTGGAATAAACCCATTTGCCATCTGCCCCTCGCCAAAAAGGCGTCTAATGAGGTTGGAGAAGCGGAAGGCGACCATAAATGCAGCCAGCGCAGGGTGGCTTCCGAAGCACCAGGCCATCGAAAGATCACGTACTAGCCCAGTGACCCGACTGATTAGGGTGCCTGAAAGAAAGTGGAAGGCAGATTTGAAGAGTGTACGAGGTTGTTCTGGAGACATATTGATTTGTAAAGTTACTACATTTCTCATATAATCTTGCTTTTTTGAAAAGCTTTATGAAAAAAACGCCTTCTGACGAACTTCTCATTGGCGCTCACACCTCGATTGCGGGGGGAGTCCATAATGCTCTCCTTGAAGGGGCGGCGATCGGCGCAACGACGGTACAAATTTTTACGAGCAACCAGAGACAGTGGAAGGGAAAGCCTATTCCTGAGAAAGAGCTTGAGCTCTGGCATGAGACTTTGCAAAGCACGGGTCTCAAAAAAATTATGAGCCATGACAGCTACTTGATCAATCTCGGTTCTCCAGATGCTGATGGTTTGCACAAGAGCCGTAAGACGTTTAAAGAAGAGATCGAGCGTTGTCACAAGCTGAAAATCACCTACCTAAACTTTCATCCAGGAGCGGCACTCGGCGCAGATGAGATGGCGTGTTTAAATACGATTTCTGAAAGCCTGCTCGAGTGTGAATCCTTATTGGAAAAGGGTTCAACGAGAGTGCTTTTGGAGGCAACAGCCGGTCAGGGAACCAGTGTGGGTCACCGTTTCGAACATTTAGCGTATGTGATCGACAAGGTACATAAAAAGATTCCGATCGGCGTGTGTATCGACACATGCCACATTTTTGCCGCGGGTTATGACATCCGCACAAAAGCGGGATGGGAAAAGGTTTTGAAAGAATTTGATGAGATCGTAGGGCTCAAACACCTCTATGCATTCCATCTCAATGACTCGATGAAACCACTTGGCTCCAGACGCGACAGGCACGCCTCTCTTGGAAAGGGAGAGATCGGCATCGAATGTTTCAAAGTTTTGATGAACCACCCCGACCTGCGCGAGCTTCCAAAATATTTGGAGACGCCAGTTACAGAAATATGGAAAGATGAGATTCAGCTACTGCGAGATTTAGCCAAATGAAACATACAAAAATTAAGAGAATACAAGCTTCTGAGATTGGGAAAACGTTAACAGTTTGCGGATGGATTCGTTCGGTTCGTGATCAGAAAAACTTTGCATTTATTGAACTGAACGATGGCTCAACCCTCTCTTCCCTGCAGATTGTGGCAGATGCATCTCAGATGTCTCCTCAGCTGACAACCGGTGCGTCCATTGGCGTTACGGGAAAACTCGTAGAAAGCCCCGGCCAAAAACAGAAGTGGGAACTCAAAGCGGAAAAGATCCAGCTATTTGGCACCTGCTCTCCCGAGGATTATCCTCTGCAAAAAAAGCGCCACTCGTTTGAATTTTTGCGCACAATCGCACATCTCCGTCCGCGCACGAACACGCAAGGCGCGGTGATGCGTATTCGTCATGCTCTTGCAATGGCAACTCACGCTTTTTTTGAGGAGCGTGGCTTTCTTTACGTCCATACGCCCATCATCACGGCGTCGGATGCAGAGGGAGGCGGCAAGCAGTTTGGCGTCACCAGCATGGATTTAAAATCGCTCCCGCGTCTCAAAGATGGGGCTGTCGACTATTCGCAAGATTTTTTTGGGCGTCCTGCCTACCTCACAGTTTCTGGGCAGCTTAACGGGGAGGCTCTCGCCTGCGCACTTTCGGATATCTACACTTTTGGGCCCACCTTCCGCGCAGAACCCTCTACAACGACAAGGCACCTTGCTGAATTCTGGATGATCGAGCCTGAAATGGCTTTTGCGGATCTCGAGGATGACATGGAGTGCGCTGAAGGTTATTTAAAATATGTCACAAAATATGCGCTTGAGCATTGCCACGAGGATCTCGAGCTCTTCGATCAGTTTATTGAAAAGGGTCTTCTGGAACGGTTAAAGCATGTTGCGAGCTCTCCTTTTGTACGTCTGACCTACACAGAGGCGATTGAAATTCTTCAGCAATCGGGAAAATCTTTTGCATTCCCTGTTTCCTGGGGAATGGATCTCCAATCGGAACACGAGCGGTTTCTCGCAGAAGAGCACTGCAAAAAACCGGTGATCCTCACCAACTACCCTGCAAAAATTAAATCGTTCTACATGCGCGCCAACGAAGATGGTAAGACCGTAGCAGCCATGGATGTGCTCGTCCCAAAAATCGGCGAGATCATCGGCGGAAGCCAACGTGAAGAGCGCCACGATATCTTGAAAAAGAAGATCGAGGAGTTCGGTCTTCGAGCAGAGGACTACTGGTGGTACCTCCAACTTCGCCAGTATGGCACTGTGCCCCATGCGGGCTTCGGCGTTGGGTTCGAGCGGCTGATCCTGTTCATCACGGGCATGGAGAATATCCGCGATGTGATTCCATTCCCTCGCTTCCCCGGGCACGCAGAATTCTAGTTTCGTAAAAAAATTTTTTTGCTATGGAAGGAAAGAATGGCACGCCTTTCCTTACGCAGCTACATTTTATTCACCTCGATCCTGACGACACAGGCTCTTTTTGCCACGGACTATGTCTGGAACGATCTCGGTACAGGAAACTGGAATGATAACGCAAACTGGACCCCTTCCGGATTCCCCAATGCTGCCGGAGACACAGCCACATTTTCGACTCTGACGACCAATACATCGGTAACTCTGGGGATTCCCATCACCGTCGGAACCATTACCTTCAGCTACGCAAGCGGCCTAGAGTCAGGTATTGTTGGGGTGGAAACTTTGACATTTGCAAATGGGGGCTCCATCCAGGTCACGAGTGCTAACTCCCCCACCATACGAATCCAGGTGCCTACCCTCATCAATACAAGCTTCACCGCCAACCAAGCCTCGACGTCAACATTCACTCACGAATCCAGCATCGGCGAAACTGTGGCAGGAAGTGCCCTCATAAAAACAGGTGTGGGGAATTTCGATGTGTTCACCAGCGCCGCTCCAAATACTTATACTGGAACAACGACCGTGAATGATGGGCTTTTAAATCTGTCAAAAAATGATAACGTCATTTCTATCGCTGGAAACCTCACCATCGCAAACAGTCCTGCTACGCAAACAGCATTCGTCAGCGCCACAACTTTAGGACAGATCTCCTCAACCTCTGCTCTCACCATCCAAGGCACAGGCGCGACACCAACGACTGCGGCGGTGTTTAACATGGGTTCGGGTAATACGATCGGAAGCTTAAACTTCGTTCAAGGCCAAATCTTCTTTAATGATTTCAACCTGAGTTTGAATAGCACGGGAACCGTGCTCTCGATGGGCGGTGGCGGAACAGGTTCTCCGGCGACGCTGGATGGCAATATCATTCTTTCTGGGGGTGCAGGAGGCACGATCGTACGAACAGCTGGCGCCGACCAGGCTGTGATCAACAGTGCCAATCCCTCGCCATTTTTCCAACTTACGGGCGGCACCTACACCTTTAACATCAATACAAATGCCGCCGATACGATGACGATCACGAGTCCGATTACAGAAACGGCGACGAGTAACATCACAAAAGCACTCGATGGCACGCTGATTTTTAACTCTTCGGGCAACTCCTACACAGGGCTTACAACGGTGTCGGCAGGAACACTCCAGCTCAGCTCATCCGGTATTGCAGCACCCGGGAATGTGACAGTCAGTAGCGGTGCCACCCTAAGCACAACTGCGGCCAACCAGTTCACCGACACTGTTTCTGCGCTTACGATCGATGGCACGTTTAATCTTAATGGTAACAATCAGGGCATCGGAAATCTCAGTGGCGCTTCGACAGGCGTGATCTCTCTGGGAGCTGGAACGCTAGCCGTAGCCGCTTCTGGAACCACGACCTATGCCGGCGCGATCACCGGCACGGGAGGTCTCACCCACCAGGGCCTCGGGGTCTTGGTCCTCTCCAATAGCGTTGGCGGAAACACCTACTCGGGAGCCACGACATCTTTGGGAGGAACAATTCGTGCGGGCGCGAACAATGCTTTCTCTCCAAATTCTAACTGCGCACTGAACGCGGCTACTGCTACACTCGATCTGAATGGGTTCAATGAAACAATCGGCTTACTCTCTTCCAGCTTAGATAACGGAGTGGTCTCTTTAGGTAGCGGCACGCTGACGCTGGGTAATGCTGGGAGTTCTTCCTTTGACGGCGTCATCACGGGAACAGGTGGGATCACAAAACAGGGTGCAGGAACTATCTCTCTAACTGGTCTATCCTCGAATACGTTTAACGGGTTGACAACAGTCACTGCAGGAACACTAGAGCTTGCAAAAAGTGCAGGCATTGCTGCTGTCTCCGGAAATGTTCTCATCAATGGGACAGGAACCCTACAAGCATCGGGCAACCAATTTGGTCCAACAACAATCATCACGCTTGACTCAGCCACGGCTGCTCTATCAGGCGGCCCCGAGGTTCCACGCCTGATATTTAACACGGGATCGATGGCTGCGGTTCCATCCATCACCTTGACGAGCTCGGGAACAGCCCTGACAATGCTCGACGTTACCATTCCTTCCAACATCACTTTTCAAGCCGCAACCACAAGCGTAGATTTTAATCCCGTAACGACCGCAACGATTTCAGGTACGATAACTCCTGCAGGGACAACAACCACATTTAATGCAAATTCTGGCACAACGCATGTAGAACGTATTGTTGGAGGAGGTTCGTTCACAGAAGCACTCGTAAAAAATGGCGCGGCTACGCTGGTTTTGGATGGAACCAATCCCAACAACAGCTTAGGGTTAACCACATTAAATGCGGGAACGCTCGTGCTTAATAAGCCAGCAAGTACGACAGCGGTGAATGCCGCGACGATCAACGGAGGAACGCTGCGTACGGATGCAGTAAATCAGTTTGACCAGACCGGTAGTGGAGCGATTGTCACATTAAATTCTGGCACATTCAATCTCAATGGAAATGGCCAGATCGTGGAAACTTTCACCTATGCTGGAGGTACGCTCACCGGCGGTGGTGCTACACTTACACTTGCCGCCACTAACATGCTCAATATCACCGGGGGAAATACCATCTCTATCCCTCTTAATTTGGGCAGTGTTGTTCCAGATGCGAATAACGTTGTCTTCATCCCTTCCGGCGCCTCAACGGCTACCCTATCTGGCCCTGTGGATATCTCGGGTACACCCACGTTTAATATTGGCCATGCCACCGCGTCTCCAGATATGCTCATTAGCGGCGTGATCAGTGGCGGCAGTGGTGGTCTCGTCAAGGCAGGCGCTGGAGTTCTCCGTCTTTCTGGAGCCAATACATACGCTGCAACCACAACTATCAATGCAGGAACATTGCAATCCGGCGCGGCGAATACATTTCCCAGCACCTCTGTATTTACGATCAATGCAAGTGGGACGCTAGACCTCAACAGTAATAACCAGACCATCGACGAGTTTTCAGGCACAGGAAGCGTGACCTTGGGGAGCGCCGTCCTCACAACAGGCGCCACAGCAGGAACCGTCACCTTTTCAGGAAACATTTCAGGAGCGGGATCGCTCGTCAAGCAGAACGCTGGCACCCTCGTCTTAACGGGAACCAATAGTTATCTAGGCGGAACCACGGTGTCGACAGGGGTACTCCAAGGAAATGCTACGGGTCTTCAGGGCAATATACTCAACAACGCCTCTCTTGTTTTTGATCAGGCGACGACAGGAACATATGCAGGCACCCTCACCGGCAATGGCACTCTTACAAAACAAAACAGCGGGAATCTGATTATTTCAGGAGCAAGCCCCGCCTTCACGGGAACGACAACCGTTTCTGCAGGCCGCATGAGCGTGAATGGAGCCCTGGCTTCAAGCGCATTTACCGTGGGCGGTAGCGGAACACTGGGAGGAACAGGAACGATCACGAGTAACGTCACAGTCAACGGAACGCTTGCTCCAGGCAATAGTATCGGGACGATCAGTATCGTTGGAGATGTGATCCAGGCATCGGGCTCAACACTCGAGATTGAAGTAAGCCCGACAGATGCGGATCGCCTGAATATCACTGGATCCTACACGATCCAGCCTGGTGCGACACTCCTTATTATCCCCTCGGCCGGTATTTATCCTCCCACTTTCGTACGCACGATCGTGGATGCAGCTCCTGGATCGCTTTCGGGTACATTTTCTAATGTCGTGGTCACACTTCCGACCTTCACTGCTTCGGTAACCTACAACGCGGGACTCGGCGACATCATTTTGGCGAACATCTCCGAACTCCCATTTGCCACCGTTGTCGTAGGCGGCAATGCCGGTGCTGTCGCCACCTGTCTAGACACTCTTTCAGCGCCTGCGGGGAGCGATCTGGAGCTTGTCCTCGCAGAACTGCGTATGATTCCGACAGTTGAGGGTCTCACCGAAGCGCTTAGCCTGATGCAGCCCTCTCAATATACTGCGCTTGCAATGGCGCAAGAAAATGCAACGCTTTACACAAACGATACGATCTTCCAAAGACTTCTGCAGACGACACAAATCTGCCCTCGCCCCTGCAAAAAGGTAGCACCTAAGGCAATCGCAGCTCCAACTCCAGAAACAAAGCGCAAGGCGAGACGCCGTGCGAAAGCGCTCCGAGAATCCGCCCCAGTAGAAACACCTGAAATTTGCCCCAAAGAAAAACATCTCGCATTTTGGGCGGCACCCTTTGGAGCTCTATCACATCAAAGCCGTGAAAGTGGCCAGGTTGGATTTGATACCGGTACAGGAGGCGTTACAACAGGTCTCGATTTTAGCCCCTCGCGTAACTGGACCTTTGGAGGCGCGGTCGGCTACAGCTACGTACACCTGAAATGGGACCACGGGCGCGGCAAAAGCAATATGCAGAATGGCTACGGCGCCCTCTATGCAGGCGTGACAGGAAAATACGCTTATCTCTTCGGAACAGCGATGGGCAGTTTTAATCATTATGACGCTTCTCGCCATATGGTCTTCGGTGACGGGCTGCTCACAGATATCGACCGCCATGCGAAGAGCAATCACAACGGCTGGCAAGGTTCAGGTCACATGCAAGGAGGTCTCCTCTTCGGCAAGAAGCTACAGTTCTCTCCATTTGCAAGGGCAGACTACATCTACGTGCATGAGAACAGCTTTAATGAACATGGAGCAAATAGCCTCGACCTTCGCGTTGAGAAGAAAAATTCTGATCTCTTACAAGGCGAAGCCGGCATCGAATTCTCCCGCTGCTTCTCGGTGAGCGAAAATAAGGTCTCCCCTTCGCTCGGTTTAAGCGCGATTCGCGAGTGGCGCTTCACCGGCAAGCGCTACAAATCTAGCTTTGAAGGATCTTCATGTGTGATGCACACAACAGGAATGAATCCCGACCGCACGCTCTTTAGCGGCACACTGGGTCTTACCATTCTTCTTCCCGATGAGAATCGCACCCTCTCCTTCGACTACAAGGGCAAGTGGGGCAAAGAGTTCCACGACAACCGCCTCATGGCGCAGTTTCTCATCCGCTTCTAATTTAGAAAAAAGTCTTGCTCGCGCGCGCGAACTGGGTTAAAAATTTCCTATTTACGCGCATCACGACCTCATGAAAAAAGCTGCCCACGAAAAAACTTCATCGAGATTTTTCTACGCACACACTCTGTGTTCTCTATGTTTTTTTGGATTGTCTCTTTTTTCATTTGCACATCTGTATGCAGACGAAAATTCATTGCAAGATACCCATAAAAAAGTCGTCATCGCAAAAAAAGATGATTGTGAAAGGCCTCCGAAACAGGGGCCTCGAGGCCCCGATGGTCCACCCGGATCTCCGGGACCAGTGGGACCCGAAGGCCGAACCGGACCGACAGGACCCACGAATGCTTCCGTAGCAGGATCTATCGGAGTGACGGGACCAACGGGGCCAACAGGTCCCGGCTTGGCGGGCCCGGCAGGAGCGAGAGGTGTTACGGGCCCTACGGGCCCAGAAGTCCCTGGTGCGACAGGACCTACTGGAATTTTGGGAAGCACGGGTCCGACGGGAATGACGGGGCCGACGGGACCCACTGGTGCTTTCGGACCAACAGGTATCACGGGACCCACAGGAGTTACGGGAATAACGGGAGGGTTTTCACCTACAGGTCCAACTGGCCCTGCAGGCTCTATGGGAGAGGCGGGATCCGCAGGCCAAACAGGGCCGACAGGACCGTTCGGACTTACAGGAGCAACTGGCCCGACTGGAATTGCTGGTGAGTTAGGGTCCACAGGAGTGACGGGACCTACAGGCGCCATCGGAGGCGCGGGATCCGCAGGCCAAACAGGGCCCACAGGTTTGACAGGACCGACTGGGATAACGGGAACTACGGGCCCCACAGGAATGACCGGGGCGACTGGCCCAAACGGAGCGACGGGAGCGACGGGACCCATAGGTGTAATGGGGGCAATAGGCTCTACTGGAGCATCGGGACCGCAAGGTGAGAAAGGATCCACAGGAGCTACGGGAACAGCGGGTCCTGCTGGAGGATTGGGGAAAACCGGTGTCACGGGGTCCACGGGACCCACGGGACCCGCAGGAAGTTTGGGACAACCAGGTTTTCCGGGAACTACAGGTATAACAGGTGTGACTGGAGTATGGGGAACACCCGGACCCATGGGTATTACGGGATCTACCGGCGTTACCGGCACGACTGGGCCAACAGGTGCTACAGGAACGATCGGACCTACAGGAGCCACGGGCATGACAGGACCAACGGGCCCTGTTGGCGTAATAGGAGTTATAGGTCCTACTGGAGCCACGGGCCCTACAGGCATGACAGGACCAACTGGTATCCCAGGAATAACGGGCCCGACGGGTGCAACGGGACCAACAGGTTCAACGGGCCCGACAGGTTCAACGGGACCAACAGGTACAACAGGAGCAACTGGGCCCACAGGCGCGACGGGTGCTATCGGAGCGACAGGTGGTACCGGGCCGACTGGAATGACCGGGCCAACTGGGGCCGCGGGACCGACAGGCCGAACCGGCCCCACAGGCCCCACGGGCCCAACAGGGCCAACAGGGCCGACTGGACCACCCGGAAGTCTTTCGGAGGATTTTGCATGGATCTATCGCGCAAGCGGTGCCGGGACAACTGGAGTTCTGGCTGGTGCTCTCGTGCCCTTCAATGTGATCACAAACCAACCCCCAAATTCAAGGATCTCTTTAAATACAGTAACAGGTGTCGTCACCATCAATGATCGGGGATATTATCTGGTCTGTTTTGGGGGGATGAATCCCTCAGCCCTTGCCAATCAAAAACTTCAGCTGCGCGTGAATGGAGTCGTTCAGGCAAACCAGCAAACAAACTGCACGACTGCGGGGGGGGATGCAGCCGTAATGAGCTTAACCGTTATTGTGAACATCCCAACTGTTGGCTCAACCCTCGATGTTCAAAATCCGGTGGGAGCTCCGGCGCTTGGTCTAAACAACACTAATAACACAGCGCCAGGTGTTCAAGCATTTATCTCCATCGTGAAGTTGCAGTAACAATAGCCCTTCTGAAAAAAGATCTTGCTTGCTCTCTAAAACTCAGTTAAAAATTTCGTATCTAATTTATGTGTTACCGGAAGTTCTCGCTACATGAGAAAAGAAACTGAACAACAAGATTCGTCGCGAGTGAGCAGAACAAAAGCAGATCACATCCTCTCGACGTCTCTCTCTAAGCATCCCCTCGTCTCTCTATGCTTTTCCGGCATCTTTATCTTTTCCTTTATAGGACTATCAGCAGATGAACCCTCCAGTTCAACATCGCGTCTGTCAGAAAAACAGGTTATTGCAAAACGAGATCACTGCGAAAAAACTCCAAAGCAGGGACCACCGGGTGCCCCGGGGGCAGCCGGCGTAACGGGACCGACTGGGCCGACAGGTTCAGGGCCAACTGGCCCAGCAGGCCCTGGCACTACAGGGCCCACAGGAACTACAGGGCCGACCGGACCGATGGGTCTTGGGCAGACTGGTCCCACTGGTCCAACAGGATCGACTGGAGTGACAGGACCGATGGGTGGAGGGATGACGGGACCGACCGGAGCAACCGGCACTACAGGACCAGCGGGACTTTTTGGGGCTACCGGAGTGACAGGGTCTACTGGATCGACAGGGATGACAGGGCCAACGGGCAATGTTGGACCCACCGGTTCAACGGGGCCTACCGGCCCAACTGGAGTGACAGGAGTCACGGGCATGACAGGTCCCACCGGAACCACAGGGCCAACTGGACCGATGGGCATTGGCCAAACAGGATCCACCGGACCTACCGGAATGACCGGACCTACCGGGATGACCGGCACGACAGGAGTTACCGGACCCACTGGAATCACAGGAGCGACGGGGGTCACGGGGGGCACGGGCCCAACAGGAATTACTGGACCTACGGGAAGTTTTGGACCCCGTGGTGAAACGGGGTCTACCGGCCCAACAGGAGTAACAGGAACCACTGGGCCCACAGGAACTACAGGGCCGACTGGGGTCACCGGACCTACAGGTATAACTGGACCCACGGGCGTTACTGGATCCACAGGAGCAACGGGAGTCACAGGGCCAACGGGGGTCACGGGTCCGACGGGCACGACAGGCAACACAGGACCCACAGGCGTAACCGGACCGACAGGGCCCACGGGAGCGACGGGCGTCACTGGACCCACAGGAACTACAGGGCCGACTGGAGTTACAGGTGTAACGGGACTCACAGGGCCGACTGGTCCTATCGGAATTATCGGACCTCAGGGTGCGACCGGTGCCACAGGTCCAACGGGCGTTACCGGACCAACTGGCGTCACAGGATCTACCGGACCGACAGGGTCTACAGGCTCTACAGGTGTAACCGGCCCTACAGGTGGGTTCGGAACTCAAGGCCCAACGGGAGCCACTGGTCCAACGGGAAGCACAGGCCCAACGGGATCGACAGGACCAACTGGTCCCACCGGTCCACGGGGACCTGTTGGTGCTACAGGCCCGACAGGGGTGACAGGACCCACAGGAGTAGCTGGCGTAGCCGGTGCGACGGGCCCAACAGGAGCCACTGGCCCAACAGGAGTTACCGGCCCTACCGGCCCAACGGGACGCACCGGCCCCACCGGACCAAAAGGAAGTCTCAACGCGGATTTTGCCTGGATCTACATTCCCAGTAGTGGAGCGGCAACCGCAGTGGCAAACGGCGCAGCCATCCCTTTCAATACGATTGCGAATCGTCCCTCGCCAACGAACATCTCTTTAAATACCGTAACAGGCGTCGTTACGATCAACGACGTTGGCTTCTATCAGTTCTCATGGGGAGCAATGAACAACGCAAACCTTGGAAACCAGAAGTTTTCCCTCAGCATCAACGGAGTGATTCTTGATAACCAAGTATCGAATGGAACAACGGCAGGTGGCAGTCGCACGCTTGTGAGCCTCACCGTGGTACAAGACATCACGGTCAGAGGAACTACGGTGAGAGTTGTCAACAGCTCAGGTGTTGGAGTGAACCTGAACAACTCTAATGCCGTTGCAGGTGGCGTAAAAGCCTTTTTGACTATCGTGAAATTACAATAGAGGAAAATGTGACATACAAATTCTTACTCGCGTATTTGTTTCTGATCGGTTCTCTTTCAGCAAATGCTATCGAGCTACAACCGAAAAAGTACAACCTCTCTGTGTGTGCGATTTTCAAGAACGAAGCGCACTATCTCAAGGAGTGGATCGAGTACCACCGCCTTGTCGGTGTTGACCATTTTTATCTCTACAATAACAACAGCACCGATCATTTCAAACGCGTCCTCGAGCCCTACATCAAAAAGGGAATCGTTTCACTCATCCACTGGCCCGACTACCACGGCAATCTCGAAGAAGATCAAATGTATATGTGGGCTCTCAGCACCCAACTTTCGGCCTACGAAAACGCAAAAATTAAAGCTGCAAAAGAGAGCAAATGGCTCGCCCTCATCGATATCGATGAGTTCCTCGTCCCTTTTGAAAAGAGCACACTTCCGGAGCAGCTTGCTGCCTATGATGGGTACGCAGCAGTCACTCTGTCGCGCATCTTTTTTGATGCATCGAAGAGAGATGTGATCCCTCGCAGACGACTCGTCATCGAAGCCCTCGAGCTCACACACGCGCAGGAGAATCCGCAAAAAGCTGTCTGCAAAACCATCTTCAAACCCGAACGAAGCATCGGTTTTACGTGGCAACCCTACCAACCTCTCATTCCAAATGGTGAGAAAACAATCGAACTCAAACAACATGATATCGGCGTTAATCGCTACGCCAATCGCTATGTTGAAGGAAAGCTCTTCTTTGGAAAAATGAGGGATAGACTCACGATCGACAACAGAACCCTTTCATCTGAGGATGTTTCCGCCCTTCTAGAAGATGGCTACGAGATCGAAGATCAAGAAAAACTCATCTACCGTTTTGTTCCACAACTCCTGCGCAACATGGGCTACATGCGGTAAAAAAGAAAAAGAGGAAGAAGCAAGATCCGCTTTTTTAGAAGTTGGTGTGCCAACAGGATTTTTTACCGAGAGGAGAGACCTCAAAACGGATGATCGGTTGATAGACTTTCCGATCTGACATATTGCATGGGCCATGTCTGTCTTTCTTCGAGCGCATCTGGTAGAGAGGGATCGAGACGATGATCTCCGCCTGATAGACAGCTTTAAAAACTGGGTCGTAACTCACACTTAAATCGAGCGCAAGATAGTCTTTGTATTGAGGACGAAGGCGTGCTTTTCCGCCGAGCGTTTTATCGTGGCACTTTCTCGCCAAATAGTAAGGCCCGGCAGCAGCATAGAGAAGAAAAGGCTGCTCTTTCGTGATCTGATACCCGATCTCGGCGTTGTACCCGTATGAGACCCCCTCGCACTTCCGATGGATCATAAAAAAGCCTCCTTCAAAATCATCGAATACGCATGTTGACTTGTGCTGATTACGTCCAATCGGGTAGTAGCAGTTCGCACGAAAATCCCACCTTTTTCCAAGAACTTCAATTCCCACACCAATCTGATTGTAGTGATGTGATGTTTTTAACCCCTGCCTATAGTCGTAAAAGAGATTGAAGCCAAGCATCTCACAAAAGGTGTTGTCCTCCGGAAGATATCTTCCTGCGATGCCCAAATTTGCTGCATAGGTGTTGTTATCGAAACGATGAACGCGTGCATCTATCATCGGGAGGATATGACCTAATCGATAATCTGGCGCAAGAAGGAGCGCTGCAGTGGAATAATCTGTTCCAAAACCGATCCCTTGTCCGGATCCCTGAACGTGGCTAAGCGCCATGCGTTTTGGAGTGGGCCAATAGTAGTTCTCATTGCCCTTTGGAATAGACGAAGGCGGAGGATGAGGTGGGGGTGGAGGATGAGTATCGGGAAGGGCAGCTAGAGATTCACGAGAGGAATCTTCAAAAGGAGCCAATGCTAAAGAGGGGTCGAAACTGGCGAACTCAAGTGAGTGAAGAATCTCATGATCGATCGGGATAATCCAACCTGAATCGGCAGAGTTACGATCAACTGCCCGACCAATTTTTATAACGACCATATAGGAGATGGCTAAACAACCGACGAATAAAAACCATCGTTGCCCTATATTTAACATTCCAAAATCCCCCTTTTTGGGTTTATATGTAAAAACTTTATAAGTAAATTAGATTGCGAGACTTAGATAATTATGATTTTGTTGAATGAAAATGCAAGAAACTAAAGGTTAACAACTTACTAGAAATTAGCTTGCCAGCACGAGCGCTTGCCGAGCGGCGAAACTTCAAACCGTTCGATCGGCTGATAGACCTGCCTATCGGACATCCCACAAGGCCCTCTCTTATTCTTCTTGGAAAGAATCTGATAGAAGGGAAGCGTCACAATTACCTGTAATTGGTAAACAGCCTTAAAAACAGAGTCGTAACTCGCTCTGAGATCAAGAGCTAGATAGTCTTTGTATTGAGGCCGCAGTCGCACCTCGCCTCCCACTGTCTTACTATGACACTTGCGCGCCATATAATAAGGCCCGGCAGCAGCGTAGAGAAGAAAGGGTTTTTCACCAGTGAGCAGATACCCCACTTCAGCATTATATCCATAGGAGACCCCCTCACACTTACGGTGGATCATGACAAATCCCCCATCAAAATCATCAAAAATGCACTTCACTTGATGCTTGCGATTACCGACGGGATAGTAACAGTTAGCGCGAAAGTCCCACCTTCTGCCTAAGACTTCAATCCCCGCACCAATCTGGTTGTAGTGACGATGCGTAGAAAACCCCTGGCGATAGTCATAAAATAGATTGAATCCCAAAATCTTACAGAAGCTGTCGGGCGGAGGTAAATAGCGAGCGGCAACGCCCGCATTTGCCGCATACGTATTGTTGTCAAAACGATGCACCCGAAGATCTAGCATAGGCATGATATGGCCTAGCTTATATTCGGTAGCAAAGAGAAGAGCGGCTGTGGAGTAGTCGGTTCCAAAGCCAACGCCACCGCTAGATCCTTGCACATGCCGGAAATCCACCCGCTTAGGAAGAAAAGAGTAGGTTGGCGGTGGTGGATAATCGCGGTCGATCTGCGCCGCAATCGCATGAGAGGTGCTATCATTCAGAGAGATCTCGCTCTGTTGATTTTCTACGATTTTTTGTGGAGAATGTCCCGCCATCTGAATTTCAAGATCAAGATCGAGTGAATCGGCAAAAAGACCATCATCTTCCACATACATTCGCGTGCTCTCTTTGCCCTCTGACGCCCTTTTTGCAAAGTCAGACTCTTCAGTTTGAGCAATCTCACGATCGACAATCTTTAATAACTCCTGATCGCTCTTCTCTTCTATTTCCAACCTCTCTGCACAGAAGTCGCTATCAACCCTCTTCCTCTCCCCAAATAAGGGTCTTTGAATGGTCTCGTCTCCTTTTCCTCCGACATCTATTTCCAATGCCTCAGTAAACTCGATCAAGCTCTCTTCGACATCCAATTTTTCCAGAGGCAGATTCTCACGATTTGAAATCGTTGGAACGTTCACAGGCGGGACTATCTGAGAGAGGTTCTTATCCTCCGAAAATTTAATCGAGTTGTTTTCAGTCTTCTCCTCGACTTCTAGCTGCTGAGCAAATACAGCTTCACTCTCGCTCGCTCCAAGAGAGAAAGAGATCGTTGCATTGCAGATCAGTAGAAAATACCGCTTCACTCCATGCTCCATGAGGATGGCCTATCCTTCCTTCTACATTAAAAAAATTTTTACGCAAACAGCTGCTCGTTGAGAGAAATCTTTCCTTTTGATATTTTTTTTGAAATTTATGATCCGTGCATTTTTACTTCTTTTCTCTCTTCCCCTGCTACTCATCAGTAAAGAACCTTCCGAGTCTCCGCCAAAACAAAAAATCTGTCTCAACATGATCGTAAAAGATGAGAGCCGAGTGATCTGTCGCTGTCTCGATTCGGTAAAAGGCTTCATCGACTACTGGGTGATTGTCGATACGGGATCGAAAGACGGAACGCAGAAGATCATCAAAAAGCATATGAAGGGCATTCCTGGCGAACTCCATGAGCGCAAATGGAAGAACTTTGGTGAGAGTCGAACAGAGGCACTAGAGCTTGCGCAAGGAAAGGGGGATTACATCCTCTTCATGGACGCCGATGATATTCTTGAATTTGATCCTGGATTTGAACGTCCGATTCTCAATGCGGATCTCTACCACATGTGGCGCGGCACCAAATCCTTCACCTATCTAAAACCGCAAATTGTGAGAGCTGATCTTCCCTGGAAATGGATCGGCGTGACACACGAGTATTTGGGTTGTGAAGTCCCCTATGTGTCAGAAACTCTCGAGCATGTCAGGTACGTATCGATCGATGATGGCGCGAGATCCCATGATCCTCAAAAATACTGGAAGAATGTCCACCTGCTCGAAGAGGGTTTGAAAAAAGAACCCAGCAATGACCGGTACGCATTTTATCTTGCAGAGAGTTATCGCGATGCTGGAGAAAAGGGAAAGGCGCTTGAATGCTATCAAAAACGGATCAAAATGGGAGGCTGGGCCGAAGAGGTCTTCTGGTCCAAACTCCAGGTCGCGCAGCTCCTTCAAAGACTCGGACTTCCTTCGAGTGTTGTGATCAACAGCTACATCGATGCGCACCAGTTTCGACCTCACCGCGTAGAACCAATCTACTTCATCGCTGAGATCTATAACCAGGAAGGCAATTACACAAAGGCATATGAGTGGCTCAAAAAAAGAGATCTCTATGCTAAACCCGCCCAAAAAGACAGCCTTTTTAACATGGATTGGATGGAAGAGTACGGTCTTCTTTTCCAACTCTCGATCTGCTCCTATTTTGTCGGGAAACATCAAGAATCTCTAGAAGCGTGCAACCGCCTCTTGCAAATCAATAACCTGCCTGAAAGCTGGCGTAAACAGACCGAGATCAACCGCGCATACCCCCTCGAAAAACTCGAAACCTCCCGAGCCATCAAGAAATAAACGTTTCTCACCAATCAACTTTCCCTTCGAAACTGCGAACTTCATCAGAGCAGTGGAAGATAGAGACACAGAGAAAAAGAGAGTTATTCTTGCGCCTTTGCGCAAGAATAACATGTCATCACGGCGATTTTCGTCCATGAAAAAACCAACTAGTCTTGGCATTTTTTCAGCTCCCCATCGGACCGTGTAAATAGTACTGCCGAGCGGCTGAAATAACATGATATGAATGATGAAGAGGCCTTGGAATTCTCCTCCATCATTTATACCATTAGTATCCTTCATATCATGTGATCTATTGCTCCGTCACACACCTTATCCATGAACCTATTCCCCCATCTCCTTCTTTTCAAAAGTGTTGCGACAAAATTCTCTGCGCTTGCAAGATTTTTTTCATGAAACTTTTCCTTTTCTCGTGTGTTTTTTTTGCCCTCCTGATCCCTTGTCATGCCGGCATTGAAGATCACTACCGCAAGCTAGAAAACAAAACAGCCGGCTTCGGCGTGAAGGACATCGACTTCATTTACATGATCAATTTAGATCAGAGACCCGAGCGCTGGATCCAGTGCACCATGCAGCTCGCCCCCTATGGAATTTACCCCCAACGCTTTCCCGGGATTTACGGGTGGACTATCCCTCCTTCCGTTTTGAACGAGATCGGCCTGAAATTTCAGCATGGCATGTGGAGCGGTTTTGAATATGTCTTGCATTTTGACCCCCATGGGAACGGAGAACGAACGTACATTCCTCTCGATGGAAAAGCCTATGGCAAAACTGTCTTTTCAGGATGGACTGTAATTGGCACAATCGGCTGCTCTCTCAGTCACCTCTCTGTGCTCTACGACGCGTACACTTCGGGCTATGAGACGATCTGGGTGATGGAAGATGACATCAGAATCCTCAAAGATCCTCGTCTTCTTTCGGACCTCATGGAAGAGCTAGATGCTTTAGTAGGTCCTGAAGGATGGGATGCTCTCTACACCGACTATGACTTTCTCGTTGTCGACAAAGAGAGAGATCTCTGCTCACAAATTCCGATGATGTGGCGACCCGATATGCCCTTTTTGAATATCAACCATCTTGCTGAGCACCAGGATGTCGGCGAAAAGTTCATGAAGATCGGCAGCCGCATGCGCGCCCATTCGATCATCTATCGCCGCTGCGGCATCAAAAAGATTCTCGATTTCTACAGAGAACACAACAACTTTCTTCCCTACGATCAAGAGATCGCTCTCGTGCCTGGCATTAAACTTTTCGTTGTGAAGGATACCGTCGTCTCCTTCCATGAGGTAACCTCAGATACCAGAGTTAAGCACTTCCCGAAGTAGCTTCTGATAGTCTTCATTTTTATGGGACTTGCGAACTTTATATTCGACGACACCTTCTACACCTTCGATTTTCGGAAGGTTATCTTCGTCATAGTTGATTATGATGAGAGTGAAATTCAGATCCGGGAAATAGCGTTCGAGTGCTTCCCTGAGCTCTTTTGCTTGCCGGGCATTTGGTGGAGCATACTTTTCATTCCACCAGTAGTTACCTCCTCCATTTTCAAAATCATATGCCGTACGGATAAAAAAAACATGCCCGGGATGATTTCGAATCTCTCGAAATCGGGCAATGCGTTTCTCATATTTTTCACGCATTGTCTTGAGCTGGTGCGCATACCTCTGCTCATCCCATTTGAGATCAGAAAAGGGCCAATCATGGCGAAATTCAATCTCGTAATGGTGATTTTCTAGGACGGGAGGATTCACCGGATCCCGAAAAACACTTTGCTCGTCTAGAAAAAAACGAAAGTCATCATTGAGAAGAGCAATAAATTTCTCGTGATTTAACGTGATTAGCCAATCGAATGGAAAAGCCCCTTTTCTGACCTGATTTTCTCGCAGCTGTACGGCCGCCTCACAATGCGATCCCAAACTTACAAATAGTGGGTTTGTAAGGTGCCCCTGCTCACCCTCTACACTGAGCCTTGAAAAAAACTGGTTGTATGCCGCGATTTTAATAGGCATGTATGAGGCATCTTTAGAGGGATTCGCGCGAGCCATGAAGAGACGGTCGGACAGCTTTCTTTCGATTTCGACCGTGTCTTTTTGATGCGTATTGATGATGATCAAAGTGAAGTTCAAGTCTGGAAATTTCTCCTTGATCGCTCGAAATAGACCACGCGCATTAGCCTCAGAAATTTCGATATTCTGCTCATTCTTATAGTAACGATGAGGGTCGCTCGTTGAATGGGGGTACGCAGCTCGAATGAAAAACACTCGTCCTCGATAGCGATTTAGTACGCGAAATCTCTCAATTCTTCTTTGATATTTTTCTTGGAGTTTTTGTGTGTTTGCAAAAAACTGACCTTCGCCAAAATTTCCCTCATGCAAAAACTCCAACTGATAATAGGTGTGTAGAAGGTGACCAGCAGGACCATAGGGAACAAATGAGTAGGGGCTCAAGAAATAGAGAAAATCATCCTGTAAAATCTCGATCAAGGCATCTCCATTGAATGAAACAATCCAGTCGAAAGGAAATGCAGCTTGTCTCAACCCACACTCTTTAAGCATGAGCGCCGGTTCGCAATGCGAACCCAAGCTGATGAAAAGAGGTCCTAGGAAGTTCTCTTGGAGATCAATATGATCTAGATTCTCAATCTCAGCACGAACATTGCTCAACGAGACGCAACACAGCACTAGAAAAACTGCGCGTAAAAAGCGTTGCATCTATACTCCATCTTGTCAAAATTTGATGACAATATGCCATGTCCATAAAATTTTTTCTCCTTTGGATTAGCTGCACATGCACCCTCTTTGCCGACCTAGAAGATCACCTCCGTCCCATCCAAAACAAGTCCGGTTCCCACTCGATGCGAAACATCGACTTCATCTACTTAATCAACCTGGACAAACGACCAGAAAAATATGCGAGATGTGTCGAACAGCTTGTTCCTTACAGCATAGAGCCCTACCGCTTCTCTGCGATCAATGGCTGGGAGCTCACTCTCGATACGATCAATGACGTGGGATTGAAGTATGCTCCATGGATGCCAGGCGGGAGGTGGGCAACCTGCTATTTACCCGAGAATGATGGAAAGCCTCTGGACGAACCCATGCATGTGCCTGGTCGCACCTATTTTTACCAAACGGTAGCTCCAGGTGCAATTGGATGTGTCCTCAGTCACCTCTCCATTCTGCAAGATGCCTATGACTCTGGATATGAGACCATTTGGGTCATGGAAGATGATATTGAAATTATTCGCGATCCTCACATCCTTTCTGAACTCATCGATAAGCTCGATACCCTGATTGGAAAAGACGGATGGGATATTCTCTTCACAGATCGTGATACCAAAGGACAAGATGGAAATTACGTTCCCTGTCTTAGCTACGCGATAAGGCCCAACTACACTCCCTCAAATCCCCTCCGCTTTGCAGAACGAGAGGAGATCTCCCCAGACTTTCGACGTGTTGGAGCGCGCTACGGCTCCTATTCGATGATTCTCAGGAGATCGGGAATAGAAAAGATTCTAGGCTTTCTCAAATTTCATCAGATTTTTCTTCCTTATGACATGGAGTACACGCTCCCTCCAGATATTTGTCTCTACACGGTACTTGATGATGTCGTCTCTACACAACCACAAGCACCCTCCGACAACGGCATTCCCACATACAAAAAATAAAAGGGAGCAACTTCCGTTGCTCCCTTCCTCTCCGACCAAAACCTTGCTCTTTCCGCTTTAAGGAAAGCTTACAGTCACGGTTCGGCTTTGAGACTGCTGATCATCGACGGTTGCAACACCGTAGGTCACAGCACCGCTTTGTACCATGTTGTGATCGACGATTTGCGTTGTGCTTGCATCGACCTGATCCACAAGCACTCCGTTACGGAAGACGAGATATCCAGCCACATTGGGACTCGCGCTAGCCGTCCAATTGACTGTGTTCTGATACTCTTTGAATACTCCAAAGTTGTTGGTCTGTTGCGTGACTGACAAACTTGTTGGAGGTGCTACCACCGAACGTGATCCAGTAACAGCCTGAACCATCGTATAGGTTCCATCAGAGTTGATCCATACTGCTGCAGTATTCAGCATATCGTTCTTCAATGCAGCGGCAACACATGGAAATCCGTTCTGCACGCCTGTTGAGAGGTTGCGTGGAACAGTCCATGTATTTGGCAAAAAGCCAGACATATCTGCTTCTAAAGCCTGGATGACAAGTGTGGCTCCATTATAGAACATATAACCTGCAAGAGCATCTCCTAAACTGCTGACAATCATATTTGTTTTATATGCATACAAATTGGAGTCAACGAGCGTGGTTGCTGCAGTCCAATCGCCTCTAAGAGGTCTATACGCCGATTGGATAGCAAACAATTCACCATCGAAAGATGTGCTCCAAATGGCCATCGTATTTCCAACCGCATCAGCTCCCACAGAAACAGAGAGATCCGCAGGATTGCGAGCTCCCGGAGCAGATAGAGAAACAAGCGGTGTCCAACTTCCACTTCCAAGACGTGTGGAAGTTTGCACAACGAGGTTGGAGTAGATCGTGCCTGCCAAGTCATACCGATACCAGGCGGCAGTTGCGATCGCATTGGCATCCATTGCAACGTGAGGGAATGACGCATGGTGTGTTGTATCCGAAAGAGGCTGTGGCGCACTCCACGATCCAGAGGCAACCAGCCGGGTAGAGTTGTAGACAACGCTTGTTGTACCTGATGTCGCGTGCCACACTACAACAGCTCTTCGATTTGCACCTGATCCTCCAATAGCTACGCGAGGGAATGCAGCATTGGTGCTATTGATGACAACGCGCGTCTGCCAGCTTGCACCAAAAAGTTTAGTAGAGGACTCGACATCACTATTGCGTGCCCATACGGCGACGACATCGCCAGCCACACTGACTGCGAGATCCGGATTTGAAGCAGCGGCTCCAGAAGAGATTGCAACAGAACCACCCCAGCCTCCGCCAAATGGTTTAGAAGAAGCTCTAATCACGCCATTTTCATTCCAAACAGCTGTTGCGTTCCCGTTTGAATCCACAACAACACGAGGGGTAGAGGAATTCGCTCCCGACAAACAAACAGCCGAACTCCAGGCTGCATTGAGCAGCTTGGTTTTTGCCTTAACAACACCATTTTGCACCCAAACTGAGACAAGGTTCCCGTTAGGGTCCATGACAAGGCGCGGGTCGGTTGCATTTTGACCTGTGGTTGAAAGCATTTCGGGAGGAAAGGACCAGCTGATGTCGTTCGACATCAGTTTTGTACACGAAAGGATCGTGACAAGGAAAACTAGGATTTTTTTCATCGCTTACCCTTTTTTAAATGTTTCTTGGATCACAACACACTCACCTCTTGATGAGCCCTCTTTAGAAAATCTCTCTCCGACGAAGGAGAGAGATTATCAAAGAATTTGAACTCCAACTTACGGAACACTCACCGTGACAATTCTGCTCTGCTCAGCTTCAACGGTTATTGAAGATACGCCATATGTGACGGCTTCACCGACTCCTCGATTATTGTCGACAAACTCCAGAGTATCCGAAGCCACACCTCCAATGGGGACGCCATTACGATATATATTGTAGGCCACTACGTTAGGATCTGTGCTCGCATCCCATGTGATCGTATTTGTATGATCTTGGAAGACTCCGAAATCGTTTGTTGACTGCATCACAGCAAGATTCGAAGGAGGAGCCAACAGAGTTCTTGTTCCGGATACAGCCTGCAGTGTCGTATTGGTTCCATCGAACTGGATCCAAACCGCTGCCGCATTAATAGTATCTCCTATGAATGATGTAGCAACCCGCGGAAAGGCATTATTCGTTCCTTGCGAAGGGGTAAGAGGAATTGACCAAGAATTTTCCAGAAATCCAGAAAAATTCGTCTCTAGGGATTGAATGGTCAAAGCAGAGCCATCAAAATACATGTAACCCGCGAGAGCATTTCCAAATGAATTGATCGCAAGATCCGCATCAAAAGCATAGATATTCTCGATCGCGAGCCGCACAGGCTGAATCCATGTGGATTGTCCTGCATGTTTTATCGTCGTCTCTACGTTAAATGTTCTTCCATCATAGGATGAGAGCCAAAGGGCAATGGCATTCCCATTCTCATCGAATCCCATACGGATCTCAAGTGTTGTAGGATCACGCACTCCTGTCACCGAAATCTGCGCAGGCTGACTCCAGGCCGTTGCATTTTTTGGCAATTCCGCTGCAAAAACAGAGACGTTTCTGGCAGAGGGACCCGAGCCATTCGACCGAAACCAGAGCGTTGATGCATTTCCATCATTATCCACAGCCACTTTTGGCAAATTGTGGTTAAGAGCTGCCGTGAGTCCTTGAAACACGTTTTTCGTTGCACCCCAACTTCCTCCAACACTTCCTGTAGAGGATTGAATCGCATCAGCAGAAGTGACGATGCTATGCCACATGGCCACTATGGTTCCATCGCCACCGATGGCAACGTCTGGATTATCAGAATCTGCACCTGAAAGCATGCTGACAGTGCCCCAGCTACCACCAAATGGCTTTTGGATTGCTTCGACAAACCCACCTCTTACCCATGCGGCAACAGCATTACCTGTTGTATCGACAACAAGCTTTGTTGCAGTAGCACCTGTGTCTGATAAAGCTGTTGCTGCACTCCAACTACCACCAAATGGAAGAGTGGCAGACTTTACGACTCCCCCTTCTAACCAAATAGCAGTGACATTCCCACTCCCATCGACCTTCAATCTTGGCAGTGAAGAGCCTGAACCGGAGAGAGTCGAAAGAGAACTCCAGTTTCCTCCAAAAGGGAGTGAGCTAGCCTTCACAAAACCACCTTCAACCCAAACAGATGTTGCATTCCCACCAGAATCGATAACGATTCTGCCTTCCGAAGCATCTGTATTTGCTGTTGAAAGAGTTGTAGGACTCGTCCAGACCATATCAGCAGAGATCAACTGGATAGAGAAGCATAAGACAAAAAACAAGGTTAAAAGTTTCTTCACGTTCACCTCCATTTCACGACATGCATTAAAAAACATAGCCACCTTCCGTAGCGGCCTCAGGGAGGGTCCATGTAAAACTAAAATATAATTAGGAAGCAAGAATTTTTTTAAAATTGAACGGTCGGTTAGGGAACCACAACGTTTACAACAGCGCTTTGAGAAACCCGGTCATCAATGGCTGCGACGCCATAAGTTACGCTCTCGATCGGTCCACGATTGTGATCGGTAAACTGAAGGGTATCCGAGAGAGTGGTAGCAAAGAGAATTCCGTTGCGATAGAGGACATAGCTCTGCACTCCTGGAGCCGTACTTGCGGTCCAAGAGATGGTGTTTTTATAGTCTTGGTACACACCAAAATCGGTAACGCTCTGGACAGCTGCAACATCCGTAGGGGCGGCGATCAATGTGCGAGATCCTGAAGATGTCTCAAGTACTGTATTGGTTCCATCGAAATGGAGCCACAGAGCTGATCCATATAAGGCATCCCCAACGAGAGCTACTCCAACGCGCGGAAACCCATTATTCGTTCCTCCAGAAATATTCACAGGAATCGACCAGTATAGAGGAACAAGGCCCGCAATATTGCTATCGGTAGCCTGGATAACCGCAGAAACACCATCAAAATACATGTGGGTGACAAGAGCATTGCCCAATGAGCTAATAGAAATATCGCCCACGTGCGCATGGGGGTTGAGAATCACAAGTGGAGCAGGAATTTTCCAATTGGTATTTCCCACCTGTTTTACGGAAGATTCAACATTAAAGGCTTTTCCATCCGATGAAAAAGTCCACTGCGCGATTATGTTTCCATTCGCATCACAAACGATTTTAAGCGGGAGCGTTGCGGGATCTCGCATCCCTGCTGAATTTGAAAGAATTGTAGGAAAGATCGTCCACGCGGGGGAGTTGGCAGGAAGTATCGAGGATAAGAGAAGTACATTCATAAAATCGGTTGCCGTTTCGCTATATCTGAACCAGATTGCAGTGGCATCGCCGCTTGGATCGACCACTACCTTAGGATAGTTGTTCTTCATTGAAGAGACGGGTTGAAAAAGATTTGTCTCTGTACCCCATGCTCCACCAACTGTTGCGCTCGCCGAGGCAATCGCATCTGCTGAGGAGATGACTCGATGCCAAATTGCCACCACTGTCCCATTCGAGCCAATAGAAACATGTGGGAAATCTGCATCTGCACCTGAGAGAATTGTCACGCTACTCCAACTACCACCGAAAAGCTTTGTTGCTGATTCGATAAATCCACTTCTTGCCCAGACCGCTACAGCATTTCCATTGGTTTGCACTGCGAGCTGCGGAGTGGAAGCTCCCGTGCTAGAGAGTGTCGAAGGAGCGCTCCAACTACCACCAAAGGGCAAATCAGAAGAGAGAACAGCGCCTCCTTCTAGCCATAGTGCGATCACATTTCCGTTTTCATCGACACCGAGCTGAGAAGATGAAGCTGATGCGGATAGTGTCGTTAACGCACTCCAGCTCCCCCCGAATGGTTTTGTGCTCGCTTTTAGCGATGCCCCTTCCAGCCAAATAGCAGTTGCATTCCCACTCGGGTCCATGACGATTTGAGAGTCAGACGCATTGACACCTGGTGTCGAAAGAGTTTGCGGTGCCGACCAGCTAAAAACGCCGGATGAAAGTGAGCAGGAACAAAAAACAGAAAACAAAAGAAGAAGTTTCATCATGGTCTTTTCCCCACAGGAACTAGAGAGTTTATAAGTGCCTCTTTGTCGAGAGTCGCGATCCAAATTTCGCAATCATCTTTCCCGTAAGCTACGTATATCAACGAATCTGCGACGACAAAACCGCCAGGAAAAATCACCTTCTTTTCTGCTGATGAAGGAGGGTAAAACTCCGGTGCTACGATGGGAGTGGGTGAGACTTTTGTAATTTTGAAAGGAGGCTCTGCAGAAAAAGTATACGCACCCATGAAGTAGTGCCACTTCTCATACTCGTCTGTAATCGTCGAGGTGGTCCTCTTCGATGAGTGGAAAAAGGCGAGATATTCGCTTCCAACTAAAACAGGAGGAGAACTTCCCCTTAACTCTCCAAACTTCCAATCAATCGCCCCCGTTGTTTCATAAGCATGGCAACAGACGCCATTCGCAAAGTTGGGAACAATCACCTCATGTGGATTTACGGTATAGGTGAGCATGAGTGTTTTATCCCACTCGAAGGGGAGCCAATTTTTTTGCCAAAGCCGTGTGTCATACTTCTCTTCAAAAACAAGCTTAAGAGGTGGAGAAAGTGTAAATCGACCATTATTTTCGGAAAGCTCTGCAATAAAGATGTCCCTTCTGTCGCAAAGAGAAGATCCCGTGACGTCGACGTTGTCATTGTAGATGAGAAAAAGTTTGTCTCTGTAGAGAAAGAGGCGCGCATCTTCCGCTTGCGAGGGAGTTTTACTTCTCTTGGGTCTCGTTGCCAGAATTTGCGGTGCAGAGATCTGCTCAAAATTTTCATCTAAAAGAACAACGCCAATGTAGTTGATCCAAAACTGGCTGAAAGAGTCTGGACAGTAACGGAATGTGAGAAGAAAGCCCTGGTTTAACTTAATGAGAGATGGATTGAATGCTGCAGGATACTCCTCAAGGAGAATTTGCTTCGTTGCGACGACGATCTTCTGCCCTTCTGCGAGTTTGTTGAGATCGAGGGGCTCTGCAAAAGCGTATGGACACACCAAGACAAAAACAGAAAGAAGAAATCTCAGCATTCACGAAAAGATACCCAAACCAAATCTCGTTTGCAAGTGCTGCAAAAGCTAAAGAGAATTAAGCTTTTCAATTTTTGGAAGATCTCTATAATTTGAAAGCCATGAAAAGGATATTCCCTTTCTGCTTCTTGTTTCTTCTTACATGTGTCGATCTACCTTGCGCTGAGCTTGAAGACTACTTCAAGAAGGTGGGGGACAAATCTGGCTCTCATTCAATGCGCAACATCGATTTCATCTACATGATCAACCTAGACGAAAGGCCGGAAAAATTTGCAGTTACAAAAGCGAAGCTCGCTCCTTATGGCATTTCACCTTGTCGCTTTTCTGCAGTTAACGGCTGGAGACTTACGACAGAAGCTCTCAACGATTTGGGAGTCCAGTATGGTCCTTGGATGTCAGGTTCTGGATGGGGTACATGCTATCTCCTCGACGGAAATGGAGAACCTCACCACGAAATTGTCCACCAGTATGGGCGCACCTACTTCAGCCACTGCATGTCTCGCGGCGCGATCGGTATCGTGCTCAGTCACCTCTCTGTTCTTCAAGATGCTTATGATTCAGGATATGAAACGATCTGGGTAATGGAAGATGATGTTGAAGTGATCCGTGATCCTCGCATTCTTTCGGATCTCATCGATGAACTCGATGATCTCGTTGGCCACGGTGGATGGGATGTTCTCTTTACCGACCGCGACACGAAGAACAACAATGGCCAATATGTTAACTGCTCAGCGTATGCATGGCGCCCCAACTTTGTCCCAGCATACCCAAATAAATGTTTGGAGAAGGAGACTATCAGCCCAGATTTTCGAAGAGTGGGTGTGCGCTTTGGCGCTTATTCGATGATCATTCGCCGCTCTGGTATCGAGAAGCTCCTCGACTTTTTCAAGTGCTTCCAGATTTTTCTTCCCTACGATATGGATTTTACACTCCCCTTCGACATGCGCTTTTATACGGTGCTCGATGATGTCATCGGACCTCAGATCAATGCCTTTTCTGATAACGGCGCGCCCAACTACAGAAAGAAATTTGAGCAAGTGGAGGAGAAAAACTGATGGATGGACACGACTTCAATGCTCAGGCTGCCACACATCTCGAAGAGTTGATCGGAATCGACAAACAGACCTCGGCCGCGAAGGTTAAAAGACAAGCCTTTGAGATCATGAAAGGTCTAGAGGGATGGTGTGCGGAAGATAAAGCCTCGATTTTGATCGATCTGATCATGAAGATGAAGCCTAACACGATCGTAGAGATCGGCGTCTTCGGCGGCAAATCTCTTGTGCCCATGGCATGCGCACTCAAAGCCAACCAGAACGGTGTCATCTATGGCATCGATCCATGGGATCCAGCCGCCTCTCTAGAGGCGGTTCTTAACCAAGATAACAGGCACTACTGGAGCATCGTCGATCACCGTGGAATCATGCAAGGCCTCATCCAGAAGATCGAACAACTAGATCTCGTGGACCAGGTCGAGTTGATTGAAAGCACCTCCGAAAATGCCCCTTTGATTTTCGATATCGACATTTTACATATCGATGGAAACCATTCTGAAAAGACCTCTTTCTTCGATGTAACTAAATGGGTTCCTCTTGTCAGAAAGGGAGGATGGATCATCCTCGATGACATGAAGTGGCATGAAGAAGGGGTGGATACCACAGCGAAGGCTGCAGCATGGCTCGATACTAACTGTAGGAGATTCGCAGAATTTACCGATGTTTGCACTTGGGGGATTTGGATAAAACCATGAGAAGGATCATTTCATTCATTTTATCGTTTATTTTTCTTGCTTCTTCTGCATATGCGAATAAAGACGTGGAAGCGCTCAAGCAGCGCGTCTGCAACGTGCTTCCGCATTTGGAAGGCTGGTGTTCGAAAGAAAAAGCTCTCAATTTCATTGATCTAATTTTGACCGTGAAGCCCGACGTGTGCGTCGAAATCGGTGTCTTTGGAGGAGGTTCTGTTTTTCCGGTCGCCTCGGCACTCAAGTTTCTCGAACATGGAACCATCATTGCCATCGACCCCTGGGATCGCGCCGAGTGTATGAAATATCTCGATCCTGTAAAAGACAAGGCGCATATCGAATGGTGGAGCAAGGTCAACCTCACCTACATCTACTACTCCTACCTCAACATGCTCCGCAGATATGAGATTGAGGAGTACACCACAACCTTAAAACTCTCCTCTGAAAAAGCTGCCCCGGAAGTTGGAGAGATCGACATCCTCTATATCGATGGAAATCACACAGAAACCGCCATTTTGCGCGACGTAGAGCTCTACCTTCCCAAGGTACGGGAAGGAGGGTATGTCTGGCTAAACGACACGTTGTGGGAAACCACCCAACCTGCAGTGGAGATCCTTTTAGAATCCTGCGATGTAGTGAAGCTGATCGACAGCGGCAACTGTATCCTATTTAAGAAAAGGTAATATGAGCCTATCTCGAACTAAAGAAAGAATTTATTTTCGCTCTTTTTGGCATCTTTGGAATCAGTTTTTTCAGCCATGTACTCACACTTTGTCTGAAAAAGCTAATTCCAAATCTGCTGAAAAATACCCAAAAATAAATAACTTTTTAAATTCGAGATAGCCTCATGCGCAAACTTCTCTGTCTCTTTACCGTTTTGATCTCCTTTCTTTCAGCAGATCCAAAAGAGATCGATCTCGGTTACTACGAGGTCTCCCTCTACAGCCAGAACGGGGAAGATGGAGTGCTCGCAAAGATCTTCGAGCTCATCACCCCTTCGTCGCATTACTTCGTTGATTTTGGCGCCTATGATGGCATGACAGGAAGTAACAGCTATATACTCAGACGTCAAGGATGGCTCGGACTCTTGCTCGACCGCATGTTTGAAGTCCCCGAATACAATTTGTACAAAGAGTTCATCACTGCCGAAAACATCAACGACCTGTTCGAAAAGTACAACGTTCCGTTCAATTTAGACCTTTTATCGATCGATATCGACTACAACGACTTCTACATCTGGCAAGCGATCGATGAGAAATATCAACCCTCCGTTGTCGTGATCGAATACAACGCCTCGCATCTCCCAGAAGAAGATAAAGTTGTTAAGTACCGCCCCTACTTTTGTGGCGATGGAACCACATATTATGGCGCAAGCATCCGCGCGCTTTACAATCTCGGAAGATCAAAAGGCTACTCTCTTGTTTATGCGGAAAAATCGGGCACAAACCTCTTCTTCATCCGCGATGATATTTTGAAAGAGAAAAACTTGCGCTTCAAAGGGATGAATGATCTTGAAAAGATCTATCGCCCCCCAACATATGAAGCAAGCCCCATTGGAGCTCATCGCGTTGACACGAAAAATCGCCCCTATCTCTCCTCTACAGATCTCATCAAATGATGAAACAATTCTGTCTCTCTCTACTCTTCGTCTCAAGCTCTCTCATAGCAGACGTTGAAGATCATTTGAAAAAGGTCGAAGAGAAGTCAGCTATGCGAACGATCCGCAATATCGACTTCATCTATATGATCAATCTCGACGAGAGGCCTGAAAAGTTCGCACTTTCTCTCAACCAACTCGGACCCTATGGAATCATCCCATGTCGCTTTCCTGCTGTGAATGGCTGGAAACTCAGCCTCGAAACCCTCAATGATGTTGGCTTGAAATTTTCTCCGGAAATGCAAGGCGGCTTCATGGGTACTTGCTATCTCCCAAACGGAAATTTTGAGCCCAGTCATGAGATCATCGAACGTCCAGGACAAACCTATTTTTGCCACTGCCTCTCGAGGGGTGCTATCGGCATTGCACTCAGCCATATCTCCATCCTCCAAGATGCATGGAATTCTGGCTATGAGACAATCTGGATCATGGAAGATGATATCGAAGTGATCCGTGATCCACGCATGCTCTCCGACTATGTTGACAGGTTAGATGATCTCGTTGGAGAAGAGGGGTGGGATATTCTCTTTACCGATAAGGATATCCGAGACCAGAACGGTTTTCATAAAACGACCTACTGGGCAGGACGACGCCCCGACTTTTTTTTGTTTTCTCTTGCAAATAACTACGCGATGAAAAAAGAGATCTCATCTGATTTTTATGAGGTCGGTGCGCGTTCTGGCGCCCACTCGATGATCCTGAGGCGCTCGGGCATCCAAAAACTTCTCCAGTTTTTCCAAGCTCACCAGATTTTTTTTCCCTACGACATGGATTACATTCTTCCTCCAGGAATTAAGCTCTTCACGCTGCGTGAAGACATCGTTTCAAACCTACCCAAAGCCGCCTCCGACAATGGAGGCCCAAACTACGTGAAAAACCTATGAAAAAAATCCTGTTCCTTTTTGTTTTGATTTTCGGCTGCAAGACGTACGCAGATGATTTCGAACATTTCCGAAAGATCATTCAGCAGACAAAAGTACGCGGCGCCCTCCAATTTGGCCTCACCCCCAGCACAGAATTCCTCTTAGATTCATGCAACAAGGTGATCTCTGTAGAATTTGTCACTAATGGCTACGGCCCTGCCATTATGAAACAGTGCCTAGATCACTACCGCGGTTACTCTAACTGGATCCCCATCGTCTTCTTTACCGGGTATCAAGGCGATATCAACTGGGCTCCCTATAGATACCTCGGTTCAGAGAGTGTCTACAAAGCTGTCTCCTATCAAACTGCCACACACAAAAACTACGCACTCATCGACGATTTTTACCTCACGGAGATAAACGCCTTCATCAATAATCTTCTCAAGTGCCACAGAATCGATATGGCGGTCGTGGACGGAGCCTTCTTTTTGAGAGGGGACCTCGTACAGCTTCTATTCGACAAGCTTCCTCTCATCATTGCAGTCAATACGAATACCCGTGCGGCCGGCACACAAGATGATGTCTACGGACTTTCAAGAATTGTAACACCTGAAAACTACGAAGAGATCTACCTCCCCATGGAACCCGGTGGCATCACCGCCTGGGTCATTAAAAACGAGAAATACAAAGGAGTCGCACAAGCTCTCAAAACCTTAACCCCCTAAAGACCATCTTCCGTTCTAGACGGCGAATTTCCTCTGTGCAGATGAAGTTCGTCGCCTCGCATAGCAACGTTGAATACCGTAACACTTCTCTTGCGGAGATTTCGAAGATTCTTCATTTTTGACTGCATGCTTCTAAAACATTTTCTTCTCATTGCCTTATTCCTTCTCCCAAGATTTGCATTCTCATATCAAGATACAAGCGGCGTTCTGTGTGTCTGCATCGTTGCCAAAAATGATGACATGGTGATTCGAAAATGTTTGGATAGCGTTAAAGAGATCGCCGATTGCCTGTGTATTTGCGACTTAGGATCGACAGATCGCACTCTAGAAATCGTCAACGAGTTTATGCATAAGACCGGAATTCCCGGGAAAATTTATCGTTCCAATTCTACAAATTTTGAACGCAACCGCATCCTTGCTTTTCATACAGCACAAAAAACCTTAAACGAATTTCGAGTTCCCCTTGCGCAAGGTTATATCCTCATTCTCGACCCTGATACATTTGTAAAAATCGGTTCTGGATTTAGGAAAGAGAGCTTGAAGGAAGATGCCTATCTCGTCCTCGAAAACTCCGCATCTCTCTCTTATTCTCAATATAGCCCACGCCTTATGCGCGCCTCTCTCCCCCTTGAGCGCCTGCAAATCCCACATGAAGCATTAGGGGTAAAAAAACCCGCATACTTTATCAAACTCCAAACACTCATGATCGAAGAGTCGGAAGAGTGTACCTACTACACAACCGAAAAACTGAAGCGACGAGTGGCCGAACTTTCCGTGGCCATTGAGAAGCAACCAGAGAATGGAAGATGCCGCCTAGAACTTGCCCAAACTCTTAAAGGATTAAAACAGTTTGAACAAGCTCTTGATCAGTACCAGTTTCTCATCAAGAAAGGGAGCCCCGATGAGATCTGGTTTGCAAAGTACATGTCTGGAGAGTGTTTGCTTGAAGCCAACCGCTCAGAAGAAGCCATTGCGGCTTACTTAGATGCTTATCAATACAATTCCCTTCGATCTGAGCCTCTCTATAAAATCGCCAGCTACTACCGCCAACATGGACAAAATGATCTTGCCTATCTTTTTGCTAAGCAAGGGGCACGGCTCATCACCCCCTCAGATCCCCTCCTGCTTCCCTATCCCCTTTTACATCCCTATCAGTTCGACGAGGAGATCTCCATTGCAGCCTACTATACTCCATTCAAAGAAGAGGGATACCTCGCTGGAAGCAATCTCATGCTCCACAAAAACGTACCAAAGCACATCAGAGATCAGGCCTATCAGAATATCCTCTACTACGTCGAAAATCTAAAACACGCAGAATTCCAGCCTATTGCGCCTCCACTTCCTCTCATCCGGGAAGGAAACGTAGAACGCTACCACCCGATGAATCCCTCGATTGTCAAAACATCTAAAGGTTACGAGCTCATCTGTCGAGCCGTGAACTATACCCAAACAGGAGCCAACTACTTCCACACGATTGATAAGGATGGCATCTTCCGCACGCGCAACTTCCTCCTGCATTACGACCAGAACTTCAGGCTTCTTGGGCAAGAAGAGATCGTCGAAAATCTCCCTCGAGAGAAGATCCCTGGCCGCTATGTGGAGGGATTGGAAGATTGCCGTATTTTTCAGATGAACGACGGCCTATGGTTTACTTGCAACACAAGCGATACCAATTTCACAGGCACGATTCAAATTTCCCTCTGTAAAATGGGAAATCAACCACGCGGCAGCACCATTTCCGTTGAGAAACTGATCCCTCTTCTCGGGCCTGATCCCTACCGATGCGAGAAAAATTGGCTCCCCTTCATAGAGGATGGCCATCTCTACACCATCTACTCATATGACCCATTCATCATCTTTCAGCCGAATATCGAGACTGGAGAGTGTGAGCCTCTTCTGAGTTATGAACCTGTACATGACTTTTCGCATTTCCGTGGGTCGGCAGGACCAGTCCCATTTGGAGACGGCTACTTGACCCTCATCCATGAGGTCATCTTTCGCGACCATGCCCGTCACTACCTGCACCGTTTTGTACAACTTGACAAAAGTTTTATCGTCACCCAGGTTTCAAAGCCTTTTACCTTTCGCCACCTCGGCGTCGAATATTGCTGCAGTATGACGCTCGATCATACAGGCAAAAAGCTGATCCTTCCCATCGGCATAGAGGATCATGAAGCCTATCTCTGCTCGATCGATCTAGAAAGCGTGAAAGCACTATTGCGGCCCCTTCCTCCAATTGCTGACAATCTATTTAATCCTTAAGGTAATCATGACAAGAACTCTTGCGAGTTTTTTTATCTTTCTCCTCCTGATTCAGACAAAAAATTCTGTCTTCGCAGACTACAGAACCATAGAAGCAGACGAGATTACCTATGAGTGGCTCATAGATCTCGGCAATACAACGGGCTACACCGACCATATCCCCGTCTTCCGAGAAATTTTCTCCCAGATGAATGTGAGAACTTTTCTCGAATTCGGCGTTGGCTACTCGACAAAATACTTCATCGACAATTGCGCCAAAGTGATCTCTGTGGAATTTGTCACAGATGGAAGCGGTCCCGATTGGATTAAAGTTTGTTTAGGACTATATCGAAACTGCACAAACTGGATGCCCCTCATCTATTTTAGCGACTACCGAGGAGCAGACATTACATGGGCCCCACATAGATACCTAGGCTCACAACACCTCTATGTGGCCGCTTCCTATCAATGCGGTACACATAAGAACTACGCCCTTATCGACGACTTCTATCTCGTTGAGTTAAATAAATTTATTCTGAATTTGAAGAAACAGAATAAAATTGATGTCGCTTTTGTCGACCCCGGGATCTATCTCAGAGGAGACCTTGTACAGCTCCTCTTCGATAAAGTTCCGGTAATCTTAGCACACGACACGCGCTGCCGTTTCCTGGGACACAAAGATGATGTTTATGGGTACTCTCGCATAGCAACTCCTGAGAATTATGAGGAGATTTTTATCCCCACAGGGCAGGGGGTCACAGCTTGGATTCTAAAAGATGAAAAATTTAACGGCCTGATCCAAAAGCTAAAAGCTTTTTGACAACTCCGTTTTTGTCGCAAAATCAAGAATTTTATGGATTTTTTCGGAACATACTCCGGATTTGCCTGACATTTCCGGAGTATACTCCGTTTTTCCGCTAGAAATCGATCTCTAGCCAGTAGGGCAGCGGGCGATGGTAGAAGGGCATGTAGTAGACGATGCCATTCGATAAAAGAGCGGCTGTATGGCTAAAGGCGCTGGGAGATGTAACCAGAACATCGGCGAATACCAGCGAAGCAAAGGTATTTTCTATCGATTCGTTGAGGTGGAATACAATGTCATCTCCCTCAAAAACCCGCCTAAAATGCGCCTCATCTCCCTGCGAGTAAATGTGAAACAAACAATTCTGCGAAGAATACTTATCTCTCAAAGTCTCGATGATGTTTTCAAAAATAGCATCCGGAGTATCTGTTCCATAAACTCGACAATCATGAGGATTCGGCCTCCTGATATGAATCGCGATATTAAAGAATCTCCCGTCAAAGTAGTTCTCTCTTCTCTTGTTTTTCCGAAAGAGCTTTTTAATTTTTTTAAGCGCTTTGCTATTTGCACACTCTTCTAAATTTCCCTCGAAGAAGCGGATGTATTTATCAACGCTGATTTTGTGTTGCAGCTCAGGGTCTCTGTTTATCGGAAAGTAGTCGATCAGGTTAACAAGCCACTCCTTTTTTCTAAGGAAATCAGGATCCCCATCATAGTTATGCTCAAGGCTACTGAACGGCGTGTACAAAAAGGTCTTTTCTTTGAGTTCTGCATAGACGATCGCATAGATAATCGTCTGAAACTGAGAACCAAACCCATCTGTTTTGAAGGGATTTGTGATCTCCTCTGCAATTAGCGGCCTACCAAGCAGGAGTAGTGACAACAGCAGTGCAGCCGTTCTTTTTCTTCCGCTCATCATTCAACGTTTCTTATATTTGGTATTAGTCGTAGATCCTTCTGCGAAGACCCGCAACAGCCCCTGCGCCCAATCCCAAGAGAAGGGCTGCAAGCACGAGGACTATCCCAAAATAGGGAATTGGCGTGAGGAGAAAATAGGCAAAAAGACCGATCGCAAGAGCCGAATAACGCCCTATTTTTATGTTAAAGCCCTTGAAGACCTTCTCAGTAAACCAGAGGATAGGGAAAATTTTAACCGTGTAGAAGGTAATGACGTTTAACGCTATGAGCGTGAGCGCAAAAGGCACACCAAGAATACTCATCAGCAAGAGAAGCGACGCAAGCGGCAAAAGAATCAGCAGCATTAAGCCAAAACCGAAACACTTCAAGAAGTGCAGAGACAAAGCCTCCTGCGCCAATTCAAAATTCCGCGGAAAGAGACGGATGAGGAGCCACCCCACCACAAAGCTGTAGATAAAATTCATGATGAAACCGACCACTTTCGAGCCGACGATGACACCCTTGAGCCACCCCCCACCGATAAACTTCTGTACAACTGAGGTATGGTGGATGATTTTTCCCCCGATTTGCGCCTCTGGGTCGATAAGAGCCTCCTCATCGCTCTTATACTCGAGATCACTACCGACGTGTGCCTTGGAGGTAAGCCTCAACTTACCAACATAGGCGTTTAATCGGTCGCCGATCGATCCTGAAACGCGAAGATGAGAGGCCGCGACTGTCGCATCTCCTGTGATAGAAGAGAGAATTTCTGTAGTTCCTGCCACACAAACGAGATTTCCTCCCAATTTTGCAGAGGAGGATAATTGCACATTTCCCCCTATCGCGGTCACGCTATGTCCAATATTTCCATCAATTGTCACCTGCCCTGCAATTGCGCGAACGTTGTTGTCCACAATACCCGAAATTTGTGCATTCCCAGCGCAAACTAAGATATCTCCTTTGACATGTCCATCAACAAAGGCCTGTGCAGCTAAGAGGTAAAGATCTCCTTCGACGGTGCCAGAGATCTCGACATTGCTCCCCATCGCAAAATAGTCTCCATGATACACGCTACCCGCAGGAAGGGAGATAATCTTCGAGCCGTCTTCTTCTGACATAAGTCCAACAGAAAAAAGAAGTGTAAGCGCGATTAAACGAAACATAATTTCCCCTCTTTCTGTTTATAAATGGCGAGCTGCCGCTCAACGAGATGCCGCACCTGCTCTTTACAAAGAAAAATTTCCTGGTCGTGACGACCGGCTTTTGCTTGAAGGAGCTCATTGACCCCCTCGATATTTAGGAGCGTGATCTCCGAATAGGTACCGAGGCGAGGATCGACATTACGAGGAACACAGAGATCGATGATGAGACGCGTTTGCACCTGTCCATCGAGTTGTTTTTCAGTAAGGAGATATTCCGACTGGTTCGTGCCGCAAATAACCAGCGGGTACTTTTTCCAAGATGCGATCTCACTCCAATCGATCAGGTTGAGATTGCCCTCTTCGGCAAACTCATGCGCAGAATGAAGACCGCGTGTACAAAGCGTAAGATTTTCGACGCCCTTCTTTCGAAAAAAACGAATAATTTTCCGGTTGATTGCCGAGTTGCCGATAAAGAGAACATCGCCTTCGCGTTTTAGAAGTTGTTTAAAAAGCTGAAAAATACTCCCCTCTAAATTGAGATGACCTCGTGGAAAAAAAGAAGCTGAGCGCATCTCTTTTGCGATCTTAAAACTCTTCTGAAAGAGAAAATGCAGTGGCGCCCGAAGCGCACGATAAACAAGCGCATTCTCATAAGCGCGCTTGACCTGCCTCTGGATCTCTGTTTCCCCAACAATCACACTGTCGAGTCCGCAAACGACCGTTGCAAGATGCAAAAAACAGTCACCGCCAAAATAGCTATAGAGATTTTGCTCGAAAGGAAGGTCGATCTCTTGCCTGAGAAACTCTAAGATCTCTCCATGAATCCCGATGCCGTGATCTCCACAAAAGTAGATCTCTGTGCGGTGGCAGGTCGAAAGAAGAAGCGAGTGTGCAATCCATTTCGTAGAGTTCTCCGCACAAAAAAGCCTTTGCGCCGCTTTTGCAAAGCGCTCTCGAAGATCAAGCTCTGAGGATTTTGCATTGATTCCTATCACGCCAATGCGCATCTCAATCTCCCAACATTTTGAGGAAAAACAGAATGTACTAAATCATTGACCTTCCAAGCAAGAAAGTATCGCATCAAAATCAAAGCCGCGCCGCATAAGAGCCATGATCAGCTTTTCTCGCGTGTTTGCGCGCTTCTTGAGTTTTGCAAGGTGTGATAAAATTGCAGCTTTTTGATCGAACGTCTGCAGTTCGTCCGCCGCTTTTTGAGTGAGAGCCCCTTTGGTTTTTAACAGCATCGCAATGCGCCGCGGTCCTCTTCCCTTCTCTTTTTCGCGGGCGACCACACTCCGACTTCGCTCCTCATCGTTGAGATATCCGCGTGTATTGCAAAGCTTGATCATCTTTTCCACAACCTCTTCAGAATAGCCCTTGCGTCGCATCTTCTCGCGCAGCTCTTTAGAAAAATAGCCGCGTCTCGAAAGAAGCCGCAATACATAGGCGCGCGCAAGAGGTTCTTCATCGGACGTTTTCTGTTGCATGCTAAACTCCACAAAAGCAAGATTATGGTAACGGATATATATGATTCAAAATGTAACTCCCACCGGTCCTTCCACGGGACCTCAAGGGCCTCAGGGTCCACAACCAAGCGCACCCTCCCCCTCTTCTGGCGGCGGCTACAGCCAAGAGGTGATGTCCGCCTGGGGGAAGATGTTTGGAGGCATGGCAAGCCCCCAAGAGCTCAAAATGGCTATCGACATGGCCATTAAGCAAGCCATCGACGAGATGAAAAAAGAGCAGCAGCGCGCCCTCGAAGCCATCAAAAAGATGCGCAAAGACTCTGACGACCAGCAATAAACCCCTCTCCTCCCCCAACTTCCATTTTTTACAATCCCTTGATAAATAAAGATTTATGAAAATTGCTGCCATGGTTGCAAATTTTGGACCAAATTTTGCTACGAGGGTAGCAAAAACATCGAGGCAGACGCAGATTTCGATTTTTGCTAAACTCTTCCCATGCAAGATTCGCATCAAGAAACAATTTTAATCTCGAAGGAGGAGGAGGGGGTCAGGCTAGATACCCTTCTTGCGCGCCGCTTTCCGAAATACTCGCGCACCTATTTTCAGTTTTTGATCGAACAAAACTCCGTCCTTTCAGAAGGTCAACTCTTAAAGAAGCGAGAGAAGCTTAAAGAAGGCGATGAGATCGAAATCTGCTTTCTCCTCACGCCCGAAGTCTCCCTTGAACCAGAGAATATCCCACTCGATATCCTTTACGAAGATGAGCATCTCCTAGCCATCAATAAACCTGCTGGTATGGTCGTCCACCCAGCCCCGGGCCATTACACTGGAACTTTTGCGAATGCCTTGCTCTATCACTGCAAAAATCTCGAGGCAAATCCGGGCAATCTTCGACCTGGAATCGTTCATCGCCTCGACAAAGAAACAACAGGCGTTCTTCTTGCTGCAAAAACCCCCGAAGCACATCAGAAACTTGTCGCCATGTTTGCAAGCCGCTCCATCCAGAAACACTACCTAGCCATCTGTATCGGGAACCCGCCTGAAGGAAAGATCGAAGCCCCCATCGCCCGCCACCCCAAAAAAAGGCAAGAGATGGCGGTGTCTCCTGAAGGCAGAGAGGCGATCTCGATCGTTCGTTTAATCGAAAAACGCGGCCATCTGTCGCTCGTCGAGGTTGAACTGATCACAGGACGCACCCACCAGATCCGCGTCCACCTTAAGCATCTGGGCCACCCTGTTCTCGGCGACCCTGTCTACGGCTCAATTCTTACAAATAAAAAATACAAGATTCAAAGACAACTTTTACACGCCCACCGAATCGCTTTTATCCACCCCTTTACCTCTATGCCTATCTCGCTCGAGGCCCCTATTCCAAAAGAATTTTCACTGGTTTAATATCCCTTTATTTCGTACATTCTTTTCGTGGTTTTGTGTTACCAAAGTTTAAACCGAGGATCTCCATATGAAAGAATTCGTAGAATATATCGTGAAGAATCTGGTCGACCATCCCGACAAAGTTCGCATCAATGAAGTCGGTGGCACACACACTTTAATCATTGAACTCTCCGTCGAGAAGTCTGATATCGGAAAAATCATCGGCAAAAAAGGGAAGACGATCAATGCGATTCGCACCCTTCTCATGTCAGTTGCAAGCCGCAATGGCCTCCGCGTCAATCTCGAAATCTTAGAAGATGCAGAAGCAGAAGCTAAAGCTGCAGAACAAGTCTAGGCCAGTGGGCCAATGATGAACGATGAGTGGTGAGTGCTGAAAAAAAGCCTCTCCTCATCGTTCGTCTTTTCGTGAACGTTACCGATTGCGTTACCGTTTCCCGGCTCCCTCTCGGTGTTTAAATTTCTCTCTTCAGTTCATCGTTCATCATTTCCCATCCCTATCCCAATCTGGGGAGACAAGGAGAGACGAGCGCTTTGCGAGAGTTGATCGTGCCTGCATCGAACTTCAGCACAGCAATCGGAAGAGTTGTCTTCTTGGCGCGTGTTTTCGGAATCGGCAAGAAACTTTCGGTGAAGATTCGCTCCAGTTCATGAGCGTTCTCTCCTAAGAATTCCACCTCCATCCTGTTCTTTGCAACCTGTGGGAGCGCACGAAAAGCATTGAGGAAGGTCTTTAGATGCTCGATTGCTTGCTCTCTTTCAGGAATCCAGAACCAGATCTCATCTTGGTGATCATATTCGCCTTCTGCACCCGCAAATAGATCCTCTGCGCCACTGATCGTGCTGATCATATGGATATGGAGGTCGACTTCGCTCTTCTCTTTGAAGGCTTGTTCCGCTTCGTGATACCAGATCTTGCGCAATCGATCGATATGCTTTTCAAAGGTAGCGATATTTTTCGCAAAAAGTTTGGTCTGGCCAACTCGGCAACAGCCGTTCTGCTCTTTGGTATCGAGGAAAATGCTCGAAGGTTTTCCCTGAATACACAGCTCGAGGTTCTCTTCAACTGCAGCCTCTTTGGCAAGGTAGATCTTGCGATAGAGTGAGTAGGTGTCAATATTTTGGAGAACGCGTCGTACACACGTCGTGACATAATCCCCGTTTTGCGGAATATCGTCGAAAGAGAGGATCTCCACCTCTTTTCCTAGGAAAAGAGATTTCAATCGATTTAAAAGAGAGGCAACACACTCTAAATCGCGCAGAGAGACTTTGGTCAAAAGATCGGTGTCATCCAAAATTGCGTATAAAAAGTGGAGGTATTCGATGATCTCGCGCTGAGGGTCGATGAAGAATCTGTTCTTATTTTGAGCGACAAGCCCCTTCTGCAATAGACGTTGGAAAATACGCTTATTTCGAGGCTTGGAGAGATCTGTTTTGACCTCTTTCATCTGCGCTTCGATCTCTTTTGCACTCATCCCACCCGTGCTATACCGATCATTGATCTCAAATGCGAGGGCAGCTACTAGCGCGTTCGAAGACTGCGCATCGGCAATAACCGCAACAGGTGGAGAGAAGGTGTTCATCGTGCTCTTGTGATGGTCGATCACGCTGATCACTTCCAAATAGGAGGGGATCTTTGTCTCTTCGCGATTGCAAAAATCTCGAAGCGACACCGTTCCCAGAATCGGCTTATGTAAATCGCTCGAATGGACAACGCCTAAAGGGATATGGCGACCTTCTTGGTCGGTGGAGGTCACGGTGAGGTAGGAGTAGGAGGCCATCTTGCTGCGGATCTCTTCGATGTCTGCTCGCGAGCTAAGAACCTGCGGGATATGTCCGAAAACGTCCGTTTTGATCTTGAGTGCCACATCTAGCTTTTCAACGTAAGCGCCGATACTCTGGATTGCGTTATCAAGCCCACGAATCAGCTTTTCTAGAACGTGGAAGATGCGCGGCCGATTTTCCAGGATGTAGCCAGCCTTATCAAAGAGCGGCGATTTTTCGATGGAAACAGTGAGATCGACAAACTCGTGGAATGCAAAGAGAGAGATCTCTTTCATTGCATGCGAGAACTCCTCAAAAGTGCTCTCAAGCCCGTTTTTCACCTTGAGAACTTTGACAAGGTAATCTTGCAAGTTCGCTCTCTGCTTTTCTGTCAGCTGTTTCGCTGGTTGCGCCTGTTCGAGACGCGTGCCAAACACCTTGCGGAAAAAGTGAGGAAAATCTTTCCTCGTTAGATTCTCTTTTGCAAAAAGAGTGATTAGCTCTACGTGCAGAAAATTCTCAAACCAGCGAAGGACCTGGCTGAGAAGCATGATCACCTGACGCACACCTTCCACGTCAATGCTTCGCCAGTCTCCAAGATAAAACCCCCGCTCATCGATCAGAACGACACAGTGGTGCGTGCGCTCTTGGTCGATATTGAGAGAAGACTCTTCGGTCTGTTTCTTAATCACCCCTTTTTGACTCAAAAGATCGAGGCTGGAAAGTGAGAGAGCCGCACGTCCCTTGGCAAAATGCGAGAAGAAATTCTCTCCAAAAATATTGTGAAAAAGAAGGCTCGTTTCGATTTGCGGAGGAGGAGACCCGCCCGGAATATTCCAGAGATGCAATCCTTCCGCCACCCGTGCTGCAAAGGCATCTACCCATCCCCAAAAGGAGGCGATTGTAGTGTCTAGATCGGGAGAACCATGCGCTGTGACGTAATGCGTTCCGCCATATTTTTTTCCCATCCCAATCGGGAAGTAGATCTGATACTCTTCGCGAGGAATATATTTGCCCGCGATCTGTGCGCGCACCTTGTAATTTTCCTCTTCAGACAACCCAGAAAATTGGTTCAGCCAAAGCTCAAAATTGGAAAAAGAGTAGGCGTCGAGAACCTTCTCATGGTTGACTCGGTCGATATAATCACTGACCGCTCCCAAGAGGAAACCCGGCTTGGGTTCTGCTTGAATCAGCTTCAGAAGAACCCGCCCCACACGCTCGCTCTTTTGCATTTCGGTTAAATTCTTGAACTCCTCCGTGCGAAACTCTTTAAAGACCGCATCGAGATGGTCAAATTTAAGCCGCGAAATTGCAAAATCGCCCAAGTGTTTGGGATGTTTCGCTTTTCGAGCCGGTGCCTTTTTCGTCTTTTTCTTTGCCATACGTAGTTTTAATGATCGGATCGAGCAGGATTCGAACCTGCGACCACCCGCTTAGAAGGCGGGTGCTCTATCCACTGAGCTATCGATCCAAAAATACCGCATATTACCTTATGCAATGATTGTTGCAAAACACCAAGAAGGTAGGAGCGAAAGAACAAGTGTGAATAAATTTTTTACAAGAAACTCGGAATCTACCCTACTTGTCCTGCGTGATTTCGTTCGTCACTACCTCTTCGGGAGCACCAGGCTGCGACTTCGTCACCCTCTGATAATCTTCCATCGAGTGGATAATGTGCGGCCTTACAAAGATTAGGATATTGCGTTTCTCATCCTGCTTTTTGGTTTTGCTGAATAGAGCACCAATGAGTGGAATTTTGCCTAGGAATGGAACGCCTGTTTTGCGTTGAGAGTTGGCGTTGCGCGCCATGCCGCTTAAAACGAGGAAGTGTTTATCGGGAACGTGGACGTGAGTTGCCATATTGGTTTTTGTGGTGCGGATTCCGTTGACACTTGTCGTGGAGTTCATGAGATCACCAACGCTCTCTGTAATCTCCTCGTCGATATCCAGCGTGATGACATCGCTTTCACCGAGCATGGGAGTAATGCTGAGGCTGACACCGATATCGCGGTATTCGATATTCGCAGTTGTTTGCTGGCTCTGTCCGACGGTTTGTACGACAGATCCCGTGAAGGGAATATTATCTCCCACAAAGATTTTAGAATTCTTATTGTCCTGAGTGATGATCTTCTGGTTCAGCACGATTGTGCTAGTGGCATCCGCCTCCAGAGCGGAGGCCAGTGAGCCCAGGCTTAAGAAGGATTTGCCTTTATGAAGAATAATATCTCCAATTACACCGAGATCAAACCCACTACCAATCGGAATTTGGCTAAGGCCTGCAGGTTTCACGTGAGGGCCGATCTCTTGCATCGTTTTTGCAAAGGGCGGCTGCGTGTGGTGGTGCGCGAAATCTCCCATACCAAAACCCACCTTGCCAAACTTACCGCCGGCGGCCCACTCAAGACCAAATTCCGATGCTTTGCGCGCGTCTGTTTCGATCACGAGAACCTCAATGAAAACCTGTCTTAGCGGCACATCCAACGATCCAATCAACTTTCTGAGTGCTTCAATGGTTTCTGGATCTGCGGAGCAGAGCAATGAATTCGTCGCTTTTACCCATTGCATCGAATGAATAGCCGCAAGAAGTTTGACGGGCTTTTCTGGCTGGTTTTGTAAATCTGCAGCGATCTTCTTAACCGCCGCCTCGATCTCCGAGCCTTGATGGTATTGGAGCTTATAGACAAAAAACTCTTGAGGATCGCCTGATTGCGGAGGCTCTTGTGCATCCAAAGAAGCAAAAAGAGGCGAAGGAACTTGTCGTTTTAAGGGTAGAGGAGAAGCAGGAGCATGGCTCTCGCTGCCCTCCTCACCGGGTTGATGGATGACGTAGTAGTTCTCCTCTTGCGTCACGCCGAAACCGCGCGTTTTCAACATATGTAGTAGAGCGCGGAGCACATTGTCTGAACTAACAGGCTTGCCGGAGGACATCGTGACGTTGAACTCCAGCTCTTTATTATTAAAGATGAAGTTCACCTCAGAAATACGACTGACAAAACGGATCACTTCGACGATCGGTGCGTCGTAAAAATTGATCGTGTGCCCACTCTCCTCTTTCACCTCTTCACCCACACCCTCTTCGCATCGAAGAGAAATCGGCATCAGAAAGAGGGAAGAGAGCAAGACGCTCGTTCCGCAGATCTTTTTAACAGTTCGTATAGCCATAATTCATGCCACGCCACGAACATCTTAAAAGGACCCCGACTTTTTTTTACAGAACTTTTTTGCGCTTGAATATTTTTTGTGACTTCTCAAATAATGTAGGCGCGCGTGGCATGTTTTGTCCTCGCGGAGGTTCAAATGACGAAAGCAACGACAATCGATAACTTAGACGTAAAAATTCATGAGCGGTATGCGCAGGATCAGCAGATCTATGACCGCTCCTTTGTCACCGAAGCATCTCTTGTTTCACCCCACGCAGACATTGCGGCAACCTCTGCCATCTACTCTTCTCATTACGAAGCCCTCTTTGAACACTACCGGATGCGCAATCGGTTTTTTTCCTATACAATCCTCCCCTTCCTTCCTCAAGATGGAGAGCGCAAAAAAGGCGAGGATGAGGAGACCCAAGAAGATCAAGAAGAAGAGGATAGAGAGAGTATCCTTCTCAAAAAGACGTTGCAAGCAACAAAAGCGAAAAACCAGGACACTTCGCTCTTCGAAAAAGACAAGAGCAAAATCGTGAATCTCCTCCAAACCGTGGATCATCTCAATGAGATCCTCGGTCAGATCAATTCACGCAAGCTCCAATACCAAAAAGGCTAAATCTTTTACTTTGTCGTTTTGGCTGTTTCTTAATCAGCCGGCCCGGCGCATTTGAGCAGAAGCCCCAAGATACTTTTCCAGCTGTTCGAGGGCGCGAGGGAAATTTTTTCGCCCAAGACCGATACGGATGTGGCGATTGCCGAAATCTAATGCAGTGCTGGATACGCAGAGGAGATCGGCACTCTCCAAAAGCCCTGCTGAGAGATCATCTGCGCTCCCCTTCTTCAACCGAGCAAGTGCCAAACATCCAGCGCGCGGGATGTTGCACGCAAACAGTTTCCGGTGCTCATTCAAGAAGTCGTGAAAGAGTTTCGTATTGGATTGAATCAGTTTCACATTATTCGCCAAGATCTTCTCACCGTGTTTGAGCGCAATCTCCCCTAAAAACTCTGAGATGCTGCTACAACCTGCAGTCGTATAGTCTTTCATTGCGCTCATTTCGAGAAGAGGGATCTTTTCTGTTGTTGCAATCCAGCCTATGCGCAAACCTGGAAGCCCGTAGGCTTTCGAGAGAGATCCCATCGAGAAGCCTTTCTCGTAAATATCTGCAACTTTCGGAAGCCTTTCCTGAGAAAAATGCTCTAAGCCATGGTAGCTCTCATCACAAAAGAGGTGCAAGCGATACTCTCTTGCAAGTTCAACTAGATCGAAAAGCCCCTTTGTCGTCATGAGATGCCCCGTCGGATGTGCAGGAGAACTCAGCGTAATAAGACGTGTGTTCTTTTGGATCAGTTTCTCGAGATCCTTAATCTCGTACGCCCACTCTTTTTCCTCGTTCCCCTGCCAGAAAGAGACTTCACAACCCATCGCTCGTGGAATTTCATAGTAGGGCTGATAGCAGGGAGTCTGAACGATCAGGTGATCCCCCTTCTTCAATAGCGTCGAAAGAAAGAGAAAGATCGCCTCTTCAGAACCCGTGGTGACAAGAACCTGCTTTGGAGAGATGTGGGTGTACTGTTTGGAGATCGCCTTCCGAAGAGCTTCTCCTCCCTGCAGAGAGGGGTATGAGAGCTTGAGCTCTTTTAATTTTTTCTCTGCCCCTTTTTCAAATCCCCAGAGATCCTTTATCTCGAGCGGTTCGCAGTCGGATGCTGACAAAGAGTATTTAGCATCTGGCTCAACTTTAGAAAAATAACGTAGAAGCTTGTAATGTGGTAAGTTCATGATTTTCTTCATATGCTATTTCCATCTGCCTGTCAATCTGCTACTACTATGATTTCGATAGAAATTTCTAATTTCCTAAAAATAAGATGGTGTGACATGCTTTTCTAGCAATAAAACTCTTGTGAGTCGAATGGCAACGATGACAGTCACTGCCGTTAGTTCGCCACTAACCGGTTCATTTCCACTTTCCCAGAAAGAACAGAATCCCGAAGTGTATGTAAAAGCGCTTTGTGAAATTTTAGAGAAATACAAAGATTGGAAAGACCCTCTTTCGAAAAAGCTCTTCGCGTGGGGCGTCGAAGTGATATCGATTGATCTTGAAGATATGTCTCAAACAGCTCTTGATCAAAGAGTCTTGAGTTTGGCCGATCAGCTTGCAAGCAAAATTCTCCTCAATCCTCTCGATCACTCTTCACTCGTGAAGCCGATGCTAGACCGTGGGCTGTGGGTATGGGAAAAAGAGTTGCTTGACGATTATCGCAATATCGCACCCAAGGCCAATTCTCCATTCGATAACAAGCCCTTCGATGTGATACCTCACCATTTCGCCTTGGATATCCTTGAATGGACGCGCGCGCTTCCGATCGACATAGCATTACGTGAGAAGATAGAAAGGGTAGAAAGCAAAAAGGAAGCAGGTGCACCGCAAGTTCTAATCCCAAGAGAAAAACAACTTGGGGATCAGCAGCTCCGATTTGCAACATACTGCATCCAGGCTCTTAGTTTTGTCACGACCCAGCTCAAAGATCAAAACGTAAAACTCAATGACACAATTGCCCAGGGGACAAAAAGGCTAGAAGCCTTCAAAGACTCCGTCGCGCAGCTCGCAAGACAGGAAGCTGAACGTGCGGAAGCAGCTGCCAAAGCTCATTTCGATTCTGTCGAGACAACCATAACTGCAAACGCAAAAGTTCATAGTACGACGGTTGCTGTCCTGAATAGCAGCCTGCAGGATACAAATCATCGACTCACCAAGAGAACCGAAGAATTAAACGCTTCTTTAGGGCAAGTGGAAGCTTTAAAACAGCAGGTCGCTAATCAAAATCAGGTGATTCAACAGCTCTCTTCCACGGTAAATGACCTGCACAATAAGCCTAAAGGAAAAGGCAAATGCGTTGTTATGTAATTCAGAAATTTGGAGGGAACCATGGCAGTTACGTTACAAACTAATGATGTTCCAGTTCAACAAGCGAGCCCAACAGCACTCATTCCAGCACTTGCTGGGTCCTTAGCGCAGCTTACGCCTGTGATACAACAAACCCAAGAGAGCATGCAACAACTCGTCACAAAGGTGACAGATGCTTTGGCAAGCTCAGAAGAGCGGGGAAGAAAACTCGAGGCCGAGCTCATTGCAACCAAGGCGCAGCAAGCCACCGAAAGAGTCGCCAGTGCAGCCAAAGCAGAAAGTCAGCAGCAACTGATTGATACAATGCAAAAAACTATCGAGATGTTACAAAAAAGGATGACCGTGCTCGAAGAAAACGCAATAGCTTCACAGACGAGTCTTCTCACTCTTATCAGGCAATACAATGGCCACGACCATTTCCTGAGCGGAGGTTTTTATATCGACAGGCAATTTCAAGTGGCCGAACCAAAATTTGATAAAAAAAAGGCTTCGTAAGGGGATAGAATGGCTGTTCAGACTCAGACCATAACTGCAAACACGAGAATCCATAGTGCAACAGCCGCGCTCTTGAATAACAGCCTGCAGGATACAAATCATCGACTCACCAAGAGAACCGAAGAATTAAACGCTTCTTTAGGGCAAGTGGAGGCTTTAAAACAGCAAGTCGCTAATCAAAATCAGGTGATTCAACAGCTCTCTTCCACGGTAAATGACCTGCACAATAAGCCTAAAGGAAAAGGCAACTGCGTTGTTATGTAATTCAGAAATTTGGAGGGAATCATGACCGTCACGCTAAAAACCAATGATGTTCCAGTTCAACAAGCAAATTCAACAGCACTCATTCCAGCGCTTGCTGGGTCCTTAGCCCAGCTTGGGCCTGTGATACAACAAACCCAGGAGAGCATGCAGCAACTTGTCACAAAGGTGACAGATGCGTTGGCAAGCTCCGAAGAACGAGGAAGAAAACTCGAGGCCGAGCTCATTGCAACCAAGGCGCAGCAAGCCACCGAAAGGGTCGCCAATGCGGCCAAAGCAGAAAGTCAGCAGCAACTGATTGATACGATGCAAAAGACCGTCGAGGCGTTGCAAAAAAGGATGACTATACTCGAAGAAAACGCAAAAACTTCACAAGCGAGTCTTGTCACCCTTATCAAGGAATATAATGGCCACAATCATGGCATCGGCTTCTACGTCACTGCAGGCCTAGGTGTGATGGGAAAAGCACTTCAACGCTTAACTCAAGTGGCTGAACCAAAATTTGATGAAAAAAAGGCTTCGTAGGGGGATAACATGTCTGTCCAAACAGAGACCATAACCATCCCACAACAACAACTACATTTTGTGGCTTTTCAATCGATCACTCAAAAAGTAGACGCGCTGATCGAACAGATGCAAAAATCGGAGCTTTTCGATGTGCAGGTAACCACCTCTTGGAAGAGCGATTTTGGCAAGGCTTCCTTTAAAACTCCTGAAGAGCAAGATGCAGCTGCGCTGATGCTCTGTTACCTGCTTTGCGAAATTGTGCGCCCAGCAATTACAAATGCAAATAAAAAAAACGAGGTCATTATTTTGCATTTTGAAAATGAGATCCGCGCGATTTTGCAGCTCCTTGTACCAAAAGGGACAACGGTCGACGCCTACATCGAAGAGTTTGAAGTCTACACCAAAGAAGCAGTGCGTTTTGATCAGCAGTGCACAGCAGTCGATCATCTCTTTAAGCAAAAGCTGCAAGAGCTAGATCTTGCAGTGCAAAAAGCAGAGGGTGAATCTCGCGCAAAATTTGAAGAACATAAAGGCTCCCTACTTGAAAGCATTCAAGGGCATGAAGAATGTTTGGAAGAGCTCCACGATGCCGTGGACGTTATGAGCCATCAGATGAACACAGCGCATGATGAGCTTAGGGAAACCTCAAAGAAGATGGAGGCCCTCATGCTTGACGTACACAAAGAGCAGCAAAACCTTCAACGTGTTATAACGCAGGGGCTTACCCTGCTGAGGGGGATGCATACATGAGCGCAATATCCATGAGCGATATGGTACAATTTATCCGTGCGAGGCGCACTGGACACACGCCCGAGTCGATGTTGCAACAGAGGATCGAAAAACACCAAAAAGAGCTTGCGAAGCGTGCAACACAGGCAGCAGGCCGGGTTTTGAAGCAGGTCGATCACGATCGTGCGACTTCTGAATCTCTGAATAACATGGTTGAAGAAGCGCGTCCGACCGAGCAGGCAAAGGCGCAACTTACGCAACTACGACAAACACATACACAATTAGAATCTGTGCGCAGAGAGATGGCAAAAGACTTAGAACAAGTCATATCCAGTTTGGAAGATCAAGAAAGGCACAAAGCCAATGCCCATATCTACTTGATGCAGTTGAAAGAATCTCTTGCAAAACGAAAAAAGAGTTCTCGAGAGGTTGCTTGTTTTTATGAAGTGGGCACCAGAGTAAGCTCCCAGGTTACACAAAAATTAGACCCCAAATGAGGTAAGTTATGGCAGTTTCTGCTCCGGCTTCATCACCAGTTTCTCTTTCTCCTCTAGCAGGACTCTCGTTAAGCCCAAGTGAACCTACCATCTTAAAAGAAACTGTCGCAAGGCGCCAGCTGAAGGCGGAGCTTTTCGAAATTAAAAAACTGCTCGAGGAGTGCGGCCTGAATGACGACCTCACCAAAGAGCTACGCACCTGGTGCACTTGCTTTTGTCACTATGTTACTCTAGAAGAGGTCCCTGACACTGCATTAGACACCTATATCCCCCTTCTGCGAGAAATACTTATCGATCCACTCACTCTTAACCCACTTGGTGATGAACCTCTTTTAGGAAGCGATGGCAGAACGTATAACAAAATCAGCCTTGCAATGTACTTCAGCGGAGTACCTGAGCAGTTCCGTTGCCGATCACCAAAAGAGCCGAACAACGAAACTTCTTTTACAACCAAACCCCATCTTGCCGCCATAGCACTCACAGCATGGTTAAAAAAGAGAGGGTCCCATCCTAGAACGGAAACGAGACAATATCAGGATTTAAGCGTGTCTCGCCAACTCCCAATTTTCGTACCAAGGGGATCCAATTCCATAGCCGACAGCGTTCGGTATTTGCGTGCCATTCAGGAGGCAAGAAGTATACGAGAAGATCGCAAAGAGCATAAGAGCGATATAGCAGAAGACATTGCTAAATTTAACCGTGAGGCTTCGCAAATCATTGCGGATGTGTTTGCTCCCGTTCATGCCAAAATCGAACAAGTCGCTGAAAAAAACATGCAACGTATTGCAGCACATAATGATCAGATGCAAGAACATCTCAATGCGATCGCAAGGGAAATTGAAAGACTGGATCAAGAGATCGAGGAGTTACGGAAAGGCAACGAAGAGCTAAACAAACGTTTACATGAAGCAGAAACCAGCCTCGCTCAAGCACAAAACAGCACGAATCAACTTGAAAATGATATACGCCAAATTAAGCACGACATTGCCAAGAAAAAACACAAATGGTTGAAAGAGCTTAGCACGGCGGTTCTCGTCATTGGAGCGTGTGCGTTTACCGGCTGGGCACTCACCCAAGTTTTAATTCAGGCCGGCGCTGCTGGGACGACTGTCGGTATGCAAGCCGGTCAAGGCGCGATGAAATTTGGAATTAGCATAGCTTTTTAACAACAGGAAAAATATGACAACAGCTAGCGTCACTGGGTCAAACTGTATGATACCCACACAGTTGAATATTCTCGATTCAGAGGATTTGAAAAACATCCTTCAAGAAGTCAGAGTCAAGCAGCAAGAGGTGTTCGGGCGTTACAATCAGCTCGAAGGAGAGAAGGAGCAGGAGGCCTACAAGAGACATAGCTGTTTAGCAGCGGTTGAAGCCGAAGCAGAGCTTCGTGAGATGGCAGCTAAAGGCACTCCGATTGTAGCCATTCGAGCTCGCGCAAAAGAGCATATTGATTCACTCGAGAACATCAAAAAAAATTATCCCGTAAAACGTGAGCATGCCAAAATTTATGCTTTCATGCGTGAAAAAATCTCCAGCACCTTCCCGTCTCTTACTCTTACATCTGAGCAAGTAGACACTGTAGGGTTATCCTTGTCTGCGGGGGGAGCTACGGCTGTAGCTGTTGGATCCTTTTATGATGAGAGAGTTAAAAAAGCCGCACAAAGAGCCGCCGCCATCGCCGACCAGGCTGATGGTGTTGCCAGCGCAGCAAATAAGGAGCTGATTACTGCCCAACAAGCCAATAAAAAGGCGCAAATCCAACATAAACATGTACAAAGCCTCTACAATTTTTATAAAGAGAGAGCTCCGGTGTTTGATCTGCCTGCGCCTGTTGATAAACCAACCACTTTATCGACGTTAAAGAAAAATCTTTCTCAGGCGAAGGAAGTTTATTCACACTCCAATGAGTGGACGAAGGAAGCAGAAAAAACTGCCAAACGCACGAAAGAAGCAGCCGAGAAGGCCTCTAAAGCGTCCTCTAGAGCAAGCGCTCGTGCAGCGAATAAACTTGCCCCCAGACTTATGAAAGCGGGAGCAGCTGGTCTTATTGTAGGCGGAGTTGTTTTGGTTTTAGATAAATGCTTTCCTTCTGCTAAAGATCCGAACTCTGCTAAAGCAGACAACACTGACCCTTCATTGAAAGAAAATGAACCCGCCACTATAACAGGAGCACAACCGGTATCTTCCGGACCCCAATAGCGAGCGGTTTTAGCATAATTATGCATGTTTCAATTGGCATTATCGGTGCGACGGGAAAGATGGGAAAAGCGGTGCTTCTCGCATCTCTTAAAGATTCCAACGTCAAAGTTGTTGGTGGTTGTGCTTCCTCCTCTTCTTCAGAGATCGGAAAAGATCTAGGCCTTCTCGCTAATGGTCAGCCTCTTGGGATTTTTCTCTCGCCGCAACTAGATGCATTTGTGGAGCAGTGCGATGTACTCATCGACTTCTCTTCCGCCGGCGTAACACCTAAGTATATTCAGGAGGCCGCGCGTCAAGGAAAACCTATCGTGATTGGAACAACAGGCCACTCAGCAGAAACACAGCTTATCTTCGAAACCGCCGCCAAACAGATCCCGATTCTTTACGCCCCCAATTTTAGTTTGGGGATGGCACTTTGTATCGAGGCCGCCAGCTTCTTTGCCCGCCATCTCAAGGGGGCCTGCCACATCGACATCTTAGAAACGCACCACACACAAAAAAAAGATGCTCCCAGCGGCTCTGCGCTTGCAATTGCTAAAGGCCTTGACTTCGGAGGTATCTATCCTGGAAACGTTGTTGAGGCACCGCGCAGCAAAGAGGCGATCGCCATCCACTCCCTTCGCAGGGGCGATGTTGTGGGCGAACATGAGGTGATCTTCGAATGTGACGGCGAACGCCTAACCCTTAAGCATCAGGCTCTTTCAAGAGAAACCTTTGCTAAAGGGGCGCTTAAAGCTGCAAAATTCCTCGCACGCTCTTCGCCTGGCCTCTACACCATGAAAGATCTCCTTCACGAGAAACGATGAGTGCTGAACGAAAGGGAGATGGGCCTCTTTCGTGCCCGCGCCCGTGCCCGATCCTTCTTCTTCTCGCTCTTGAACTAAACCCCCAAATTCCCCATGATTTCAGGATATGCAACGAGTTCCTATAAAAGATTTTTTTATTGGCGAAAATGAACCCCTCGCAGTGATCTGTGGTCCCTGCGTCATTGAGGGAGAAGATGAGGCTCTTTTTGCCGCGCAGAAATTGAAAGAGATCTTCTCTAGCTTAGGGATCGCTTTCATCTACAAATCTAGCTACGACAAAGCGAACCGCTCCTCCCATGCCTCTTTTCGTGGACCCGGCCTTGAAAAAGGCCTGCGGATTCTTGAAAGAGTTCGAGAGGAGTTTGATCTCCCCATTTTGACCGATGTTCACTCCGAGGAAGAAGCCAAGGCCGCGGGCGAAATCTGCGATGTTATTCAGATCCCTGCCTTTCTCTGCCGCCAAACTGACCTGATTGTGGCCGCCGCAAAAACTCCAGCTGTAATAAACGTGAAAAAAGGGCAATTCATGGCCCCTTGGGACATGAAAAACGTGGTCGACAAGATCGTAACTGCTGGAAATCGAAAAATTATCTTAACCGATCGCGGAACTTCCTTTGGTTATAACAATCTCGTCTCCGATATGCGCGCGATCCCACAGATGCAGGCTTTTGGTTTTCCCGTCTGTTTTGATGCTTCGCACTCTGTGATGCAGCCGGGAGGCCTTGGACAAACTTCTGGAGGGCAACGCGAATTCATTCCAACACTTGCAAAAGCCGCCATTGCTGCTGGGTGCAACTCCCTCTTCATCGAAGCGCACCCAAACCCCGCAAATGCTAAAAGCGACAAAGACTCGGTCATGGCTTTTGAGGCGCTCCCCGCTCTTCTCGAACAGCTTCTCAAAATTTATGAAGTAGTTCATGAGGTTGAAGCCAAATGTTCCATAAAATGATCATGAAAAGCTCGATGCTTTTCGGCTTCATTGCTCTTCTTTGGGGTATCCACACCTGTGTGATCAGAGCATCGGATATCGATGCTTACAAAAACCTTGTCCAAGCATTACAAAAGAAAACTCCCTCACAAAAACAGCTCTCCTCTAGCTCTCACCAGACGCGGCAAGGCGTCCGCAAAGATATCTGGTTCGCCCAAGAAGATGGCTCGCGTTTGCATACGCGCATTGAAAGCCAATCCTCTCTTCTAACTCTACATCCAAAAGGCAATCGTCTAGAGGTTGTTGAGGAGTTACAAAAAATCCACTGCTGGATGCAAGATCGTCTTTATACCGTAGCAGGAACGGGCGCCCCTATGCAACAGATGCGCTACCTCGAAGCAGATACTGGCACGTATCTCTACTCCACACAGCAGTTTGTCGCACAGTCGGTGACGATTTCTCTCTTTCGGCTTCCTGGCCACGTTTTATCTCTCGAACAAGACCCTTCTTCCGCTTTTGTCCGGGGAATCGCGCAAGATGTCTCTTTTGCGGTTTCGGGAAAGTCACCCCAATTCCAAGCGAAAAATTTTAAAGCGAGCTTCTCCAAATTATGAGAATTCCCCTCTTCATTCTATTTGGCCTCGTAGCGCTTTCGGCAACGCCCGCCCCCGATTCTGCTGCAGTCTCGTCGGCAAATGCAGTCTATGATGGAAATACGCTCGTGCTCACGGGTCACGTCCTCCTCGACCACGGCCTTGGAAAAATGGCAGCTGATACGGCTCGTTTGCAAAGGCAAGAAGGGGGAAAAGAATTCCCTTTCTCACTCATTGACCTCACGCAAAATGTGCTTCTCGATCTTAAAAGCGGGGCGAAAATCGAGTGTTCGGATGCGGCTCTCGACTTCATCCAGCTCAAAGGCCTTCTCTCCTCTCAGGAAGGAGGAAGAGTCGTTTACAGCGACAGCGTGAAAAAGGACCTATTCCGTCTCCTCGGGAAAAATGTCGACCTAAAAATTGCGAAAAAAGAGGAGAGCGATAAGAAAAGTGATTTCGAAATCGAAACAATTCTTGCCAAAGGGAATGTCACAATCGAATTCGGACAGGGGTTCTCTCTGGATGCAGATCGAGCTTTCTATCGAAAAGTTCAAACACAAGAGGGGGCTCCCTCCAAAGAGTTCCAGGGTATCGTCACTGCCTATCCGAAAGATGCAAAAACCCCATGCCGCCTGACACATGGTGCTGATCTCATCGACGCAGAGACGGTCGATCTAGACCTCGTCTCACAGCGTGTCACACTCCTGCACCCCCAAGGCGTGCTAACCTCTCTGATTGCTCCTGGTATGCAAAAGGGGGAGATTAAATTTCAGAGCGACCATCTCCTCTGGGATCACGCAAAGAATGCTCTGACCCTGAAAGGACATGTGAAAGTACACGAAAGTGTTTTAGGGCTACTCACAACCGATGGAGAGCTGGAAATTGCGCAGCAACAGCAGAAGCAGCACCGTCTTTTAAAATCGATTCGCACCCGCGGAAGCGCCACTCTCGATTTTAAAGATGAGACAGACAAGGTTCACCATCTCCTGGGCCATGGCCCCTTTCATTTCGATCGAGAGCGTTTGCGCGCCACTTTTGATAGCCCTAAACGGAATGGCTTGACCGTTCCAGAAAAGCAGCTCTTCTACCGATCAGAAGATCTCGCTCTTTTTGCCAATCAAGCCCAAATGGAATACACAGACGCAGAGGGACGCCTTAGACCCTCAGTTCTTACACTCACTGGAAATATTCGCCTCTTCTCCGCCGACGAAAACAAACCCCGCTTTGCTGTGGGAGATCGCATGAGCCTTTCGACTACAACGCGCACGCTCATTCTCACCGCCAATCCCGGAAAGAGAGTTCTCTATACCGATGATACGCAGGGGATGAAGATCGCCGCGCAAGAGGTCCATATCACGCGCGATCCCGAAACACACGAAGAGCGTGTTCAGGGTGTTGGCAATGTGAAATTCTCATTCACCGATGAAGAGAACACCCTACTGAAAAAACTATTTCCGCATTACAAACCTCCAACCAAATCAGGATCCGGCGAATAATGAATAGAGAAGAGGAGTTAATTCTTTCTGCGGAGGAGCTCGAAAAATCTTATGGCGGAAAGCCGATTGTAAGCGGCCTCTCTCTTTCTGTTCGAAGAGGTGAGGTGCTTGGTCTTTTAGGGCCCAATGGCGCAGGAAAAACCACCGCTTTTTACATGACGATCGGCCTCATCCGCCCCGATAAAGGGCGTATCTTCTTTAAAGGCAAAGAGGTCACGCACCGCCCGATTCACGAGCGTGCGCGCATGGGAATGGGATATCTCGCCCAAGAACCCTCCATCTTCCGCCAGCTAACTGTTGAAGAGAACATCTCTTGTATTTTGGAAACCCTCCCCATCAGCCGCGAGGAGCAGAAAAGACGTCTCGACATGCTCCTCACAGAGCTCCACCTTCAAAGACTCGCAAAAAAAAGAGCTGTCACCCTCTCAGGCGGAGAGAGAAGACGCCTAGAAATCACCCGCGCGCTCGTCACAGAGCCCTCCCTTCTTCTCCTAGATGAGCCTTTTGCGAATATCGACCCGCTTGCTGTGCATGATGTGAAACAGATGATCCGCCACCTAAAAGCCAAGGGGATCACCATCCTCATCACCGATCACAATGCGCGCGAGATCTTCTCGATCGTCGATCGAAGCACACTGATGCGGGATGGAAAGGTTCTGATCACCGGAACTTTTGATGAGCTTCTGAGCAGCCAAGAAGCCCGCTTGTCTTATTTTGGCCAAGACTTTAGATTGTGATTTTTAGATAAGGAGCACAAACTATGTCCCCTCGCAGCACAGAAGAGATCGTTAACGAGTATTTCACAACCCTGCAAAACGCCTATGCAAGCGGGAAGCTAAATCCGAATAAGCTTCATCTCGCTGAGGATATCGTTGTCTTCACGCCTAATGGCCGTGCTGAAGGGAAGACACTGGTCTTAAAAGCGTATGAGGAGATGCTGATCCCCAATATTCAGAAGCTTGTGATCCACAAGCAGTTCAGCGATCGCAGCTCTGTCTGCACGATCTACGACTACATCACAAAAAACCCTCATCTCACCATCCCTGCCGCCGCATGGTACAAGGTGAAAGACGGCTTAATTTACGAGATGCACATCTTCTTCGACCCCGCCCTCTGGGAAAAAGCGATGTCAGGCAAACAGCGCAAAGCCGGTTAAAAAATACCAGCCCGGTTTTAAAGTTAAGTAATCTTCCGAGGTTTACGATAGACATGTCGGGGGTTGGGAGAGGGACGCGTAGCGCTCTCCTCAACCCCCGACATGTCTATTTTGAACCTTTACTTTATAGCTATTGATGTTTCTAGGATTGGGAGGCTTTCTAGCGCACTCAGGACTTGTTGCACGGAGAGCGTATAGAGGCATTCGCTTCGCTTGCTTCCGCCGCACCCATCGAGATGGCATGGACGGCAGGTAAACGGCTGGGCAACCACTTTAGCTTTCGGATGCATCCATGGGCCCCAGTTCTCCTCTGATGTAGGCCCAAAGATCGCGACGACGGGAGTCTTCAGAGCTGATGCCATGTGTAGGGGCACGGAATCCACACAGATGAGCCCGCGGGAAAGCCGAATGAGCGCACCGAGCTCTTTCAAATTGATCTTCCCGCCAAGATCTAAAATCCCCGGCACTGCTTTCGTGATCTCTTGCATGAAGGCGCGCTCTTGCGCATCAGGCCCCGAGGTCAGAACAACGGGTATATTTTTTTTCTTCAGCTCTTCGATCAGCGATACGGTAAAAGAGGGTGGAGGACATTTAAAACGCCAACGCGAGACGGGGTGAATGAGAAAGAAATCTCCCGAGCGTATTCCCTCCTCGCGGAGGCAGCTCTGCATTTTTTCCAAACAGTCCGATCCGACATGAAAGGTGAGAGCCCTATCCTGCTCTAAAGGGAAAATGCCGATTCTGCGCAGAACATCAAGCTGCCGTTCAACGGTATGTCGTGGGCTCTTGGGAGTTTTCGCGAGATGGGTGTAGATCTTTCGTTTTCCAGCAAAACCCGACCCTTGAGGATCAAATCCTACGCGGATCTTCGCTCCGGAAACAAAGGCGATGATCGCTCCACGATCTCCCTCCGTGAGATTGATCACTAGATCAAATCCGGCTTTGCGGACTTGGCGAAGTAGTTTTGCCTCCCCTATGAATCGAGGGAAAAAACCCCTTTTTTTTAGGTGGCGGTCGTAAAGAAAAAAATTTGATATTGCAGGGTGGCCCTCAAGCATCGGCAGGGTTTCGGCGTAGATGAACGCGTCGATCTGCGCTTGAGGAAGTACTTTTTTTAATTCCGAAAAGACCGGAGAGGTCAGCAGCACATCTCCGTGATGCCGCAGCTTAACCACCAGAACCCGTTTTACCCCTGCTAAATCGGGGTAGTTTCCATAGCTCATCTGCATTTCCTATGAGAATAATTTGGCTGTTGAATATACTAGCAAACTACTTAAATGCTTCTAAAGGAGAATTGTAGAAATGGCAAAAGAACAAACACTATCCATCATCAAACCCGACGCAGTTTTTGCAAACAATATCGGCGCAATCATCAGCCGTTTCGAAAAAGCGGGCCTTAAAATCGTGGGAGCCAAAATGCTCCACCTTCCTCCTGAACAGGCAAAGGGATTTTATGCCGTGCATGCGCACCGCCCCTTCTTCCAAGAGCTCGTCAACTTTATGATCTCAGGCCCTTGCCTCATCCTCGTCCTCGAAGGCGACGATGCCGTGGCAAAAAACCGCAACCTGATGGGAGCAACCAACCCAAAAGAAGCGGCACCTGGCACAATCCGCGCAGACTTTGCAAAAACAATCGACAAGAACGCCGTCCACGGTTCAGACAGCCTCGAGACTGCCAAAACCGAGATCTCATTCTTCTTCAAACCCCACGAAATCTTCTCGAGATAACAAGAAAAAGACGCAGCAAAAAGAGAACCTCTTCGCTGCGTCTTTTTGATTCTTTAGGCGTCTTTCTTTTGATCGTCAGAACCGGCCTGTTTTGGACGCATCTTTAGATGGAACCACTCACCTGCCGCTTTGGCAAGCGTTTTTGAAAACGCCACACCATCGTCTTTCACAAATATTGAGCCTGGGACATTGCGACAAATATCCAATCGCTTTTCTAGACCTTGTTTGAATGTAGAAGAGAATAGCCTTCCATTCCTATATTCGACTTCATTTTGGCACGTAAGTCTCAACATTCTATCACAAAAAACGAACTGTATTGTATCTCCTCCGTCCTTGAGAGTTCCATCTGGCTTCATGAAAAACCTAAGGGGCACGGATCGAGGAAAAGATTGCACACAAACAGGAGTACTATTGAGAACAACCTTTGTTTTCTCAGGTCCCCAGTTCTCTTCCATCTCCTCTCTAGTAAGTTTATTGGAAAATTTTCCATAGCCCACTCGTATACCTACAAACGGTTCACTTTCGTCATCCCCCCAATCATGGTCTATAAGCCAACTGTTTTTAGGCCATATGTAAATATGGCAGGTGGCCCAATCAAGCTTGATATTCGCGTGAACCACACACGCAGTATTCTTATAGTTTATAGCTGCAGATGTAGTCGTTTCATGCAAAGCTACGTACCCAATGATATTCTCTAAAATTTGAGAGGTAAATTTTCCACACTGCGACGTGTGCAAACCGAGTTCCGAATCTTCGATCTCTTTTTTGATCAGATCCGCAGAAACAACAGGAATTTGTTGCATTAAGCAAAAATCCTTCCAAATATGCTGGTCAGCCGATCCGATTACCTCTTTCCACTGCCTGCAGACGCTTTCAACTCGAGCAACCTGTACTGGCTCCAAAAAGGTTAAAGCGTGCAAAAGAGCATCATTTGGAAGTGCACCGGTCCCTTTCGCCTTCGAAACTACAGCCGCCATATTTGCTCCTACAATTATTAATTATTTTTCGGTTTGTTCTGCGAACTCTTCAATCGCCCTCTGATCAACATCGAACCAGTCTGGCGCCGTTTTGGCGAGCTCTTTTGATAATTTGATTGCTGCACTCTCAAGTCTTTTTGTGCCCAAGCTCGCTAATACTCTTGTTTCTGCAGCTGCACGAAATGAATGAACCTGTATTTCGTCACACAATTCAAAACGGTGTATGCAAGTCAGAACTAGTGGTCTTTGTTTGAAGATCACACGTACTTCATCGCCGTTAGTTTTAAAGCTCCCGTCTCTATTCATGAAAATCCTAAGAGGAACTGACCACGGGAAAAGCTTGAGGGTAGGCTCTTCTCCCCATTCCACTGGCCATTTGTTAACGGAAAGTCTCGTATCAATAAACGGTTCAGGCAGCTCGTTTCCCCACATGCAACGAGAAATATGAGGTGCGTCGCTTCGATTTTTTTGCCTATTATAAAAATGCCAAGTATCGCGATAGAGCTCGATATCCGCTCGGAGAGCCCGCACCTCTCGCTTATAATTTACAGCTGCAGATGTGGTCATTTCGTGCAATGCTACGTACGCAGTAATGTTCTCTAAAATTTGGGAGGTAAATTTTCCACACTGCGACGTGTGCAAACCGAGATCCGAATCTTCGATCTCTTTTTTGATCAGATTCGCAGAAACAACAGGGATTTTCTGAATCGCGCAAGCCTCTTTCCAAACATGCTGGCCTTCCGACTCAGTTGCCACCTTCCATTGTTTGCACACTCTTTCGGCCTGAGCGATCTGCTTGGGCTCCAAAAAGCTTAAGATGTTTGAAAAAGCGTCATATGGAAGAGTTTGTATTTCTTTTCCTTTTGAAACTGCGGCGCTCATAATTACCCCTAAAAATTATTAAAAACTTCAAATAATTCTAACAAAACAACTATTTAATATAAATTAAAATAATTTATTAACAATAAATACAACCTATTAATATTTAATGGATAGAGAGAAAAGAAAAAGAAATTAGACCAATAACAGACGGGGAGCCGAAAAAACATGTCACGGTATATTCTTCCGTGAACGTTACCGATTGCGTTTCCTGTTCCCGATCCTTCTTCCGTTCATCATTCATCGATCATCACTTCTTCCTCACCCGACCTTAAAACGCTGCGCATCTTCTGATCCGCGCGTCGTATCTCCCACGCTATAGGAGTGCTTGCCGATCCCCGCTAGCTTGCCCTGATCGAGAATCAGGTATTCATTACGAATAGGTTTCTTAGCGAACCAGCATTCGAGAATTTCGCGTACACCGGCAGCATATCTCGCCTGGGCGGGAAGGCTTGTACCGGCGATATGTGGTGTCATGCCATGATGCGGCATGGTACGCCAAGGGTGATCTTTGGGAGGAGGTTGAGGAAACCAGACATCTCCTGCATAACCTGCAAGATGTCCGCTCTCGAGAGCTTTTGCCACCGCATCGCGATTGCAAATCTTTCCACGCGCTGTGTTGACGATATAAGCGCCTCTCTTCATTTGCGCGATAAGCTTGTCATCGAAGAGGTTTTCCGTTTCTGCATGCAGTGGACAGTTAATGGTCACCACATCACAGAGACGCACCATCGACTCAACATTCGGGTGATAGGTGACATTCAGCTCTTTCTCGATCTCTTTTGGTAGGCGGTGTCTGTCGACGTAGTGGAGTTTGACATTGAAGGGTTTGAGTCTTCTTAGCACTTCTAGACCAATATGCCCCGATCCCACCGTTCCGACATCCATTCCCTCTAGATCGTACGAACGCTCGGTGCAATCAGCGATATTCCACCCTTTGTCAATGATCCACTGGTAGGAAGGGATATAGTTTCTGACTAGTGCGAGAATCATCATTAGAACATGTTCTGAGACACTCACGCTATTGCACCAGGAGACTTCCGCCACGGTGATTCCGCGCCCCGCTGCCGCTTCGAGGTCTACGTGATCGGAACCGATACCTGCCGTGATCGCAAGTTTGAGTTTTTTCGCCTTTGCAATTCTCTCTTTTGTCAAATAGGCGGGCCAGAATGGTTGCGAGATGACGACATCTGCATCGGGAAGCTCTTTTTCAAAAACAGAGTTCGGCCCATCTTTATCGGAGGTGATGATCACATTGTGGCCAAGCTTTTCTAAAAATGCCCGAAGACCGAGTCCTCCGGAGACACACCCTAGCAGCTGTCCCGGTTTGAAATCGATCTTTTCGGGCGTAGGAAGCGTTTGCCCATCCGGATAACGCTCGAGCTTCGGGATCGAATCTCTTGCATATGTTTTAGGATATCCATCTACAGGATCATCATACAAAACAATTAATATTTTCACGGGCACCTCCAAGAGCTCTTTCTTCGAACTGTACAGAATTTATTTTAAATTCTGCATTCTTTTTCGAGAAGATTCAACTGCTCATGAAGCGCTTTGGGAAGATGGTTCCCAAACAGCATGAAATAGTTTCGTAGCTCTTCGACTTCATGAAGCCACTCAGAAGGATCGATCTGAAAGAGCTCTTTTTCAGAAACGGCAAGACCAGAAAGATCGAGAGAGCCAGGGGCAGGAATTTTTCCCAGAAGAGTATCGCACGTTTGCGCCTCTCCTGAAACACGTTCAAAGATCCATTTGAGAACGCGGATGTTTTCGCCGAATCCCGGCCAGAGGAATTTTCCCTCTTTAGATTTTCTAAACCAATTGACGTAGAAAATGCGTGGGCGCTTCTCAGCAGGAATCTTCTCTTCGATCTCGAACCAGTGGGCGAAGTAGTCCCCCATGTTGTAGCCGCAGAAGGGAAGCATGGCAAAGGGATCGTGACGGAGTTTTCCCACCTCGCCTTTTGCAGCAGCTGTCATCTCCGAAGAGAGACTAGCACCTAGAAAAATCCCATGCTCCCAATTTTTCGCCTCGTAAACGAGAGGAACCGTTGTACTTCTTCTGCCTCCAAAGATGATCGCAGAGATCGGAACACCCTCGGGGTCTTCCCATGCATGATTCACAACGGGGCACTGATGAATAGGTACGGTAAACCGCGCGTTGGGATGGGCAGCCTTGGTCCCGAGCGCCGGAGTCCAGGGCTTTCCCTGCCAATCTGTAAGCTGCGGAGGAGCCACTGCTGTCATCCCCTCCCACCAGACATCGTGATCGGGCGTAAAAGCCACGTTTGTGAAAATCGTATTCTTCTGGATGGTGAGCATCGCGTTGGGATTGGAGTCGAATGAGGTCCCGGGGGCGACACCAAAAAATCCCGCCTCGGGATTGATCGCGCGCAGCGTTCCATCTTTTCCCATCTTCATCCACGCGATGTCATCGCCCACACACTCGATCTTCCAGCCGGGCAGGGTGGGTTTCAGCATGGCGAGGTTTGTTTTACCGCACGCGGAAGGGAACGCGGCAGCGATATATTTTTTTTCACCTTGCGGATTTGTAATGCCAAGGATGAGCATATGCTCTGCGAGCCACCCCTCGTCGCGAGCAAGCACGGAGGCAATTCTCAGTGCAAAACACTTCTTTCCGAGCAGGGCATTGCCACCATAACCGCTACCAAACGACCAGATGCTCTTCTCTTCGGGAAAATGGACAATGTGCCGTTTATCCGGAGCACACGGCCAGGGCATATCTTTTTGTCCGGGCTCCAAGGGAACGCCGACCGAGTGCATGCAGGGAACAAAAAAGCCATTTTTTAAGATGTCGAGCACCTTTTTTCCCATGCGGGTCATGATATACATACTGACAACGACATAGGGAGAGTCGGTGATCTGCACGCCGATGTGAGAGATAGGCGAGCCAAGCGGTCCCATGCTAAAGGGGATCACGTACAGCGTTCTACCGCGCATGCATTCTTTGAACAACTGGTTCAGCGTCGCATGCATCTCCTTAGGATCGCGCCAGTTGTTGGTAGGACCGGCTCCTTCTTGCGTTGTAGAGCAGATGAAGGTCGACTCTTCCACACGTGCCACATCATCAGGATGCGAGTGGCACCAGAAGCTGTTGGGGCGTTTTGTAGGATTTAAGGGAACAAAAACACCCTTTTGAACGAGCTCCTGACAGAGCTGTTGATATTCTTTTTCAGAGCCGTCACAGAGATGAACATGTTCGGGTGTACAGAGGGCTACTGCTTCTTGGATCCAGCGAATGAGTTTAGGGTTGGTTGTCCATCCGCTAAAATCGATCACAGCATTGAGCGACGTTTCTTAAATTTGTCGAGATATTCGAGGGCTTTGCCGGTTCCGAGGCAGACAGCGAGAAGCGGATTGGGAGCAACAATCACAGGAAGCCCAGTCTCTTTAATGAGAGCTTTGTCTAACCCTTTGATAAGCGCACCACCTCCACAGAGAACCATCCCTCTTTCAACGAGGTCGGCTGCAAGTTCAGGAGGGCATTTTTCGAGTGTGAGTTTTACGCTTTCAATGATCTGCTGGATAGGCTCAGCAAGACATTCGCGGATTTCTACAGAATTGATTCGCTTTGTGATCGGAAGGCCTGCGACCTGGTCGCGGCCACGCACTTCCATCTCGAGCTCATGTTCCCCGAGGGGATAGGCCGAACCGATCGTCATTTTGATCTCTTCGGCCGTTCTTGGACCGATCATGAGGTTGTAAGTGCGTCTCATGTAATTGACAATGCACTCATCAAACTCATCACCCGCTATGCGGAGAGAGCGAGACTCGACGATACCACCTAGGGAGATAATTGCGATTTCGGTTGTACCGCCACCGACGTCGATAATCATATTTCCAGCAGGCTCATGCACAGGAAGATCGACACCAATTGCGGCTGCCATCGGCTCTTCGATCAGGATCACCTCTTGGGCACCCGCGCGAAGGGCAGAATCCTCTACGGCGCGCTTCTCTACCCCCGTGATACCGGAGGGAACTGCGATTAAAATTTTTGGGCGAAAAAGGCTACGAGCTGGGGTGACGCGCTTGATGAGCGCTTTCAACATCCCTTCAGCGATCTCAAAGTCTGCAATGACCCCATCTTTCATAGGGCGGACAGCGTGGATCTTACGCGGTGTTTTTCCGAGCATCGCCTTAGCCTTGTGGCCAACTGCGAGAACTTCGTTTGTCATCGGATCGACGGCAACGACAGAAGGCTCAGCGAGAACAATCCCTTTGCCGCGTACATAGACGAGGGTATTCGCTGTTCCAAGGTCGATACCGATATCGCTGGAAAAAAGACCAGCGACTTGGCCGCACTTGCTTAAGAGGGCCTTCCCCGTTGTAGAAACAAAATCTTTAAAGTTGTTTTGACCAGAACTCATGTTTTAAGCAATTCCAGGACGTCTTCCCATGTGAGTTTGGATATAGCCTCATCATCGCAGCTTACCACTTTCTTGACTAATCCTTTTTTCCTCTTCTGCATCTCTGCGATCTTCTCCTCGATCGTTCCGAGGGTAATGAGCTTATAGGCCGATACAGAATTTTTCTGCCCAAGTCGGTGCACGCGATCTGTTGCCTGGCTCTCGACGGCAGGGTTCCACCACATGTCATAATGGATCACCGTGTCCGCCCCAACGAGATTGAGTCCGGTGCCCCCCGCTTTTAAAGAAACAAGGAAGACGGGAATCGTCTGATCTTCGTTAAATTTCTTCACCACATCTAGACGGTTCTTGCTAGACCCATCTAGGTAAACGAAGCGGATCCCCTTCTGTTCAAAGTCTTCGCGCATGATCTGGAGCATGCGGGTATACTGGCTAAAGATCACCGTTTTGTGTTTGCCCTCAACGAGCGTCTGGAGGAGATCGAGAAGCATGTCATATTTCGACGAATCTCCTGGCTCTGGCTTCTCCTTGGCAAAGATCGCCGGGTGACAGCAGATCTGTTTCAAACGCGTCAATGTCGCAAGTACGTGGATCTGTACGCGATCAAAGCCCTCTTTCTGAACGAGTTTCGTGAGCTCATCCCGGGCGGAGGCAGCGTATGAACGATAGAGGTCTTGCTGAACCTCGCTGAGCTGGCAGTGGTAGACGATTTCAGAAACAGGTGGGAGGTCGTCGAGCACGTCAACCTTCATGCGTCTCATAATGAAGGGAGAGACCTTCTTGCGCAGATATTCGAGATTTTTGGCCTGCTCAGCTCCACTCACACGTACATATTTTTCAACGAATCGATCGTAGCCGCTCAAGAATCCTGGCATCAAGAAGTCGAAAAGACTCCAGAGCTCATCGAGTGAATTTTCGATCGGTGTTCCCGAGAGGATAAGCCTGTGTTCTGCCTGAACCATTTTTACCGATTTCGCATTGCGCGTGCCTCGGTTTTTAATGTGTTGCGCTTCATCTAAAATCGCATAAGTGAAGGGGATTGCTTTGTAACTTTCGATATCTTTTTGCAGCAGCGTATATGAGGTGATTGCGACATCGTACTGGCGCAGATTATCAATCATTTTTTTGCGGTTAGAGGGTATCCCATCGATTACCATAACTTTAAGCTGCGGATTGAACTTGTGGAACTCCTCTTTCCAGTTGTAGAGAAGCGAGGTTGGACAGACAATGAGAGAGAGCCTCTCGCCTTTTGCCTTCTTTTTGTAGAGCTGAGAGATGCCCACAATCGCCTGAAGAGTTTTCCCCAAGCCCATATCATCCGCAAGAATGCCGTTCAAATACATGAGGCGCAGCCTCTCAAGCCAGCGCACTCCCTCTGCCTGATAACTTCTGAGCGTCGCATCTACCTCTGTTGGAACTGCGGAGAAGGTAAACTGCTTCTCTCCCAACATCTGCTTGCGGATATCCAGCAGTTTGTCTGAGATGGAAACTTCAACGGGGAGGCCCGCAAAAGAGGAGGCGTCGATGTTAGCGAGACTCCAGAGGGGTCTTTCAAGTTTATGATCTTCAAGGACCGTGATCCCGAGCTCATCGAATACCTGGACAACAGCTCCTATGCGGTCAAGATCAAGAACAAGGATTTTGGGCATTTTTCCACTGCTCTCTTGCCCTTTTCGCGGTTTGTTCTTGTTTTCCAGTTCGATAAACGCCTTTTTCGAAGCGACACACTCCCAAAGCTGATCGAGTCTAACCCCTTTTAAAGAGCCCTCCACTTTGAGATCGATCTCGTAAATATCGATCCTCTTGGACGGAGTCAGTAGAAGCGTAAACTTGGTCTGATCGTAGATGAACTGGTCGAGTAGATTTTGCGGACAGTTAAATGTGATTCCCTCTTGATTTCGGGGAATCACGTCAGTCATGAACTCGACAATCTTCTTATCCGACTTGGTGACGTAAGACCCGCTCTCCGGATTGAACATGAAATCGGAAAAGAGATCTTCGATGATCTTTCTCTCTTCAACAAGATTTCGTGCAACGACACCCTCCTCACTCACAAACGAAGAGACATGATCGTAAGTCAGCTGTCCTGCAGCTGCGGGGATTTTGTGCTTGTCATAATGGAAATAAAGAGCGGCTTCCAGCTCGCCATTGAGAAACGAAAGATCGCAGCTCGCGCGTACTTTTTCCACGTAGGGAAGCGTTACAAAATCTTCGATTACACGCTGATTGGCAACTTCTGCAAATCGGCTAAGCTCCGGCAATGCATTTTCGACAAAAGTTCCGAAGAGAGGTTGAGGAATCGTCATCTCGCGGATCGGGTGGAGATTGCGCAGGTGCATGCGCGAGATTTTTGTTGAAAAGCGGAAGTAGGCATTCTTGTAGAGCATCCCAGGTTTTGCACACTCAAAAAACTTCGCATCCTCAAGAGGAACGACCTTTCCTTCAACAACAAGGGTAGGATTGAGAAGAATTTTTGATGTCGGCGGAGGAATATACTCGAGCGCAAATCGAAACTGTGCGGGCTGCATCGAGAAGCGCAGAGGGAACTCTAAGCTGCCCTCATAGAATCCTGGGAGAATCGGAAGTTCCTCTTCGGGAGAGGAGAAGCCATTTTGGTCAGCAATATCATACGCTTGCTCAAAGGCACGCGCAAGAATCATCCCAAAGATCTCTCCGTCGATTGTCGCCACACGCTGTGCTTTTTCCTGTCCGGCAGCTTCAGAGAAGCGTGCATGATCCACGACAATACGCACAATTTCTCGTTGCGAAAGATCAAACGAATCCAGAGAAAAGCGGAACCGTTTGCTTCCGATAAAGAGAAGTTCCGCATAGCGAAGTTTCTCCAAAAAGTGCCTGACGTTTGGAATATAGAGCGGCTTCGAGCGCGAGGGAAGCCTTAACGCAACCTGAATTTCGACAAGATTTCGCCCCTCTTTGTCGCAAACAGGAGTAAAGATTAGAGAAAATTCCGCGCGGTCAATTTCGAATTTCTCTGTCGGTCGGAAAAAGGGAGAGATCGCCAGAAGTTCGGCGGAATTGACATACTCTTGAAGCAGCTGCTTTTGGAATTGTTCCTCTTGCCTTTGAACCTCTTTTGTCTCTGCGACCTTAATTTTTTCTAAGAGATCTGCTTTCTGCTCCTCGTCGAAATGCTCCTCATTCGAGAGGTTTGCATCCTTGGAATAGTCAACGAGAATACGATCAAGATGCTCTTCCAAGTAAAAGAGGAGCGCTGCTAAGTGGTGACAATCGTAGTTATGAGGGCAATCGCAGTCCGAATCGATCAGCTCGCAATCTTCGCGATCGATCTCGATTTCACTTTCGTAACTATTCTCATACTGGCCTGCCACGCGACCAACGATGCGCATCGTGCGCCCATCGAGGTGCATAAGCTTCGCGGAGACCACTTTTTTCTTCTCAAACAGCTCTTTCCCCTCTTTAACAATACCCGAGGCAAAATCCTGTTTCAGCTTTCGAAAATTAAGCATATCTGATTTGAACGTGTTCGACTTTTTCCATGCTTTTACATTTTTTGTTTAACTCACGCAAGCAAATTCAAACTCGACGAAAAGAAAAGTCGCGCAAACAGAACCTTGTGAACAGTGGTTTGACGAAAAAAATTTGTTGAATATGATTCTGTGCGCAAAAAAATTATGCGCGCAATTTTTCTTTTCTTTCTTTTTTTATCGACACTTGCACACGCCGAATGGGATCATCTTTTTTCCGATGACGAGGACCCATCTCTCTTCCACCACGTCAACGTCATCACCGGCAATCTCAACCTCTGTCTGCAAGACGGCGTTGTGCAAGGAGCAAAACCCCTTCCTCTTTTCCGCACCTACTCCAGCTCTGGCGCACTCGAACGCACGACAGATGTGGATTGGAAACTCAGAGACCTTCGAGGCTTTTTGGTTCAAGGAGGCTGGAGTTTTTTCCCCCACATGAATCTCTGGGTGGAAATAGACGGACAATTACGCAAAACAAAAGCATTTCTTCCGGAAAAGAGCGGGAACCTTCTCACCTACTCTTATGCGCATGAGAAAGATGGCGGAGGTCGCTATTTCAGACCAAAATTCACGGGAGGTCAGTGTTCCGGAAGCCTGAGCGCAAGAACAGATCCGCGGAATAATTACCTGCGCTTAAATACTGAAAAGGGCCGGGCTACCCTCTTTCTCCCCGATGGAGGAAGCCGCGACTATGTCGGTGAAAAGCGCAAATATTACAAAGGCCAAAAAGAATTATTCTACTACCGGTTGGAGTCAGAAAATCTCCCTTCCGGACATAAGATCCACTACCGTTATAGCCATCGCGACTCGATCAAAGAGATCTCCATTACAAATCCCTCGGAATCCAAAACATTAGCGTCGATCCTCTTTTCCTTTGAAGAAACGGACGTCCCTTTTCGTTTTCAAATCATAACTTCGGACAAGAAACAGTTTGATTTTGCATCGCTCGCCTTCAAAAAACGCGACTACTTGAATTCTGTCACGAGCAACGCGAGACCGCACGAGATCTGCCATTATGCTCCAGGAAGAAAGGGAACCGGTGCGCGCATAGAATCTCTGGAACGAGATGGAAAGCTTCAATTCAAAGCCCACTACTACCTCCCTCCAAATCATAAAGCCGAAGTGAAGTGGGATGAAAATCCAGACAAAAAAGATTTTTCAGCCGACAAGGTTTCTCGTCTCGAAGCTCCTATAGGAACAAATGGCGAGATGCTCACCTTGGGCCAGTTTTCCTACTGTAAAGAATTTACCGATGTGCGCGACAGCGAGGGGATCTTAACACGTTACCACCACGACGGTGAGAAACTCACAAAAATTGAATATTTCGATGAAAAGGGCAGAGTTTATTCTGGCATCAAGTTCTTGTGGGATGGTGAAAAGCTTCGTTGCAAGATGAAAGTGAATGCGAGAGATGAACCCATCTACGCAAAGACTTTTCATTTTGATGCGGCAGGAAACGTCGATGAGGAGGTGCTTTGGGGAAATTTAACCGGGCAAGCCAAAGGGCCCTTTTGTCTTAAAGAGAATTACACTCTTTCCGGAGCAGAATCTTTATACAAGCGGTTCTCCTATGATCAGCATTTTAACACCCCCCTTGAAGAGGAGGAAGAGAATGGGTTCACAACGCGATTTTTCTACAAACCCGGAACTGATCTTCTAACCCTAAAACTCATCTCCGACAAAGAGCGCATTCTAAAACGAGAAATATTCGAGTATGACACCGATCATCTTCTCATCGCGGAGATCGTTGATGATGGCTGTTCGTCCAATCCGCTTGACCTTAGCGGCATCACCATGCGGAAGATTACACGCTATACGCTTGATCCCGGGTCTGGTCTTACAAAAGCAGCCAGTGAATTTTACTACGATACCGAGAGTAGATCCGAGACTCTTTTAAAGCGCGTTGAGCTCTCTCACTCGCACGAAAATCTTGTGAAGAGCGAGGCTGTCTACGACGCGTCGAATACCTATCGTTATACTCTTCTCACCGATTATGAAAAGGGGCGCATTATTCGAAGAACTACGCCCCTCGGTCATGCGAACACCTACCGCTACGACTCCCTGGGCAATCTACTAGAATGCAAAGAGGTTGGCTCTCCTCATAAAACATTCCACTACGACGGCGGCGGTCGTCCTCAGATATGTGTTGAGAGAGATGCATTTGGGAATGAAAACACGCGCACATCGCTCTACGATCCTAAAGGAAGACTACTTACGCAAATCGACAAGAGAGGAAATGCAACCGAACAAAAATATGATGCATTTGGCAGGTGTACACTCACAGAATTTCCACAAACATACGATGAAGCAGGCAAAAGCTATACCCCAACTGCTTATTTTACTTACGACGTCCAAGGAAATCTCACGTCTAGCACCAACACGAATGAGGAGACCACTGAAACGGATTACAACACGCTCAGAAAGCCGATCGAGATTAGGTATGCCGACGGAACATGCATTCGCCATCTCTACAATAAAAATGGAACATTATCCAAGACGATCTATCCAGATGAAACGGAGGTCCACTACACCTATGATCTCTTTCAACGGATGACCTCCAAGACTCTCCTCACCAAGTCGGGAACAATCCTCAGCAAAGAGTCGTGGGAGTACACCGCCTTTCACCTTCTTTCCCACACAGATCCCCGAGACCTCACCACGCGATACACCTATGATGGAGCGGGTCGAAAGATCTATGAGCAAGCAGAAGAAAGGAAAAAGAGCTTCTCCTACGACGCTCTGGGCTTCTTAGAGAGGACAATCGAGGGAGATGTTGCACATGTTCAGGTGTGCGATCTAGAAGGCCGCGTCGTCGAAGAGTGGATAGAAGAAACCTCCGGACGCACAGAAAATTGGATGCGCTTCTTTTACAACGAGGAGGGTAAAAAAGAAAAAGCCATCCGCTTCACTTCTCAAGGAGAGGCCGTCGACCTCTTCTTCTATGATGGCGAGGGCAGGCTCATCAAGCATATCGATCCAGAGGAGCATGTCACGCAGTATCTCTTTAGAGATGATGAGAAGAATGCGTTAGGACAACGCGTACAACAGAAATCGACAATCGACGCACTGGGCAATGTCAGCATTGGAACCCACGACGCGCTTAACCGACTCGTGATGCTCGAGAAAAAGGACTCCAGGGGCCATATCGTTTCCCGAGAAGAGCATGTGTACGATCGTTCTGGCAATCGCACAAAACGCATCACATCGGTCTTTCAAAAGAGCCATCTTGTGAAAAAGATCTCTGCTCTTTGGGAGTATGATTCCATGGGGAGAGTCATACGTGAAATCGAAGATGAGAAAAAAATCACAATCCTTACCTATGATGAGCGGGGCCGCGTAAAAACGCGGACGCTGCCTGACGGCAAGATCTTATCACACGCCTATGATGGGGCCAGCCGCCTCACAGAACTCAAAAGTTCCGACAAGACGATTCATCTGCATTATTTTTACGAATGGGGAGGCGAACCTACCGAGATACACGATCTCATCCAGAACAGAAAACTCGTGCGCAAATACAACCTGTTCGGAGAACTCATCGAGGAGATCAATCCTTTGGGCCTCCATTATGAATGGGAACGTGACGACAAAGGAAGAGTCACACGATTCACTCTTCCCGACGGCAGCTCAATTGCCAATGCATACGCAGGAAATCATCTCATCTCGGTTGAGCGAAAAACAGCAAATGACAGTCCCCTTTATGCTCATCACTACACAAAATTCGATGTCAATGGGCATGTACATGAGGAGACGCTCATCCATCGCACGTGCGCAATAAGAACAACGCGCGATCTTCTTGAAAGACCTATTGCCTTTAACTCACCCCCGTTGCAGCACCAAGCCGCCTATGGTCCCACAAGCCTCGTCATGGCAACCAAAAACTCTCTGTTTGGCGAGAAAAAATATGCTTACGATGCATTGAACCAGCTCGCACAAGAGGGTACGCAATCATACGACTTCGACTCGATTGGAAACCCCAGCCAGTGTGAAACAGGAAGCTGCAACCAGATCTCTTCATTCGAAGGATGCACCCTGCATTACGACGAAAATGGCAATCCCCTCCAACGTGTTCGTGCAGATGAACAAACCCTCTACACCTACGACGCCCTGGGAAGATTGACGAGCATCACCTACCCCCATAAGAAACAGATTTGCTATCTCTACGATCCCTTTTCTCGTCTCCTTGCTAAAGAGGTCGCACACTACAAAAACGGCCTCTGGAAGAAGGCACCTCCACTCTACTACCTCTACGACCAAGAGAAGGAGATTGGAACTTTCGACCCCCAAACCGGAATCCGTGAACTGAAGGTCTTGGGCCTTGGAGTTCGAGGAGAGATTGGGGCTGCAGTTGCAATCGAAATAGGCGGAAAAGCATACGCCCCACTCCATGATTTTCAGGGCAATATCCTCGCCCTCATCTCAGCGCATGGCGAGATCATCGAAAGCTATCAGATGAGCGCTTTCGGAAAGGAAAAAATCGAGGCTTCACCATTGAACCCTTGGAGATTCTCTTCCAAACGAACAGAAGAGGGGCTCATCTTCTTCGGCAAACGCTTTTACGACCCCTCGCTCGGAAGGTGGCTCACTCCCGATCCTTCCGGTTTTGCGGACGGGCCTAATCTTTACATCTTCGTCCTTAACAGCCCCCTTAATCGCCTCGATCTATTTGGTCTGGTCTCCGAGCCACAATTCACAGATATGCGGATGGATTTCCATCTCGTAGATCTCACTCCCCTCCCTTCGAACACTAACCTCCTACACCTCAAGGGACGCATCCGCGGTGTCCCCGTGGATTGGGTCGTACGTATACCAAACTTGCAACAGCTCCAGTTCACACCAGAAGAGAGAAACGCCGGAATAGCCAACGTCTTTGACCATTTCCATGAGTGCTTGCAAAAAGAGGGCGCAGCCATCGGACTCATTACCTTACAAAATGGTATCCTTACCTCCTTGCCAAAATTTACCGCCCAGTGCCAATCACTCGTCGATAAAATCCCCGAAGGCACCCCCTTTATTGGCCTCCACAACCCCACGAAGGGCGGATTTGCAGACTTCTGGCGCGCCGCCAAGGAGATCTGCGGTAAAGAGACCAGTATCGTCTGTGCTACACGCCAGTTCCTGAACTGCTGCTCCGAGACGCTCCACAAGTATAATCCAGAACTTCTCATGCTACATATCGCCCACAGCGAAGGAGGAGCGATCGCCAAACAGGCCATCGCAGGCATGACCCCCGAACAACAAGCGCGCATGCAAAAATCTCTCTGCTACTTTGGCGTAGCACCTGCGCTCCCCCTGCCCAAAAGCTTCGGTTTCGATACGCTCAACATCTATTCCGAAGAGGATTTTGTCACCGGTAAATTTGGAGCTTTTCGAGAACACAGCTCCGAATATAATATACAGTTCGTACCCTGCCGCTCCTCGCAGGAAGAAAAATCCTGGGGCTTCGCAGACCACGGCTGGTTTGGCGGAACTTATCAGCATTATCAAAACGAACAAATGAAGTACTATAGAAAAAACTATGGGTTTTCTAACGAAAACATACGTTAATTTCCTTCTTGCAATTGTTGCTGTTTTGATAGGAGGTGCCATGCGCACAGAAGAACTCCCCCCCTACCTAAAGCATGTCGACACCTTGATTCATGAATTTGAAAAAGAGATGGTGAAAGAGTTTGATCTTGTAGGTGTGGGAAGCGGCGGCCGAATGCCCAAAGATGTCGAAGAAATAAGGGTTATATTTTATGCCTACCGAAGAGCCACCCTCGAAGAGGCACGCTCGTTAGAAGTTGCCCTCACCGAAAAACTCATAAAAAAAATTAATGACTCGGAGCAACTTAGACCATACTTGCGAGAGCATCCCTTCACATCCAATCGCGCAAAGATCTCTATCTCTTTTTGTAAAAAGGACAACTCGCGATATACCGATGGAAGCGTGAGCAACGTCTTTAACGCACGAAACAAACTTTTCTATAGCGCTATCGATCCGAAAACGGATACACAGATAGATCTCCACGAAGAACCCTACGAAGACGCTCTCAAGCTCGTAAAGAAGTAGCCGCTCTATTTTTCCTTTGCACCCGAAAAAATATCCAAGAAGAAAAGATCTCTAAGCGAGACTAATTTTCAGGTGGCGACCAAGCGCTCTTGCAGCTTTTGCAAAACTGCGAAGTGTTGATGGAGATTCCGGATTCAAAATGCGATCAACAGCCGAACGACTTGTCTCCATTTTTTCAGCCAAGGCGGCTTTGTCTAGATTTTGCTTTTTCATCTCTTTTTCCATTTGAAAAACAAAAATCCTCTTAGCAACAACCTCTTCGATTTCTTCCAGTAGACCTTCTTCTTTAAGGAAGTCATCCAAATTAGATCCAATGTGTCTGTTTTTTCTTTTTTTCATAGCACTACACGCATCTAATGTTTTCTTGTTATCCTTGTTTAACTTCTTTTGCTCTTTTCAGCGCAAGCTCTATGTCTTGGAGCGGAGTTTTTTGAGTTTTTTTAATAAATCCATGTAAAAGCACTATTTGTTCTTGGTGCATGATGAAAAGAACCCTTGCAATTACATTCGGTAGAGTGCTCCGCACTTCCCATAATCCCTTGCCTAAATTCCGAACCAGAGGCATCCCCAAAGGCCACCCTCCCTGTACCATTTTCAAATCCTCTCCAACAACCTTTCTTTCCGATTTTTTTAGAGACTTCAACCATTCCCGCACAGGTTCACGACCGCTTGAAAGTCTGTAAAAGTCGACCGATATAATTTTTCTGGGCGAACTTTCAAACATAGAGCAAGATTACCAAATTTGGTACAAATCAACAAGCCCTTTTTATAGACAGAGCCCTATAACTAAAATTTTCCATGCGCTATTCCCTCCCCATTTTCCTTTCTTGGAGCCCTCGGTATGCTCGGTGTTAAAAAATCCCCTCTCTGCCTATCCTTCTCTCTTCATCATTGTGAAAAAATCCCTCTCCGGAATATCCTGTACCCTTTTGTGGCGTCTTTAAATGCGGGTGTAGCTCAGTGGTAGAGCATCACGTTGCCAACGTGAGGGTCGTGAGTTCGAGCCTCATCACCCGCTATAATTGTCCCTGAATTTTAGGAGATTCGATGGAAAATTCGCAGCAGCTAGAGCCGCAGAGCCAGCTTTCTAACGACCTGGTTCGCGTCACCGTTCACCACAAGCCTAAGTGCCGTGTGGAACTGGAAGTCGAAGCTGCCGCTCCTCTTGTCCAAGAGGCACATCGAAAAGCTATTAAGGCCGTTGCGAAAGAGGTCTCAATGCCTGGTTTCCGCAAGGGCAAGGCGCCTGAAGAGCTCGTTCTAAGAAAACACCCTCAAGATGTGGATAAGATCTGGCAAGAGATGATCGCTGAAGAGGCCTTCCGAGAAAGCATCAAGCTCGCCAAAACTCCGCTTTTGCACAAAGACACGAAGATTACTTTCAAGACTATCAGCCATTCAAAAGAGGGCGCAAAGCTTACGTTGACTTTTGAAACCGAGCCTCAGCTTCCTCTGATCGATCCCAAGAAAATTAACCTCAAAGAGGTTGTTCGCCCTGAGGTGAACGAGGAAAAAGTTGAAGAGACAATCCGTCAAACCCAGCTCTTCTTCGCCGAGTGGAAAGAAGTTGATGACCGTCCTATCCAAGAGGGAGATTTCGTGCGTCTGGACGTCGATGTGATCGATGAGGAGCCGCACACAAGAATTTTCTCCAATACCCGCTTTGAAGTGACCCCAAAGTCGATGGCTGAATGGATGCGCACAATGGTTGTCGGCATGCAGAAAAAAGAGAGCAAAGAGGGCGTTAGCGTCCCTGATGCTGATGCAAAAGACGCAGATAAAGCCGCTCTCAAACCCAAAAAAGTACGCATCACGGTGGAAGCGATCGAATCTGCAAAAGTGCCACCTATCGACGATGAGTTCGCTAAAAAGCTCGGCGTTGCCAACCTTGCAGATCTTCGAAAATCTCTCTTCGAGCATCTTACAAAACAAGCAGACGCGCATGTCAAAGAGAAACAGCGCGAACAGCTCAGCGAAATCCTACTCACAGAATTCCCCTTTGATCTACCTCCTAGCCTCATCGAAAAAGAGACCCAGTTCCGCATGAGACAGCTCTTTGAAGATCCACACTTCCAGAAAGAGTGGAGAGAGATGAGCGAAGAAGACCGCAAAAAAATGGTCGATACGATCTACACCCAGTCGGAAAAAGCTGTGCGTCTCTTCTACCTCTGCCGAAAAGTAATCGCCGATGCGAAACTCACGATCACACAGCAGGACCTCCCTAAACCTCCAGCAACACCGCTTGAAGCGCTCATGTCTTCGCAACCCGCGTATCACCCTCACGACCACTCAGAGGTTCGCCAAGCAGAGATCTATTCACGACTTGTCCTCGAGAAAGCAGAAGACTATTTAATCGAGCAAGTGATAAAAGCTGCTAAATGACAAAGCGAAGAGTAGAAGGAAAGGTAGCCCTAGTCACCGGAGCCGCTAAAGGCATCGGAAGGGCCGCTGCACTCCTTCTAGCTAAAGAGGGTGCGCACGTTATCGTCACCGACATCGATGATGCTGCAGGAAGAGCCCTTGTCAAAGAGATCGGCGGCAAAAGCATCTATCTCCATCTAGATGTTCAATATGAGAGAGAGTGGAAAGAGGCGATCCAAGCCATTCTCAAACAATTTGAAAAACTTCATATTCTCGTTAACAATGCTGGCGTAACCGGTCTTGAAGAGGGCTTTGGCCCCCAGGATCCCGAACATGCCTCGCTCGAAAGCTGGCAACGAGTCCACGCCATCAACTCCGACAGCGTCTTTTTAGGCTGCAAGTACGCAATTCCCGTCATGAAAAAATCTGGCAGTGGATCGATCATCAATATCTCTTCACGATCGGGCCTTGTCGGCATTCCCGGTGCCGCTGCCTATGCATCTAGCAAAGCCGCCATCCGCAATCACACGAAAACCGTCGCCTTATACTGCTGTCAGCAAGGCTATCCGATTCGCTGCAACTCGATCCACCCCGCAGCCATCCTCACCCCTCTTTGGGAGCCTATGCTCGGCACTGGCTCCGATAGAGACCAGAAAATCGCCGAGATAGCCAAAGATATCCCCATGAAAAAGATGGGGCTTCCTGAAGATGTAGCAAACGCCGTCCTGTTCTTGGCCTCAGATGAATCAAGCTACATGACCGGAACAGAACTCATCATCGACGGCGGCATCCTCGCCGGCAGCGCCGCCTCCCCCAAAAAGGCAGGCGAGTGATTTCCATCTTGGCATCATGCTGACGCCGATTGAGTTTATTCGCTGTTCGCGCTACATTCCTTCGTGCTTCCTTTAAAAAACGGGGCTGTTATGCAACACCCTCGAAGCATCAAAAAGCAAGGGAAATATGACTATCGATTTTCCATCATCCTTAGCCCACGGTGGGTCTTATCAATCTACGAAGGTACTCCGCGATCTGGAAAATCCTGATCAATCTGCTTTACAAGCTCGCAACAAAAAAATGCGGGAGAACCTTTCGCACATTGTAAAAGACTCCATCGAACACAAAGATGGCGCTCTGCCGCAAGATCTTACGGAGCGCCTGCTGAGCGCCCCGGAACAAAACGAACCAGCAACTCAACCATCCCTCCCCTATCGAATATGTAGTTACGTTGGCAATAAGATCTCGCAAGCCGCTAGCTGGATAGGAAAAACAGCCAAAGAGAATATCCCTGAAGTCGCGGCTATTTCAGAAATAAGCAAAATAAATGAAAAACTCAATGCAATTAAAACCCGCCTTCAAACAACCCCTACGGGGGGATGTGCAGCTCGATTTCGAGAAAAATCCCTTATCTGCTTTGGGATTAGATCAGAAGGATTGGTCTCCTTTGAAGATGTCTTACGATGATCAGACAGAGGTCATGGATCTTGCCATAAAAAAATACTCTCTAAAAAGAGGGCTTCTCACTCAGACTGTCCAAAGAATGGAGGATCAAAATCGCTCACTCACCTCTTCAATTTATAAACGTTCTGCATTGGGATTTGTGACATCCTCCTTCCGACTGGCGGAACTGGGATGGAACTCCGATTCTTCCAATTCATCGAAGCTATCTGCGGGCCCAAGACCTGTTTAGGCCCGAAGAATTTTACTTGTACTTCTAAGATCTTCGAGGATAAGATCTCCTCTTATGAAAAAGCAGTTATCTTCCACCCAATCTTTGGTTGTGTCAGGCAAACTTGCTTTGCTTAGCCTTTCTCTTCTCCTTGCGCCTCAAGCGGCGCAATAACAGATCTCTATCCTCTCACATCTGTCTTATCTAAGGTGCTCCAGGGAGCCCAAAAACTCATTTAAATTAGGAGAAAATATGAGTACATTTTCAAATAAATTGGTCGCTGTGATGAATGAAAAAATTGAACCTGGCGTTGTGATGAATGCCCTCGCACACATGTGCATCGGATTTGGTTCAGAGATTGGAAAAGAGCCTTTGCGCCTCACCAAGTACATCGATGCAGATGGAGGAAGCCATCCAAGCATTTCAGAGATGCCATTTATGATTCTGAAAGCAAATTCCAATAAAATTCGTGCGACTCGAGAAGCAGCTCTTAAGGAGGGAATCCAGTTTGTGGATTTCACGAACACGATGACAATCGGCACCTATTTAGAGCAGATTGAAAAGACAAAACAGACCAAAGAGGTCGATCTGATCTACTATGGAGTTGTGCTGTTCGGTGATTGGGCGAAGGTGTCTGAGCTCACAAGAAAGTTTTCTCTATGGAAATAGAATTTTAGCAGGAGATTTTTTTTAGAAAACGGATAAGATTATATATATGATTTTTTTGTAACTTTTGGTGCGGGTATGAAAACAATTCCTCTCTACCTAGAAGATGCCTATTTGAAAGAAGCTGAGGCAACGATCCTCTCGATTACAAAAGAGAGCGACACGAAATGGCAGGTCGTTCTTGATCAGACCATTTTTTATCCACGCGGAGGTGGACAATCAACGGACCAAGGGTTTCTTTCTACAGATACATGGAAGGGAAAGGTCTCACAAGCATTGTTAAAAGATGACGCGATCATCCATTTCATCGAAGGAAGCGAACCTCCCCCTGTGGGAACGCGTGTAAAGGCCACTCTTGATTGGGAAAGGCGCTACCTCCACATGAGACTTCACTCAGCTGGTCACGTGGTGGATTTTGCCCTACACTTGCTAGGGTATTGTCCCTCTATCTTGCTCCCGATTAAAGGCGACCACAGCAAGAAGGCAGTCATCTATTATCAAGGAATCGTCGAGAAAGACTTTAAAGAAGATCTCGAAAAAAAAATCCAAGAGCTCCTTTCACGAAATTTGTCTTTTTCTACGCGCTTCGTAAGTTACGAAGAGCTTGAAAGAGAATCGATCTATCTTCAACAAGGATTACCCAAAAACAAGCCGCTACGTCTACTCACCCTCCAAGAGGTTGGCAGTGTGGCGGATGGTGGAACACAGGTGAAAAATATTGCAGAAGTGGGGAAAATTTCCATTCTCCCATTGGAAAAGCAAGAGGCCATGACTCTTGTTCATTATCGGTTGATATGAGTGATGAGCCTTCGCAAAAACTCGCCGAATCCAACCATCTTGGGGTTTTCGCAGGGCTTCTCGCCACCACGGAGCTTGGAATTGGTAGTCTTTTACATGCGTCTCGCATTCCTTTTCGAGGGCAGTTTCTTTCGCTCAACCAGATCTTTCTTCTGATGCGCGCCTCGTGCGAGGGAGGACGGTCGGCATCGCGCTTCTCGCCGTCGAGCATCTCTTCGATTGCTGCTGTCTTAAAATCTCTGGCTCCTATCGGAAATAAACTCACGCCGATGCTTGCGATCAGCATGCAAGGGTTGTTGTTTTCCGTCGGAACGCTACTTTTTGGTCACTCGACTTGCGGGAGGATGATGGGTGGTATTTTATCGAGTTTGTGGGCATTTGTTCAGCCTATTTTACTCTATGGGATCATCTTTGGGAAAAGCGGCGAGAAAGCTCTTCTTTTTGGCATGCAGGAGCTATCTCGTACTACACCCATCACTGAGAAGATGCTGATTTATGGCGTTATGGGCATCGTCCTTCTAAAGATTCTGCTGGTTGTTGGAATGGCGTTGGTCATTCCCAAATTATCTCCTTCATGGATCAGTAGATATTCCATAAAAATGTCCCGCTTTCTTGCATCCACACAGACCCACTCAAACAATCGAAGTGCGTTGCGAGGTGCACTCAAACAACTTTCTAAGCCTCTTTTTCTGTTTTCTGTGGGATTAAGCGCGCTTCTGCTCTTCTTTGCAGAAGGGAGTTATACAGGACTCATCCGGCACCTTTTACAGCCGCTTGCCATCGCTTTTCTTCTCTTTTTCCTCATTCGCTTACTCCCGCTTGAAAAGCTAGCCGAACGCTTGGGAAAGGAGAGTCGGGGTGCTTGGAGAGAGGCATTCCGCGTGGCACTTCTCCGCGTGAGAATCTTTTAATATTTTTCCAAAACTTCCACTGTTTGCCCAATGGAAAGTATCCCCTGTGTCGTGTGGATCAAGTTTTGACCAAACATGATGCCATTTTCCTGTTTTCGATAAGTGGCAAGGGTGTGTAGAGGTTCTACACCCTTCTCTCCTGTGGATTGATCAACGGTTGTCACGATACAGCGCGCACATGGCTTTGCGACTTTGAAACGGATCTCTCCAATGCGGATCCATTTCCAGGTGTCCTCTTCGTACGGGAGACAACCAGAAATGACAAGATTAGGCCGAAAACGATTCATGGGGATAGGAACAGCGAGTCTTTGGTTGAGATCTTCCAAAGAGGCTTCTGAAATAAGAAGAAATGGATACCCGTCCACGAAGCCGACAACATCGTCTGGACTTGGCGCATAATTTTGATTCACCTGTCTTCGTGATGCATCTGGCATGAATACCACTCTGCATTTCACACCTAAGAACCGACTCAACACCTCCGCAGCTTCCCTACCTTGATCCGTGACAAAGCGGGTATCTTTCCAAACAATCCCCTCATCTGTGGACCCCTCTTCAGAAGATGAGAGGCGCAACTCTTTTTCGCCCGGAATCCTTATGGCAAGTTCAGAGCCTTCAAGCGCGGTTTCTATCAGCGCCATGCGAGGGTGCTGTTTTTGTGATACCAAGCAGCGGTTTTCATCGACTAGCATCCAACGTCTATCAAAACCTGGGCCTTGCGAGCCAACAGAGACCGTCTCCACGGGAATCCCCTTACAACTCTTAATCGGATAAATGTGCAGCGAAGATAGTGTTATCACTCTTCGGGAATTTTGAGTGTGCCGTCGGCTTGAAGGGGCCAGAAGGGATTGTACGCCACCTCCCAAAGGTGACCGCTTGGATCTGCGAAGTAGCCGCTATATCCTCCCCAAAAAACCTCTTGAGCCTCTTTTACAATTTTTGCTCCGGCTTTTTCTGCAAATTGCAGAAAATGCTCTACCTCTTTTTTGCTGGCGACATTGTGTGCAAGCGTGACACCCTTAAATCCCTCTTGGGGTTTTGAATGGACCATCGCATCTTCTGCGAGTGCCTCTTCTGAAAATAGGCATAAAACTAGCCCTTTGAGAGGAAAGATGATGATATGATCGTTGCTAGCAGAAGAGGCCTTCCAGCCCAGTTTTTCATAAAACTGCTTCGATGCTTTGAGATCTTTCACGCCTAGCGTGATGATATTTACACGAAGTTCCATTGGGACCTTTTTAATAGAGTTTGCCGCCAGATATCGCCTCTAGTTTATCGGGAGCAATCAAGATCGTCTGATTGTTCGCGTCAGGCACTCCCAGAGTCAATACTTCCGAGATAAAAGGACCAATCTGTCTTGGAGGGAAATTCACAACACCGAGAACTTTTTTCCCGATCAGCTCCTCCTTCTTGTAGTAGTGCGTGATCTGCGCGCTCGAACGTTTTTTTCCAATCGTCGGACCAAAATCGATGAGCAGCTTGTACGCTGGCTTGCGCGCCTCAGGAAAATCCTGCACCTCTTCGATCACACCCACGCGAATATCCAGTTTCAGAAAATCTTCGATTGTTGCCATAGACGCCTCTATTTAGAGAGATCGAGGCTACCATCCCGCATCCGATTTGTAAAGCTTAGGCCCGTGCTCGAAAAACTTTTTCCAGGAAAAATTTCATACGGTTATGATGAGTCGCGTGAGAAAAAGCTGTTTTCGTATTATTTCTACTGTTCTCTTCGTTTGCATGAGCCATCTCCTCCATTCGTCATACCCAATAGAACCTCCACACACTGAAGGGTATCTGCGCGTCTCGGAAAAACATCAGATTTTTTATGCAACCTATGGCAATCCTAAAGGGGTTCCTATTGTTGTTTTGCATGGAGGGCCTGGTCTTGGATGCAATGATGCGTTGACGCGATTTTTTGATTTGACTCGCTGGCATGTCGTGATGTTTGATCAGCGCGGCGCGATGCGTTCAACACCATTCGCCAGCATGGATGAAAATACCACCCAACATTCGATCGAAGACATCGAAAGGCTAAGAAAGCATTTAAATATCAAGCAGTGGGCGATATTTGGGTGGTCTTGGGGATCATGCCTTGCTCTTGCATATGGACAATCTTATCCAGACACATGTCTAGGATTTGTTCTTCAAGGCATCTTTCTTGGACGTGATCAGGACATCCGTTTTTTCAAAGACATGACTTTAAGTAAGAAGGCCTATGATGAATTTCTCCCTGTTATTCCAAAGGAAGAACGGCACGATTTACCCACCGCTTGTTACAGCAGAATCATGAATCCAAATCCAGATACGCATATGGGAATCGCTAAAGCTCTCATGCGTTATCAATTCGCAAGCGCACCCTCTCCTACCGATCCAGAAGTGGTGGAATCTGTCCTCAAAAATGAGCAGTTTGTTCTGAGCTTTATGCGAGCTTTTTTACACTACGCATATCATGGTTGTTTTCTGAAACCCGATCAGATCCTCTCCAACATACAACGAGTCGACCATCTTCCCGCAGTTATCGTCCATGGCACCGCAGATACTGTTTGTTTTCCTGAACAGGCGCATCTCTTACATAGCCGATGGAAAAAGAGCACGCTTTGGATGATCGACGGCGCAGGGCATTCTCAGAAAGAGCCTTCGATTGCAGATGCAATTGTTGCTGCAACAAATCTCCTCCGTTCGCAGCTTGCACAAAACAATGAACGATGAATAGTAAAATTAACCACTTCATGCATCAAAACTTCCTCACAAACGCAACATTCATCGACCTGACGCACATGCTTGACGGCAAGGTTCCGACATGGTCCGGAGGATGCGGGTTTCATCCCGAGATCAAAATGGATTACGAGCAGGGGTTGCGTGTCATGACGTACAAGATGCACGCTGGAGTAGGAACGCACATGGATGCGCCGAGCCATTTTTTTCGGGATGGGATGCAAATTGGCGACATCCCGCTTGAGCAGCTGATTACACCGCTCTACCACATCGACATGTCGAAAGAAGCCGGGCCAGATTTTTTGCTGACGGCCGAGCAGATTCTCATTTTTGAAAAGCGCGTGGGGACGATCGCAAAAGGAAGTGCACTGGTGTTGAGTACGGGTTGGTCGAAAAGATGGCACGATGGCTCAGCGTACCGTAATCCTGACGCGAATGGGAGAATGCACTTTCCTGGATTTCTTGGTGAAGCCGCGGATCTCCTCGTGGAGCGCGGTGTTGCTGGAATCGGGATCGATACACTCTCTCCCGACGGAACAAATGATGGCTTTCCTGTGCACAACAAGATTCTGGGAACGGGAAGGTACATTTTGGAAAATCTCACACAGCTCGAGAAAGTCCCTGCGCAAGGAGCGTTTCTGATTGCACTTCCTCCAAGGATTCGTGAAGGAGCAGAAGCAGTTGTGCGGGCGGTGGCTGTGATCCAAAAAAAAATTTTAACAGTTTGTTTGCTCTTTTTCTCTCAGGCGGTTATGTAGAAAAGAAACTGCGTTTCTTTTTACATGAACCGTTCAACTTTAATTAAATCTGTTTTGATTGTTTTTGGAATTGGTATTTTCCTTTTTGTTTTTTATCACCTAAATAATACCCCCAAAAACACGCACGAGCTCACCCTTTACGGGAATGTCGACGTCCGACAGGTGGATATCGGCTTTCGTGTACCAGGACAGGTCATGGAGCTAGGCTTTGAAGAGGGAGACCAGGTTGGCGAGGGGGATCTCATGGCTGTGCTCGACAAGACCCCCTACAACAGCCAGGTTGTTCAAGCACAAGCGAATGTGAAAGCGGTGATGGCGAGCTTTAAAAATGCGGAGATTCTGCTGAAGCGTCGTCTCGATCTGATTACAGTAGGTGGGGTTTCTCAAGAGGATCTCGACAACGCCAAGGCAACGCGCGATGAGCTTCTAGCAAATCTTCTGCAAGCGCAGGCGGCACTAAAAATTGCGGAGGATAATCTCTCGTACACCGAAGCCTACGCACCGACCGACGGCATTATTCTCACGCGTATCCGCGAACCGGGAACGGTGGTGAATCCCGGCGATCCTGTGTTCACGCTCTCGGTAAGCTCGCCTGTCTGGATCCGCGCTTACGTCGATGAGCCAAATCTTGGACAGGTCTACTACGGAATGCCTGTGGAAATCTACACCGATATCGAGGGAGGTGAGGTCTACACAGGTCAGGTGGGATTCATCTCCCCCGTTGCAGAATTCACCCCAAAAAGCGTGGAGAGCACCGAACTCCGCACAGACCTCGTATATCGTCTGCGCATCTATGCAGATAATCCCGATCGCCATCTCGTGCAAGGGATGCCTGTCACGGTCAAACTGAAACTCAAAAAAACGAACAGGCAAAAATGAGCGAAGTTTTAGTAGAGATCCAAAATCTCACTAAAATTTTTTCGGAGGAGCAGCCCGCTGCTCTCAAGAATGTAAATGCGCTTATTCCAAAGGGACAAATTGTCGGCCTCGTGGGACCCGATGGCGCTGGGAAGACAACGCTCATTCGTCTTCTTGCGGGCCTTCTCGCCCCAACAGAGGGAAAGATTACCGTCGCGGGTTACGACACTCTGCAAGATGCTGAGTGGATACACTACCTCTCGGGCTATATGCCGCAAAAGTTTGGCCTCTATGAAGATCTCACAGTTTTGCAAAATCTCAACCTCTACGCAGAGCTCCGCGGAGTCCCCGAAGAAGAAAAAGAACCGACTTTCGAACGACTTCTCGCTTTCACAGGACTTAAACCTTTCACCGCGCGTTTTGCAAAAGATCTATCGGGAGGAATGAAGCAGAAGCTCGGTCTTGCATGCGCGCTTATAAAAAAACCGCTTCTCCTGCTTTTAGATGAGCCTAGCGTTGGAGTTGATCCGATCTCAAGACGCGAACTCTGGTCGATGGTGATGGATCTCGTTAAAGATGAGGTGACAGTTCTGTGGAGCACCTCCTATCTCGATGAGGCAGAAAAATGCCAAACGGTCTTACTGCTCAACGAGGGAGAGCTGCTCTACAACGGAGATCCTGTTGCATTCACAGAAAGGGTCAAAGACCGGGTTTTTAAGGTCACCGAGATCGAAGGAGATCGTCGCAAGCTTTTGTATCAGATTTTGCAAAATGAAAATGTGATGGACGGCACGATCCAGGGAAGGGATTTGCGCATCGTTCTCAAAGCAAACACCTCCCCTGATGGACTAGAGCCGCTGGTAGGGATGGTACCAGACTCTCCGAGGTTCGAGGATGCATTTATCGATCTTCTTGGAGGAGGTCCTGGAGGAAAATCGGCACTTGCTGAAAAGGCTCCCCAGGTCGCTGATGGGTTAAAAACCGTAATCTCTGCAGACAATCTGACAAAAAAATTTGGGTCTTTCGTAGCGGTAGACAACGTGGCGTTTACCGTTAAAAAAGGAGAGATATTTGGTCTATTAGGTCCTAACGGAGCAGGTAAATCCACGACCTTTAAAATGCTCTGTGGGCTTCTTCGCCCCACGCAAGGGGATGCGATTGTCAGCGACCTGAATCTGCAAAAAGCACCCGGCGCTGCAAGGGCGCGCATCGGTTACATGGCACAAAAATTCTCTCTCTACGGCAACCTCTCGGTCCGGCAAAACCTGGATTTTTTTTCTGGGATCTACAATTTGCAAGGCGCGGCCCAAGAACAGAGCATCGAAGAGATGATCGAGGTTTTTAATTTGCAGCAGTATCTCACACTCTCTGCTGATACACTTCCGTTAGGATTTAAACAGCGTCTTGCGCTTGCCTGCGCTACGATGCACCACCCCGACGTGCTCTTTCTGGACGAACCAACGTCTGGTGTTGACCCGATTACACGACGAGAGTTCTGGAATCACATCAACGGCCTCGTGGGAAAAGGAGTGACTGTGATGGTCACAACGCACTTCATGGATGAGGCGGAGTATTGCGATCGGATTGCACTTGTTTATCGGGGGAAGGTGATCGCGATGGAGACGCCGAATGCCCTCAAAGATCTCTCCAAGTCCCCTGACCATCCCAATCCAACTTTAGAAGACGCGTTTATAAAACTTATCGGGAAATATGACGCAGACAACCCTCTCTGAAACCAAAAAAAATCGCTTCAGACGCCTGCGCGCTCTTCTTGTGAAGGAGTCTCTTCAAATTATTAGAGATCCGAGCAGTATTTTGATTAGCATTTTTCTGCCGCTTCTCCTGCTTTTTCTCTACGGCTATGGTGTCTCTCTCGACATCGATCATCTAAACGTGGGTCTGGTTCTAGAAGACACCTCTCCCGATGCAACGAGCTTTGCGCAATCGCTCACAGATTCTCGCTACTTTCGCGTGAAAACCGTGCGCGACAGACACGACCTCGAATATGATTTAACAAGCGGCAATATCCGAGGAATGATCATCGTCCCCGCCTATTTTTCACAGTTTCGAAAACGTCCAGATAAGATAGCTCCGATCCAGGTGATCTCTGATGGAAGCGAAACCAACACTTCAAATTTCGTGCAAAACTATGCCCAAGGCGCGTTCCAAAATTGGCTCCGTCAAGAGAGAATCACAAGGCAAATTACGGACCTTCCAAAAGTACGCGAGCAACCGCGCTACTGGTATAATGATGCGCTCGAAAGTCGCTATCCTCTACTTTCGGGCTCACTCGCCATCATCATGACCCTCATCGGTGCGCTTCTAACTGCACTCGTCGTGGCAAGAGAGTGGGAAAGAGGAACGATGGAAGCTCTCATGTCCACAAGCGTGGGTGTCTTTGAGCTCGTGCTGGGAAAGGTACTCCCCTACTTTGCTTTAGGAATGATCTCGATGACGCTTTGCGTGGGCTTATCAGTCCTTGCATTTGATCTTCCTCTACGTGGTTCTATTGGGCTCCTCGCTCTCGTTTCTGCTGTCTTCTTATTTTGTTCTCTTGGTTTGGGGCTCATGGTCTCCACAGTCACGAAAAATCAGGTTTTTGCTTACCAGATCACGCTCATCACTGCTTTTCTTCCGGCTTACATGCTCTCGGGCTTTTTATTTGAAATTTCAAGCATGCCATCGTGGATACAGGCGATCACCTACGTGATCCCCGCAAAATATTTTGTGCAGTGTTTACAAACCCTCTTTCTTGTAGGTAGTGTTCCCGATCTGATCTTCTGGAACATGATCCCGATGTTTGGCATCGGTCTGCTATTCTTCGTAATCACAGCTTTTAAAACAGTAAAACGGTTAGACGGATGATCCATAGAATCTTATCTCTGATTTGGAAGGAGCTGCTTACTGTCTTGCGGGATCGCAAGGTGCGCATCTCTATTTTGCTGCCGCCGATTCTACAGCTTTGTGTTTTCACTTTTGCTGCCACTTTAGACGTCAAAAACGCGACGATAGGCATTCTGAATCGCGATAATGGAGAGCAGGCCTTTGAACTCACCCAACGTTTCTATGGAACGAATGTTTTTAGCCATACGATCTTCTTAAAAAGTGTCGGTGAAATCGGCCCCTTTCTCGACCATCAAAAGGGGGTGATGGTTCTCTCCATCGACGAGCAATTTTCGCGCAATTTAGATGCGGGAAAACCTGCCGACGTGCAGCTCATCTTAGACGGAAGAAAAACCAATACCGCACAAATTGTCGCAGGCTACGCAAGCAGAATCATCACCCGTTTCAATGATGATTTTGCAGCAAAAACAGGGCTACCAGAAGAGAACACGCGCCTTGTCACACGTACCTGGTTTAACCCCAACACTCTCTACTACTGGTATAACATCCCCTGCCTCGTTGGCGTGCTCTCCATGCTCACCTGTCTCGTCGTCATTACACAATCCGTTGCGCGCGAGCGGGAGCTAGGGACCTTCGATCAGCTTCTCGTCTCTCCTCTTGTTCCTTTCGAAATTGTGATTGGCAAGATCGTGCCGGGAATCATCATCGGCGTGCTTGAGGGGGTGCTCATGCTCACGATCGGAGTCTTTCTCCTCCAAGTTCCCTTTACCGGCTCGCTGCTTCTCTACTTAGCGAGCCTCTTCGTCTTTGTCGTCTCCATAAGCGGCGTCGGCCTTTTCATCTCCTCGCTCTCCTCCACACAGCAGCAAGCGATGCTGGGAACCTTTGTCTTCATGATGCCCTCCGTCCTTCTTGCCGGCTATGGAACACCTATCGAAAACATGCCCGACTGGCTTCAGCCTGTAACGTATTTAATCCCTCTCCGGTATATGTTGATCATCTCTAAGGGAATATTTTTAAAGGCTATGCCCACGGGTATCGTACTTCACAATCTTTGGCAACTCGCCATCATCGCAATTTTCAACCTATTCGCTGCAGGCTGGTTTTTCCGCAGGAGACTCGAATGAAAAAGAGGCTCCTTTTTCTTATTTTCTTAACCGGCTGCACCGTCGGTCCCGATTATAAAGCGCCAGAAAATACGATCTCGAACACATGGACAGCCCCCACTGATGCAACAACAGAGCCCCCGATCACAGAGTGGTGGAAGGTGTTTAACGATCCGCTGCTAGATAAATACATCGAATTGGCCAGCGTGAACAACCAGGACCTCTTGACCGCAGAAGCCAATATTTTGCAGGCGAGAGCGGTGCGCCAAGTGACCGCCTCTTCGTTGTTTCCGCAGATTATTGCTGACGTAAATGCAACCAAAACCTACTTCAGCAAAAATGGCCCCGTTTTTGCGATTGGTCCGAGCACGGCAGGAACAGAGGGCGTTACAACACCCGCTACAACCGGATCTGTTTCATCGGCAACGGGACTTCCCTTTCAAGTGCAGGTTCCGCAAACGCAAAGTCTTTACAATGCCCTCATCGACGTCTCTTGGGAGATCGATCTCTTCGGGAAAACGCGCAGAAGCATCCAAGCTGCAGATGCCACAATTGAAAGCACCATCGAGCAGAGAAATGACACCCTCGTCTCTGTCATGGCAGAGGTCGCGCGCAACTACGTCGAGATCCGCACAAACCAGAAACGCGCTCAGCTCATCGAGGAGAGGATCCAACTTTTGGAGCAGGAAGCTGTCATCGTAGAAAAACAGCTAGAGTATGGATATGTCAGCGATCTCGATTGGGAAAACATCCAAGCCACCCTCGCCACAGAGCGCGCAAACCTGCCGGAAACGATCGCGCTGGTTTATCGAGGGATCTACACCTTGTCGGTTCTGACAGGCAACATGCCCGAAACGCTTCTGGAAGAGCTCCTCCCTACACAGCCTATGCCCAAAGCACCCGAAAAAATTGCGGTCGGATTAAGATCCGACCTCTTGCGCAGAAGACCCGATATTCGTCGTTCCGAACGCGCCCTCGCCGCGGCAACCGCCAATGTCGGCGTCGCCGTCGCCTCCTTCTTCCCCACGATTACCCTTCTTGGCGATGGAGGCTTTCAATCCCTTAGCATTAAAAATCTCTTCACAGCGCGCAGCAAAACCTGGGCCTTAGGAGGCGATATCAACCTCCCGATCTTCCAGGGCGGAAGTCTGATCGGCAACCTAAAAGCAAGCCGCGCTGCGACAGAAGCCGCTGCTCATGTCTATCAACAGACCGTCCTCCAGGCTTTAGAAGAAACTGAGGGGGCCCTCATCTCCTACACCAAAGCAGTCGCTTCAACAGATCAGCTCCACCTGGCCACCGAAAGCAGATCCCAATTCACAGCCATCAGCCGTGAAAGGCATGAAAAAGGTCTCGTTAATCTACTTAGCCTCCTCGAAAGTCAGCTCCTGCTCAATCAAGCAGAGCAGCAGCAACTCGACGGTGACAGCACCGTCCTCTTCGACCTCATCCTCCTCTACAAAGCGCTGGGCGGCGGCTGGGAAAGGGGAGAAGCAATGAAGTAAAATTCTTGGAATAAAAATAGACGTGCGGGGACAAGTCCTTCGGCTAGTCCCCAGCCGCCCCCTTGCGCCTCACCTCGCTTTCGAGCACGCGATAATGCGCGTTCTTTGAAACGCGCGTGCTCTTCAAAGCCAGGTGCAGCTCAAGAGGGCTGCGGAGACCAGCTAGAGTGCCAGTGGCACTCTAGCTTTGCGGAGCAGTGGAACACGGACACAAGGTGCCGTGTTCCCGCACGTCTATTCATCCTACCAGATTTTAATGCTCCCGTTCTACAATCATCACTTCTTCGACTTGCCTTTATAATCCTTTCCTCGGCAATATTGACTTAACACACACGGGAGAGAACTCATATGTACGTCCCTTATGTTATCGAGGATACCGGCCGCGGCGAACGCGCCATGGACATTTATTCGCGGCTCCTGAAGGACCGCATCGTCTTTATTGGAACAGAGATCAATGATCAGGTTGCTAATACCGTCATTGCACAGCTCCTCTTCTTGCGAGCAGAAGACCCCAAGAAGGATGTTAACGTCTATATCCACTCTCCTGGCGGTTATATCACCTCGGGTCTTGCGATCTACGACACGATGCGATTCATGGGCTATGAGATCAATACCTACTGCATCGGGCAAGCCTCTTCCATGGCGGCCCTCCTTCTTGCAGCGGGCACAAAAGGTAAACGATTCGCCCTCCCCAATAGCCGCATCATGATCCACCAGCCATCTGGAGGCGTCACGGGAACCTCTGCAGACATCAAATTACAGGCGATGGAGATCCTGGTCCTTAAAGATATGTGCGGAAAAATCCTCGCCGAGTTAACCGGAAAACCCCTCAGTAAGATCTTAGAAGACTCCGAGCGGGATTTCTTCATGAGCCCAGAAGACGCTGTAAAATATGGCCTCATCGACAAGATCGCTTCGCAGCCACAAAAAGCCGCTTTCGAAGTAAAAAAATAGGATCCGAACTGCAATGGTAAAGAAAGAAAAAGAAGCGCCCGCTTGCTCCTTTTGTGGGCGCACGGAAGACGCTGTAGAAAAGCTCATCTCTGGACCCGATACATTTATCTGTGATAAGTGTGTCAGACTCTGCATGGAGATCGTTGAGAAGAAGCCCGTTCATCACGAGCTTAAAATCTTAAAGCCCCTCGAGATCAAACATGCAATGGATGCCTACGTGATCGGCCAAGAGCGTGCCAAGAAGACCATCTCTGTTGCAGTTTATAACCATTACAAAAGACTCCGCTCTCTCAACAAAGAGAAAGAGGTCGAGTATGTCAAATCCAACGTCCTCCTCCTCGGGCCAACAGGCTCCGGAAAAACACTGATTGCAAGAACACTCGCTAACATCCTTGATGTCCCATTTGCCATTGCTGACGCGACGACTCTCACAGAAGCGGGTTATGTTGGTGAAGACGTAGAGAACATCATCCTCCGCCTTGTGCAAGCCGCGGACTTTGACATCTCACGCGCCGAGATCGGCATCATCTACGTCGATGAGATCGACAAGATCCGCAAGACCACCAGCAACGTCTCGATCACACGCGATGTCTCTGGGGAAGGTGTTCAGCAAGCTCTTCTGAAAATCGTTGAAGGCACCGTGGCAAACGTCCCTCCCAAAGGCGGCCGCAAACACCCCAATCAAGAGTATCTCAAAGTCAACACCCAAAATATCCTCTTCATCGTGGGAGGTGCTTTTGTCCACCTCGATAAGATCGTCGCAAAACGCCTAGGAAAAACAACCATCGGTTTCGACGCCTCCGAAAGCCGCGTCTTCGACTCAACCGAGACTAACTATCTCCTCTCAAAAGTCGAACCCGAAGATCTTGTCCAGTTCGGCATGATCCCCGAGTTTGTCGGCAGATTCAATAGCATCGCCAACTGCAATGAGCTCACCATCGACGACCTCGTCGATATCCTTATCAAACCCAAAAATGCCATTGTGAAACAGTACCAGCAGCTCTTTCAAGAAGAGGGTGTAAAGCTCGAATTCACCAAAGACGCTCTTCGCGCTCTTGCCGAAAAAGCAAAAGAGACGGGCACAGGTGCCCGCGCTCTTAGAATGATTGTGGAAAGTATGCTTCTAGAACTGATGTTTGAAGTCCCCTCCGATCCAACGATCAAGGAGATCCTGATCGAGAAGGAGTGCATCACTGAGCAGCTCCCTCCCGTGATTAAAAGAGTAGCTTAGGGCAGATCGTTCGAGTTTTCCGAGACAGGAGGATAGTCTAATCCCAAGCTCCCCAATCCCACGCCTTGGTTGAACCATGCATCCGCAGCAGCAGCTTCACTGCTTCTGGGCGGTCGGTTAGCAGGGGCGGCGGCACCGCGTCCGGGTTGAGGCGCACGAGGATCAGGCTTTGGACTTCTGCTTCTTCCTCTTGCGGGTCTCTTAGGTTGCTCGGGGGCTGGGGCAGGGAGCTCATTTCGTGCAGGAGCTGGAAGTTGCGCATTCCCAGGCTGAGGCTGTCCAGGGTTATTTCTTAAACTTTCAAGATGCCTGTTTTCATGTCTGGTTAAAAGAGCGCTGAGGCCAGTATCGCCTCCCAATGTCCCTAAAAAAGCTCCGTTTGCTCGCGTTTCAATCGGAAGTTCTCCTAGGCCATTCGTTGCTCGTCTTGTGATCCGTGTGAAATTAAAGCGAGGGCCTTCACTTCCATCGCGGCGTCTTGCGCGAGAAAAGTTCATGCGTACAGATTGTGTTTGATCAACCTGTTCTGGCGTTAAAGCGGCTTGTGCAGCAGCTTGAATCCTTGCGAGAAGGGCGTTTCTCTCGCGAACATCGGTGGGTAGATTGTGTTCGACTCCGCGGTTTCCACGAATGTGTACGATAAACCGCACGAGGTTGCCATTTGTGCCCTGAAGGGTAACTTCACTCGTCACGTTTTGCATAACGAGTCTATCTCTTGCAGCAGGCGGATTGCGAGCAGCTCCCGCAGAGGGTTCTACTTGAGGGTTTGTTCTAATTGTTACACCTGTAGCCATAACCATCCTAAAATTAGCTTTATATAATTATTTTATATTCTTTATCTTATTAATTCAATAGTTAATTATTTCATAAATAACTAATTATAAGTAACATAAAAACGCATAGCCCGTTTCTGGGCTATGCGTTTTGTTGGGAAACCAGATCTTAGTGCGCTTGCGCGAGAGCCACAGCGAACTGGAGAGACTGGCTCGGCATAGCGGCCACCTGACCAAACATACTCTGCTGAGACTGAACAGCGCTTTCTGTGCTTCCAGTGAGATTGCTTGTTGTTTCCGATACCCCTGAAAGGATAGCTCCGGCTGCTTGTTCTCGTGCTTTCAGTGCCGTCATCGGCGCTGTTGCGAGGTCTGAGAACGCCTTCGTGAGCTGACCCGCTCCCTGAAGCATCTGCGCTCCCATATTCCATCCCATCCAGTTGAGCTTCGCTTGGCGCTCTGCCGCTTCGCGTGCCGCTTGGGGAAGCTCTTGAGCTTCGTGCGCTTCGGCATCTGCTGCAGCTGCGTCCGGACCATTGTTATTGACCCGCTCAAGCCGGAGTTGCACGCGTTCTGGATTCGCTGCAAGGTCATCCAACTCCACGGCATTAGGACCTTCAACTCCCGCGAGATCTTCTTCAACCCTTCCAAGACCCACTTCAGCAGCCTCTTCGGCAGTGTTAGCCGCATTAATTTCTCCGAGCTCTCCCGAAGCAGCGCGCATTCCTGCGAGACCACCGCCGATAGAAGCTAAACCACCTGCAATACCGAGCACGCCGGAGATCTCTTGTCCAAGAGACTCTGCAATACCCGCGTTAGCAGTGGCAAGAGCGAGGTTTGTAAGAATCGAAGCTTTAGAGCTAATGCAATCTCTAATGACCTGGTTACCTCTAACGGCTCCCTTATTGAGGTCATCGAGAAGTGCGCTCTCCATAGCAAGGAGTCTTCCTTGAACCATCATTTTATTATCTGTTCTTGGTGTGACTGACATAGTTTTTTCCTTATTTTTATGTTAACTTTTATTATCCGCCCATCACGCCGCGTACGGCATCATTAGCTGCAATTCTAATCCCTTCGGCGATCTCTCTTGTGCCTTGAACGACAGTTCTTGCCATATCGCTCTTGCGAGAGAAGGTCTCACCCATCTGGTTGGTCATCCACTTGCTCGTGGCTTGCGTATTTTGCATCGATCCTGACATTTCGCTTACGGCACCATTTTTGCCCGCAAGCTCATGCGTTGCATCTGCCACTTTGAGCGAGTAGACACCGCCGGCGATACCCACACCACCACCAGCTACCGCCGCGAGAGAACCAACAGCTTCGCCGGCCATCATCACTGACGCACCGACGTACCCCGCAAGTAATGGAGTCCCAAGCATCAGCACAGAGGCTGCGACTCCCAACCCGATCATCCAGGGTCTTAACGACTCAAGCGAGCTATTTGCTGCTTGAATCTTACCCTGAAGTGCCGCCACGCTATCATTCAACTTATGTAAAAGTTCTGCGGTGTTTTGCATCCCTTTTCCGAGATCACTTGCCGCCTGCCCCTGAACCATTGCACTCTCGTGCATTGCTTCGTTCAGAAGAGCAAAGATCTCATTCAGCGCCACCATCGGATTCTCCGCTTCAGAAGGAGCCGAAGGAAGCTTTGTGTTTGTATTAAGTTTTTCAATCATATTATTGCTCCTTATGCTGCGCTCTGAGTCCAGATCATCGCCTTCATCCACTGAATCGCACCCTGGATCATGTTCGCATCCTGGGTCTTTGTATCGTTCGCAGGACTAATGTACTGCTGCATGATCTTGCTCATGTTGTTCTGAAGACGCTGAATTGTGGACTGGTCTTCCTGAACCAAGCTGTTCTGTTTTCCTTGGATACCTGCATCATATTCGCTATGTGCAGCAATCGTATCGGAGAACGAGCTAGAAAGAGCATCTGGTTTGCAAATTGTCGTGATCATCAAAGCGATCGCTACAGCTGCGAGCACAGTTGCAATTACAATTAGAGCCGCACCAAAACCACCCCATGAGGTTGCAATTCCGGCTGCGTAAAGAGCTTTTGCTGTAATAAGCAGAGCTGCTGCAGTCGCTCCCATTGCGACTTCGAATCCTACAGCTTTACCATTGGCAGCTTGTGTCTCTGGTTTATCCGTTTTACCTGCAGTAGGAAGCGCATCCGCATCGCTTTTCCACTTGTCGAGCTGCGACTGGTAGCTCTTATCGAGGAGATCCTCTTCGATATAGCGAGCTTCAATTCCGTCATTTGTTGCATCGACGCTTTTCGCGAAGATCTGCTCGATCAACAGAAAGACGTTCCCTGAGTACTTAGGCTGCGCTGCATCTCTTAACATGTCTGTCATAACTACCTCTTTTTATTTTTATTAAATTATTAAGTTCTCTCTGTATGGATGTAAGAGTTGAGCATTCCTCCGAACATCACCGTATCGTTCTCTATCATCTTCTGCGAAGGATCAATCCTGCGCTTCATCTCTTGTACCATCTGGTTTTGCACATTCGAGAGCTTCGTCTCTTCCATCTGTACCCGCGACATCTGCGCGCTTACAGCTCTGAGATCCTCTTGAATCTTTTGCACATTCGACGGATCATCATTTGCACTCTCATTGACCAACTTTTGAAGAAGCTCTTCCTGGTCTTTAACAGCCTGCTTCTGCTCATCAAAAGAGGCCTTCAGAAGCTTCTCTTTCGCAATGCCGAGATTGATCGCATCTTGATGCGCATCGATCCCACCGAGCATCGCCATCATGATGATCATGAATGCGTTCGTCTCGTTAGACGGAAGTGGCGCACCCTGAACTGGAGCTACTGCACGTATATTTTCCATAATTTTCCTCTTATGATTCTGGATTATTACCATTTAAATTCTGCAAAAGACCCACAAACATGAAGCCTAGTGAGGCTAACTGGTTTGCAGTCTGGATCACCGAGTTGGCAGGACCCGAAAGCGTTGTCGCGCGGTTCCCCATCGTGCTGCTAGTGCCCGATGTCAACGCGATCTCGCTCTTTTCAATGCCGTTGCACTTGGTTTGAGCTGCTTGCTGATTCTGCATTGCTGAAGCAAGCTGAGATGCCGCATTTCCAAAGTCCGCCTGAGCCGCGGTGTAGCTTTGTAGAGCCGCTCCAGCAATCCCCGCATAACTGAACGGATTCAGATAGGCGAGTGGGCAATATTTCATTTGTCCCAAATAATAGGTGTACCAATCGTTGTAGCTCAAACTCGCACTGCCTTTCAGATTATCCATCTTCTTCTGGCAAGCATCTACCTGTGTTGAACACTTGTCGAGTTCTGCTTTAGCGGAACTTAGCTGCGCATCATAATCGCTCAGCTTGTTTACCATCGTGTCGAGCCCCTGGAGAGAGAGCACGCTCTCTGTCGTCATACGCTCTCTTGCAGTTCCGCTCTGGTGAGAAGCGAGATAGCTCTTCAAAAAGTTCTCGATTGCTTTGATGTTGTGACCATAATCCGAGATAATTCTTTGAAGCCCCTGCATAAACTCAGAGGTTGTCAAATCATCCACGGAAGAGGCTTGCGCCGTAACACCAGCCGCATCAGCTGCCGCCAGCGCTTCGATGACCGCAAACATCCCATTTGATGTGTTTGAAACTGTCGACATAGTTTTTATCCCTTTTTATTAGCTTGATCTTAAGTTATTCACGATAACGTTCATCAGAGCGTTTATCGAGTTAATATCGTTCTGTCCTGACTGGTCGATCTGCTGCAAGTAGGTACCATCCGTGTTAAGCGTCTGGTTGAAGTTGGTCACGAACATTCCAAAGTCCTGTTCAACCGTCTTCAAACCTTGCGCAGAACCCTGACCATTCATCCACTGCGCAAAAGGACCTGTACCCGCTGTCATATCACTTGTATCGGCACCTTTCAGAAGAGCCAATCCAAGAGAATCCATATCTCCGCTAGCAATCATCTGACCAATCGTTTGTTCCTTTCCGTCTCCACGCCAAATGATCTTGGAGTTCATAATCGAGTTGGCAATGTCAGACGCCTCGTCCATACCATCTTGGTCGTACGATTTGCCGTTCTTATTCACGGTTTGTCCGTTCTTGTTCGCATCCATCTGCAGTTTCTGCAGGTCGTTAGCAAAAGCCTGTACGTCGGCTTTATACTCAGGATCGTTCATCGCCTGCATCGGGGTCATGTTTTTATGGTTCGCGCGCCACTGTTGGATCTTCGCGATGTCTTTATCGACGTGCTGAAGGTCCATCTGGACAGTACTGAACGCAGAAGACTCGTTACCGATATCTGCCACTTCAGAGCTAAGTCCTTCAATACGTGCGATAAGCTCTGCAACCATCATGTAAAGTGCGTATCCCGTCGCATCGTCTCTCTTTTGTGCGACATCCGCCCTTTCAAGCGCCTGCATTAAATAAGAAATAGGATCAATGTGTCCTGGCATAGTTTTTTACCTTTTTTATTATGATTTAAAATTCTTAAATTAAGCCGAGAGCCAGTCTTGTTTACCGGCAAGCTTCGGTTTTCTAGCTTTTTTAGGGGCTTCGACCTTCTCTTTTGGGAAGGCGGTTGTAGCCTCTTTGCTCACCTGCTGTTTAAATGACTGGAGCATCGCCCAGTTCTCGGGTGAGAAGTTCTTCGGGTTCGATGCATACTCTTCTAATGACTCTCGTGTAAGTCCCATCTCTGCGAGCATCTTTTCATACTCTCCAACGATTTCGCGTTGCGTTTGGAGAAAGGCTTCACGAACATTCTCTTTCTCAGAAGCAGGAGCACTCTGGAGCTTCTTTAATAGGTCCATCGCCTGAGCTGAGTGGCGGAGAAGCTTCTCAACCTTTTCCAAAGACTGGGGAGAGGCATTGAGATTCTTAATAAAGGACGCTAATTGATTTTGATCCATACTTCCTCTTAATGTATTAGTTTAATAAAGCTATAATTATCCAAAATTAATTTTATCAAATAATTAATTGTTTGCAAACAATTTCTTTACATTAATTATATAATACTTAAATAGAATGGCTTAGGATTTAAGCCAGTCAGAACGCTTGCTAGGCGTCGGAGGACGTTTACCAGGAGTAGGAGGCTTTTGGGAGGGCTTTTCTTCTAAGATGCTGGATTTCAGAGACTTGGCCGCGCGCCCAGCTAACTCGTTGAGCCTCTGGCGCATAGACTGGATGAGGCGCCAGTACTCTTCGGGGTAGTACTGGGAACTATCGGACCGTGTCGAGATCTCCTCCTCCCTCATCCCAATCCTTTCATAAAGGGCTGAGGACTCCTTGGAAATGAGTGCCCCCGCCTCTTGCATCTCTGAAAGGAGCTCCTGTTTTTGCTCCAAAGAGGCTCCTTCAAGCTGAACCACCAGAGCCTCAAAGATATTGAGCGCCTCCTCAAAGACCGCCTCGACCTCGATCGGCTTTTGAGCAGCGATCTTCGCGAAAAGCTCCTTGAGCCTGAGCAGTTCTTGACTAGACATAACGTCACTCTAAGCGCACAGCCATTTTCTGCAAAGCGCTGGTTCTGTGTACCTCTGCCTCCTAAAAATTGACGCATTCGAATCTGGTAAGTTGAATAGACGTGCGGGAACACGGCATTACATGTCCGTGTTCCACTGCTCCGCAAAGCTAGAGTGCCACTGGCACTCTAGCTGGTCTCCGCAGCCCTCTTGAGCTGCATCTGGCTTTGAAGAGCACGCGCGTTTCGAAGAACGCGCAGAAAAATCCTAGCGCAGGAGAGCGGAGTGGGCGGGGTAGTGCTTCGCACACCCCGCCTCCGAGCACAGGATTTTTCAAAGTGAGATGAGGCGCAAGGGGCTGCGTAGACAAGCCAAAGTGCTGGGAGCACTTTGGCTTTGCGAGCAGAGGGACTAGCCGAAGGACTTGTCCCCGCACGTCTATTTTCATCTTTAAGAATTTTAATGTGTTAGCCCTGTTCAGCACTACCGCTTCCCTCTTGCATTTATTTTCCTGAAACGCTTTAATACGGGGTGCATGCCTACCCCTTCGTTCGTAGAACAACATCTGTTGCGACTGGCTGAGGAGCTCGAGCTTCCGACTCCTTTATCTAAGGATAAAACCGGCGCGTACAAACTGCCGCTTGGCCCCGAAATGACAATCTTCGTTAAGGAGAATGATGACGGGTACCATCTCTTTGCGGAGATTACAACTCTTCCCGCTCACAAAAAGGAGGAGCTGCTCATTCTTCTTATGCGCGCAAACTTCTTGGGACAGGGAACGGGAGGCAGTGCAATCGGCCTCGATCGAGAAGAGAAGTTCTTGACACTCTCTTTGGGCATCCCGTATGAGGTGAACTATAAGGCGTTTAGGGAGACGATCGAGGAATTTACAAACTTTGTCAGCTATTGGCGCACGGAAATCTCGAAGCACGCCAAGGAAGCAGGAATACTTTAGGAAAAGATGGCTGGGTATCTCATTGCGGAAGAGGGTCCGCTTACAGGTGTAATCTTGCCTTTTGAAGAGGGCGAGGAGTGGGTCATTGGTCGGGATCCCGATGCGGCAACGCTCGTTCTCGAAGATCCAATGGTCTCGCGTCGGCACGTCATCGTCCATGGAACGACAGAGGGGTACCTGCTCGAGAATTTGAGTTCGGTCAATCCTGCAACGCAAAACGGCAAATTCATTACCGAATCGGTTCTTCTCCATGAGGGCGATATCATCCAGATTGGAAGCACATTCTTCCGTTTCACGAACAGAAAGCCCGTTTATGAAGAGGAGATGGAAACACCCGCTCCCGCATTTGAAGAGGGGTTGGAGGAAGCTGCCCTAGAAACGCCCGAAACGCGCTGGCTTCTTAAAGTCATCACCGGGCCCAATGCAGGCGCAGAGTTTTCCATGAAAAAGGGGGCGATCTACCTCGTCGGTAAGGATCCCAATCTGTGCGACATCATCTTCCACGATTTGAGCGTATCTAGACAACATGCCCGCATTACTGTGGACGATCAGGAGAATATCTTCATCGAGGATTTGGGAAGCCGCAATGGCGTTCTTGTCAATGGAGAGCCGATCGCTGAAAAACATCAGATCTCTTCTCAGGATCTCGTGGCCCTGGGAACCACAACCTTTTTGCTGATCGACCGAAAACAGGTGCGAGAGACGATCGTACCCCCGCCGCAAATTTCTGCTGCACGTGCGGAGGAGATGGCAATCTCTGCTGCTGAAAAAGAGATGGCGCCTCCCACAGTTGGCCCTGTGAAAGACTGGAAGGAGATGCGGATCTCGAAAAAGCATCTTACCCTCGCTGGAGTAGGGGCCTTTTTCCTCTTTCTGCTCATTTTTGGGATGGTTTCTCTCTTCAGAGTCGAACCCGTAGTCGTTGCGGGAAAACATGAGAGCGAACAGATCAGAGAGGTGACCCACCACTATCCTGATGTTCAGTTCACCTATACTGAGGGGGGCGGAAAGCTCTTTCTCGTAGGACACGTGCTTACAGGCGTTGAACACCAGGAGCTTCTCTACTCGATCAAAGGGCTCCCCTTCATCACGCAGATCGAAGATAACGTGGTTGTCGATGAGTTTGTCTGGCAGAATATGAACGCACTGCTCCTTTCGAATGCAGATTGGCAAGGGATCTCGATCCACTCTCCTTCCCCCGGCCGTTTTGTCGTGCGCGGTTACCTAGAAACGCCGGAACAAGCACAAGCTCTTTCCGACTATCTCAACGCGAACTTCCCCTATCTCGACAAACTGGAAAATCAGGTCGTTGTAGAGGGCAACCTCTCGGTACAGGTTCAAAGTATGCTCGCGCAAAGAGGATTTGGAAATGTGAGCTTTGAGCTGACGAATGGAGAGCTTGTACTCGGAGGACGCATCGAAGAGAAGCATCAGAAAGCCTATGATGAACTGGTCTCTGAATTCAAAGCACTTGTGGGAGTGCGTGGAGTTAAAAACTTCGTGGTAACTTCAACACCCGAAGCATCGCGCATCGATCTCACAGAAAAATATAAAATCACGGGTTCTTCGAGAAAAGACTCTAAGAGTCTTTACGTTCTCATCAATGGCCGCATCATCGGGAAGGGAGATGTTCTCGATGGAATGACAATCACAGGTGTAGAACCGAATTTAATTCTCCTCGAAAAAGATGGCGTAAAATTTCGGATTAACTACAATCTGCAATAATTGAAAATGAGGTTATTTTTATGTACGGCCTAGAAAAAAAACCACAAGCGGGCTTTGAGTTTGATCTTGAAAAAGAGCTCAAAGGCAATCCCACAAAAATTAAAGAGCTCATGAAAACAGCGGATGAGAAGATCCAAGAGATCAAATCCACTCTACGTCAGGGAGCTCAATCTGAAGAGTACGACAACTTTGGTGTGCTTTTGCACGGCTACTCAGCTCTTCAGCGTGTACTTAACAGACTTGCAACCAAGAAAAAATAGGAAAACCAGATGGCAACCTTTAAATCCCCATGGTCGGGAACGATCAGTTTCGCAACGCTAATCAAAGCTTACATCTCTCTCCAAAGTAAGGTGGTCTCGGCTGTTAAAAACGTAGCGAGCAAAATTTCACAGGCGACGCCTGGAAAGTTTCTTCTCTTGCAGTTCCAGATGAGCCAGGTGACACAGATCGGCGAATCGATCTCAAACCTGATCAACCAGGTTCAGTCGGTCATTAACAACTCGATCCGTAACCAGAAGAGCGCATAACATTTAGAAGAGGACACACCCCATGGCACAGCAAATCTCAAGATACAAAGACCACTTTATCCTGTTGGTCGAAGCGGGCTTCATCGCAGTCAACCAGGCCGACGAAGATGCTGCCGTCAAGCTCTTCCGCGCCTCGGAGCTGCTCAGTCCGCAAAACCCTCTCCCAAAGATTGGTTTAGGCTATATGCACCTGTGCAAACTTGAGCTCAAACAGGCGTGCAAAATGTTCGATGAGGTTCTAGCCAAAGAACCAGGAAATGAGATGGCAAAAGCCTTTTTGGGTTTAAGTCTCTCCCTCTCTCCAAATGAAACTGTAAAAGGTGAAAAGATCCTCGAAGAGGCATCTCAAAAAGCCAAAGATCCTGGCGTAAAAACAATGGCAAAGACTGCGATCGATTTCGTCGAGCGTTTCGTAAAAAAAGCTCCAGCACCCATGCAAGCCGCGCAACCGAAAGCAAAGAAGAAGAAAACTAAAGAATCATGACCTCAAGAAGTCCACTAGATGATGTCCCAGGTGCACAACGGATCGTTTCTACAGGACCTATCGGTGAAGATAGGCACCTGGGCGTTCCTGCACAGCCCTTCTCCTCTTACATGGAGGAGAGCAAAAGCGCAACTCTTGGCGGCACAACAAAAACACCTCTTGCCTCTCCTTTTGAAATTGCCGCGGGGCAGACCACACTCCCTGCAACGCCAACACTCGAGACGCTATCAACACAGGTTGTCAATGCACAATCGACCCTCGGCGACGTGAATTCCTATCTCAACAACCCTAACCTGAAGCTCAAGCAGTCGAGCAAATACCTACTGAAAAACAAACTGTCGGATGCCAATACGCATATTCGCACTGCCTCAACCAGGCTCGGTGTCGATCAACCCGAAGAAAAAGAGATCTCGGTTGGAGCAGGGCCCATCGCGCGTTTTGTTAACTACGTCACCAACGGACAGAATCTCCTGGAATCCTCTAAGCAGAAGCTCGCTGAGATGAAAGAGAAGGGCGAAGATTTAAAACCCGCCGATTTCCTTCTGATCCAAGTGCAGCTCAACCTCGCCCAACAGAGCTTAGAATACTCCTCCGTCGTCCTGAGCAAAGCCATGGACGACATCAAGATGATCATGAACATCCAATTGTAAACATTGTGAATGTAAAAAAACTGCTCCACACTTCCATCAAGCCCATAGACATGTCGGGTGACACAGCACTTCGTGTCACCCGACATGTCTATGGGCATTTTTAAAGATATTATGATTTCTACTTTATAACTGGATAAACGACATGGATCCAAACCCTCAATTTGCCAAGCTGATCTCGGATCTCGAAGAGGTCGAGCTGACTAGTGTGCATGGCAGAATCACTGAAGTGGTTGGCATGCTCATCAAGGCCGTTGTGCCGCAAGTCAAGATGGGTGAGGTGTGTGTCATCAAACGCGGAGGAGGGTTAGAACCCCTTTTTGCAGAGGTAGTAGGATTCACGCGCGAAGAGGCGTATCTCTCCCCCCTCGGCACGATGGAAGGCGTTGGCCCCTCATCTGAAGTCATCCCCTTGCGAATGCCCCTCCACATCAAAATCGGCCCGCAAGTGCTCGGCCGCGTCCTCGATGGACTTGGAAGACCTTTAGATGTCGACACACATGGCCCGCTCGAACTCGAAGAGACATTCTCGATCATCAACACTCCACCGGATCCTTTAAAGCGCAGCTTGATCAAAGAGCCCCTTTCGGTAGGCGTGCGCGCGATCGACGGCATTCTGACCTGTGGCAGAGGCCAGAGGATGGGGATTTTTGCGGGTGCCGGCGTAGGGAAATCGACACTTCTCGGCATGATCGCCCGTAATGCAAAAGCCGATGTGAATGTGATCTCTCTCATCGGTGAGCGGGGCCGCGAAGTGCGCGAGTTTCTCATCAACGACTTGGGAGAAGAAGGGATGAAACGTTCTGTTGTTGTCGTCTCCACCTCAGATCAGCCTGCGCAGCTGCGTATCAACGCCGCGTATATCGGAACAGCTATTGCAGAGTATTTTCGAGATCAGGGCAAAACTGTCATTCTGATGATGGATTCCGTCACACGTTTTGCAAGAGCTCTTCGCGAAGTCGGCCTTGCTGCAGGCGAGCCTCCCGCACGCGCCGGATTTACTCCTTCCGTCTTTGCCACACTCCCTCGACTTCTTGAACGCTCTGGTAATTCTGATAAGGGCTCGATCACCGCTTTCTATACGATTCTCGTGGCTGGAGATGATTTGAATGAACCGGTTTCCGATGAGACCCGCTCCATTCTCGACGGTCACATCGTCCTCTCCTCAGACCTTGCGCGTCAATACCACTACCCTGCGATTGATGTCTTAAGCTCCATTAGCCGTATCTTGACACATGTCGCTACCAAGGAGCATGTGGAGCTCATTGGGAAGGTCCGCGAGGTTCTGGCCAACTACAAGAAAAACGAACTCCTCATCCGCATCGGGGAATATAAACCTGGTTCTGATAAAGGAGCAGATTTCGCCATCAAATACATCGACAAGGTGAACCGCTTCCTCAAGCAGCAAGTCGGAGAGAGATCCTCCTTCGAAGAGACGCTGCAACAGCTCGCAGCTCTATTCCGGTGATTAGTCTGCCTGAAAAACTTCTTTCACTGAGCCATATGAAGATGCACCACAGAGACACAGAGAAAGATGAGGTTGCACAGAGGAAGAAAAAGACTCCTTTTTTGTTTGAGAACAAAAAAGGGGGTTCTTGCGTAAAGCGCACAAAAAAGCAGAAAATTTTCTCTTTTTGGGCCCACTGCGGAGACTTCTTTATTTTGCTCTCCAGCAAAAAAAGAAACCTCTTTCCCTTCTCTGTGCAACCTCATCTTTCTCTGTGTCTCTGTGGTGAGTCTGTGTGTGTGAAAAAAAGCATGAAGAGCGGATAAGAATGGAATACCCTCTTGAGCAGCTTGCGATCATCAAGCAGAAAAAACTCGAAGAATCGGAGAAAGTTCTTCGGGAAAAGAAGAATGCTCTTCTCAAAGAAGAGGAAAAACTGGCAAAAGTAGAAGAGGAGCGCAATAAGGTCAAAGAGCACAAAATGGCCAAGCTCACGCAGCTGCGCGAAAAGCTAGATGAGGGAACCTCATCCGATAAGATTGTGCAGATGAAGCAGTATTTGAAAGTGGTGGATGAACAGCTCAAGCAGAAAGAGCATAAGGTCAAAGAGCAGAAAAAACATGTCGATGCTGCGGAAAAGCAGGTGGAGATTGCAAGACAGGATTTCATCAAAAAACAGCACGATGTAGAAAAGCTCGTCATCCATCGCAAAGAGTGGGAAAAAGAGATGCACCTCCTGATGGAGCAAAAGGAAGCAGTCGAAGCGGACGAGATGGGATCCACCCTCCACGCACGTAAGAAAAAAGGGAAAGAGAAGAAGGATTAAAGGAGTATGGCAGACGTGAGCCGCATATCAGGACCTACAGGACCCAAAGAGCCGAACAAGGACAAGCGTCTTGCGGACGAGCAGAAATTTAAAGAGCTCATGAAAGTCCAGAAAGTTGGCGAAGTCGACGAAGAACAGAAAAAAAAGCGCAAACGAAAAGATGAGTCTGAAGCCGAGAGCAAAGCGGACACAGATGAAGCTGCTGCTGCACAAGCGCGCGCAAAACCTCCTCTCGAAGGTCCTCCTCAAAAATCGCTGAAAGTTGAAGGTCCCTCTGCTCCCGCAAAAGCCACTCCCCCTCCAGCTCCTCCTGCACAGACGCCTCCACCAGAAGAGACCCACTACATGGAAGAGGAGTCTTTCATGGACACGCTTCCCCCTGCCGATCTCTCGACGCAAAGAGGGCAAGGTGAACAGACGACACAGCAACCCCCTGCACAACCTGCCGAACATAAACCAACTCCCCGAGATAAAAAAGCAGAAGGAGCGAGAGAAAAAGCGCTCTCGAGTGCTAAAGAGGCAGATCTTCGCGCGGCAGAGCTCAAAAAGAAAAGAGCAGAAGAGGAGGCCACCGAGGTCTCTCAACCCTCTCCCACACCTCTTCAGCAAGAAGGAAAAAAGGGAGAAAAAGAGAAAAAGAGCGCAGAGGTCCATGGTGTACCAGGGATGCAACCTGGGGTCGCTGCTCCTCTAACAGGTACGCCTAGCGCTCCAACCGCACCGGCGCCCTACACCCAGCTCCACCCGATGGTCCTCGACCTCTTTGAAAGAATGGTCGGTGTCATGACCGTGATGTCTACGGCAGGAATTACAGAAACAACAGTCACTCTCTCTTCTCCCCAATATGCAAATTCTGTATTCTTTGGCGCGCAGATCATCATCAAAGAGTATTCAACGGCGCCAAAAGCATTTAACATCCAGATCATTACAAACGCCCAAGGAGCCGCGCTCGTACAAGCAAATGCGGATGATCTGATGGCAGCCTTCCGCACGGGCAACTACAACTTTAAAGTGAACCGCCTAGAGGCAGGGCTTTCTGCTGAGAAGCCTCTCGTGAGAAGAAAAGAAGGCCCTAGCAAAGACAAAGAAGAGAAGAAGTGATGAATAGCCCTTGGGTTAAGCAAATAGAAGAAGCCGTTGACGAAGCAAAGTTGATCCCCCTTTGGGGAGAGCCTCCTGCTTTTCCTTGGGAAGAATTTGCAGACCACCTTTCTAAAACATTAAATCTTCCAGATCTGCGGATTGAACTCGAAAAAAGTGCTTGGAAAAAGCCCGAAGAGTATCTTACTGGTCTCGGCGAAGAGCCCCATCTTTTTACATTTGAGCTGCTACCCCTTGCAGAGCCGGTCTTTTTTGCGATCTCCTCCGAAGATGCTCGCAAACTCATGGCACGCTGCCTGTCTGAGGGACGTGGCGTCAAGGGTTTTTCACACCCTGATTTTCAAGAGGGCTTTTTGCATTATCTCTGGCTGCAGGCTTTAGATCTTTGCGATCAGTTAAAATGCTTTTCCGATCTCTCTCCCAAGCTCGGCAAAAAACATCCTCTTCCCAAGAAAGAAGGGGGATTTTGTCTCGATCTCGCTCTTATTTTGGGGCGTGAAACGTTGAGAGGCAGGATTCTATGCCCCTCTGCATTTCACCATGCTTTTCGCGCGCATTTTTCACAGCATAAGCCCTCACTTGCAGACAGCCCTTTAGCCAAAGAGACTCTTCTCTCCCTTCGCTTGGAGATTGGCAACACAAGCCTCTTTCAAAATCAATGGGAAAAGGTGGAGATCGGCGATATGGTCATCCTCGATCGTTGTAGCTTCGATCCTGATCAGCAGAAAGGCAGTATCGACCTTGTTCTAAATAAAACGCCCCTTATGCGCGGAAGAATCAAAGAAAAGAGCCTTAAAATACTCGATTATGCTTTCACCAATGAGGAGACTATGTCACCACCACCCGATGAAGAAAACGATGTAGAACAGCCAATTGAAGAGGGCTCCGAAGGAAGCCACCTCTGGTCCTCAAACGAATCGCAAGGAGGCTCTGTTGAAACGCTGCTGAGCGCAGAAGAGATTCCCCTCACCTTGACGGTTGAAATTGGACGGCTCAAAATGAGCATCGAAAAGCTTCTCCAGCTAAAACCAGGCAACCTCCTCGAACTGGGACTCTCCCCTGAACAGGGCGTGCATCTCACGATCGAAGGAAAACGGATCGCCCGTGGCGAGCTGGTGAAAATAGGCGAACTCCTCGGCGTCCGCATCCTAGAGATTAAGAGATAATGTTAGAGGAGAAGTTTTATAAGCAGAAGACGCTTCCAGATCTCATCTCCAAAGAGACGCTCCCCTCGATTCCGGATAAAATAGGGCCTTATAAAATCGAAGGACTTCTCACAAAAGGAGGGATGAGCCTCCTTTATCTCGGCATCCATCCTGAAACCCACCAGACGCTTGCGATCAAGGTTCTCTCCCCTTCGTACGTCACACATCCCGAAGCCGTCGAGCGCTTTTTAAAAGAGGCGCAAATCATCGGCCTCGCGAGTCACCCCAACATCGTCAAGCTCTACGGTCAGGGCGAGTGGGAAGGTGGACTTTACATCGCGATGGAGTTTATTCGTGGAATTTCGCTCACACAATTCATCGCGCAACACTCCTTCTCGCTTAAAAAATGCATCGACATCATCTTGCAGGTCGCCTACGCGCTACTCCATCTTCACACGCATGGGGTGATTCATCGGGATCTGAAACCCGAAAACATCCTCATTACCGAAGATGGTGAGATCAAAGTTATCGACTTCGGCATCGCGCAATTGCATGAAGAGGTGAAAACGAGTCGGGCACCCGCACAGGTGTTGGGAACGCCATCTTATATGAGCCCCGAGCAAAAAGAGGATGCTGCCCTCGTAACGTACGCCTCTGACATCTACTCTCTTGGTGTAATCGCTTATGAGCTGGCAGTCGGAAAACTAAGTTTTGGGATCATCAACCTCTCCCTCCTTCCCAAAGGCTTTCAGAAGATTATCGGAAAAATGCTCGCGCTTTCTCTCGGTGAACGCTACCAAGATATTGTCGATCTGATCACCGACCTCTCAAACTATTTAAAATCGGAGGAGCTGGAAAAAGATCGCCCAGGAAGCGACCAGGTCAAAGAGATCGTCGAAGAGTTGCAAAAAGCTAGCAACGCGCTGCTTCCTTCAGAAACGCCGAGTTGGGAAGAGTTGGAAGTCGGCCTTTCCAAACACAAAGGGCCAGGGCAAATGGGCCTCTACTACGATTTCTTCCATTTTCCGAACAATAGCTACGTAATCCTCATTGGAGAGCCGACAAGTTCTGGCATCCAATCTTCCATTTATACCGCTTTGTTTCGCGGCATTGTACGCACGCTTGTCCTCCAGAGGCAGCCTTCAAACAAAGAGGTCTTTCGAGTTGTGGATTTCATGACCACGCTTAACAGATTGTTGGTCGAAGACAGTTTAAGGCAGCCATTTGTATTTGCACTTCTTCTTCTCGACCCTTTGCGGGAACAGCTCGCCTATCTCTCGTGCGGACTCGGAAGACTCGTTCATCTTCCACAAGGCGTAAACAGCACACCGCGCTTCATCGGCTCACAAAACTCTCCCATCGGCACACAGATGCCTGTGGATTTTGCAGAAACCATCGACAACTGGAAAACCGGAGACTCTCTTTTTTTCCACTCGCTTGAAACTGCCTTTCCCAATGAAGAGAGCGCACGCAAAGAACTCGAAACCAAACTCTCGCTCGCTATTTCCGAAAACGCCCTTCTTTCTTCGGAACGACAAGCCGATCTCATTCTGAAAAAGATGACAGCACTCGCACCGCTTGCCTCGCAGCGCACTCCCAAACTCATGATCAGCATCCGCAGACTCTCCTAAAAAGAAAAAGGGATCGGGCACGCATGCGGGCACGGGCACGAAAGAAATAAGAAAAGCTAACTTCTTTCTCTCTTTCGTGCCTGCGTCCGTGCCCGTGCCCGCTTGCGATCCCTCTTCACTCTTACTCCCCTCTCTTCTCGTGTTTACAATAATCAGAAGAGTATTTTAGGATTCACAACAAGTTTCATCATTTTTGCCGCGATTTTACATGCGTAAAAGTTTCTTTTTTAAGTTCTCTCTGCTTGCACTCTCCCTCTCCCCGTGGAATTTCGAGGGATTGATTGCGGAGGAGACATTGGAACTTGCGGTGAAAGATTTCGAGCCGATCGGCGAGAAAGAAAGCATCAAAGATGGCTACAAGATCAACTTCAACAATGTCTCAATCATCGAGTACATCCGTTTTGTTAGCAAAATAACCGGTACAAATTTCGTCTTCGATGAAGCAGAGCTGCAGTTTAACGTCACAATCGTCTCAGAGGAGCCGATCTCGACGCGGAACATCATGTCAGCGCTCATTCAGGTCCTGCGTATCCACGGTCTCACCTTTCTTGAGCAAGAGAACAATTTCATCATCACCACAAATGTCGCGGTAAATCAGATACCGACAATCGTCTCTGCGGAAGTCGACAAAAAAGATGTCGAAAAAGCACCGCTCGTCACACGTATCTTTCGCCTCAAGAATGCAAGCCCTTCCACAATCGGGGGGCTCATCAAACCGATGGTCTCAACGAGTGCGATCATCGAAGCTTTTGAACCCACACGTCAGCTGATTGTGACCGACATTGCGACAAATGTCGACAAGATGGGTCAGCTTCTCGTAAGCCTCGATACGCCACACTCTCCTCTTGAAATTGAGACCTTCACAGCTAAACACGTTGTTCCTGCTCAGCTTATTGCCTTAGCAACCAAGATCGTCTCACCTTTTGCGGATACAAATCCGTTGCTCTTCGTCCCGCAGCCAGAGACCAATACGATTTTCATCATCTCGACGCCGAATCTCATTGAGCGCGCCATGACTGTCATGGAAGATCTCGACCGACCTGTTTCAAAATCGAAACATGCTCTTTCGACAGGCTCAGACTTTTTGATGTACCAACCCAAATACAGAACAGGAAAAGAGGTCGTCCACGGCGTAGAGGAGATCGGGAAAAAGCTCCAAGACTCTGGTCTTGCCGACGCTGCGCTTCTTCGCAGCATCCACACGATGAAATGGGTTCCTCAAACCAGTTCGATTCTTTTCACCGGTGATGCTGAAACGCTGAAGAAGATCCAAGAAGTTTTGTCCGATGCAGATATCCCTCCAGGCGCCACCATCGGAGGAAAATCGAACTTCATCATCTATAAGCCCCATACCCAGAGCGTAGATTTCATCCAAGAGTCAGTCAAAAGCATTGCAAAAGATCTTAAAGAATCGGGTCTCATGGATCCCGATTTCTTGCAAACGCTTACAACCATGCGGCATATTCCAGCTACAAATTCTCTTCTTCTTACAGGAACACCAGACTCTCTAAAAAAATCGGAAGAACTCATCGCCACTTTTGACGTTACAACTCCAGAATCTTTAGCCGGACTACATCAGAAATCCGTTTCCGGCAGCCACGTCTTAAACTATATCCTCTATACTCCAAAGTATCTCTCTGGGCCCGATCTGATTGGTGTAATGCGAGACTTTGCAAAAACTCTCGTTGAAGCAAGGGTTTCCGATCGCACACTTTTTGACTCGATTAACAACCTTCGATGGATGGAACAGACCTCTTCTCTAATCGTATCTGGAGATCCAGAAACGATCAAAAAGATGGAAGCTCTCCTTGCAAAATTTGACATCCCTAGCGCTGGAAAAACAGGACTCCCTCCCTCTATTGAATCGATCGAAAACACCAGCTTCTTAGTTTACAAGTTGCAATACCACCAAGGCACCGACATCCTCACGGCAATCAAACAGGTTGCAAATGAACTCTCTAAAGCCAGTGCAACAGCCACCAAAAACCTAGTTGATGCAATCAACTCCCTTCAGTGGATTAGCGTGACCAACTCCCTGATCGCTACTGGAGATCAGGAAGTTCTTACCAAACTTCAAGATCTGATCCGAAGCCTTGACGTCCCACTCAAACAGGTCTTCATCGAAGTCCTCATCATAGAAACCACACTCTCCAATATCCAGAACTATGGCCTGCAGTGGGGTGGTTTTGCGAAGTATATGAACAAAGTGGGTGTGGGATATGGAAACTTCCCTGGACAAAACCCCTTTACACCCGGCGTGCCCCCCAGCACAGCGCTACAGCCCGGACTTCAAGCCGTCAATGCGACGAGCTTCCCCAATCCCAATACACAGATCCCCTTTACGCAAGGGTTCGATCTCGGTTCGATCGGTGATATCATCATGCACAAGGGAAGATCGTTCATTTCACTTGGCGCACTTGTAACGGCTCTGCAAACGGATGCGGATTCTACAGTTCTTCTGAACCCGAAGATCATCACACAAGACACGAATAACTCGACCATCTTCGTTGGGCAAAACATTCCCTACACCGGTTCTACATTGAACGTTCAAGGTGGGGTAAACACATCCACGACTTCTAACATCGAATACCGCGACATCGGGATGAACCTCAGCATCACCCCCTATCTTGGAAATGAGGATATCATCACTTTGGAAATTTCAAACGACATCAGCCAACAGATCGCCCCCGCACCAGGGCAGAATATCCCCGCAAACGGTATCCTCACCACGCACACCAGCTTGAACACACGCGTTCACGTTCCCGACAAACACTTTGTTGTGCTGAGCGGGATGATCACCGACACCAAACAGCATTTTAAATCTGGTATTCCTTGCTTAGGAGGCCTCCCTGTCATTGGCGCAGCCTTTAGCCAAAACAATCGCACTGTTGCTAAGGATAACCTGATCATCTTTATTCGCCCGCAGATCATCCATAACTTTGCCGAGTACAAAGAGGTCACAGACCATCAGGAAGACCTCTACAAAGATCAAGCCGTACTCCCCATCCTCAAAGAGGAGTTCGACGAAGCAATTAACGTCGTAAAACAACCAGAGAATGAATAGGTTAGTTCTACTGCTGGTAGTTCTCTGTGGGTGCTACCGCGTCTCCGATAAGATCGAGCCTCAAGTAAGCTATGCTGTGCAGGACAAATATCTAAAGAGCCTGCCGCACCCCTTTCCTCCTCTCACTGAACGCGAAAAACATGAAGATTGGGGAAAAGAGTATCAGATCGCCATGGGTTTTGCCCATGAGCTCGATCTCTACCAGGCGATCACCGCGTTTAAACGCGCTGAATTTCTTGTGACAGAAGAGTCAGCCTTCCGCCGGCAGGAGATTCAATACGAGGTGCTCCTCTGCTACTACCTCGGCAAAAAATATGATGATGTCTATACCTTCGAAAGAAGCGGTCTACAAAATGTTGACCGCTCCTTCCCCGCCTACCACGACCTCCTTGTGATCCTTTATGAGAGTTATCTCTCCAAAAAGCAGCCCGAAAAAGCCGCGCACATTCTCCAGCTCATGCAAGAGAATGATCCTAAAACCGCCGAGAAACTCCACCTCTCCTCCGCTCTCCAACACGCTGATTTTCCAGCCCTAAAAATGCACGCTAAAGAGCATCCCCAGGACGCATTCCTCAATCCCTTCCTTGCTTCCTATGAGCAGGAGAAAAAATCTGTCGGTAAAGCAAAAGCCTTCAACATGGTCCTACCCGGCGCTGGATACCTCTATCTCGGCCAGAAAAAATCCGCCCTCACCGCCGTGCTTCTCAATGGCCTTTTCATTGCTGCAGCAGTTCACTGCTTTCAACACAACCACCTCGCTGCAGGCATCATCTTCACCGGCTTTGAAGCAGGCTGGTATTTCGGCGGCATCTACGGCGCTGGCGAAGAGGCAAAATACTACAACGAACGCCTCTACGAAAAGAAAGCAACGCCTCTTATGAATCAACGCGGACTCTTCCCAGTGTTCATGCTCCAGTACGGGTTTTAAGAAGGGACACAGAGAGGCGTTGCTGCGTAATTCTTTGAGCGCGAAGCGCTCCGTGGAGTGCGGCGCTATGCGCCGCCTTAGTTGAACCCAAGGCGGTGCAAAGCACCGCACTCCAAGGAGCTCGCCTCAGGCTCGCTCAAATAGAAGGGAAAAAGAAGATGCTCTCAAAGATTCTACTGGCATGTTTACTGCTCCCCTGCGGAGCATTTGCGTCTCCGGGCTTCCATGAGCCCTGGGGCAAAGATGCAGACCTACTTCCATCGCAAGAGCAACCCCTCGAGCGCGACCCCTCCTTCATGGTGAAGGCCGCTCGACAAGCCATCCTCTTTCATCAAAACGTCCTCAGCAAAGTCGACGGCCCTCGAAGCCATTTCCGCCCAAGCTCCTCGCAATACATGCTCGACGCCATGCACAAGCATGGCTTCATAAAAGGCTTCTTTCTCGGATGTGATCGGTTACTACGAGAGAATGATGACCCTTGGGTCTACCAGACCATCCCCTACGAAGGAAAGCAGATCAAGTATGATCCAGTGCCGTGAAGGAAACAGGCGCGGGGGAATTATGTAAAAATAAATTTACTCAAAAGACTGAGTAATTTTTGAGCAAGTCTCTATGCGCTTTTCTTTTGCTCAAGATCTGATAAAGAAAGAGATTTCATAATTTACTCCTTAGAGAATGGTGCAGCGCGAGAAAAAAGATGGCTGCTCAGCTTTAGGTACCTCAAGCTTTAGGACATCCGTGACGAATTGTTCCCGACTTGCTTTAATATCGTCGCCCTCATTGCCTTTAAAGAATCCCGATGTTTCCGCTCTTAATTTCTGAATGATAAGCGTGCGAGTCTTACTAACGACTCTTTTTTCAATCTCATCGAATTGCGCTCTTGATAGGGCCTTTTCCATCTCCTCCTTTTCACAGCAATTGCTGCACTCTAGAACAGGAAGAGGCATGACATCGGATGCTCCTGCATTAGCCTTGGGAAATCTTCCAAGACCATCTCCCCATGCATTGTAATCTGCAGGAAGAATATACATCGGGTACTTGACGATCATGAAACGAGTGACATCGAGAACTTTTAAAAAGTCGGCACCGGTTGATCGATCTAGAACTAATCCGGAAGAGGTGGCTCTAATGTCATACGACAAACAGTTGTCAATAAACGCGTCTACACCCTTTTCAAACCGATCGATCCCGCCATGAACTGAATTTTCAAATACACCGATAAGCGCACTACCCTCACCTATCGCCCTCTTCAGTCGATAAGGAGAGAGATTGAGCGAACACCCATAATTCATTCCATCTAGACACTCATTTTCGAGAAGTTCTTGACCCGTAACGTGTCGTAGACCAAAGTCGGCCATACACAGAACCTGCATATCTTGTACCGTGAAATGCAACTCTTCATCCACCTTCACAGACGAGCTGACGGCAAAAGGAGAAAGGTAGGAGAGGCAAAGCTGTGTGATCGTGTTAGGAAACCGCGTTACGTCATGTAAGTCGGTCACCACTTTATCTTTCCATTGAGATCCGAGCGCAATACTAGAATTCGGCGTTGGCGTTAAAGACAATGAAGACATAATTACCTCTTTTTATAAAATTTAAATTAATATTTTATTATTCTGCGCGCTTTTAATCAATTTATAATTTTAAATTGCGATCTTTTATATAATATATTGAGTGTTAGTATTTTGCGGGAATTAAGCGCGGTTTTCCTTGGGAACCATTGATTTGAGCTTAGACCAAAACTTCTTCGGAGTCGCTGGCATGCTCTTCATCATTGTGGTGTTGACGAGGATTGGAGGCATGAGGATGCCGATCTTCTTCTTCACGGACCTGCTTGCCGCGGAGGGTGAAGACGAGAGGAACACCCTGGAAGCCATAGGCTTCGCGGAACTTGTTGATGAGATACTGCTTGTAGGTTTCGAGCATGAGCTCGGGTTTGTTGACGAAGAGAACAAAATGTGGGGGTTCAACACCGACTTGCGCGAGGTAGTAGATGCGGAGGCGTCTTCCTTGAAGCATGGGCGGATGATAGGCTTGGACAGTTTTTTCGATGAAGCGGTTGAGTTCGCCTGTGGTGATACGACGCTTGCGATCTTCGTAGATCTGCTTGATGTGAGCAAAAATCTTGTCGACGTTTCTTCCTGTTTTTGCCGAAGCAAAAAGTGTGGGGCAGTGGCTGAGGAAGCTGTTCTCAATCTGGAGGCTTTTTAAGCAGTGCTCCATGCGGTAGCCCTGAACGAGATCCCATTTATTGAATAGGAGAAGGCATCCTTTGCCTGCGCCTTCAAGCTCTGTGACGATCCGTTTCTCTTGTGCGGTGATCCCCTCTACCGAATCGAGCATCAGGATGGCGACATCGGCGCGATCGATGGCGCGCTCGGTGCGGACTGCGGCGAATTTTTCGACGGCTTCATGTTCAGCCGTTTTACGGCGGATACCAGCAGTGTCGATGAGAGTAAATTGTGTGCCTTCAAAAGTGACCTGCGTGTCAACGCTATCACGTGTTGTGCCAGGAATAGGGCTGACAACACATCTCTCTTCTTTGAGAAGATTGTTGAGAAGGGTCGATTTTCCCACGTTGGGGCGGCCGACGATAACAACTTTAATGCCTGGTACCTCGGGCTCTGGTTCGGGGAACTCGACTCCCTCAAATGCAAACTCGAGGAGTTCTGCAACCTGAAAGCGCTGGATAGCGGAAACGGCGATCATGCGTGAAATACCGAGCGAGTGGAACTGGTGGAGTGCGTGCACCTGGCGAAGATCATCGATCTTATTAACAGCAAGGCAGACCGGTTTTTTGGTGCGCAGAAGAAGTTTTGCCACCTCTTCATCAGCAGTAGTTACCCCCGCACGCGAATCGACAACCATCACGAGCACATCGGCTTCCTGGATGGCAATCTCGGTTTGTCTACGTACCTCTTCATGAAAAGGAAGCGCTGCACCCGAATCAAGACCTGCTGTATCGATCAGCTCGAAAGATTTTCCAAAGAAATCCGTTTCGGCATAAATGCGATCGCGCGTAACCCCCTCTTGGGAGTCCACAATGGCGATCTTCTTTCCGCAGATCGCATTAAAAAGCGCCGACTTTCCCACATTGGGACGGCCGACAATCGCAAGTTTGAGTAGCCGAGACATAGTGGGAAGCATAATAATCTATCCGCCCGATCTTTGAAAGGAAAACACCGTTTGTAAAAATAAAATTTTCTTTATGAAAGAGGGGATAAAGAAATTAGACGTGCGGGAACAAGTCCTTCGGCTAGTCCCCAGCCGCCCCCTTGCGCCTCACCTCGCTTTGAAAAATCCCGTCCTCGGAGACGGGGTGTGCGAAGCACTACCCCGCACACTGCGTTCTCCTGCGGTGGAATTTTTCTGCGCGATCTGAGTCGTCGGGCTGCTCGCGCGCTCACTTCCCCAACCCTCTGGGTTGGGTCCCCTCCTCGCGTCGTCTCGCAGTATCAGGTAAAGATTTCCGAAAGCGAAAAGCTGGAAGAGGCTCCACGACGAAGGAGTGGAGAGGGAAGCGAAGCTCCAGCCCGTGGCTTTAAGCTGCAATGAGAAATCAAACCGCAGGAGAGCGAAGCGTGCGGGGTAGTGCTTCGCACACCCCGCCTCCGAGGAGTTGATTTATCGCAGCAGATTAAAGCTCAAGAGGGGCTGCGGAGACCAGCTAGAGTGCCAGTGGCACTCTAGCTTTGCGGAGCAGTGGGGACACAGACACGAAGTGCTGTGTCACCCGACATATCTATTCAACCGCATGCTTTTCTATTTTTTTATGTGGCGTCGTGGGCCATGAGCTTTAGGAGTTCGCGGAGCTCTTCGCGCTCGAGGCCTTTGATCTGGTCATGCTCATCGAAGCCGATGACCCCTTCCATGAGGCCAAGCTTCTTCTCAATGAGAGCGTGGATGTGCTCTTCGATCGTGTTGCGGGTAACCATTTTGAAGACCTGGACGCCGCGCTTCTGGCCGATGCGGTGGACGCGATCGGTGGCTTGATTTTCGCGGGCGGGATTCCACCAGCGGTCATAGTGGATCACAACAGATGCAGAGACGAGATCGACACCAACGCCGGCTGCTTGGAGTGAAGCGACAAAGACTTCACACTTCGGATCCTCGCGAAAACGATCGAGCTGCTCCTTGCGATTGCGGGTGCTTCCACGGATACCGGCAAAGCCGATCTTCTGTTCTTTGAGATAGAGCTCGATGATATCGAGCATGCCGAGATATTGGGAAAAAACAACTAGCTTTTGACCGCTGTCGCGGATCTCATTCAAGAGCTCAACAAACAGCTCCCATTTTCCGGAGGAGTGTTTGTGGAAATCCTGGATCTCTCCAGTGTAGAGGCAAGGGTGATCGCAGATCTGTTTGAGGGTGGAAAGGAGCGCAAAAACGTGAAGATAAGCGCCCGATGCTCTGGAGGGGTCGCGAAGTTGATTCTCCAGTTCTGTGCGGTGAATAGCAACTGCATCGCGATAGAGCTTCTTCTGCTCATCGGAGAGTGGGCAGTAGGCGATCTCTTCGATCTTCTCGGGAAGTTCCAAGAGAACTTCTGATTTTTTACGCCGTAAAATGAAGGGCTTGATGATGCGCGAGAGGAGAAACTTTCTCTCAGGGTCTTGTGCTTTTTCGATCGGGTGGATGAACTGCTCCTTGAAGAGAGCCTCGTTGGGCAGATAGTTGGGCACGATGAGATCAAAAAGCGCTTTCAGCTCGAGAAGGCGATTCTCAATGGGCGTACCGGTGAGACCAAGACGCATATGTGCGTTTACGGCTTTTAAGGCTCTGTGCGTTTGCGAGCGTGCATTTTTGGCGGTTTGGATCTCATCAAAGATCGCGACTTCGAAATCCATTCTCTCGAGAGGTTTCTTTTCGCTGCGCAGCGTTCCATACGAGGTGAGAAGAAGATCAAATCCATTACCTAGCTTACGTCCAAGACCGTAGTAGACGCTGACTTTTAGATTCGGAAGAAAGCGTTTCAAGAGATCTTCCCAGTGGTAGATCACAGAGGTTGGACAGACGACGAGAAATTTTTTCTTCTCATCTTTCTGCGCGTTGTGAATGGAGGCGAGAAGTCCCATCGCCTGGTGTGTTTTTCCAAGCCCCATCTCATCGCAAAGGAGCCCCGATAAACCATGGCAGTAGAGAAACCAGAGCCATTTGACACCGAGCTCTTGATAAGGCCGGAGACGACTTTGAAAGCCGGTAAGATCGATGAGCTCATGGGTTTGAAAAGAGCGAAACTCCTCCAAAACTTTGCGGCTTTGCGTTACATCTTTACTCTCCCCCTCAGGATCGCGAATATCTTCGCCAACGGAGAGTTTTAACCACTCGAGTGTCGAGAGTTTTAATCTTTCGCCACCCTTTAACCAGCGTTTTTTGGAGAGGTTTTTGAGCCAATTAAACCGCATGTGGCGGATGAAGAGAAGGCCTGCGGCAGTAAAGAGGTAGCGCTTTCCATCACTCAACCCTTTCCAGATCTCGAAAGCATGCACGACACCGATATCCGATTCATACACGAGATCGACGATCCACTTCGCATGTTTCGCGCGTGGATCGCGCCGGATTTGTAAAATGCGCAAAAAAAGTGTTCTCGGCTTGCGGAGTCGTGGATCGATGGTAAGAACGAAAGGCGTGAGAAGATCTAACTCATAGGCTACAAAATAGGGTTCACTTGCCTCATCGACAAGACGCGGACGTTGATATGCTTCGGGGAGTTTGCATGCCGCAGGAAGCTCTGTGAAGCCTTCTCCCTCAACGAACGTGAAATCTCCCAAAAAGCGGACCTGCTCTGCGGTATAAGGGTGTTTGAACTCATATTCTGGCTCGACCAAAATGGCCATCTTCTCGTCGAAGCCGATCTTTAAACCCGATTTTTCGATGGGGCTATCGCCATTAAAAAACCCGGGTATCTGCTCGAGCTCTTCTCGGTGTCTGCGGATGAAACCTGGAATCTCATGCAAAGGGACACGAAGACCCGCACGCAGCGTGGTGCCCATTCTTCCTGTGTGCTTTGCGTAAAACCCACGACCTTTGACGTAGATCCACTCGCCGAAATCGAAAATCTCCTCCGGCTCTTCGCCAAATTCAAGACGCGTATCAAAAGTGAGTCCATCCTTAGTTAGGGTGTATGCAAGATGTGATTCCAAGCTGGAGGGGTGTGTCTGGAAGCCTTCGATCGCATGGAGCCAGTGACGGTGTCGGCTGACAAAATCGCCGACTAGTGGTTTGGTCACGATCTTCTCGGTTCCCTCAAAAAAGAGATTTTCAAGCTTGTAAAAACCCTTCCCTTCGAGATAGACCCAAGCTCCGAAATAGGCAGAGGTCTCTTTGTGCAGATCTCCCACTTCAAAGACATAACAGCGTAGATGCAACGAGAGCTTCTCGTCGAAAAAGAGTGCATACTTCGCATCGATCGGTTCAGGATTAAAGGTTGTTCCCGCAAGTGTTTCTTCAATGAGTTTTGGATGCCGTTTCAGAAAAAGCGGGAGACGGTGTTGAGTGACGACTGGCTCCTGTAAAAGAGGATCCAGCTTTCCGGGGAAAAAACCCTTCTTCGGAATAAAGAGCCACTCACCAACTTCGATCCCCTCTTGCAATCCCTCTTCATGAGGCTTTTCGCCCCCCTTGAACCCGATGTGAAGTTCTCGTTTTTGGGGATCGTAGGTCATCTTCTCGATCGTCCGATAGGAGAGCTCTGAAACGGAGAGCGGAGATTTAATCGTTGCAAGCGAAGGAATGATCTTGGGCCAGTTCACCTCTGCAAGGTAGAAACCTGCCTTTAGATCTTTGAATTGGATGTGAATCCACTTTGGAAGAGGCTCCTCTTCATAGACAAATTCAATCTCATACGGCTCCTCATTATCCTGAAGAAGCATCCACCATTTGGCGAGATCAGACCAGAAGGAGAGCTCGTAGCGCAGCTTAGGCGTTGGACGCCCCTCCTTCCATAAGGCGAGCTCATGCGGAGGAAGATTGGAGAATTTGAGGGAGGTCTCTTCAGTTTCTACGGGTCGCTTGAAGAGTAGCGCCTCCAGCCGCTTTTTTCCTTTTTCATTTAGTGGAGCAACGAAAAAGAGCTTTTTCCCTGTGGATGCCTGTGCAACATACTCTCCATTCTCTTTCAGGGTGCTCACCTCATAACCATGTCGGTGGCTCGCCATGAGACAGAGCTGATTCCAGAGGCTTTCACGAAAACGCATATGGAGGGGCACCGAACGCTCACGAAAGATGAGCTCCCAAGCTGCTGCAAGATGAGGGCAGGAACGCTTCTTCTCCGCAGCTTCACAGGAGCAGAAGCAGTCCAGAAGCTTCCCCTCATCGCTGATCTGCAAAAAGGGAAAGTATGAAGCTTTTGGCTTCGTTTCAGCGATCTCAACCTGATAGGTCCCCTCGGAAAAAAGCAGGTTTTTCACCTGCTTCTTTTCGAGAAGGGCTTTCGCTTGTTTGAAGTCTGCTGCAGAAAAAGGAAGGGCTTTGGCACACATTTTTACTTACCCACAACGATGCCTTGACCCTATTAAGATTTCAACGCTCTATGCGTCTGCGTAGACAAGAGAGTCGCTTTCGGCATCCTCATCTGTACGTAGGAGCTGTTGAGGTGGCATGTAGTCGTAGCCAAGATCTTGCGCGACGCAACGGTTGGTTACGTGGCCATGGCATACGTTGAGGCCGAGCATGAGGCCTGGATCATCTTGCAATGCCTGTTTATAACCCTCTGTCGCGATCTTAAGCGCATAAGGGAGCGTAGCATTCGTTAACGCTTGGGTGGCTGTCCGTGCACAAGCACCGGGCATGTTGGTGACGCAATAGTGGATCACACCCTCTTCAACGTAGGTCGGCTCTGAGTGTGTTGTGGGTCTTGAGCTCTCTGTGCAACCGCCCTGGTCGATGGCAGCATCGACGATGACAGAACGCGGCATCATCTTCTTGAGCATCGCTCTTGTGAGGAGCTTTGGAGCGCACTTTCCGGGTACTAGAACCGCACCCACAACGAGATCCGCTTTGGTGACGGCTTCTTCAATTGCAACGGGTGTGGAGTAGAGCGTTTTAAGAGAGGGACCGTACATAGCATCCAGTTCGCGCAGGCGGGTTAAGTTAAGGTCGACAATCGTCACATCTGCACCAAGGCCAAGAGCCATACGCGCAGCTTGTGTGCCAAGAGCACCGCCTCCAAGCACAACAACTTTTGCAGGTGGAACCCCTGGAACACCCCCTAAAAGAACGCCTCTTCCGCCGCCATTTAATTGGAGCGCGGTAGCTCCTACCTGGATCGCAATTCTTCCTGCGATCTCGCTCATGGGAAATAGAAGTGGAAGCCGATCATTCCTGTCTGTGATTGTTTCGTAGGCGATTCCCACCACTTTTCTTTCGAGAAGATGCTTTGTTTGTTCTGGATCGGGAGCAAGGTGAAGGTAGCAGAATAGGATTTGTCCCTCTTTGAGTAGAGGATATTCGCTCTCTTGTGGCTCTTTTACTTTGATGATCATCTCAGCTTCATAGAGGGTCTTTGCATCTTTTACAATTTTGGCTCCTGCAGCTGTGTATAGCTCGTCGGAAAATCCAATCGCACTACCTGCTCCTGTCTGAACGTGTATCTCATGCCCCGCTCGTTTCAGCAACTTTACCATTTCTGGCGTTGCTCCCACGCGGTACTCGTGATTCTTAATCTCTTTTGGAATGCCGACAATCATCTTTAGGCTCCTTAGATTTGGATTTTTCCTTTAAAAACTTCTCTGGCTGGGCCTACAAGCTCCATGCCATTTTCTTTCTGAAAGACTTCCAACCTCTCATTCGAAGAGGTAAGTATATTAACGGGACTTGCAATCGAAAACTTTTTCATCGCCATAAATGCGGCTGCAACAGCTCCTGTTCCACAGGCAAGTGTCTCTTTCTCAACACCACGTTCATACGTCCGCACGCGCAGTTCATTCCGAATAAGCTGTGCGAAGGTCACGTTCGCGCCCTGAGGCGAAAAGCGTACATCGAAACGGATTTCTTTTCCTCTTTTTTCAACATCAAGGGTATGGAGATTGTCGACAAATGAGACGACGTGGCGCACGCCGCTATTCACAAGTTCCAGTTCAGGAACGTAGGTAGGCATGGGAAGCAGCACTGCTACCTTGTCACCAGAAAAATAACAGGAGTAGAGAGCCGCCGCCGTTTCGATCTCTGCTTTTGCAGTGGCACACCCAAGTTGATGGGCAAAATGGAACAGACAGCGGATTCCGTTACCACACATCTCGGCTTCCGAACCATCTGCATTGAAAATGCGCATGCGCGCATCCGCAACAGAAGATGACTGGAGAAGAATTAAACCGTCGGCCCCGATGCCATACTGACGATGGCAAAGATTTTGAATTTGCGAAGCAGCGCAGGGAAAAAAAGCGTCCCGATCATCAATGAGAATAAAATCGTTTCCCGCTCCCTGATACTTCGAAAAGGAGAGGAGCATGCCGCTCAACCGATCTCTTTATAGGAGGTCACGACCTTGTCGAGAAGACCAAAGTCTTGTGCCTCTTTCGCACTCATCCACGTATCGCGATCGATCGCTTTTTCAATGACCTTAGCATCCTTGCCGGTGGCCTTCACGTAAACATCGACAATCGCGCTCCGCGTTTTGATCAGCTCTTTTGCTTGAATGTCGAGATCTGTTGCTTGGCCTCTTACAACCGCATGGATTGAGGGTTGGTGAATCATGATCCGTGCGTGTGGCGTTGCAAAGCGTCTGCCTGGTGCAGCGCACAAACTCAAGATCGATCCCATCGAAGCCGCAAGACCTGTGACAAGGGTTGTCACGGGCGAGGTGATCATCTTTACTTGATCCCACACAGCGAAGCCTGAATCGATCGACCCCCCTGGGGAATTGATTACGAACAGGATCGGCTTACCTGGATTGATCAGCTCCAAATACCAGAGCCGACGAATCGCATGGTTTGCGCTCTTATCATCGACAGCATCGCAGAAAAAAATCCGACGCGTTTTTAAAAGAGCCTCATCGATCTTGTCATCGAGAGAAGAGTATCTCTTCCCATTGGATGTTTCTGGTTCTTCTTCGTCGAGTTGCGGCATCATAAGGCCTCCTATCTCTAGTGTTACTTCCCCCGATTATTCTGTGCGAGCTGCTTTTAATCAACGAGAAGTTGGTCCTGAATTAGTGCTTTTGCAGAGATTCAGCTGACGATTTTGGCGAGATGCCCGTTTTGGAGAACGAGGTGACTTGAAGAAAGTCAGCGAGTTCGAAAAATGGGTATATCGCCAAATATCGGCCTGAAAATCTGCAAAATGACTAATTCAGGCCAACTCGAGTTCGGGATAGAGAGGGAAACGAGAGAGAAGTTTTTCTACCCCCTTGCGGATATTTCCAAGAACCTCTGGGTCGGTAACAGACTTAGCGCGACTGGTCCCTTCTTTTTCCGCAGGTGCAGGCTTTGTCGCCTTGAGCAGGTTGAAGATCATCTCACCGACCTCCTGCATCTCCTTCTCTTTCATCCCGAGCGTCGTAAGCGCAGGCGTTCCCACACGTATTCCAGAGGTATACCAAGGCCCCTGCGTGTCGAAAGGAATCGCATTGCGATTGACCGTAAAGTGCGCTTGCCGAAGAGAAAGTTCTGCTTGGCGGCCCGTCAAATTGAAGCTTGAAAACACATCAAAAACGAGAAGATGGTTATCCGTTCCGCCTGTTGTGACCTTGACTCCTTTTGAGATTAGATGCCCTGCGAGTGCCTGCGCATTTTTTACAATCTGATGGGCGTAGGTTTGAAAAGAGGGATGATTTGCCTCTTTGAAGGCGATCGCTTTTGCGGCGACAACATGGGGAAGCGGTCCTCCCAAAGTAATGGGACAACCCTTATCAACCACCTCTCGATACTCCTCTTTGCAGAGGACGAGTCCGCCGCGCGGACCGCGCAAGGTCTTGTGCGTGGTCGATGTGACAACATGCGCATGAGGAATTGGATCATAGGGTCCTTTCATCACTTTGCCCGCAACAAGCCCTGCGAAATGGGCCATATCCACCATGAATGTGGCGCCCACAGAGTCAGCAATCTCGCGCATCTTTGCGAAATCAATCAGCCGCGAATAAGCAGAATAGCCCGCAACAAGAATCGCAGGTTTCTCCTCTTTCACCTGTTTCTGAAGCTGCGCATAATCGATAAGCTGTGTCTTCGGATCCACATCGTAAGAGACCGCGCGCATCATTTTTGAAGAGATATTGTGGCGATAACCATGTGTCAGGTGACCTCCCGAATTGAGCGAGAGCCCCATCACCTTCTGATTCACGAGAAGTTCGCGCACACGTTCATATTCTTCTGGAGAGAGCTCATCAACGCTCTTTTTTCCGAGACGCGCTACCTCTTTGTTTTGCACACGCTGTACCAAGATTGCCCAGTAAGCGACGAGATTGGCATCTGCGCCCGAATGAGGCTGCACATAGGCATGATCACAGCCAAAGAGCTTTTTGGCTTCGTTTACAGCAGCTTCTTCAATGGCATCGACATTATCACAGCCTGCGTAAAATCGGTGGTGAGGATATCCCTCAGCATACTTATCTGTGAGAAGATTCCCCATAGCGAGCTGAACGGCATAGGAGCAGTAGTTCTCCGACGCGATTAACTTAAGATAAATGCGCTGGTCTTTGAGCTCTTGAATGATCTTATCTGCGATGAGAGGAAACTCTCCATTAATCTGATCCAGAGAGGCCATGTAGGCGATTGCCGCGGAACTTCTTCTCTCCTGCGGAACCTTACGAAAGTATTTTTCCAGAAAAGACATATCCCTCACCTTTTGATTTTGAAAGCGATTGTGGCAAAAGCGCTTCTTTAAGAAAAGTGATGGTTTTTAAGAAGTGCTGAACAATGAGTGATGAATGATGAACGCAAGAAATAAAGAAAAAATGCGACTTTTTAGTTCCGCATTCATCACTCATCGTTCATCGCTTGCTCTAGGCAGCGAAGCGTGGCGTGTATTCGAAGTTTTTGCAGCTCTTCAGTTGGTGATTTTCGCCTACTTCATAGGCCTGATCGTTGATCAGCACCTTAAACTCACAATGTTGGGCGGGACAATCGGTCTCCCAAACCCAGGTATCGGGGCCTACGTTCTTCATGAGCTTTCCCTTTTCCCAGCTCAGGCCAGCACCATGGCCACGGATATATAGGGCATTTTTGAACCCCACATCAAATTTGACTGTGATCTTTGTTGTGTGCTGAGCCTGTTCGACCCGCTTCTTCCACATTTTCATAAATCTCCCCCATTCACTCCCCTCTACTTGCCATCTTTTCACCCTCAGTGTCAAATAAAAATTTACCCCTTGAGGATTATTACCGGCTGTCGATAATGTTATCTCACGAATTTTAAGCACTTAGCGTGAGAGCCCAATGCAACAACATCTACGTCCGATTTTAGACATTCAAGAACTCGACATGAAAATGCTCCGGTTGATGCGCGTAAAAAAAGAGCGCCTCAAAGAGCTTTCTCAGATCGAGACATTGCGCAAAGAGCTCCATCAGCAGCTCGCCGACAAGGAACAGGAGATCGCAGAGCTCGGTAAAACGATCCAATCGTTCGAGCAGAAGATCCAAGATGTCACAACCAAAATCAAGAAACTCGAAACGCAACAGAACAGCGTCAAAAAAGTCGACGAGTTCAATGCGCTTACACAAGAGATGACACAAGCTGAACGTGAAAAGATCGCGCTCGAGCAGAAAGTCTCCGACCTCGTGGACAAGAAGAACTCTGAAGATGAGATCTTCGAAAAGATCAAAGAGAGTCTCAAATCTTCAGAAATCAGCAGCGACAACCTCGCCAAAGAGATCGAATCGAGCATTAAACTGATCAATGACGAAGGTTCGCAATTAAAAAGCGAGCGCGATGCTCTGGCGAAAAAAGCAGATCCAGAAACACTCCAAATCTACGAAAGACTCCTCCGCAACAAAAAAGACCGTGTGATCGTCCCCATCGAGAACCGCACCTGCAGCGGATGCCACATCGTTCTTACCGCCCAGCATGAAAACCTCGTGCGTAAGGGAGAAAATCTGGTCTTCTGCGAACACTGCTCTCGCATCCACTTCTGGCAAGAGAGTGAAGCCGTTGAAGGCACCGCCGTCGCGACCAAGCGCCGCCGCCGCCGCATGGCTAGCACCTAATATTTTTTGGGAAGGCAAGCAATCGCCTCGAGAGATCGAGGAGGAAAGTCTGGACTTCGCAGGAGAAGATACCAGTGAAAGACTGGGGGCCGCAAGGCTACGGAAAGTATAACAGAAAACACACCGCCGCTTTTCGCGGACAGGCTGAAAATGCTGGCTTCAGGAGCCGGCCACACCTGCAGAGATGCAGGGTGCTGTAAACCCTATCTGAAGCAAGACGAATATGAGCCAACCGTTCTCCGCGGGGCTCTAACATAATGTCGCTCGAGGAGCCTGGCGACAGGCTCCCTAGAAGAATGATTGCTCGCTGCGCAAGCAGCCGACAAAATCCGGCTTATCGCCTTCCCGCTTTTTTCAACTGCAATCGATGAGTAATGAGCGCTGATTGGATAATGAGGAAATTGTGTCTCAAAAAATCAGAAAGCATGCTCTTCTCGGCAAAGAAGATTCAATCCCGTACAAACTGCAAGGTGATGCCGTTGTCTTCCATGAAGTTACTCTTCTAGATCTAGATTATTTTCAGACTCTGAATGCAATGCTGAGTGAGTGGGAAGCAGACGACGATGAACAAGCATACAAAAACTTGGTCGGAGTATTACCTATGTAACTTGGTTGGATCAAAGTAAGGAGACAGCGACAAGTCGCTGCCCATGAAAGCGGTGACGAGTCACGCGCACTCCAAAAAAGATCCTCTATCACTTCTTCTGCGCTCTTGGATGAGCCTTATCGTACACCTCGCGCTTGAGGCGCGTGGAAACTTGGGTGTAGATCGTGGTGGTTGCAAGAGAGCTGTGCCCGAGGAGCGTTTGGATCGTCTTTAGGTCCATGCCTTTTTCGAGCCAGTGGGTGGCGATGGTGTGCCGGATGGTGTGGGGGGTGATTTTGCCTGAGAGACCGCTTGCCTTGAGATACTCCTCGAATTTGCGGTCGATCGAGCGGGTGGTGATCCGCTTGCCCCATTTGTTGAGGAAGATGGCAGCGCTATCCTCCTCGATAGAATCTCGTTCGGGGTCGGCTAGATACTTTTGAATCCATGCAGCTGCGGTTTGGGTGATGGGAACGACGCGCTGCTTCTTGCCCTTTCCCATGACGCGGACCTGTAGATGGGCAGCGTTAAAGTCGGCACGATTGAGCGACGCGAGTTCGCTGATGCGGAGGCCTGAGCTGTAGAAAAGCTCCATGATGCACCGGTCGCGCAAGCCGAGGTGGCATGTCGTATCGGGAAGTGCGAAGAGCCTTTCGACCTGCTCATAGGAGAGCGAGGCTGGCAGGGTCTTTTCAAGCTTGGGGCTATCGATCTCCTCCATAGGGTCCGAGTCGATCAGCTTCTCCCGGCAGAGGTAGTGGAAGAAGGATCGAAGGGAGGAGAGGCGCCTTAGGATGGTTCGTTTTTTGGCCTGTTTTTCTGTTAGAGCGGCCAAAAAACTGCGAACTTCACGCTTATCGATCGATTTCAGGGGTTTTTCTTTGAGATGCTCATTAAAAATTTCTAGATCCATCCCGTAGTTGCGCAGGGTATGGGGTGAGGCGTTCTTCACCACCCTCAAATACTCCAAAAAATGTGAAATAGCTGTCTTGACGTCGGGCATCATTATGGTACTATTGTGTCCTTATGATTACTTTAAAAGAAATTTCAAAAAAGATCGGCGGTCGCACGCTTTTCGAAAACGTCACCGCCACCTTTAGCTCGGGCAACCGCTACGGTTTAACCGGACCTAACGGTTCGGGCAAATCCACACTTCTCAAAGTCATCATGAAGATGGAGGAGCCCACTTCGGGGACTGTGACTCTTCCACACCGTGTGGGATTCCTCAAGCAGAACATTGAAGCATTCCGAGAAGAGAAGGTGCTGGATGTTGTCATCATGGGCAACCAGCGCTTGTGGGATGCATTAAAAGAGCGCGACCAGCTTTATCTCGAAGAGATGACGGATGAGATCGGTATCCGTTTGGGCGAATTAGAAGAGGTCATTGCAGAAGAGAATGGCTATGAAGCTGAAGCCGAGGCAGAGGCTCTTCTCACGGGTATGGGTATTCCTCCTAAGGTGCAACAAGAGAAGATGGAGACCCTCCCCACCGACATGCAGTTCCGCGTGCTTCTCGTACAGGCGCTCTTCGGGAATCCCGATGCTCTACTTCTCGACGAACCCACCAACCACCTCGACATGGAATCGATCGGTTGGCTAGAAGAGTTCCTCCACAAATATACTGGCACGCTGGTTGTCATCAGCCACGACCGCCACTTCCTCAACGCGATCACAACGCATATCGCCGACATCGATTACGAAACGCTGATCATCTATCCCGGTAATTACGACGATATGTTCGCAGCAAAGACCTCCGTGCGAGAACGCGCTGAATCTGAGAACAAGACAAAAGAGAAAAAGATCGCGCAGCTTAAAGAGTTTGTCGCGCGTTTTGGCGCCGGAACACGTGCAAGCCAGGTGCAGTCCCGTGTGCGCGAAATCGAGCGTCTCGAGCCGATGGAGCTCAAAAAATCAAACATCCAACGACCTTACATCCGCTTCTACCCTCCAGAAAAACCCTCCGGCCAGGTTGTTTTTAAAGCAGAGGGCATCTCCAAAGCCTACGATGGGAACAAGGTCATTACCGGTTTTTCCTATGAGGCATTGAAGGGCGACAAGATCGGGGTGATCGGAAATAACGGCCGCGGGAAAACGACACTGCTCAAAATGCTTGCGCAGGTTGTTCCGCAAGACCAGGGAGATCTAGAGGTAGGCCATCAGGTACAGATCGGGTATTTTCCGCAAAACCACGCAGAAATTATCGATAAAAAGACCAACATGACCGCCTTTGAGTGGCTCAAAAAACGCAAAGAAGGGGTCTACGATCAGGACATCCGCAGCGTGCTCGGTAAAATGCTCTTCGGTGGCGATGACGCCTTTAAACCCGTCTCCCATCTCTCCGGAGGAGAAACAGCAAGGCTTATTATTGCCGGCATGATGCTCTGCAACTACAACGTTCTCATCATGGATGAGCCCAACAACCACTTAGACCTCGAAGCTGTCTCTGCACTCGCCTGGGCTCTTCAGGATTACAAAGGCACCGTTATCGTCGCAAGCCATGACAGAGATCTGATCAACCGCTCTGCTTCAAAGATTATCGCCTTCGAAGAGAAGGGCATCCGCTCCTTTACCGGCACGCTCGACGAGTATCTTAGCGTTCACTCCAAGAAATAGAAGAGGAAGACGAATCCGGTTGCAAAGATCGGGGATTTTGCGTATTCCGAAAGGATATGGCAATCGAACGGATTGGTGGAATTCCACCTGCACAGCCTCCTGGCTACTCGCCAGAAGAGATCGTCGCTGCAAAAAAGCTGCGCGCGCCGCTTGGGCAGCTCATTCAGGCGCTGCAAAATCTCACACCAGATAAGGCGCGAGATGATGCTTATCTTTCAGGCGTGCGAGATCAGCTCCTCTCCCTTCAAGAAGCCGCAAAAAAAGCGACGGAGCTGTAAAATATGTTACGCGAAAATGTACGCGATGCGGGACAGATCATTCAGAATATCATGACACAACCAATCAGCGTCCCGGAGTTGTCAGATGAGATGACGCTTCTTTCTGCGGCAAAAAACTACCAAGAGGGTGAAGGGGCAAACTCTGCGCTGAGCAAAGTGATGCTCTCCCTGCTTCAATATCCCGAGCCCACACAAATCCTTATTCAAGAGCTCGAGATTCTCCACAAAGAGCTGGCAGTTTAAGGCTTTGTGCCTGTAGGAACTTTGCAGACCAGTTTGTGCGTCGGCCAGTGCGCCTTCTGGCAAGCGGTTGAGCAGTACATGGCTGCTTTGCAACGCGAACATCTCAGCAAAAGAATCGCCTCTTCCAACTCCGCATTCAGTTCAGAGGCGGTTTTAGTGCATCCAGAACAAACTCCTGATGCTCCTCTGTTCAACATCGAGATGGTTTTTTTAGGGTCCAATATTCTTATTGTGGTCCGATCGGCAGCTTCTTTTAGGTCTACACCTTCACCCCCTCTTTTTGCTTTTTTAAGATTCTTTTCAAACGTGCGTTGAGATGATTTGTCAAAAACTTTTTTCCCCACCTCTCCGCCTTTGATAAATTCTTGGATTTTTTCGGGGGTTGGAGATATCCCTAAACTAGGGAGAAGTGCCTTCGCGCTCTCCTCATTGAAAACCTGTGCAGCGTATCTCTTTAGATACTCGGCATGAATGGAAGCCAGGTTTAGCCCCGGTTGATTTATAATATCTGCATAGTTAGGCACGCTGTTCGAAGTCTTTGCTGCCATAATTTACCTCCGTTTTACTTTCTAACGCGGGAAGGGAAAGGTCTTAAAGTCTTCGGCAACGAGCGTGTTGGGGAAAACGGCGCGCGCCTCCTTTTCAAACTCTTCGAGATCCTGGTAACGCGCCGAAAAGTGTGTGAGAATCAGGAGTTCCGCTCCGGCTTTTTTGGCGATCTCTGCTGCTTGTTTGGCGGTTAAATGATGATGGTCTAGGGCGAGCTGTCGATGTCTTTCAAGGTAGGTGCTTTCGCAGAGAAGGAGTTTAGCATCCTTTGCGAGATCAACGGCAGCTTGCGTGTAGGTGGTATCGATCACTACGGCAAGGACATCTCCTTTTTTGAGTGTGCTCACCTGGTCCAATGTCACGATACGCCCATCGATCTTGACCTGTCCGGCTTTTTCAAGGTCACGCACGAGCGGTCCCTTGACGCCATGGGCATCCAGCTGCTGCTTATCAAATTTGCGCCAATCTTTTTCCTGGACTCTCCACCCAACATTCTCGATCCCGTGCTCCAGAAATTTGGCTTCGATGCGGAAATGGTCATCTTCATGGACGAGCCCCTCTTCTTTAACGGGGTGTTCGATGACGGTGATGTTCTCGTGGTAGATACAGCCAAAACGCAGGCGATCGAAATAGACCTTGCCGCTGGCGGGATAGTAGCAGTGGATGGGATGGGTAACTTTATCAAGGTTGAGGCGCATGAGCATCGAGCCGAGGCCGAGGCAATGATCTCCATGGAAATGGCTGATGAACATACGTGTCACACACGTGGGGGCCACATTTGCGAAGATGAATTGTCTCTGTGTTCCCTCTCCGGGGTCGAAGAGGAGCCCCTCTCCATTCCAACGAAAGAGGTAAGCACCATGGTTTCTTGTGCGTGTTGGCTGCTGGCTCGAACAACCTAAGATGATCAGATCGCGTACACTCATGCAGCTCTCCTTTTGAAGAGGGGGAGTCGTCCGAGGGCCATGCCAACAAGACCTCCAATAATGTGTGCGGTGTTTGCGATATTGGCAGAGAGTTCCGACTTCACAAAAATTTGCATGGCAAAAGAGAAGAGCTCAAGTGCAAACATGGCGATCACAAAGATCAGGATAAAAAATGCAGTGGTGCGTTGCAAAGGATAGCCTTCCCAAGGTGCTACTTTTTGTCGCATCCAGATAAATCCAGCCATGCCGACAACGGCACCGGAAAAACCTAAAAAGAAGGGTCCTCCCATGAGATATTGAAACACATTGGAAATCACAGCGATGACACTGATGAGGAGAGCCATCCGCATCACCCCGATCCGCTCTTCGATTTGTCTTCCCAAAATCCAGAGCCACGCCATGTTGAAGAGGATATGCAAAAAACCGCCATGCATGAAGATAGGGCTAATCAATCTCCAGATTTCGCCTTGGCGGATCTTTTCGAAAAGAGGTGGTGGGGGCTCATCGTCTCCCTTTTTCATTTTTACGAAGAGGTCGTATAATCCCTTCCATGAAGGAATCTTCTCTGCTTGTTCGATGCTTTCTCGTTCTGCAGAAGGTAGATCCTTTAAGCTCTTAGCATCTTTGAGATCTTCAGAGGGAATTGTCGCGAGTACACTCGCAAGAACTTGGTAGGCGTGAGGATAATCAAAAAGCGTTACCCGCTCGAGGGGAGTAAACTCCAGCTCGCTCGCCAAATGACCCCGAAACTCTTGCATTTTGACTCTCTGTGTTCCATTCCAAAAGAAGAGAAAAACGCAGAAAATAAGAAGGATATTGGTAAGTGTAAGAGTAAATTTCCCGGGCGGTCGCATTGCCACCTTCACCCTAAACCTCTTCCGTTCAGGGGGAATATCTTTTGCTACATCAGGGGCAGGTGGATGGGAAACGATTGCGGGCTCTTCCTGAAGATAAAACTCCTGAGGAGCCTCTTTAAATCTATCAAACCAGGCCTTTGCCTTAGTAAAATCATCCTCATTCTCGATCCAGATGCGCACCGCATGCTTTTTCGTCTCTTTATCGACAAAAGCTTCATAGCTACAGCGGATCCCCTCTTTTTTTGAAAGAAAGGTACAAAAGACATAAGCCTCTTTCTCTTCAGAGAGGGAGCCAATTAAACGCATGGCGATGCCCCCTCCAAGCTGGTAATCTTCTTCAGAATGTCTGAAGTGGAAAGTCCGGGAACAAGAGAGACGATGTGTACGCGTCCGCCATGCTTCTTCACAGTTTCTGCCTCAATGCAATTCTCTCCATATTCGGCTCCATTGACGTGCACCTGAGGTTTAATTTTCGAGAGAAGAGCTCGCGGATCAGTCTCTTCAAACCAGGTGACATGGTCTACAAATTCGAGTGCAGCGACCATTCTGAGACGGTACTCGAGTGTGATGATCGGACGATTCGGACTTTTGTACTGTTTGATCGAAGCATCGCTATTGAGAGCAACAATGAGAAGATCTGCCTGTCGTGAAGCCTGATAGAGAATTTCGAGATGTCCTGCATGCAGCAGGTCAAACGAGCCATTCAACGTCGCAATCGTCCTACCAGCTTTTTTCAGCTCAACACACCGACTTTCCAGTGTATCGGGATGGATCAGCTTCTGCTTGTAATACTCTTCAAAACTCCTAGGAAGGGAACGCGACACGGAAGACCTCATCGTAGTGCTCTACAAAATGAACCTTTAACCCTTTTTTGAGATATTTGGGTAGTTCATCGTAATCGCGCTGGTTATCTTTTGGGAAGACGAGCACCTTCACCTTGGAACGCCGAGCTGCAATCAGCTTCTCTTTTAATCCCCCGATCCCCAAAACCTTTCCTGTAAGAGTAACTTCGCCTGTCATCCCCAAATTCTCGAGGACCGGCTGGTTTTTTAGAAGGGAGACGAGGGAGGTCACCATCGTGATTCCCGCCGATGGACCATCTTTCGGCGTGGCTCCTTCAGGAATATGCACATGTACCTGGCTCTTCTCGAAGAAAGGAATGCCTGGCGCATACTTCTCTTTCTTGCTGTGCAAATAGGACCAGGCAATTTGAGAGGACTCTTTCATCACATCGCCCGCCTGACCCGTAAGTTTCATCTCTGTCTTCTCGGCAGGAATTTTGACCGTTTCAACGTAAAGCGTAGCGCCGCCATGGGATGTCCAAGCGAGACCCATACAGACACCTGCAGGAGTCTGCTCATAAAAACGATCGGAGGTGAAGATCGGCTTTCCGAGATAGTCTTTTAGATTGCTCTCAGAGATCGCAAATCTCTTCTCTGCGGTTTCAACCTCAGGCTTACTTTTCTTTTGAAGCCCTTTGACAATTTTGACAGCGACTTTGCGTAAGATCTTTTTGAGATTATTCTCTAAATTGCGCACTCCCGCTTCACGGGCATAGCCATTGATGATCTCTTTGATCGCCCCTAGAGAAAACTCTACGTCGGCTGTTTTGAGACCCATTGCTTTTCGATTGCGGGGCAGAAGATACTTTTTAGCGATTTCGACCTTTTCTTCCAGGATATATCCCGAGAGCCTAAGCACGTCCATCCTATCGCGGAGCGGTTCTGGAATAGTATCAAGAACGTTTGCTGTGACAATGAAAAGAACGTTCGAAAGATCACAGCGCACATCGAGATAGTGATCCAAAAAGTCTTTGTTCTGCTCGGGATCCAACACCTCTAGAAGTGCAGACGCTGGATCGCCATGGAAGCTCGATCCCATCTTGTCCACCTCATCGAGCATGATGATCGGATTCATCACCTGAGTAAATTTAAGAGCCTGGATGAGCTTTCCCGGCATTGCGCCGATATAAGTGCGACGATGCCCCTTGATCTCTGCCTCATCGCGCATGCCTCCTACCGAGAAGCGGTAGAACTGGCGATTCAATGCGCGCGCAATGCTCTTGCCGATGCTCGTTTTACCAACACCTGGAGGGCCAACGAGACAGATGATGCTCCCTTTGACACCACCGCTCAATTTGCCCACGCTGATGAATTCTAAAATGCGCTCTTTGATGTCGCTAAGGCCATAGTGGTCCTCTTCTAACACCTTCTTTGCGAGTTTCAGATCGTGACACTCTTGGCTATACATCCCCCAAGGAACGATTGTGAGCCAATCGAGATAGTTGCGGCAAACCGCATACTCGGCCGACTGCACTTCAAGCACATTGAGCTTCTCGAGCTCATCGTTGATCACGGTCATCACATCGGTGGGAACCTGCCGCTTTTTGAGGCGCGCCTGGAATTTTTCAACATCGACCGTTTTGTCATCCTTTTCGAGACCCAACTCTTTTTTAATTGTCTTGAGCTGTTCGCGCAGGAAGAATTCGCGTTGGGTTTTCGAGATTGTCGCTTCGATCTTCTGGTTGATGCTGTTTTGCAGTTTTGAGAGGTCGAGCTCCTTTTTCAGAAGCACGAGAGCCTTGTCGATTCTCCCCTGCAAATCATAGGTCTCAAGAACCTCTTGGAGCTCCTCTCGGGTGGCTGTGGTGAGCGCGACCGCAAAGTCGGCGAGCTTGCCCGGCTCTGTGAAATCGGAGTGACCTAAGAAGATCTGGAGCTCCTCCTTGAAGAGAGGGTTGAGTTTTAAAAGCTCTTTGATCGTTGTGATGATGCTGATCGAATACGCCTTTAGTTCTTTCGAAAGCTTCCCGGGAATGTCTTCATGGTATTTGATCTGTGCGCGGAGATGCTTTCCACCTCGAAGCGGTTTCTGGATACTGATCCGCTTCTCCATGTTGAGTACAACCTGTGCCCCGCCCTGCTCCATCGGAATAATACGCAGAATGCGCGCAAGCACACCCACATTGTAAAGATCATCGTAATCGATCTTGTAGATGTTCACATCCTCCTTCTTGGTGAGAAAGAGACCCATGCACTTATGGTTGGACTTTGCAACAATCTTTAAGATCTCGTAATAGCTACCCGTCTCGATGACAAGCGGAGCCGCCATCCCTGGAAAGAAGGGACGTCGCGTGAGGGGAATGATAAACGCCTGATTGGGAAATCCCCCTTCAGGTTTCTCTTGCCGTTGATCCTCTTTAAGAGACTCTTTTACGCTTTCGACAAGGGACTCTTCTTCTGCGAGGATCTCTTCGGTTTTATCTTCGTATTTCAAAATCTTTTTTCTCCGGGTAAGATCTTAAAACTTACCATCTAATGTTTAATCTCGCAAGCTGAGTAAAACTCTGTTATTCTTATTCCCATGACAGCCCTACTGATAGATACAAGTTCTCTTGAAGCATTCATTGCGCTTGCCGACAAGAAAATTTTACAGAAAGCCATTTCTTTGCCTGGAAACAAGGAGCTTTCAAAACTTTTACTCCCCTCGGTTGAGGAGCTTCTCACGCAAAGCGACGGAAGCCTTCTTCCCCTCGATTACATAGCCGTCTGCGTAGGGCCCGGCTCTTTTACTGGAACACGTGTCGGTGTGACAGTCGCGCAAGCATTGAGTTTTGCTACGGACATCCCTCTCATGGGATTTCCTTCCTCCCTTGCAAAAGACCTCGAAGCCCTCGTACGCTACACTAATGCCCAGTGGGAAAAGAAAGAATTTGCCCCGATTGAACTCGTCTATGGCAAAAGATAAAGAAAGACCGGCCGGGCACGGACGCGGGCACGAAAGAAAAACTTCCTTCCTTAAATCGATGTTTCTTTCCCTTTCCCTTTCTTTCGTGCCCGCGCCCGTGCCCGATCTTCTTCTCCATCCTGCTCCGCGAATCGCTATTTTTGGTTGCTGAATATCGCCTTCATAGAGTAGGATGGAGGCATTAACATTTTTTTAAACGACTAGGATCGATTTACATGACCAGTGTTAAACTTCGCCCAGGCGAGCCTCTCGATAAGGCCCTCCGCACCCTTAAGAAAAAACTTGATAAAGAAGGTGTAATGAAAGCTGCTAAAGCGCACCGCTTCTATGACAAACCTTCAGTCAAGAGCCGGGCGAAATCTAAAGCTGCTTTGAAATACAAGAAGCTCAGACCGTTCTCCTACAGACCTCAGCAACAACCTCAGTTTTAATTTTTAGCAATCACTTGCTGCGATTGCTAAAAATCGACGTTTGTGTTAGCATTCATTTCTTATGACAGACTTCTACCAAACATTAGGCGTCGCGCGCGGTGCCACTCAGGAAGAGATTAAAAAGGCGTATCGCAAGAACGCGATCAAATACCACCCCGATAAAAACCAGGGTGATCCTAAAGCCGAAGCAAAATTCAAAGAGATTTCAGAAGCCTACGAAGTTCTCAGCGATGAAAAGAAACGCCAGATGTACGACCAGTTTGGCGCTGACGCCGTAAGAGGCGCCGCTGGAATGGGCGGAGGTGGAGGCGGCCATGGAGGTTTCTCCTCGATGGAAGAGGCGCTTCGAACCTTCATGGGAGCCTTTGGTGGCGGTGGTTCAACTGGTGGCTCGGGCGGAATCTTCGAATCGATGTTTGGATTTGAGTCGGAAGAGGCTGAAACCGGACGTCCAGGCGCCAGCAAGAAGATGAATCTGACGATCACTTTTGAAGAGGCAGTGCGCGGAATTGAAAAAGATGTGGCATTAAACACTTTTCAAACGTGTGGCACCTGTTCTGGAACTGGCGCACGCTCTCCAAGCCATATCAAAAAGTGTATGCGTTGCAATGGAGCGGGACAGGTCCATCAAACGCGCGGTTTCTTCAGCATGGCGACAACATGTCCTCAGTGCTATGGCCGCGGTGACGTGATTACAGAAGCATGCCCCACCTGCGAAGGTGAAGGCCGCGTCAAAGAGAAGCAACGGATCACAATTAAGGTCCCTGCAGGTGTCGACAATGGGATGAGACTCCGCATGGGGGGCTATGGCGATGCTGGAGAAGCAGGTGGTCCTCCGGGTGACCTCTACGTGTTCATCACGGTAGAGCCGCATGAAGTGTTTGAACGTCAAGGCGATGATGTTCTGCTCGAACTTCCCATCAGTTTTGCAGAGGCCGCCCTTGGCTGTAAAAAGGAGATCCCCTCTCCTCTTGGAAAATCATGCCGCATCACCATTCCTGAAGGAACACAGTCGGGTAAAGTTCTGCGCGTACGAAACGAAGGAGCTCCCAACGTTCATGGCCAGGGCCATGGAGATCTTCTCGCAAAGATCGTCGTCGAAACGCCTGTTCGTCTCTCTGATAAACAGAAAAAACTCCTCGAAGATTTCGCGAAGCTAGAAAAAGAGAACAACTCTCCACGTAAGCAGAGCTTTCTAGGCAAAGTCAAAGGCTTCTTCACCGGCTGTTAAGAGACTGTCCCCCGGCCTTTTATTCTTCTTTGGGATAGAGATAGACCGTCAAAAATGCTCCTAGTACCACAAGCACAAATCCCCCTAGCGCCATGAGCGATGGAGTTTTTCCCCAGATCCACCAGTCAAATAACATGGCAAAAAGAACGCTGAGATAAAACGAGGGGCTGATCATGCGCGCGGGCGCGTGGCGGACTGCAAGCGTAAATAGGATCTGAAAAATAAATCCAAATACTCCAATCATCACAAGAAAACCGATCTTCTGTAGGTCGAGCATCTCGAAATTTGCATGAACATCTGTCAGCGAAAATAAAAAAGCCGCTGTGGTTCCAATGAGAAAGTAGTAGAACATCGTTCTTGGCATCGGTTCTGTGTAGTGTGCAAAGCGGAGAGCGACCGTTGCAATCGCTCCTGTAACCCCCGACAAGAGGGCATAGAGGGCAGCGATGTGAAAGATCCCTTCGCTGGGTCCAAGCACGATAGCGATTCCACAAAAAGCGGTCCCTATTCCCCAAAAAATTCGATGCGGAATAGGAATGCGTCTCCAAATATAGGCCACAATTGGCACAAAGATCGGCATCGTGTTGTAAAGCAGCGTGGCGTCTGCAAGCGACAAAAACCGGATAGAATAAAGGTAGAGGAAGAGCGTTGTCAGTCCTGAAGCTCCCCGAATGAGATGGGTCTTCCACTCTGCTGTTTTGAGCTGCTCTTTCCAGGTGGTTTTTCGGGACCATTCGATCCACGCACACAGGAGTAAGAATGAGACGACCATTCTTCCCAATACGACAAGCTCTGTAGAAAGCAGTGCAGAGGTGAATTTTACAATAGCTGCACTTGCCGCTGTGAAAAAAGAGGCAATCACAACGCATATCAGAGCAGAAGAGAGCTGGGTCTTTGGTCTAATCATACCTATCTTTAACATGGCAGAGGAAAATCCTTTTCGCTATAGAAAAAGTTATGAAACCGCTCAAGGCAGAAAAACTTCCAATTCGCGGTCTTAAATTAGAAAAGCTGCAAAAGAGGCTCGCGAAAGCCTACTTTGTTCTCGGCAGATACGAAGAGATCTTGCGAACGGTTGAGTCTCCGGAAAAGATCTTTTCGATTCTTTTGAAAGAGGAGGCTCTCTCTTCTCTTCGATCTCAGCGCATTTCGATCTCCCTCCGAAAGCTTTTAGAAGCGGAAGCGGTTGGAAAAAACATTAAAGGCCTAGTCAGAGTGAAAAATTATGAGCGGGCGCTAACATTCGCTATGCGTACATGCAAAAATGGACGGGTCTCACTTGCGCTCATCCGCAAAATCCATGCCTTATTATCGCAAAAATCGATGATGCAAAAGACGAACATCGGTCGCTTTCGTAAAAAACAGAATTGGGTGGGTCCGCGAGGGTGCAAAATTGAAGAGGCGTACATCTTACCGCCAAAGGCATCAGATGTGCCAGGTCTGATGAAAAACTTAGTGCGCTATTCTGAGGAAGAGAAACTCGTTCAAATTGCTATTTTCTTTGCCCAACTTCTAGTAATTCACCCCTTCATGGATGGAAATGGCCGTGTGGGGCGTATTCTTCTTCCGATTCGTTTATTCAAAGCAAAACTTCTCTCCTACCCCCTCTTTTTCTTTAGCAACTTCTTTTATGTGCACCGCGTGCTCTACTTTACAAAGCTGCATATGATCTCATCACAGGATGACTGGGAAGGGTGGATCACATTTTTTCTTAAGGGAGTGATTGAACAAGGTGAGATCAATTGCAAAAAAGCAGAAAGGATTAGCGCCTTATATCTTGAGCTAAGAGCAGCGATGGAAAAGATGACCGAGCAAAAGAGAGCAAGACGACTCGCCCAAAGGCTGTTTGAACATCCGATCTTTGAAGAGAAAGACTTCCCTTCGTCCCTACTTCACAAACTCACCAAACGGGGATACCTGAAAAGGATTCGCATTGAAAAAGAAAAGAGGTGGATTTTTCCACCTCTTTTCAAAGCGATTCAAACAAAAAAGCCTTAGCAGCTTGCGCAGCCTTCGCCCATTGTGCCGCCTGTTCCGCTCTTCTTCATCATTGCAGCAGACGGTTTGCGACGACGAGCTGTTTTGCGCTTTTTCGCAGGTTTTCTCTTCGCAGTTTTTCTTTTTACGGTCTTTCTTCTCTTTGTAGTTGTTCTTCTTTTTGCACTTGTTTTGCGTTTTTTTGTCGCACGTTTTCTAGCTTTCTTTGCCATACGTTCTCCTAAAAGTGTTTTTCGTCCGAGCATTTAGACATTCTTCTTTGCTCTTGTCCTCACATTGTCATGCTAAATTTTTTTCTTCAATGAATTTTCCAAATCGGGTTCACTGAAAATCATGAAAGAGGCCGTTTTTCTAAAGCACATCCGCATTTTTCTTCCGGTATTTCTCGTACTGATCGGGCTCTCTTTTCTTTTCGACAAGACGATTGCGGATTGGGCGCGTACCCTCCCCGCTTCCACGGTCAATGTGTTCAAAATCATAGAGATTCTCTGTGCAACGATGCCGCATCTTGTCCTCTGGCCGGTCGCCTTCTTCGTTCTGTTTGCACTCTATAAAAAACAGAAAACCGCTCAACCTTTCCTGGTTTTCACGGTTGCTATTGCGTTTTCTTATCTGCTCTGTTACCTGCTGAAAATATTTTTCAGTCGCGCAAGACCAGAGCTTCTCTTCTCTAATCAGATGTATGGTTTTTTCTTCTTTTCAACGGATTTTGGATATCAGGCTTTTCCCTCCGGTCACTCCACAACAATCGCTGCAGTAGCAGCGATCTCCGCTTGTTACTTCCCGCGTTATAGCCCGGCTTTTCTTTCCGTCGCGCTATTTATGGCTTTCTCACGCGTCGCAACAGGCGCACACTTCTTGAGCGATGTTTTTGCAGGTGTTCTTCTTGGGACTCTCTCGGCTCAGTGGGTCTATGTGAAATTAAAATTTCGGTATACCGAAATAACTTGAAAAATTGGATTTTGGCAAGGAGGCCCCTCAGAATTGTGATTCGGAGCGAGTGACCATTGCCAATAGGCAAGGCGCGAGTGAGAATCAAAATTCTGAGGCAAGGCTGACGCCGCCAAAGCCCAATTTTTCAAGTTATTTCGGTACACCTAGCAAAGTTTAATAAAATCCGTTAAACTGCCGCTTCACGTTCTTTGAGGGGTACGTTTATGAAAAAATTTCTCTGCACTCTGCTTGCTTTGGCTACTTGTCAACTCTCTTCTGGAGAAGCGCGTGTAGAAGAGGTTCCGGTTGTTGTGCTTGGAGGTGGTGTAGGAGCTTTAACGGCGGCGACGTATCTCGGAAGAGCTGGGATCACCCCTATCGTATTTACGGGACCTGTTTTAGGCGGAGCGATCATTCAATCTGACTCTGTTCAAAATTGGCCGGGAGAGCTGGATATCTCAGGGATTCAGCTCATTGAAAAAATGCAGACCCAGGCACTTGCAAATGGTGCAATTTTACGTCCTGAGGCGGTCCTAAATGTAGATTTCTCGAAGAGACCCTTTGTCATCACAGCGAAAGAGATGTTCCAAAAAGAGCCGATGAAGATCCGTGCGCAGGCTGTGATCATCGCGCTCGGAGCTGTTCCGAACATGCTGGGTGTGCCGGGAGAAAAAGAGTATTGGACGCGCGGCGTTTACAACTGCGCTGTCTGTGATGGGGCTCTTTACAAAGACAAAGTAATCGCCATTGTCGGCGGTGGTGATAGCGCTCTTTGTGACGCAAACTACCTCTCTAATCTCGCGAAAAAAGTATATATCCTTGTTCGTCACGACAAGTTCAAAACGGTTGAAGAGGCTCGAAAAAAAGAGATCCTTTCTCGACCGAATGTTGAAGTTCTCTTCAACACAAGTATCGAAGAGATCAAAGGTGATGGTGAGAAGGTTTCGCGTCTTCTCGTCCAAAAGAAGGATGGCAAAAAAGAGGAACTGGCTGTTGACGCTCTCTTCTTGGCCATTGGATCACAGCCGAATACCTCCCTCTTTCAAAACCAGCTGAAGCTAGATGAAAGCGGTTATATCGTTTTGAAAAAACAGCAGCAGACATCCGTTGAAGGGGTCTTTGCTCTGGGCGATGTCGTGGATCCTGAATTTAAACAGGCGGTAACCGCAGCAGGAGATGCCGCAAAGGCGGCTCTTCAAGCACAGAGATGGCTTGTGAACCATCCTCTACTCGTGAAAAAAGAGGAGAAGTCTCAAAACGTTCCTCCCGCACAAACCGTCACGCAACTCGCTTCTCACGCACAGCTCCAAGAGGAGATTCAGAAAAAGAGCGGGCCTCTCTTCGTCTATTTCTACTCAACTCACTGCGTCCCCTGCCGCACGTTCAGTGTTTACTTCCAGAGTTGGGCAAAAGAGTTTCTCGGCAAGATCCGCTTCTTTAAAGTCGATGTCGACAAAGTGCACGAGCTCTCTCAACATTATGGAATTAGCGCGATTCCGACTGTTCTCGTCTTGGACAAGGAAGGCAAGATTCTTTACACAGGCCGCGGATTAAACGATCTCGCTGATCTTGGATCCCACCTTGAAGAGATGAAGGGCCGAGAGAGCATCGATCTATCTAATCTTCGTTAGGATTTACGTGGGGCATCCATAAGAAGTGCGAAGTCAAAGTGAAGCGGAATTCTATTTCCATCTGGCGTTGTAAAAGTGGTTTCGTAACCCTTTACCATGGCTCTAAATTCTGTTCCTTGCGCGTCTTTGATTAAAAGAGTTGGAATGCCGAGAAGCGTTCCGAGCCCAGGAACTCCTAGCGCGTCGATGCCGTGTGCAGCACCCGTGTACACGAGATATTTGCCATCTCCTCTTTCTGCCTCGATGATCTGCTTCGCGGTGTAGTTGAAAGCAAGAAGCCGTTCTTTAGGACTACTTTGCGCTTGCAATGCAGCCTCTCGATCGATGGCAACAATGCGTATACCACCTACGCGTTTGGCGGCGAGAATGAGATCTTTTTCGCTGTAAAATGTTCCGCTTAGTCCCGCATTTTCTCTTTCTTTCTTCTGCTTATCCTGGAGGTAATCAAGGTAGGCCTCCAAAATTTTGGGCAGCTTGATGCCCTCCCCACCAGAAATAAATTGGTCCAAATCCCCCTGCAGTGTCTCGTAGCAGTAGTTCTCAATAAAAATCGTTCGCACTCCGCAAGCTTTAAGATGCTCCATATCAAAAATCGGCACGTACTTCGAAGAGGAATCGCCATGCCACTCACAAAGAGAGATTCCGTTTGAAACTTCAAGAAGAGCCTTAAAAAGCTCTCGATGCGACGATTCATGGATTGCTGTAAGGTCTGGACGAGGGGATCGCACGCGACGGCTCGCGAAATAAGCACTCGCTTCTTTAACAATGGCATCTTTTTTTGCCGTTGATGGTCTAGGGAGATCCACTCCCGAAAGACGCGCACCCTCTCTTCCGAATAATTCTCTGAAGGGCTGATATCGAGACGCGATTGCTCGCAATGTCACCTCGTCGAGGTTGAAATGAATCGTATTCTCTGCATCGTCAAAGATAATTTTAGAAACCAGATCCTCGGGTAGAGAAGAAAGTCGTCCGCGCACGCGATCATAAGTGGCCCTCAGGGGAACGCGAACGCTATAAAGAGCTCTCTCCATCTGAAGAGGTTGGGGGTGCTGATCCAATCGAATTCCAATCTCCAGCCCCAAATCTTCTTCTGGGAAAAACGAGTTGAAGAGATCGCGCATACTCTCATAGATCCAAGAGAAAAACCTTCCAACGCAATCCCAAACACAACCGAAGCAGCCCCTCCTTCGATCGAATCAACCGCACGAGGAAGTCCGCGGTGTTGGTGTTGACTAGCTCCCGGAGCTTGTGGAGGAAGATTGGGGATGCGATCGGATCCTGGTGGTCTAACAGACATAATTCACAACCTTTTAAAAAAAGTGTCTGACAATTTTAACACATCTATTCAAAAATATCAATAACACCCAATATTTTTATTAGAGTTTTAGATTATTAAAAATATTTTTTATATATAACTTTTTCGTGCTATATGAAAAAAATGGAAGAGGCCTGAACCTATCCTAGTAAAATCCTCAAGGAGATTTCGGGAGATTTTGAGACAGATTTCCCAAAATTTTCCGAGGGTAGTATTGGAAAAACTACAGCCGAGGAAAAATTTGGGAAAGCTGGCCAAAAGAACCGAAATATCCAAGAGGATTTTATTAGGATAGATTCTTGGCACTTAAAATCTACCGATGAGGTTTTGTCTGCTTTAGGAACGAGTCGACAGGGCTTATCTGCCTCTGAGGCTAGAAGAAGGCTTACCAAGTTTGGCGCAAATCGTTTAACTAAAGCGAAAGAGCCCTCCCTCTGGCCTATTTTTTTTCGACAGTATTTGAATCCTCTCGTTTTTGTTCTGATCATCGCCTCTATTGTAAAATTCTCGATCGGTAATTTCCTCGATGGTTCGGTTTTACTTGTAACTATCTTTGTGATGGCCTGCATCGGCTTCTTCCAAGAGATGAAAGCTGAAAAGGCGATGAGGGCTCTAAAACAGCTCTCGGCTCATAAATCAAAAGTGAAACGAGACGGCAAAATAGAGATCATCCCTTCTGAAAATCTTGTGCCAGGGGATGAGATCTTATTAGAAATGGGAGACAAAATTCCGGCAGATGCAAGGTTGATCGAAGCTTCTAATTTAAAAATCGATGAATCGATGCTCAATGGGGAATCGATCGCTGCAGAAAAAACCATAGAGCCTCTCCAAGAGGAAGCCGTTCTTGCAGACCGGAAGAACATGGTATACACCGGCACAGTCGTGGTTTATGGGAAGGGGTCCGCAATCGTTGTACATACGGGTATGTCAACGGAGCTGGGGAAAATTGCCGCAAGCATTCAGGAAATTAAGCATGAGCAAACACCTCTTCAGAAAAGCGTTCTATCCATCGGAAACTGGATGCTCGTCATTGTATTTTGCGCCTCGCTCCTATTTGTCGGGATAAGCCTTTACAGAGGACTGAGTCCTGTCGACGTATTTCTGCTTGCTGTTGCAGCTGCGGTCTCTGCGATTCCTGAAGGTCTTCCTGCGGCTTTCACAATTACTCTTGCTGCAGGCATGCACATGATGGCGAAAAGGCATGCGATTATCCGCCGGTTGATCGCGGTGGAAACACTTGGTGCTACCACAACGATATGTTCGGATAAGACGGGTACTTTAACGCAAAATCAGATGACGATGACATCCCTGTATTCAATTGAAAAAACCGTTCATCCTCAAAAAGAAAAAATCGACATCCAAAATGACTCTGTCTTCAGACGAATTCTAGACATCGGTGTGCTGTGCAATGATGCCCACCTATCTGTACATGAAGGAAAGCCTCGACTTGTGGGCGACCCCACTGAAGGAGCTCTGCTTTTAGCGGCGGCTGAAGCAGGTGTAAATCGAGAGGAGCTTCTGCACTCTTTCCCAAGAGTGAACGAGATTCCTTTTGTGAGCGAAAATCTCTACATGGCCACACTTCATACTGCAGGCAGTAAACAGCTCATCTGCGTCAAGGGAGCTCCGGAAAAGATCATCTCTTTCTGCGAAGCTATCCTTACGCAAAATGGAACGGTACCATTGAGCGACCATCTGCATGAAAAACTCGTTCGAGATATTGAACAGATGACGAAAGAGGCTCTCCGCCTAATCGCCGTTGCCTACATGGAAACAGACTCTTCATCGACCGCGATTGCAGAAGACCTTTTCCGTGGGAAGCTGATCTTCGCAGGAATTTTCGGCATGATCGATCCACCTCGAAAGGAGGCCATTGAAGCCGTGCGCTCTTGTAAAGAGGCGGGGATACGCGTTGTTATGATTACGGGAGACAATCATATGACTGCGCTTGCGATCGCTGAGCAGCTGGGCATCTCGTCCGAAGGAGCTCTTACAGGAAGGGATCTTCAACAGATGAACGATGATGATCTTAAAGAGCGTGTAAAAAAGACGGCTGTATTCGCACGCGTGGAACCCGAACATAAGCTGAAAATTGTAAGAGCATTCCAGTCTCAGGGAGAGATTGTTGCGATGACTGGAGATGGTGTAAATGACGCTCCGGCACTCGAAGCGGCAAACATTGGGATTGCAATGGGAGGCGCCGGAACTGATGTGGCAAAAGAGGCGGCCGACATGATTCTTGCCGATGATCGTTTTGATTCGATCGCCGCCGCTGTCGAAGAGGGGCGTGCAATTTTTAACAGACTGAGAAATGTGTGCACTTTCCTTCTGACAACCTCTTTCGGCGAATTGTTTGGGCTCATTCTCTGTGTGCTTTTTACAGGGCTTGCCCCTCTGATTCCCCTTCAAATTCTCTGGATTAACTTAATTACAGGAGCCATTACTGGGGTTCCAATTGGTTTTGAGCCAAAAACAGGCGATGAGATGCAACATCCGCCCCGAGATCCTAGTTCTAAGCTCATCTTTCGAGGGATGGTATTCCGTATGGGTCTTCTGGCGTCTCTCCTAGGATTCGGCGCTTTTCTAATCTTTAGGCACACCCATCTCGATCTCTCCCTGGAAAAAGCGAGGACGATGGTTCTTTGCTCAATCGTAGTATTCGAATGGTTAATTGCCCTTCAGATGCGTTCTGATGAGATCCCTCTTAGAAAACTCGGGCTATTCAAAAATGTTCCTCTGCTTCTCTCCATCGGTATCGCCTTTATCCTGCACCTTTGCATCATCTACGTTCCCTCTCTCAGCGATCTTTTCAAAACGGTGCCCCTTTCCATATACGAATGGCTCATCGCGATCGTACCGGGTGTTAGCATTTTTATATTAGAAACCGTGCGCAAAGAGCTCTTCCCAAAGCTCTTCAGTGCTGGCAAGTGGAAATAGTTTTTCTTACCGCCGCAAGCGACAATAGACAATCAGCAAATATACGCTTACAGCAGCAGAAAGATGTTTAAGGGTATGGCCACTGAGGGTGGCCTGCAGAAGCTGAAATATCTCCTTATCGTAAACTTCGAACACTTTAGACAGAGCATTAAAGGTCCAAGCGAGGAGAAGGAGAAGGGTCTGCTTTGGTGTAGTAGGTGCCGCGAACGCAAGAAATGGTATGATGAGCATGGGGAAAATATGCACCCAGACATAGAGCCTTAGATCCCCCATGCCTTTAGTTTCTCCATGGATCCACCAGAGCACACTGAACATGCCCAGTCCACAAAGAAATGGAAAGAGGCGCATACCCCACTTCGCATCTATTTTCTCCACGATCAGAATAGACAGAAACGTCATGAGTACGATTGCAATTGGCAAACGATCTACAACAAGGCGTGGATTTGTTGGATCCAGGTGGTAGTAGAAAGATCCGAGCCCGATTAAAACCACGGCAGAAAACATCACCTTCCACAATAGGCTTTCTTCCCGCTTTTTGAGAGACCGTGCCACCAGATATCCCCAAATTCCTAGCGGAACAAAAACCAGACTCGAAAGAACATCTCTCGGGTAAGCAATACCCCAGAAAGTTCCTCGATCAGCGAAAGAGTGGTAGTCCTGTGGCTGAGGAAATCGCGGAGTAAAAAAATATATCGCGCTAAGTGAGAGGATCACCATTAGAAAAAGGGAGAGTAAAAGAGCTCTTTTCTCCACTAATTTTTTCATGATCCAACTCCGAAAACCTACTTCTCGCTCACTCTGGGATGTAAGGAACCCACAAGAACGAATCCTACAGAGATCAGGACAAGATTTTTAAAAATGTATTGTCCCTCGAGCGTTAGCCCAAAAGGGAAAATGGTAAAGCAATCCTCAGGATTGAGAAAAAGTGGGAGGAATGTTCCAGGAAATTGCAAAAAGAGCAGCAGTAACCCGAGCCGATTAAAACGTTTAATGATCAAGAAGAGGCCAATTGCAACCTCCCAAAACCCCAAAAAGATGACGAACTGATGAGTTCCAAGCCAGTGTGTAGCGTGGTAAACAAGCTCTTCTACCGGACTGATCCCCAGAACTTTTAACATGCCATACCACAAGTAGATAACGCCCATGGAGTACCGTAGAAGAACGATACTTTTACTTTTTAAGTAATGAGACAGCTTTGTTTCGAACCTTAGATATTTATCCCAAGACATATGCGTACTTCCTCGTTCTCTTAATCTGTGATTCAAAAAATCACATATGTTAAAGAAAAGCAATGACTCTTCTTATTTTTCTCCTGCTTGCAGGTAGCCTACTTCTCTATGTCGGTGCAGAAATTCTTGTGCATGGCAGTGTTGCACTGGCGCTGCGTTTTAAGGTCTCGCTGCTCGTTATCGGACTCACACTTGTTGCTTTTGGAACAAGCGCTCCAGAGCTCGCCGTCAACATCCGCGGTGCTCTGGAGGGCCTTGGAACGCTTAGTGTCGGAAACGCCATCGGCGCCAATCTGCTTACGACCGGAGGTATTCTCGGCTTATGCGTGTTGATCAAACCTGCTCCCTTAAGTTCTGAGCTTCTGAAGCGGGATATTCCGATGATGGTCTTTTCTACGTTTCTCGTCCTTGGGTTTACCGCTTCCCATCAAATCACACGTTTCGAAGGCGCTATTCTTCTATTTTTTTTCTTCCTCTACCTCGCTGTACTCTACGTGACAACAAGAACCGGAGTATTTGTTGAAAAGGTCATAATCGAAGAGAGCCGCAAGATCTCTCCTTATGCACTGTGGGACATTACGATGGTCATTGGAGGCATCATTCTCCTCCTCATCGGCTCTCGCCTACTGGTCCATGGAGCTGTGACATTGGGAAAAGTTTTTGGAATCCAACAAGATATCATCGGACTCACCGTCGTCTCTATTGGCACGAGCCTTCCAGAGCTCACCATCAGTATTGTTGCGACTTTAAGAAAGCGACATCACATCACATTGGGCACAATCTTCGGATCGAATATCTTCAATCTCTTGGGAATTCTGGGTATCAGTTCTCTCATAAGGCCCCTGCGTCTAGACCACTCCTTACAACCAAGCCTGCTCTGGTTCTTAGCACTTCAGCTTCTGCTTTATCCCATTTTTCAAAAAAAGCGCGAGATCTCCCGCTCAAAGGGAGCCATCTTGCTTTGCGTCTACCTGTTCTTCTTCGTTACGCGCTTCATATAAACATCCATCACTTTGCTTTTCCCAAGATTCTACATGCAAGGCTGAGCGCAAGGCCTGTGATTGCAGCTAGAACAACAGAGCGCGGCCCCCCGGAGCTCTTCTCTGCTTTGCGGGTTAGGCGCCGTGCAGCACGGAATGCAAGCCTACCTGATCCATTCCAATCTTCATCTTTAAGACTGCTCGTATGAACCCACGGCTTTAACTCTTTGATAACCGAGTGAATAAACCGTGAACCCTCCAGATACATTCCCACGTGGGAAACTTTATCTGCAGCGGTCCCAAAAAAAATCAGATCTCCGCGTTCCAGTTCTTCCATGTCAACAGATGAAAATCCCTTCCAGGCGCATTGATCTTTTGAATCTCTTGGAAGTTTTACTCCCATTTGTCGATAGAGCATCTGTACAAATCCGGAGCAATCATACCCAAAGCTCGATCTTCCTCCCCATGCATATGGAACATCCAAAAACTTCTTGCTAAACTCGGCCATTTCTTTGACTGAAAGCAGAGTTGAATCCTCTCTGATATCTCCTCTTTGAATAAAAGCTTCGCTTCCATCTACGAGACCGACTTTGATCCAGCGTCTTTGCTGAGCTTCAGGCTCTTCTAAAACTTTCAGGCGGCTTTCAAAAGGTAAGGGGACTCCACCGAATTCTGTATCTTGTTCTTTATAAATATATGCTTGCAGACGATCGACAGTAACCCATCGCTGCCCTGCAAAAAAATCTCCCGAACGAAGCACGACTGCGTTTCGTTCGATCCACCCTTCATACCCATCAACTTTTGTGTGAATTTTTAACCACTCATTTCCACTATCGACTACCTCCACCTCCTCAGAGTGGATCGCGTCAGAAACGACCTTTGACGTTTTGTTCGGATCAGCGCGCATCAGCGCATGAGGTATTTGGATGTATCCGGATGTTGCCGCAAGTGATGCCATGTTCTCCTCCAAGGTTTAATCGGGAGGAGGAGTATGCATCGCGGTTTTTTATTAAGTCAAATTTGCATGGCGAAACATCGTTCCAGTTCCGATCAATAGTTGTATAAAATCTTTACCATCACTATGCTCTGGCAAAATTTTATGACCTTTGCGAGGGACATGTGGAAAAAGAAAAAAGCAACTCTCTAATTTCCAATAAGTTGTCTTTCGAAGATCTGAAAAAAGTCAACGAACATGGCGTGGAGTATTGGAGTGCACGTGAGCTCCAATGGCTCCTAGGATATGCTCAATGGAGACGCTTTGAAAATGCGATTGAGAAGGCTCAGGAGTCATGTAAACAATCTGGGAATGATCCAAAGCATCACATTGCCGGCGCCGGCAAACAGATCGAATTTGGCAAAGGCGCCACGCAAGTGATTGATGATTATCATCTTTCGCGCTTCGCCTGTTACCTCATTGCTCAAAACGGAGACCCGAGAAAACCAGAAATCGCCCAAGCCCAAAAGTACTTCGCAATTCAAACCAGACGACAAGAACTCTCCGATGAGATGGCCGCGGACCTCGAACGGCTGGAATTAAGAAAACAAGCAGCTGTCGAATTCAAAGCTCTCTCCGGAGCCGCCCGCGAAGCCGGGGTTCAGAACAAAATGTTCGGTATCTTCCATGATGCTGGATATAAGGGGCTCTATGGAGGACTTGGAGTGGATGCCATCAAAGCTCGCAAGGGAATTGCTCCCAAGGAGCAGCTTGCGGATCGGATGAATACGACTGAACTCGCCGCGAATCAGTTCCGAATGACTCATACCCGCGAAAAACTTAAATTGGAAAAGATTAGAACCCAAAGAGACGCGATCGAAACTCATGAGATGGTAGGAAAGGAAGTTCGCGCTGCAATCGCAAAAATCGGCGTAGCTTTCCCAGAAAATATCCCTCCAGCGGAGCCGATCAAAAATATCGAAAAGCGTGTGAAAAAAGCACGACCCATTCTGGAGCTAGATGACAAGGATGCCGCTGGGCTTATCCCAAAAAGCAAATAATCAAAACCTGTTATTGGCTTACCGGTACCGGCAAGCCAATAACAAGCCTGCAAAATACGCACGAAAAATAATTCGTCTTTCCCTGGCCAACTTCAGTTGTACGGATTTTCCGTGCAACTGAAGAAAGTCTTTAAGGCAAAGCGGTGGGATGCGAAGGCTTGCAATGCGTCTCTTTGATCCGGAAGAGCGTGAAAAGCGAAATGATCAGGTATACGGGAAGTGTTAAAAAGGCAGTCTTGTATCCGGCTACAGAAAATACTCTTGCTCCTTCAACAAGTTTTCCATCCCATCCCATATCGAGAAATTTGCCTGTTAAAGGATCGGAAAGTGCGCCGAGAAGCGCATCAAACGCGTTCATAAACCCAATCGCTGTTGCAGCTAGGATGGGTAAATTAATTTCGCAGATCATCGTAAAGCAGAGCAAGAAGCTACTGATCGAAAACCCGAAAATAAATAGCAAGAAAGCAAGCATATACGCAGAAATGCCAGGTGCATAAACGACGGCAGTTATGGAGATGAAGGCAATAATCGTCCCCCATAGCATAACAATGCGTCTCCGACCTAGCCAGTCAGAAAACCAGCCGAAGGCGGGGGCGCCGATAGCAAAACCTATAAAGATCAGCGATACCATTTGCGCGGATAGATTTTGTGAAAGAGCAAAGGCTTCTGCAATGAATGAAACGCCCCACAGTCCTCCAAACACCATCACTGGTGCAAAGGCAAATCCGCTATAAGCTGAAAGCCACCAGGATTGAGGGTTTTTGAAGATCTTTCTCATGCTCTCCATCAGCGACATTCTAGGGGGAGCGATATGCCTCTCTCTTTCATGGTCGGGGGCTTTATCGCGTACAACAATCCAGAAAATGACCCCTAAGACTAGCCCAGCCATCCCGATTACTTGAATCGCCTGGCGCCACTCCATCTTTTGAATGAATGCAGCAAGCGGCGCTTGTCCACCAACGGCACCCAGCATCGCCATGGTCATCATGAGCCCTGCCATAAACGCAAAGTGTCTGAAAGGGAACCAGTTTGCAATGAGCTTCAAGCAGTTGACAGCAGCAAAAGCGGCACCTGCACCCGTCAAAAAGCGTCCAATCCCTGCTACAAGAATGGAATCTGCCGCAGAAAAAATCAGGCTTCCTGCAGCGCATACACCAATCGCGATTGTGGTGGTCTTTCTGGGACCAAATCGATCCAAGAGTAGCCCTGCCGGAATTTGCAGAAGCAGATACGCATAGAAATAACAAGCTGCCAAATTTCCTAGTGCAACGCCGCTGATGTTGAAGGTTTTCATGAGCGTCGCGGTCATGACGCTGGGAGAAACTTCAAGAGCATACTTGTAGAACATAAATACCGCGCTGAGTAACCAAATGGTCCATGCACGGATAGGGTAAGCGAGTTTTTCGTGAGAGCTTTTAGACATCGTTTAAAAACCGCCTTTGATAGGTTTGGAGGAGTTCTTCCCAGGAGAGAAGCCGTTTCCCTTCTCGGATCAGAAGCGCGCGATCTCTCTCGAACTTCTCAACAAAGCGACGATAAGCCTCTTCATCGAGAACCTGTAGCTTTCCCTCTTTTAAAACTGCAGCCAGTCGTTCGGTAGTCTCAAGATCATCGCTCCAATAGATGTAAAGCGTATCGGCATATGTGAAATAGGCGGGCGTCCGCAGAGGAAACACTTTGCCCTTCACAACGGCATCTTCCGGTGTCGATTGATAGAATTTTTGCTGTTCATTGCGGTACTCTATCGCCTTCTGCCTGAAACTATCCTCTGCAGAACAGAGAAGGAAAACGATCTCATACCCCGCTTCTTTGACTTTAGAGAGGAAATTGAAAATGTGCTCTCCAGTCGAAGTAGCGCCATGGACGATATCTCTCTTTGTCGCAAAAGCCTCTTCAAGAAGAGTGAGGGTGATGTAATTAGAGGCGCCACGCCACTTCTCATACGCCGCCTTTTGCGCATGCACAAAATCTGGGTGCTTTGCGATTGCCACAGCAGAAAGAGATTGGCTGTAATAGGTATGGAGCATGAACTTCAACGCCCGTTGATCAGGGTCGAGATAAGCAGCACTCGAAAATTGAGGATGTGCCGCCAAAAATCTTTCTAGGATGGTCGTTTTACGCGCTCCAGGTCCGCCAGCTGTTGCAAGATATACAGGTTTGCGTTCTTCGTTTGACGGCTCTTGCCCGAGACAGACACTGCGTACACAAGTGAGATCCTTCTGAATCGCTGCCTTCTCTTCCGCATTGTAATCCTTGATATGTCCGGAAATCATCAGCGGAGAAAAGAAAAGCTCCGCCGTCGCAAACGAAGGCAGAAGGAGCGCAAATAAGCAAAAAAATGTTTTTCTCATAGGAGGGAAGTATACCCCTGCATGAGTCTTAGAGTCAACGACCCCAAAAGTCGTTATTGGCTGAATCAGTGAGGTGTTTTTTCCATCCGAAGACTTCAATTTCAACTGTACGATTTTTTCGTACAGTTGAAAAAACTTTTCATTATCAACGAGCTGCGCAAGATTTTCCACATGACATAACTCAGCTGCTCGATTTTTTCGAGCAACTGAGCTTTTACTAATTTCTTTTCCAGGTTAGAGACTCGTGCCCACATGTTGTGCCATTCATCGAAGACCATCTACCTTCGAGATGACCATCAGCAGCAATTTCGAATGAGACGGCGCCGAAATCGCGTCCTGAATTATCGGCATATGCAACGCTGAGTATGTTTCCAGAAAGAATTCCGACTCCCGTTTGGGCTTGGCTTCTTCCAATTGTCCAAACGAGATGATAGTTGCTACCTTGAGGAGAAATAGTGACCTCTCCCTGGTAGTGGGAAGTGCTATCAGGATTGGTTCCGTAGAGTGCGTAGGTTCCAGTTCTCAGTTGAGACGCAGAATACGCATAACTACAGCAAAAAAGCATCATACCTATCAGAATCGCAAGAGATTTTTTCATGCTTGTTCCTTATTTTGAAAATGTGCCGAACTTGGGTTGAACGAGTTTGATCAGATCACCTGCTTGCATGATGATCGATTCGGTTTGGAGGCCACAGTTAAAGGCGGCTTGCTTCAACGTTTTGATCTTCTCTTCGTAAAAAGTTTCGAGGTTTAGGAGTTCACCGAAAGGAGGAATTCCTCCAACTGCAAGTCCAAATCGTTCGAGAATGACTGCAGGGTCTTCGAACTCACACTTCTCTCCGACGAGTGCTTCAACGGCTTTCATATCGAGCTTCAAATGCGCAGGGAGGTTGAACTGGTAGTTTTTCTTGGTTTGTTTTCCACGTAAAATAAGAGCTTTAATCCCCTCTTCCGCGCTGGTGCCACGCACACGTGCAGAATCTTCCGAGGTAGGGGTGGGCTCGTGGGTAAGGTGTTTGAATTCCATCTCATTCTGACGCAGGAGGCGGATGATCTCGTTGCGGATGTTTTCGCTTCCGAAAAAGATCTTCGCTTTGATGCGATTGCCTGCAATGCGCTTGGTGTCGGAGGGGAAAAGTGAAGTCTCGCGAATGTTTTTCAATTTGAGAATGGTCATCGTGAGGCGTTCAAGTCCCATGCCGAATCCGCCATGTGGAGGCATTCCATATTTGAAGATGCTGAGATAGTCGGGGAAATTCGCAGGGTCCATGCCTTTTAAGCGAATGCCTTCTACCATCGAGTCAAAAGTATGGCGCCTCTGACCTCCGGAGGTAATTTCTGTGCCAGCACAGAGAAGGTCGAATGTGTTTGTAAGATCTGGCTGCTCGGGTTTTGGGAAAGCGTAAAAGGGGCGTTTGCTGGTCATCCAATCTGTTACGAAGACAAGATCTGTCCCAAATTCTTCTCTTGCATATGCGCATAGCTCTCTCTCCGCCGCAGGGCTTAGATCAGGTTCGTGACGTTCGTCGATACCCGTACGTTTAAAGTAGAGCTCTTGTGCCTCAGCAAATGTGAGTCGCGGAAAGGGAACATTCTCGGGAGCGAGAATGATCTGGTTGTTGAGCGTGGCAATTTCTGGCGCGCAATGTTCATGAAGATGCTTGAGAATGAATTTAATACTTCCTTCCTGCACATCCAAAATTTCATGCCAGCGTTCAAAAAAGCCCATCTCAAACTCGAGCTGTTTTCCTTCTGCGAGATGGCGCGGTGTGTGGGAAGGTTCTGCACGGAAAAACGGCATGAGAGCAAAAACCCTCTCGTTGACGCCAACCATGATCTGCTTATAGAGCTGGCTGCTTTGAGCAAGTGTCGCCGTGTATCCGAAGTAATCTACATTGAAAAACTCCGCTCCGCCTTCGGAAGACGCGCCGATAATGTTAGGCGCAAAATACTCAACAGCGCGCACGCGATCATGCATGTAAAGTCGATATGCATGAGCAATCTCTGCTTGAATCTTGAAAACCGCCTGCAGTTTGGGATTTCTGAGTGCGATGGCACGGTGATCCAAAATGAACTCTAAGTCGGAAGGGATCTCAGGTTTGTAGTATTCAACAGGAGGCGCCTCTTGAATAGGTACTTCAACGGTGATTTTCGGATCGGTGATCTCGACACCAAGACCCGCTTGAGAGGATTTAACAGCATTTCCCTCAACAGATAGGACGGAGCCTGGTTGCAAATGGGCAATCTTCTGCAGCTCGCTTTTTTCGACAATCACGATCTGTGAGAGACCTTTGAAATCGCGCAGGATGAGGAAGTTCACCTTGCCCAGCGCACGAAGGGTATGGAGCCAGCCACGCAGGTGGACGCGCGTTCCTATCTGCTTTGACAGTTCTGAAGAAAGTGTTCGTTGCATGGAGGAGAGAATAGCAGGAGGATATTTTTCCAGACATGAAATGTTGTTTAAAATTTCTTTCTGAAACAGCTGCCTCGCAATTTCTCTGGATTGAGATCCTCTCACGGCTGCTACCGTGGTCTAAGAGAATGCTAAATGACGACGTGGCTCGATTTGATCGCACCTGCTGTCTTTGCCGGATTTAGGGGTCTTGTTTGATTCCTTGAAGGAGTTCCTCAAGCTGCTTTTTCAAGACAGGCAAATTCTTATTCGAGGCGTGCCAGAGAATTTTAAGATCCACTCCAAAATACTCATGTATCAATACATCTCGCATCCCCTTTATCTCTTTCCAAGGAATATCCGGATGCGAATGTTGAACAGATAGAGGAATGTTTTTGCTAGCTTCCCCAATAATCTCAAAATTCCTCACCACAGCATCGACCACCAGGTCGCTTCTTTTGAATTTTGTCAAAGTCATATCGTCGATGTATGCTTCGATTTTCTCTATGGCCTTGAGGATATCCTTAATCCGAAACACCCAATGTCTAGAAGACATGCTTTGCCTCTTGAAGAATTCTCTTCTTGAGAGCTGGATGCAGTGCACTCTTGGTGACTAAATCGACATCACGATGAAGAAGCTCTTCCAAATAGTTTTTTAATCCCATAAAGCCAAAAATTCCTCTTTTGGAATCAAAGTCGACCAAGATATCAACATCGCTCTTGCGTGAAGCCTCATTTTTGGCAACAGAACCAAATAGAGAAAGCGCACGTGCGCCCAATCGCACAAGGTCTTTCTTATGAGAAGTTAAGATCTTCTTTGCCTCTTTATACAACATAACTCCCTTGCCCTTCGCCTATAAATTGCGGATAGCGATTAAATATACTGTAACACGTTGCAGTGCGTTGAACAAGTGCGAGTTAGAAGAACACTAAACTCGGGTAATGCATGAAGCTTTAGCGATATTGACGGATGAATCCGTCCTATTCAAAAATCCCAATTACAAAGCCGAAGAAATTAAAACCGGTTTTTGGTAAATTCTATTGATAAGATCAGGAGCTCGACATATGAAAAAATGGTTTTTATTTTTTGCGATCTGCGTAGCAGGCTTAGTTTACGCAACACCCATTCAAGATCGCCGGATCGACCCGGTTGCGCTCTCACAGCTCACCACCGCTCTTGGCATTCCCAAAGAAGCCGACATTATTGCAGAAACGCAAAAGCAGTGGCTCCGTCGTCCGGGGCAAGAACGCTGGGAGCTCACTGAACTTTCTCCTGAACAGAGGTGTTTTGTGCTAAATTGGGCAGCAGAGCAGGGCTTGTTCGCCTCTTGGACTCCGCTCTATCAGACCTATGACAAGGCGCTCATCCTGGGTGCCACAACTTATCGCATGCAGATGCGTCTCGATTATCTTAAAAAGCTCTGGCTTCAGGGCGTACGATTCCACGAGATCGTCTGGCTCACAGGTGATCGACCCCTAGATCCTCGTGCTGATGCTCTTACAGATCGCTGCAAAAACGAATCTGAGGCTTCTCATATCCTATGGAACGAAACAGATCTCCCCGAGGAGATGCGCAAGCTGCCCGTGGTTTTTGTGGCTGTGCCCATGAAAAAAGAGGGAACCTCTCTGAAGCGCCCCAATACCGAAGATACAATCATCGCATGGCTTGGAAAAACGCCAGGGCCCTGCACTGCACTCTTTGTCTCCGACCAGCCCTTCTGCGGTTATCAATTTTCAGTGATTAAGTCTTGTTTGCCAGACTTCATCAACTTTGACCTGGTCGGTCAAGGGGTTTCTCCAGATTCACACCCCGCAGCGGCAGCGATCACGCTCGATTCGATTGCTAGGTGGATTTACCATGAGAGCTTGAAAAAATAAGCTGTTCTTTTAGAAACAGCTGGCTCTTTCCTGTCTTCACTTCTGCATTTTGCATTCTGACTTTTTTTAGGGCGATCTTTCTGCCGATTTCGCGGTAAGATTGTAGCACAAGCCAAGCAAGAAATTCGCAGCAATGCTGCAGCTCATGCTTCCCTTGCCGCCAATAAATGTCTGATAGGAATATTGGACGTACGTACCTTCCGCGATTGCGATTGATCTTATTTTCGAGATTGACATAGCTGCAGATGTCATGGCCGGCATGATACAGCAGTAGCGCCAGCATCAGCCGTCCTGTACGACCATTGCCATCTTTAAACGGGTGTATTTGACAAAAATCCAACTTCCAGGCGGCGATGAGAACTAGAGGATCATACTTTCCGGAATTCCAGGCCCTTTTGAACCTTCTGGTGAGCTCTCGCATATACTTTTCGCACTGATGATGAGGCACACAGCGCACGAACCCCTGCGTGATTTCCGAGTTTACAAGCACCCGATTGTTCTTCGACTTGAAAACTCCCTTGGGCTTATCGCTCGTATGAAAGACCTGAGCGTGCAGATTTAAAATCGTGCGTAGGCTAAAAGGGATCGATCGATGCTTTTTACGAATGTACGCAAGTGCACGGGTATAATCCCTTTTTTCTTGTGTCGTATGATGACCGACTCTTAGCGCCTCTTTTCTCTGCTCCCTCGCTAATGTACGATACAGGCGAGGAAAAGAGAGCCTATCGGCCTCCATCTGCTTTTGGCACTTGTAAATCTGAAAAAATGCATTCAGCAGTGAAAAAGGAACCCTTTGCTTCTCCAAAAACGAAGGTTCAAAGGATTTCATCTAAATGACAATCTTTAGGTGGTAGGCGTGGGTGTAGTTGCAACGCGCGCACCCGCTGCGATTTTTTTGAGTTGTGCGGGTGTTAATTCTTTGCCCTTTCTTTTCAAAGGCTCTCTCTTCTTTCTATTTTGCTTCTTTTTCATAATACTCCCCTGTTTATCCTACGAATATGCAAAGAGGATTTATGGGTCAAGGGGGCACAACAGTGGATAAATCCGAGGTGAGTTTGGGACTCTTTACTTCTGCATTCTGACTTTTGATTTCTGACTTTAGAAGCGGGATCCCCTCTCGGCCTTCGGCCTGCCGGGGCGGCGACCCCCAAGCACAAGGCTTGGGGGCTCGACTCCCGCACGAAGCCGCACCGCGGCTTCTTCCGAGCATTTTTTGCTCAGCAAAAAATTGCTCGGAGCGGGAGTCGAACCCGCACGGCATTGCTGCCAGGGGATTTTAAGTCCCCAGTGTCTACCATTCCACCATCCAAGCAAAGGCTTGTGAGTTTACCGCTCGATGTGGAAAAGATTCAAGGGATCCGATAAAAAGCCTTTGTGTAAAATAATTTTTTAAATAAAAGGAGGAAAGAGAGAAAAAAGAGGTTCATTCAATGAAAACGATTTTGTCGCTTGCAGTAATCGCAGCTCTGTTTCCTCAGCTGATATGCGCGGATACAGCAACCGAAGAACAGAAGCCCGGTTTCATCAAGCAAGAGGTTGCAAAGGGAAAAAAGAAGGTCGAGAAGGAGTTTGAGACAGTTGAAGAACATAGCGCTAAAAATACTCCCGGGATCTTTATAGCAGGTGACTTTCTCTATTGGCAAACGCATGAGGATGGTTTGGAATACGCGGTCAGCGGAATTGGAAGCTCTGCAAATGTGAATGCGGTAAAGGGAAAGACATATGAACCGGATTTCGAGTGGGACCCAGGATTTAGAATAGGAGCGGGTTTTACACTTCAAGATGCTCTCTGGGATATAGGTGTATACTGGACGCGGTTAACGAGCCACGCAAGCGATTCTGTCACAGCTGCCGTTCCTAGTTCGAGCACAACACGCTTATTTCCCATTCTTGACCACCTAGACCCTGGACTCAATCTTACTGATGTAAATAGAGCTGATGCCAAATGGGAGCTGCACTACAACATATTAGATTTTCTGGTTGCTAGAGAGCTGAAAATTAATCGTTTTCTCTATCTTCGTCCATTGGGTGGGTTGAGATTTGCTTGGATCAATCAAAACTATGATGTCTCCTATGATTACAGAGCAGGACCGGAGACGACCTCTGTCCATCTTGAGAACGATTTTTGGGGTATAGGAGTGCGTGGAGGCTTAGACGCCTATTGGCAATTGCATAAGATGTTCTCGGTTTTTGCCAAGGCTGGATTTACTATTTTCCACGGAAGCTTCGACATCGAGCAAAAAAACAGACTTGCTTCTAGTGGGGCAACTTATGTGAATATTTCTGATGATTTTACAAGGATCGTTTCTGAGTTGGATATCGCTCTGGGGATTCGAGCGGAAATCGATTTTCAGCCTAAACAGAAAGAAGGGGGGCCTCAGAAACATGAAAAAACCTACCGTTTTGAAGTTCTCGCAGGATGGGAATATGTGCTCTATCCAAAACAGAATCAGACATTCTTGTTCACCGATGCCGCAACAGATGGCAAGGGTATGCGAGAGCGCGGAGACCTGAGCTTCCAAGGATTCACCCTTGGCGCCCTCCTCCACTTCTAACAAACATCCGGCTTAAAAAACCCAATATCTTTAAAGGAGTCTCCCATCGACATGTCGGGGGTTGAGGGGAGCACTATGTGTCTCCCTCGCAACCCCCCGCGACCCCCTTGCGCCCCATCTCGCTTTGAAAAATCCCGTCCTCGGAGGCGGGGTGTGCAAAGCACTACCCCGCACGCGCTTTGCGCTCTCCTGTGGTGGAATTTTTCTGTGCGATCTGAGTCGTCGGGCTGCTCGCGCGCGCTTCCCCAACCCCCTGGGTTGGGTCCCCTCCTCGCGTCGTCTCGCAGTGCCAAGTTAAGATTTCAGAAACAGTGTTCAGAGATCTTCGCCTGGCACTGCGGCATGACACGGAAGGGCCCCCGTGAGGAACGAACGGGGAGGGAGTGCTTCAGATGGCACAGAAGAATCGCGGCACAGGAACGCCGAAGGCGTCGCGAGGTAGTGCTCGGCACACCTCGCTTCCGAGCACGCGATAATGCGCGTTCTGTGAACGCGCATGCTCTTCAAAGCCAGGTGCAGCTCAAGAGGGCGGCGGGGAACAAGCCAAGGGACTTGTTCCCGCACGTCTATTGCACTCCGCTAAACACCTAACCTTAAAACCGAACTGGGTGTAAAGAAAAAGGCCACCTTTCGGGTGGCCTTTTTTGAATGAATCTTGCAAACCGTTCGCCTAGCGATAGTCGCTTGGAGAGAAGGGCGGCGTGAAGCTTGTAAACGAGGTCTCTTGTGTAAAAGACATCGAAGAGGTTGTTGTTGCAACTCGGCTGAGCTGATTCCCTTCGCTATCTGAAAAGGAGCCATCGTCATCATGCTCTTTTTTCTTTTCTTCTTTCTTCGGTTTTTCTTCCTCTTCTATCGGCTTGGAAAAAAAACTTCCTTCAGAAAGCCCGCTATCTTTTTCTTTATAGCGACCAATGGTTTCTGAGATGAGCTTGGGAGGGGGAGGAAATAGAGGGGTGAACATCGATGATGAAACTTGCGTTTCATCATTTGCACCACCTCCTTCTACGTTAATCTCATGTTTGGGGGCTTCTCTTCTCTCACCATCTGCGCGTTCAAATTGGTCCCCGCGCTCTTGCCGATCTCCACGACGACGACGATTGCGACGTCTATCACGGCGTCCGCGAGGGTGTTGTTGCGGTTGTCCAGCATCTGCGCCCTCTTCACCGGCTGCAACCTCTTCTCGTTCTTCGCGTCTTTCTGGCGCTTCTCTTGGAGCGCGCATAGGAGCTTCTCTTCCTCCGCCAATTTTGATGGCGCGGTCGATGGGCGCATTTTTCAACATGACGCGAGCTTCTTTTACCTCAACTACTTCATAGTCACTGACAGGGACCAAAAAGGATCTTGGTTTTTCAAGCGAGCGAAAGAAAAAGGAGTGTCCAAAGGAGACTACTTCGACAGCTTCGACCTGATATTCTTCTTGGCCTGCTGCTTTACTGCTACGGACGAGTAGTCTATAGCCCTCCTTGGGGGTAATGATAGTCTCTATGACAGGTTCTCTTGTAAAATTCACTGAGTATTCCAGGGTTAAATGTGTTTAGCCTAGCCATAAGCGAGCGGTGTTATTTCTCTTTTGATGCCATGTATTCCAGTAGATCAGCGACACGATGAGCATATCCCATCTCGTTATCGTACCAGGCAATAAGTTTATAAAAATGCGGGTTCAAGGCGATCCCGGCTCCTTTATCAAAAATACAGGAAGCAGGATGGCCGATAAAATCTGAGGAGACCACCTCTTCATCACAAAATTCGATGATCCCCTTCATGGGACCCTCTGCTGCTTTTTTAATCGCATTGCAGATAGCCTCATATGTGGTCTCCTTACTTAAACGCACGGTAAGGTCGACCACTGAAACGTCTGTTGTAGGTATCCGAAAAGCCATACCAGTTAGTTTGCCTTTGACCTCGGGGAGACACTGAGCGACGGCTTTGGCCGCACCCGTCGAAGAGGGAATGATGTTGACACTCGCGGCTCTTCCTCCCCTCCAATCTTTCTTTGATGGGCCATCTACGCTCGGCTGTGTGGCTGTGAGCGAATGGACCGTTGTCATCAAACCCTCCTCGATCCCGAAATTCTCTAAGAGAACTTTGGTGAGAGGAGCAAGGCAATTGGTGGTACATGAGGCATTAGAAAGAACATAGTCAACTTTTGGGTTATACTTTCCCTCGTTGACTCCCATCACAAAAGTGGGGACCTCTCCCTTCGCAGGAGCCGTGATAATGACTCTCTTGGCACCTGCTTGAATATGTTTTTCGGCATCGGCCTTCTCTGTAAAACGGCCGCTGGATTCTACAACGTAATCTACACCGAGCTGTTTCCAAGGCAGCTGGGCAGGATCCTTCTCTGTTAAAACAAGGACTTTTTTCCCGTTGACGATAAGGGAATCTCCTTCGGCTTTAACAGAAAAATTTGGTTTGCGGTGGATGGAATCGTGTTTCAAAAGATAGGCGAGATTATCTGCAGAAACGATGTCGTTAACTGCAACAATCTCAAGATCTTTGTACTTTTCCACAATGATGCGAAAGACGAGGCGACCAATGCGTCCAAAGCCGTTAATCGCTACCTTAATGGGCATCTATCCCCCCACAAATTATGACCCTAGCATATCCGATCGAAGTCAGAAGATCAAGAAATGATGATCGGTGAGTGCTGAATAATGAACTGAATAGAAGGAAGGCCTGTCATGAAACCATGAACGACTACGGCTACGAGAACAAGAGACTAAAATCTTTCTTAATCTCTTTCATTCTGCACTTAGCAATCGTTCATCGTTCGTTACTGCGGGAGGTACTCGATGAAGCAGTTTGGAGCGCTATCACCCAACCGATGGCCTTTTTTGATAATTCTTGTAAAGCCACCATTGCGCGTAGCAAAACGTGTAGAGAGATCGCCAAAAAGCTTATTGATAACCTGGCGATCATTGTTGTAAACCTCAGTGCTTCCCTTTTTCACGGCTCTCGCTTCTTTCGTCGTGAGCGTGTTGTAAGAGATCATGAGGTTTGCAATCGCAAGACGCTTACTTGCAAGAGTATTTTTCTTTGCGAGCGTGATTAATCTGTCTGCATGACGACGTAGCTCTTTCGCTTTTGTCACTGTTGTCTCAATTCGCTCATGTTCGACCAATGCCTTGAGCATATTTGCGAGCATACTACGACGGTGGGAAGAGGTTTTCCCAATTTTAAATGTGTGCTTTCCGTGTCTCATGTGGTTTCTGCCTCCGCGCGCTTATTGATATAGTCGGCGATAAATTCTTTAACGTTATCTCTCGTAATGCCAAATCTTGTGAGATCCATACCAAGAGAGAGTCCCATCTGTTCGAGTTTAGATTTGATTTCAGTGAGAGACTTCTTTCCAAAGTTTCTAAACTTGAGCATCTCAGGTTCTGGCATGATGACGAGTTCTGCAATCGTATCGATGTTTGCTCCTGCAAGGCAATTTGTTGAGCGAACAGAAAGTTCGATCTCATTGATCTTGAGCGCAAGTTTAGCGAGAAGCGCATCGCGATCTGAATCTAGCTCTTCTTGCGTTTGTTCGAAAGTGATCGGGTGTCTTTGCAGCTGATCGAACACTTGTAAATGCATAGTGCCGATCTGTGTCGCGAAAGAGAGCGCTTCGAGAGGAGAGATTCTTCCGTCTGTCTTGACTTCGAGAATGAGCCTGTCGTAATCGGTGTGCTGTCCAACACGTGTATTCTCTACAAAGTAGTTAACGAGGCGTACTGGAGAAAATGCCGAGTCGACAATAATTTCGTCGGCCCATTTTTCTGCGATGCCATGTCTCTCTGAAGGAACGTAACCTCGTCCAATTCCCACTTTGAGGTCGACTTTGCGTGTCATCGGTTTTGTAACGGTAAAAATTACGAGATCGGGGTTGACGAGATCAAAATCGCTATCACCCATGAGGTCTTTTAACGTAACAGCGTACTGCCCGCCTTTTTTGTCGAGTAGATCTCCGCCAATATCGATCACCTTTGAGATCACTTTGATATCTCTTGAGCGATGCTCTTCATCGGTAGGAAGTTTGCGCAAAAGAGCATTTTTCAGATTGAGCACAATGTGCGTCATATCTTCGATAACACCTTCGATTGCCATGTACTCATGAGGAACACCTTCGATGCGTACAGAAACGATCGCAGGAGATTCCATCGAGGTAAGAAGGATGCGTCTTAACGCGTTTCCTACAGTGTGGCCATAACCACGCTCGAAAGGTTCTGCAACAAAGCGCGCAAAATTAGATTTCTCTTCTTCTACCTTGATCTTTGCTGGCAGTTCAAATTTGCCATACTTCACTGACATGATGCTTCTCTCCGATAAATGTTTAAATTATACGCGACGTCTTTTTCGAGCGCGGCAACCGTTATGCGGCACAGGTGTCACATCGCGAATGATCGTAATCATAAGCCCTGAACTTTGAAGGCCTCTTACAGCAGATTCTCTTCCTGCGCCGGGTCCTTTTAAGTTCACTTCAACCTCTTTCATCCCTGCAGACATCGCAACTTTTGCAGCGTCTTGTGCAGCCACAGTTGCTGCATATGCAGAGGATTTGCGTGAGCCAGAAAAATTGACCTTTCCAGCTGATGCCCATGAGATGACATTTCCAGCGAGGTCAGTGATGGCGACGGTTGTGTTGTTAAAAGTAGATTTCACATGAGCGATGCCACTAGGAACAGCTCTTGCCATCTTCTTTTTTGGTTTCACAGCAGGTTTTTTAACGACTGCCTTTTCGACTTCTTGCTTAGCCAAGGGATGCTCTCCTATTTTTTCTTACCGGCGACGGTCTTTCTCTTTCCTTTACGTGTACGCGAATTGGAACGTGTTCTCTGTCCGCGCACGGGTAATCCTAAACGGTGTCTCATTCCACGATACGCATGGATGGAAATCAGTCGTTTAATGTTGTTTTGAACTTGCCGACGCAAGTCACCTTCAACGGCATATTCTGACTGGAGAGTTGCGTTCAATCGCGCAATCTCTTCTTCAGTCAACTTGTTTGCTTTCATATTCGGATTCAGACCGAGTTTGGCAATGACTTCATTCGCCAATCGTCGTCCAATTCCATAGATATACGTGAGACTAATCTCAAGACGTTTATTGTCAGGGATGTCAATCCCAATCACTCGCGGCATGCAGACATTCCTTCTCTAAATGGTTGATCTTGAAGTGAAATGAAACAAATTTAGCATAGTAATGAAAATGGCACAACCTCAAATAAAGTTTTTCCTGCCTCTCTTCATAAAACCCTCGTACCTTTTCGTGAGCAAATGCGACTCAATTTGCTTGGAGGTGTCGAGGACTACCCCCACTAAAATCAGGAGGGAGGTTCCTCCAAAAAAATAAGCGATTGTTGCATCGACGCCAATCAACTTGCCTACAATGGTAGGAAGGATTGCGATCGCCGCTAAAAAAATTGCTCCTGCCAGGGTAATGCGATTCATGGTCTCCTCAAGAAAATCTTGAGTCGGTTTTCCTTGTCTGATCCCCGGGATAAATGCCCCATTCTTTTTCATATCTGAAGCGATCTGTTCAGGATGAAACTGTGTTGCGGTCCAGAAATAGGTAAAAAAGAGAATGAGAAGGACGTAGAAAATCGTGTGCACTGTGTTTCCCGGGGAGAGCATACTCGCAAACTGTCCAAACCAGTTGCCCTTCCCAAGAAACTGCCCAAGTGTCGCAGGAAACATCAAAAGCGAAGAGGCAAAAATAACAGGGATTACACCTGCATAGTTAATTTTTAAAGGGATAAATGCAGATCCGCCCTCTGCTTCATGTTTGCCCACAACGCGGCGCGCATATTGCAAAGGAATCTTTCGCTGACCCTGGATAATGAGAATTGTACCCACGATAATTAATACGAAAAGCGAGCTAAGCACAACGAGCGACGAAAAAGTCATCTGGCCAGGCTCTTGAGAGTCCAAATTGAGCTGCTTGATGATCGAGCCGAGCGTTGTGGGAAGCGAGGACAGGATCCCGATCGTGATGATGAGGCTGATTCCATTGCCTACCCCCTTTTCTGTGACCTGTTCACCGATCCACATGAGGAACATAGTTCCAGCTGTCATCGTAAACATCACAAGCATATAAAAGAGCCAAGGAATACCAAAAGCTTGAACATCGACAAGTTCAGGAACAATCACTCCGGGATTTTGCGCATTGAGTTGAACGGCGTATTTGGCAAACAGCCCAGCTTGGAAAAATGCGAGAATAACCGTAATTATTCGTGTCCACTTTCCAAGTTTTCTACGTCCTACATCAGGATTCTCTTTCATTTCGCGCTGCATGCTTGGAAGAAGCGCAACGAGAAGCTGCATGATGATCGATGCTGAGATGTAGGGCATTACGCCAAGAGCGATAATGGTCATCTGGGCAAATGCTCCGCCAGAAAAGACATCCATCAACTGAAAGAGATTCTGTCCACCACCGGTTGCATTCCGAAAAAGCTCCAGAGCGGCATCGCCATTGATCCCTGGGACAGGAATATGCGCGCCAATGCGACACACAACCAACATCAAAAGCGTAAAGTAAATTTTAGCGCGCAATTCGGGAATAGAAAAGATGCGCTTAATACCCTCGATCATAGATACAAGATCCTTGGTAGGCTCTTCTGGTTATTCGATAACCGGAGAGAGCTTTTTATAAGGGATAGATTGCTTTTCTAATTTTTCAACCGCAGCTTTGGAAAAATGGTGAGCTTCGATAGAAAGTTTTTTCTTCGAGATCTCGCCAGATGAAAGCATTTTGATCTGTTTTGCAGCGCGTCTGCCGATAAGACCTTTTTCACGCAGTGTTACCGCGTTTACGACCTCTCCATCTTTGTAGTAGGCATTGATGAGATCAAAATCAATGATCGCAACTTCAGACTGGAAGCGTGTGTTTGGGAAACCTCTTGCAGGCAGTTTTCGGTAAAGTGGCGTACGGCCCCCTTCACGTCCATAGTTTTGGCGATAACCACAACGTGCTTTGTCGCCCTTGTTGCCTCTTCCGCATGTTTTGCCGCGCTTAGAACCCATACCTCGACCTACTCGACGGCTCTTTTTCACGGGACGGTGGGTGTTATTTAGATTTTCTAAGGTAATCATACAGTCTCTCCCATTCCGCGGAGCGCTAAACACTCTTTGCGATTTTTTAAGCTCAATAATGCTTTCAGGACCGCCTTAACTTGGTTCAAAGGATTGTTGGAACCGTAGATTTTAGCAACGATATCCTTAACTCCACCGAGTTCTAAAACAGAGCGCACTTTGGAACCGGCAATTACACCTGTTCCTTCGCGTGCGGGCTTCAGCAGCACTTTAGAACCATCCCACTGCACTGTGACTTCATGGGGAATCGTTCTTCCTTCCATTTCAAACGTCATTACATTTTTTCGCGCAGCTTCAGTGCCCTTGCGAATCGCATCGGATACCTCATTGGCCTTTGCAAAGCCAAAGCCGATGTGACCTTGTCCATCCCCAATGATGATCAGGGCGGAGAAGCTAAACTTTCGTCCCCCTTTTACAACTTTGGAAGAACGGTTGATATAAAGGACCTTCTCTTCAAACTCGGTCCCAAAATCTTCTGCATGCTTAAATCGGTATCTCTCGCTCGTCATTGGTGTCCTTAAAACTTAAGTCCGGCTTCACGCGCAGCACCAGCAAGTTCGGCGATGAGGCCGTGAAACTTGTATCTGCCGCGGTCGAAGACAACTTTTTCGATGTTTTTTTCTTTTGCGAGTTCGGCAATTTTTGCGCCGACCTCTTTTGCTGCACTCTTAGATTTCTTCAGCATCTTCCCTTTGGTGCGCAGGTCTTTGCTCATCGTTCCTACGCCCGCTAGGGTGACTCCATTCTCATCGTCGATAATTTGCGCAAAAAGGTGCTGATTGCTTTTGTACACAGAGAACCTCGGGAGAGAAGAGTTCTTCTTCACCTGCTTTCTCACGCGCCAAACACGTTTTTGGCGTTTCATCTGACGTTTAATTAAATTCTGCTCCATCTCAATCGCCTCTTATGATGTTGCTGCAGCGCCTTTGCCTTTCGCAGCCTTACCAGCTTTTTTGCGTACATATTCATTTTCATAGCGAATCCCCTTGCCTTTGTAAGGCTCAGGTGGCTTCTTCGCTCGCACTGCCGCGGCAAACTGGCCAACGGTATGCTTATCAATTCCGGTTACGATAATCGTAACGCTCTTATCTACTGCAACCTTGATCGTTGAAGGAATTTGCACCTTTGTAGGGTGGGAAAATCCGAGTTGAAGGTCAAGTGTATTTCCTGAAATCGCGGCGCGGTATCCAACTCCTACGAGGGAGAGCTTCTTTTCAAATCCCTTGCTCACGCCTTCGATCATGTTATTGATGAGCGCGCGGAAAAGTCCGTGCGTGGTTCTTGGCATCGAGACCTTCTCATCTTTTTCTACAACCACCTTCCCATCCGCAACCTTGACAGAGATCCCTTTTTCAAGAGGATAAGAAAGGGTCCCTTTCGGGCCTTTAACATGTACCGATCCAGCATCAGTTTTAATCTCTACACCAGCCGGGAGAGGAATGGGCGCTTTACCGAGTTTTGACATCTGTTTGACTCTCCTGAATTACCATACGAGGCAGAGAAGCTCTCCGCCTACTTTTAAATCACGTGCTCTTTGACCATCGATAATTCCTCTGGGTGTAGAGAGAATAGCAACTCCCATACCTCCATGGATACGTGGAATACTCTGATAGCCTACGTAACGTCTAAGGCCAGGGCTGGAAACTCTCTTCAACCCTTGAATCACCGGTTCTCTTCCTTTTCCGTATCTGAGAAAGGCGCGTACTCTGCCGTTCTTCTCATCTACCAGGAAGTTGTCCATGAATCCTTGCTCTTGCAAGATCTTGACGATATGCATTTTTTCCTTGCTGAAAGGAAAATCGACAAATCGATTGCGTGCAGTTTTAGCATTTCGAATTCTGGTCAAAAGATCAGCAATTGGATCGCTCATTGACATGGACTCTTTATTCTCCCTTTTTGAAAGGAAAGCCGAGCATCGTTAGAAGCTCTTGGCACTCCTCGTCGCTTTTTGCAGATGTGACAAAGGTGATATTCATACCTTGTGTTCTTTTCACTTCATCGAGATTGATCTCGGGGAAGATGATCTGCTCTTCAATTCCTAATGAATAGTTTCCACTTCCATCAAACTTGATGGGAAACCCGCGAAAGTCGCGGATACGTGGAGAAACAATATGGCAGAAGCGATCGAAAAAGTCATACATCCGTTTTTTGCGGAGGGTGACTTTAAGCCCAATAGCTTGCCCTTCTCTTAACTTAAAGTTTGCAACAGACTTTTTGGCACGTGTAAAAATTGGCTTCTGTCCAGAAATAAGAGCCATTTCTTTTACACAATCTTGCAATGCGTTCTTATCTTTGGACGCTTCCGCAAGACCCATACTGATGACGATCTTTTTCAATTCTGGGATGAGCGATGCATTTTTATAAGCGAACTTCTCTTTGAGAGCGTCTTTCACTTCGCTTCTGTATTTTTTTAGTACTCTAGCCATTACTTGCCCTTGCCTCGTTTTTCTGGAGCGCGCAGCTCACGGTAGACAACTTCTTTCTTGCCTTCGCTATAGATGAGCTCTTTCTTTTTGCGGTCAGCAGACTCACGCACTTTGAGCTTTAAAGGTTTACCCTCGTCATTGCAAAGGCACACGTTCGAGATGTGAATCGGCATTTCCATTTCCATCACACCAGGTGTTGGAACTTTTGCTTTGCGCTTCACATGTTTTTTTCTGATGTTCAAACCTTGGATAACAACTCGGTCACCTTTGCGAGAAAGAATTTTCCCGGTCCGGCCACTCTCATTTCCAGTCAGAACAACGACTTTGTCGTCCTTTTTAATCCACTTGTTGCTCATATATATTATATAACCTCTGGTGCGAGTGAGGTGATTTTAACAAATCCTTTTTCCCGAACCTCTTTTGGTACAGGGCCGAAAATACGCGTTCCGCGAGGTTCGCCTTTATCATCGATAATCACGCAGCTATTCTTATTGCTAAATCTGAGGAAAGAACCATCGTTTCTACGGATATACGCTTTTGTACGAACGACGACTGCACGAACGACTTCGCCCTTCTTTACGGTACCGTGTGGATCTGCATCTTTTACTGCACAAATGATCACATCGCCTACAGACGCATAACGTCTGCGCGTTCCGCCTAGAACTCGAAAGCAACGAACGCTTTTGGCTCCGGAATTGTCGGCAACTTCTAGATTGGTCTCTTGTTGAATCATGGTCTTCTACTTATTTTGAAGTTGTTGTTTCGGTTCCCAATACATCGATAACGCGCCATCTTTTAAGTTTCGAAAGAGGCCTTGTCTCTACAATTCTCACGCGTTGACCCACATCAATCTTCTGGTCCTCTACGTGAGCATAATATTTCTTTCCCCGCGTAACGACTTTGTTAAAAGTCGGATGACGGTATGTGCGTACGACTTGCACCGTGACGGTCTTGGCCATCTTATTGGAGACCACAATCCCTTCACGCATCTTCTGGTTAATTTTTGCTCGCTCTTTCATCTCACACTCTCTTGTTTCTCTCTGAGGATCGTAAGTAGACGTGCTCTATCGCGCTTCTTTTCGCGGACAAGATGCGGCTTATCTAACTTTCTCGAGAGTCTAAGTTCGCAATTCATTTGATAAACATCTTTAGCGAGCTCTTGCTGCTGCTCTTGCAAATCAGCCACGCTTTTTTCTCTTAATTCTTTAGCTTGTAACATCCGTTATACCCTCTCCACGCGTTCGACAAACCGGCTACGAATAGGAATTTTCGCTGCAGCTCTTCTCAGAGCATTTTGAGCTACCTCTTTAGTAACTCCTCCAACCTCAAACATGATTCTTCCTGGACGGATGACAGCTTCCCAATGATCAGGAGCGCCCTTTCCTTTACCCATACGTGTTTCAGCCGGCTTCTTAGACACCGATTTATCAGGAAAAACACGGATCCAAACTTGACCACGTCTATTAAAATACCGGTTAATCGCTACGCGGCATGCTTCGATCTGTTGGTGCGTAAGACGTCCGCGATCGAGGGCTTGCATTCCAAAGTCGCCAAAATCAAGAAAGTTCCCGCCCTTACTTTTACCGGCTTGGGCGCCTTTTTGCATTTTTCGATATTTAGTGCGTGTCGGAAATTGTTTTGCCATAAACCTTTAGCCTCCAACCTTTGGAGCAGTCTCTTCGCCCTTGTTGATCCAGACTTTTACACCGATCGATCCATACGTTGTTTCTGCACGTCCAGTAGCGTAATCGATCTCAGCACGAATCGTGTGAAGAGGAACGCGACCCTCTTTGTACCACTCAGTACGAGCGATCTCTGCGCCGCCAATCCTTCCAGAAACTTGGACTTTGATTCCAGCGGCTCCAGCATCTCGTGCTGCCTGCATCGCCTTCTTCATCACGCGTCTAAAAGGAACCCGACGCTCTAATTGCTTTGCGATTCCGTCTGCCACAAGTTTTGCATCTAGGTCGGGACGCTTGATCTCTTCGACTTCGATCCAGATATCCTTTCCCGTGAGCTTTTTGAGCTCTTGTTTCAATACATCAATCTCAGCGCCTTTTTTGCCGATGACGAGGCCTGGACGCGAGGTGTGAATTGTCACTTCAATTTTTCCACTCATCCGTTTAATGACGAGCTGAGAAGCGTTTGCACAGCAAGATTTGCCCATGAGAATTTTGCGCAGCTCAACGTCTTCTCCGAGGAGATTTCCGAAGTCCTGCTTGTTGGCAAACCAGACCGATTTCCATTTCTTGTTTCGGATTAATCTAAAGCCAATTGGCGATGTCTTTTGTCCCATGTTTAGGCTCCAACTACAATTGTAAAATGGCTAGTGCGCTTCATCACTGGCACCTGGCCTCCGCGGCTCTTCGATTTCGAACGCTTAAGTACTGGTCCCGCATCAACCCGCACCTCTTTAACTTTTAAATCTCTTCGCTGGACATTGAGCCTCGTTTCAGCATTTGCAACAGCGCTGTCCAGTGTCTTTTTAAGGAGACGCCCAGCTTTCATATTGCTAAGCATGAGCTGAATTGTTGCATCCTCAACCATTAGCCCTCGAATTACATCGGCCATAAGCCTTGCTTTTCGGGGAGGAATTCTTACATTTTTTGTCAGAGCGCGTGCTGTATCCATAATAATCTATCTATCCTTTGGAATTTGCTTTGGCTGCAGGTGCAGCAGGGGCTGCGGCTCCAGGCGCACCAGCGGCAGCACCAGCTGCAGCTTCTGCGATCTTCTTCGAACCGTGACCTTTAAAGATGCGTGTAGGCGAAAACTCACCGAGTCTGTGTCCAACCATATTCTCTGTGACAAACACCGTGATGAATTTACGTCCATTGTGCACTTCAAAAGTATGTCCAATCATATCTGGAAGAATCATCGATCGTCGCGACCAAGTTTTAATGACTCTTTTTGCTCCGCTCTGATTCTGTTTCTCCACCTTATCGAGGAGATGATGGTCAACGAACGGACCCTTTCTCAGTGATCTTCCCATTTATTTTCCCCTAGTCCTCTATTTCCTTCGATCCTGAACAATCCACTTATTGGATTTGCGCTTAGATCGAGTACGATATCCTTTGGTATACATCGCCCACGGCGTTTGTGGGAGATAACCGTTATGTTTTCCTTCGCCTCCACCATGCGGGTGGTCAACAGGGTTCATCGCTGTTCCACGTACTGTTGGTCGGATGCCCATCCAACGGATGCGGCCCGCTTTTCCTTCAGAACGGAGATTTCTCTCTGCGTTCGAAACAATACCAAGAGTCGCTCTGCAGTTTTCATTGATCATGCGAATCTCACCAGAAGGCATTTTCAATGTGACATAACCGCCACTACGCGCCATAAGCTGCGCCGAAAGACCCGCCGAACGCACGAGCTGTCCGCCACGACCTGGATAGATTTCGATATTGTGAATAGCCGAGCCGAGTGGAATGTGTTTCATACGCATGCAGCAGCCCACGTCAAATGGAGCCTCATCGCTTGTAGAAACCTCATCACCCCTCTTTAGTCCCTGTGGAGCTAAGATGTAGCGCTTCTCGCCATCTGCGTAGTGCAAAAGAGCAATGTGCGCGCTGCGATTTGGATCATATTCAACAGAGGAGACCTTTGCTGGTACATTTTCCTTGTCGCGTTTGAAGTCGACAAGTCTCACAAACTTCTTATGGGCTGCACTACCACGATGACGACAAGTCACATGTCCATGGTGGTTACGGCCAGAGGTTCTACGAACGCGTTTCAAAAGAGCTTTTTGCGGTTTAATCGTTGCTCTTCCTTCACGAGTAAGCTCTCCGTTGCTTGTTAAAACGAGATGTCGCTGAGTGGGAGTAATTGGGCGAAATTTTTTAGTCATAGTTTACACCTTTTCCTCGAGTGTATCTCCGGGTTGAAGGGTCACTACAGCCTTCTTAAACCCCGCTTTGTAACCAATTCTTCCACGTACGCTTTTAGCTTTCTGTTTCATGTTGATCGTGTTAACTTTCGCAACACGAACTTTCTTCTTAGAGTAGATCTCTTCGACAGCGTTAGCAATTTCTTGCTTATTTGAGCGCTTGTCTACAAGAAAGACATACTTTGGAGAATCACATTTTTTTACGCTGGGATTGCTTTTGTTAAATTGCAGCTGCTCAAGCACTTTTGCTTTTTCGGTGATGTAGCGCGATTTAACCACTTCGTAGGGATTTCTTTTCGACATGGTTAAGACCCTTTACCTATAAAATTTTTAAGCTCATCGACTGCGGGCTCCAAAAAAACCAGCTCATGGTTTACAGTGATGTCATAACCACTAGCATTTGGGAGCAGTCGGAAACTTGCTCTTGGAATATTGCGGAGGCTCTTGAGGAAGATCTCATATTTATCAGAGAGAGAGCCTTCATCTTTTTTCTTTGTCTTTGGAAGAGCTCCTTCTGCGATGAAGAGAACACGCTTTCCAGAGAATTGAAGCGCCTCTAAAAATTGCGCGACTTTCTTTGTCTTAGGCTCTTTGAAGAGTTCAACTTCAAGAACATGAACTTTACTGTTTTGAATTTTGTCTGCAATCAGCTTTCGAATTGCCAGACGCTTCTCTTTTTGGTTGATCCGCACATGCTGATCAAACTTTGGCTTTGGAGCATGAACACGTCCGCCACCTTTATACTGAGGAGCGCCAAGATAACCTTGACGAGCGCGCCCTGTACCCTTTTGGGGGTGCGGTTTTTTTCCACTATGGTTTACCTCGGCTCTACCTTTGGTCTTCGCAGACCATTGCCGCGCGTTATTGCGGATGGCAACGAGATAATCTTTGATCATTTGCGAATTGACAGTTGTATCGAGCAGATCATCAGCAATTTCTACTTTGCCAACTTCAGCTCCTGCCAGATTGTATTTTTTTAGAATCGCCACAGTCTATCCCCTTACGATTTCTTCTTGGTCTTTTTTTTCGCTTTGAACACGTAGACCAGACCGCCGCGCGCTCCTGGAATTGCGCCCTCAACGATGAGCACTTGTTTTTCAGGATCTGCTTTGACAACTTTCAGGTTTTGCACAGTTGTTGTCTCATCACCCATATGTCCCGCTTTCTTTTGTCCGGGAAGGCAACGACCTGGAGATGTTCTCATCCCGCAAGAACCGCCATGACGGTGAAAGCCAGATCCGTGTGCCGCAGGACCGCCAGCAAAGTTGTGTCTCTTGATTACGCCCTGGTATCCTTTACCTTTAGAAACGCCTCGCACGTCGACAAAACCCGCATCAGCGAAATAGCTGACATCGATCTCTTGTCCTACAGCGAACTCTTCTGCCTTCTCTACACGCGACTCAGCCAAAAAGCGTCTGGGCTCTACGCCGCCCTTAGCAAAATGGCCCTGTTGAGCCTTTGCGACATTTTTCTTTTTAGCGAGCTTTACCGCGCCGAGCTGGACAGCGTTATAGCCTTCACCTTCTTGACGCTTCACCTGCACAACCACGTTTGGCTCTGCGGCGATCACGCTGCAAACAACAAGATTACCCTCTTTATCAAAGAGCCTTGTCATTCCAATTTTTTTTCCCATCAGTTTCATATAAAGGATCCTTAAAGCGAAAAAGCAGCTCTCAAGTTGTGTGACCTAGAGAGAATTTTTCAGTAGCGAAGAGGCTAACAAAACTCTCAATTTCTGCACAATCTCAATTTCAAAGCGGTGCTTATCAAAACTTCACACGAGGTTATAGAGAGAGGCTCATTTCCCTCAACATTTTTCTTCTTGGACGCGCAGAAAGAGAGACCTCTCTCCTAGGAAAACAAGGGAGAAAAATGCACCGGCCCTCGATGGACAAAGGACGTAAATGGACGAAAAAGGACCTACATGGACGTAAACGGACGGGGGGGCCGCAAAGGACAATCTCTCTTTTCTTGGGGCCCATCCATTAGGCCCTTTTTTAATTTTGAATGGCAGGAGCTTCTTGCTGCCTTGCAAGGCGACTCTTCGCAACCATGCTGGCAACCAGCAGAAGAAAGCTGGAAACAAGCAGGGTTGAGGCGAGGAGCGGGAGTACAGGGGCTCCGACGAGGAATTCGCCGAGACTGAGGATCGACCAGGCGAGCATGGTGACCCGAGAAGCGAGAGTGAGGAGGTGCATAAACTTTTGTTGGTTAACATCCTCGGCGTCTTCTGGAACGGCGGAGAGGTTTCTCCAGCTCTCCAAGGTTCCAAAAAAAGATAGGACCCCAGTTGCACCAAAGCCCAGGGCTTGGGCAAGGGGGACATAAGAGCCAAGCGAGAGGAGCCCTATCGAATCAGCCCAGTGAAAAGTGTTGGCAAGCGTGCCTCCAAAGCTGGTCGCATTGATAGCGGTCTGCTCGAGGCTATCAGAACCGCAGCCTCCCACTAAGCGGAAAAAGGTATCGGTGATCAGAGCGACCCAGATTCCCCCGAAAATGGCAGATCCCGCATCCCAAACAAAGGGTTGAGGGGTAGAGGCGGGAGTGGATTGTAGGGCAACAGAATTCATCTTTAAAATGAGGGTAGCGGGGGAAGGCGCTCTACGACCACTCTTTCATAGAAGTGAGCAAAGATCTTGGTGACCAGAAAAATCGTCGAAAGAACGAGAAGAAGTCCCATAAGCAGAGCAGAACCCTCAACGGCGATCCCAGAGAGCATGATCGCAAGGCCCGCGATAGATAGCACAATGGAAGCCCCATCTTTCACCAGCCTAACCAAACAGAGCCTCCCACGCAGATCGAGCGCTGCAATTTCCTCCACTTCGATAACCAGATTGCCTTGTCTGACGGTCCGAATCTGGTTCATTAAATCCCATTGATTGCTCGCATCGACGCCGTCAGAGATGAGTGATGTTCCCTCAAATACGCCGCAAATCCAAGGGGCGCACTTTCCCATGTCGACCCATTTTTTATTGTGCATGAGTAGAGAGCCTTCGCTGACGGTATTGAGAAAATCGACGCCTTGAAGAAGCGTTTGTTTCGCAAGGTGTGAGATCCCCTCATCTCTCTGCGCAAGTGAAGGATTGCAAAAAACTCGGATGAGCTCGTCTGTTTTCTGATAAAACTTTGTGCCCTCAGCAACGACGTCTGCCCAGACGAGCATCGACCAGCCATCGCTCGCAGCGTCTCGTACGCTATCCGCAACACGCCACTGCTCTCGACTAAGTGGCAACACCTGCATGTATTGCGCGCTCAGCTGAATGGCCTTCAAAAGATCTGCGGGACCATCCGCCGACGAAAAGTAGTCGACAATATGGGTGCAGAAGCTCTTTGGCTCGGAAGGCTGGTCGCCACCGATACGAAGCGATGTAGACATGTTCTTCTTTTGTCTTGTTTATCTCGGCTTAGCTTCCGTCTACATCCACGCCCAGATCATCACCGTCTGGTTGCTCGTCTGCACTACCAGGGAATACACCCCCAGCACTAAGATCAACGCCATGGAATGCACCTCTTGGCGCTGCAGCTGCTGCCGCTCCGGGCCTACGATCCACGAGATCAGGAAGTCTTGGGTAGCTTGGATTGATGATGCGGTATGAACGTTGCGCAAATTCCCCAAAAATGGTGAATGCAAGAGCGCTTGTAGAGGCAACGAGAATCCAGAAGGAGGCGTGTGGAATTGCGACCACAAATGCTGAAACAAGCGCAATAACTGCAAGCGCGATGTAAGAAACGCATTTTGCAAGGTCGATCAAATTGAGCTCAAGCACCATTTCGGGATCGAATCTGTCGTCGATATTCAATTCCTCGACGCGCTCTTGCCCAAAGAAACGACGAACTGCATCCTCTGCTTCCCCGACAGCAGGTGTCAGTATCTTTGTGGCAACCCATATTCTCCCAATATCATTTGCTGCCGCATCGAGCATAGAGAAAAGAAGCGCACCTGCATTGATTTGGCCCAACTGCTTCAACGTCTCTGGAGCAATTGCCATGACTCTAGAACTCAAAAACTCTGCAGAATCAGTGAGTGGAGACATCACACCGGCGGCATCTAGAGCCGTCTGGTAACCCAAGCGGAGATAATTATTATCCGAACCAGCTTCAGGACCGTGCATAAAGGTAAAAAAGCTTTTAACGAAGGTGTAGATCCTTTCGGGAAGATCGATGAGTCCAAAAGCATTTTTCCCATCTTTTAATGCCCCTTTCAGCCTCATTGCCTCAGCAGGAAGAGGATCATTTGAAATGTAGTCCTTCCAAAAAGTTGTATCGGCGCCAATTTTCCACCAGTCAACGACATGGTACCCTACTTTAAAGGCGTTGCTTACGCCTGACTTTGCCTTCATCCAATCGAAGAGCTCTTGCGTGACACCACGGTATTGCTGCCGCTGATCCAAAATGGGGCGACTCATCGTTCCTGCATATGGGCGAACCGACATAAGATTTTCTCCTCAATTAATTAAGTTTGCCCAAATAGCATAGGAAAAGAGAGAGATTAAGTAAAACAATTTGGACCTCTTGTTTGCTGTAAAAAAAGAAATTTAATCTGTTTTTAAAATTAGAATTTTACAGCGCCAAAAAAGACAGGAGCCGCTTTCTTTTCTCGGTGCTCTCGGAGTACTCGGTGTTTAAATTCTTTATTTTCTCCAGAAAAACCCGAGTAATCAGGAAAGGACAAAAGCCTGATGCATGCCCCTCAAAAAATCTTTCACGGGCATGCTCTTTTTTCCCTCGAGCTGAACTTCTAGGAGAGCGAGAGCATCTTTGCTACAGGCGACAATGAGCTCCTCTTTTCCGGAGGAGAGAACCTCTCCGGGATTTCCTACGACGCCGGTTACAACGCGGCTGCGTTTGATTTTAAGCCGCTTTTTTTCGCTTCCCATCTCGATTTCACACCAGGCGCCCGGTGATGGCGAAAGCGCGCGGATCTGGTTGTGGATCTTTTGGGCAGGATCGCCCCAGTGAATACGCTCTTCTTTCGGTGTGATTTTAGGAGCAAATGTCACGAGTCTCGGGTCTTGTGGGGTTTTGCGGACCTTGCCCTGTTCAAATGCGTGGATGACCTTCAGAAGCGCGGGACAGGAGAGCTGGCACAGCTTTTGCGAGAGTTCACCACAGGTCATCTCATCGGGAATGGGAAGTTTTACGACCTCGAGCATGTCACCTGCGTCCATTTCCAGAACCATCTCCATGATGGTGACACCGGTCTCTTTGCACCCGTCCATCAGCGCGCGCTGCATGGGAGCGGCTCCGCGGTACTTCGGCAGTAGGCTTGCGTGAATATTGATGGCGCCGTGTTTTGGAATATCTAAAATGCTCTTTTTCAAGATCTCTCCGTAGGCAACGACGACAAAAAGATCGGGAGCAAACGCTTTTAACGTCTCGACAAATTCGGGCGTTGAGGCTTTTTCAGGCTGCAGAAGTGGAATCTCCGGACAGACCTGCTCAGCGACCTCTTTAACAGGAGGTGATGCAACGCGTTGCGATCTCCCAAAGGGGCGATCGGGTCTTGTCACGACAGCAACAACGGTGATCTGGTTTTGAAGAAGGAATCTTAGGATTTCCGCAGCGAAGACACTGGTTCCGAAGAAAATAACTCTCATTACTGGGCGTTGTTCCATAAAATCAGAAGAATTTAAACACCGAGCACAGCGAGACCACCGAGGCGCTTCGCGCAAGAAGGAAAACTATTTCTTTTTTCTCTCTTCATCTCGGTGCACTCGGTGTTTATTTTACCGATTTATGCAACAAGATGGGATGCAATTAGACTTCGAGGAGCTCTTCAAAAGCCTCGAAATCCTCTTGGGGCTCATGGGTGATCCCTTGAAGGCCAATCAATCCGCGTTTCGAATTGCGGCAGAAATCAAGCCAGTGTTGAATGTGCGGGTTCATCTCCACTTCACCTTCGATTGCTTTGATCGCTTCAGAGAGACGAAGTCCCGAGCGGTATGTGAGCTTAAAAGCTTTTGTAAGAGCCCTTCTCACATCGATGGAGAAGCCGTGTCTCTTGAGGCCAATCATGTTCAGCCCACCCAATCGGTAGGGAGCTCCGGCACCCAGTGTATAGGGAGGCACATCATGGGTAATGCGGCTGAAGCCTCCAACCATCGAATAGCACCCAATGCGAGAAAATTGATGTACGGGAGTCATCCCGCCGATGATGGCGTAATCTTCGATAACAACGTGGCCTGCGAGCATGGCGTTGTTCGCCATGATGACGCGGTTTCCAATTTCGCAATTGTGAGCGACGTGGCAGTAGGCCATGATGAGGCAGTTGTCTCCAACTTTTACAACAGAGTTCTCTTGGCAAGAGGAGTTGATCGTTGCAAACTCGCGGATCTCACAGTTTTTCCCGATCACCACATAGGTTTTTTCACCGCGGAATTTGAGATCCTGTGTCTTTGTACCAATGCTTGCAGAGGGCCAAATGACGGTACCTTCACCAATGGTGGTATTTCCATCGATATACGCATGCGACTTGATGATGGCGTTCTTTTCGATTCTTACGTTGCTCTTGATGACAGCGAACGCTTCGACAGTGACATTCTCGCCGATCTGTGCGCCTTTCTCAATCACTGCATTTGGATGAATGTTTCCCATGAGATTCCTATGATTATTTGAGCGTTAAAGCTGCTCCTTATGGACAAGGGCAAATCCGATCTCGGCTTCTACTGCTACGAGGTCGTTGACTAGCGCCTTAGCTACGATTCTCCCCCCCTTGCCGCTCACGTGCATCCCTTGCACATGTAAAATCAGCACGTCGCCGGGGATAACCGGTCTTCTAAATTTTACGTTATTGATGTTTAAGAGTACGGCGATCTTATCCGTATGCCCTTTCTGATGGACCAGAATGCCTCCAGTCTGCGCAAGAGCTTCGAGAATGAGCACTCCTGGCATAATCGGGACCCCAGGAAAATGCCCTTGAAAAAACTGCTCATTGGCTGTGACGTTCTTCTGTCCGATGATAATATTCTCTTCGAGACTGATAGAGAGGATTTTGTCGACGAGTAAAAATGGATAACGGTGGGGCAGTATTCCCAAGATCTTTTTCACATCAAAAACAGTAGGAGCGACCGAAGTAGGGGCCATTACACATTCTCCATCGTGATATGTTTTGCGAGTTCTTTTGCAAAGGCGACATTGGACGTGTGACCTGAACGAATAGCGATGATGTGCGCAAGGAACGGGGTGCCGATGAGGGAGAGATCTCCAATCAGATCCAAAATTTTGTGGCGCACCATCTCATCTTTGAAACGGAGTCCTTCGGGATTAGCAACCGCATTATCTCGGATCAGGACCGCATTCGACAAATTCCCACCTTTCAAGAAGCCCTTTTCAATCAAAGGGACGATCTCTTCGTATAAAGAAAAGGTGCGACAAGGAGCAATCTCATTCTTAAAATTAGCTTCGTTGCAAACAATTGAGAGGTATTGGGAACCGATAAATGCGGAGTGAGGATAGTGTAGGGTGTAGCTGATTCGGTATTCATTTGAAGGAAGAGCAACGATGTGCGTATCTCCCTGAGACCAGAAGACGGGTCTTTCTAGCTTTCCAAACACTCTCTCTTCGGTTTGTTCGGCAATTCCAGCCTGTTCGATGAGCTCGACAAACTCCTTTGCACTTCCGTCGAGAATGGGGATCTCGGGACCATGAATTTCGATTAGGGCATTATCAATCTGGCACCCCTTCAGGGCGGAGAGAAGGTGTTCAACGGTTTGAATCAGCGCCCCCTGACAACCGATCATGGTGCAACGGGGTGTTCCTTGAACATATTCCAAAATTGCTGGAAGAAAAGGTTTTCGAGGAAGGTCTGTTCGCTGAAAGAGAATCCCCGTATCTGCCTCGGCTGGACCAATGGAAAGAACTGCCTTTTCACCGGTAAAAAGGCCCTCTCCTGCAAGAGAAACTTTGCGCTGTAAAGTGCGCTGTTTCGTTTGCGATGAGGAGACCGGATCTTTTTTAACTTCGGGCAGCGTACAGTTTATAGACAAACCTCACCTCTAAAAACACTCATGAATCGAGATTTCAGCAAAGTTAGCCCACCCCCCGATTTTCAGCAAGACCTAATCCTCTCAAGGCAGGTGTCTTCTACGCCAAAAAACTCCCAATAAGATAAACGAAAGGCCAACGATTCCGCCATCCCCCCAGTATGTATAAAGGGTCTTGTAATGGTAGAGCGGAAGAGAAGCCACAAGCGCACCCGATAGCCACTTGCTTTTCTCATCGAGCTCACCCATCGTGCACAACGGCCTCCCCAAACTGTCGATCGCTGCACTAACCCCTGTGTTGCACGCGCGGAGGAGGGGCATCCCATTTTCCACCGCTCTGAGGCGTCCCAAGTCGAAGTGCTGTTTGGGAAGGCGCGAGCTCGGGTACCAGTTGTCATTTGTGACGTTGACGAGAAGTTCGGCTCCCAAAAGTCTCCCCTCACGGATCAGATCGGGAAAAGTCTCTTCATAACAGATCGAAATGGATAAGGGAATGATCCCTTTAAATACTTTTGTACCAGTGCCCTTCGTGAACACATCTCCGATCCCATACTTTTCTGCAAAAGGGAGAAACCAGCGAATTGGAAGATACTCAGCCAAAGGAAGTAACACCTGCTTTTCATACCGCCGAATCAGGACATCTCTTGGCGAAAAATGAAAAGCGGCGTTGTAGCTTTTTTTTGAATCTCGCTCTTCATCTTCCAAACCTATTACAACTTCAGCATGAAAATAGTTAGAAAGAGCTTGTGTCCAGTAACTATTCGAAACCATCCACTGCTCTTTTTTTTCTATCTTCTTTTTCTCTGCGTAAGGGAAATGCAAAGGAGGAAGCGTTTTTAATATCTCCTTCCCAAATTCATTTGAGAGAATTTGCAGTACACTTTCGTGGGAGTAGATCATCCTATCCGATTGAAAAGGAAGAGCGACTTCCGGAAAAACGATCAAATCAAGGGGCGTTCCTTTAAGGGGTTTCAAAAAGGAGAGAATCCGCCGCCACTGATCCCACGGAGAGACGAAAACATCCAAACGCTCGGGCAAGACCAATTTCTCAGGAGGGAGTAGTCCCGTTTGAACCATCGCAACAGTTAATTTTTTATCTTTGGGTTCGGCGGCAAAATATCGACTCTGATAAGAGAGGTGCAGCACCCCGAAAAGATAAGGAAAAGCTGCCAGAACTCCCCAGACCAATCCCGTTTTGAGGGCAGGGGCTTTTCGCGTTTGCATGTCTGTGAGCAAATTGAATGAGCACGTGTTGACGAGCATCACCCAGAAAGAAAGGCCAAGAATTCCACCTACACTGGCGAATTGCAACGAATACAGGTTAGCCGACAGAGAAATTCCTGTCGGGTTCCAGGAAAAGCCGCAGAGAAAATAAAAGCGAGACCACTCGAACAGTACCCATAGAGATGCCATAGCAAGCATTCGGGTGGGCTTCATCATTCCTTCTTTAGGAAGGAGAAGCGAAAGTAATCCAAACTGGACCCCGAGCCACGAAGCAAGCCAAAAATAGACAAACAGAATGTAGATGCCTTGGAATTCGATCGATGTCATCCAAGAGAGCTGCACCATTTGAACTGCGGTGAACCAGAGAGAGGCGAAAGCAAACCGCCCTAGCCGACTCTCTATCTGAACAAGCCCCCTCCAGAAGAGTGCAAATCCGCAGATGGCAGAAATAGGAGAGAGCCAAGGAAACCAGCTCGGCTGTCCGAAAGAGACGAGCAAGAAGCTAATCGTGAAATAGAGCCAAAAACTCAATCTTCCGCTCCTTTTTCTTTCTTATGCTTTTTTGGCGCGTACCCAGCACCGGTTCCTAAAATAAAAAGAAGGCCTCCAAAAATACTCAGGTTTTTTAGGAACATAATGATCTGAAGATCTCTCTCTTGCCCTTCTAAATACCAGAAATGGTGAAACACAATTGTTGTGGGAATCAAAAATAAGGCAAGCAAAAAGGCAGCAAATCGCACCTTGACCCCGAAAAAGAGTAGTATGCCTCCAACAAGTTCAAAAAGTGTCGCGAGCAAAAGAAGAGCCCCAGCCCATGGAATCAGATTGTTTATAAGATCCTGGGTAGAGGGCATTCCCTGTGTAAAATTCAAAAGATTACAAAGGCCATTTAGGAGAAAAGTCTCTGTTCCCTGCCAATTGATGATGTTTCCAAGCGCGGCTAAAATAAAGATCGTGCTTAAACACATTCTTCCTAGTACAACGAGTAGTCCCGACATTACACCTCTCCATTTTTCGTCAGAATGTCATAATCTTTTATTTCGCACAAACTACCCCAGTTTGGAAGAAAAAAGAAAAGCCGGGCACGGGCGCGGGCACGAAAGAAAGAATAAAGAAAGATTTTACTCGGGAATTTCTTCTTTTTCCCTCTCTCTTTCGTGCCCGCGCCCGTGCCCGCGCCCGGTCTTTTCTTGTTCCTAGAGAGAAAACCGACTATACTCTATGCATGGCAAACGCGTTTCAAAAATATCATTTACTGCGTATTCTCGACCTCTTTGAGGGAGAAACGCTCCCTCTTGATATCTTTTTGTCGCACTACTTTCGAGCAAACAAGGCCGTAGGGGCAAAAGACCGCCGCACCATCTGTGAAGCTATCTACGGGATGATCCGCTGGTGTGGGCTTCTCGACCATCTCCTTCCTAAACCTCCGACCTGGGAGAGCCGCTTCTCTCTTTTCACCTCCATCAATCCTCACGACTTTCTACAGAAAGAAGAGATCCCGGCGCACATCCGCGTCAGCTTCCCGAAAGAGTTTTTCCAGATCCTCGAGCGCGCCTTTGGAGAGAAGAAAGCCCAAGAGCTATGCCTTGCTAGCAACCAGACAGCACCCACGACCATTCGGGTGAATAGCACAAAGATCTCACGAGACTCCCTACTTGAAAAATGGAAAGAGCTCTACTCTGTCTCTCCCTCCACTATTTCTCCTGATGGCATTATCTTTCATAAAAAGATTAATTTCTTCTCCCTTCCGGAATTTAAAGAGGGACTATTCGAGATCCAAGATGAGGGCAGCCAACTAGTTGCCAGCCTTCTGGAGATCGTACCCGGGCAGCAGATCCTCGACTATTGCGCAGGTTCGGGCGGAAAGACTCTCGCTTTTGCTCCACAGACTAAAAAACGCGGCCAGATCTTCCTACACGACATCCGCCCACGTGCTCTATTAGAGGCTAAAAAAAGACTAAAAAGAGCCGGCATACACAATGCGCAGATTTTACTTCCCACCGACACCCATAAAGAGACCCTGAAAGGACGCATGGATTGGGTTCTTGTCGATGCGCCCTGCTCGGGTTCGGGAACGCTGAGGCGCAATCCCGATATGAAATGGAAATTCTCTTCCGAACTACTCGAACGCGTCGTGCAGGAGCAAAGAAAAATTGTCACGGAAGCCTTAGACTATTTGTCCCCTAAGGGCCATCTCGTCTATGCTACTTGCAGCATCCTGCCCCAGGAGAATGAAGAGCAGGTCGCTTTTTTTGAAAAAGAGCTCCCCCTTCTGTGTATAAAACCTCCCTTCTCTTCGACTCCTCAAAAAGGAGGCATGGATGGCTTTTTTGGAGCGGTCTTTCGTCGTCGCAGCTAGAATTTCGCTCAATAATTCCAAGCAAAGAAAGACCCACCACAGAGACACAGAGAAAGAAGAGGTTGCACAGAGCAAGAAGAACTCTTTTTTGTTAGAGAACAAAAAAGGAAATTCTCGTGAAAATCGCACAAGAACAACCCATTTTCTTATTTTTGCCGTTCACGGCAGAGACTTCTTCTTTTTGCTCTCTAGCAAAAAGAAGAGACCTCCCTCCCCGCTCTGTGCAGCCTCTTCTCTCTCTGTGTCTCTGTGGTGAATCTTTTCTTTATTTTTCGTGTTTATTTAGAAGAAAATCGAAGACATGGTATCCTGGATGATGAAATGAAAAAACTTTATTTAACATACCTACTCGCCTTAGCAACTCCTCTTCTTGCAGATGAGCCTCCCGCTCCTCCCATCCCTTTTGAGGAGCCGAAGCATCTGCTCGTAGATAATCGCATCCTCGCAAAGGTTAATGGAAAGACCATCTCTGTGGTTGACGTCATGAAAAAGATGGATGTCTTTCTAAATCGCGTCTATCCCCAATATGCGCAATCAAAAATCGCACGCTTCCAATTCTACACAGCCCAGTGGCGCCAAACTCTCACGCAGATGATCGATAATGAGCTCATCCTTGCAGACGCCGCTCAAATCGAGCTAAAAGTCTCCGATGGCGACGTCCGTGAAACTCTTCAAGAGCGCTTCGGGCCCAATGTGATGGCCAATTTGGAAAAAATCGGAATCACCTACGAAGAAGCGCGCGAGATGATCCAATCTGAGATCACCGTCGACCGAATGAACTGGTATCGAATCAACTCGAAAGCCTACCTGAGCGTCAATCCTCAGGATATCAAAGTAGCCTACCGCGAATTCTGCGAAAAAAACCCGCCTGACGACGAGTGGAAGTATCAGGTTCTCTCCCTCCGTGGTAAAGATCCTGAAGAGCTGAACCTCGTCGTACGGAAAGCGGAAACGCTTCGTAATGATTCTGGGGTCTCTATTGAAGAGATCTACGAGATAATCAAAAGCGAAGAGGGAGAAAATTCCACCGTCGCGCTCACTCTTTCCCCCCTCTATGAAGTCACGGCAAAAAAACTCTCTGCTAACCACAAAGAGTCTTTAGAGACTCTTGAGCCGGGAAAAATTAGTCGCCCACTTTCTCAAGCAAGCCGCGACGGAGCAATCCTTTTCCGTCTCTTCTATCTCAAAGAGCACATCAAAAAAGAGATTCCTCCTTTTGAAAAAATGGCCGATACCCTTCAGCAGGAGCTTATTGAAAAAGCTGCCGGTAGAGAAGCGGGCCGCTACCTTGCGAAATTGAGGCAAAAATTCAGTTTTGATCAAGAGCACTTCGAAAGCTCGATCCCGGCTGATTTCCAGCCTTTTGCACTTAAGTGATCCTGTGAAGCTCTCCGACCTACTCCGCTTTCTTGAAGACAAAGGTGCAAGACCACAGAAAAAGTGGTCTCAGAACTTTCTCATCGACGGAAATATCACGCGCAAGATTTTGCGCATGGCAAAGCTTGAGCCCCACGACCTCGTCGTTGAGATCGGACCAGGGCCTGGCGCGCTTACACGGGCCCTCCTCTCCGAGGGGCACCCTGTCATTGCAATCGAAAAAGATCCTATTTTCGCGGAAGCGCTTAGAGATTTAAAAAACGCCACGATTTTTGAAGAGGATATTCTCACATTTCCTATTGCAGAACAGCTGACAAAACGCCTTCCGGCTGGAACAAAGGCGAAGGTGATCTCCAATCTTCCCTACCACATCACTTCGCCGATCTTGAAAAGACTCCTCCCTCTCGAAAACCTGCTCTCGTCACTCACCTTGATGGTACAAAAAGAGGTCGGAGAGCGCCTCACAGCTAAACCAGGATCTGCCAACTACAGCCACCTCACCCTCTTTGCGAACTTTTTTTCGACTCCTTCCTACTGCTTCACCGTGCCGCCTACCTGTTTTTATCCACGGCCCAAAGTCGACTCCGCGATCATCCATCTCGCCGTCAAAAAAACCCCACTCCCTTTAGAACAGCAGCCTGCATTCTTTCGTATGACGCGCACCGCATTTGAGCAGAGAAGAAAAATGCTCCGCTCCTCGTTGAAGAGGCTCTTTCCTCTCAGCCTTTTACTAGAAAGTTTAAGCGAAAGCGATATCTCACCCAACGCAAGGCCAGAAGAGCTCTCCCTAGATCAGTTTCTTCTTCTTTTTCATCGAATATCCATGAAATGCCCAGATCAACAGGCTGAAGATCGAGATCACGATGAGAAGAATCGAGATCCTATGCGAGAGAAGGATTTTGATCTGATTTAACAGAAGAAGAAACCTATAAAATAGCGTCCTCTCCACCACCTCTGTCGCATAAAGAGGTGCGCTTTTGAGGAGCATCTTTCCATCTTGTGTAACGAGTCTGACCTCTCCTACTAGCTCTCCCTTTGCAATGGGAAGCCTTAACTCTTTCCAATTCAAAGCCACTTTAAACTCCTTCTCTTCCGAAGGAAAATATTCGAAGACAAAATCCTCTCCTAATGCAGCCTGAAGAGGAGCTTTCGCCCCTTTGATTTTCTTGGTGAAAAGATCAAACCCTTTTGCCAAAACCGTGCGGCTCACTTTCTTCTCATTAAATCCCGCCTCAAAAAGGGCAATCGTATCCTTGTATCTCTGGTGGTAGTCGGTACAGCCAAGCACGACTGCTATCAAAAAACGGTTCTCATCGGCCGCAGCCGCTACGAGATTTTGTCCTGCGCTCACCGTATATCCCGTTTTGATCCCTAACGCTTTGGGATAAAAATGGGCTCCCGGCTTCATTAGAGCATTCGTCTGCACAAAAACCGTCTCTGGCTGCTTATTGCTCGCTGGCTTGGTATAACGTACCGTCTTCACGATCTCTCGAAAGGCGGGTATTTTCATTCCCAGTCGCGCCATCTGTGCAAGATCGTAGGCTGTAGTTTTGTGATGCTTACAAGGAAGACCATGGGGATTGGAAAAATGGGTCTCTTTAAGACCTTTCTCTTGTAGAAAGTGGTTCAGCTTCTTCATGAAAGCCGGGACGCTTCCTCCTACATACTCCGCGATCACATTCGCCGCGTCATTTGCAGAGATCAGCATAAGTCCATAGAGAAGATCGCGAAATGAGAGCTCCTCTCCGACCTTAATGCCCATGTGGGTTCCTCCGAACTCCAGGCGATGCGACGGGTGCTTGCTGCGTCGAGTCTGAGGGGCAACACACCCGAGCGCCTCTGCACTAGCGACAATGCGCTGATCGAGCATCGCTCCCTTCTCAGAAAGAGCAAAAAGAGCCGTTGCCAATTTTGTTGTACTGGCCGGAAAGCAGAATTTATGGGCATTTTTCTCGAAAAGAACCTCTCCAGTCTCTCCATTAATTAGCACCGCAGTCGCAGCCGAAACATCCACTTTAAGAGGCTGTGCCCAAATGAGATATGGAGTCGTGAAGAAGAGAAAAAAAAGAGACAGAAATCGCTTGTAAAACATTGATTATACGTATTTTATGCTTGTAACTAGCCGCCAATCCACCTACCTCAAAAAATACCCCATGAGAAAAAAAACAGCAATCGACAAAGCTTGACAAGGAGATTTTTTAACGCTAAAGTGAAAGAACAGGCAGCAGGGAAAGGGCAAGATGATTAATCCAATAAAATTAGAAGAAGCTTACCAGGAATTTTCCCAGAACCTAAAAAAATGGGTTCCAGACGGGGTCATTTCTGTGAATCTTGGATTGCTGAATGATCTCGGACTCCTAAGCAATACCCAACTCGAACAAGCTCCACCAGAAAATATTAGCCACTTCTTCCATGTGCTCGAGTCGCCTGATAAGATCACGCTATTCAATGATCAGTTCGCCATTTGGATCGTTCCCAAAAGTGCCGAAGAGACCTCTCCTTCTACACTCACATTCATCGCGCTCTTAACTCCCGCGAAACCGCATCTCGAGCTCGTCTTCTCGACCTCCGGCGTCTACAACTCTCCCAAATACATCCTGAAAATCCTCCAACACTTCCTCTCAGACGTCGTCGATACAGAAGCAACCATCGCCTCGATGGATAAGAAGAAGCCCGCCTAGCGGATTTTCTTTGAGAGAATGAGAACGTTAAAGGGCTCCTCACGCTCGTAGTGCACGCTATCCATAAGCTGATGCACAAAGAAAATCCCGAGTCCACCCACCTCTCTCTCTTCCAGCTCCGCAGAGCGATCGACGCTCGGCTTCTGAACGAGTGGATTGAAAAGCGCCCCGCGATCTTTCACAATAAACTCGATCTGATCTGCCGTTAGATCGCACACAACGCTGATCTCTCCCTTTTTTCCTGAATAGGCGTAGCGGATGATATTCGTGATCACCTCTTCCATCGCAAGTTCCACATCACCGCTCTCTTTACGACCGAACCCGGCCTCAGCACAACACTCGCGCACCCAGCGCAGTGCACCTTGCAGCTCCCCCATCTCCGCCTTAAATTCTTTTTCTCTCATACGCTCAATCTATCATAAATGAATAGGAGTAAACAAATGAGAGTCTCTCTATCTGACACATATACCAGGGATTTCACAACAAGCGTGAGTCATCCGACATGTTGCAGCTACTCTTTTCTATCGTCGGGTTGGTTCGTCGGTGAGAAGTTGTTGAGCATCTCATCTCCGCTTCCCCAGCAAAAGTAGTGCGCAAAGAGATCTTTAACCGCTTGAGTTATGCGATTGAGTTGTTCATCGTAGGGATTGCTTAGATCGATTCTGTTTGCGAGCCATGTTTTAATGATACTGGCTTCCTTGACTGCAACAGGAGAGAGAGCGGGATTGTCTCGAAATTCCCTCATACTCAAAGGAGCATGTTGTTCTCTTGCATGGAATAAAATTCTTTCTCTCTGGTTATAAGTGCCTCCATTACCACTAAAACAAGCGTATGGATAAATACCTCCATCCTCATTAGCTTTAAAAGCAGTGTCATATCGCATTTTTCCAGCGAAGATGAGATCCAGTGTCATGAGACTAGTCGCAAGCGCCGCATTTAGCCCCGATGGTTCAATGCCAAACATCAGCGCATTTAAATAATCTAGGAACTGCTGAATCTGAATTCGATTTTCTGCAGGCGTTGCTTTCCAGAGATGTTGGGGCACTTCAAGACGTCGTCCTAGTGCGGATAGCTGAATGGCGGCGATGGATGCATCACTTAATCCAAATGCGGTTTTTATGTGTGCAATGGCTTTGGTAATCTGCGAATAGGAAAGGTCCGTTTTCGAACCTCCTCGCACCCACTCCCTACCTATTTTTTTCCAGCTCGTTGTGACATCAAATCCACCTATTGAAAACCCTTTGGGAATATGAACCCGATGATTAGCAATTAGGAAGGTCAATTCATTATCAAAAATTTTTGCGCCGGTGAATTTTTTTGACCTGTCAAAAAATGGGAAACAATCCCTTATTTCTGCTGCAGGAGCCATGCCTTTCCAACCCCCAAGAGACATCAACCAGTCCACTGGTCCATCGATTCGAACAATACCCCCAGCCATAACGCGTAGCGGGGGAATAATAGTGCCGCCGATGTCTCTTTCGTGTTGAGTTGCTAAATCTGTGATTTCAGCATGGAGTTCTTGAACGACATTGTGAACAATCTCGATGAGGGTACTCCCTTTGATATTTTTGCGATTCCCCTCACCATCTTTGCAAGGAATTGTCATCGCTTCCACCCTGGTGGGTATTTCTCTGGTGAATATTCTCACAGAACGATCCAAAGGAGGAAGTTCATCATCGGAGCTACCTCCTGTTGGTCTGCTTCTCGCAAAAACTCCTTGGGTTTTTTGAACAGCTGCAGAATCCGTGGAGCGCTTTTGGACGGGTAGCACTGCTCCTATGCTAAGGGAAGGCTTGTGAAGGGATACTCCCGATAATGTGGCCATTGGCTCCTCCTTCTTTTTTTTCGCTTCAAGAATACCATCATCCGCTTTGTATCAGCACAATTTTCTTAATAGTTTTGTCTTTATTCTTTGCAGGTGCAATGAGAGCTCTGCTTGGATCAGATGGAACTTGCAGAAACCAGAAGAGGTTGCAAGGCATTCGCCAGATCGGCAATCGGACAAGATACCCGCACAACATCTGCATGGTGATAAAAGGCGCATACTTGAGGACCTATTTCAAAAGCCATCGGATCTTCGCTGTGGATAAAAACCCTCTTCTTATACCCAAGAGCAAAACCCAGTTCGGCATGAGTCCCTTTCCCTCCCGGGAGAAGAACGAGAACAAAATCCGACTCTAAAATTCCCTGAAACTCCAGGTGTGCAACTTCTTGCAATCGGGCTTTGCTCGTATTCTTGACGCTACCATGTGTCGTCCAATCATAGGTGACTTCACACCCAAATTTTTTCAGATCTTCCCTGACCAAATTGTGAAATGCTGCCCTTTCCAGAGAGGTTGCTATGTAGTATTTCATGCATCAAAAAATACAACTTTTGGAAATAATACAAAATATCAGAAAAAACCTTGAGTTTTGCAAGGAGGCTGCACAAATTTTTTGTCTGGAGCGAGTGACCATTGCCGAGGGCAAGGCATGAGTGAAGACGAAAAATTTGTTGCAAAGCCGACGCGGCACAACTCAAGGTTTTTTCTGATATTTGGTATAAATGCGAATTTTTTCACAACTTTGAAGCTCAAAGCTTCAGGTAGATCAGCGCTTCGACGATCTTTTGGGAGAGGAGGCGGAAGACGAGAGGAGAGGAGTCGTCTTGGGCGCCCTCGATCGAGTCGAGTTGGCCGAGAGAGAAGTTGATGACGCGTTGTGTTACACCGCTCGAGTCTGTGAAGACGAGCTCCTTCAGCGTATTGGAATCGATATAATCATAGTCGATGTTGGCGAAGACTTTTGTCGGCTCTAGCACGATCTCATTCGTAATGCCGTCGATGAGCGAGATGTGTGCGGTTGCGGTTCTCCGGTTTTCATCGGGAACAAGTCTGTGCCGGCGTTTGCTTCTGGGGCCGTGGCGATCGTAACGATATCCGATCTTCTCATTTTCATCAGAAATAAGAACGGCATCTAAGATGAGATCTCCTCCCGAGCGAACGCACTCGAAATACCCTGAGGAGGAGAGCTGTTTAATGAGTTCGTTGGTGAAAATCCCTTCTGCGTCTCCTTTGATATAAGGGATGGTAATCGTGCGGCTGGAGCGAACCGCCTCTTTTTCTTCGAAGCGGTAGCCACATGAAGAAAGAGAAAAGAGGGCAAACAGAAAAAGATAGAGAACTTTCATCTAAGGGTTTCTTGTGAAGAAGAAGAGTCCTGGGGCTTTAAAGTGTGGAGCCGTTTTTTTGCGTGTGCTGCGCACTCTGTGAGCGGATAGTTTGCTAAAACTTTTGTGTAGTAGATGATCGAAGCGTGGGGCTTGCCTGTCCTCTCAAAAAATTGCGCTGTCTCATACAGATGAGAAGCATAGATCTCCTGCATCTGCATGTACATCTTCTCTGCTTGAACAACATGCTCATCCTGAGAGAAATCATGCTTAAATTTGCGCAGATTAATCTCCGCGAGATCAAGAAAATCTGGATCGGGATACTGGTTTTGGCATTGGGCTAAATAAACCTCTGCCATGCCCAAATAGCTTTGGACTGCGAGATTGTGTTTGGGGAAGCGACGAATCAGCGCCTGGTAGGTCTCTATGCTTGCCTTGTAATCCTCATCTTTGAAAAGAAGTCGTGCCTTACCGTAGAGGGCTTTTGCACCGAGCTCGTGATGGGGAAGAGCCATGATCACCTCATCGTAGATTGAGAGGGCATCTTCAAGCGCGGGAATCCACTTCGGCATATTCTGCCAACCGAGCAGAGGTTTTTTTGCTCCCTTCTGATATTTTTCGGCAATCGCAAACTTATATTCGATCGCTTCTTCAAAATGCTTAGGAGCGGTCTGTTTCTTCAAGTAGAGGGAGAGCTCGTTATTAGCCTGTTCATATTCTTTTCGATGAAAATAACCGACACCCAGATAGAAGAGAGCCTCTTGAGCAAAGGGGGTAGAGGGGAAGTTGATTTTTACAATATTCGCTTGTTTGACTAGCTCATCCCAATGCTTCTTTTGATACGCACTCAGAGCAGCGCTGTAGTGCTCTTGAACGGAGAGGGTCGCCAGCTCCTCCTTGTTGATGAGCTTACCATCTTTGAGAGTGTATGCGCTATGAAGGGCAAATGGGGCTGCTGTAAATAAATAAAAGCAGAGAATAGCCGATTTTTTCATAGTTATAAGGATATAGGATTAATAAATGATGTCAACCAGCGAAGGGACTTTCCTCTGTGCTGGACAAAAAAAGATACACAAGTCGGGGGCCCAGGAGGGCACTATGTGTCCCCCCGTGGGCCCCCTGCTGGCCCCCTTGAGCTTCAATCCGCTTCGACAAATCGAGTGCTCGGAGGCGGGGTGTGTAGAACACTACCCCGCACGCGCTTCGCGCTCTCCTGTGCTTCGATTTCTCATTGCGGCTTGAAGCCATCGGCTGCTCGCGCGCTCATCTCCCCGCGGGACTAACGTCTCAACGCGGGGACCCCTTTCTCGCGTCGTCTCGCAGTACGGGGAATAAATTTCTTTTCTGCATCATGACTCGGAAGGGGCCCCGCCCCGAAGGGGAAGGGGAGGGAGAGCTTGATGCAGCCCGACGACTCAGATCGCACAGAAAAATTTCACCGCAGGAGAGCGGAGCGGGCGGGGTAGTGCTCGGCACACCCCGTCTCCGAGGACGGGATTTTTCAAAGCGAGATGAGGCGCAAGGGGGTCGCGGGGGACAGGGACACGCTAGTGCTTTGTCACCCGACATGTCTACTCATCTCTTCTTTTCTTTAATTTATAAAAACGTCCAATATTGAAGGGACTTTCCTGAGCTTTTCCTCTAGGGAACTTCCATATTCGACACCCCAGCTACCATCCACTTCAATGGCTTTTGTGATCCCGAACTTGCTGACAAATTCCAGCCGAAGAGGGGTAGCGCCGGAGTGGGCACGAAAGAGTTTTTTCAGCTCCAGGATATGACTCAGGCGCGTCTTGTCCGCGTCCAAATGCAAACGCAAAATTTTAGAGAGGTCTTTGTTCTCTTTCACAGCAGCCGTTGCTGGAGCTTTCTCAAGATTTTTTTGTCGTGTTTCTGCCATTTTAACATGCATCTTCGCACGATCAAAGGCGTTGTCGCAAGCTTGAATCATCTCTTCAGTAACAGTTTTGAGCTCGTCGAGCCAGCGGCATTGGAGACGGATGCTCTCTTCATCTCGATCGACGACAAGAACAGCATATAGTATCTGATTCTCGTTCATCAGATGCTGCTTCTCTTCGTAGAGATCAGCCCAGATCGGAAGCTCGAGCCTCTCAATGCCATCGCTAATCGTGAGGATGGCAAACTTTCTCTGGTTTTTTTGTCCGACTTTTACGACTACCGTTTCGATGATAAAGGCGGCACGAACAACGCTTCCTTTTTCAAGAGCCTCAAATCGGTTGAGCGGCACACAGGAGAGTCTTTGCAGAAGGGGGCGAAACTCCTCTAAAGGATGGCCCGTCAGGTAGAATCCCAAGAGCTCTTTCTCACGTTTCAAGATCTTTTGCCTGTCCTCGGCGCCAATCACGCTAGGAGGAATATGAATTTGCTCCTCCTCTTTCTCCTCAGAAAGCGAAAATAGGCTGATCACACCCTTCTCCGCTTCTTTCTGGTCTCGCTGCGCCTTGGCAAAAAGAGGATCGACAGCCAGCAGAAGCGCCTGACGAGATGTCTTTGTAAAATCAAAACAACCCGCCTCGATCAAGTATTCAACAACCTTTTTTCCCACCTTTTTCGTATCGATGCGCTTGAGAAAATCTGCGAGAGATTTAAAGGCTCCTCCTTTCTTTCGTTCCACTTCGATCGCTTCCACCACCGCGGCCCCAACTCCTTTAATTGCCGTGATTGCAAAGCGGATCCCCTTTTCTGTGGCGACAAACTCGCTTCCTGATTCATTGACATCGGGTGGAAGAATCGCAAGTCCCATCACCTGACACTCGCCGAGAATTTTTGCCACTTTGGTGAGATCGTCGCGATCGGAAGTCATCAGCGCTGCCATCCATTCACCAGGATAGTGGGCTTTGAGATAGGCGGTGACGTAGGTCAAGAATCCATAAGCTGCAGCATGAGACTTGTTAAAACCATAGGAAGCAAACTTTGCCACCTTATCGAAGATACGGATCGCTGTCTGCTCATCGAGTCCCTGCTTGATCGCTCCAGCTCGGAACTTTTCTCTCTGCCGCATCATCTCTTCTTTATCTTTCTTACCCATCGCCTTGCGCAAAAGATCGCCCTCGCCCAAGCTATAACCTGCGAGAAGGCTGGCGATCGACATCACCTGCTCTTGATAAACCATGATTCCATAGGTCTCTGCCAGGATGTCTTTCATCAGCGGGTGGTCATTTTCAATCTCCTCTCTTCCATGTTTGCGCTGCACGAAAGAGGGGATCATCTCCATCGGACCGGGTCGGTAGAGCGCGACAACGGCAATGATCTCTTCAAATCGATCGATGTGAACCTGCTTTGCAAGATCGTTCATGCCGGCAGATTCAACCTGGAATACGCCGAGAGTTCTCCCCTGATTGAGAACAGAGAATGTCTTCTTGTCGTCTAACGGAAGGTTCACCCAATCGATCTCTTTTCCGTGATTGACTTTGACTGCATCGACAGCTCTTTTTATCGAGGTGAGCGTTTTGAGTCCCAAAAAGTCGATTTTAAGCATCCCGACGGCTTCAACAGGCTTCATCGAAAATTGTGTGACGACGATTTCGCTATCCTTCGCATGACAGACGGGAATACGGTCCATAATCGGATCGGCAGAGATGATCAGACCCGCTGCGTGAATCCCTGTATTTCGAACAGACCCCTCAAGTCTTCTTGCGAGATCGATACACTGCTTCACCTCTTCATCTGTTTCATACTGCTGGCGAAGGAGCGGATCGAGCTCAAATGCACGTTCGAGCGTCATTGTCGGATCTTCGGGAACAAGTTTTGCAATCGCATTGACCTTTGCAAGAGGAATACTGAGAACCCTTCCGACATCTTTGATCGCCATTTTTGCTTTCATCGTGCCGAATGTGATGATCTGAGCGACCTTGTCTTTCCCATATTTTCGAATAGTATAGTCGATCACTTCAGAACGCCTATCCATGCAGATGTCAACGTCGATATCGGGATAGGAGATTCGTTCTGGGTTGATGAATCGCTCGAAGAAGAGGTTGAACCTTAGCGGTTCGATATCTGTAATTTCAATCAGGTAGAGCACGATCGATCCGGCACCAGAACCTCTTCCGGGCCCCATGGGGATACCCCTCTGTTTTGCCCAGGCGATAAAATCCCAAACGATGAGAAGATAGTCGCACATCCCTTTTGAGAGGATGATATTCAGTTCATACGCGAGCCTCTCCCTCACGACATCGAGGGGTTCGCGTCCAGGATACTTCTCTTTGACTTTGAGAAGCTGAGCCGCTCCATACCGCTTTTTGATACCTGTTTCACAGAGCTCGCTCAAAAACTTCTCCGCCTCTTGAATTCTCTCCTCTTTACTGAACTGCTTACCTTCCAGATGAGGAGGAATAAAGACCGGGTAGTACTTTGTTTTAAAGTCGATTTCGAACTGGCAGCGTTCAGCCACTTCAACGGTCGCATGAACGGCTTCGGGAAAATCGGCAAAAAGTGCCGCCATCATCTCTGGGGATTTAAAATTGTGCGTGTGAGAGGCGAGCGTTTCGCGCTTGGGGTTGAGCACACGCCGTTTAGGGTTTCCTTGGGAGTCTCTCTCCCAAATTTCGCGGGGCTCCCCTGACTGGATGTTCATGAGAACTTCGTGGGCTTTCCAATCTTCCCGTTCAAGATAATGGGTATCATTTGTGGCGAGGCACGGAATGCCCAGCTCCTCCGACAATGTACGCAGGCGACGAATCACGAGCTCCTGCTTTGTCGTTAGGTCGAGATAGTTCTGGTAAACCCAGCTCTCCTCTTGCATTCCGTCTTGCTCGATCTCTTCCGCACTCATGGTGTGACGTTGCACTTCGAAAAAATAGTCTTCGCCAAAGAGCTCGTTGTACCAGCGGATTTCACTCCTCAGCTCATCCTCATTTCCTTGAATGATGCATTGCGCGATTTTTCCTTGTATCGGCCCAGAAAGACAGATGAGCCCTTCGTGGTGAGCCTTGAGAAGATCCTTATCAATGCGGGGGGTGTAGTAGAACCCCTCGAGATTTGCAAGAGAGGAGAGTTTGCAAAGGTTCTCGTAACCTTTTCCGTTTTTCACGAGAAGAAGAATCGGATAACCAGCTGGCTGTCCTGGAACTCGTTTTTTTTCAAAGCGACTCGTTGGAGCCACCATGAGCTCGCAACCCAATACGGGCTTCATACCCGCCTCTTTGCACGCCTTGAAAAACTCCACCGCTCCATACAAGTTGCCCGCGTCGGTAAGGGCCACCGCCGGCATGCCATAGGCTTTTGCCTTGGCGACAAGCGAAGGAATAGGAATTGTCGAATCTAAAATTGAATATTGAGAGTGTACATGCAGCGGTGCATAGGACATGTCGTTCCTTTTATCTTATACCACTTATGGAAATTAACCTTCTTCAGGTTGGGGCAATGCAGAATCGGGAAGAGTTTTTTTCGTTGCTGCCCCTTCCTTCTCCTCTTTCAAGAAGCGAGGATTGGTCTTGATCGACCAGAGAGGAAGCAGAAGCCCAACTGAGACAGCACCACAGAGAGCAAGCACGACAAAGAATCCCATCCAGCCAAATTCTTGCGTCATCTTGCCAAGAGGGTATCCCGCCGTCGCGGCTCCGAGATAAGCAATCCACCCCACAAAACCTGTTGCAGACCCAGCCGCTTTTTTGTGAGAGAGCTCGGCTGCCGCCATCCCGATTAGCATCTGGGGGCCGAAAATCAAAAAGCCGATCATAAACATGATGCCGAAGTCTAGGATAGCGTTTCCAGGCGGTGAAAACCAGAGAGCTCCGATTGCAAAGATCACCGCAAAGCAGAAAAGAATGTTGATCGGACCTCGGCGCCCACGGAAGATCTTATCAGAAGCAAAGCCCGCCACTAAACTTCCGAACACGCCACCAATCTCAAACCAGAAGACGCAGGCACCAGCTGTGAGAAGAGAGTAACCTTTGGTCTCCACGAGGAAAAGCACGCTCCAGTCATTGATCGCTGTGCGGATGATATAGACAAAGAAGTAGGAGATCGCAAGAAGCCACACGTAGCGATTGCTTAACACATACTTAAAGAGGAGCTCTTTGAGTGGAAGTTCTTTCTCCGCCTCATGCTTAGCGGAGGCATAGTCGTTTTTATATTTTTCGATTGTGGGAAGGCCGAGAGATTGAGGGGTGTCGCGCAGGCGATTGATAAGAAAGAAGCCGATAAGAATGCATAACATTCCGGGAACAAACATCGCCGATCGCCAACCCCAGTATTCTGCACAAAAAGCCGCTATTAGAGGGATTAACGCGCCGCCGACGCTGTGGGAAGTATTCCAAAATCCCCACCAAGTTCCGCGCTCTGATTGAGAGTACCAGTGGGTAAGAAGTCGTGCGCAGGGAGGCCATCCCCATCCCTGAAACCATCCATTTAGGCCCCAAAAGAGGGCGAATAGGGCCAATGAAGAGGTAAAACCGAAAAGAATATTGAACATTCCTGTCAAAATCAACCCGATCGCCATGAAATAGCGCGGGTTGGCTCTGTCTGCCAAAATTCCACTCAGAAATTTGCTGATCCCGTAGGTGATCGAAAGAATACTCGCAAGAATTCCGAGGTCAGACTTATCAAATCCAAGATCTGCCATCAAGGAGGGCATTGCAAAGGTAAAGCTTTTTCGGGTGAAGTAGTAGAAGATGTAGCCGATATACATCCCGTAGAAGATGCGCATCCGCCAATACTTATAGAGGCTCTTGACCTCATTGCTATCGGGGATCTCTTCTCGATAGGGAGCAGGCTTAAACAGATCAAAAATTTTCACGCTATTCTCCCTTGTTTTCTAGGAAAAGTAAAAAGAAAATCTGGCACTGTCAATCTCTTTTCCCTTTCAAATTTTTTCTTCACCCGCCATAAACCTACCTTAACGAATTTGAGGTTTTTTATGGGCGATTTTCAAAAACCTATCCAAAGATTCGAAGACGATAAGAGCAAAGAATGGATGCTACCGCCTCCGGAACGCATCGAAAAAGGCAAGCAAGATAAAGAGGAGATCTCTCCTTCTAACCGCGAGGAGGAGATGCGCTCACTCCTGTTTGCTACCCTTGCCTTCTTCTGCAAAAAATTCCTCTCCCTTTTTTCCTCTGAGGAAAAGATCCAAGCGGCCCTTATTGACCTTAAACAGATCACCCAAGACCTATCACAGTTTAAAGATCTTTTACAACAGCTGCGAAGAGAAGATATTAGCCGAAATCCGATTTTTACACGGCAATTTTCGGAGGTTTGGCAACGTCTTCATGAAGATTTAAAAAATATTATATCATTTGAAAGAACAAATCCTGTGCTGAGCACAAAACTAAAAAATATTCTAACACGAATTGCCACTTATCCCCCCTTTGTCGACCACCCACTGGGGTACTATCTGACCGAACACGTGGGCGAGGAGTGGCTTCCCGTGCCCTTTATGGACATTCTCTCCCACCTACACAAAGAACATCAAAATCAGCTGGAAAAGAGCGAACTGAGCGCCTGGACGGCTGCCCTCTCCGATCTCCTCTCCTCCCTCGACATCCGCCCCTCCCTCATCTAATAAATAATATATTTTTGACTACTAAGTTGGATTTTTGGGTTGAATAGATATGTCGGGGGGTGAGGGGAGCGCTACGCGTCACCCTCCCACCCCCCTGCGACCCCCTTGCGCCTCATCTCGCATTGAAAAATCCTGTGCTCGGAGGCGGGGTGTGCAAAGCACTCCCCCGCACGCTCCGCTCTCCTGCGCTATGATTTTTCTGCGCGATCTGAGTCGTTGGGCTGCTCGCGCGCTCACCTCCCCAACCTTGCGGTTGGGTCCCCCTCTCGCGTCGTCTCGCAGTATCAGATTAAGATTTCCGAAAACGATTTAGAGGTCTTAACCTGGCACTGGAGCAAAGCTGGAAGAGGCTCCATGACGAAGGAGTGGAGAGGGAAGCGAAGCTCCAGCCAACGGCTTTAAGCTGCAATGAAAAATCGAAGCACAGGAGAGCGCAAAGCGCGTGCGGGGTAGTGCTTCGCACACCCCGCCTCCGAGCACTCGATTTATCGAAGCAGATTAAAGCTCAAGAGGGCGGCGGGGAATGCGGACGCGAAGCGCCGTGTTCCCGCACGTCTATTCATTCTCATCGCACCCCCACCTCTCACCCTTGGCATATTTACGGTTTGCGTTCTGAGACAAAAATGGTATGCTGGTCGTTTGTGTTTAGGGGGAATCCATGCCGGGCGTGATTGTTGTGGGAATGCAGTGGGGTGATGAGGGCAAGGGGAAGATGATCGATCTTCTCTCGGAACAGGCAAGATATGTTGTCCGTTCTCAAGGGGGTAATAACGCTGGCCACACGATTGCTGTGCGCGGCGAAGAGTACCGCTTTCACCTTATTCCTTCTGGCGTTCTCTATCCCCATATCCGCGCTTATATCGGCGGCGGTGTGGCTATCGACCCCGAGGTTCTGTTAAAGGAGATTGAAGAACTCGAGTCCAAAGGAATTAAAATCCGTGGACGCCTTTTTATCTCGCCATATGCCCACATTATTCTCCCCTACCACCGAGAGCTCGACAAGCTACAAGAAAAGAGAAAGGGATCCGCAGCCATCGGCACGACAGGAAGAGGTATCGGCCCCTGTTATACAGACCGAGTTGCCCGTGTCGGCATCCGGATGTGTCAACTGGTCGACAAAACGATCTTAAAAGACGCTTTACGAGAAACTTTGGCATGGAAAAACGAAGAGATCGAAAAGCTTTTTCAGGGCCAGCCTTTAAACTTTGAAAAGCTTTTTGAGGAGTGCAACACCTACGGAAAAAAGCTCGCTGAATTTGTGGCGCCGGTAGAAGAAGAACTCGCCGTCGCCCTAAAAAAGGGTGAGCCGGTTCTTTTTGAAGGTGCGCATGGAACATTTCTAGACGTCACATTTGGCACCTACCCTTTCGTTACTTCCTCGAGTACAATCTCTGCTGGAGTCTGTGCAGGCGCAGGCATCGGCCCTACCCGTATCGACCATACACTCGGAGTCGTAAAAGCATACACAACACGTGTCGGAAATGGCCCTCTTCCAACAGCTCTTTCATCTGACGAAGAGCGCCAGTTTTTAGACCATACACAAGCAAGAGAAGTGGGAACAACCACTGGAAGAAAAAGACGTATCGGCTGGTTCGATGCACCCCTCGTCCGCCACTCTGTTCATCTTAATGGCGCCGACTCTCTTGCCATCACAAAACTCGATGTTCTCGACCAACTTCCCGAAATCAAAATTTGTGTTGGCTATCAGCGAGCAGGAAAACGCCTCACTACCTTCCCCGCATCAAGCCAGGAGTGGCAAGAGGTGCAACCGATCTATGAAACACATCGCGGGTGGCAAACTTCCACGCGCGATATCGTCTCTCTAGAAGATCTTCCAAAACAAGCGAGAAGTTACCTCGAACGACTTGAAGAACTATGCGAGGCTCCCATCAGCTTTCTCTCCACAGGACCTGAACGCCATCAAACTCTAAAACTTCGCGATGTTTTTAAATCACCCTCTTTTAGCCCCTCATGACGCACACACTCCGCAAACAGACTTCTGATCATGAGCTTGAAGAGTTGTGTGCAAAACTCGACCCCGCACGTATTCCTCGTCATGTCGCCATTATGATGGATGGAAATAGACGTTGGGCAAAGAGACAGAATCTTCCCCCGATCGCTGGGCATTGGAAGGGAGCTGAGACGATCTCCTCTCTTGTGACAGATGCAGCAGAGATCGGCGTGCGCGTACTAACCGTCTACAGCTTTTCCACTGAGAATTGGAATCGAAGCCCTGATGAGATCGAAGGCCTTATGAACCTTCTTAAAGTATATTTGCAAAAAGAGAAACCGCGCATGATCAAAGAAGGTGTACGTCTCAATACCATTGGAGACACTTCACGTTTTCCCAAAGATGTGAAGGAGATCCTAGAAGAGACAAAACGAGAGACGAGCACAGGAAAAAAAATCGACCTTGTCCTCGCATTAAATTATGGTGCGCGCGATGAGATCAGACGCGCAACCCTCTCGATCGTCGATGATGTTTTGAATGGGAAACTCGAAAAAAGTGCGATTTCTGAAGAAAGCATTTCTCGCTATCTCGACACCGCGAACTGGAAAGATCCGGAACTCGTGATTCGCACCTCTGGAGAAACCAGACTCAGCAACTTCCTACTTTGGCAGCTCTCTTATGCTGAAATTTACATCACGGCAACACTCTGGCCAGATTTTTCTAAACACGACTTTCTAGAGGCTCTTATCGATTACCAAAACCGCCAACGGAGACATGGGGGATGATTAAATTTAAGCGCCTTCCAGATCTAAATAAGCGCCTTGTCGCTTCCCTTTCGATTGCAGCAATTTTCGCTTTTTTAATCGCCTTTTCCTGGCACCCTTGGGTTGGAATGCTAATGGTGCTTGGCGCCGCCCTTCTCGCCGTTGTCGGTATTTGGGAGTATGTGCAACTCGCAAGAACAAAGGATTTAAAGCCCGCAACAAAGCTTATGATGGGCATCGCCTTCTGCGAAGTGATCATCTTCGTTCTCTCGCAAAAGAATCCCTCCCTTGCTCTCTTACCTCTCGCCATTTTGCTTATTGGCCTCGTTGGATTTTTTATCTTCCACTTCAGGGAATCATCCGACGCACTCCTCAATGTCGCTGTGGAATTTTTCGGCGTTTGCTATGTCGCTTTCCCCATCTGTTTCATGCTCGGCGTTCTCTATCCAGAGACCCATCATACGGTCGGACAAGATGGTCGCTGGTGGCTGGGCTACCTCATTGCTGTAACAAAAATGACCGACATGGGCGGCTACTTCGTCGGAAAGCTGTGGGGAAAACATAAGCTTGCACCTATCCTTAGCCCCAAGAAAACGATCGAGGGTGCCATCGCCGGTTTCTTCTGTGCAGTGGGAACCAGTATGCTGATCTACCTACTTGGCAAGCACTTTTCGCAAGGGATGTTTGATCTCGCTTTCGCCGATTCGATCTGGTTAGGAATGCTCATCGGTGTGATGGGTCAAGTGGGGGATCTCGCCGAATCCCTCCTCAAGCGCGATGCCGTTGTTAAAGATAGCAACGCCCTTCCTGGTATTGGCGGTGTTCTTGACCTTCTTGATTCACTACTTTTAACGGCTCCTATCGTCTACCTCTTCTTGAGAATGCGTACATGATTATCGCCATTGATGGCCCTGCTGGTACAGGAAAAACAACCGTCGCAAAACGTGTAGCAGAGCGACTCCGCTTTGCCTACTTCGATACGGGAGCTGTCTACCGCGCAGTGACTTGGGTGGTTTTAAAAAAGAAGATCGACCTCAAAGATGAAGCCTCGCTGAAAGAGATTTTGGAAAGTCTTCTTTTTCGTATAGAGGAACGTGTTGACGGGAGGCGTTATTTTATCGGTACAGTTGATGTCTCCGAAGAAATTCGTTCGCCTGAGGTCACCGCGCATGTCTCCGCGGTTGCTGCGCTACCCATCGTCCGAAAATCTCTTCTCAAAATCCAACGCGATGTAGCAACGCGTGGCAATATCGTCTTCGAGGGAAGAGACATCGGAAGTGTTGTTTTCCCCAATGCCGAACTGAAGATCTTTTTAACAGCGAGACCCGAAGTCCGCGCAAGACGCAGACTAGACGAACTCCTCGCCAAAAACCCCGAGATGAAAAAGACATTAAGTCCAGAAACAATGCTACAAGAGATCACCCGGCGCGACCAGCTAGACTCAACCCGCGAACTCGCTCCACTCATCTGTCCCAAAGATGCGCACATCATCGACACCTCATATCTTACAATTGATGAAGTTATTGAGCAGATCATTCAATACAAACAAAAACTCCATGGAAAACACTCTTCCTAAAGGCAACCTCTTCTACCGGACTGTGCTCGCCTGCGCGCGCGGCTTTTTTAAACTCTTCTACCGCCACAAGGTTTATGGTCAGGAGCATTTTGCACCCGGCGGCGCCATCATAGCAGCAAATCACGCTTCCTTCTTTGATCCACCTATTGCCGCGATCTCCTCTCCTCAAGAAGTCCACTTTCTTGCACGTGAAACTCTCTTTAAAATTCCTATCTTCGGATCGATCATCCGCGCGCTGAACTCTCATCCTGTGCGGGGTGATGCGGGGGATATTGCCGTTTTTAAAACACTCACATCTCTGCTAAAAGAGGGAAAAAAGGTGATTCTTTTCCCCGAAGGAACACGAGAGAGCAGCGATGCTTTAGAAGAGATCAAACCTGGACTTTCACTCCTCATCACGCGTGCGAACGCGTTCGTTCAACCGCTCTATATTCATGGAACCTTTCAGATCTGGAACCGCTTTCGCAAATTCCCCAAATTCTCTGGCAGAACAGCGAGCGTTTTCGGTTCGCCTATCAGATATGAGTCGTTTGCCCATTTAGAAAAAAGAGCCGCACAGGAAGCTCTTTCGCAAGCCGTCGCGTCAGCTCTAACGCAGTTGCGTTCCTGGTATGAGGCGGGCGCTCAGGGAACGCCGCCATAAAGAGTAGAAACAAGAAATTGCGGCCAAGATGACTCGAACATCCACCGGGTTGCCCCGACTAGAACCTGAATCTAGCGCGTCTGCCAATTCCGCCATGGCCGCGAGAAAGCCAAAAGTATAGAAGAAAAACTCTTTTTCTCATATGATCAGACTTAAAATGGGGGAAATTATGGTCGACGAACACGTAAAACATTTGACTGAAGCATCTTTCGAGAAAGAGATCAAAGAGGGCGTCGTCCTCGTAGACTTTTATGCCGATTGGTGCGGCCCCTGCCGGATGCAGGCCCCCGTTCTAGAAAAAGTTGCAAAAGAGATCAAAGGCAAGGCCATGATCGCTAAACTCGATGTGGATAGCGCTCAGCGGGTTGCATCCTCTTTTCAAGTCACCTCGATCCCCACTCTCATCCTCTTCAAAAAAGGAAAAGAGGTTGGGCGCATTGTCGGCCTCAAAGATGCCGACGCCCTCAAGCAATTCATCCTCGCCCAAGCCTAATAATAAGATATTAAGTGTTTGTAGAGCGCTTCTAGAGACATGTCGGGAACAAAGCACTACGTGTCCTTGTTCCCCGCTTGCCCTCTTGCGCCTCACCTCGCTTTGAAAAATCCCCGCCTCCGAGCACTCGATTTATCGAAGCAGATCGAAGACCTAGGGGGTCGCGGGGGACAAGGACACGAAGTGCTTTGTCCCCGACATGTCTTTAGAGCACCTTCAAAGATTTAACCATTTCCTCCACCTCTAAATCTAAAGTGATTTTGGCGCCAAGCCTCATACATGACGATGGAGGCTGAGCTGGCTAGGTTGAGGCAGCGAGAGCCTGCTTTCATGGGGATTGTGCAAAACCGATCTGGCCATCTCTCATGAAAAACAGGAGCAAGACCTCCTGTTTCTGAACCGAAGATCAATAGGGCATTTTCTGGATAAGCAATCTCCGTATAAAGCTGCTTCGCATGACTGGAGAAAAAATAAAAAGGTTGATCTGTTTTGTCTAGGAAGAAGAGGAGATCATCGATGATCGTCACCGAAACATTCTCCCAATAGTCAAGCCCGGCACGTTTGAGATGGCGAGATGAGACACTAAATCCTAAAGGTTTGACGAGGATTAAAGAGCTGCCTGTGACGGCGCAAGTGCGGACAATATTTCCAGTGTTCTGAGGGATTTTTGGCTGAAAAAGAACAACGTCCACAGAGAATTAACGGGTCGCTTCACGCCTTCCAGTTGGAAGAACGATCTCGTGCCGATCCTCTTTGACTCCCTCAGTCGAAACTGATGAGGCGGAGGCATCTCCACCGTCCGCTTTAATCAGCTCAACCTCAAAGGTTAAAAGTGAATTGGGGGGTAAAAGTCCTCCAGTTCCATAAGCGAGATCAGGGTGGATAAAGAGCACCCGTTTTTCCCCCTCTTTCATCCCGACCAATCCTTCTTGAATACCGGTAATAGTCTCATCGAGAGATAGAGCTTCTTCTTGTTTCGAGGAGCCAAAAACAGCTCCATCTAGAAACTTGCCAATATAGCGGATGATAGGAGTAAAATGCGGCTGAACTTCCTGGCCCCTTCCAGTCTTTTCCACCTTGTATTGGAGCTTTCCACTATGAAGGGAGACAATTCCTTGGGTCTTGGCGTTTTGCGTTAAAAAGGTCTCGGCTCGTGAGAGATTTTCTTGCGCCTGCTTTTTGAAAAGGGCCTCTTGTACGGTTGCTAAAGCTTTGACACACTCCTCTTCAGTCATCGGGGAGGTTTTCCCATCGACCTCATCTTGAAGACCCTGTGCGACTTTCGGAACGTCAAAATTAACACCGAGCGTTTCCATGTTTTTGGCGATCAAATGACCAAAAGCTTCCGATATTCTCGCGATATCTTTCTCTTCTAATGGCGCTTTGTTCTCAACTGGAGCAGCCATCGCCATTGTTAATGGGATAAGAAGCATATAAAAAATTTTTGTTTTCACGAGAAGATCTCCATAGATCTATGTCCTACATTCATCCTAATGACTTTTTATCATTTGTACAAGTTCGTTCAATTTAACTTGGATATTCTTTCGTGTGTCCATCTCTTTTAAGCTTGCTTCTTGAGAGGCGAGTTCGCTATCCCCAATCACGAGCGCATATTTTGCCTGAAGAGCATTGGCAAGCTGTAGACCGTGCTGCACCTTTTTCCCAGATAAATCCATCTCTGCAGCAACTCCTGCATGTCTCAGCTCCGTGAGCAGCTCGAAACAGAAGCGAAAAGCAGCCTCTCCCAGCCCAATGAGAAAAATTTTCGGCTTTGGCCGCTCAGGAAAATGGACTCCTTGCTTCATCATTGTCTGCAAGATTCTTTCAATTCCCGTCGCAAAGCCAATGGAGGGAAGATTCGGCCCACCCAAGCTTGCGATGAGACCATCGTACCTTCCACCCGCACCAATTGTATTCTGGGCTCCAAGTTCTGAGGAGACGATCTCAAAAACTGTTTTATTATAGTAATCAAGCCCTCTCACTAGTTTGGGATTGACCGCAAAGGAAATTTTCATCTTTTGCAGAAGGGCCTGTACCTCCTCAAAATGCTGGCGGCTCTCCTCACTGAGCGTGTCTAAAATGGAAGGAGCTTTCTCAAGAAGTTTCTGATCCTGTGGATCTTTCGAATCCAAAATTCTAAGGATATTTTTGGAAAATCGAACCTGGCTTTCTGGTGAGAGCTCTGCGAAATGAGGTTGCAGAAACTCCGTTAATTTTTTGCGATAGGGCTCCCTTGACGCTTCATCACCCACGCTGTTGATCATGACAGTCAGGTTGCCAAGCCCAAGGCGCCTATAAATTTCGCACAAGAGATCGATCGTCTCAACATCCTGCTCTGGCCTTGAAATGCCAATCGCCTCCGCACCAAACTGGTAGTGCTGACGATATCTCCCCGCTTGGGGTCTTTCGTAGCGAAACATCGGCCCGATATAGTAAAACTTGTGGATCGAAGGAATTTGATATAGGCGATTCTCAACAAAAGCGCGGAGGACTGCAGCGGTCCCTTCTGGTCGAAGCGTCATCGACCGCTCAGCCTTGTCAAGAAAAGTGTACATCTCCTTCGAGACGATATCGGAAGATTCTCCTACACCTCGCACAAAAAGCTCTGTACGCTCAAAGATCGGCGTGCGAATCTCTCGGTATCCATAAGCCATAGCTGTGCTGCGCATCACCTCTTCGACATAAAGCCAATGATCCGAAATGCACCAGCGATTTTTTTCGTCTGGCTCCTCCGGTAGAATGTCAAAAAGACCTTTTGGGATCGTGTATTCCATAGACTAAAAACTATAAGCTCGAGGGAGATAACAGTAAAGGGGATAGGGGAAAGGATCGGGCACGATCTCTCCTCCTCTTAGCACTAGACAGAATGTCGCGAGGAAAAGTATTCTTGGTTGTTTCTTCTGAGGGATTATGGAAAAACAAAAGCGCTGGCATCGTTTCCTGATTGTTGCAGTTCTCATTCTGACTGTTTACAACATCTTACCGACACTCTTCTACTACTCAAAACCTCTACATAAGCCGATCGACGAGAAACGCGCGAATGATGTCGCTCTCTCTATCGAAAAGAGAATCAACAGTTTAGAGAATCAGTCCGTTGAGTGGCTGCAATCCTATTGCAAGACATTGGATGTAAAGCCTCTTTCGGTTGCACTCGACAACAAACGTCCTCAGCTCGTCACATTGAACTTCAAAAGCGTCGATGATGCACAAAAATTCCGCCGCTTTTTCCCACGTGCTGGCAGCCTAATCCCCTTTGTTCCTGCTCAACTTTCCCTCTACCCAGATGATGGTGCAGGCAAGAAAAGTGTGATCGTCCAAAGAAAAATCCCGCTACATTTTTCGCCCGAACAACTCTCTAGTTTCTTCCAATTTTCGAAAAAGAACGACGCTCAGGGAAAACCCGCACCCCTCTACCGAGCACTCGTAAACGATCGAGTTCTTGAACTCGGACTCGCGCTTGGTGGAACCAGCGAAAATGCACAATATTTAGAGGCGGCTGTCGGCAATATTTCCGATCCGCAAGTTCAAGAACAGGCCTTTTTCCTCGCGCAAAACATTCTTTCATTCGTTAAAACATTTGGAGAAAATTCTGCGATCTCCGCGCGCTATTTCGCTAGCTTCACCCAGGCAGAAAGCCCAAATCCTTCTCAAACCGTCCAGCAGTTTATCTCCACTCTGGAACAACTTGGGGACCGCCTTAAACTCGAGCGAATCGCTTTACAAAACGAGAAAGAGCAAAGGAAAGCTCAAGGAACTGCTCTAGAGATTGTCAAGGAGCAGAGACTTACGCTGATCTCCTCTAGAGAAAAAACCCTCTCTTCCGCACACGAGATCGTAAAAAAACATGCGCGCACATTCGCCGCCGGCAAAAAACCCTGGACCTACGCCTCTTTTGGAGCCCTCCTTGAAACCAGCGCAAGCGATCCTTCTCAAAAAATCCAAACCCTTTCGTTGAACGGATGCAACCCCTTCGTCGAAAAGATCTCAATCGACTGGTCAAACGAAAAGATCACTCTCAATCTTTATCCGGATATCCTCGCTTTAAAAAAAGAACTTGGAAAGAGCGCTGATCGAAAAGCGGACAGCGTCGAGCAATTTATCTTTGATGAGATCGCCTTAGCTTCAAGACAAACCTCGGAAAAAATTTCCCCCTTCCAAGATCAATTTGAAATTCCTCTGACGCAACTCACCGGTTCAAACAGCTTTTTGGCGATGCGCCTCGGAAATATCGCTCAAGCGGAAGCCCTCCAATTGAGAGAGTTGATTATGGGCAGCTGGGCCCCCCAGCATCCTGACCTCCAACGAGATGTTTTCCCTATCTGGGACTACCAGACCTACCTATCTCTATCTCCTGAACAGAAAAAATTAGGACTCCTCCTCTACGCCCCTGCTGAATTCAATAAGATGCCTGTGAAAGGTTTCCGAATGAATTCGATCTACGTATTGGCACGAGGATTGGATAAAATTCTTCAAAAAGCACAATCCGCGCCCGACTCTCCTCAATCCAAACAGCTCTTCCAAGACTTCCAGTCGTTAAGACAAATCTTGCAAAGCAGCGGTTTCTTTGGGTACGCCGGCTCCTCTCACTTCCTTGCGTCTGAATACGCACAGGATTTTATCTTCGAAAAAGAGAACTATTTCCAAACACTTCTCAAAGCAACCCGCGAAGAATTTTCTGTACACGGCACAAAACGATTTGCTGTTTTGGAATTCACTGACGTTGAGCAGAGGATCCTCACAGAAAATAAGATCGACACGCGCATCCATGAGGACCTCCTCAAATGGCGTGATGATTACCAAGCTGCAAATCTCGGGATTAAAGGGATCTCCCCCTACGATGTGCCCAAGCCAACCCAGAGCGCCCTCTGGAGCAATTTGGCTCTCAGCAGCGTCAAGTATTTCCGTGGAGATGAGCGCAAAATTCTGCACTGGGGCCTAGATCTCTCTGGTGGAAAAACCGTCCAGATCGAGCTCCGCGACACAAATAATCAGGTTGTCACAAACGAAGCAGACATCAAGCAAGGGATTAACGAGCTCTATAAACGCGTGAACAAGATGGGCGTTTCAGAGGTCAGTATCCGCCAAGAGGGCAATACAATCGCTCTCGACTTCCCAGGTTCTCAAGGGCTCTCTGCATCAGAACTTGTGAAAGCCTCTTCCATGTACTTCCATGTCGTGAATGAAAAATTTTCTCCCCAAAGCCCTAACCTCTCTGAAGAGGTCTCTAGATTCCTTCAAGAGATTTGGAATGAAGCTGTCGTTACGAATCGAAAAGATCCGGAAGAGATTAATCTCATCGCGTGGAAACACCTCCATGGGGACTCTCTTGATCCTGAGATTGTCCAACCCCGCAGCGAAGCCGCAAGAGTTCTCTACGAGAATGGTCTACGATTAACTTCTCCTCAAGACACATCCGCAAGCAGCGTCTTTAATGATACTGTTTCAAAAATCGCCATCATTCGCGGAGAAGACTTCACCGACTGGCAAGGACAAACGCACCCTCTTCTCATTGTTTTCCGCAATTTTGCCTTAGAAGGATCAAATCTCGAGAACGTCCATGCCTCCTATGACCCTTCAAAGGGAAACTTCCTAGGCTTCTCTGTCAAAGGTTCACAAACCGCGCGTGATGGACGCGAGACAAGCCCTCGTGATGATCTCTACGCATGGACCTCGCGATTCTCCAAAGAGAAGATTGCAGGCACCTCTCTCGAAGCCTACTCCAATGGCCGAGGCTGGCGCATGGCTGTCATTCTGAACGGCTCTGTCATCAGCTCTCCAACTCTTGACTCCGCTCTTCGTGATAGCGCGATGATCACTGGCAGCTTCACGCAACGAGAGGTCAACCAGCTGGAGGCGGACTTAAAAGCTGGCTCGCTCAGCTTTACGCCACGCATCCTCTCTGAAAAAAACGTCAGCCCTGAGCTCGGCTCTCAAGAGCGCACTCTTGGTGTTTGGGCTACCTTCATCGCCCTCTTCCTCGTCATTGCTGTGATGATCGGCTACTACCGTTTTGGGGGAATCGTCGCATCCGTTGCCGTGGTTTTCAACCTGCTCATTATGTGGGCTACACTTCAAAATCTATCGGCAACACTCACCCTCGCAACCATTGCGGGCCTTGTGCTCACTCTAGCAATGGCCGTCGACGCGAACGTTCTAGTTTTCGAACGTATTCGTGAAGAGTTTGCCGCAACAGGTCGTATCAGCCAGGCTGTGCATGCAGGCTACCGCAAAGCCTTTTCTGCCATTCTCGACTCCAACGTCACTACGGTCATTGCCGCGCTGATTCTTCTGAATTTTGATTCAGGACCAATCAAAGGTTTTGCCGTTACCCTTATCATCGGTATCGTCTCTTCGATGCTCACCGCTGTATTCATGACCCGCTTCTTCTTCACCGGCTGGGTACAAAATCCTGAGCATAAGGCTCTCACGATGGCGAGCTGGATCAAAGCCTCCAGCTTCAACTTCCTGAAATTCACGAGGATAACTCTGATCACATCAGCCGTGATCATCGTCCTCGGCGCTGCTCTCTTCGTGTCGCAGCGCCATACGATCCTCGGCATGGATTTCACCGGAGGTTATGCACTTGAGGTAGAGCTCCCCGAAAAGCCAAATACGGATCTGCGTAAAATCGTTGAAAATGCCCTTGTAAACGCAGGAGCTTCTCACCGAGATTTTCAAATTCGAGAGCTCTCACCCGCAAACAATATCCGAATCTTTTTAAGCAGCAGCATGGATCAGCCTCACCACCCCTTCTACGGGCTTCCTGCACCAAAAGAGACCCGAGAACTTGTTTATGGCTATGAAGCAAACTCGAAGATCGTCTGGGTCGTTCAAACTTTGGAAAAAGCTGGACTTCCCCTTTCAGAAAAAGCAAAACAAAACCTCGACAAGAGCTGGTCTGAAATCAGCGGTCAGATGTCCGATGCGATGCGCACCAGCGCTCTTATCGGTCTTGGACTTGCGCTTCTTTGCATTCTCGCGTACATCACCATCCGTTTTGAATTTAAATATGCGATCAGCGCAACAATCTGTCTTGCGCACGATGTGATCTTTACATTAGGCGCGCTCGGAATTTTGCACGCGCTAAAGGTTCCCGTGCAGATCGACCTCAACACGGTTGCAGCTCTTATGACCATTGTTGGCTACTCGCTTAACGATACGATCATTATCTTCGACCGTATCCGTGAAGATCTCCGCCTCATGCGCAAGTCGAGCTTTACCGAGATCATCAACCATGCGCTCAATGCCACTCTGAGCCGCACCATGATGACCTCGGGCATCACGCTCCTCGTTCTGATCCCTCTGGTTGTTCTTGGCGGCAGCACGATTTTTGGCTTTGCACTCGTGATGTGCATCGGCGTGATCTTCGGCACCCTCTCCTCCCTCTTCATTGCCGCCCCCCTCCTCCAATACTTCCACCAACGCGAACACAAAAAACATCCAGAAATTATCGTCATCGATAAGCAGTAAGGTTGGTGAGCGTGGGGGGAAGAATAGACATGTCGGGTGACACAGCACTTCGTGTCTGCGTCCCCCGCGACCCCCTTGCGCCTCACCTCGCATTGAAAAATCCTGTGCTCGGAGGCGGGG
>LNES01000002.1 GCA_001464115.1 Chlamydiae bacterium Ga0074140 | reverse complement strand
CCGCCCGCTACGCTCTCCTGTGCCATGATTTTTCTGTGCGATCTGAGTCGTCGGGCTGCTCGCGCGCTCACTTCCCCAACCCTCTGGGTTGGGTCCCCTTCTCGCGTCGTCTCGCAGTATCAGGTTAAGATTCTCGGACATCTGCTTGGAACTCTTCGCCTGGTACTAGAGCAAAACTGGAAGAGGCTCCACGACGAAGGAGTGGAGAGGGAAGCGAAGCTCCAGCTGATGGCTTTAAGCTGCAATGAGAAATCGAAGCACAGGAGAGCCGAAGGCGGGCGGGGTAGTGCTTCGCACACCCCACCTCCGAGCACTCGATTTATCGCAGCAGATTAAAGCTCAAGAGGGCTGCGGAGACCAGCTAGAGTGCCGGTGGCACTCTAGCTTTGCGGAGCAGTGGAACACGGACATGCAATGCCGTGTTCCCGCACGTCTATTCTTCCTCTACAAATTGCCCAATTTCCTCAAAACTGCTAGATGACTTAAGAAAAATTTTATTCTTAGAAAAGGATTGTAGGTATTAAATCGGTGGTGAAGCTACAATGCGCTTATGATTTACATTTTAAAGAAAAGACGCTCATGGGCATTTCTGATGCGGATAAAGTTGATGCCACAGTGGAGGCTGGTGAAAAACGGATAGTCGAAACCAGACATCGCAAGAGCGAGACGGGTCCTTTTTGGGTATATCCAAAAGCTGACCCCGAGTGGATTAAGACGATCATCCAAGAGTTCAGCATCCATCCTGTCACTGCGCAGGTTTTAGCCTCGCGAGGCTTTACCGACCTCGAAGATATTCACCATTATCTTTATGCTAAATTACCAGATCTTTTAGATCCCCACCTATTTCCAGATATGGAAAAGGCTGTGGCACGTGTTCTCTCCGCTCTAAAAACTAACGAAACTATCTTAATTTACGGAGATAACGATGTAGATGGCATGACCGCCACCGCCCTTCTCACCGAATTTCTACAATTTATCGGGGCGAAAGTCCTCTTCTATCTTCCCAATCGCGTCTCACTCAAACAGAGCGTTATGATCGATGCTCTCGACTATGCCACACAAAATGGATGCACACTTTTAATTACCGCCGACTGCGGCATCACCGCAGTGGATGAGATTGCAGAAGCCGTAAAACGCAAAGTCGATGTCATCATTACCGACCACCATGAACCGACAGCCAAGCTCCCTCACTGCGTCGCCACGCTGAATCCAAAATTAGAGGGAAGCACATATCCCAATCGAGAACTTACAGGGGTCGGAGTCGCCTTTAAGCTCGCCCATGCGATTACCAATACCCTCATTCAACGCGAAGAGATGTCGGAAGCCAAAGTCGATCTAAAGCGTTATTTGGATCTTGTTGCCCTTGGCACGATCGCCGATATGGGATCGCTCCGAGATGAGAACCGCATCCTCGTCCGTTATGGACTCAGACAGATGCGAAAAACCCGCCGCATCGGCCTTATCAAGTTATTCACCGTCTGCGAACTCAAAGCCTCAGACATTACACCCATGGACCTCGCTTCAAAGGTGGCACCCCGCCTCAATAGTTTAGGTCGCATCGCTGACCCTAAAAAAGGGGTGGAACTTCTTCTTATTCTTGAAAGTGAACCCGCCGAAGCTCTTGCAAAAGAGCTCGACCTCAACAATCTTGAGAGGCAAAAAATCGAGAGAAGAGATGCGGAGGATATCGATCAGCAGCTCGCAACACACCCACAAATTTTCAATGAAAAAGCTCTCGTTCTCGCATCGGAAAAGTGGCATCCAGGCATTATTCCCATCATCACGGCGCGCATTGCAAAACTCTACAATCGCCCAACTCTGATCATTGCCATCGAAGAGGGTGTCGGAAAAGGCTCCATGCGCACGATTCCCGAGTTTCCTCTTCTTCCCGTTCTGCGCGAAAACGCAGACCTCCTCCTGAATTTTGGGGGCCATGATTATGCCGCCGGTCTCACGATCAAAAAAGAGAAGATTGCAGCATTTAAAGCAAAATTCATTGAAGCCGCCAACATCCGCTTAAAAGATCATGATGTGCTTTCGAAATTGAGATTGGATGCGCAAATTACTTTTGGAGAACTCACGTTTGATTTTCTCGAGTCACTTAATCTTCTCGAACCCTTCGGCAACGAAAACCCGCCGCCCATCCTCTACTGTGACTGCACCCAAGTTTGGCCTCCAAAGGTTGTCGGCAAAACTCACCTTAAGCTCTACCTCGAACAGAACGAGAGACTATTAGAAGGAATCGCATTTGGTATGGCAGAAAAGCGCAGCAAATTGGCTAAAAAGAACCTTAAGCTCCGCATCGCCTTTACGCCGCATGTGAACATGTTCCTTAACAAGGCGAGCATTCAGCTCCAGATTCGTGACTTCCAAGTCATTTCAGAGATAAAAAAAATCACCTGACGAGCGACCCGTCAGGTGATCCCATTTTTCGCGCGAAAAATGCGTATACCGAAGAAGGCCTTATGAGCCTACTTCGATATTTTGACTTCTCTTGTTGAGATAGTTCTCTTGGTAACCCTTGATGTCATTAATGTGAATGACCCAAGCAGCTCCTTTTCGAGAAGCCTTGAGAAGACCCACGCGCGTAGCATAATAAATCTTCTGCGCAGGAACGCCCAATACTTTCGCGGCTTGATTGACAGAGTAAAAACCTTTGTGATTGTCAAACAAAAGTTCTCCATCAAACATCGACTTCGTTCTAGAATATTTGAGTTTTCTATAGTTCTCAAGGTCTTCCAGATTGATTGTCCATCGCGTTGTGTCTTTCGATGCTTTAAGCTTTTTTTGCTTAATTGCAACGTAGATTGCTTGCCGCGTTACATTGTTAATGCGTGCAGCTTCCGTGATGGAAACAACCTTTTTCGTCGATGGAGAATCTTCGACAATGACACCTTCTGTCAGATGCTGTGTGTCGTTTTCCATATTTTAAAATCCTCCTAAAAAATAACCTTTTTTTTCTTAAAAAAGGCCGCCGCTTCACAACAGCCGCCTTTCGTTTAACTTTTTCTTCGCCAAAATAGGTTTCTTTTTATTATTACGGGCTATCATCTATTAAGGTGATGAATAATTATGACATAATATTGAATTGAACACAACGCTCTTGAAGAAAAAATATGTAAAATTTTTATTTGACATGCATAGAAAACTCTTTTCCCGTAGCCTTAAACATTTGATTTGCTGTAAGCTACGTCTATACCGCCCTAGAGGAAAAAAGATGCTTTTTAGGCTACTGTCACTCCTTTTTTTCCTAATTTTTGCTCCTCTTCTCGAGGCAAAACCCCCCTCCTTGTCCCCTAAAGATGCCCGGACGAAGCTCGAGGAGATCTTAAAAGTTCATGTCAGCTACCAACACCTAACTCCAGAGATCGTAAAACGTGCGCTTGAGAACTATCTCGAAGAGGTCGACCCTGCAAAAACGTATTTCATTGAATCTGAGATACTTAAATGGACAAACCCCTCTGATGAACTCCTGCTCATGGCTCTTGAGGGCTATAAAAGCGAGGAGTTTTCCCTTTTTGAATCGATCCATAATGTCCTTATAGAAGCCATCGCGCGTCGCAATAAACTCGAGGAGAAGCTCCAGGCTACGCCTCTTCCAAAAAACGTTCAACCCACTGAATTTAAAGATGTTAAGTGGGCAAAAACAGAAGAGGAACTGATTGAAAGACTGGGACGGATCAAATCCCTCCAAATTGAAGCAGGGCAGAAGCTTGGCCAAGAGAGTGAAGCTAAGTTTTTGGAGAGACTCGCAAAACGGCGCAAAAATCGGGAAAGTGACCTTATCGGCCAATCCCCCACAGAGAGAAAGCAGATCGTCCTATCTTATGTGCTCAAGGCAACAAGCTCGGCCCTCGACTCTCAAACCAACTATTTCACCCCCTCCGAAGCGAGCCAATTTCTGATCCAAGTTCAGCAGAAGCTCTTCGGTATTGGCGCGCAACTCCGCGACGATCTGAGCGGCTTTACAATCATGCGCCTTCTCGACGAGGGTCCCGCTCTTCGCGGAAAGAAATTGAAAGTCGGAGATCGCATCATAGCCGTCGATAAAGAGCCTGTGGTCGGAATGGATATCACAGAAGCTGTGGAGCTCATCCGCGGCCCCCAAAATACCAGTGTCGAACTCACGGTTCTTCGCTCCGTTGGAGAAGATGATAAGAAGCAGGAAGAGAAGCTGGAAGTCGATATTGTGCGAGGCGAAGTTGTTCTTAAAGAGAGTCGCCTTGAAACCTTCTATGAGCCCTATGGCGATGGGATTATCGGTGTTTTGCACCTCTTCTCTTTTTATCAAGATGCAAATAGTTCCTCCACACTCGATCTACAAAAAGCCATTGAAGACCTCAAAAAAGAGCACAATTTAAAAGGGATTATCCTCGACCTTCGCAGCAATGCAGGAGGACTTCTTCCTCAGGCGGTTTCTGTTGCAGGCCTTTTCATTAAAAAGGGTGTTGTCGTCTCTGTAAAAGACAACTCGGGCATGATTCAACGTCTCCGGAATATCGAATCCAAAACCACATGGGATGGCCCTCTTCTTATCCTCACCAACCGCGCGAGCGCGTCCGCCGCAGAGATTGTTGCCCAAACCTTACAGGAGTATGGCCGCACCTTCGTTGTTGGAGACAAAGAGACCTACGGCAAAGGAACCTTCCAGACCTTTACGCTCGAGTCTGCCGGTTATGGCAAGGTGAACCCCAAAGGGGAGTATAAAGTTACGCGTGGAAGATACTACACCGTTTCCGGAAAAAGCCCCCAACTCATCGGTGTTCAAGCGGACATCGTCGTTCCCGGGATTCTCTCTGAACTCGAAGTCGGCGAAAAGTTTGCGAAATTCCCCGTTGAATCGGACCAGATCGCGCCCAGCTTTGATGATGACCTTTCCGATATCCCCTCGCACCATCGAGCAGAGATCGCCAAGCTCTACAAATTCAACCTCCAACCCGTTTTAACCCAATACACTCCCTATCGCGAGCCCCTCCTAAAAAACTCTAAGGAGCGGATCGAGAAGAACAAAAACTATCAAAATTTTCTTAAAGAGATCGCCAAGAAAGAGGCCTTTTCCGATGACTCTCTTGCCTATGGCCAGGTCGATCTTCAGCTCGACGAGACCCTCAGCATCATGAAAGATTTGATCTACATGCTGAATGCGAATAAATGATTTTTTATTATTTCCACATAAGCAAATAGCCTTTATAATACCCCCGATTTAAAAATTATTCGGAGGTTTTTTATGTCTTCTCTCTCTTCTGATAGTATGGCGCACTATTTTCGCGGCGCTGGATCCGCCGTGCTCTCTGCATCATCATATTGTGCAGTGCAGCTTACCCACTATCGAAATGAGCAGCACGCTAATGGACAAGATTTAGACGGATTTGAAAAATTTGGGCGACGCGTCGTCGGTGAGCTCGGTTATGCTGCGCTGGTTGTTGCCTCTCTTGTTGAAGTAGTTGCAAGGCTTGCTTTAGGCCCTATCGTTGCGCTGGTTGGTCTGATTACCTATTTCGCATGCGATGACCATGAGGCAATCGTTCTTAAAGTAGCCTTCTTGTTAGGAGCAGTAGGAGCTTTTACCTCTCTCGGTAACGCGGCATGCTCCACGATTGCTCTGGTGAGAAATATTTTTGAGAGAACTTTTGAATATGACAGCCTCTGTACTCCATTTACGGGATGCATGGCCAACGTGCAGCTTCCAGACTTTTCAGCATAAACTTTGGAGTTAACATGGGAATTGCTCACGATTTTAGACAAGTAGGCTCTATCGGGTTATCACTGTCGGCTTTCTTGACGGTGCACAATACCGACTATCGCAATGGCGTCGGCGTCGAAAATCCGCATCCCATCGAATTGATCGGCCGTAGGGTGTACGGAGAACTTGGCTACGCGGCTTTGGTCGTTGTTTCCCTTGTAGAAACCGTTGTTCGTGGAATTCTTTTTTATGCGTGTATTCCAATCCTAATTCCAGCTTTATGCTGTGGAAGTGAACGTGAGGCTGATGACATTCTTGGATTTGCCATTGAAGTGCTTGGCGCCGGCTCTCTCATATCTCTAGCCAACACGATCTCTTGCACAAATGCTTTTGTGAGAAATATTTTTGAAGGAACGCTTCATTACGGCAGTCTCTTCCCTCTTCTTACATTGGGTTATGCTCGAGCGAAAGGTAGACCAGCTGTTTACATCGAAGCCCCAAGAGCTGAAGGGCAACCCGCCCCAGCTTAATCGTCTTCTGCCTTGCAATCTTTGGCTAAAACGCTAAAAATGGAGGCTCATTTAGCAGAGGATTCAAGAAAAAAATGACAGTCCGCGTACGCATCGCTCCATCTCCTACCGGCGACCCTCACGTAGGGACCGCCTACATGGCCCTTTTCAACCAGATCTTTGCACGCCGCTTTGACGGCAAGTTCATTCTCCGCATCGAAGATACCGACCGCACGCGCTCGCGTCCGGAATATGAAAAGAGCATCTACGACGCACTCCACTGGGCGGGTCTTAAGTGGGATGAGGGACCAGATGTCGGCGGACCCTTTGGACCTTACCGTCAGTCTGAACGCACCGAAATTTACCGCGAATACTGTCAAAAGCTTTTGGATGCTGGCAAAGCCTACAAATGTTTTGCAACACCAGAAGAGCTCGCTGAGATGCGCGAGATGAGCGTTAAGCTGGGTCAGCGCATCGGTTACGACCGCCGATACCGCAATTGCAGCCCGGAAGAGGTTGAGCGACGCGAAAAAGAGGGGCAGCCCTACGTCATCCGCCTAAAAGTCCCTCTAACGGGAGAGTGTGTCTATGAAGATGGCATCAAGGGCCGCACAACCGCACCATGGGCTGACATCGATGATCAGATCCTCATGAAATCGGACGGATTTCCCACCTACCACCTCGCAAACGTTGTCGATGATCATCTGATGCAAATCAGCCATGTGATCCGTGGAGATGAGTGGATGAGTTCGACCCCTAAGCATATCCTCCTGTATGAATCATTTGGGTGGAAACCCCCTGTCTTTATGCACATGCCCCTTCTTCTCGGAAAAGACGGAAAGAAGCTTTCGAAACGCAAAAACCCCACATCGATCTTCTACTACCGCGACAGCGGCTATCTCCCTGAAGCGTTCATGAACTTTATGACCCTCATGGGCTATAGCATGGAAGGGGATAAGGAGATCTACGATCTCGATGAGATCACCCGCGTCTTCGACCCGAAACGCATCGGCGTTTCAGGCGCCTTTTTCGACATGCAAAAGCTCGAGTGGCTCAACCAGCAGTATCTGATTAACAAGATCCCAGAAAATCAACTCTGGGAAAAGATTAAAGGCTGGAGCTTTAACGACGTCTTTATGCAGAAGCTCATGCCGCTTGTACATACGCGCATTAAGACATTTGGCGAGTTCATGGAGCTTTGCAACTTCTTTTTCATCAACCATATCGCTTACTCCGATGAGCTTCTCTGCCCCGCAGGACTCCCTCGAGAAAAAGTAGCTCCACTCCTCCAAGCGATTATCTGGAGCCTAGACGAGCAAGAAGATTGGGGAAAAACAGGCATTGAAAAAGCATCGCATACCGTTGCAGAGATCTTCGGTGCAAATCATAAGAAAGTGATCATGCCGCTGCTCTACGGAGCCATCATGGGAAAACGATTTGGCCTTCCCCTTTTCGAATCAGTAGGACTCCTCGGAAAAGACCGCACACGTGCGCGTCTTCTGCAGGCGATTGAATTTTTAGGCGGTATTTCGAATAAGAAACTAGATGGCCTCATGAAAGGCTGGACGAAACGCGATTGTAAAGAACTCCTCGCAGCGACTACCTGATCTCTTCGTCTTGCAAGCGTGCTTGTTCTTCTTCGAGCGTGCTGTCGGAAATGATGTAAACAGGCTGATTGTAGCCGCTACTTAGGCAGCCGGATAGAAGACTCGTTAGAAAGAGACAAAGAAACACAAAAGAATGCATATCATGTTATTAACCTTTTTTTCCAACTCTTGTCCATGACAATTTCAGATTCGCTGAATTCTATTAACCCGAGGGGTAAAAAGATGACAAGGTGCGCCAGCGAGGCAAAGCCAGATCAAAGCGTAAGCGCTCCGAGTGAGGCGCCCATAGTAAAACTATGGGCAACGAGAGAGGAGTGATATGGCAAAGCCACAGCAAGCAGATTGTCATGTTTTTACCCCTCGGGTTAATGATTCCAAGCCCACCCGCACGAGGCCCGCCATGGCGACCCTCAAAGAGCGCTTTCGTCTGACAAAAGAGGGATCAACAAAAGAGACCTATCATGTCGTGCTCGATTTAAAAAATTCGGGCATCGAATTTAACGTCGGCGACTCGATTGCAGTTTTTGGGCAAAACGATCCTCTTCTTGTTCAACACCTGCTTGATGCAATGAATGCCTCAGGAGATGAGATCATCCAGGACTCTCGGACAAAAGAGATGCTCACCCTTCGCACCTTCCTCACACACCGTGCCAACCTTGCTCGTGCAAGTTCTTCCTTCCTCAAGCTTTTTCATTCTTGTGATTCCCCGTGCGATAAAAGCCAGCTCGACCATCTTCTGCAAAAAGAAAACAAAGCGCTTCTTGCTGACTACCTGCAGAAACATGACCCTCTCGATCTTCTGAAAGAGTACCGCGACATTAAACTCCCCCTTCAAGAGCTCTGCAATCTTTTTAGCCCACTTCTTCCCCGCTTCTACTCAGCCGCCTCCTCGTTGAAGGCTCACCAAGATGAGATCCACCTCACTGTGGCTCTTACGAGCTTTACCCATGCGGGGGAAAAACGCTACGGTGTTGCCAGCCATTTCCTCTGTCATCTTGCTGAAGAGGGCAAGACCCCTATCCCCGTCTATATCCAAAGCGCCCACTCGTTCACGCTTACAAAAGATCCACATACACACGTTATCATGATCGGACCTGGAACAGGCGTTGCCCCTTTCCGCGCTCTCATGCAAGAACGCCTCGCTCAGGGCCACTCAGGCAAAAATTGGCTTTTCTTCGGCGAACGAAACAGAAATACCGACTACTTTTACGAAGAGTTCTGGACCTCTCTCACCGCACAGGACAAGCTCCGCCTCGACCTCGCCTTCTCACGTGATCAGCAAGAAAAAGTCTACGTCCAGCACAAGATGCGCGAAAACGCCCGAGATCTCTGGACCTGGCTCCAAGAAGGCGCCCATCTTTACGTCTGCGGCGACGCTGAACGCATGGCTAAAGATGTCGATGCCGCCCTTCACAAGATCGTCGAAGAGCAAGGAAAACTCTCCCCCGACGAAGCAAAGGCCTACGTCAAAGCTCTCCGCACCCAGAAGCGCTACCTTCTGGATGTCTATTAATCCTTGATTCCATATTAGAAAACCGCTTTGTTTTTATTATAATTAACCTGTAAAGTAGAGGGAAATTTAAAATAACAATGAGGTTATATGTCATCTTTACATTGTAACACAAATTGGCCTGCTATCCAGAAAGAGCTCTCAAGCCAATACGTAGAGATCGGCAAAGAGCTTGCAGGGCGCGCCTATTCGCCAAAGGCACAAAATTTCACTTTCGCTCTTCAATGCCATTCCGGCTTCTACGACCTTTTTATTGCGGATCTGAAATCGACAGCGCAAAAAAGATTAGCGGAAAATCAGATAGATCGAGACACCGCGATTGGCTTTCCACTCGAAAAAATTCAAAGAAATATCGAAGTCTATGCCGAATATTGCAAACAGATCGCCCTCTCTCTTCCCCTAGACAAAAGGGAAGGAAAAAGTGATGGGAAGGATGCTACAACCAAAGGATGCTCCGACCCAAAAGTTGCGACCAGATTCGGCTTAACTTCTGCTCAACAAATCAACGCCATCAATAAAACAAAAGAGATTTTCCTAGAGTGCTGCACAAAGATGTGTACGACGTATCAAGGACGAACTCTCCTTCTGTTCACAGCTCCCACAATCCTAGATGTCAAGTTTCCTTTAGGTTTTGATCTGCAAAACTTTTTCTATAGAAAATCGGGTTTGCGAAGCAGTAAAGATCCGGTATCCTTCTCAAAACAAGAGCTTGAATATTTCGGAATTCAGCAGAACGAGCAGGTAAAAAATCCCCAGAAGCTGAATTGCGCTGAATTTGCTCTCTTAAAAACGGGCGAACTCCAGGCAAAAGAACAGATTTTCAAGACAGACTTTCTTCCGAAGGATTGGTCTCCTACATTAAAATCCTGGGGATATCGCCCAGTCACGAAGCCAAATGAAAATGATCTCGTGATGTATCTAAATGATGAGGGGCCGACCCATCTTGGCCGTTACCTCGAGTCGGGGAAGATCGAATCGAAGTTGGGAGGAGAACAGCCCTACTTTCATTGGCATGACCTATTCGATGTTCCTGCTCATTACGGGAAGCAGGTAGTATTCTGGCGTAAGAACCGCTTCACATTTGGCAGCGACTAAGCAAACGTCGTCTTGAGCTTGCGCTCTTTTTCGGCGCGGGCTAGCGCGAGTTGGATCAGCTTCTCAACAACGACTGCAAAGGGGAATCCGCTAGCTGCCATCAGTTGGGGATACATGCTTGTACTGGTAAAACCCGGGATTGTGTTGATCTCGTTCACGTAGATCTCTCCGTTTTTCTTGAGGAATAGATCGACGCGTCCGATTCCCTCGCAGCAGAGCGCTTTGAATGCATCAAGAGCAATGTTCTGAATCCTCTTCGCGGTCTTTTTATCGAGCTTGGCAGGAAGATGGAAGATTGTTCCGCTATCATCCATGTATTTCGCTTCGTAGGTGTTGAACTCGTCTTGTGGGACCACTTCGCCAGGAAGGGAAACAAGAGGTTCGTCGTTTCCTAAGATGCAACACTCGATCTCTCTTCCTTCGATAAACTCCTCAACCAGAATCTTATGATCGTAGAGAAAGGCTTTTTGGACCGCCGCCTCATAATCCTCTTTCTTCTTCACTTTAGAGACGCCGACAGAAGATCCGAGGTTGGCAGGTTTCACGAAGAAGGGAAGACCTAATTGTTTCACAATTTGCGCAAAACTTGGTTGTTTTGCAGAGTGCGACTCAAGTGTTAGAAATTTTCCAATTGGAAGACCCGCATCGCGAAGAAGTCTCTTCATGACATCCTTATCCATCCCTACTGCAGAGCCTAAAATGCCGGCGCCCACGAAGGGAATCCCCGCCATTTTGAGAAGGCCCTGAATAGCGCCATCTTCACCATACGTGCCGTGCATGACAGGAAAGATCACATCGAGAGGAGCTGCGCTCCCTTTTTGCGTAAGACTCACAAGGCTTGAGTTCTGTTTTTGTGCAATGAGCGCGACATGATCTTTTGCTCCATGGAGACGCACCTTTTTTGGATTCTCCGCATTCAGGAGAAATTGGAGCGCATCACGCACATGCCACTCCCCATTTTTATCAATGCCGATCAGCACCGGCTCATACTTGGTTTTGTCGAGAGCTTCGAACACATTTTTCGCCGAGAGCAGAGAGATCTCATGCTCTGCAGATTTTCCGCCGAAAATAATTCCCACACGAATCTTGCGCGCCATAGAAACTCCTACTTGTTGAACGTCAATATAGCGGATGAACGATTTTCCGTTTTTGGAGTAGAGAGAAAAGTAATTTGTGCGAAGCGCCTTGGAGTGCGTGTGCTTCTCACCGCCTTTGTTTTTCTCAAGAAGGCGGCGCATAGCGCACGCACTCCAAGGAGCCCTTCGGGCTCAAGTTCTTTTGCGAATTTAAAATTTTAATTGTTAAGCTTTTAACTCTTCCCATTCACGCTCTTTCGTGTTAAAATTATACCCGATTTTTTAACTTTCAACTCTAAGGAGATACCATGGCTGCAGTAGCTAATAATGTGAACAATCGTGAGTTCTGGACCAACTACGTCAGAACCGCTCATTACGACGCGGTAAAGGCCATGGGTCGAGAGCCAAATCCCGAAAGCCTTCAAAACGCACAAAACGCCCGTCAAATTCGCGAAGAGTATCGTCCTGTCATTATCAACTATAACCCTTTGAACTTAGATTTGAGCTCGCATGTTGTGAACGTCGCAGCAGTGCCAAGTCGCGCAGAAAGACAAGCCCAACAGGAAGAGGACAATGCCGCGTGGGCACGCACAGTCGGGACGATCCTCACAGTTGTAGGTACGTTCATCTTCTTCCACACCTACAAAAAACACTCCGCTCAGCAACAGACCCTGACACAAACGCAGGACCTGCGCGTGCGAATTGCGCATTGGAACAATCATAACGACCCGGTCCTCAGAGATATTTATCAACTTACCACAGAACAGCTCGCCATCGATGAGTTGAACGCAGCGCGCATCGAAAAATATGCGTATGCCGCTATCGCCTTGTTAGCAGGAGGCGCACTCTTGTTAACGGGAGGCTTTATGGCGATCTCTGCGTTGATTACTCTAGGGAAAATTGCAACGATCGCTTCTTTCGTGATCGCCGCGGGGACTCTCGGCTGGCATTGGGATGATGATGCGACTCTCACGAGACACTATACGAGAATTGTTGGAGTTTCAGGCATTGTCGGTCTTGCTGATAAAATCCTGCAAAATCTGCCAAAGGTATTCGACGAAAATATGCACAGATTTGATCAGCCGAATGCCAACCCTCCTCAGTATGAGTCTCTTTATCCTGCTCTCTATGCAGAGTGGAATTACCCTGCTCCAGGCGCAGTATCCGCTAGCGCACCACCACCATACGCACAAGCAGCTGGCTCCTAATTTCCCTTTTGCTAAACGCTCTCTCGTTCTGAGAGAGCGTTTTCTTTTTATCTTTTCCCTTCTATTCTGAAGGAATGAACACGTTTCACATCGCTAATGCGCAGTTTGAGTGGGAGCTCATACAACAGAAAGCCCCTCCATTAATTTCCTCGTTCGAAACACATTCAATCTTCCTTCAACTGCAATTTCTCCCGTTTCTCTACGCAGACAGGGAGGACTTTGTCTGTGTTACGGCAAGGCCGCCTGAAGAATTTTGGGTGGCGTTAAACGATTTAAATATCAGTCCGCCCAAGCTTCATCTTCTTTCGGAAAATGTTCCCTCATCAGGCTCTGTGGAGTCGTGGGGAGCCTCCCCAAGTGTTGCAACTTGGGCAAAAAAGCAGGGCCTCTCTTATGAACTTCCACCCATCGAGGTTGTCAAACAGGTAAATTCGAAACTCTTCTCGTTTACAGAATCCTCAAAGCTTGTTGGCGCTGCGCTTGTTCAGAATGCGGAGGAGCTTGAGGCCTGGATGGAAAACACACCTGGCCCAAAAGTCTTGAAAACCTGTTTCGGTGTGTCAGGCAAAGGCCACTTTCTGCTCGTACCAGGATATGATCCAGAAAAACTGGAACATTTTGTACAGCGCGAGTGGAGAGAGAAGAGGCCTCTCATTGCTGAGCCGTGGGTGGAGAGAGTTTTAGATTTCAGCACGCAGTGGAAGATCGATGAGGAGATCCAGTATCTTGGCTCTACAGTCAGCGAAAGCACAGAGCGTGGCGCGCATCTGCAAAATCGTGTAGGAAATGAGATCACTCTTTTTGGAGAACACTACTCCTTTCTCGAAGAGCACCGTGCAGCGGTGGTTCCCATTTTGCAAAAGATGGTCTCTCTTGGTTACTTCGGCAATGTCGGCATCGACGCAATGCTCTACAAATACGAGGAGAAAACTCTTCTTCATCCTGTCGTCGAAATCAATGCGCGCAAAACCATGGGATGGGCTGCGCTTGAAATTCAGCGCAAGCATTTTCCTAACCAGATGCTCGCACTTCGTTATGCTCCACACATTCCAACGAGCAAAAATCTTCTGCCTTCGTCACTTACAAACGAGCGCGGAAAAATTGTCCACTTCACACGCGCACTTTCCAGTTCTGTTCTTTACATTTAAATAGCGACATCGCTAACAATAGTGGTATGAGAGATGCGGATCAGATCAAGATCAAAGGTGGAGTTCCACTCGAAGGAACTGTGAAGGCAGCAGGTGCGAAAAATGCTGTCACGAAAATTCTCGTCGCCTCTCTTCTCACCGATAAGCGCTGCACAATTTACAATGTTCCCAACATCGATGATGTTGAGGTCACCGTTGATCTCTGCAGGGAGATTGGCAGTGAGGTTCACTGGGACCGAAAAGAGGGCGTGATCGAAATTGTCACCAAACACCTGAAGACTACTTACATCCCCGCACGCTTTACAGGCGCAAACCGCATTCCCATTCTCATGATCGGTGCTCTCTTAGGACGCACAGACGAAGATATCATCGTTCCAACAGCCGGTGGTTGCAAAATTGGCAAGAGACCGATCGATTTCCATGTGAGTGCCCTTGAAAAATTAGGCGCAACCATCGAATACCGCGAGATGAAAAAAGAGGGAGCCTACTTTTCACGCGCGCACCATGGTCTCAAGGGCGCCGTGATCCACCTTCCCTATCCTTCCGTAGGCGCAACCGAAAATGCAATCCTCGCAGGAGCCCGCGCCAAAGGAACTACCGTAATCAAAAATGCGGCGATGGAGCCTGAGATTATCGATCTCATCCTCTTCCTACAAAAGATGGGTGTCGTTATCTCGATCGATACAGACCGCACAATCCGCATCAAAGAGACAACGCAGTTTTTTGAAGCTGAACACACTGTTCTCACCGACCGCATTGAAGTTGCATCTCTAGGAATGGCAGCCATTGCGACTAAGGGAAAGGTCTTCATCGAAGGTGCGCAGCACCAGAACATGATCATCCTTCTCAACAAACTTCGCGAGATCGGTGCCGGCTTTAACATCAAGAATCACGGCATCGAATTCTTCTATAAGGGGCCCCTCAAGGGAGGCCTCCATCTCGAAACCGATGTATACCCAGGCTTCCTCACAGACTGGCAGCAACCCTTTGTCGTTCTCCTCACCCAAGCGGACGGCTGTTCAGTCGTTCACGAAACCGTCTATGAAAATCGCTTTGGCTACACCGACATCTTAAAACAGATGGGCGCAAATATCGAACTCTTCACTCAGTGCCTCGGCGGAAGAGAGTGTCGATTTGCCTCGCAGAACTTCCTACATAATGCCATCATCAAAGGACCCACCCCCCTCTTCGCCAAAGACTTTACCATCCCCGATCTCCGCGGAGGCTTTGCCTACACAATGGCAGCCCTCATCGCCGAAGATACAAGCGTCATGTCCGGCGTAAAATATCTGGATCGCGGCTATGAAGACCTCGTTGGCAAGCTCAGCTCGCTGGGCGCCGATATCACCCGCATCACCCCCGCATCAACCAAAACAGCAGAAATTCTGCCTAAAGTGGCTGCCGTTGCTGCCACCAAGTCAAAATCTTAATTAGCTGATCAGATTTGTTTGTGAAGACAGTCAAGATTCACCACAGAGACACCGAGAACACAGAGAGGAGCGAGATTCTTTTTTTTGCGAGAGCAAAAAAAAGAAACCCTGGCCGCGCAGCGGCAAAGAGTTCCGAAATCAAAAGATCCGTGTATTCACGATCTAGAAGCGCTCTCTGTTTCTGATTGCGGATAAATTTGTCGTATGTTGTTGGTTTTCTTTTCATAGATGATATCAAACCAGATCGTCAGCACAACCAGCTCTATTCATGAGCGTTACCGATTGCCCTTTCGTTCCGATCCCTCTTGATTTCCGAGGATTTTTTCATTTTCAATCTTTTTTCCACATTTTTAATGTGTTCTGCGGCAGGAAGATTTTCTAGAGGGGTCCCACCGATCTTTGCAATGGCGGTTCTAACTTCTTTTCCCACCTCTTCATGTGTTTGAATCGCCTCTCTTTGACTTTTGATGTTTTCGCGCTTGAGCTTTTCCCGCGTCTGGGTCATACAAAATTGATTGGCAGCAAGCTCTGTAGTTCCCATACGATCCAAAAGCTGTTCTTTGGGAAGAATTCCTTTTCGCGCTTTGATTGCATCGACACCAAATCCTCCATAAAGTCCCTTGTATCCGGCGTCGTGAAAAATACCGAACATTTTATTCTGCACACCCGCATCGCGCGCCGCGCCAGACAGAGCTTTGAATTCTATAGAAGTCTGCTTTCGAAGTTCCAGGCGCTCCAAATCTTCCCCCATAGAATCTGAAAGTTCTTGCCGCCGTGTTTGTATGGCAAAGTACTTTTGGGCATGTGCAATTTCAGGTTTTCTGGGATCGCCGTTTTGGGCGATCAGATAGCAGGCAAAGCGTGAGAGATGGTAGTCTTCGACTTCTCGACTTGCATTTTTCCCTATGAGGATCATTTTGTCGGCGCCGACAAAATGATCGTTTGGATTATTCCCGGACTGTTTGCAAGATTCTATCGCCTTTTTGATAGCATTTTCAAATTTCCTCCATTCGAGATATCCGAAAACAATTTGAAGATCACGAGCGCTCCAGTACTCCACGCCGTGCTCATTCACCTTCTTCAACTCTTCGAACGATAAATTTCCTCTCACCAGCACTTCATTTTCCATAACCCCCTCCTGGAAAAATTTTTTGTCGGAATCATAAGAATGTTAAAAATATTAATCAACATTTGACTTCCCCGCTCTAGGGGAAGTAAAATGCTCGTCCCTATGACCTCTACGATTTCCTGGCGTGAAATTCAGCGTCAAAACTTTACCGATTGTGCGGATCTTATCGACTTCCTTGAGCTCGATAAGAGCCTGTGCGAGCGGGTGCTTGTAAAATCCCACTTTCCACTGAATGTGCCGCTCAGACTGGCGCAGAAAATGGCCAAGAACACACTAGATGATCCGTTGGTGCGGCAATTTTTGCCGCTCAAGGATGAGGAGCTCATGGTGGAGGGTTATGCGTTTGATGCAGTCCAGGATGGGCTCTTCCGCAAGGAGACCCGCCTCTTACACAAGTATGAAGGAAGAGCTCTTCTCCTCACGACAGCTGCCTGCGCAATGAACTGCCGCTTCTGCTTTCGTCGGAATTTTGACTATGCGGAGAATGAGAACTTTTTCGAGCAGGAGTTGAAAGCGATACAAAACGATCCCTCTCTTTCCGAAATTATCTTAAGCGGGGGAGATCCTCTCGCATTAAGCAATGAAAAGCTCGGCAAACTTTTTCAAAAGCTGTCTCAGATCCCTCATCTCAAACGCCTCCGTTTCCATACGCGTTTTCCGATCGGCATTCCGGAAAGAATCGATGACGCCTTCCTCGAGATTTTAGAACGCTCTCCGCTACAGATCTTTTTCGTTATCCATTGCAACCATCCGAACGAACTCGACGATGAGATCTTTGCAGCCTTAAAACGTATCCAGAAGTTGGGAATCCCCGTTCTTAACCAGAATGTCCTCTTAAAAGGGGTGAATGATGATCTCCCGACGCTGAAAACGCTCATGGAGCTTCTTGTCGACCAGGGAATCCTTCCTTACTACCTCAACCAGCTCGATCAAGTGCATGGCGCTGCTCACTTCGAAGTCGAAGAGCAAAAAGGGAAAGACCTCATGGGTGAACTGGCACGATCGCTCTCAGGGTATGCTGTACCACGATATGTGCGAGAGATTCCCGGCAAGGCCCAAAAGACAAAGATTCAGGGCTGACACATTATAATTCTTAAAGAAGAAAATAGACGAGCGGGGACAAGTCCTTCGGCTAGTCCCCAGCCGCCCCTCTTGCGCCTCACCTCGCTTTGAAAAATCCTGTGCTCGGAGGCGGGGTGTGCGAAGCACTACCCCGCCCGCTCCGCTCTCCTGCGCTATGATTTTTCTGCGCGATCTGAGTCGTCGGGCTGCTCGCGCGCTCACCTCCCCAATCTGTCGATTGGGACCCCTCCTCGCGTCGTCTCGCAGTATCAGGTAAAGATTTCCGAAAACGACTGAGAGGTCTTAACTTGGCACTGGAGCAAAGCTGGAAGAGGCTCCGCGACGGCAGATGGCACAGAAGAATCGCGGCACAGGAACGCCGAAGGCGTCGCGAGGTAGTGCTCGGCACACCTCGCTTCCGAGCACGCGATAATGCGCGTTCTGCAAAACGCGCATGTTCTTCACAGCCAGGTGCAGCTCAAGGGGGTCGCGGGGGACGCGGACACGAAGTGCCGTGTCACCCGACATGTCTATTTCAATCCGTAATGATTTGAATGCGCCTGTTCTGGACAAAAACTTAAACGAATAAAAATCACATTCTTTCGACGGTCTTGAGGCCTAGGATATTGAGGCCTTGGCGTAGGATTCTGGCGGTAGCTTCGCAGAGCACGAGGCGGCTGTCTTCTTGAGGTGTTCCTTCTACCCTGCAGTCGCGGAAGAAGGCGTGGAATTTTTCTGCGAGGTTGTAGAGGTATTCGGTGAGGCGGTTCGGGAGAAGCTCGCGCTCGATCATGGCGAGCGCTTCGCCGAATTGGCGAAGGTGAAGTGCGAGAAGAACTTCTGTGGGGTGAACGAGTTCGACACGCGCGCTTTTAAGTACAGCATCGATATCTTTTCCGACTTTGCGTTTGATCCCTTGGACTCGCACGTAAGCGTAGAGCTGGAATGCAGCCGTATTCCCCTCAAACTTGAGCATACGTTCGTAGCTAAAGACATAATCTTTTACGCGATGGCAGGATAGATCCGAGTATTTCACGGCTCCGATACCAAGCGTTTTGGCGAGCTCCTCTTTTTCTTCCGAAGGAAGATCGGGAAGTCTCTCATCGATGATCGCGCGTGCCTGTCTGACTGCTTCCAGAAGAAGATCGATTAGTTTTTCGGTCTCACCCGAGCGCGTCTTAAATTTTTTGCCATCAGCGCCGAGAACGACTCCGAAGGCTACATGCTCTACATGCACCTTTTTTGGATCGAGATATCCAGCCAGTTCTCCAGCCTTGAAAAACATCTTGCAGTGCAGGCTCTGTCCGGCATCAATGACGTAAAGGATCCGTTCTGCTTTATCCACATCGATGCGGTAGCGGAGCGCAGCAAGGTCAGTCGTGTCGTAGTTGTAACCGCCATCCGATTTTTGAACGATCATCGGAAGGGGCTCCCCCTCGGGGGTGAAAAATCCCTCCATGAAGATGCATTTCGCGCCGTCAGAAATCGTGATCAGCCCCTTTTTCTCGAGATCCTCGATCAAGGGTTTCAAGTAAGGGTTGTAAAACGACTCTCCACGCTCCACAAGCTTTACATCGAGAAGATCATAGATCTCCTCAAACGCTTCGCGCGAAATATCGCAGATGAGTTTCCATGCTTTTAAAGAGGCAGAATCTCCTCCTTGGAGAAGAACAACCTGCTTTTGCGCGCGCTTTTTGAATTCAGGGTCTGCGTCAAAACGGATCTTGGAAGCCTTATACCACTTCATGAGCTCAGAGAGATCCGCCTTCTGTTCTCCAGTCAGTACACCGGGAGCCTCATCCTGCATATACGCAATCAACATTCCAAACTGAGTTCCCCAATCGCCGATGTGATTGAGCCTCAGAACATCATGACCAAGGAATTCAAACAGGCGCGCCAGGGCATCTCCAATTATGGTAGAGCGCAAATGTCCCACATGGAGCTCTTTAGCGACATTCGGAGAGGAGAATTCAACGATGACTCTCTGTTTTTTTGCCGGAATTGGCACACCCAGATGGTTATCGCGGATGAGCTGATTGATCTCTTCTGCGAGAAATGTTGAGCTGAGCGTAAAATTAAGAAATCCTGCACCGGCAATTTCTGCCTTCTCCACAAAAGGAGTCCCATCAAAATGAGAGAGAATTTTCTGCGCAACTTCTCTTGGAGATCTCTTGAGCTGCTTCGCGAGCTTGAGGGCATTATTGCATTGGTAATGCCCAAACTGAAGATTTGTGCTCTGCTCAACCTCGGGCTCCAAAAACTCAGCCGTGAGCTCCTGTCCGTAGGCAGCGAAAAGAGCCTTCTTTACCCTCTCAGCAAGTCTGGTGATGATGTTTTGCATATCCAAACAAATTGAAGAATCCCCGAAATCTCTTCAAGAGATAACAAGAAAACATGGAAAAGCCTTCTTCGCAACTCTTTCTTATTTTGAGTGGTGGAAGCAGGGGGGAATTACGCGTCTGCCGAGACCGTACGCCAAGCGATAATCGCCCAGAGAGATGGCAGCTGCATGCGTTGAAATCCTGTTCTGCTCAGCAATCTCGTAGATGGCCATGAGCTGATCGTAAATGCTGTGCACTTTGTCGCGGGAAATTTTAGGATTATATCCTTCTGTGAGAAGCTCTTGCGTCACGTTGATGAGCCCGCCCGCATTGATCACAAAGTCTGGGGCGTAGAGAATCCCTCTCTGCTTGAGAAGATCTGCATCGCTATCTTTCAGAAGCTGGTTATTTGCACAGCCAGCGATCGCTTTACATTGCAGGCGAGGAATCGTTGTCGGATTTAATGTGCCGCCCATTGCGCAAGGAGCTAAAATATCGCAAGGAACTTCCATGATCTGATTAGGAGAAACGGCTTCGCCGCCATACGCTTTTGCAATACGCGCGGTCTTCTCCTGGTCAATGTCGCAAAGAATGAGCTTTGCGCCGGCCCAGAAGAGAAGCTCTGCGAGGGTCGCGCCAACGCTGCCAAGCCCTTGAATCGCCACGCGCTTTCCTTCCAGAGAGTCGCTGCCATTCAATTTTTTCATAACCGACTGCATACCACGGAACGTTCCCCATGCGGTAAAGGGAGAGGGGTTCCCGCTACTCTTCGGATGGAGGAGACCTACAACGTAGGGCGTCGCCTGACTAATCGTGGTGACATCGTCAGGGGAGCAGCCTACGTCTTCTGCGCAGATATACTGACCCTTGAGGCGATTCACAGCCTCGCCGAAGGCGAGAAGAAGTTCTTTGGGTTTGGGTTTTTTAGAATCATAGATAATGACGCTCTTGCCACCGCCCCAACCACAGTCAGTGACAGCGGATTTGTATGTCATTCCTTTTGCAAGGCGCTTTGCATCAGTTAAGGCTTCATCAAATGTGGCATAGGGGTAGATTCTGGTACCACCAAGCGCAGGTCCCAATGCCAAGCTGTGAATGCAGATGATCGCTTTTAGTCCAGAACGGTCATCCGTAATCTTTACTACTCTCTCGTATCCCTCGACAATAATATTTTCTAAAGTCAGGGTGTCTTCTAACGTGAGTGTCATAGGTCCTCCCTAAATGATGAGGGATAATTGTCTTACATTTGGGGGGATTTAGACAAGTTCCTTGATCAATAATGGGAAATTAAGATACCCTCGACCTCAATTTTATACTCTGGTGTACAATGACAAATACTGTCATTTCTGAATCTCTCAAAGAAGATCTTGAACGGTTCTTAAAAAAGAACCGGAAAGCAGACCTTATAACGACTTATCTTTATTTTTTAGAAAAAAAATATAACGTTCATCCCGTCCTTTTCATTCGCGAAAAGACGATCTATGAGAGCCAAGATGATCTCATTAAGCGTCTTGAGGCACAGGGCAAGCTCTGGCGTGAAACAGAGATCAAGATTCAGATGGGACAGCAGGCGGTGAACGAGTATACAAAAAAAGTTTACATCTGCCCATTCACGGGAAAGGTCTTTGGAGACAATACCCACCCTAACCCGCAAGATGCCATTTACGATTGGGTCTCGAAATGCCCGGAGAACACGGAGCGTGTTGGTGGTTTAAAAGTAAAAAGATTTTTTGTATCAGAAGATCCTGAGGTAATTAAAAATTATATTGTTAAGCTGAAAGCGCCGATTACTAAGCTAGTTTACTCCTCTGCTGTCACCGGCAAACTCTTCAATAGCAAAGCCGCTGTGATCGACGACTTCCTAAAAAATCAACTAAAGCCCCTCTCTTTGGTCGAAGCGACCAATCAGAACCGCTTTCAAATCGAAGAGCACTTTCTTGCCTTCATTCAAAAGCATCTAGATGAGAGTAAGATCAATGGATTCTTCGAAACATTATCATCTTTCGAAGAGTTCGCCCCATACGTGGACCAGTGGACCGAAGAAGAGCGCCAAGAACAACAGAGCTAGCCCCTTTAGAGGAAGAGATCCTGAGTTCTTCTCCCGAAGAGACGCTTGAGTTTGCCAAAAAGATCAGACGGATTTTGCGCCCCGGTGCGATTCTTTGCTTAACGGGTGAACTGGGTGCAGGAAAAACGACTTTCGTTAAAGGAATAGCGAGTTGCGCTGGAGATCTCTCGGAAAGAGAGGTCAGCAGCCCGACATTTTCTTACCTTCACATTTATCCCGGAGAGGTTCCTATCTACCATTTTGATCTATATCGGCTAAAAAGCGCGGAAGAATTTTCTGCCTTGGGATTTGATGAGTACTTAAACGCAGGCGGCATCTGCTGCATCGAGTGGGCAGAGCGGATTGAGAGCCTTCTTCCGAAACACTCCCTCTTTTTATCGTTTACACATGTAGAAGAAGAAAAAAGAAAAATTGCGAGATTCGATTGGGCCTAATTCATAAAGACACCTTCGTTTGTTTTGATCTAGAGACCACAGGGTTAGAGCCTGATAAGGATCAGATCATCGAAGTCGCCTGTGCACGTTTCAGCTTTGAAAAGATCTTTGAAACGTTTGAAACGCTCATCGATCCAGGCTGCCCAATCTCAGTAGAATCGATCGCGATTCATCACATCACGGATGAGATGGTCAAAGGCAAACCTAAGATCGAGATGATTCTTCCCGATCTTCTAAAATTTATCGGCAAATCCATCGTAGTTGGTCACGGCATTCCCTTAGATCTCGCCTTTTTGAAAGCGAGCGCAAAACGCCACCAGGTTCCCTGTGAGCTCGAAGCCCAGGCATATATCGATACATTGAGACTTGCACGTCTTTACGGTGAAAGTCCAACCAACTCCCTAGAAATGCTCCGTCAACATTTCAACATCGCTGCCGAGGGAGCGCATCGCGCGATGAATGATGTCGTCGTCAATATCGAAGTGTTTAAATTTCTGTGCAAACAGTTTAAAACCACCGAACAACTCCTCGAACGTCTTAAACATCCAATTTTGCTCAAGATGATGCCCCTCGGCAAACACAAGGGAAGGGCATTCTCAGAAATCCCGATCGAGTATCTGCTTTGGGCAGTACGCAAAGATTTCGACCAGGATCTTCTCTTCTCCATCCGCACCGAACTCAAGCGCCGTAAGCAGGGCTCCCAATTCTCCCAAGCCGGCAACCCCTTCGCCTCCCTATAAACCAATCCGATAAAAAAACCTGTGTAGGCGCTCCATAGACGGGTCGGGAACACGGCATTTTATGTCCGTGTTCCACTGCTCCGCAAAGCTAGAGTGCCACCGGCACTCTAGCTGGTCTCCGCAGCCCTCTTGAGCTTTAATCTGCTGCGACAAATCAACTCCTCGGAGACGGGGTGTGCGAAGCACTACCCCGCACGCTACGCTCTCCTGCGGTTTGATTTCTCATTGCAGCTTAAAGCCACGGGCTGGAGCTTCGCTTCCCTCTCCACTCCTTCGTCGTGGAGCCTCTTCCAGCTTT
>LNES01000001.1 GCA_001464115.1 Chlamydiae bacterium Ga0074140 | reverse complement strand
CCCCGCCTCCGAGCACAGGATTTTTCAATGCGAGGTGAGGCGCAAGGGGGTCGCGGGGGACGCAGACACGAAGTGCTGTGTCACCCGACATGTCTATTTCTTCTTTAAGAACTTTAATCCGCAAGCTCCGCCTTCCTCTCTGCAACACTTGCGGCAAAATTGGCGGTTGCGTCAACGTGGGGAGGAGGTGTCATGTCTAAACTTACGATCAAAGATCTTGCGATAAAGGGCAAACGGGTTTTGATGCGCGTCGATTTCAATGTGCCCTTGAGCAAAGAAGGCTCTGTGGAAGATGATACGCGCATTCGTGAAGCTCTCCCCTCCATTGAGTATGTCTTGAAAGAGGGTGGTTCTTTAATTTTGATGAGCCATCTTGGAAGACCAGAAGGAAAGCGGACACCAAAATACTCTCTGGCGTCATGTGCACTTCATTTAAGCAAACTTCTCAAGAAACCTGTGCGCTTCGTAGAAGATTGCATCGGTCAAGAAGTAGAAAAAGCTACCAGCGCATTGAAGCCCGGCGAAATCATCCTTCTAGAAAATCTGCGTTTTTATCCTGCTGAAGAGGATCCCGCCACGGATCCTACATTTGCGCAAAAGCTCGCAAAACTCGGAGATCTCTATGTGAATGATGCTTTTGGCACTGCGCACCGAGCTCACTCCTCCACATGCACCATCGCAAAACTTTTTCCGAACAAAGCTGCCATGGGATTTTTGATGGAGAAGGAGCTCGCCTTTCTGGAGCCTCTTCTAAAAAATCCACAGCGCCCCTTTTATGCGATCATCGGCGGAGCAAAGATCTCCTCCAAAATTGGCGTTCTCAAATCTCTCCTTTCGAGGGTGGATGCTCTTTTCATCTGTGGTGGCATGGCCTTCACTTTTTTCAAAGCCCAAGGGATCTCTATTGGGGATTCGATTTGTGAAGAGGCTCAACTTCCCACGGCGAAAGAACTTCTTCAGCAGTGTGCCTCAAAAAAGCTTCCCCTCTTTTTGCCCAGCGACCTACTCATTGCTGACAAAGTAAGCCAAGACGCCAAAACACGAGTGATCCAGACAAAAGAGGGAATTCCCGCCGGGTGGCAGGGAGTGGATATGGGACCCGAAACCATGAAAGCCTGGATCTCGCAACTTGAGAAATGCAAAACAATTTTTTGGAATGGCCCTCCAGGGATCTTTGAAATTCCTCCCTTTGCAAAAGGCACTGAAGGCCTCGCGCGCGGACTCGCGAAACTAAACTCTACAAGGATCATTGGAGGAGGAGATTCCGTCTCTGCCATCAACCACCTAAACCTCTCTAAAAATTTTACTCACCTTTCGACGGGAGGGGGCGCAGCTTTAGAATTTATTGAATATGGCAAGCTTCCGGGAATCGATGCCCTCTCCGACAAATAATTCTGTAGCCATATCTCCAGGATGTGCTATGATTCCCGCTTAATTGAGGGTAGTGGAATGACTGAGAAATTCGGCAAAATTCGCGCTTTTCTATGGCCCATCTATAGAAGTGAGATGCGCATGTTCCTGCCTCTCTTTCTCATCTTTTTCTTCGTCGGATTTAACTACAGCATTTTAAGAGCGACAAAAGACGCACTCGTCGTGACAGCGCGCTCCTCCGGCGCGGAGGCCCTCCCCTTCCTCAAGGTTTGGGCGATCTTGCCGATGGCCTTCCTCTTCACATTTATTTTTACGCGCGTATCGAATTGGCTCTCTCGCGAACGGATCTTCTACGCGATGATGAGCATCTTCATCGCTTTCTTTTTGATTTTCACTTTCTTCCTCTATCCTTTCCAAGATTCTCTTCACCCCCATGAGTTCTGCGATCGACTCCAAGCTCATCTACCCGCAGGATTTCAAGGATTTGTTGCCGTTTTCCGCAACTGGACTTTTACTGCGTTTTACGTGATGTCCGAGATGTGGAGCACGATCATCATGACCGTGCTCTGCTGGGGCTTTGTGAATGAGACGACAACAGTGAGTGATGCAAGGCGTTTCTATGGTCTCTTGGGTATCGGAATCAACTTCTCTGGAATCGCCGCCGGCCAAGTCGCCACCATGTTTTCTCAACACGCCTACAACCCTCGGCTCCCTTTTGGATCTGATGGATGGGGACAGTCTGTTTTTTTCTTGAATTGCATTGTCATCCTTGTCGGAATCGTCTGCATGCTCCTCTTCCGCTGGTTGCACCGCAATGGATTTGGATATAGTTCTGCCGAGTATCACAAAAACTCTCCAGAGCCTATCAAAATGGGGCTTCGAAAGAATTTTGCCTACTTGGCCAAGTCCAAATATTTGATCTGCATCGCCATCATCGTCGTCACCTACAACATCGTGATTAATCTCACAGAGGTAATCTGGAAAGATCAAGTAAAACACCTCTACCCAAATCCTGCAGAGTTCAACGCCTATATGGGTAAGGTCTTAACGGGGATTGGCATTATTGCAACGGCAACTAGTGTCTTTATTTCTGGAAATTTGATTCGCAGACTAAGCTGGACTTCGAGCGCGATGATCTCCCCACTCATTCTTGTTATTACTAGCGTCGGCTTCTTCTCCTTTCTTCTTTTTAAAGATTTTGGCCTTGGCGCCATCGCTGCCCTACTCGGGTCTACACCCCTTGCAATGAGTGTCTTCTTTGGCTCAATGCAAAACTGCCTCTCGCGCGCTTCCAAGTACACCCTTTTCGACGCAACCAAAGAGCTCGCTTTCATCCCCTTGAGCCACGAATGTAAGTTAAAAGGAAAAGCCGCCATCGACGGAGTCGGTTCACGCCTAGGGAAGTCGGGCGGATCTATTATCCACCAAGGGCTTCTCGTCTTTTTTGGATCGATCTCTCTCAGTACCCCTTATGTCGGCGTCCTTCTTCTTTTTGCAATTGTTGCGTGGATGATAGCTGTCCGCTCACTCGGCAAACAGTTCAATGAGCTCACAACAAAACATGAGACTCTGGATGTTCCAGATGACGAGCCAGTGATTGCCGAAGAAAAGCCCGCCACGACTTAATCACAAGTTTAAGTTTGCATGGAAAATCTCGTTGAGTTTGTCACACAGCACGCACACCTTGCCCACTGGTTCATCTTTGGGGGAGCTCTTCTTGCAGGTATGAGTCTTCCCGTTAGCATCGACGTTCTGATGATTATCGGCGCTGTTTTGGCAGCTACTATTATTCCCGAACACACCGCCATTCTCTTTTCTAGCTTGCTCTTGGGCACCTATTTCTCAGCTTGGATCGCCTATTGGATTGGGCGTAAGCTCGGCCCAAGGCTCTTAAAATGGCGATTCTTCCGCAAGCTGCTAGACGAAAAAAAACTCGAAAGAGTCCGTTCATTTTATGAAAAGTACGGCCTTCTCACCCTCATCGTAGGACGTTTTATTCCATTCGGCGTGCGCAACGCCTTGTTCATGAGTACAGGAATGAGTCAGCTCTCTTTCAGGAAATTCATCCTAAGAGATGCTCTTGCATGCACCATCTGGTGTGCGACCATGTTTTCTGCGTTTTATTTTCTCGGACAGAACTACCAAGTGTTATTCGGCTATGTGAAAACTTTCAACCTCCTCATTTTCACGTTGTTCGGCCTAGCGACAATTGGAGTCATCTGGTATAAACGCAGAAAAAAAACTATACATGCTTAGTTTATCAAACGGTCTTTCATTTCTGCGCGCACCACTCGCGCTTTTGTTTCTCGTCGACAGTACCGCCTGGCGGATTACCGCCATTCTGCTCGCCATGATTACTGACAGCGTCGACGGTTACCTCGCAAGACGCTGCGGTTCGACAAGCCAGTTTGGAGCGATTCTCGATCCTGCCATGGATAAATTTTTCGTCATCTTCGGGCTCGGCGTCCTTCTCATGGAAGGCCAGCTCCAGGTTTGGCAGGCAGCGGCAATGCTCTCTCGCGATTTTTTTCTCTGCATCTTCGGCATCATCCTCAGCCTCTCTGGAGATTGGGAAGCGTACAAGTGTCGTGCGATCCGCTGGGGAAAAGTTACAACTGCCCTTCAGTTCGTCGTACTGATCGGCCTTACCCTTCACTTTACCTTCCCTTGGTATCTCTACGCGCTCTTCATCCTCTTTGGAGCTCTCGCTTTCCTCGAGCTCTTCCAGATCAAACGCGAGCTCCATAGAGCAAAGAAGCGCAAAAGCCACGACTAATAGACGTTGAAAGTTAGGCTTTGTTCAGAAGATCGATCATTTCAGGATCGGCAAGCATCTTCTGGACAGTTTTTGGATAGAGCTCAGGATTTTGGGTCGGCATCGGTAGGGTAGCTGCATAGCGGAAGAGGATGTCGCCTAATTCGATTGTAGTCTCCTTGAAATTGAACTTTAGGAAACCGAAATACTCTTTGAGATAAGGACTCTGCGCCCACTGGAGGAAGTTGTTTAACCAGACTGAATCTCCGGTCTGATCTAGCTTCCGCAGTGTTAAATAGTCCTCCCATGCTTGTATCATCACAATAGCAATATTCTGCTCTTGCAGAATAGCAAGAGCGGACTGTTCCTCACCGTTTGACTTTACAGCAAAGAGATGAGGATTATTCGTGTAGAAGCTTTTTAAAAATTGAGTGTGCGCATGTGTGCTGTTGGCAAGAAGTTGGTTGGGAAAGAGCCATAATTTGTCGATCGACTCTTTTGTGATCGATCTGCGCGCGGTATCCTCCTGCTTCTCGAATATGAACGAAGAGATCAAAAGGCTAAGACCGATGAAAAGAACCGCTACGCTTGCCAAAATCGAGATGAAAACGTAGATGCGAGATTTCAGAAAATCGTGCGGCGTAACTAAAATGGTTGCAACGACGCTCACCAAAACACAGAGCACCAGCATCCACGCCATCACGTTAGAAGAGAGTAAAGAGGCCAAAGAAAATTTGCTGCGCATATATTTTGCATCTATCAAAGTTGCATTTATTTGGCTAAACAAAAAGCCTTTAATAAACCTCTTGGGTAGTTTGCTTTCTCTATGGCCCAAAATGTAAGCCTCTTTTAAGATGAGACAAAAACCATCAGGTACCCCATGACACCCCCTAGAGAATCAATTTTCCGCGCAATGCTTCGTTCATTTTTCAGCTCATTTGGAGCCATTTTAGGTATTCTGATCGGATTCGCTCTTCTGCTTTTTGTCTTTGTAATGCTCTCTCCAAGCTCTCTTATTCCAGAGAAAACTGAGATCACGGTTGCGGCAGATGCGCAAGGAAAACGAGAGCTTTTACCTATGTCTTCCCCTGCGCTTTTGCGGATCAATCTTCACGGTGTGATTGGCGAACCACTTCTCGACTCCGACACGATCGAGAACATCCTTTTCGATTCACGAGAAGGCATGCTCCGCGAAGGGCGCGTTAAGGGAATTCTCCTGCATATCAATACTCCTGGTGGAACCGTGACAGATGCAGACAACATCTATCATGCCCTCAAAGAATATAAGAGGAAGTATAACGTGCCCATCTTCGCATTTGTCGATGGCATGTGTGCATCGGGCGGAGTGTATATCGCGTCTGCCGCCGATAAGATTTATGCAACGCCCTCGAGTGTGATCGGCTCTGTGGGTGTGATTCTCGGACCCTCTTTCAACTTTTCAGGTGCGATGGAAAAAATTGGAGTACAATCCCTCACGATCACTCAAGGAAAAGACAAAGACACACTCAACCCGTTTAGACCCTGGAAACCCGATGAAGAAAAGTCGCTTCGCGATATCACTGCTAGCCTCTACGAACGATTTATCTCGATTGTCACAGATGGAAGGCCCGCGTTAAATCGCGAAAAACTCGTGAGCGAGTATGGCGCACAGGTTTTTATAGCGTCCGTTGCTCAGGAGTATGGTTACATCGATGACGCGGATGCAGATTATGGAAAGGCTGTGAGAGATCTTGCGACTGCCGCCCATATCCAGGAGAAACAGCCCTATCAAGTTTTCGAGCTAGATCCAAAGGTAGATTTTCTCTCTGGTCTTACACACAGCAAATTTTCTCTCCTAAGCGGGAAGATTACCCACACCTTCCAAATTGGGCCGCACCTGAGCTCGGAGATGAGCGGAAAATTTCTCTACCTCTATCAACCCACTAATCGCGCTGAATGATGAATGCTGAACGAAGATGGAAGCCTTAAAATATGGAACTATGAGCGCAAGGCCCGCAGCGAAAGAACATAATACCTTTCTTTTCTTTCGCTCATCACCCATCATTCATCGTTCATCACTCCTTCTCCGCATTTTCACGACCGATCCAAAATGAAAAAGATCTACATTATCGACGCTCTCAATATCCTTTTTCGCTCCTACTATGCGATCAAAGGAATGACTAACCCAAAAGGTGAGTCCACGGGCGCGCTCTATGGTTTCATTCGTTCGATTGGCAAAATCGTGAAAGATTTTTCTCCCGACTATTTTGTTGTGGTCTTCGATGGACCTGGAGGCAAAGAGCTTCGCAAAAAAATCTACGATGAATACAAAAGCCACCGCGCTGCGATGCCCGAAGACCTCGTCTTACAACTGGAGCGCGCTCTGCTCTTTTGTGAATATGCAAGAATTCCCCATCTTTCAATCCCAGGAATCGAAGCAGATGACACGATTGGCGCGATCTCTCTCTGGGCTGAGAAGAGGGGCTTTGAAGTTTTCATCTGTTCGAGTGACAAGGATCTGTGCCAGCTCGTCTCTCCGCATATCTCTTTGATTCATGTACACAAGGATAACCAGCTGGTGAACCGCGAAAAGGTCAAAGAGCTTTTCGGAGTAAACCCCGAACAGATCGTCGACTATCTGGCAATTGTAGGGGATGCTTCGGATAATATCCCTGGCCTAACAGGTTTTGGGCCGAAAGGAGCCGTCGCTCTTCTCGAGGAGTTTGGTACGCTCGAAAACATCCTCGCACACCCTGAAAAAGTCGCTGGAGAAAAAAAACAGGAGACAATCCGCAATGAGAAAGAGATCGCACGCATGAGTAAAAAGCTCGCGACTCTGCACCCCGATGTCGATTTTCCAAAAAATGAGGAGTTTTTCAAATTTACAGAGCCCGATCTCGAAAAACTCAAAGCATTTTACCATGAGATGCACTTCATGACCTTGCTGCGCGAGCTCGGAGAAGAACCTGCAAAGGAGGGCTCGCTTGAAAAGGACGGGCCGGTGAAATACCAGCTCATTGACGATGAGGGCGATCTCGTAAAACTCCTCTCGAAACTCTCCCACGCAAAGGAGATCTGCCTTGATACGGAAACGACAGACATTCGCCCTCTGCGAGCCGAGATCGTCGGATTGGGTTTTGGAATCCACACGCATGAGGCCTGGTATGTCCCAACGAATGGGAAGATCCCCTACAGCCGTGTAATAGAGCTCGTCAAGCCCCTGATTGAAAACCCGCACATCGGTTTTGTGGGGCACCACCTCAAATATGATCTGCACGTTTTACAAAATGCGGGAATCACACTCAAAACCATCGCCTTCGATACGCTGATCGCCTCCTATCTCATCAGCCCCCAGAGTCAACGCCATAATTTGGACACGCTTGCACTGGAAAAATTTGGCAAAGTTAAAACTCCTATCGAAGCACTCATCGGAAAAGGCAAAAACCAGCTCAGCATGGCCGTTGTTCCACTTCAGAAGATCTCCGATTACTGTTGTGAAGATGTGGACTATACGCTGCGACTCGAGAAACTGTTTAAAAAAGAGATCGACACACAAGGGGTGAAGGAGCTCTTCGAAAAGATCGAAATCCCTCTGATCCCCGTTCTTGCGCGCATGGAAAGACACGGGATTTTTGTTGACCGGCAAATGCTCGAAAAAATGTCACACGAGCTTGCTTCGCGACTGCATGAGATTGAAAAGGAGATCTTTCTTGTAGCAGGAGAGACATTCAATCTCAGCTCGCCCAAGCAGCTCAGCAAAATTCTCTTTGAAAAAATGGGGATTAAGCCTCCGAAAAAAACAGCAACTGGTTTCTCCACCAGCGCAGATGTCTTGGAATCCCTCCAAGAAGAGGTTCCCTTTGTCAAAATGATCCTCGAGTTTCGACTTCTCGAAAAACTGCGCTCCACCTATGTCGATGCACTCCCCGAACAGATCGATCCGCGTACCGGACGTATCCATTGCACATTTAGCCAATCGACAGCTGCAACAGGACGCCTCGCTTCCGTAGATCCAAATCTACAAAATATTCCGATTCGCACAAAGGAAGGACGCAAGATCCGGGAGGCATTTAAGCCTCAAAACCCTCACTGGAGTTTTCTCTCTGCAGACTATTCACAAATCGAGCTACGACTTCTCGCCCATTTGAGTGAAGATCCCGCGCTCGTCAAAGCCTTCGTCGAAGGCGAGGACATTCACACATACACTGCATCGCTCGTGTTTGGTGTGCCGCTTGCTGAAGTGACGTCAGAGATGCGCTACCGAGCCAAAGCGGTCAATTTTGGCATCATCTATGGGCAGCAAGCCTTTGGACTCTCCGAAACGCTTGGCATTTCCTATGAAGAGGCAAAGAAATTCATCGAGACCTATTTTATCCGTTATCCCAAAGTGAAAGAGTATCTCGAATTTTGTAAGGAGAGTGTGCGGAAAACAGGGCGCGCTGTCACCATGACTGGAAGACAGAGACCGATTCCTGAGATCCAGAGCAAAAATCCGATGATACGCGCCGCCGCCGAACGTCTGGCCGTGAACACACCCCTCCAGGGCTCACAAGCGGACCTCATCAAGATCGCCATGATTCAGATCGATGCTCTTCTAGAAAAAGAGAAGGATTGGGGGATGATGCTCCTCCAAATCCACGACGCCTTGCTTTTCGAAGTGCCTGATAATCATATAGATAGGTTGTCATCCTCTGTGAAATCCCTGATGGAGGGGGTCTTCAAGCTCAAGGTTCCCCTCGTCGTGGACATTTCTATTGGACGAAATTGGGAGGAGTGTTAATCTTGAAAAAGATTGCTATTACAGGTGGTCTTTCATCCGGCAAAACTTCCGTTTGCCAAATTCTTCAAGCGTGCGGCGCGTATGTCGTAAGTGCTGATGAGATTGTCCGAAGACTATTATCATCTGAAGCAGCAATCGGTCAGCAAGTCATCCACTTGCTAGGTTCAGAGATCCTCAATGGACAGAAAATCGATCGAGATAAAATTGCAAAGAAGGTCTTTTCCGAACCCGAACTCCTAGAACGCCTTGAAAAAATCTTGCACCCTAAAGTACTAGATGAAATTGAACAGCAGTATCAGAAGATCTCGAAAGAACAAAAATACCCTCTCTTCGTTGCTGAAATCCCTCTACTTTATGAAAGTGAAAGTCACCACTTCTTCGACCTTATCATCGCTGTCATTGCCGAAGAAAATCTTTCTCGAAAACGCTACTTTGACAGGACCGGAAGGCCCGATAGAGACTATGAAAAGCGCATGAACAGACAACTGCACCCCGCAAAAAAGGCCGCTCGCGCCGATTTTGTAATCCATAACAACGGTTCTCTCGAAGAGTTAAAGAACCAAGTCATTCACCTTTACCAGACACTTTTAAAATAGGAAAGTATGCACCAAGAAGATAAGGACCTTTCTCAAAACACCCAAGAACCTGAAAACGAGAGACCTTCCGCACCCCCTCCCCAAGATGCTCAACCAGAGACGATCACACGTGTTGCTGATCTTCAACGGATGAATATCGAACAGCTCACACAATATGCGCGCAATATCGGCCTCAAAAATTTGGGGGCCTTGACAAGATCTCAGATCGTTTTTGAAGTGGTTAAAGCTGTTTCGGAAAGACCCAATGAGGTCCTCGTTGGCGAGGGTGTGCTAGAAGTTCTTCCAGATGGATTTGGCTTTTTGCGCTCTCCTAACTACAACTACCTTCCTTCCGCTGAAGATATCTACGTATCTCCTGCACAGATCCGTCGCTTCGACTTGAAAAAAGGAGATACTGTTTACGGGACAATCCGCTCTCCCAAAGAGAAAGAGAAGTTCTTCGCTCTCCTCAAGGTCGATAAGATCAACAACAAACCCCCAGAACTTGCGAAAGAGCGCGTTCTCTTTGAAAACTTAACGCCGCTTTACCCAAATCAGCGCCTCGTGATGGAGACGACCAAAGAAAACCTCACAACACGAGTTCTTGACCTTTCGGCGCCGATCGGAAAGGGGCAGCGCGGACTGATCGTCGCTCCTCCACGTACAGGGAAGACGATCATCCTACAAAATATCGCAGGCGCGATTGCAAAGAACAACCCTGACAGCATCCTCATCGTGTTACTCATCGATGAGAGACCTGAAGAGGTCACCGACATGATGCGCATCGTGAAGGGCGAGGTGATCGCCTCTACATTCGATGAACCCCCAGAACGCCACGTGCAGATCGCTGAGATGGCCATCGAAAAATCGCGAAGACTTGTCGAATATGGTCACGATGTCATTATCCTCCTCGATTCACTCACACGCCTTGCCCGCGCCTACAACACCGTACAACCACACTCTGGAAAGATTTTAACGGGTGGTATCGATGCAAACGCGCTGCACAGACCCAAACGCTTCTTTGGTGCTGCGCGCAATATCGAAGAGGGGGGCTCTCTCACCATCATCGCCACTGCACTGATCGACACCGGTTCGCGTATGGATGAGGTGATCTTCGAGGAGTTTAAAGGTACGGGTAACATGGAACTCGTCCTCGATAGACGCCTTGCAGATAGACGCGTTTGGCCCGCTATCGATCTCATCAAGAGCGGTACGCGTAAAGAGGAGCTTCTCTACCATCCCGACGAGCTCGGAAAGATCTACCAGGTGCGTCAGGCGCTTGCAGATCTTGCTCCTCTCGATGCGATGAATCTCCTGGTCGGCAGGCTGAAGAAAACAAACAATAACGTTGAATTCTTGCTCTCGATGAAAGAGTGAAATACTTATTGATCGCTCTCACTCTCTTTTTGGCCGCCGTCTCTTGGCTAGATCGCCATTTTTTGAAAGAGAGCGATAGTTTTTGCATTGGAAACATCCATGGTAAGGCGCCTTTCTCCTTTGAAGCGCCACCCCTTTCTCTCCCTCCCGATTGGGAAGAGATCGCGAGCCAATCTTTCCATTATTTGAAACGCGGACATCAATCCTATGTTTTTTTGAGCGACGATGGAAAGAGTGTGATTAAGTTTTACCGCTTTCCGTCGGAGCTACGCGCACATCCATGGTTGAGCCATCCCTTCTCCTTTTTGAGTAAAAAACGACAGGCGATCCGGAAGTACAATCTAAAAAAACTCAAAGAGAGCTTTCAAAGCTTTCGACTCGCAAGTGAGGAGCTCCAAAAAGAGACAGGTCTTCTGATGGTCCACCTCGCTCCAACTCAGACTTTGAAAAAAAAGATCCGTCTGTACGACCGGCTCGAAACGAGTTATGAAGTGGATCTCGATCGCGTTGTCTTTCTGTTACAGAGACGAGCTGAACTCATTTTTCCTCATCTTGAAACCCTCTTTCAAAAAAACGAGAAAGAAAAAATCCAACAAAAGGTCTCCAATATCATTCACCTCATTGCGGAGCGCTGCAGCAAGGGGATTGTAGATCGCGATGCGGTCTTAGAAAAAAATTACGGCATTTTGAATGACGAAGCGATTCTTATCGACGTGGGAAGATTGGTATTTGATGAGAGCGTAAAAATGCGCACTAGAGATGAGGTCGAAAAGATCACCGCTCCACTCAAAACCTGGCTAGAAGCCAGGGATCGCGATCTCCTACAAGCCTACGAGCTTGCACTCCAAGCGCTTTAATAGACCACTTATTTATTCCTTCACGAGGCGGACGACTTCATCATCGCTGGTTTGCCCGAATCGCTCGTAGAAGCTGCCAACGGCATAGAAATTGGCGGGTGTGGAGAGGCAAACGACCTCATCCACCTGCTTCCCGAGTCGGTATAAAGAATCGGGTGCTGCAACCGGAACGGCGAGCACGATCTTTTTTGCAGAAGCCTTTCGCATCGACTGGATCGCCACCTCCATACTAGCCCCTGTTGCAATCCCATCATCGACGAGGATGATCGTTTTGTTTTTATAAACAGGAGCTGGGGCTTTATCGCGATAAAAAGAGGAGCGCTGCTGTGCAATTGCGCGCTCGCGTTCGAGCGTCTTTTGGATATAGTCGTTCGACACACCAAGCGTTGAGATGATATCGTGATTAAAAATCGCTTCGCCTGTTTCCGAAATGGCGCCAATAGCCAGCTCCTCGTTTCCTGGAGCTCCAATTTTGCGCACAACAAATGCAACGAGAGGAAGGCCCAGCGCCTGGGCGACTTCATAAGCCGCGACAACGCCTCCACGGGCAAGCCCCACAACGAGAGCGTCCTTTGCATTTGCGTACTGGCCAAGGCGTACTCCAAGCTGCTTTCCCGCATCGCGGCGATCGTAAAACATCATCTTTTCCAGATGATAACGCAGTGATCTTTTCCCGTCAGCGGCTCTTCTGGAATCACTCTTGCTTCGATGCCGCGCTGCGCAAGGTCGTGTAAAATTTTCTCGTGGGGAAATGGTTTTACGCGCTTATGCTCTCTGTTGCTATAGGGAATCTCTTTCCAATGTGCAGGTGCGCAGATCAAAAATCCCGCTTTTGCGCGACTTAAAACTTTATCGAGATAGCGTTTTTGCAAGGAGCGATCAGATTCAGAAAACACAAAGTGGCTGATGACGAGATCCTCTTCGCCTTCGGGAAGGTCTGGAAGGTTCACGAACGAGACATGCTCGATCTTCTGCTCTCGCAAATACCGCTCACAAAGCAGGAGATTTTGTGGGAGATCGACAAGGGTATAATTTTTAAAAGAGAAGATCGATGAGAGCACCGTGCATAAGCCTCCGTACCCACCACCAATCTCAACAACGCGAAACCCGTTTAGGGAACCGAATTCCCTCTCAAGATCGGAGGCAATTTTAGCGTAACGCAATGTCGTAGGAGAAAACTTTCCAGACTTCTGGTAGGAAACAACGCGCGGATTTCCAAGACGATCATTGATCCTACACTTTTCGATAAGATCTGGCGGCAATTTCGCAAGACACGCCCTTCCCTCCTCTTCGGTTGCATTTTCGACGAAAAGAGAAAGAAGAGGGTCCCTCTTGAAGTTTTGAAAGAGTTCTTGGTCTTCTGCCAGACGTTCACACCGTGGTGGAAAAATCCCATTATCCGAGAAACAGCATGGCTGGTTCGCAAAAGCTTTAGCCAAAAGAAGCGATGAAATAAAAACTGTATAAATTTTCATTGTGAAAAAATTTTAACCGCACAGTAATTTGACTGGAAGTGGCAAAAAATTATTCGCCTAGATACCTTAATTTGTATGCGCCTACTCTTTACCCTACTCACACTTGCTGCGGGTGGCTACGGCCTCTACTGGCTCGACCTAACACGCCCTGAGCTCCGTACCAAGGCGCTGGAAAAGACGTTGGAATTTGTCTCGAGCGGCTCCTTCCACACCCTAGAGGTGCGCTATACCGCCGCTCATATCATGGAAACTCATAGACGAGACCTTCTCAAAGATGGCCGTCACCGTTACCTGGAACCCCAGCTCAAGTTCTACCCCCATCTTCTCATGGAGGTCAAATATAACCGTTCCGAAGAGAAGACACGAGAGGGGCTTATCCTATGGGATCTTCGCGATGGAGAGATGGTGATCGAAACGAAAAATTGGGAAAAGACCCACGGGTTCGGAGATTGCATCCAGGCAAGCACGCAACGCCATGAGTTTAAGATCCTTAACCTTCTGGCCAAGAAGGGAGGATCTCTGGATCGCGACGCCCTTTCCAAGACATTAAACGTCGAAAATGAAATGCTCGATATCTGGCTCGACAGCTGCCGAAAAAAGAAGTTGATCGTCCAGGCGGGAGGTCGCTACCGGCTGCACCTCCAAAATCCGAAATTGCAGCCCTATCCAGAGACAAAACTCGATGAGAAGCTGGTGACGATGCCCTACAAAGACGCCCATAGGGTTCCCAGACGCTACTCTCTTGCGCAGATCGAAAAGCTCACTCGAGCTGCCTTTGGCAGTGATTTTGCGATCCGCAAGACCACAGATGTCTTCTTACCGGTTCACTGCATCGTGGTGCAAAACCCAGACGGCTCGATCCACACCAGCCACTGGAACGCCCTAAACGGCAAAGAACTCTCCAACTCCCATTTCGTAGATTAATTATGCAGAGCGCCTTCTTAAGAGATGTTTGTAAAAATACAACGCAAAAGAAGCTAGACATGTCGGGGACCCAGGAGAGCACTGCGTACCCGCTCAGAAACCCTGCTCGCAGGCCGAAGTGCCACCGGCACTTCGGCTCGTCTTCGCAGCCCACCCGTAGCCCCCTTGAGCTTCAATCCGCTTCGACAAATCGAGCGCTCGGTGGCGGAGTGTGCAAAGCACTACCCCGCACGCGCTACGCGCTCTCCTGTGCTTCGATTTCTCTTTGCGGCTTAAAGCCATCGGCTGCTCCCGCGCTCACCTCCCCAACCCTTGGGGTTGGGTCCCCTTCTCGCGTCGTCTCGCAGTATGGAGGAAAGAATTTTCGCTTCTGCATCATGACTCGGAAGGGGCCCCTCCCCGAAGGGGAAGGTGAGGGAGAGCTTGATGCAGCCCGACGACTCAGATCGCGCAGAAAAATCCTAGCGCAGGAGAGCGGAGCGGACGGGGTAGTGCTTCGCACACCCCGTCTCCGAGCACAGGGTTTTTCAAAGCGAGATGAGGCGCAAGGGGGCAGCTGGGGGGTGCGAGGGAGACACGCAGTGCTCCCCTCAACCCCCGACATGTCTATTTTTTTCTTCTGTTCTTTTGTTTCTAAATGGCGGGATACCTTGCTCAAAAAACGAAGCGCACGCTACCATCTCCAGGCATTGGAAAGATGGCTGAGTGGCCGAAGGCACGTCCCTGCTAAGGACGCGTACCCCTCAAAGGGTACCGTGGGTTCAAATCCCACTCTTTCCGATTTTTTCTTTAACAAGAGGCCTGCATGAAAGTCGCACCGCATTCCAAAGAATCGGAGATGATGGTGCTCGGATGCATGCTTACGAGCGTGAACAGCCTCAATATCGCTGCCGATGGTCTCAATGAAGAAGACTTCTACTTCCCTGAGCACAAGATCATTTTTCAAGTTCTTAAAACCGCTTACCGCAACGATCGCCCCGCGGACGTCCATATCGTCTGCGAAGAGTTAAAACGCCAAGAGAAGCTGAAAGCTGCGGGTGGGGTCAGCTACCTCACCACGCTCGCTCAGTACGTCGGAACCTCCGCTTACATCGAAGAGTATGTCGAACTCGTCCGCGACAAGGCGATCTTGCGCCGCATGATCGAAGCGGCCCAAGAAGTTGAGCGTGTGGCTCTGAATGATCCCGACGACGTTAACAACACCTTGGATCAAGCGCAGCAGAAATTTTTCGTCATCAGCCAAAGCGCAAACCCCACCCCTGGCGTTCTCATCAAAGATCTCTTGTCGGGTGTCAAAGCGAGTTCCAAAACTCCCTATTTGAAAGATCTCCAAGAGAGACAGGAGAAATTCCAACAGCGTGGGCCCGATGAGCCAGGGATCACCGGCATTCCAACGCATTTCATCGATCTCGATAAAATGTTGAACGGTCTTTCTCCTTCAAATTTGATGATCCTCGCCGCACGACCTGCGATGGGAAAGACCGCGCTTGCACTCAACATCGCTGAGAACCTCTGCTTTAAGAACAACCTGCCTGTGGGAATTTTCTCGCTTGAGATGACAGCAGAACAACTCTTGCATCGCATCATCTGTTCTCAATCGGAAGTAGAATCTGACAAGATTCGCAACGGCTCTTTGAACGGCAACGACTTTCAACGCATCGTCTCTTCTGTCAACATGATGCAGAAATCGACCATGATCATCGACGACCAACCCGGTCTTAAGATTACCGATCTGCGCGCGCGCGCGCGTCGCATGAAAGAAAATTACGGCGTTCAACTACTCGTCGTCGACTATCTCCAACTTCTTTCTGGATCGGGCATGAATCGCTCCATGGAAAACCGACAGAATGAGATCTCCGAAATTTCGCGCATGCTAAAAAACCTTGCCCGCGAGCTCAACGTTCCCGTCCTCTGTCTCTCCCAGCTCTCGCGCAAAGTCGAAGAGCGCGCCGGCCACCGCCCCATGATGAGTGATCTAAGAGAGAGCGGAAGTATCGAGCAGGATGCGGATCTCGTGATGTTCCTGCTTCGCCGCGAGTATTACGATCAGAATGACAAGCCCGGGCTTGCGGAGCTCATCGTCGCAAAAAACCGTCATGGAAGTGTCGGGAATATTCAACTCATATTCCGCAAAGAGATTGCGCAGTTCGCCAACTACACGCGGATCGATTCCTCCTCGAGAAGCGATAACGAGGCGGCATTCGCTGCCTTTTCGCCAGGTGGCGATTGATCCCTTATCTTCTTCGGCGCCCAGCGCTTTCCAACTGAACGGCGTTACGCTCGAGAAATTCAGCGTATTGATAGCTGTTAATCGCTGAGGGAACAAGAACTTTAGTCGCAAGTTTTCCAATCAAGACAAGAGATCCAAGGGCAAGATTAATCAATTCAAAACTGTAGATGACGATGCTAAAGACGAGCCCGATAGCAGGAATTGCAAACAGTGAGCTTAGAAGCATGCTCGTCGCTTCAAAAACAAAGCCTGCGACGATAAGCGCCGTAATGGCAAACCCTACTGCGGAAAAAAAGGCTCCTACAACAAGACCCATCCCCTTACACTGCTCTATCCAAACCTGTGTACGCATATCTCGTGCTGCCTGTCTGCACTCATCAACACTCATCTGATCTACAGCCCGTCCACGCCATTCGGCGGCAGGTGGAGAGATGCACCCACAGCATCGAGGAGGTACTGGGGCCAGCTCGAACATCTCTGTGAGCTGCGTTGACCAAAATCTTTGAAGAGGAATACATGTCATATGCTGTTCTCCACTACCTTAAAGACTCTGAGGCTCGCCACCAAGATCCGGCAGATCCACACGCGCAGTGCTTGCAGCACCGAAATCTAAGATGCGTACTACCATGTTGCGGTTTGCGATATAGGCGCTACCACGAGAAATATTTGGAATCATCACCTTGCTCCAGAGCATCACAACACCGGTTACAATTGCGGCAAGAGAGGTCGAGATTTCGTAGAGTAGGGAGCCGCTTCCGAGCAATACAATCCCTCCGAGTCCAACAATCGATACCAAGATCGATTCTCCAATCGATTCGAGGCAAAGCAGTACAAGCGCGACAAAAATTTCTGCTGTAATGTCAATAATCACCGCGGCCGTTGCAAATGCCGCTCCTATAAAAAGCCCTGTTGAGACAACGCTGAGTACAACCACACCCGCAAACTTCAGTTTGTCGTAGAATAGATCTTCTGCAACATGCCTTCTAACTACGGCGCACTGCGCACGTGTCAATGTGTGTACGTCAACGTCGCGTATTAATTGCCCCGCCTCTACCTGCTGAGGCTGGCTATAAATATTTTCAATTCCCCAGCCAGCTTCACCCTCTGCCGGATAGAGATTGATCCCCCGCCCTCGCCCATCGGGAGGCAAGGTGAAAGCGTCTTCTAAAGCAGCCTTCCAAAATTGATAGGTTCCCTCAGCGCATCCCCAGATACAAGACATGGTAAAAACTCCTCAGTAAGCTCAAAGATTATGCTAGTAAAATGAATATAAAGATATTGTAAACCAGTAAAATTTTTCTGATGTGTCCGTGCCCGGCTTTCTCCTTCTCCTCTTCTTTACTTTAATCCTCCTCAACCGCTATGATCCTGCTTTTGCTTAAAGGTGAAGATGTCCTCGGTTAAAAAGAAACGCAGATCGAAGATTGCGAAGCACAAGCGTAAGAAACGACGCCGTCGCGATCGTCATAAGAAGTAAGATTTTTCTTGCCGGAACCTGTCTTTGACAACTTTTTATTTTGAAGTTGTCACACTCGAATATGTGGTTTTACCCAGAAGAATTTGATGTCATTGTTGTAGGCGCGGGCCATGCTGGCTGTGAAGCGGCGCATGCCTCTGCACGTATCGGCGCGCGCACGCTCCTTTTGACGATGAATCTCGATACGATCGCCAAGATGAGCTGCAACCCCGCAGTTGGCGGGACAGCCAAAGGGCATATCGTTCGCGAGATAGACGCGCTCGGCGGAATCATGGGAAAGGTCACCGACGAGACCGCCATTCAGTTTCGCATGCTCAACGCCTCCAAAGGCCCCGCCGTCTGGTCACCCCGTGCGCAAGCAGATAAGCTCGCCTATCAGACAGCGATGAAGCACCGCCTTGAAAAAACAGAAAATCTTTTCATCAAACAGGGAACGACAGAGTCCCTTCTCGTAGAAAATGGCAAAATTTCTGGCGTCGCAACCCTCGAAGGAATCGCCTACCGTGCAAAGACGGTGATCCTCTCCTCCGGAACCTTCATGCGAGGCCTACTCCATATCGGTGAAACACAGTTTTCTGGTGGCCGCGCAGGTGACAAGCCCTCTGTGGGTCTTTCGGCTAGCTTGGAATCGCTCGGTTTCTCTCTGGGGAGACTGAAAACCGGAACCCCTCCACGCATCCACCGCCGTAGCATCGATATGTCAAAGGTCGAAATTCAACCGGGTGACGAGGGGGTAAGATTCTCCTACGACGAACCTGAAACCCCACGGCTTCCACAAGTTCCCTGCTACATCACCTACACAACGGAAGAGACAAAGAAAATCATCCAAAATAATCTCCACCGCTCTGCGATGTACTCGGGGAAAATTCAGAGTAGAGGTCCGCGCTACTGCCCCTCGATCGAGGATAAGATCGTCCGTTTTGCTGACAAGGAACGACACCAGATTTTTCTAGAGCCGGAGGGTCTCTCCACAGAGGAGTTTTACGTTAACGGCATCTCCTCTTCTCTCCCCTTCGACGTGCAATTCGCCATGATCAAGACCGTTCTCGGTCTTGAAAACGCTGAGATTATGCGCCCCGCCTACGCAATCGAGTATGATTACCTCAAAAGCGGGCAGCTCTATTCAACCCTTGAAACAAAAAAGATTGCAGGACTCTTCATCGCTGGTCAGATCAATGGAACAACAGGCTATGAAGAGGCCGCCGCACAAGGCCTCATCGCCGGCATCAATGCCGCAAATAAGGTACTGGGGCGTCCCTCCTTTATGCTAAAACGCTCAGAAGCCTATATTGGCGTCATGATTGATGAGATCATCACCAAAGATCTCGATGAGCCCTACCGCATGTTTACAAGTAGAGCCGAACACCGCCTGCTTCTCCGGCAAGATAACGCAGATCTTCGCCTACGCCACCATGGCTATGCACTTGGATTGATCGACAACGCACGCTTCCAAAAAACGGTGCGGAAAAAAGAGCAGATGGAAGCCGATATCGCCACTCTTTCTAAAACCTTCCGCCAGATCGAGGGAAGATCGACATCTCTTGCGCAGCTGCTCTGTCGTCCCGATTACACTTATGTAAAACTGCGTGAGCAGTTTCCCGATCTTGTTCACGATCGTGGAGAAGAGATCAACCTCCAGATTGAACTCTCTCTCAAATATGCCGGCTATATCGAAAGACAGCAGAAAGAGGTCGCAAAACTCGAAACCGTCGAAAAGATCAACATCCCTAAAGATTTTGATTTTTTCCAAGTCAAGGGCCTGAGCCGAGAGGCGCAAGAGCAGATGCACCGCATCCGACCTGCGAATCTCGGGCAAGCCTCACGCCTCGTCGGCGTCTCACCTGCGGATATCACCGTGCTGATGGTCGCATTTCGCGCAGGTAAACAACCGTGAAAATCCTCCATCTCCGCAACTTTCCCATTCTCGAACAGCTCAAAATCGAAGAGGCTCTTCTGCGCGTGAGCACAGAAAATTTCTGCATCATCAATGAAGGATCTTCGCCTGCTATCGTTCTCGGCATCTCCGGCAAAATTGAAGAGCTCGTAGATCAAGAAAAAGCACAGGCAAATGGCATCCCCCTCATTCGTCGTTTTAGTGGTGGCGGAACCGTCGTCGTCGATGAATCCACCCTCTTCATCACCTTCATCTGCCAGAGAGAGTCGTTCCCCATCTTCCCCGAACCGATCCTAAAATGGACCGAGGAGCTTTACGCTCCCATTTTCGACCATGCAGATTTTCGCGTCCGCGAAAACGACTACGTCCTCGGTGAAAAAAAATGTGGCGGCAACGCCCAATATCTCAAAAAAGATCGCTGGCTCCACCACACCTCATTCCTCTGGGACTATCAGCCCGAACGCATGGGCCTGCTCCTCCACCCCAAAAAAACACCCAGCTACCGTGCCGGAAGAGCGCACGAGGAGTTTGTGTGCAAGATGAAAGAGTTCGTCCCCAGCCGTGAACTATTTCTTGAAAAATTGAAAAAAGAACTCCAGAAGCGCTACGCCGTGAAGGAGATCGAACTAAAAGATCTCTCTTCTCTCTTACACGAACCCCATCGCCAGGCCACAAGCCTGATTTCTTTGGTAAATTTCTAAAATCAAAATCAACAATTTAAAAGCATAGCCAAAATGTAGCGCATACGCTACATTTTGGCAGCTTTACAAAGAATCCCTCATAGAGAAAAAACATGGTAAAATTAAAAGACTATAAAGAACACCTGCATAAACAGCTAAAAGACCCCGAAGAGGCTGCAGCATACCTTAATGCAGCGCTTGAAGATGACGATCCTCATGTGTTTCTTCTTGCGATGCGCGATATTGCGGAAGCGCGAGGTGGAATGGGATGGCTTGCAGACAAGGCCGATCTTAATAGAGAAAATCTTTATCGTTCGCTTTCTAAAAAAGGTAACCCACGCTTTTTCAATCTGATCGCGGTTTTGGATGCTTGCGGACTCGAATTATCGATTCATGCACGAGAAAAGAGAAAATTCAAGCACTCTCGTGCTTAACCAGGCTTCTTCTTCCTAATGTAGTGATCCTGCGCATGAAATTGGCGATTTTTCCGACACTTCTTGTCTTTGAAGAATTTCCGGCTATCCTCAAGTCCAAGTTAGGATCGTCCATGCTATTGATAATTAAATTCTTATGACAGCATCTGAGATTTATGCCATGCCTTCTTGCGATTGCCCAGCTGCTGCCGGCAAGTCACGCACGTGAACCATACGGTCGTAGCCGAGCTCGTCACGGACAGCTTCGACAATAGGCCCGATACCGTAATGCAAAATCGCGTTGGGAATAAAAGAAAAGTTGGAAATCTCAAGACAAAGGCAAATGGCTAGAAAAACCAGAGGAGAAATTAAGAAACCGCCGCCAATGAGCAAGCCGAAAAAAACTGCTATTGGCAAAAGAGGCAGAAGAAGTGCGCGTGTCATCTCAAGCCAGCCCTGTGCGTATAGTTCACCTATATTCTCAAATCGGTAGATGAATTCTGTAATTCCTAAAATACCGTATAGAGTCAAATTTGGGATGGAGAAATGCTCTCTAAACCAGAAATTAAAGGGGACGTCTGTAAACTCCTGGTAAGGAAGTTCCGCATATTGTGCATGCCAGGGTCGAACTTCACCCAAGCGATGAAGTGGAAGAATTCTTAAGCCCAAAAGATTGTCATAGTGATGCACTTGACTCATCTCGTTTTCCATCGTGAGAAGTGCAGCTCTTGAGAAGCCTCCGTTAATCTTTTCATCCAGCCATGCAGGAAATACGCGGATCGGGTGTTCATTCCCTCTCATCGAAAGCTCTCGTAGAGCAGGGAGTCTTTGAAGAACAGCGGGAATTTCGCGAAAGCTGTGTCCCTCCAATCTGAGAGACTCTAGACTGCGCATTCCGCTGAGCGCTTCTGGAAGATTGATGAGGCGGTGAGCTCCTTCCCCTTGGCATTCTAGCCGCTGGAGATTTCGGCACCTCCCCAGTTCAACAGGGAGTACCGGACAGGCTTCTGAAAGAACGAACTGCAATCTTCCGTTGAGTCGATCCAAAATTGGTAGATGATCGTCATTTTCTATCCATGTTCGGATCACGTGCGCTGGGGCATTGTGCGCAGGTCCTTCAGGAAGTCTCGGCCTAATGCTCCGCCATACAACACCAAGGCTGAGATCTCTTGCATGATCCACCTCTTGCGCGAATCTCTCCGCGGCAAGAAAGCTTGCGGGATCCATATTTCGCGAAATTCTTTCAAATTGTTCGCTCTGAGCTCTATTCAGAATGTAGCGTTGTTGCGTTTCTCGCAAACGCGCGAGAGCTCTTGAGGGTTGAGGATCAGCTACACTGGCAGCTTTGCAAGCTAGCCTCTCTTGTATGATGTATTCCTGAGCCGGGTCTAATAATACGCTTTGCTGATCTGCAAATAGCAGAAGCAGATGTTCATCTTCGTCAAAGCTATCCATATTTACATTCGTGGGATGTAACCAGGTAATTAGGCGATAGGCGAGGCCCTTCTTGATCTCGGGATTGGCTTCCCTTTGATATCGATCATAAAATTCTCGAAGAGGACTCCAAGCGGCGCTATCAAATGCTTGTCGACCACCGTGAAATTTTTGGCCCACTTGCTGATAGAGCCTTTCAACAACGACATCAAACGGCTCTTCTCTGCAGAGCTGCTCAGCCTCAGTTCTCGTAGCGTCCAAGAATCTTTTGCTTGTAAGCCGAAGCTCTGGAAGAGTTTTTTGTTTTAACACGCCTTGACATAATTGATTTACACTCTTGCTCACTGAAAAAAGCTGACCAGGTACCCTTAAGAAATCATAAGAAACGATCGAAAAGAGATCTGGTTTAGAGAGAATCTGATTAATGCCGCTCATAAAATCGTTATCCTAGTTTCTATCGTTTATACTTGTGCACCAGCTGCGGGCTCTTCCGGAAAATCGCGCACGTGGATCATGGGATCATCTTCGTCTAAGCAGGCTTCGATCCTGGGGCCGATCACAAAGTGGAGGATAGGCTCTATGAGAAAGGAGAGGCTCGAAATTTGGAAGGCTGTGAGTAGGCTCCAAGTTACAAGAGCGGGGGCCCAGAAGACCGAAGCAATAATGAGCCCAAAGACTGCAGTCACTGGAAGAAGAGGGAATGTTAGGGCTTGGATCATCCCCAGCCAGCCTTGTCGATAAAACTGTCCGATATTTACAAGTCGGAGGCCAAATTCCATCAAACCAGCACTCATATAGCACGCGATATTGGGGATGGAGAAGTTCTCCCTAAACCAAAAGTTAAAGGGAACATCTGAAAAGTCTTGGTGTGGAAGTCCAGCATATTGACGGTTCCAATTACGGATCATATCCGGTCCAGAGATCGACCTTTCACCGAGAATTCCTAAACCGAAAAATTGATCCATGCGTGCCATTTGGACTCCCATGGTGTTTTCCATCGCCAAGTCAAGTCCTCGAAAAAAACCTCCGTTGATCTTTGCATCTAGCCATTCAGGGAATACGCGGATCGGATGCTCATTTCGTTCGATCGATAAATCGTTGAGAGCAGGAAGTCCCTGAAGAATGGGGGGAATTTCGCGGAAGCTGTGCCCTTCGAGAACAAGCGATTCGAGATGTTCGAGCTGGGCGAGCTCCGGGGGCAGAGTGACAAGACGGTGCGCCTCGCTTCCGACCACACGGAGACTTCTCAACCCTGTAAATAGGCCGATCCAAGAAAAGAGAAGAGGACACTCTGGCGTGAGAGGGATATCCCAATGTGTAAACTGAGCCAGAGCAGCTTGATTGCTTGTTAACCACGCACGGATGCGGAATACTGGAGCATCGGCTGGAGGTACCGTATTAGGATCTACTTGCGCCTGTCCAATCAACGCATTTCTAAGCGATACCCGCCAGTAATGCGCAAGAGCTCCGTCGCTTGCAAGCTCGCCATCGATACCGCGAACTTCTCTAGCTAAAAGCTGTGCTCGAGACAAGCCATCCTGGGCACGTTCAGGTCGCTGTGCTTCTCTCTCAAATTGTTGACGCTGAGCACGCGTCATATTGAAAGCGTTCTGCGATTCATGAAGCGCTAAGGGCAATTGAGGATTGGCTTGTTGGGAGATGAGCGTTTGTGCACGCTTTGCAAGATTCTCTTGCGCAAGAAATTGTCGGAAGTGGTTTGGTAAAGCGGTAAGAGATCTTCCTAAGCATTCGAATGTAAGATCCCTGTATTCTGCGGCGGATTGCCCCGCTTCAGCAAAGATTCTTTGGATCTCTTGAGAAGTTGTTGTATTGTTATCTCTAGCAAGATTCGCGATATGAGCCACATCGTGAACCTGCTGCATATCTCTGTTATGCGCTTCGTTCCATTTTTCTTGTGCGGCACTATAGGCTGCCCCATGAACTTCTAAGTCTTGGAGCAATTTATTAGCCCGGTTTAAACAGACGAGGAGGCGTTCAGCTCGATTCTGCCGTTTCTCTGGATCTTCTTCTTTCGAAAGGTTTGCGTAGACCTCCTGAATTCGATTCCATGCATCCATCGACATAGGGGCATAACTACTACTTCTCCTGGATGAGCGATCTATTTCGGGAATCTTCTGGACTAGTTCGTTCATGAGGTTTTCGAGGACGGTCTCTAAGGGTTCTTCTCCGCAAATCCTCTCCACCTCTTTTTTGGTCGCTGCAATGAAATCGGGATGCCGCAATTCAACCGCGGTCGGAAATCTTTCAGCCCTCGCCTTTTTACAAACATCATTCACAGCCCTACTCACGCAAAAAAGCTGAGGAGGACACTCAAGAAAATCTTCGAAAATGATTTTTGCAGATTGATTAGCAAGAACCTTATTAAGAGCGCTCACAATACCCTCTATTGATATTTAAAAATTTCATAAATTTTACAACAAATTAAACTAAAGTGCTACATAAAAGCTTTTTTAAAAAAGACAGACAAAAAGATTTTTTGACAACAAAAGAGATGGTTCGTTCTAGAGACAGTAAATTTTTTACTACCGAGAATGCCAAGAGGCGTTGTTGCTTCAATCCAAAGCTTCTTTGAGCGAGCCTTGGACGAGCTCTTTGGAGTGCGGTGCTTTGCACCGCCTTGGATTTGTTCAAGTAAGGCGACGCGCCGCGCCGCACTCCATGGAGCGCTTTGCGCTCAAAGAATTAAGCAATAACGCCCCGGGGCCCGTCCATTCATTCTTTCTTGCGATCGGGAAGACTGATGAGATCTCTCACGGCCTGCTTGGTGACCTCGCGGCCCATGACGGCGATCGATTCGGTCAGGGGGATCTTTTTGGGGCAGACGCGGGCGCAGTTTTGGGCATTACCGCAATCGCTAACTCCCCCCTCTTCCATGAGGGGGCGAAGGCGCTCTTTGGCATTAAGCTTCCCAACTGGATGGGTATTGAAAAGCCTGGCTTGCGAAATCGGCGCTGGACCGATGAATTTGGAGAAGCGGTTAACTTGGGGACACCCTTCGCTGCAGCAGCCACAGGTCATGCAGGTGGAAAGGTGATACATCTGCTCCTGAACCTTCGGATCGATCTTGGGGCCAAAGCCGCGATCGTAGGAGTCGTCGACATCGATCCAGGCGCGGATGCGTTTCAGCTGCTCGAACATGCTGTCGCGGTTCACTACGAGATCTTTGACAAGTGGAAATTTGGTGAAGGGAGCGAGGGTGATGGTCGTGTTTCCGGTCTCTTCGATGATCTTATCGACGAGCGCTGAACAGGCTTGCCTTGGCATGCCATTCACAAGCATCGAGCAGGAGCCGCACACCTCTTCTAGACAGCCCTGCTCCCAAGCCACTGGTGTGACCTTTTCGTTTTTGCGGTTCACGGGATTCTTTTGAACCTCCATGAGCGCAGCTGTGAGGGTGAAGAGCGGACGCACTTCAAGCTCAAACTCTTCCCAGTACTGCTCCTCGGATGTCCCTCGATAGATTTTCAGAATGAAAGTCTTAGTCATACGGTTAAACAGGTAGGATGATGTTTGAGGGAACATTCTCCAAGGTGGGTTTTACCTTCTTGGCCTTGGCATATTCTCGTTTTATCGGCTTGAGGTACCTTAAGTCAACGGGCGTGTAGCTGATTACCGGTTCATCTTTTGTGGGATCGTAGGTCGCAATGGTTGTCTTGAGCCAGTTTTCATCATCGCGTTCGGGGAATTCGGGTTTAAAGTGGGAGCCGCGGAACTCGTTGCGGAGCAGCGCTCCTTTCGTAATGACGAGCGCAAGCTCGAGCATCGCATCAAATTGGTTCGCGAAGATGTAGGTTTGATTGAGGTGGTGACCTCGATCGTCGAGAGAGATCTGCTTGTAGCGCTCGCGGATCTCTTTGATCTTATCGAGCGTTTTTTTGAGATCAGCGTTGTTGCGTTTCACGGTGACGTTGCGCACCATCCAATCGGCAAGTTCTTCGTGTAGGCGGTGGATGTTCTCTTTTCCGTTGCGCGTTAAGAGATCCTGCTTAAACGCCTCCTCTTTCGTAAGCGCATCATCGTACATTTTGGGAGAGAGGTTGCTGTAACTATCTTTGAGGGTTTCGAGATAGCGAGGAACTTCACTCCCCGCGGTGAGCCCGGCAAAAATGCAGGAGGTGAGAGAGTTGGCTCCAAGGCGATTAGCGCCATGGTATTGAAATTCCGATTCGCCAATTTCGAAGCAGCCCGGAAGGTTAGTCATCTGACGGAAACGGGATAGGCGATCGGGATCATCGGCGGCTGGCCAGTCGACCCACGCGCCCCCCATCGAGTAGTGGACAGCCGGAAAGATCTTCATCGGAACTTCTCGAGGATCTTCGCCTGTGTACTTCTGATAAATTTCTAGAACAGAATCGATCTTCTGATGAGCTTCTTTGGAAAGCTGTGTGACGTCGAGATAGACTTGCATCTTACCATCAATGCCGAGGCCGAGCTCACAGACGCGGAGCACTTCGCGAGAGCCGATGTCTCGGGGAACGAGGTTACCGAAGGCTGGATACATCTCTTCAAGAAAATACCAGGGCTCTCCTGTGGTACCGCACGGGATCGTTCTTCCATCGGGGGTGGTGATGGTTTTTGACGAGTCTCCGTAAACCCAGACTCTTCCTCCCTCACCACGCACAGATTCTGAGATGAGACGCATCTTATCTTCTGCAGGAACTGCTGTCGGATGGATCTGAATGAACTCACCATTGGCGTATTTCATCCCCTGTTTGAAGAGACGTCCATTGGCGGCTCCCGAACAGAAGGTAGAGTTAGTGGATTTTTTGAAGATGAGGCCCGGTCCACCCGATCCAACGACAACAGCATCGGCCTTTAAAACCTCTATCTTCAATGTGAAGAGATCCATGACCACGATGCCACGTGCTCTTCCTTCCTCATCCATGACAAGACGCATGAACTCATGATGCTCAAACTTTTCAACTAGTCCTTTGGCCTCATAACGGCGCACCTGTTCGTCGAGAGCATAGAGGAGCTGCTGACCCGTGGAGGCACCACAAAATGCTGTGCGGTAGTAGAGCGTGCCGCCAAAGCGTCGAAAATCTAGATCGCCCTCGGGCGTGCGGTTAAATGGACAGCCTAAGCGCTCCATCATCCGGATGATGCCCGGAGCGGCAAGACACATCTCGAGGACAGGAGGCTGATCGGCTAAAAAATCGCCCCCCTTGATCGTATCATACGCGTGTATGAGGGGGGAGTCATCTTCGTTTTTTAGATTCATCGCGGCATTGATGCCGCCTTGCGCGCATACGGAGTGGGAGCGTTTGACTTTCGTGACGGAGATGATCTTGACGTGGCACCCTTTTTCTGCAAGCCTCATCGCGCATGAGAGCCCCGCAAGTCCGCCACCGACGACAATGACCTCTTTTCCCAGTTTTTTCATGAGCGTAGATTCACCCAGTAGGTTCCCCAAATGGAAATAAGCCCCAAGAAGGTGACGAGCAGCATCAGCGCAACCGCCATTTTCACCGTTGCCTTCTGCGCGGACATGCGTAAAACAATCCCCCACGTGATGAGAAAGGTCCAGAGCCCGTTGAACGCATGAAAACAGGCAGCAAGAACAAAAATCGTATAGAGGCCCACATAGAGCGGACTTTTAAAGGTGTCACGCACGACGAGAAGCGAAGCCGTTCCAAAATTGTCGGTCACCGCAATCACCTCACCAGCCGCAAGCGGTTTTGCATCGAGTTTGGCCACCCAGGCTTTTCTCTCTTCAAAATCTTGCGCTGCGGTGAGGATCACCGCTTTTTGGCTGTCATAGGTGTGCGAGTCAGGACCTTTGCGCAATTTTTCCGCCGCATTGACTAGAGCCTGCTCATCGCGCCTCTTGTTTAACTCCTCCTTCTCACGCTCGATCGCCTGTTGATCGTAAAGTTGCGCTTTCAGCCGTTCTGCAACAGTGTAAAGGCCGTTATCGATTTTAAGCTTTACGAAATAGGAGGAGGTAACGCCCTGGCTAATCGAGTCTGGGTATTCCAAGAAACGAAATTTCACGATGTGACCCGTGAGGCCAATAACAAGAATCCAGGAGGTGATCCGCTGCCAGGTATAGGCGTGATTTCTGGCATATTTTGTAAGAGAGGGAGACGCTCCGGAAGTTGGGTTGGAGTTGGGTTTTGCTGTGAGGAGATATTTGATGCCCCACACAAGATGGATAAAAATGGGGACCCCGAGGAGCGTGATTTCAATCACCTGAAGATAGGGGAAATTGTGGATCGCATTGACCGCATGGACAAAACCTTTTCCACTTTCACCGAGTAGGAGCGCCGCTTGCGAATTGACGAGCAGATGCTCCATGAGAAAAAGAACGAGCCATAACCCCATCAGCGAGTGGAGTCTTCTCCAAATGAATGCACTTGGAACAGATTTGTTGTTCGTGTCGGTATCCATCAACTTTCGTATTAAACACCGCGCTCAACTTTTGAAAAAGGAAAAAATTTAATCGCATTATCCGCTGCGATCTTGATCATCTCTTGAGTGGAAATGCCTTTCAACGCAGCGATCATCTCTACAGTTTCCATAATAAACGCAGGCTCATTCACGCTTCCGCGCTTGCTTTGTGGTGCGAGATAAGGAGCATCTGTTTCCACGAGTAGATTTTGAAGAGGGATCTCCTTTACTACTGCACGAAGAGCCTCCGACTTTTTGAAGGTGACGATCCCTGAAAAAGAGATCATCCAGCCGCGCTTCAAGCACCCTTTTGCCTCATCCAAAGTTCCTGTAAAACAGTGGAGAATTGCTGGATGTTTCGGAGCCACCTCATCGACGATTGCAAAGAGATCGGCAAATGCGTCTCTGCAGTGAAAAATGAGCGGCAGGCCCGACCTTTTCGTAAGCAGAAGATATTTACGCAAAAACTTCTGCTGAATCTCTTTAGGTGAGTGCGCGTAAAAATAGTCGAGACCCGTTTCGCCAATCGCAACAAGCTGCTTCAGATGCTTTTCGACCAGGGGGAAAAACGACTCCCCCTCTTTTTCCACATCATGAGGTGTTGTGGCAGCTGCATTAAAAATCCAGGGATGCCGCTTTGCAAGCTCAAGTCCCTCCAGCAAGCTCTTTTCGTCGATGCAGATGTTGACGATCTTCTGCAATCCGCGCTCCTTCGCGCGCAAGGCAACGGCGTCGACATCGGCAACAAGAGGTTCGACGGTTAAGTGAGCGTGCGTATCTATCATGAGGCCTCAGCGAGTATTCGCAACAGACCTTTTTTTCTTTGGAATAGTTCTTGGCTTAGAGCGTCCTTTTCGTGTACGAGGTATTACTGAGCTCTTGCGCATGAAGTGCGTAACTCGACCGTTTTTTACACGGATTTCAATAACATCCCGATCGAATTTGAGGGTTTGCTGATCTTTGTCGGCCTCTACTTCGTCAAAAATCACGCATAGCAGATCTCCACGTTCAGAAAAAAACCCAACCCCATTTCCCTGCTTCGCTTCTATGGCATCCCCTTTAGGTCCGGAGCTCCACGAAATGGTCAAGGGCCCTGATCCATCGATAGGATGAAAAAATATCTTCTCTTTCTTCACGGCTTGACCTCTTTTAGCCCCTTGTGACTATTGCGAATAGAATGTCCCGTAGAATACATCGACGAGAAATAATTCCCAGTCTCAGTCTGCTTTACAATTACTACCAGATACTTGCGATTGTCAAGTCGATAAAAAAGGTGATACTGATGAAGTTTTTCTTGTTTGAAAATTTTTGTCGGGTCTTTCAAAATTCTTTCGATAAGTTCTAAAAGAATATCCGTCGGCAGGATTGAAAAGTGTTCTTCTTTTGCGTGTTTTAACTCAGCTTCTCCAATAACGACTCGGTCTCCAGTAATTGCGGTGATAACAGCTGCAATAGTTCTACTCATGCGCCTCTCCAGAAAGATGGCGCATTATTGCATATCAACTTGCCTTGCGTAAAGAGAGAACAAAACACTAGTAGAGAAGTTTTTTCGTATCCAGACACTATCTCACCTCATCTTTTTCTCTTGAGTTGACAACAGACGACCGAGTGCGTTATGCATAATGGTAATTCCCAATAGACACAAGCCTATGCTAGCAGCTAATGTTTTTCTTACCGCTTATTCACAGTCAGATTTCTTTGGAAAGTTGATCTTTTTGGGGCTTTTTCTGCTGTCCGCCATTTGTTGGATTGTTCTTCTGTACAAGATGCGCACCGCGCGTCATGTGAAACGAGTCTCTTTGGCATTTCAACAGGCGATCGAGCAGAACACACATCCTCTTTTTGCGCTCGATGCGACAAATCTTCCTAAACCCGCTAAAGCGTCGACCCCACACCCCTTTGCACAAATTTTCATGACACTCAAGCAAAAATCGATCGATGTTTTGAACAAGAATCGCTTCTTTTCATCGCAAGAAGAGGGTGGTAACGTTGCCGTTTATCTCTCCTCAAAAGATCTAGAGCTCATTGAATCACAGGTTCTCACCACGATCTCTTCGCAGAGCAAACTACTCAATCACAACCTGTTCATCCTCTCAACGATTGTGACGCTCGCTCCATTTTTGGGACTCCTCGGCACTGTCTGGGGAATCTTGATCTCCTTCGGAGAGTTGCACGGGGGTGCTGCGGCTAGTTCGAACGCGGCAGTGCTCAGTGGTCTTTCGACAGCGCTCGCAACGACAATTCTTGGTCTTGTGATTGCGATCCCTGCACTCGTTGCCTACAACTACTTGAAAAACTTCTTTCACAATCTGACATCTGATATGGAAGATTTTCTCTATCTCCTTCTCTCTCAAGTAGAAATGCAATACCGCAACCCAAAATTATAACCATGAAACGCCGCCGCCCGACAGCTGGAGAGACCGTCGAAGAGCCGACGATGAACTTGACGCCGCTCATCGATGTGGTTTTCGTTGTGCTGATCATGTTCATCATCATCGCTCCTCTCCTTGAACTCGATCGGATCCAACTTGCCTCGGCTGCCCAAAAAGATTCCAAGGAGATGACAATCGTTCAAGAGAGCAGCCCACTCGCGATTCATGTCCATGCGGATGATACGATCTGGCTGAATGGCAAGCATCTCACTAGTGAAGACCTCCTCCACTTCTTAAAAATCGCCAAAAAGAACTATCCAAATCGGATCCCTCAACTGTTCCATGACAAAAAAGCACACTTTGGCACCTATCAAACCGTAAAGAATGCGGTTGAACTTGCAGGTTTTGAGCAGCTAGACATCATCTTACAACCTGGGTAACGAATGAGAGGAGGAGACCCATCGAAAAGAACGATCGTTGCCATCGTTCTTGCAGCTCACTTCCTGTTCATCGTCTACATGCATCTCTCTTTTAACTCGCCGATTAAGAAGACGCCAAAGCCTCTCATCGTCAAGACGATCACACAAAAAACCGCCGCTCCAAAAGAGCGTCAGGCGGCTCCCGCTTCTCGTCCTAACCGTGCGGCAGCTCCTGTCGCCGTAAACAAAGAGGCGCCAAAAAAAGAGAAAGAGAAGAAAGAGGCCGCAACTCCTCCTGCACAGACACCGAAAAAGGCAGAGAAAATCCCACCGATAGCAGACAAGAAAATCGTCAAAGGGAAAAAGGAGACTCCCCCAAAAAAACCGGTTGATGAGACAAGAGGTAAGATGTCGAAAAAGCTCCTTCAGGATTTAGAAGAGAGTCTCTCCAAACTCGATGAGAAACCACAGAAGAAAGCAGCTCCTGCAAAAGCGGCGGGATCAAAATCTTCCATACCCGCTCTTGCCCTCACAATCGACAACGAAGAAGTAGGCGTAGAATCTGGAGAGTATGATCGCTCTCTCATCGGCTACTTGAAGCAAACGCTCAACCTCCCCGAGTATGGGGAGGTCAAGATTCAGCTGACGTTAAAACAGGATGGAAGTTTTGTAAATCTTGTGGTCATAAAAGCCGAAAGTGAGAAAAATAGGAAATATCTCGAAGCGAGCCTTCCGCATTTGAGATTTCCTCATCTTGAGGGAAAGAAAAAGCAGGAAACATTTATTGTGACATTCTGCAATGAAATATAGCCTCTCTCTACTTTTGCTTCTGAGCGCTGTGGCGCATGCTGACAATCCTGAGATCCGTGTGCACCTTGCAACCGCTGCCTCTCTCTCTCCCGTGTATGTCGGGAAGTTTATGGGACAGTCGGCCTTCGATCGCTCCTATCTGAATCAACTTGAAGCGACACTGCAATACGATTTGAACTATAACGGCATCACCAAAGTTCTTCCTTCGAGCGAACAAAAAGAGAAAGTTCTCTCTGCAAACGAGCCCAAAGAGGCCTTCTCTCTTGCGCAATGGAAAAGTTTTGGCGTGGCTTACGCGATCAAGATCACTGTTGCAAACCAATCCCTTTCTGCACATGTCTTCTCGACGCAATCTGGTTCTCTCAAACATTTTTCTGATATCCCGCTTACAGGAGACCTCGCACAAGATAAACGACAAATTCACAGACTTGCAGATTCCATTCACAAGACTCTCTTCGGGCAAGAAGGCGTTGCTTCCACGCGCATCCTGTATGCCATGCAAGTAAGTGAGGTTAAAGCAGATAGCGGCCGATGGACATCGGAGATTTGGGAGTGTGACTGGGATGGGAGTAATGCCCGCCAGATTACACGCGAGCGTAGCTACTGCGTAACTCCCGTATTCATTCCTGCCAATGCTAAGTACCCTGGCGCGAACGACCGTTTTCTCTACGTCTCCTACAAATTGGGTCAGCCCAAAATCTTTCTTGCTTCTCTCAAAGAGGGAGTTGGAAGACGGCTTGTAGACCTAAGAGGAAATCAGCTGCTTCCCGCTATCTCTCATCAGCGTGACAAGTTGGCCTTCATCTGTGATGCAAGCGGAAGATCTGATCTCTTTCTCCAAAACTTCAATCCGCAAACAGGAGATGTTGGCAAGCCTGTGCAGCTCTTCTCCTTCCCTCAATCAACACAAGCTTCACCTACCTTTAGCCCAGACGGATCAAAAGTTGCCTTCGTCTCCGACAAAGATGGCCGCATGCGTGTCTACGTGATTTCTGCAACCCCGTCTGAAAAAAGAGCCGAACCTGTTTTGATTTCTAAACAAAATTCGGAAAATTCTTGCCCTTCATGGTCTCCTGATGGAAGAAAATTAGCCTATAGTGCTAAAACAAATGGAGTGCGGCAAATATGGGTTTACGATTTTGCCACCAAAGAGGAGAGACAGCTCACATCTGGCACTGGAAATAAGGAGAATCCTTCTTGGGCGCCGGATAGCTTGCATCTGGTATTTAACTCAACAGACGGCGGCTCTTCAGAACTTTTTGTCGTAAACCTAAATCAGCCGGAAGCAATTAAGATTTCGAAAGGTCAAGGAAAAAAACACTATCCCACTTGGGGTCCCAGATAAAAGAGGAAAAATATGAAAAAGAACGTTTTATGGATAACACTCGCATGCAGCTCTCTCACGATGATTTTTTCGAGCTGCAGCAAAAAAAACAAAACCTGGGATGACTCCACTGCCTCAGGAAGCTACAGATATAAGAACTCCCAATCACTTTGGGGCAATGATGGCCAAGGAGAACTCGCTCAAGATGACTTTATCCCTCTAAACGAAGAGGATCTAAAATCACAATTTGCAGATGGAGCGATTCCTCAGGCGAAGAATGATCTCGGATCAGGCGGTATTCCTGGAGTTGATCAATTCCGCAAGCCCTCTGCAGAACTCGCTGCGATCTTTAGCCAGCTCTACTTCAATACAGATGATCATATCCTCCGCAGCAAAGAAGCTCTTTCTGCTGTTGACCGGATTGCTGCATATCTCAAAGACCACCCAAATATGCATATTGTCGTCGAAGGACATTGCGATGAACGCGGCCCTGAAGCGTACAACCTCTCTCTCGGTGCAAGACGCGCAAACTATGTGCGCACACTCCTCGTTAAAAAGGGTGCAGACCTGAATCAGATCCACACCATCTCCTATGGAAAAGAGCGTCCTGCAGAGATTGGTCATGGTCCAGATTCATGGAACAGAAACCGCCGCGCCGAATTTAAAGTTCATCAGAGGTAAGCCATGCGCTGTTTGTGGGTTGCACTACTTTTTACTTGCGGTTGTGCATCCCACATGACCTCTTGGAATGAGGATCGGTCTCAACAGACCAACCTCGCTCTAGAAGAGATGCGTATCGAACTTGCCGACGTGAAGCACGCGCTAAATGGCAGCAAGGTTGATCTTCAGCTTCTCGAAGAGAAGATCGCCTCCTCCTCCAAACCTTCTGGTAAAAACAGCGGAGATCTCAGCTCTCAGCTCGCGGCTCTCGACAGGAAGGTTATCGAACTCCAAAAAAATCAAGAGCGCATCGTTTCAGATTTAAAGCAGCTGGCTACGCACGCCAATCAAACGACCTCCACCATCGCCAAACAGCAAGAAAAGTGGAGAGAGCTTCAGCAAGAGATCTCATCGCATGAAGCTAAGCTCGCAGAGATCGTGAAACTCAAAGGCACCCTCTCTTCAGTTTCACAAATGCTGAAGGGAAAATCCTCCGCAGATGGCAGAACATACAAAATCAAATCGGGCGACTCTCTCGAAAAGATCGCCAAGCAGCAAGGAACGAATGTCGAAGCGATCAAACAACTGAATGATCTCTCCTCGGACCGGATCGTTGTGGGTCAAGAGATCCAACTTCCGGACTCTCCGTGAGCCCCCCATCTAACATTGGGATTTTTGACTCGGGTTTTGGTGGCCTTACTGTCATGAACGCAATTCGCCGCGTTCTTCCTCACGAAAATATCGTCTACTTCGGCGACACAGCAAGACTTCCCTATGGAAATAAGAGCCCCGAAACGGTTTTACGCTATGCGGTAGAGTGTTCTAACTTTCTCTTGAACAAAGAGATCAAGCTTCTTGTCATCGCCTGCCACACGGCCTGCTCTCTTGCACTCGATGAGCTCACCTCTACTTTTCCTTTGCCGATCATCGGAGTGATTCCCCCGGCTGTCGAGGAGCTCGCTCGCCTCCAACGAAAAGAAAAAATTGCGATCCTCGGCACGCGGGCCACCATCGCTTCGGGTGTCTATCAAGATAAGATCCGCGAGCAGCTGCCTCACTCTCGTATCTCTGCCATCGCTTGTCCCCTGTTTGTTCCTCTTGTCGAAGAGGGATACACACACCACCCTTTAGCAGAGATGGCAATCCAAGAGTATCTTCGCCCGTTGCGCGAAGAAAAGATCGATGCCGCACTCCTCGGCTGCACCCATTATCCTCTAATGCAAGCGCTTATCCAAAAGGAGCTAGGCAAAGAGGTCGCTCTCATCGATCCAGCCTTAGCTTGTGCAGACAAAGTTGCAGAACTCCTCCGCGTGGAAAACCTTCTAAACTCCCAAACAGGGCAGCCGCGCTACCAGTTCTACGTCTCTGATGATCCCGCTAAGTTCCGCCTATTGGGCCAGCAGTTTCTGAGCTATCCCATCGAAGACGTCAGGACTGTGTAATACCGAAAAAGAATTGGTGATGGGAACGCAAGCGGAAACGTTCCCGCCCCCGTTCTTCTTCTCCCCCGATCATCATTCATCGCTTATCGTTTTTTCTTCCCCCCTTGCGCCACAAATCCCTCCGTGCTTTAATCCACTTTTTTCTTACATGCGAGGAGAGTTCATGAGCCAGAAAAAGCGGATCTTGTTAATCGAAGATGAAGAGGATATCGCGGCGCTACTCAAGCTGCAGGCAGAGGTCCTCGGCTACAAGTTGCACGTAGAGGTTGATGGCATTAATGGCTTCCGTGCCATCGAACGTGAGAAACCAGACCTCGTCATTCTCGACATTATGCTTCCAGGTCAAAACGGCTTTGATGTTTGCCGTAAGATCAAAAATAGCCCGGATCTGAAAAATATTCCTGTGATCATCCTCACAGCAAAAGGCGATGAGATCGATGTGGTCTTAGGGCTAGAGCTCGGTGCCGACGATTATGTTGCAAAACCCTTTTCTCCCAAGGTCCTCTTCTCGCGAATCAAAGCCGTTTTGCGTCGCAACAACAAAGATGAGCCAGAGAAACAGACGCGCGTTCTCGCGTTTGGAGAGTTCTCTCTGGATGTCGATCGCTATCTTCTGAGAAAAGGAGAAAAAGCGATCACGATTACGCTTTCGGAGTTCGGGATCTTAAAGCGGCTTCTTGCCAACCCCGGAAAAGTTCTCACGCGCAATCAACTTTTGGACGATGTTCACAACGATGACACTTTCATTGTAGATCGCAACATCGACGTCCATATCGCCTCCCTGCGAAAAAAACTTGGACCCCAGTTCAACTGGATTGAGACGGTTCGTGGTGTGGGGTACCGTTTCAAGGATGAACAGCACCTATCCAAATAGAAACTGATTGCAAAATCTTCTAACCCTCTGTAAAAGCAGCTAATAAGAGGCTGTTATTCTTGGGGAGTCCATATGAAGAATCATCTAATCCCACTTGCACTTGGAACCATCCTACTCGCTAGCTGCGAAAGTAAGGCAGGAACAGGTGCGCTCGTCGGAGCAGGTGGAGGAGCCCTCATCGGGGGTGTTGCCGGAGGAGGAACAGGCGCTCTTATTGGAGCGGGGGCTGGTGCAGTTGGTGGAGCAATTATTGGCTATACACTAGACGAGCACGACCGCGCCGTGATGGAGTCTCGCTCTCCTCAAACCATGCGCAAGATCGACAATGGCGAACAGCTATCCATTCAAGATGTGAAGAACATGTCTCGAAATGGGCTTAAAGATGAGACGATTATCAACCAGATGAAAGCTACCAATAGCACCTACACATTAACCGCTGATCAGATCATCGATCTTAAAAAGTCTGGCGTTTCGCAAAAAGTGATCGACTACATGATTCAGACCAGATCCTAGATGTAAGGTCGCGATTGTGAAATTTGTCAATTTGGCTTAAGGTATTTTGCCTATGTTCACAACTGATTTATCCTCCCAAGAAAAGGTAAAGCTCTTTGATTCCCCTCTTCCTCACGAGAAAGCGAAAGAGCTCGTTTCTCGCGCGGCAAAAAAATTTCACGCTCTCACTTCAACAACACAGCGCTTTCACCTCTCCTTTTTTGCCCTGGCATTTGGTGAACTTTGCGCTTTTATTATCCTATCCTATCTCTCTAAGTCTCTATTGATTGCAGTTTGTCTCGCAGCGCTTTGTCTTTCGGCTTTCTCCTATTTCCTTCTACGCTTCTATCTCGAAGCTAAAAAACCGCAACAGATGACGGAGATCGTCACAAGTTTTGTGGCGTCATGTAGAGAGATCGGCAGCGAAAAAATCTCCTCCTTGCATTTAGCGCAAATGCTTCACCACCTTGCAGACAGTTTGGATATCCCGAATAATCTCACCTCTTTTTCTTTTTTACAGACTCTCATGCAGAAGCTACGTGTATGGATGCACTGGAAAGAGGTTCAGGAGATGAAAGAACTCCTTCTTCATGAAGCGATCTTCTATCAAGCAGAAATGGTCAAAGGCGAACCTCTCGACCTGCAAATCCATGGCTCTCTCGCAAATGCCTATCTTTCTCTTGCAAAACTCTATCGCCCCTCTGATGAGTGGCCCTGGACACCAGCAGAGTACGCCGCGAGAGAGATGGAAGAAAAATATGAGGAAAATATCGAGAGCGCGATCCAAGAGTTGAAAATTCTGGATTTTCTAGCACCGAATGACGCTTGGGTCCATGCCCAACTCGCACATATCTACGAAGAGGTCGGCGACGTCGAAAGAGAGATCGCAGAGTATGAGATCCTTCTCCAGATATCTCCGGATGATCACGAACTCCACTTCCGTCTAGGAGTTCTCTACTTCCAAAAAAACGAGACCGCAAGAGCGCTGCTTCTCTATCAAAAATTGAAAAACAGCAACAGCCCCAGAGCGCAAGAGCTGATTAGTTACTATTACTAGCTTTTCATCTTGCCTGCTATGACTCCAGAATAATTTTGCAGTAGCTTGCTGCAAAATCAAGAAATCGGGATAGGTCCAGTAAGCAGCTTCATATAAAAAAGGTTTCGAAAAGAAAACCCAGCCATTTGAGAAAAGATCTTCTCAAATATCCTTGATTCTTTCTAACTCGGATGAGTAGTCAGCCCAATCCTCTTTAAATTGACCCTCGTCTCCATTGGCATATAATTCTTCGATTGAGGCGCTAGCCTTTTCCTGTATTTGATTAAATATAGTCGCCCGGGAATCAGAATGGTCAAGTCCAATGTTTTCAAACTGTGCAGCGAGCCATTTTTTATGCCCTTCAAGGTTATCTTTTTTAGAGTTTTTTGGGTTATTAATCATAAGAACAAGACGTTGTGCGCATAGAGGGGAAAAGGTATCTAGAAGCTTCTTCCAAGCGCTTCTATAAGATGTGGTCTCCCTCGTTTCTTTTTTAGCAGGGTAATTGTGAACGTCTCCAATATGAAAATGAGAGCCATCTCCTGTCTGATTGATCGCGTTCCTTTGATGTGTTTTGACCTTAGTCATGAAATTGGGGGAATGAACTCTTTTCCAGGAAAATCTCCCTTCAAAAAGTTTACCAACTTTATCAATGATTGACTTAAGCATAAGACCCTTTTTGAAAGTGAAAGGTTTACAATTTCATCGGGTTTCATAACGCATCTAACCAAATGGAAAGGACGAGAAGAAGTGATGAATGCGAGAAAACCATTCATCACTTTTCTATTACATCATGCCCATGCCACCCATACCGCCCATTCCCATTCCTCCCATACCACCCATGCCGTCCATAGGAGGCATTGGGGCGCTGGATTTGGGTTTGGGTTTCTCGGTGATCATGGCTGCGATGGTGATGAGAAGACCTGATACGGAAGCTGCATGTGTGAGCGCGCTCTTGGTCACGAGGACTGGATCGATGACGCCATCTTTGATGAGATCGCTGAATTCATCGGTTAGGCCGTTGTAACCCCAAGCACCTTCTTTTTCGAAGATTTTTTCTGCAATCAGGTTGCCTGGTTTGCCGCAGTTGTTTGCAATAGCGGTTGCAGGAGCATAGGCCGCCTGTCGGATAATCTCCAAGCCGACCTTCTCATCGCCCGTGAGACGAAGCTTTTCGAGAGATTTAACCGCGCGCAGGAGTGCCACGCCGCCACCGGGAACGATCCCTTCTGCGACAGCTGCGCGTGTTGCGTGGAGCGCATCTTCAACGCGTGCTTTCTTCTCTTTGAGTTCTGTTTCTGTAGCTGCGCCGACGTTGATGACAGCGACTCCGCCTGCCATTTTTGCAAGACGCTCAGCGAGCTTCTCGCGATCGTAATCCGATGTAGAGAGTTCGATCTCTGCACGGATTTCTGCGATGCGCGCTTTTACTTTCTTCGCGTCGCCAGCGCCGTCGATGATCGTTGTCTCCTCTTTGCCGATCTTGATTCTCTTAGCTTTACCGAGAACTTCAGGACCCACATCTTCTAATTTGAAGCCGAGCTCTTCAGTGACAAGCGTTGCGCCCGTTAAAATCGCGATATCTTGGAGCATCGCTTTGCGGCGATCTCCAAACGCAGGTGCCTTCACAGCGCAGAGAGGGAGCCCCCCTTTCAGTTTGTTGACAACAAGAGTTGCGAGCGCCTCGCCATCGACATCTTCTGCAATGATGAGAAGAGGTCTTTGCCCCTTTTCCATCACTTTTTCGAGGATAGGAACGAGCTCTTTTGCGTTTGATAATTTTTTGTCTGTGATCAGGATGAGGACATTGTCCATCTCGACTGTCATCTTCTCTGGATTGGTAACGAAGTAGGGAGAGACATACCCCTTGTCAAACTGCATCCCTTCAACCACATCGAGCGTCGTGTCGATACTTTTCGCTTCTGCGATCGTGATCGTTCCATCTTTACCGACCTTTTTCATCGCCTCGGCGATGATGGCTCCGATATCGCTGTCGTTATTGGCTGAAATTGTAGCGATCTGTTTGATCTCTTCTGGCTTGCTCACGGGTGTTGCGAGGGCTGTGAGAGCTTGGTTCATCTTCTCCACGGCTTTCTCGATGCCGCGTTTTACGCCCATGGGGTTGCTACCCGCAATGACGTTCTTCACGCCAGCGCTATAGATTGCCTCTGCGAGGACAATCGCCGTTGTTGTTCCATCACCTGCAACGTCTGAAGTCTTAGAAGAGGCCTCTTTGACGAGTTGCGCTCCCATGTTCTCAAATTTGTCTTTGAGCGCGATCTCTTTGGCAACCGTCACCCCGTCTTTTGTCGAGAGGGGTTGGCCATGGCCTTTGTTGATAACGACGTTACGACCCTTAGGTCCCAGGGTTACGATGACCGCTTTTGCAAGTGTCTTTACCCCTTTGAGGATCGATTTGAGGGCTTCTTCATTAAATTGCAGCATTTTTGACATAGGAATTCTCCGCTCTGTAGGTGTTAGGTTATGCTAAGACGCCCAAAATGTCGTCTTCCGTCAGAATGATATAATCAGACTCCGCATCGTCCATCTTCACTTCAATTCCGGCGTACGAGGAGAAAAGAACCTTCTCGCCAACGCGAACGTGCATCGCTTTCACGCTGCCCTCTTCGTCCATCTTGCCGGGACCGACAGCAACCACTTCACCTTGTCTTGGCTTCTCTTGTGCAGACTCAGGAAGAAGAATGCCGCCTTTTGTCGTCTTTGCTTCAGAACGTTTTACGAGAACGCGGTTGCCTAAAGGTTTGATTTTTTTGATTGCCATAGTTCAGATGCTCCAAAAATTGTTAACCATACATTGGCCGAAGAGCTTTTAGCAAAAGACTAGGGAGAGTGCCAATCCTACCCTCTTCCACGTGGTTCGACTTCCACCATCGGGTCATATCCTAGTGCGTTGCGAGCCGCAGAGACGACCTCTGTGATGATCCAGTTGATCAGGTGGATTGGAAAGAAAACAATGTCTACAAGTAATGCTACTGGCAGCACGAACAAATCGCCTCTACTAAAAAATTCAAAAACCAACTCGAAAGGTTCTAATGGACATGGCAGGGTCCAATTAAGCCGAAACCAGAGGTCGAAAGGCATTCTTCTGAGCTGCTCGAATCTCACCGCAGAATCGAAGGGGGAAAAATTCCATCGACGAAAGCGAGCCGCATCCCGATCGATATTAGCTTTAAGACGTGAATGGTAGATCTCATTGGGAAGCTCTTGAATCTCGTTTAGAAGCATCGAGAGCTTTTGAAGCCGAGGAAGATTAGCTACAGCCGCCGGAATCCTTTGAAAACCATTGCTTACAAGTTGGAGCTCCCTGAGATTTTCAAGATTCCCGATCTCGACAGGTAGCTCTTCAAGCTGATTCTGCGATAAGTCGAGTGTCTCAAGGGCCCTCATTTGAAAGACACCTTCTGGAATCTCCTCCAGACCCTTCAACCTAATAGCCAAACTTCTAAGATTCCTAAGATTTCCAAGATCTTCAGGAAGTGCGAACTCCCCATTCCAACCCCCGCTTATATGCAGAGAGTCGAGATCCTCAAGTCGCATGATAACAGGATAAATCCTGGTTGTTCTTCCAGTTAACTCGAGGTCGGTCAGCTGTGTGAGCAGAGCCAGCTCGTCAGGGCACTCATCGGTTCGACCTAGGTTCCAGGAAAGTTCTCTAAGCCCACGAAGTCTTCCTATCTCCCTCGGCATTGGACAGGGGTCAGAGACCTCTAACTTCTGAATCCGTCTGAGTTGCGCTTGGTTTGCATCTGCATTCAACCAGTTGCGTATGCCTTCAGGATTGGGCAGCATCGGGAATACGATATTCAATTCCGCAAACTCATCTCTTATTGCTCTCCACAGGTTGAGAGTTACTCGGTCTCTTTGGATCGCCTCAAGCCTCTCAGCGTCTATGCCCGGCGCAAAACCTAAGACCATGTGTATATTCTCCAAACGCGGCATCCGCGCTAGAAAATCGGGAAGTTCACGTAGTTGATTTCCGTACAGAGAGAGTGATCCTAGCCGTTGAAGACCCTCGATGATGGGAGGGATCTCTTGGAAGTGGTGATTATCACAAGTGAGGCTAGTAAGTTCTCGTAACCTTCCAATTTCTGGCGGAAGTTGAGAGAGCCCGGTCAAATGCAGCATCCATACCCGGTCAAGAAATTGAACATTTTCATCGTGATTCATCCAGGTTCGCCTCTCTGCTGCCGTTTGGGGCAAGGGGTGAGGAAGAACAGCATGTCCTACATTCAAAGCATCAACGAGAGCATTCCATAAGATGAGAAAGTTGGCGTCCCTTTCTCTCTCAGCCGCACTTGCAACCCTCTCCATTTCCACAAAGCGCTGCGCTAAAAAACATCCTGCGCTTGGAATGCCATCCGCTGGTTGCGGGGCCCTTCCTAGAGCGGCCCTCTGTGTTGCGTGAATAGCGGCAAGCTGTTTTGCCGGACTGAGCTGTGCATTACCGACAGATGCTTGGAAACGCTCTGAAGCAATCGAGCTCCTTAGCTGAGAACAGGTCCGCTTCTGCAACTCTTTGATGGCCGCCTGAAAAGTTTTGTTTAGCTGCATTATTCGTGCGTGGTCATGGTCACCCGCAAATTCGAGGATATTGGTGAGTACAGGGGTCATTTCCCCGCCATTCAGGAGCTTGTGCGATGCCGTTGAAGAAACTCGTTGTGTCATGATTTATTCTCCATCTGCTCGCACTACTCCCTCGATAGCTTCTCGCAATCTCAACGCATCCTGGTTTTGCGGCGGCGCTGCGTGCGGATCAACTTCGACCATCCGGTCGTAGTCGAGCTTGTCGCGAATGGCAGTGACAACCCTTTCGACGATGCCCATAAGGATAGAGTTATAGACAAAAAGAGGAAGTGCAATGAGGGCATACAGGGCATATTCGAATCCTCCCCAGTCGAGCTGAGGGGATGAGAGAGCAAAACGCTCCTTGAACCAGAGACGAAAAGGGATCTCGGTGAGAGTGTGTCGGTCGATACTAAGTCCATCTCCTAGATGCCGGTAAATTTCATCGGGAAGCACGCGAATGGGATTTCCTACGACATCTAGTCTGGAGAGATTCCTCATGTTGATAAGAAATGGTGGAAGCTCTCTAATCTGGTTATTGCGCAAACCCAGGTATCGAAGATTCGGAAGCCTCTCCACAACTTCTGGGATCTGTTCGAATCTATTTCCTATAAGTTCAAGTTCAGTAAGACCTCTTAAATTTTCAATCTGTCTTGGAAGCTCAGTTCGCTGGTTTTCAGGTCCTCCACCCCATAAACCCAGAGACTGCAGACTTCTGCACCTCCATAGTTCAGAAGGCAAAGCTTGTGACCCATTAAATGCAATATCCAAAAGTTCATCGATATGAGGGTTGTTTTGTTCGTTGTGGAACCAGAGACGCCATTCCGCTGGTGTGCGCGGAAATGCAGGAGCTGCTTCTCCGGGTTGCAGTCTTCCTCTTACATTGTACTCAATTTGATGCACGATCTGGAGAAGCGCGGCATCTCTTTCTAATTCCGCACCTGTGCCGATCTCCTCCGCTTGAAAAAACCTCTCTGGAGAAAAAGAGTGGGGTGGAAGTTGCGTGAATACTCTTCGATGCTCGGGCGTCAAATTGACGATTTCGCGCTGCCTTGCATGATATGCCTGAAGGCGATGCGAATGATAAGAGGGGTCTTGAGGATCTAAAGGCCTAGTCGCGTTTCGAAAACACTCCATCACATTTTCTTTCACTAAGATCCTTTGTAGTGATCTATAAAGAGCAGGCATAGGGTTCTCTGGATCGTGAGCTGCTTCAACCACTCCTCTTGCATTGACGAAATCGATCGCAGTTTGGCGCTCCCTCCCCCACCTTTCGAGTTCAACGCACAATCTTGCACTCCGCATGTTTTTGAAAGCAGGGTTTTGCTCTCCAAGAATCGCGTCTCTGACCTGTTCGGTTGTAACCTGTAGACTTTGCGGCCGTTCGAGTCCGAATATAAACTCCGCCATCGGGGTCGTTCTCAACCATAAAATATGCTGTAAAACAGTTGTGTTATACGTCACTGCGAGCCTCGCTGGAGCATCATTATCTTGGCTTGCGTTTGCATCTACATTCTGCGGCATCATCAACTGTGCGCAGACGCGTCCTTTTATAGCCTCGAGCGCACGACGAAAAGCTCTGCTTACCTCTCCTACTGTCGCGTTGTTCTCTGCGTCGGCGAAGACCAGAATATTTGTTAAAACAGGAGTGGTCTTCCCATCTGCGAACGCCTGATCAAAAGGAGAGCGAGTTTGAACCGTCAATGCCACACTTAAATACATCCTAAATTTTAAGAAAATGCCCAGCTATTTTACAGGGCAGAGGAATAGAAAAACATGTTTTAAATATTTTAATATGAAGAAGTAACTACTTAACGGGGATTTTCTTGGTGTGGTTCTTCTGCGCTTTGGGGAAGACCACCCTTAGAATGCCCTCTTTGCAAGTGGCATCGGGCTGCTTGCTCTCGTCGATATTGCCGGGGACAGCAATGCGGTAGGAGAAGGAGCCTTCGGCTTTGCGGTAAAATTTCCGGCTCTTATCTTTCTCCTCTTCTTTGCGGACGGCTTTAATCCAGAGAACACCCTTATCAAATGTCATTTCGACATCTTCAGGTTTGATTCCAGGAAGTGCGGCTTCGATCGTAACGGCTTGTTCATCTTCGTAGACGGAGAGGCCGGAAGCATCGGAAAACTCCTGCAACCAGTTCTCCTCCTCTTCATCGAAGAGCGAGAAAGGGAAACGGGTGGGAGGGAAAGACCAGAAAGAACGGGGAACAGGTTTTCTTGTCATAAACACCTCGAGTGTTAGCTTAGTAATATTTTTGTTTGATCTACTATTTTTGTCAATTTTCGCTTAGGATTTTCTCTTATGCATTTAAATCCTGAACAGAAGCAGGCCGTCGAACATATCGAAGGGCCGGCGCTTGTGCTTGCAGGTGCGGGCTCTGGCAAGACGCGTGTTGTGACGTATCGAATTGCGCATCTTCTCAGCTTGGGCGTTCCCGCATCTGACATTTTGGCGGTGACTTTTACCAACAAAGCAGCGGGAGAGATGCGCGAACGCATCTTGAGATTGTCGCAACAATCTGTTCTCGCTTCTACATTCCATAGTTTGTGCGCACGGATCTTGCGCGAATCGATCGAAGCGCTGGGTTACAAGCGCGACTTTGTGATCTTCGACGAGGATGACAGCGAAAAGGTTTTGAAAGAGTGCCTTGTGTCTCTCCACTCTCAAGAGGATAAGGGTTTCTTAAAATCGGCAAGGTTGCAAATTTCTCATGCGAAAAATCAGCTCCTCGAGCCCGATCAGATCGAAGATGAGTTTGTGGCCTCAATCTACCGTCTCTACCAGCAGAAGCTCAAAGAGTACAACGCGCTCGACTTTGACGACCTTCTCTTTCTAACAGTGAAATTGTTCCAAAACTTTCCGGATGTTTTGGAACGGTATCAGAAAAGGTGGCGCTTCATTCTCATTGATGAGTATCAAGATACTAATCTCGCGCAGTATACACTCATCAAGTTTCTCGCGGAAAAACACCAGAACGTCTTTGCGGTGGGCGATCCCGACCAGTCGATCTACTCTTGGCGCGGGGCAGATGTGCACAATATTTTGAACTTCGAAAAGAACTTTCCGGGAGCGAAAATCATCGCTCTCGAACAAAACTACCGCAGCAGGAGCAATATTCTTGCTGCCGCAAATGCACTCATCGAGGAGAACGCTGGTCGCTACAAAAAACATCTCTGGAGCGATCGAGGTGAAGGAGAGAAGATTGGTCTTTTTCTCGCCAAAAATGAGCATGAAGAGACGGCGTTTGTGGTAGAACGCATAAAAAAACATCAGCGCGATCAGATTGCCTTGAGCGAATGTGTGATCTTCTATCGCACACACTTTCAGTCGCGCACGTTTGAAGATGCCCTGTTACGGGCTAGAATCCCCTACGTGATCATCGGCGGCCTCTCGTTTTATCAGCGCAAAGAGATCAAAGACATCTTGGCGCTCCTGCGGCTTGTTTTAGGGGGAGCGGATTTCCTCTCTTTTTCACGGACGATCAATTTACCGAAGCGGGGGCTCGGAGAAAAGGCTCTCGCCTCTCTCAAAAATTATGCGCAGGAGAGAGGGCGCGATATCTTCTCAGCATGCAAAGAACTTGTGGAGAAAAGAGAAGGAGTAAAACTCAGCGAACGACAGTATTTGGGTCTTAAAAGCTACGTCGAGATGATCGATTTTTTACGAGAGATCTCAAAACATGGGAGCAAGCTGCGTGATCTCGTCTCCTATGCAATTGAACGGAGCTCCTACCTTGAAGTGCTCAAAGAGGATCCAGAGAGCTATCAGGAGCGCAGAGAAAACTTGGAAGAGCTTGTTTCAAAGGCGGCAGAGTGGGAAGAGGAGACAGAAAACCCATCCCTCGCCGGTTTTTTGGAAGAGCTCACTTTAAAAACGAGCCACGATGAGAAAGACGGCGCTCCTTCCGATGCATTGCGACTCATGACGCTGCATAATGGTAAGGGTCTTGAGTTTGAGGTGGTCTTCATTGTGGGAATGGAGGAGGAGCTCTTTCCTCATATGAGCAGCTTTGATAGCCAAGAGGAGCTCGAAGAGGAGAGAAGGCTCTGCTATGTGGGGATGACACGAGCCAAAGACTACTTGTACCTCTCTGCGTCGCGCTACCGCTATCTATGGGGCGTGCCGCGTGTCATGAGGCCTAGTCGTTTTCTTGCGGAAATCCCTTCAGAGTTTCTGCATCCCTACCACGTCCAAGAACGGGAGATAGAAGAGGCGTATGAGGAGGGCTTCGTCCCTGGAGATCAGGTCTTCCACCATGACTTCGGACAGGGGATTGTGGAGAAGAGTTATCACACCTCGCATGGCATTACCTACGATGTCTTCTTTCCCCAAGCCAACACAAGAAGAACACTCGTGGCAAAGTATGCCAAACTCATCCGCTCAAACTAGGATTCACCACAGAGACACAGAGAAAGATGAGGTTGCACAGAGGAAGAGAAAAAAGTTCTTTTTTTGCCAGAGAGCAAAAAAAAGAGCGTCTGCCGCTATCTGCGGCAAAGAACAAGAATTTATGTTTTAGTTGCCGCTCGCGGCAGCGAGCTTTCTTTTTTGCTCTCTAGCAAAAAGGAAATCTTCCTCCTACCTCTGTGCAACCTCATCTTTCTCTGTGTCTCTGTGGTGCATCTTCGCGCAGGCTTTTGAAGGTGCGCATGACTTGAGGCACTGAGATCCACTTTTTCCAGTGGCGATCGCGGAGACGCAGCAATTTGACATTCGGAACCATCTTGGAGGGAAAAACGACCTCTCCCTTAGTCCATGCTGGCCGCCAAAATTTGGCGGCGTAGATGTTGCGACAGATCGTAAGTGTGGGGACGCCGAGGCAGGAGGCGAGATGGCCGATTCCTGAATCATTGCCGATCATATATCCCGACTCGTAGACAAAACGTGCGAGTTGGCTAAGCGAAGAAAAATCTGGCGTGTGCGATTCGACTCGTGGATCGTCCCATTCAATCCGCTCCTCTTTGGTGAGGATAAATTGGGGATCATACCCCTGTTTTTGTAAAAGGGTAGCGAGCTCTACAAACTTCTCCTGAGGCCAGTTTTTTCCCGGGCGTGAGCTGGTAGGATGGATCACGACGCGCTTGGAATGGGCGCGAGCAATAGCGTCCGCGGGTGGCTGGATCCCATTCTCCAAACTAGTTTTTTCGAGCTTAAGAATTTCTTTGCAATAGCGGAAAAGGTTTTCGGCGAAGGGGATATTCCCATCAAACTGACCATTTTCCCAATAGGGGTAATCCTGATTTGGCGTGGCGATTGGGTTTAGTACCACGAGTTTTTCGGGGTAGCGCTCCTCACACAGCTTTTGAATCGCATGCATCTGATCGGATCTCTCATAAAACAGAAAGATCTTGTCGTAGGACTCAAAAGTCTCGACATAGCTGTGCTCAGCGGGGAACGCAGAGATAGGGAGGTGAGGAAACCAGGATTGGAGACCTGAAAGAAATGGGTGGAAAGTCACTGGTTTCCAACCATTTAAATGCAGATTATTCGACAAAATCAGAGAGATAAGACCATCACCCAATCCCATACAACTTAAGACAGCTGCTTTCATTAGGACTCCCCGGTTATCCGGTTATTTTCAATTCTCAAAGACTTATATGAAAATTTGACTTTTTCACTCAAGACAATTATGGGGTAGTTTACAAAGATGAATAATTTATTGCTCAAACAGATGCCTGATCTCAATATCAGGCAGAATCAACAACTACTTCTTTCCGTAGCCATGCAGCAGGCATTTCGGGTCTTGCAGATGCCGATTCTGGAGCTGGAGGAGTGGTTAAAAAATGAGATCGAACAGAATCCTGTCATCGAATATGTCGAAGAGGCAGAAGCTGAGGGGTCCCGCTCCCGGCATGAGGAGGAAAGAGAGATCGATTTTGAGAAGAGTCGATTTGAGGTTTTGGGTAGTTTAGATGAGGGTTTTGAAACGTCTCTCTTTGGAGATGAAAAAACCGAAGAACCGGGAATCCCCCAAGAGCATTCTCTTTTTGAACATTTGATGCTTCAGGCAAAACTTGTTTTGACGAACGAGGAGCTCTCTATTGCCGAACAGCTCATCGGAAATCTCGATGAGAGGGGGTTTTTGCGCACGCCGCTCTCCTCTCTTTTTGATGCAGGGAACCTAGAACGAGCCCAAGCTGTTCTCGAAAAGATCCACGGGTTGGATCCTCCTGGAATCGGCGCCGTTAATCTGCAGCATTCGCTTCTTTTGCAGCTACATCTCAAGGGAAAGGGAGACTCTCTGGCATTTCGCATTATCCTCGACCATTTTGAGGATCTGATTCACAGCCGGATGACCTCGCTTCAGAAAAATCTCCATTGTTCTCGAGAAGAACTCGAAAGCGCGGTCTACCAAGAGATCGGAAATTTGGATCTCTACCCTGCCTCTCGATTTAATTTTGAACCCACACAGTCGATTCAACCCGACCTCATTCTCGAAAAAGAGGAAACTGGCTGGCGTATCGAAGTGAGCGAAGGAGCTCTTCCCCATTTCCGTATCGGACCCATCTTTCTCAGTACGGGAGACAATCCTCAAGAGCAGAGCTTTTTTAGGCGGCATATCGCGGCCGCGAAGTGGCTGGAACGAATTCTCGAAAGGCGACGAAAGATGCTTCAGGAGATCGGTAAATTTCTTGTGAAAAAACAGGAGCCATTTTTAAGCGGCAGCGCAAAAGCTCCCTCCCCGCTTACGATGCAGGAGCTCGCAGAGACACTCTACCTCCATCCCTCTACGGTTGTCCGCGCCGTCGCTCACAAGTATGTTTTTTGTCCCCATGGAGTTCTTCCCCTGAGGAGCTTCTTTTCACACGCCTCTTTTACTTCCGGTGAAACAGAGATCTCAGCGGGGCAAGCCAAGGAGCTTCTTCGCGATCTCATCACCAAAGAGGACAAGAAAAAGCCTCTCTCCGACAACGCCCTCTCTCGCAAGATGCAACGCATGGGCGTTGCGGTCGCACGACGGACTGTGGCGAAATATAGGCGCGCTTTGAAGATTGCGCCCGCCTCTTCTCGACGTCATCGTCTTGAAAAAGAGATTCACCACAGAGAACACAGAGACTGCACAGAGGTAGGAGAGAGAAATTCTTTTTTTGCTTGAGAGCAAAAAAAAGGGCTCCTGCCGCTATTCGCGGCAATGGGATGCATGATTATAGACTCAAGCGTCTGATCCCAGCACTAAGCACCGGTACGTTGAAGTTCAGTAAAAGACCTCTTCTCCGTTTTAGAAGACGCAAATAAGTAAGCAGTTGGGCGTGATGTATTGCAGAAATTTCTTCGAGGGATTTAATCTCCACCACGATTTCCATTTCGACCAAAAAATCGATGCGATATTCTTCTTCGATTGTTATACCTTTGTAGCTTAGAGAACAAAGCTTTTGTCGTTCATAACGAATCGTCCTTAGATCGAATTCTTTAGCCAAACAACGTTCATAAGTGGATTCCAGCAAACCAGGACCCAATTGTCGATGGACTTCGATTGCTGCTCCGATAATTTTTTCTGTTATAAAATCAGTCACGCGAAAGAGGATAACAAAAAATCTTTTCCTCAAACATGTTCTTACTTGCCGCGGGTAGCGGCAGATACTTCTCTTTTTGCTCTCTAGCAAAAGGAGAATCCTCTTGCTCTTACCTCTGTGCTCTGTGTCTCTGTGGTGAATTCTTTCGATCTTAGAAATAGGCGGCGGATAGGACCTTCCAGCGAAGGCAGTGTTTTTTCTCGTGTGCGATATAGGCAGAGATCTTGTCCGGAGAGCTCTTGGCAAAGGAGTCTATCTCTTTGTCGGTTAGACGGAGCATGACGGAGAGGGCGGTGGCTGGATCTTTCACAAGAGCGCTGAGTTTCTTTTGACACTGTTTGAAAATGTATTGCGAAAGCGTGAGCCTGATGAGCCCAAAGGCGACGGCTCCGATAGACAGTATGAAAAGCTGAGGGAAGCCGAAAAGGGGGGCGAGAGTACAAAACAAGAGGAGCAAGAGAAAAAGAGTGCTTTCTGCTGAGGTGCGAAAGAAGGGGCCGAGGAAACGGCGCCAGGGACTTTTTGTGGTAAGATAAGCGAAATGCTCTTCGAACCGCGGTTCGGAAAACTGGGAACGGGCAGCATGAACTGCTTCGTGCGAAAGAACCTCTTCCCTGGAATAGATTTTCAAAAGTGATCCCTTCTTCAACTGCGGATGTAGCTGGATTTTGGGGATCTCGTCAATCCAGGTGATGGCTCCCTGCCATGCCGGCAGGCTTTTTTTGCTGTAGAACACTTCGACCCAGTCGAGCGAGAAATCGAAAAGCTGCGAGGTTTTGGGATGAGTCTCTTGCCAGGCTTCAGCATTTTTTTCTACGAGAGTATCTGCGCGCTTCCAGAACGCCTCTTCCATTTCCTGAGGGCCTGGAATTATCCCCCGTTTGTTGAGAAGAAGAAGTTTCTCAGAGAGCATTTTTCGACCGTTTGCGGGATTGAAAAAAGATGAGCAAAAAGCCGATGAGATTGAGACCGGAGAGCGCTCCCAAAACTAAAAAGAGCTTGTTGGCTTTTTTTGTAATGGTCATGAGTCTTTCGCGAACCATCTTTTCAAACTTTGTCTCCTCTTCAAACCATTTGCCCGAATAGAGGTGGTAGGCCCAGAGAGCCTGGCTTTCAGAGGGAGCATCGAAATAAAACGCCGGAAAGACGATATCCTGTCTGTCACCTTGATTGTTTGACTTCTTGATCGCCTCTCCAAAGAGAAGAAATGTTCGATGGAGGACGCGGTTGAGGACCTCATCGCGCGCGGTACCTGGATACTCTCTTCCGATTTTATCCCACTGTGCCTTAAGCGAGTCGATGCATGTTTTCAAAATGGGGTGGCCCGGCGCTGCGCCAATGAGATTGTTCGTGGGGAAAATACAAGAAGGGAGGCTGCTTTTGTAGGGCATATCCATTCCACAGTAGAAATCATAAGCTGCGTTCATGCCATCGAAAGATTTAAAACACTTCACATCGTGATCGACATAGACTCCGCCTTCTTGAAAGAGAATCTCGTAGCGAAGGAGATCCGACTTTTCTCCATAGTTTTCAGAGCTATTGAAGCACTCTTGCAGGGCGAGGAAGCGAAAATCGCGGAGAAGATGTAGCTCCATTCCAGGACAAGGAAGGGGTCTTTCGCGATCGCTCCAAAACTTCACCGTCCAGCCGGGGTTTTTTCCCATCCATGTGCGGACATTCTCAACAGATTCGCGAGGGAAGGGGTTGGGCCCAAGCCAAATGAAATGGATTACATGAGGAATTTTCTGTTCTGCACTTTTCTGATCGAGGAGGGGTTTATTTTTATCATATAGAGTTTTGAAATAGGAGAGGTTCTCGGCATCCTCTTTCGTCTGCACATACTCCCAAGAAGAGGTTCCTTTGCCCATCAAACTTTCAAAATCGCTGGAGGAGGTGACGGCCGGAGCTGCCTTTCGTTTCGAACCCCCTATAAAAAGGGCGGCGGTGCTCAAACTAACAACAACAACACAAAGGGCGATTAAGAGTTTTCGTTTTTTTGACATTTGATTCTCCAGAGCATGGCTGCAATGAATAATAGGTTAAAGAAAAGAAGAGCAAATGCAAGCCAGGTGATATTTTTGCTCTTCTGCTGGATTTTATCCAGCTTCTTCTCTGAAGCCTTTTGAAGATCGCTCTTTTTTTCTTTGGCATCTGCCCAAGCTGTTGCGTAGAAATGTTTTGAATAGAGAGAGGGGATGCCGCTTTTGGCAAAGAAATAGGCAGAAGGGAGAACGATATCGACATTCCCTTCCTGATTAAGAGCTCCTGCCTTTAACACGTCGGTGAGCGCGATATAGGTGCGCTGCATGACGACCTCTGTGCGCGAGTAGTTGTCTCTTCCTCGATATTTTTGTCCCAAACGATCCCAACGAGCGTCAATCAGATCGATCAGCTGTTTCACAGCGGGATGCTGGGGTCTCGATCCGATAACACCATTGCCGCACGTGATGCTCTGCCCCACAAATGGTTCGTGCGGAGCTTCTAAGCCACAATAAAAATCATAAGCGGCATGAAGCGGGTGGAACGGTTGGATGCTATTGGCATCGTGGTCGGCATAGACGCCTCCCTCTTGGTAGAGAATTTCGTAGCGTAAGATATCCGATTTTTCTCCGAAATTCTCTGACTGCTCAAAGCAGCGTTTCAGCTTGGTAAAGGAGAACTCTTGTACAAGCATTCTCTGCATCCCCTTGCAGGGTGTGGGTCTATCACGATCGGTCCAAAACTTTACGGTCCAATCGGGATGGTTCGCGATCCAGCTGCGGACGTTCTCTACAGATTCGGGTGGAAAAGGTCTGGGTCCGAGCCAGATGAAGTGGATGATCTTGGGAATTTTGAGAGTGCTTTGTGCGGAGAACATCTTCGGGCTATGCAGATCAAAAACCTTTTTGCACGCCTCCAAAAAGACGTTGTCCTCCTCTCTTGTAAGGTAGCTCCAGTGTTTGGTCTCTTTTCCCATGAGAGCATCAAAATCTTCCGCGTAACTTTTAACCGAAAAGAAGAGAAAAACGAGAAAGAGGGCTCGACCTCTTCGGAAAATGAGGAGAGAAACACTGCCTACTGTGAGTATGGCGGCGGCAATGAGCAGCAACTGCGCTCTCACGAGCGTTCGATCCGTTGTCTCACACTCTTCGACGAGCTTGTTCTCTGCGAGCCTCTCCTCTTTAAACCAGGTGGAAGCATGTGCATGCGTCGCAAAAGCTTCTTGGGTTTTCACGTTTTCGCTAAAAAATGTGGCAGGAAAAACGATATCAACATTCGGCTCTTGGTTAATCTTCTGCTTAATTCCTTCATGAAGCGCGGTGAAAGATCGGTGTTTCACGCGGTTATGAATAGCTGAAGGAGTTGTTCCGGGATAAGAGACTTCCAGGTTGTCCCAGTGTCCTTTTATCCAAGCGAACGCAGCCTCGAAGATCGGGTGGCCAGGTTTGGAAGCAATGAGGTGTGTAGAGGGGAATACGGAGGAGCTCAAGATTGAAGGGGCGAGTGGTTCTAAGCCGCAATAGAAGTCATACGCAAGAGGCTCTACGCTCTTCTGGCAAAAAAGATCGTGATCGACATAGACACCGCCCTCCCTAAAGAGGATCTCATAGCGTAAGAGTTCCGATTTTTCGCCAAAATTATCTGACAGGAAGAATTGCGTAAGAAGATTAGGAAGATCGCTATCTTGTATAAGGACCTTTTGCATCTTTGGATGAGGCGCAGGTCGATCGATATCCGTCCAAAATTTTACGGTCCAGGCAGGGTGCTTATCGATCCAGGAGGAGAGATTTTTTAGAGAGCTCTTGGGGAGCTCTTTGGGACCCAGCCAGATAAAGTGGAGGAGCTTCGGAATTTTTGTGTACGCTGCGCGCGCTGCATTTTTTTCGTAGAGCGTTTCGAAGAAATGGAGATTCTCAAGATCTTCGCGTGTTTGTGGGTATGTAGCAAAACAGCTTGCGGAACTGGTAGCAAAAATATACGCAAGCAATAGTAATATACGCATGAATAAATCTTTTTTGACGGATTTTACACGAGTTATGGAAGAAAGGGAAGCTTTGCTCATTCTGACGCACCTCCTAAAACCTCGCGAGATCAGACCGCTGGTTGAGAAGATGGGGGGTGTTAAGCAGGTACTCGATCATCTCCCATGGCAAGAGAAAAAGGGCTGGGAGCAGGATCTTGCCCTGGTTAACAAATGGGGTGTCCGGCTCGTTTCTTACATGGATCCAGACTACCCCGCCAACTTTTCTGCTCTCGCCGACCCGCCGACCATCCTATATGTTAAGGGGAAAATCCCGGCGGCTAGCTCAATTGCGATCGTGGGAACGCGTATCTGCTCCATATATGGGAAAGAGTGTGCGGCAAAAATTGCCGAAGAGGTCACCTCCTTTGGAATGCCGGTGGTAAGCGGTCTTGCCCGGGGGATCGATACAGCAGCCCACGTTGGGGCATTGAGGTCCGGCGAGACGATCGCCTTTATCGGTTCGGGGCTTGCGCACCTCTACCCCCGCGAGAATACGCAGCTTGCCGAAGAGATCTCTAAACAAGGGGCGGTGATCAGCGAATTTCCGATGAACGCCGCGCCTGCAAAACATTTTTTTCCGCGCCGCAATCGGCTGATTGCAGCTTTTGCAAAAGGAGCTCTCCTGGTTGAAGCGCCTGAAAAAAGTGGGGCGATGCTAACTCTAGAAATGGCAAAAAATCTTGGAAAACCCTGCTTTGCGCTACCGGGCAGGGTGGATATGGAAAGCTTCCGCGGCAACCATCTATTGATTAAGAGTCAAAAGGCTCTGCTTGTGGAAAATGGGCAAGAGATGGTATCCCTTCTTGAGCCTGACAAAGGTAAATTATCTTTTCACTCAAAGGGGGTTGTCCCTCATGGGGAGGGAGATGAACAGGAGCTGCTCTCTTTTTTTCCGACGGAAGAGGTCAGCTTTGATGAATTGATGAGCAGAACAAAACTTGCGCCTTCAAAATTGAGTGCACAATTAATGATGCTTGTCTTAAAAGGGGCCATTCGGGAATTTCCAGGTAGGCAGTACAAATTATGCGTAAAGCGCTGATCATCGTTGAGTCGCCAACCAAGATCAAAACTCTAAAAAAATTTTTAGGGCGAGGATACTCTTTTGAATCTTCCGTTGGCCACATTCGTGATCTTCCCCAGAAAGGCTTCGGCATCGATGTCGAACACGACTTCGAGCCGCAATACGCTATTCTGCCCGACAAGAAAGATGTCATTCAAAAGCTAAAAAAAGCGGCCAAACTTGTCGATGTGGTCTACCTCTCGCCCGACCCCGATCGCGAGGGAGAGGCTATTGCATGGCACATCGCCTCGATTCTTCCCGAGGGTACAGAATTCAAACGCGTGACATTTAACGAGTTTACTAAAGATGCAGTGATGAACGCCCTTGAGCATCCGCGCGAGATTGATCAGGCTCTTGTCGACGCCCAACAAGCGCGACGACTTCTAGATAGGATTGTAGGTTATAAGATCTCTCCGATCTTGACGCGCCGTGTGCAGGGTGCCAGAGATGGTGGCCTCTCTGCGGGTCGTGTGCAGTCGGTGGCACTCAAACTCGTGGTCGACCGCGAAAAAGAGATCGAGGCCTTTATTCCTATCGAATATTGGAATATCGGATCCATTTTACAGACTAAAGAACGTGAGCCGACCTTCCGCGCAGGCATCTATTCGGTCGAGGGCAAAAAGGTCGAAAAAGAACCGATCGAGGGAAAAGAGGTCTACACGATCTCGAATCAGGAGACTGCAGAAAAGATCACGGCGAAGCTGAAGCGCGCCAAATATACCGTCTCATCCGTTGAGAAGAGAGAGAAGCGGCGCAACCCTTATGCTCCATTCATCACCTCGACCTTGCAGCAGGAAGCAAGCCGGCATTACGGGTTTTCAGCGGCTCGAACGATGAACATCGCCCAGGGATTGTATGAAGGGGTCGACTTGGGCCATGAAGGATCTGAAGGTCTTATCACCTACATGCGTACCGACTCGGTGCGCCTCGCTCCTGAAGCGATCGAAGGGGCACGGCGCCTCATCTTGAGTGAGTATGGCAAAGAGTTTCTCCCCTCGGAGGGCAAGCAGTATGTAACCAAGAAGAGTGCTCAAGATGCGCACGAAGCGATCCGTCCGACAAATCTTCAATACTCTCCTGAAAAAATTAAATCCTTTCTCCACGAAGATCAGTTCAAACTCTACCTCCTGATCTGGAGGCGCTTTTTGGCATCGCAGATGAATCCTGCAATCTACGATACAATCTCATGCGATATTGAAACCGATCAGGACATCCTCCTCCGCGCAACAGGATCGATCTTGAAATTTTCAGGCTTCTTGGCCGTCTATGAGGAGAAGCAAGATAAAAACCACGGCGAAGAGGAGAAGGAAAAAGAAGAAGATAAGATTCTGCCTCCTCTCACTGAAGGCCAAATCTTAAAACTGGTTGAGGTGCAGTCGCAACAGGCATTTACACGCCCTCCTCCACGCTTCACAGAAGCTTCTCTCATTAAAGAACTGGAAAAATTGGGCATTGGGAGACCTTCGACTTACGCTAGCATCATGAATAAAATTCAGAGCCGCGACTACACGGAAAAGGAGAAGGGCACTCTTAAACCGACAGAGCTTGGGCGAGTGATCGCACAGATGCTCGAGGCTAATTTTAAGATCATCATGGATGTTGGCTTCACTGCGGCCATGGAAGATGAGCTCGAGTTTGTGGCTGAAAACAAGAAGAACTGGAAGGAGCTGATCCGCGAATTCTGGAAAGATTTCATTCCGACTGTAGAAACCGCAGAAAAAGAGGCGTTTGTTCCGCGCGTCATGACCGATATCACCTGCCCCGACTGTGGACATAAGCTCCAGAAGATCTGGTCGCGCAGGAAATATTTCTACGGCTGCTCCGACTACCCGACCTGTTCATTTACAGCTCCTATCGAGGCGTTGAACTTCAAGAAAGAGGATTACGCAGACGATTTCGACTGGAATCAGCCTTGCCCTAAAGATGGAAGTCCGATGAAACTGCGCCACGGGAAATTTGGACCCTTCCTCGGATGTACGAAGTACCCCGAGTGCAAAGGGATCGTCAATATTCCCAAAAAGGGAGAACCTCTTCCAGAAAATATGCCGACCTGCCCGGCTCTGGGCTGCGATGGGAAAATGGTGCAGCGCAGATCGCGCTTTGGGAAGCCTTTCTTCTCTTGTTCCAACTACCCAGACTGCGATGTGATCGTGAATGATCTAGAAGAGCTTGAAAAGAAGTACCCTGATCATCCAAAAACGCCTTATGTGAAGAAATCGAAATTCAAAGAGAAGTTCAAAAAGGGAGGCAAAAAAATGTCTGAAGAAAAAGCACCAAAAGAGAAGAAGAAAGCCGCTCCACACCTCACAAAACCGATGAAGCTCTCTCCAGCGCTCCAAGATGTGCTGGGAGCAAAAGAGCTCTCAAGACCAGACGTCATGAAGAAAATCTGGGAATATATCAAAGCTCACAACCGCCAAGACCCTCAGAACGGTCGCATGATCATCCCTGACGAGAAGCTCGCCAAAGTCTTCGGCAGCAAAGAGCCGATCAACATGATGAAGATGCCCGGCTTGCTGAATAAGCACCTTTCTTAAAAAAGCAGACTCTGTACTGGGTAAAAAAGAGACACACAAGTCGGGGACCCCTTTCTCGCGTCGTCTCGCAGTACGGAGAAGAGTTTTCTTTTCTGCATCATGACTCGGAAAGGTCCCCGCCCCATAAGGGAAAGGGGATGAGCAGCTTGATGCAGCCCGACTTGCTATGGGAATCTCTAGAAACTACTTAACTTTCGAACTGGCTGAAGTTTATGCAGATACCCATAGATCATGGCTGCGTGGACCCAGATGTATGTGCGGAAGAGAGTCTGGTTGAATTGGAGCTCTAAGATAAGTACGACGAGCGAGAAAAAGAATCCATAGGCCAGTCGGCGTTCTTGGAGGGAGAGTGTGGGGATCTGGAGTGTTTTGCGGAACTTTTGGATGAATACCCAGAAGAGAAGAGCAAAGCAAGCGAGACCAAAGATGCCCATTCCAGACAGAACTTCTGTGAATACGTTTGTGGGATCATAAAGCTCGATCTCTTCCAATGATAGAAGCGCAGGGGTCGTGCTGTCAGGATTTCGCTGCTGGTAGAGATGGGGTCCCATTCCACCGATGCCCACTCCAAAAAAAGGTCTGGAGAGGAAAACCTCGAATCCATTTTTTATCCCCTCCCACCGCACCGTAAACGAATCTTGTGTGTAAAACCCCTCTGTAAAAATTTTCAAAAAATATCCCTGAAAAATCCGCTCAAGGTAAAGTACCCCTCCAAATACCAGAAGAGTAAAGCTAACAAACACTATCGCAACACGTTTTCTATATTTTGGAAAATAGGCCTGTATTTGAGGCGATAGACAGAGGAGGAGCGTAAGAGTTAGAAAGATAAAATAGGCGAGGAATCCTCCCGTCGAAAAAGCGATACAAAGGCAAAGGTTGAGAAGAAGAAGTTTAGCCACTCCCTTCCATCGAACCCTCTCTTGGATGAAGAAGAGGAAGTTTGCACACATCACATACGCGGTGAGATAGAGAGCGTAGAACGAGGGTTCGTAGGAGAGGGCGTGGGGACGAGCAAGCCTGCCGACAAATTGTCGAACATGGGGATCTATGACGCCCACTAGCGAGAGAAGGAACTGTCCGATTGCGTAGAGGCCTATCACCCAAAAGCTGAGATAGTAGACCCTGAAAATCTTCTCCGTATCACAATGCAAAACTAGATTTAATGGTAGAAGAAAATAGGCTGTGAAAAGAAAGAGATACACGCCCAGATAACCCAAACAGCGCAGAGGAAAATCGCTTAAACAAGCAGACAGAGCGAGGGAGAGAAAAATAAGAAAAGCGACTAGAAGAAGGGAGCGCTCGATCTTAAACTGCTTGTAGATCAAAAAATAACCGCCAAAAAGCAACAGTGCAAGCAGATGGTTGACTTTCGCTCTGAAAATGAAAAGCTCGATATGCCACAAGTCTGCGGAGAGCGTTAGAAAAAAGAGAAAAACAAGAAAGTAAAACGGATTTACATTTCTTGATGAAGAGATGCTCCTGTTCTTAAACGCGGCCGTAAACATCTTCGACACGGACAATGTCATCTTCACCGACATACTCTCCCACCTGCACTTCAATGATTTCGAGAGGGACTTTGCCAGGATTTTCTAGGCGGTGCATTGTCGACTTAGAAATATAAACGCTCTCGTTTTCGTGCAAAAGAGACTCTGTTTCTCCGGTTGTCACCTTTGCCGTTCCTTTAATGACCACCCAGTGTTCACTACGATGATAGTGCATCTGGAGACTAAGTCTTTGCATGGGTTCAACGATTATCCGTTTAATTTTATACCTCTCTCCCTCTTCTAAAACGGTAAAACTTCCCCAAGGACGATGTGAGGTTACATGGTGGAGAACCTCTTTGCTCTTCTGCTTTTTTAACTGTTCGACGATAGATTTTACGCGTTGGGAATCCCCCTTTTTCCCGATACAGAGGGCATCCTCGGTTTCGATCACAAAAATGTCTTCTAGACCGATCGTGGAGATGAGCCTTTTTCCCCCAACAATGAGGCAGTTTTTTGTGTCGACCGCGTGCACATTGCCAATCTTTACATTCTGATCTTCATCTTTACCGAGCATCTCATAGACGCTGTCCCAAGAGCCCACATCAGACCAGGTAATATCAAGTGCAACTACGCCCGTAGGTGTAGGCTTTTCAAGGAGTGCGTAATCGATCGAAATATCAGGCATTTCAGAAAAGTGGCTTACCATCTCTTTGAATGAGAGCGAGAACATCTCTCCGATCTGAGAGCAGTGTTTCTTGATCTCTTTTAAAAATGTCTGCACCTGGAAAACGAAAATCCCCGAGTTCCAAAGATATTCGCCACTCAGAAGATATTTCTGCGCCGTTGCAAGATCAGGTTTTTCAACAAACTGTTCGACTTTTTCGCCTTTGGCTTTGATATAACCATAGCCCGTTTCAGGCTTGTGCGGACGGATTCCAAAGACAACATGCTTCTTCTCTTTAGAAATTTTCTCCGCCCGCTTCACTCCTTCGAGAAAAGTCGCTTCAGGTGAAAGAAGATGGTCGGAAGCCGAAACGACAAAACTCTCATCCTCTTCCACCCCCATAAACTCCTGCATATATTTTACGGCGAGCGCAATTGCAGGAGCAGTGTTTTTTCGCTCGGGCTCAACGAGAATGGCTCCTACGAGTTTAGGGTCGATTTCGGACACCTGGCTCTTAACCAGGTGATAATATTCTTGATTGGTCAAGATGAGAAAATCGGAAACATCAAACGCTGAAAGAAAGCGTTTAATGGTCTTTTGAAGCAGAGAGAGGTGATCTCCAAAGTGGAGAAACTGCTTGGGAAAGGCTTGTCTAGAGACGGGCCAGAGACGGGTCCCGCTGCCGCCGGCTAGGATGACGATTTTCATAGAAGTTCTCCAATTTCTGCTTCACGAAGGCCTTATACTCGCGTTTGAAGCGCTCTTCGCTAAAAGTTTCTGCATGCGCTTTGATTGTTTGCGGATCAAACAGTTCTTGTCTACGTTCAAAATCTTCAACGGCAACCGCTAAACTTTCGATCGTCTGATCAGGGAAGAAGATGCCTGTTTTTTCTTCGACGACAATTTCAAGAGCCGCACCTCTCCCAAAGGCGATCACCGGAGTTCCAGAAGCTTGCGCTTCAACCATGACGATTCCGAAATCCTCTTCAGCGGCATAAACAAAGGCCTTTGCCTTTGCATAGTGCTGACGCAAGACTGCATCGCTCTGATGGCCCAAGATTTCGATGTTTTTTGCGGCTTTCTTCTTTACCTTGGACATTTCAGGGCCATCCCCAATTACAACGAGTTTCTTATCCGGCATCTGTGCAAATGTCTCAACGATCATATCTATTTTTTTGTAAGGCACAAGACGAGAAGCGGTTAGGTAGAATTCCTCTTTTTGTGGATCAGGAGAGAAGTTGCGCGTTGCCACTGGTGGGTAGATTACTGTCGCCTCTTTTCCATAGACCTTCTGAATTCTGCGGGCGATGTAATGGGAGATCGCCACAAAATGATCGACGCGGTTCGAAGAGAGAAGATCCCACTCGCGCAATGATTTTAGCGCAAGGCGTGCACAAAACTTACGTAAGCTCCCAAGCTCTCGAAGGTAGGTATGTGTGAGATCCCAAGCGTAGCGCATCGGAGTAAAGCAGTAGCAAATGTGTAGCTGTTCGCTATGCGTAAGCACCCCTTTTGCTACGGCATGAGAGGTGGAAAGAATGAGATCGTAGCCACTCAGGTCAAACTGCTCGATTGCCTGGGGAAAAAGGGGAAGGTAATTACGATATGCGCTGCTTGCTCTCGGAAATTTTTGGAGAAACGAGCTGTGAAGCACTGCCTGGGCACAGCGAAGACCCTGAATCTTCCACTCATCCTTTACGAGTGTGTAGATCGGAGAGGGAAAAAGATCGTAGATCGCTTCTAAACACTTCTCACCACCGCCCACACCGACAAGCCAGTCGTGAACAAGCGCTGTTTTCATGCAGGAGATATGGCAGGTTCGCGGGTGAGCATTTGAAGATCTGCTTGAACCATGATGCGGACAAGCTCTTCAAGAGAGGTTTTGTTTGTCCATTGGAGCTTCTGCTTTGCTTTGGTCGCATCCCCCAGAAGGAGTTCTACCTCTGCCGGGCGAAAAAGTTCGGAGGAAATTTCGATGAGAATATCTCCAGTCTCAGCATTTTTCCCCTTCTCTTTGAGCCCTTTACCTTCCCAGGCAATCTGGATTCCCAGCTCTTCAAAAGCAAGTTCCACAAACCGACGCACAGAGGTGGTTTCACCTGTTGCAAGCACAAAATCTTCCGGATTTTTCTGCTGCAACATGAGCCACATGCCTTCAACGAAATCTTTAGCATAGCCCCAATCCCGTTTCGCATCGAGATTCCCCAAAATGAGCTTATCTTGGAGGCCGAGCTTAATTTTGGCAGCTGCAAGCGTAATTTTGCGCGATACGAAGTTCTCTCCGCGCCGAGGGCTTTCATGGTTGAAGAGGATCCCGTTACAAGCGTACATCTGATACGCTTCACGGTAATTGATCACAGCCCAGTAAGCATAGAGCTTAGCGACGCCGTAGGGAGATCGCGGATGAAAAGGTGTATCCTCATTTTGCGGGATCGCACGCACTTTTCCATATAGTTCAGATGTCGAAGCTTGGTAAAAACGAATAGAGGGATCAAACGAGCGTACTGCTTCCAATAATCTAAGCACTCCCACGCCATCGATATCTGCAGAATATTCGGGGAGGTCAAAGGAGACTTTCACATCGCTCATCGCTCCGAGATTATACACCTCTTGTGGCTGAGCAGACTCCACAACCCGCGCTAAACTCGAAGAGTCGCTTAAATCCCCTTCGTGAAGGAAGAGCCGCGTTCTCACTGTCTCATCTGTCTGAAGGTGTGCGATTCGCGAACGGTTAGGAGAGGAACTTCGTCTCACAAGACCGTGAACGATATACCCCTTTTGCAAGAGGAGTTCTGCCAAATAGGAACCATCCTGGCCGGTGATACCGGTAACGAGTGCGCTTTTCATAATGAGACCATACTAGAGGAAATGCCCAATTAGACTGAAGCTTCTTGTATTTTTGAAAGGATAGCGGCTAATTTCGCCGCGCTTTCGGCATTGGTCGGGTACGTGAGCTTGAAAGGCTTTTTCTCCAGACCGCTCACCTCTTTTTTAAGCATCATCTTTGGAAGTGCCTCCTCGACTGTCTCTGAAGTGACGAAAATGGCATCATTCTCTGCCGCTTCCCGCATTTCTGGTACATCCATGCAGATCACTGGCGTGCGGCACCGCCGCGCCTCTGCGATCGGCATCCCATATCCCTCATAAACCGAAAGAGCTACATAAAACCGGGCGCCGGAAAGATAGAGCGCAAGCTCCCCATCGTCCACTCTCCCCACAATTTTGAAGTGTGTTGGATATTTCTCTCGCGCAGCTTCAAACTCTTTGATCATCTGCCGATTTCTCCACCCTCCACCTCCCACAATCACCATGGGCATAACTTTTTCCAGCCCATAGGTTTCGATCGCTTTACAATAGATCCGCGTAAGGAGCAGAAAATTCTTTCGCGGTTCCCACGTACTTACAGATACGAGATAATTGTTATATTCCAATCCTTGCACTGCAAGAAATGGATCCAAAACGCTTTTCTCCTTGTAAACAACGCCTGTCTTATGAGGCGGATAGACAACTGCATCATAATCTAATCCAAACAACTCTTTGAGCCGTTTTCCCGTGCCCTCTGAGATCACCACTCTATAGTCCGCTCTCTTCAAATTCCCTCTTGTGATGCTTCGATGGTAGATGCCGTGTAAAAATGTGACCGTCTGCGGAAAAAGAATAGAAACGAAATCGTAGATCGTGAGTATCCTCTTCACCCTCTTAGGGATCACAAAAGAGAGATAAAAATTGGTAATCCAGAAGACATCGATCTTCTCTTTCCAAAGTAGAAAGGGGAGCGTGCTATTTCTCCAGAGGATATTTTTAAAAGAGAGGAATGGGACCTCCCGGAAAGTGACATTCGGGTAGCGGGCAAAATGGGAGACTTTTCCACTGATCTTCGGCACGTAAAAGAAAAACTGACAGTCTGACTTCAGTTTTACAAGTTCATCTAGAAGATAAAAGATGTAATAATTGATCCCTCCTCCTCGAAAATCACGGAGAGCCGAAGCATCAATTCCAACGCGCAAAGGCTTCATCTTGTTCTCCGTAACCAGGCCTGCGGCCATTGTGTTGGGCCTTTTTCTAGTGTGCTTTCATTGTATGGCTTTTTAGGAACTTGCAGCTCAAATTCTGGATGCCGTTTTACAAACTCTTTCACAGCTTCCTGAGCGTTATCCATTTTCCATTCGGTCCTTCCCCTCGGAACATCGTAAAGATCCGCCATAAAACCGTCTGTCGCAATGATATATGATCCCATACTCACAAAAGGACTATACGCTTCAAGTTCCGCAAGCATGTGTGCTTTGCTATGACACGAATCTAAAAGAACCAGCACCGTTTCGCCTGGATGGACCTCTGCTTTTACCTGGTCCAGAACATTTTCATCTATCGAATTTCCTTCAACCAGCGTGATCAGAGATGCCAGCAGATGCTTTTCCAGCGCCTCGCGATTATGCGCTCGAATGTCAATATCGACCCCCACAACCCTTCCCTTACCCAAAAGTTTACATATGCTCGCTGAAAAAACGAGCGATCCTCCCTTCGCGACTCCTGTTTCGATAATCAGATCAGGTTTAAGGGCATAGATTACCTCTTGGTAGCGAATGAGATCCTCAGGAAGTTGAATAACTGGCCTTCCTAACCAAGAAAAAGTGAACGTGTAACGCTGGTTCCAACCCACTTTCAACCAAAAATGAGAGAGGATCTCAAATGCTTCATTGGAAAAAAGCGGGAACCGCTCCTCCCTCCCACCCTCTTTGCGAATGATAATCCGCTCATCTGTATCGAGAACTATTCGCATAGTTTTTAAATCAACGGCACACAAAATTCGGCCGAATGAATTCCTCTAGCTTCTGAAATACTTTTTTCTGAAAGGCCAACCGCTCCCTCTCCTTATCACGAAACTCATGCTCTCCGCCTTCAAGATACCGGGTCCCCTGAATATGAAAAGCAAAAAGCTGTCCATTCCAAAAAAACTGGCATCCATCCTCTTCAAACTCTTTAAACTCTTCGGATGAATTTTCTGTGACCAGTTCCTTGTTTCGAGGGAAGGTGCGGAGGAAAGAGGGAAGGGCCGTTTCGATGAACCTGCAGAGCGTGCTTCGCTTATCTTTGGCAAATGTCTGAAGGGTTTGAAATTTTAAAGAAGAGTGAAAGCGCTTATAAATTTGATACCCTGTATCACGATTGCTTTCATGGAAGAGGCGGGGGCATTTTCTCCTTAACCCCTCACTAGCTAGAAGAAAAAAATCCCCGAGTTTTAAAGGAGCACGCCTTTTTGCTTTAAAAAAGAAATCCTTAAAATATTTATAGGAGCAGTGATGATTCAGCGCGAAGAAAAAGGATTTTTGATAAAACCTGCCCCTGATGTCCGGCATAAAATCGAGAGAACGTAGATTTTTTTCTGGAAGTCGCTGTCTATTAATAACCATGCAGATAGCTGCTGGGAATCCTTGGTAATTCATTTTGGAATAGGGATGGTAGGGCGTACCCCAAAAGACTATTTTTTCTTTTGTGATATGCTGAATTACATGTTCAATCCAGTTTGGCATCAGGAGAAAACAGTCTGGATCTAATATCAACACTAAATCTGTGTTAACGCTCTCCATGGCGAGATTAAGCGCCTTTGCATGATGTATGGAACGGTAGTAAACAGAATCCTTTTCGCTTGTGGAAAGCTCGGGACCAACAATCACTTGAAATCGAGGATCATTTAGGGAAAGATCCTGTTTTGTCTCATAGTTCGGAGTATTTTGTACAACAATCCAATGAAAGGGCGTATTGGGATTCAAAGCCGTAACCAACCGGTAGTTCATCTCTAAAAGTGATTGGCTTTTATAAGAAACGGAGATGATGGTTAGCATGACCTCTTGACAAACCGAGTGATGTGATTACCAACGTCCATATGTTTTTGAAACCCGAATTTTTCATGCAAGCGAATGGAAGCAAGATTGGAGTTAAAAATATCAGCATATAAAGGCCCGTTTTTGAAGTTCTCATTCGAAATGAGTGTCTTCAGCATGAAACTGCCAACGCCAATACCGCGTTTAGCTTCCAGAACACCCTCGGTGATATAGTAACCCCCATCTCCCTCCTTCGCTGCAAAATAGCCGATCGCAGCACCACCGCTTTCGTCTTTTTCTTTCACCAGCCAGACGCGATATTTCATAGGATCTTGCTGCATATAGAAAGTTTCAAACCATTTTGCCTGCTCAGAGTGGTTAATCTCGCGCTGGTCGTTCGTCATCATATGGCGACACTCATTGCGAATGCGCAGTAAAAAGAGCGCTTCAGTAAGGGTGGTAAGCGGTTCAACATGAAACATCATGAGAATTAAAATGGGCTAAGATACAGTCAACGATATACGCTTTTTCATCAGCGGTAAGCCACCAACCAACGGGAATAGACACCTGTTTTTGGACAAAGGCATCAACACCAGGAAGAGAGGATCTAAACTCTTTGAACACTGTGTGTGCATCATTACGCGCATGTACTTGGGAAACAGTAATCCCCTTTTTCTTCATAGCCTCCATGAATGTAAGACGATCATCTACCTTTATCGTATACAACCAATAGGATCCAACTCGATCCGTTGCGTGCTTTAATAACTCCAATCCCTTTCCAGCAAGTCCAGAGAGTTTTTCGTAATAGAACCGTGCATTCTGGCGATGGGCATCAACCACCGAATCCACATGCCTGAGCTGCGCGAGTCCAATTGCAGCTGAAACATCATTCATGTGAAATTTGTAGCCGTACTCCACCACATCCTCTTCACACCGAAAATCCGTTCTAGGACCATTCCTATCGATTCCAAACCAACGGAGCAGCTTGCCCCGACGGTAATCTTCGGGGTCTTTGCATACAAGAGCCCCTCCATCGATCGTGGTGAGGTGCTTAATCGCTTGAAAAGAGAAGCAGGTAAAATCCGCGATCCCGCCCACAAACCGGTCTTTGTATTTGGACCCAAACCCATGCGCAGCATCCTCAATTAGATTGATCCCATGGTCATCCGCAATGGCTTGCAATTCAGTTAGATCGCAGGGATATCCACCCCAATCAACACAGATAATCGCTTTGGTTTTGGCGGTGATTTTTTCTCTCACACTCTGTGGAGCGATATTCCCTGTTTCTGGGTCGATATCTGCCCATACAATACGCGCTCCATTTGCCAAGATCGGCAGATTGGTCGCGAGGCATGTCATCGGCGTGGTTACGACCTCATCCCCCAGCCCAACTCCTGCAAGACGTAGGGCTAGATGGATCGCCGATGTCCCAGAATTCAGCGTGAGGATGTGAGGACTCGACATCCAATCCTTCAAATTTTCCTCAAAAAGATCGACCCTTGGCCCTTGGCCAATGTATCCAGAAAGAAGAACCTCTCGTGAATCATCGACTGCATCTTCTGGCATAAAAACTTTAAACAGAGGAATTGCGCTTCCTTGCCCGGATAGGAACTGAGCAACATTGATTTCGTGTTGAACAGCAATCATCTTAAATAAACCCTCTTAAATTCATTCGAATATAGCTAAGCGTTGAACATTTGAAAAGAGAAACTCCCTTCCAAAATCATCAGAGAACCAACTATTTTTAATTTCTGAGCAGATTCAGGCTGGCGCAGTAAATCCCGAAATGGGATTATGCACATTTTTCGCACTCAGCAAAAGAGGAGCTACTCACTATGAAAATCTTCCAACGTGAAACATGCCGTGCATCAAAAGGCGATCTCGTAGATGTATTTGATTTAGGAGAACTTCCCATCTCTTGTTTTCCCGAGAAAGACGAATCTCAACCCCAAAAATCTCCTCTGAAGCTCGCTTTAAATAAAGAGTCTGGCCTTCTCCAGCTCCGCCACTCCGTGGATCCGGACGTGATGTACAATCAATACTGGTACATGTCGGGCGTGAACCTGTCGATGACCCTTGCATTGAAATCGATTGTCGATCAGGCGTTGAAACGCAACCAGGCTATCATGCAGAAAGGGGATATTATCCTGGATATCGCCTGCAATGACGGAACCCTTTTGAGCGCTTACCCAGATGGCTATGTACGCGTCGGAATCGACCCCGCCAAAAACATCAAACCGAAAGCTTGTGATTTTCACGTAAACACCTATTTCAGCGCAGAAGCTTTCAAAAGCGTAATGGGCAGTAAAAAAGCAAAGATCGTCACTAGCATCGCCATGTTTTATGACCTGGAAGATCCCGTTAAATTTAGTAAAGATGTGAAAGAGATCCTCCATCCAGATGGAATGTGGATTGTAGAGCTTAGCTACCTCCCTACCATGCTCGAGAGAAACTCTTTTGACACAATCTGTGCAGAGCACCTAGAGTACTACTCCCTCACGTCTATGGAGTTCATCCTTGGAAAAGCGGGGTTAAAAGTAGAAGATGTGGAGCTCAACGATGTCAACGGAGGGAGCTTCCGCCTCTATATCCGCTATCCCGAAAAGGTAAAAGAGACCGATGCTGTCAGAAAAATGCGCGAAAACGAAAAAACCTTAAACCTCAACAGCTTGCAGGTTTACACAGCATTTGCAACTCGCGTTGCGCAAAACAAGAGAGAGATGATCCAGTTCCTGACAAAAGCCAAAAAGGAGGGCAAATTGGTAATCGGTTATGGCGCCTCCACAAAAGGCAATACCATTCTCGCCTACTATGGAATCGGGCCAGACCTACTTCCATTCGTCGCCGACCGCAACTCCATTAAATGGGGAAGAGAAACGGTCACACGCATTCCAATCATCTCAGAAGATGAAGCAAGACGGAAGAAACCCGACTACTTTTTAGCTTTCCCCTACCATTTCATGAACGAGTTTTTACAAAGAGAAACAGAGTTCATCAAACGTGGCGGCAAGTTTGTTTCTCCCGTCCCTAAACTCACCTTTTTCCCTTGAGCTCAATGAAAAGCATTCTGTTTGTTAACCACCGGTCGAAACAGTGTGGTGTTTACCAGTATGGTTACCGGTTTTTTAAAGCTCTTCAATTGATCCCCGACTACCACTCTCACTACGTTGAGTGCACAAGCGCTGAGGATTTTCTGGAGGCAGTGAAAAAAAACCAGCCCGATGCCATTATTTATAACTACCATCACGCCACGTTACCGTTTGCGACTCCTGAGCTTGTTCGCTCCCTAAAAAAACCTATCCACATCTGCTTGGCCCACGAACTAAGCCAAGAGATGGCAGACAGCGTCGACGGTTCCGATTTTCACTACTATTTGTACGGCGATCCCACACTCAAAACACGATCACCCCTCGTATTCCCTTTAGGCAGATTTCTTCCCGATTATCAGCCCTCCAAAGCTCGACAAGCTCCTGAAAGCCCCGTGATCGGAAGCTATGGCTTTGCAGGGGATCTTAAAGGTTTCGATCGCCTTGTAAAAATGGTGGAGAACGAGTTTGATTCAGCGACCATTCGTTTAAACATCCCTCCCAATAATGCCGTCGATCTCGAAGACCAACTCCGACAATCGATTATTCAGAAATGTAAAAACGCTTTACAGAAACCCGGCATCAAACTCGAAATCAGCGAAAAATTCTTTTCCGAGGAAGAGCTCCTCGACTTTCTCGCTTCAAATGACCTGAATGTTTTTCCCTACTTAGACAAACAGAACCAATTCTACGGGATTGCGAGTGCTACAGATTTTGCTCTGGCAGCTAGACGCCCTGTCGCCATTTCCGATTGTCGCATGTTTAGGCATCTCTGGGATGTTGAGCCATCGATTGTCGTTCCTATGCGTAAGTCTGCACTGCTTTTGAGAACTCTTCTGAATCTCAAAGGAGTGAAGCAGCAGCAACATCGACGCTTCAATTATCGCTCTCTGAGGGAGATTCTTAGACAGGGAATAAAACCTCTGCACCCTTTATACGAACAATGGAACGAAAAGCATTTTTCCAAAGATTTGCGCTCGGCTTTATCTGAAATTGTCACGGGTAAGTTGCATTCTGTGCCAGCAACAAGCCCAGGAAGGTATTAAGTGACTAGATCCAAACCACGTCTTGCTATTGTTTCTTCCAAGAATGCGACTTGTGCAAACGCTTATTTCTCAAATGCTCTTCGAGGTTTTCTTGATACCGTGTTTGATGTAGAAATCATCGACCTAAAATCTTATCAGCTCCTCCTGAAAGACGGGCTAGCTTATCAGCAACAAGCCGATGTACACATCGATGAGATTTGTAGAAAACTACAGGAATTTGATTTCGTAAATGTCCAACTTGAGCTCAGTCTTTTCGGTCGCAAAAACGAACAAATTTTACCTCGAGTACGGAAAATCTGCCAAGCTTCAAACCGCTTGCTTGTCTCCTTGCATCGTCTTGATATTACTGGGGGCAATGCTGCTATTTATCGCACGATCCTTGAATTGCTGAAAAAACGACCTGCTACTAACCCTTTTCATATTCTTGTCCATCTACCAAGGGAAAAAATACTCCTCGAAGAAATTTATGGGATCAAACAAGTAACGGATTTTCCCGTGATCTTTTTAAAAGACGCAGAACGGGAGCGTTTTCAGACGATGCGAAATCGCAACGCTTGGAAAAAACAATTTGGGTTGAAAGAAGAGGATATTACCATCGGGGTTTTTGGAATTCTCAGTGGTTACAAAAACTACACTCATGCTTTAAAAACGATCGAAACTCTGCCTGACGCTTATAAACTATTGATTGTCGGGGAAACCTGGCCAGGAAATATAAAAGAGCTCCAAGTAGATCCTGTGGTTCAAGAGATTACATCTTACATCGACAATCACCCCAAATTAGCTGACCGAGTCATATTTACTGGGAAACGTCCTCATGATGCATTTAATGATGACCTTGCGAACATCGATTTTGTTTTAATTCCTTATTTCGAAGTGGGGCAGAGTGCAAGCGCAACTCTATCAAATGCGCTTGAGCTCGTTTGTCCCGTGGTTATGAGCAATACTCTCAATTGCAAGGAGTATGAGGTCTATTTTCCGGCTTGTTTCGAAATCTTTGATATTGGAAATCATTATGAAACAAAACAAAAAATTATCAGCTTTGACAAAAACAAAATCGTCAATTTGAAAAAGCAAATTTCACTTTATTCGGAAGAAGAGATAAGGAAAGTCTACTTGAAAGTCTACGATGAGATGAGCATGCGCGCGCCCGTCCCACTACCCTTAACTGCACCTTTCCCCGACCTATCCAATAAAATTATCCGCTCTTCTCTTGCAAAAGCTGCGTTTAAATTGATGCCACCCCCAATAAAATCCCTGCTAAGAAAGTTAAAACGAGATCTCTTATGTCCATAGCTCTGGTTACAACTACAATCCACGTTCCCTACATCCTTGAAGCTTATGCTGAAGATGCAAAAAACTATGGGTTTGATGATCTTAAAATGATCGTGGTGGGTGACCTCAAAACGCCCCCAGAAACCAAAGATTTCTGCCTGAACCTACAAAACAAGTTTGGGTTGGATTGCATTTACTTGGATGTCGAATCACAAAAAGAATTTACTCGCAATTTCCCACAGCTCGATACTTTAATTCCCTTTAATTGCATCCAAAGAAGAAATATCGGATTGCTTTTTGCATATATTGAGGGATCCGACATTATTGTTACCATCGACGATGACAATTTTATCTCCCAGGAAAATTATTTCGCTGCGCATCAGATTGTCGGCCGCTCCTTAACGGCCCCTGTATTTAATTCGTCAACAGGGTGGCTGAATGTTTGCGACTTTCTTGAAGATACTCTTTCCCGCAAGTTTTATCCCCGAGGACATCCCCTTGCACAAAGGCAGGGTAGTGAACAAGTAAGCCAGCAACACATGCAGGTTAAAGTGGTTGCGAATGCTGGATTCTGGCTAGGAGATCCCGATATCGATGCTATCACTCGCCTAGCAATTCCCATTGATGTGGTGTCTTATAAATTTAAGCAGACGTTTTGTTTGGCACATGAAACATACGCACCCATTAATAGCCAAAATACGTCGATCCGCCGAGATGCTCTACCAGCCTACTTTCTTGCCCCCTACGTGGGAAGATTTGATGACATTTGGGCTGGCTATTTTTTAAAGCGTATCGCTGATCATCTCGGAGATTTCTTTGCTTTCGGTCCACCCCTTGTTAAACAGATACGGAATCCTCATAATTTATGGAATGATCTAGAAAATGAACGCCTTGGACTGGAGTTATCTGATTTATTCTGCAAAACACTGCGTTCCATTAAACTGGATGGAACTGGGTACCATACATGTGCAAAACAGCTGCTAGAAGGCTTAAAAAGCGCCTTAAGCCATGAATTCTTCGGCTTAAAAGATGACCGGCTCTTTTTCATTTGGAGATTTGTAAAGGGTTATGAAGGATGGTTGGAGGTCTTCGAAAAAGCTGCCCTGTTTTGTTCCTCGTAGTTATACCCGAAGAGTGACGGCTAAAAGAATCTTGAGAAAAGGAAGCGAAGATGATCTCTCCGGAAACAAAGATCCTAATCACTGGTGCTAATGGTCTTGTGGGATCTGCTCTGGTCACCCAGCTAAAAAAAAGCGGATACAAGAACCTAGTCCCTCTTTCAAAACAAGATTGCGATCTGGTTTGTTTCGAAAGCGTAAAGTCTCTTTTCAGAGACATTTCACCCGACATTGTTTTCCATCTTGCGGCTTCAGTTTATGGTATTCAGGGCAATAAAACTAAGAGGGGTTCGCTTTTTCTAAATAATATACTCATGAATACCCATGTCGTTGAAGCCTGCAGAATGGTAGGAGTCAAAAAAATAATCGCGATGGGAACGATCGCGGCATACCCGGATGCAAAAAAGATTTCCCGCCCGGTCAAAGAAGCAAGCATCTGGGATGGCCCCCCTCATCTCTCCGAAAGTAGTTATGGTCACGCAAAGCGAGCGATGCTCGCTCACCTGGAAGCCTATTCTGAAAATTATGGACTGGACTTTGCCTATGTAATCTCTACAAACTTATATGGCCAACATGACAAGTTTGATAGTCAATTGGGTCATGTTATTCCCTCCCTTATTCGCAAATTTTATGAAGCAAAAAGGGAAAACAAACCTGTTGAAATTTGGGGAGACGGAACCGCAGCACGAGATTTTCTTTATTCTAAAGACTTAGCACGCGCGCTAGTGCTTATTATGAACAAAGGATCCCGTCTGATCAACGTAGCGTCCGGAAAAAAAACGACGATCTCAGAAGTAGTAGACCTACTATCAGATTATTTCGATATGCGCAACCTCGTCTACTGGAATAAAAATATGCCGAACGGTAGAGACTACTATGAGATCGACATTTCTAATCTAAAATCTTTGGACTTCCATCACGCATATTCCCTCGCAGAAGGAATGCAAGAAACTCTGGACTGGTTTTGTGCCAACTACGATCAAAAACTAGTCCGCTGCTGAAAACCGTAGTGACTCAACCCACAATATTTCTATCACCACGCTTCATTTTGTGTATGACATATCGAGTCATTCGCAGAAAACTTTTAGGCATCGCCAGCACAAACAAAGCAATCAGCCACCCTTTCAATCTTTGCTCTGTATAAGTCTTGAGAATTAACAGAAATAATTTTCTCAAATCTTGCATTTTTTCTACCTGTATTCTGGCGAATAAATAGGCCTTCGCAGGAAATTCATTGCGCAGCGTTTGTCGAATATGAAATGCCTCTAGACTGCCGAAGCCAAAAATACGGTCCGCAAGATCGTGATACCCATCAATTGCGATCGAAATGCGATGGATATATCCCTTATCCATAAATGAGTCGTTAAAAGCTCTTTTTTGTAAAAATGAGGCAGGGAGGTGCTTCACACGCAGACCATTTGGGATCATGTGAAAAATGCGCGCTGCATGTGCCCAGCAGCTACCAAAAAAAGAGTGGTCGATGTCTACTTCAAGCCAGCGCTTTCGTTTCACGATGAGCGAACTCATAAAACTAAAAAACGCCGGAGTCGCGATCGCCGATGCAAAATAAGCCTGCCGCTCGTTCTCTTCTGATAAGTTGAATACTTTAGGCTCCAGAATCTTCGAAAATCGATGCTCTTCGATCACCTGACTCATATCTAGTGAACAGATGGTGAACCCGCAAACGTAAACATCGCACCCCTCCTCGATCTCTTTTAGTATCCGCACGAGTGCCCCCTCTCGCATCCAGTCGTCGGCACTAAAAAGCCAGCAGTATTCGCCTCTGGCTTTTTGAACAGAGAGATGCATATCATGATCGATACCCCCTCTTTTCGCCTCTCGGGAATACCTGATGTTGGTGCATCTCGCTTGATACGCCTCGACAACCTGCGGTGTATTGTCTGTTGAACCTCCATCTAAAATAAGGATCTCAACATCATCGGTCAGTTGAGGAATGATACTTTCCAGCGTCTCACCAATAAACCGCCCAAAATTATACGTGGGAATACAAATGGAAAGCTTCATCCGTGTTGCCTCCATTTCTGATTCAAAACCTGACCCTTTTGATATAAATACCGCAACAGAGCGATTGCACGTCTAGGAAACAAACTCACCATCAAAATGCAGGCAAGCCGCCTTCCTCGCAGGTCTACAAAAGTCTTTTCGATCAGATCAAAAACCTTCTTCCTGTCTTCATGTGTTTTTATTTCCTGTTTTGCATGTAAGAACAGTCTGATTCTGAACTCTCTCCGGATCGCCCGTCGGATATGAAATGCTTCGAATGTCTCATAGCCAAAAATTGCATCTGCAATCTTGTGATAGCCATCGATGGCAATTGCCACGCGTTGGATATACCCCTTATCCAAGAATGAATCGTTAAAGGAGCGCAGGCGAAGAAAATTTGAAGGAAGATATTTTACCCTTAGGCCTGACGGAATCATCGAAAAGATGCGTGCAACATGCGCCCAGCAACTGCCGAAAAAAGAGGGATCTATAGCTGTCTCCAGCCAACGAGAGCGTTTGATCACAATCGCACTCATAAAGCTGAAAAAAGCGGGTGTAGCAATCGCTAATTCAAAATATCTCTTCCTCTCTTTGAACAGGGATAAATCGAAGGAGGTCGGCTCTGAAAGATTCAGGATGTCCGGCGCTCTTAAAACAGTACGCGCATCTAACTCACAAATAGTATAGTTGCAGAGATAGAGATCCATCCCTTCACGGATTTCTTCGAGCATTCGCGCGATGGATCCCTTTTCCATCACGTCATCACTACTAAACAACCAGCAGTAGTCTCCGCGCGCCTTTTCCACCGAAAGATGCATGTCTTTGTCGATGCCGCCCCTCTCTCGCTGCCGAAAATAGGAAATCTGAGGACAGCGCTTCTGGTAATTTCGGACGATTTCAGTGGTATTATCTGTAGATGCGCCATCCAGAATAACCACCTCGACGTCGTTCGTAAGTTGGGGGATAACACTATCTAAAGTCTCCCCAATAAACTTTCCGAAGTTATAGGTGGGTATGCAGATCGATAATTTCATGGCGATATCTTATCCTGGAAAAAGAGGCGAAGTAAATCAGGAAATTGACTTATTCTCCTTGGAGTGGCTATTCTGCACTACCACTATGAAACTGCTCCATTTAGCTCTACAAGATCTCAAAAAAGCCCTTCTTCAATACCGCGTCTGGTTCCACCTGGGAGTCGTTGAGGTTAAACAGCGCTACCGCCGTTCAGTTCTTGGTCCTTGGTGGCTAAGTCTTAGCATGTTCATTTTCATCATGATGATGGGAATCGTATTCAGTCGTTTATTTCATCAGTCACTCGACGAGTATATCCCCTTTTTCGCAGCAGGCTTTCTTTTTTGGACCTATATTTCCGCATCAATTGTGGAGGGCGCAGAGATTTTTAAGATCTCCGCCCCCTTTATCAAACAAATTAACCTGCCCTATCACATTTACATCTTTAAACACCTCATCAAACAATCGGTTATTCTACTTCACAATTTTGTTGTGTATTTGTTGATTTGCGTCTATTTCCAATTAAACCCTGGATTAAAAATCCTATACGTCATTCCGGGATTTATTTTGTTAACGATGAACCTTTACTGGATAAGCTTTTTAACAGCTATCATTAGCGCGCGTTTTCGCGATATTATCCCCATCATCAATAGCTGCGTCCAGATCGCCTTTTTTATCACCCCTATTTCTTGGATGCCCAGACTAATCGAGCAGAACCCTGGTGTTTTGAAGTACAACCCCCTCGCATATCTTCTCGAGATCGTACGCTCGCCGCTTCTGGGACAGGCCCCTTCGGATATTAGTTGGCTCGTGACCAGCTTTATGGCTCTCAGCGGTTGGGCTATTACTCTTACATTTTTTTCAAAAATGCGTTCGCGAATTGCATTCTGGGTGGATTAAGCTCATGGTTGGTATCAAACTCGAAGATGTCTCTCTTATTTATCCCGTTTACGGAGCAGATGCCCGCTCGCTCAAAACCACAATGCTCCACTTTGCAACGGGGGGGAGAATCGATAGGGATAGCAGCAGGATTTCTGTAGAGGCATTAAAAGGGATCTCTCTCGAATTAACAAAAGGAGATCGACTTGCACTCATCGGGCACAATGGTGCAGGAAAATCGACACTTCTCAAAGTGTTAGCGCAAATTTACGAGCCCACACATGGAAAAGTCGATGTTTCGGGTCGCGTCAATAGCCTTTTTGACATCATGTTAGGGATGGATCAGGAGCTAAATGCCTTCGAAAACATCAGATTACGAGGAATTATTCTCGGCCTTTCAAAAAGTGAAATTGCACAGCTGATTCCCAAGGTTGCCGAGTTCGCAGAACTCGGAGATTTCATGAAAATCCCGATCAAAACCTACTCTGCTGGCATGAAAATTCGTTTGGCCTTCGGCATCATTGTGAACGTCTTTTCTGAAATTCTTCTGATCGATGAGATTGTTTCAGTAGGAGATGCGAAATTCATGAAAAAAGCTAAGGACCACATGCAGAATCTAGTTCGAGCATCGGATATCATGGTTCTTTCGACGCACGATATTCATCTTACGCGGGAATTTTGCAACAAGGCGCTATGGCTGGAAAAGGGGCAAATTAAGCAGTATGGAATGCTAGAAGATGTTCTTGATGCCTACCAAAAAAGCGCTTCTTTTTATTCAGAAGTTACGCAGCCCATTTCTGTTTAAGTTTGAATACCTCTTTTGAACAGCGTCGGCGCAGATTTTTTTGAAAAGCGTACGCGTATCTGAGTAAGCCAATTGTCCTTTTGGGCATTGTAAATATCAGGATGAAAAGCATCCACCTCTTCAAGAACACATCCGAGTATGCTCTTGCGATTAAGCGAAACAGCTTAAAGATATCGCGATAGCCTTTTATTGCATCTCTACCCATTAAAAAAGCATCGATAAAAAATTCGTTTCTTAAGACCCGCCTGATGTGGAAAGCTTCTAGACTACCGTGTCCAAAAATCGCATCTGCAATATTTTGATAACCGTCGACTCCTATAGAAATTCGGTGAAGAAAACCCTGATCCATAAATGAGTCGTTAAATGAACGCTTAAGAAGAAACGGCGTGGGCATATATTTAATACGTAATCCCTTTGGGATCATGCGGAATATACGAGCTGCATGAGCCCAACATGAACCAAAAAATGAGGGTTCTTCGCTTGTCTCCATCCAGCGTTTGCGTTTGATGATTAGCGAGCTCATAAAACTAAAAAATGCCGTTGTTGTTGTTGCTGCGGCAAAATATTGGGCTCTTTCATTCTCATCTGAAAGATTCACAACCGTAGCATGGTCCAGCGTCGAAAATTTAAATTCCTGCAAAACTGCAGTCATTTCGAGGTTGCAAATTGTAAACCCACAGAGATAGACATCCAATCCCAGCTTCATTTCTTCGAAAACTTGTGCAAGAACACCTTGTTTCATCACATCGTCGCTGCTGAAAAGCCAACAGTATTCACCCCGTGCTTTTTCTACAGAGAGGTGCATATCCTTGTCGATCCCGCCTTTTTCCGACTGGCGGAAATAACGGATCTGAGGGCACCGTTTCATGTAAGCTTCCACAACTTCTTGCGTATTATCCTTGGATGCGCCATCGAGAACAACAATCTCTGTCTCATCATTGAGTTGGGGAATGATGCTGTCGAGCGTCTCGCCAATAAATTTACCAAAGTTGTGGGTTGGTATGCAGATGGAGAGTTTCATAGGCAATCACCTCCTCCTTTATTCGTCATGTTTGATAGGGGGTTTTGCATAGACATGTGCATGCACTTCCATTGTGAAAACACAATCCCAAATAGAGCAAAAAATCCATTTCATAAACTCTCCGCGGTTTGAAGATTGAGTCCTCGCCACCTAATCGTTCCGTATACTTATTAGAAAAATAACTAGCAAGAATGTCTGCGCGAAAAATAACCTCCCAAAGCTCCGCCACGCGTGTCGGCGATAATTTGTATTTGTGCGTAAAAGGAAAATGGGCAAAATTTGCAATGCATCCGATCGGCTCCATCGAAATGTTGCGAGGAAAAACACATGCTGTTACGCATCGCTCTTTTTTTAATTTGCACGGTCTCTGGATTTGCATCGGGCTCCTCGAATGTATTTGCGAAGTATCCCAACCCCTGCTTCATTGAGACGGGTGCCTTTTTGGGTGATGGGATTCATCATGCGATACGAGCGGGCTTTGAGGAGATCTACTCGATCGAGCTCTCGGAGCACTATTTTCAACACTGTCGGAATCGGTATCAGAAGAAGGGATATGTTCATCTGCTTTTAGGCGATTCGGCAACGGTTCTTGGAGAGCTTTTGAACGAGATCGATTGTCGGTGCACATTCTGGTTGGATGGCCATTATTCGGGAGGTAATACGGCGCAGGGGAAATCCTACACTGCTCTCATGAGAGAGCTCATGAGTATCAAGGAGCATTTCATTAAAGATCACACGATTTTGATCGATGATGTAAGGCTGTTTGACACGGTCGAGATGGATTTCATTAGCTTGTCAGATGTCGTGGAGATGATTCGCTCGATCAATCCGGAATATGTCTTCGCCTTTGAAGATGGTTATGTGAAAAACGATATCCTCGTCGCCTATGTGCCGTAAGATTTGATCTACAGATTCTCTTCAAGAAGCTCGAGCTGACGGTAGTGGCGGAGAAGGTCGCGGAAGTGGGCGGCGTCTTCGAAGCGAAGCTCTTTGGCGGCGCGGCGCATTTCGGTTTCACACTCTTTGATTTTGGCAGAGATCTCATTGTGTGTGAGATGGGTGGGAGGGGCTTCGGCAGCTTTTGAAGTGGGTAGGGGTTCTCCGAAGGTTTGAGCGAGCTCTTCGATGCGGCGGCCTTTGGTGGTGATAGGTGTGATGTTGTGCTTTTCGTTATAGGCTTGTTGGATTTTGCGGCGCTCTTCGGTGATGGCGACTGTCTTTTGGATAGAGCCTGTGATCTTATCGGCGTACATGATGACACGGCCGTTGACGTTACGCGCGGCTCTTCCGCAGGTTTGGAGGAGTGAGGTTTCGCTGCGGAGGAATCCCTCTTTGTCAGCATCGAGAATGGTGACGAGCGAGACTTCGGGGATATCCAACCCTTCGCGGAGGAGGTTGATGCCGACGAGAACATCAAAGAGGCCCTTACGCAGGTCGTTGATGATCTGGACACGCTCAAGCGTATCGATATCGGAGTGGAGGTATTTGGCGCGGATGCCGATCTCTGTGAGGTATTTGGTGAGATCTTCGGCGAGTTTTTTTGTGAGGGTGGTGACGAGGATTTTACTTCCTTTCTCAGTTTCTTTGCGGATCTCTTCGAGACAATCGTCTACTTGCGAAGTGGCTGGCTTAACGGTGATGAGCGGGTCGAGAAGGCCCGTGGGTCGAATGATCTGCTGGATGAGATCGCCTTGTGCTTCTTGGACCTCCCATTGTCCGGGTGTTGCGGAGACGTAGATCACCTGACCGATGTGGGTCTGGACCTCTTCGAATTTTAGCGGGCGGTTGTCAAATGCAGAGGGTAGGCGGAAGCCGAACTCTACGAGCGCTTGCTTGCGCGCGCGATCGCCGTTGTACATCGCATGGAGTTGCGGGAGGGTCTGGTGCGACTCATCGATAAATACTAGGAAGTCGGACGGGAAGTAGTTGAGCAGGCACGAGGGAGGCTGTCCCGGGAGGCGTCCGCTGAAGTGGCGAGAGTAGTTTTCGATCCCCTTGCAAAAGCCGATCTCTTTGATCATCTCGAGATCGTACGCTGTGCGCTCTTTGATCCGCTGGAGTTCGATGAGACGGTTCTCTTTTTCAAAGAAATCAGAACGCTCCGCAAGCTCTGCCTTTATCGATTCGATGGCGGAAAAACGCACCTCTTGAGGTGTGACGTGGTGCGATCCGGGATAGATGACGATCTCCTCGATCCGCTCTCTTACTTTGCCCGTAAGAGGATCGATCTCGCTGAGACGCTCGACCTCATCTCCGAAAAACTCGATGCGAAAAGCGAGATCCTCTTCATAAGCCGGGAAGATCTCCAAAATATCACCGCGAGCGCGGAAGGTCGCGCGTTGAAGATCGAGATCCGAGCGGGTGTAGTGCATCTGGACGAGGTGCAGAAGGATCTCATCGCGCCGCGCCGTTTGCCCCCGTTTCAGGCGTAGCTGCATCTTGCTATAAAACTCAGGAAGACCCAAACCGTAGATGCAAGAAACAGAGGAGACGATGATCACATCTTTCCGCTCAAGCAGCGACCGTGTGGCAGAGAGGCGCATCCGGTCGATCTGATCGTTAATCGCAAAATCCTTTTCGATGTAGGTATCTGTACGCGCGATGTACGCCTCTGGCTGATAGTAGTCGTAATAGGAGACAAAATACTCAACAGCGTTATCGGGAAAGAACTCTTTAAATTCCTGATAAAGCTGGGCGGCGAGAGTTTTGTTGTGGGCAAGAATGAGCGTAGGTCGTTGAGCTGTCACAATGACATTAGCCATCGTGAAGGTCTTACCTGAGCCTGTGATGCCGAGCAGCACCTGAGCCTTTTTATTCAGGCGCAGGCCCTGTACAAGCTTCTCAATTGCTTGGGGCTGATCTCCCTTCGGCTGGAACTCTGTCTTTAACTTAAACATTGCAAGTAACCATGTTAGTCAACTGAAGTGTAATTTTACCACCAAGCACACCGAGAGCCCAGAGATGGGAAAGAAAAAGAAGTCATGAACGATGAACAAAAGACAAATTCTCTCTTCTCTTCGTTCATCATTCATCACTCATCGTTCATCTCTTTTCTTACGGTTTGGGGAGGTAGGGAGCTCCAAGCATGCTGGAGATCTGGACGAACATGATGAGGAGAGAGAAGAGAAGAATGCCCACGAGGAGAGGTTTGCCTCCACGGAGTTGATAAGGAGTATGAATCTTTTTGACATAGCGGCCGATCCAGACCATGCAAACAGGAAGAATACCAAAGAGGATCACTGCGCAGATGCCGCCGGCAAAGTTGAGCGCTGTTAGGAAGAGCTGCGGGTAGATAAGAGCGATGAGAAGCGGTGGACCCAAAGTTAATGCGCAGAGCCAGACATTCTCCTTCTTTTCGTGGCTGATTTTGAATCCATCGGCGAGGAAGTGGACGAGTCCTAGAGATTGCGCGAGGAAGGCGGTTAAAATCGCAAAGAACGCAAGCCCTTGCGCAAAGCTGCTTACCCAGGAGATCCCCAAGATTTTGCTCACAGCTTGCGAGGCTTCTTGATCGTTCCGAAAACTCTCAACAATCCCCCCGGATCCATGAACGGGGACAATCCCGAGAACGACAAACTCCCACACGAGATAGACGACGAGGGCAAAAAGGCTCCCTCCTAAAATCGTGAGGCGCACGCGTTTGAGATCGTTTTTCATGTAGGCGGTGAGTGTCGGGATCATGTTGTGAAAGCCAAAGGAGATGACCAGAATAGGAAGAGAAAATAGCGTGAGCGAGGGTTTAGTGTAGGTCAAAAGCTCTGGCTGAACGTATTTCATGCCAAGAATAACCATGCCGATGTAGCTTGCGATCTTGCCAAACATCAGCACGCGGTTTGAGAGATCGACAGGTCTTGTTCCCTGGTAGACAACCGCACCAAAAAGAAGAACAAAAAAGAGACTGCCTACCCAAGCGGGAATCTTCCAGTTCAGAAATGTTTGAAAGAATGTCGAAGAGAGGCCGCCACTTCCGGAAACATACGCCACGAGAAGAGCGTAAAAAAGAAAGAGGTAGAGGAGCCAGCTGAGCACCCTTCCGAATCTGCCGAGCGCTTGCCCGACCATCGAAACGAAGTTGACCTGCCTTGCAAACCAGCTGTTGACCTCAACGAGGAGAAGCCCGGTAAGGGTCATGAAAGCCCAGGCTGCAAAAAACATCACAAGTGACGGGAAAAATCCAGCTAGACCCGTTACAATGGGAAGACCGAGAATGCCTGCCCCAATGCAGCTTCCTCCAATGAGAAGAATGCCACCGACTAGACTTCCTGGTTTGGTGCTCATGATGGCTGTCTTGTCTGCATCTTTTCAATGATCCGGATCTCTTGACCGAGCCTTCCAAGCTCATAACCATCATAGTCTACATATTTGAAGAAGCGTTCAAACTGTGGGAAAACTGCTATGACTTGTTTAGCAAACTCTTGCACAAGGTATCGGTAGGTCGGATGGCCCGCGGGAGAGGATCTCAGTTCGCACAGCCATTGCAAGGAGCGCAAATTGACATGGAAATACCAGTGGATGTTGAACCCCATCGGCACAACATATTGCGCCTCCTCAGGGAAGTCCCTTGCGATCTTCTCATGGACTTTTTTCGCATACTCCATGGCATCGCAGTACTCTTTTTCCATCTCGGTATGCTTGATCTCATGCGGCACGAAAAAGCCCAAGTCGGTCGTGAGGAGCTGACGCTCTTGTGTGAGCATACGGTGGCGGTGAAGATCGCGATAGACGCCAAAGTCGGCGACGATCTCAAATGTAAAGGTCGCATGCTCGAGGGCACGCGGGGACTTGTGTCTACGATTCTCACGGAATAAAGCCGCTGCGTCGAGAATGCGCGCAAGATCCTCTTCCGAAAGTTGATGGCACTGCTCTTGAAGCTCATGAAGGCCCGCAGAGGAGCTTCCAAACAGGAGGGCTGCTGCAATTTTTTGCGGGCTCTCGGGATCGTAGTTGATGAGCCGCACGCCAGGGCCGTTCATCTTGCCCTGAACAGGTGTGAAGCGAGAAGAGAGTGCCGCGAGCTCCGCTTGCATCTGGTCAGAGAACTCTGCAAAAGTTTTGCAGTACTTATGCCCACTCTCACCCCGGCGAATAAATGAGGGAATCACCTTGGAAAGTTCCGTGTAAGCTTTTTTACCCAGGTCACGCATCTCAGCGAGACTATGAGAGTTCATCTTCTGGACAAGCGTCTCGTAAAAACGTCCATTGCCATAGATGCCCATGTTGGTAAGCGCGCTGGAGGGGAGAAGCCCACGCAGACAGTCGAGTACTTTTGCTCGCAGAGCGGCTGTATATGCCACTTTGGAGACATCATGTTCTTTCGGGAAGCGCTTCTCCATGAGTTCTGTAAGAGGAGGAATCAGCCGTGAGTAGGTTTCGAAAAGATGGTTGCAGGTCTCGACATAGATATTGCGGAACGCCGAGGTCATGAGAACAGGTTCGCGGTAGAAGAGATACTCTCCCTGGAATTTCTGGTCGAAGAAGATGTAGCGGGTCGATTTTTCAAGAGGAGAGCCGCCAATGCGACAATCTTCGATCATCTTCGCTGCCAGCATCGAAATGTTTTCGATAGCGAGGTGCGCTCCACCTAGCTCTCCAATCGAATCATCACCGTAACCATCGAGAATACGATCGTAAAAGTTTTGCGCCTTTTTGATCGCCATCATCTGGTCTTCAAGCTCACGCTCTCCTTCTGACTGCGGCAGCTGGCCCCCAGTGATGGTGGCAAAAGCGGTCTCTTCGCTCAGAATGAACTCTTTGAGAAGAAGCGAGCGGAGTCCAAGACTTGAGCGGGAGTAGCGGGAAAAGAGAGCTCCTTTGATAACCTCGGGCAGATTGCGCAACACAAACACGTTGCTTGCAGTGTTTGTCACATAGCGATTTAAAACCTTCAGCTGACTCTCAGTAAACTCTTCGTAGTTCTCTATCATAAAAATTTAATTTTAAGTGACGGTTAAGAACTAGCGTGTCATATTTCCACTCGTTGATCAAGGTCTTTTTCATGACACACTCTATCTTAAAACGCCCCAGAAGAAACCGCCGCTCTCCCGCTATCCGCTCGCTCGTAGCAGAAACCCTTCTCTCACCTGCCGACCTCGTCGCTTGTTTCTTTATAATCGATGGAGAAAAGAAGCGGGAAGCCATTCCTTCACTGCCACAAGTCTTTAAGCTCTCAATAGATGAGGTTTTAAAAGAAGCAGAGAAGCTCCACAAAAAGGGGGTTCCCGCCATCGCCCTCTTTCCTGTAATCGACCCCTCATTAAAAAATTCTCTCGGCAGCGAAGCCCTCAATGAAAAAGGTCTGATCCCAAGAGCCATTCGAGCCCTCAAAAAAGAGTTACCCACCCTTTGTGTCATTACAGATATCGCCCTAGACCCCTTCACCTCTCATGGACATGATGGCGTGCTCGAAGGCAGTGCCGTAGACAATGACAAAACGATCGAAATCTTGGCGCAAATGGCACATCTCCATGCGGTGTGCGGCGCCGACTTCGTCGCACCAAGCGATATGATGGACGGACGCGTAAAGGCAATTCGCACAGAGCTCGATGCACACGACTTCACAAATGTCGGGATTATCTCCTACACCGCAAAATACACATCCAGCCTATACGCCCCTTATCGCGAAGCGCTCAGCTCCGCACCCACTATTGGAGATAAAAAGGGGTATCAGATGAACCCAGCGAACACACGCGAAGCGCTACTTGAAGCATCCCTCGATGCCGAAGAAGGTGCGGATATCCTCCTTGTGAAACCCGGACTTTTTTATCTCGACATCATCGCAAAAATTCGCGAGGCGATTCCTCTTCCCATCTGCGCCTTCCACGTCAGTGGTGAGTATGCCATGGTCATGGCTGCCCACGAGAAGGGATATCTCGACGCCCCTAAAGTCTTCTACGAAGCGCTCCTCTGCTTCAAGCGCGCCGGCGCGGACTTTGTCTTTACCTATGCAGCTCCTCTGATCATTGATCAGCTGCAAATGTAGAAAATCCGTTTCTTTCACTTTTTGTCATAATTGTACCTCTCCTCTTGCAGGGTGAAGTAGAGCGACTTCCCGGTCCCGCCAACGGCTCCCTGGTCGCGGAGCCAGATCGAGGTGGCGTAGCCGATGTAGGTGCGACTGCTCTGTTTTAGGAACATATCGAAGGGGATTGTGAAGGAGAACCCCTGATCATGGTAGACGCGGCGGTTTACGACATCGTGCGCATTGGTGTAGGTGTACCAGATCGAGAAGCGGAGGCCGCTGCGGAAATAGCGGGTTGCCTCGGTGCGAATGCCCACATCTCTGGCAAGAAACTGCCCCACCTTCACCTTGAATTCAAGGTTGAGGGGCTTGTAGTCGTAGTAGAGGTTGAAGAAGTATTGGGTGCCTAGGAATGGGACAAAGACAACCTCTCCATCTTTTTTGAGCTTACGGATCTTGTTTGTAAATGCGATGCCTTTGTACCTGCGTTTGCGAACAACTGCCGCCTCTGCGCCAAAAGCGAGATTCCAACGCACGGGGTAGTAGAGAATCTCTGCAGCTCCACCTCCATAGGCTGGCTCAAAGTATCCTCCAGACAATCGACAAAACCAGCCGCGCCCGAGATTCCAGCCTCGTTGCAGGTAGGCCTCTTCCATTGCAACGGTGTTACTCTGGAAATAGCGAAGCGAATCTGTTCGCACGTTGAGCATGTAGGAGGGGTTCAGACGATCCTGCTGCCCAAGGTTGACAATGCTCGACTTAATGTTATAGCTGAAAAGGAACTTGTAGTAGACCTGATCGAACAGGTACCCCTCGGGAGAAGCTGTCATCGCCAAGTTGTACTTGAATTTCCCCTTCGCACTTCCGAAGAATGTGATGAGCCGCGGATTCACCGTGAACTCCCAGATCCGCTTTTTGCGGTGAAAAAGAAGGGTAGAGTCATATGCGCTCGGTGCTTGTTTGGCTTCACGCATGGGAGAGAGAGCAGCGAGCTCAAAGGGGCCCGTTATTCCCTGCTGGTAACGCATGAGATCTTCGCGCCTAAACGTATAGGAGTGAGAGACGATCCCATCCGCTTCGATCACAACGACAATATTTTCGATGTTGTTCGGCGTAAGCGCGGAGAGCACATGCTCGATGCGGTCTCTCACTACCTTCTCCTCTCGATAGCGATTGTTGATCACCTTCAGGTAGAGGCTTTTCTTCTTATCCGCGGTGTAGACGAGATAAACGGTGTAGAGATCAAGTCCTTGATCGGAAAAGGCATAGGCTAGCTCTTGTGCAAGCTCTTTTTCGCTGCGCAACGGTCCGAGCGGCTCCGTATCCACGGGAGAGCAGTAGGTAATAGGATCTTGCACTTTGGGAAAGAACCCCTTCGATGTTCCGAGAGGGTAGCGGACCGAAGCGGAAGCTGCCACCTCCCGGCCGCGCAGAGAGCTTACCGAGAGTTGGAGCATGTCTGCGAGCGTATAAGAGAGGCCGGCGTTGATCCGAGAGGAGACTTTTCTTCCTCTATGGTGCTCATGGATATGTTTTTTGTAGTTGTTCGCATCGTATTCCGCGACAAGAGTCAGGGTACGGAGAAATCTGCTGCGATGCGTACGAAAAGGGGTCCAGGCCATGCCTCCAAATGCTCCTTTTATCCTACCCTTTCCCCACCCGAGGGTGAGCTCCAAATTTGCGCGCATCCACTTCTGCGTCACCACGACGTAGCGCGCGTTAAAACGTTTGGTCCCAACAAAATCCTCCGCTCCAATGGCAATCGAAGGAAGCATCGGAAACCCATCTTGGGGCAGGAGAACGCCGAGCTTAAAATTCCCAATCCTCTCCGCGTCGTCGCCAAACCCCTCATGACCAAAGTTCTGCTCTGTGATGCCCCTAAAGATTCGGTAATTTCCTACGAGCTCGAGGTGGTCGAATGCTTGAAAGTTGAGGCCGAAATTGTAGTAGGGAGGGGTCGATGCAGCCCCAACAGCAATCGTCCCCGCCTTTGCCATACGCGCCGAGGGCATCGCAAAATAGCCTCCGACAAACGAGTAGTTATAAAAAAACGGGAGATCCTCTTCGATCTCGCGGTTGATCTCCTCTACCCTCTCCAGGTCGTTAAAAAGCGGCGAGCCCTCCTCTAACGCCCTGAGGGACCCCGGAAAAAGAGAAATGGCAACAAATAAACTTTTTGAAAACAAAGGCCGCATAAAAATGGGACAGATTCATAACAAAAAAAAGAAAAATCTTCATTAACTACATGACATTTGAAGATAAATAGAGTCCCTTCTATACTCCCCTGGAGAAAAGGAGTACTATGCCTCCAACTAGCCATCTTCTGCCAAGCCAAGGGATTGAAATGAGTTATCTAAAAGATTTTCAAACAAAGATCTCTGACCATGATTACCCGGGACTACTGCGCCTTTGGGAAGAGTACACCTCTTCCGACGAGGTCGATCCCGAGGAGATGAGGCAGATCCTCGCTGCCATTAAGCAATCTCATATGGCAGAGTCCTTCGGAAGACATGTCGATAGAGCTGTCCCTCTATGGAAAAAGCTCCCTCCCTCCTCTTCTGCCGATAGCGTGATCCAGCTCATTATCGACCTGCAGACAACGAATACTCCTGCTCTTGCCGAGCTCGCCTTCGAACATCTCAAAAATAAGCACGGAAATGAGAAGCATTTCAATGAGATGATTCGCTTAATTGGTCTCCGCAACCGGGAGCGTTTTCAGGGAGCGATCTCTGCCTACGAACTCCTTGTGCATATGGCAAAAGGGAATTACGTCTTCCATAGCGGCGGCTGGGGAATTGGAGAGATCCTCGATGTCTCCCTCCTCCGTGAGCAGCTCAGCGTAGAGTTTGACTATGTCCCTGGAAGAAAAGACCTCTCCTTCGAAACAGCTTTTAAAACCCTTATCCCCGTTCCAGAAGACCACTTCCTCGCCATGCGTTTTGGCAATCCTGATCTTCTCGAACAGAAAGCCAAAGAGAACCCGCTTGAAGTCATGCGCATGCTACTTCGCGATCTCGGCCCTAAAACAGGAGCGGAGATTAAAGATGAGCTATGTGATCTCGTGATTCCTGCGAACGAGTGGCAAAAATGGTGGCAGAATGCGCGCGCCAAAGTCAAAAAAGATACAAAAATTGAATCTCCAGAGGATCTCAAAGAGCCATTCCGCTTAAGACAGTCTGAAGTCTCCCACGAAGAACGCCTCCAAAAAGCTCTAGAGAGCAAGCCAAACGCCTCTACGCTGATCCAGATGGTCTACTCCTTCATGAAGGATTTTTCCGATACGCTTAAAAATGACGAGTTTAAATCTCAGCTTCAGACAAAGCTGAAAGAGATGCTCTCTTTCCCAGAGGTCACCGATGCAGAGAAGCTTCAAATCCACTACTTCCTGCAAGAGTTAAGTGGAGAAAAAGAGTATGCGCCCATACTCGAAATCATTAAAAGACAGAAATCGTACGAAGAGCTCCTAGGGCAGATCGAACTTCAATCATTCAAAAAGCGCACGCTTGCTGAGATTAGAAAACATCTCTCCAACTGGAAAGAGATCTTCTTAAACCTCTTCCTCATCGTCGAACATAGCTCCTTACGCGACTTCATTTTAAATGAGCTCTTAGAAGCAAATGCCAAAGTAGAGGTCTCGAAAAAATTAGAAGAGCTCTCCACCTACCCTGGACGCTATCCCGATGCATTCATGTGGTACTTCCAGAAGGTGATTGTCGATCCGAAGCTTCCCTTCGGCGATCAAGCAGGCAAAAACCAGTTTTTTGAATCTCTTCTCGTTCTCTTAAACTTGCTCGAGCAGCGCGATCAAGGTCGCGAGATGATCAAAAAGATCCATGCTCTTCTCTCCGGCGGCCGCTACGCGATCGTCAGACAGATCATGCAAGGAGCTTCTATCGATGCTTGCAAAGAGTTCCTGCTTCTCGCTACCAAGTGCCACTCTCTATCTGATCATGATATCAAGATTCTCCACTCTCTCGCGGAGGTAGTACACCCAACGCTCGGAAAAGTTCGGCGCAAAAATGAAGCTCCTCCATCTGAGAGCCAGGTGATCTGGACCTCGCAAGAGGGCTACCAGAAGCTGCAGAAGCGGATCCAACAGATTGCAACCGTTGAAACAGTGGAGAATGCGAAAGAGATCGAAGTGGCAAGAGCACACGGAGACCTGCGTGAAAACGCTGAATTCAAGGCTGCTCTCGAAAAACGCGATCGCTTGCAATCGGAACTCAAATCCCTCTCTGACCAGTTAAACCGCGCACGCGTCATCACACACGATGACATCTCAGAGAATGAGGTGGGCGTAGGCGCAATCGTCGAGTGCACAACAAAAAATGGACAGAAAGTCACCTACACACTTCTCGGCCCGTGGGATGCGGATCCAGAGCAGAACATCCTCTCGTTCCAATCTAAGTTGGCGCAGACGATGAAGGGTCTTACCATCGGCAAGAAGTTTCAATTTCAAGGTGAAGAGTACACCATCGTCAACATCAAGAGCTTCCTGAAATAGGAATCTTCTGTTAATGTCTGTGAATGTTTGGCGCTTTGGAGGAAACTCGATATGCAGCTTGTCATTGCGAGTAGCAATGTACATAAAATCCGTGAGTGTAGGGCGATTCTAAGGCAGTTACCCTCTCTGGACATTTTATCACTACTCGATTTCCCTTCTTATCAACCTCCCGCCGAGACAGGCAAAACTTTCGAAGAAAACGCTAGATTAAAAGCGATCCACGCTTCTCAAACATTGGGAGAGTGGGTCATCGCTGACGATTCTGGCCTTGTCGTTCCCGCTCTGCAGGGAAGGCCGGGTGTTTACTCCGCGCGCTACGCCGGCGAAAACGCTACAGACAAAGACAACAGACGTAAACTCCTTGAAGAGATGAAACATCTTATGGATAGCGACCGCGTCGCCTTCTTTGAGTGCTGTATTGTGCTCGCTTCTCCACAGACCGTCGTCAAAACGGCTACTGGACAGTGTGAAGGCACGATCACAACCGAGGAGCGAGGAAATCGCGGCTTTGGATACGACCCCCTCTTTCTCAAGTACGAGTATAGCAAAACCTTCGCCGAGATCGACGAAGAGACCAAAAACCGCATCTCTCACCGCCGCAAGGCGCTCGACAAGATCCTTCTCGCCCTCGAATCAATCGCCGTTACCGTTTAAAAGACCTCTTTCGAAGCCCCATTCGCCCACCAAAACCGTTCTTTTCCCTTTGGATTTTACCGCATCTCCTCACCGACCAATCTAGGTCGCTTCGTCGATGCGATAAAGACCACAGGAAAAATCTCCGATTTTTTCGGGCAAAGCGAGTTTCGAAAGAAGTCTAAAGAATTTTGAAGCCTGCGTAACTCGCTGAGGATGCCCTATATTTGATCTCGATCTTGCGGATGTAGTTCTCATCAAACTCTTGTTTGAGGTCCTCGATTAGTTTCTCGAGATGCGCTCTTTCTCCCTGGACACAAATCTCGACATCTCCATTTGGGAGGTTTTTCGCAAAGCCTGTGAGTTTGAGTTTGTCTGCTAGAAATTTGGTTGTCGCCCTGAAACCCACCCCATGCACTCTGCCCTTTATAATCGCATGCATCTCTTCGGGCATAGCTACCTGAAGATCTTGATGATAAGCTGTTCTGCAATCTGGAGTGTAAAAAACCCCAGAAGAGGGCTGAGATCAAAAGTTCCGCCAATCGGCGGAATCAATTTTCGAAAGAAATTTAAATAAGGGTCCGTAAAACGACTGACATAACCCATCAGAGGATGGGCCGCTACAGACGGAAACCAGGATCCTACAATCCTCACAAAGATCATCATCGTGAAGACCAAGAAGAAGAGATGGATGAGATAGGCGATCATATTTAAATACTTGCGTGAACAAGTTTTGCTAAGGTTTTGATGGTAGGATTCCTGCTCCTAAAAGCGTGATAAAGAGTTGTTTTAGGAAGATGAGCATCTTTTGCGAGTTGGGTCTTGTTGAATGCTTCGAGATGAATTTGAATGATCTCGATCACCCCTTCCGAATCACCGCTTTTCAAACACTCCCAAATCGCTCGACCAATTCGATCCTCATCAAGAAGCGCCTGTGTGGGGTTATATGCGTCAACACCCATTCCTCGTTTGACTTGTTTCGAGGACCTCCGTCCCTTCCTACGTAGTGTACTTCTTGAAAAGACCTTTTGCTTTGTGAATATCTTTGCCTTGTCCATTTTTATTGCCTCCTAGCAAAAGTAGAATTTTTTTCTCTGGAATATGCGCGAAATAGACTCGTCTTCCGTTTTTCCATCTCAATTCCCAAACTTCTTTATCTTCAGACACACACCTATAGTCCCCGAAATATCCCTCATCTTGAATTTTTGATAGACGCCCATCAACCTGCACTTTGGCCTTTTCCGACTGTTCATCAAACCAGTCGCGGAATTCTGGAGTTCGTAAGACCTGATACGCTAACCTATTCATGATAACAGTACAATATATTGCACCATTTTGCAATGGGTTTTGAAGTTCAAAAAATCGAGGCAAGATTGTACAATTTTTTTTGCAAAACACAATTTTTTTCTTCTTCACAAGAGCAAAACATTTATTTTAATCTACAAAATCTCTTGCAGAGCGGGTAGACTCTTTGCTCTATGAGTATAGTGGGAATTTACGTTGAGGGAGAGAGACTTCTGGCTGCGCGCCTAAAGCAGGCAAAAACGGGTGTAGAGATCTGCGCGCTTACAGAAAACGAGAAGCCCGATGGCCTCTCTACAATCATTAGCGGCTTGGAAGGGAGAGAGCTCATTCTCCGCAAACTCTCGTTTGGACTCAAAAGTCGCAGGGCGATTCTAAAAGCACTTCCGTTTCAAGCAGAAGGGGCTCTTCCTTATGCGCCAGAAGAGAGCCTTCTTCTTCCCTTTTTCTCTAAAAAGGTAGATGGAAAATATGATGTCACTCTCTCAGCGACAACAAGAACACAGTTAGAGCAGCATTTGGAGAAAATGCGCTCCCTTCAGCTCGACCCAGATCAGGTCTCCTCCATCCCAACTGCAATCTTCCGTTTTGCTCGCCACTTCCTTCAAGAGGAACCCCACCTCTTTTTCCTTCACCTCGGAGAAAAAGAGAGCATTTGCGGACTGATTCTGGAAAAGGAGCTTGAGCAATTTTACGCCTTCTCTCTGGGAGCGAGCGACTTTTTAGAAGATGAGAACGCAGCTGAACAACGACTCGAAAAAGAGCTAGATCGAGCACTTGCATTTCTCAAGAAAAAGACACCCTTCTCCCCAGAAAAGCTTCTTTTGACCGGCGAGGCCCGTCTTATGGAGAAGCTGAAACATAAAATCGAGAACTTCTCCCACTTAAAAATCTTAGAAGCCCCCTCCGCGCCTGCATCCACTTTTGCAATTCCCCTTGGACTTGCTCTCGACGGGTTGGCAAAGGATGCCCGCAAGATTCAGTTTCGCCAAAATGAATTTCTCTCCGTGCGAGCGCAAAAAAAACGGGTGAAGCAGATGAGTCTCTTTTTCCTAAGTTGCATTACCCTTACGCTTCTGACTTGGCTCTCGACCTCCCTTCTTCTCGGAAAAGAGCGCAAAGTTCTCCGTGAACAGCTCCACCGCATCCATCCCGCAAGCTCCGCTCTACCCTCATTGGAAGAGGGGATTACAAATTGTGAAACGGCCCTCTCCAAAGAGAAACCTCCCTTCCCAATGAACTCTTCTGCGCCGAAAGTATGCGACCTACTCGCCTGGCTGAGCACCCATCCAAAACTCACACAAGAGATCGATCTGAAAGAGGTGCGTTACGAGCTTGTCAAACATCCTAAACTAAATGGCCCGATCGAGCCCTATCTCGCCAAAGTGGAGCTGAAATTCTCCTCCACCACCCCGCTTGCTGCAAGGCAGTTCCGTGAGGCGCTGATGAAAGGGGACAAACTGGTAAACGCCAAGCAAGAGATCAGCTGGAATCTCCAGCAAAACGTTTACCAGACAACCTTCTTCTTAAACCGGGTGCAGCCATGAAAAACCCTCTTCTTTTTCTGCGCGAGAACCTGCTCTCCCTGCTACTTTTTGTCGCCCCGATTCCTTTTCTCATTCTTGTTTGGCTCTATTTTTCTGAAATGCAAAACCTGCGGTTTGCTCACGCGCGACTGGACGCTCTTGAAGAGAAAATGGTTCAGCAGACCAAACAGAAGGAAAAAAATGCCCTCTACCTCGCAAAAATGAAAAAGAGCGAGCCCCAGTTTTTAGAAAAAACCCTTGAAAACTTGAGCTTCTCCTCTCTGACATCTGGAGAAAACCGTCTGTTGTTTCAAGAGGAGAATCCAAGACGTTCTGAGTTGATCGAAGAGGCGGATGTCAAACAGAAGCTTCCGGTGTTATTAAACGAAGAGGAGTTGAAAAAGGTATTGGGCCTGATCGAATCAACTCCAATTGGGACCTACCTCCCTGACGAGTCCGCTCCAGATCTCCTCATCAAAAATTTCACCCTTACAAAAAAAATGACCGATCTAGAAGAGGAGCTTTTTGAAGTCTCTTTTGGATTGATTAAACGAGAACCCCTTAGAAATTAAAATCCCCCTAATCTATGTACAAGCGTTTTACATTACCCCTTCTTCTATTAACTGCATGCGGAGGCTACAAGAGCGACGATAGTTCTCCTGCACTTACCAGCATCCAGCTCGTCGACCGTCATGGTTTTTCTGAGACCGTCAGCGCTAAAGAGCGTCTTGCTCTTTATCAAAACGTCGACTTTTTGACCCCCCAGCCTTATCAAAAGGTCACACGTGTTTTTAAACGCGACCGCGAAGGAAAAACTCACTCTTCTCTCACAAGTTATCATTCGAACGGACAGGCATCTCACTACTTGGATGTTGTCGACGGAAGAGCGCACGGGCTTTATCGCGAGTGGTATCCAAATGGACAACTCAAGCTTGAAGCGACGGTGATCGAAGGGATCGCAGACATCAGCGAAATCGCCCAGAGCAGCTGGCTTTTTGAAGGAATTAGCCGTGTGTGGAATGAAGAGGGTGAATGCATTGCAAAGATCCCCTATTCTAAAGGCGTTCTCGATGGTCTTTCCATCTACTACTACCCCTCCGGGAAAATCGAAAAAGAGGTCCCCTACAGACAAGATCAGATCGATGGCGTCTTAACCGCCTATGCAGAAAATGGCAGGGTGGTCGAGAGAATCTCTTTCCAAACTGGTCTCAAAGATGGTCTCGCGGTGGGATTTTGGGACGATCAGAGCGAAAAATACACAGAAAATTATGAAAAGGACCATCTAAAAAATGGTGTCTATTTTGGAAAAGACAAAATAAAAGTCGCCGAAGTCATTAACGGCGTCGGCAAACGAGCCCTCTTCCACCAGGAACGCCTCCAGTCCCTCGTCCAAATCAAGGATGGTCTTCCCGAAGGACTCATCCAGATCTTTGGAGAACAGGGTGAGCTCGTTCAAGAGTTCCACGTCAAGGAGGGGAAAAAGCATGGAGAAGAGGTTGAATACTACCCAGCAAATTCTCAAGGAAAAACTCTCCCTAAGTTGCTGGTGACCTGGAATGATGATAAGCTCCATGGCGTTGCTAAAACCTGGTACCCAAATGGCATCATGCAAAGCCAGAGAGAGATGAGCGGAAACAAGAGGCATGGGATGAGCTTTGCCTGGTATCAAGATGGCTCTCTCATGATGAACGAGGAGTATGAAAACGATAAACTCACGAAAGGCTCCTACTTCAAAAAAGGAGAGAAAGAACCTCTTTCAAAAGTCGACTCAGGGAAAGGCACCGTTTCGCTTTTCGATGCAGACGGCAAGCTGCTCAAGAAGGTAAGCTACGAAAAAGGCAAACCTCTTTTAGAGAGCGATGATCGATGAATGATGAGTGATGAACGGAAGAGAGAAGAAGAATGGGAATTGGGAAACGGTAACGCAAGCGGTAACGTTCACGAAAAGGATCGAATCAGAAGTCGGAAAAAAGAGGTGCGCCGAGCTCTCTCCTCAGAAAGACGGGAAGAGGCGCGAAAAGGCCTTCTTTCACAGCTACTACAGAGGCTTTTGGGATATAAAAAGGTTCTTTCTTTTGCTAGCTTTCCCCACGAGATCGATCTCTCCCAAGTCAACCAGCTGCTCGCGCAAGAGAATCGACTCCTACTGCCTAAAACCTCCGGCCTAAATCTCATCGTTGAAGACTTTGAGCAGATCGAGTGCGTACTCGTTCCTGGGCTTGCTTTCGATGCTGAAAAAAACAGACTCGGCTACGGAAAGGGCTACTACGATCGCTTCCTTCCTCTTCTCAATTCTAAAATTCCGAAGATTGGCGTGGGATTTAGAGAGCAGCTCGTCGACACTCTTCCCGTTGAATCACACGATGTCCGACTCGATGAACTACAACTCTTTTAAGCTTCGTTCGCCACTTCTTCCTAGTAGCTCGGTGCTCCCACAGCACTCTCCTCGCTCTCCTCATCTCTGTGTAGGAAATCGCCTTCTGGTTGGCTGGGGAATGCCCCCTGTTTCTTCTTTGAAGGTTTGCACTGGCGGGCGCCGGTGCAGCTTTGCGCCGTGACGGTTGCGCCTGTGGCGACCATGTCACAGACTGAGTAGTCGGCTCCCTGCTCCACACAATACCAGAGCACTGTGTAGGGTGTTTGAGAACGGGTTGATTGCTCCTGATAGACATTACCTTTTCCAAAGTAGCCGAGCTGCCCATTCGAATCGTTCCAGGTGGTGGCATGCTCGGGATTCATCACCATTTCTCCCAAAAATGTCCCATCATTTCCCCTGATAACCGCACGCAGCTTGTAAGGACTGTCATTGATGAGGCGAACGGAACCGGCAAAAAGGGAGGTGCAGCTCAGTAGCGCCAAAAAAACCAATTTTCTCATTTCTTCTCCTCAGAATCTCTCGCAAAACGGACCCATTTGAAGTCGACCTGACCCATAGAGGTGAGCACGACATCTTTCAACTTATCATCTTTCAAGTAGAGCAGGGTGTAGTGGTAAAGTGGGATAACGGGCATCGCATCCATCAAGATCCTCTCACTATGCCTTAGAATCTGCTTTCGTTTTTCGAGATCGCTGAGACGCATCGAATCATCCAAAAGCTCAGTGTAGTTGGGATCTTCCCATTGGGTGTTGTTTGTACCTGTGGCCTTATATTTAAAAACTTCTAGGAAGTTGATCGGGTCGTTGAAATCAGCAAGCCAATTTCCTGAGGAGAGCTGATAATCCTTCTTGGATAGGCGATCGAAGTAGACCTTACGCTCGATCCCCTCCAATCTCACATGGACGCCCAAAGCTTCGAACCACTGTTGCTGAAGCGCCTGCGCAATCAGATGGTTGCGCTCATTCATGGCGTAGGTAAGAACAACCTCAGGAAACTCCTCCTTGGAGATCTTCAATTCGCTTAATATCGCTTTAAAGAGAGAGCGGGCCATCTCGACATCTCCATCTTGAAAGTAGGGCTCATTTTGGAGATGCATCGAAATCGGAACAATGCTCGTTGCTGGTATCTGGTTACCTTGGGTGACATGTTCGACAATCGCCTGCCTGTGGATCGCTAGAGCAAAAGCCCAGCGAATCTTCGGATTGTCGAAAGGCGGTTTTTCCACATTGGCACGTAAAAAATAGGTGCCGAGGCTCGGTTTTACATGTAAGTGCTTTCCGCTTTTGAGTTCTCTGAGTGCATCAACAGGAAGTGCGGAGAGCGGAGAGCCGGCCCAATCGAGCTCACGCTTTTCAAACATCTTAAGCTCCGTCTCCTCTTTGACCATGACCATCTCGATCTCCGAAAGGGCGACCGCTTGAGAATCCCAGTAGGTGGGATTTCGTTTGGCGAGAATGCAATTTTGATGTTTCCACTCGGCAAGAGAAAAGGGGCCATTGGATACGTAGCTTGAAGCGTTTTCCATCCAGTGCGTATTTGTCTCATCGGTCTTCTTATGAACAGGAAAAAAGCAGGGTGATGCGACAAGCTCCAAAAAGTATGGAGTCGGCTGCTCGAGTTCAACTTTCAGCGTCTGTGCATCCACTACCTGAACCCCAAGAGCATCGATAGGAGCAGTTGCTTGTTTTACGGCCTTTGCATTCTTAATCACATAAAGCTGAAAGGCAGAGTCTGATGGAAATTTTGGATCGAGGATCTTCTTCCATGCATACGCAAAATCTTCTGCAGTTACAGGCTCTCCGTTTGTCCAGTTAGCGGCTCTCAAATGAAAAGTATAGGTCTTTAGGTCTTCGGAAATATCCACCTTGCTAGCAAGCGCAAGTTCGGGCTTCTCCTCTTTGCCAATGCGCGTAAGCCCTTCAAAAAACATGCGCATCAGGGTGAGGTCGCTAAGCCCACGCGCAGCGCGTGGGTCGAGTGTTTGAGGCTCCGATGCCAGATTTATCCGCAATTTTTGCGTCTCTCTCTGTCCCTTCTGAGACGAGGAGGGTTGACAAGAAGAAACAAGCAGAGTGAGAATGAGAAACAGAGAAGGCCACTTCATAACTGTGGAGTGTAGCCAGCCTCGCAATTTTCGGATAGGCTCATGTTCGCGACTGCAAAGTATCCTACGCCGATTCTAAACACGCCCGACTTTCATGAAATTTTTGGAGGGCATGATGGGTGTAGTTTACCTTTCGATGAACAAGGACTTCTGCGCGCCGTAGAAACGGTCGCGCTCCCCCAAACCAAGTTCCAGCTCCTTGAAAAATGCGAGGAGTACATCTTCCGCGTCAAAACAAAGGATTATCTTGGAGACAACCTCTTCGTCGACCAGCGTTTTCTCCTTCCCGCAAGTGAAGAGACCCCCGAACGGGAAAGCACGCTCCCTCTCCCAGAAAAAATTTTAGAAACCTTGCAAAAGCAGGTCGGTATCTCCTACGTCTGGGGAGGAAATTGGGTAGGAATTCCCGAGATGCTCCATTTTTATCCCCCCGCAAAAGCTCTCGACGAGAAGACCCTCATCGCCTGGACCTTTCAAGGCCTCGACTGCTCAGGACTTCTCTATCTTGCAACAGATGGCTACACACCCCGAAACACCTCTCAGCTCGTCACCTTTGGAAAGAGCCTGCCTATTCACGGAAGATCTCCTCAGGAGATCCAAAGGCTTGTAAAGCCGCTTGACATCATCGTCTGGAAGGGGCACGTGCTGATTGTTCTGAATCCAGAACAAACGATCGAAAGCCGCGCTGGCTTTGGCGTGGTCGTTTGCAATTTTATTTCAAGAATGGAAGAGATCCTCGAAGTTCACAAAAAAAACCCGCTCAGTCAGTGGCAACCTGATGCCGCGGGATTTGTGATCAATCGGTGGGCGAGTTCATAAGTTGAAGTACGCGCAGAAGATCCCGATCTCGCGGACTTGCTTGCAATCGGAAGATTTCCGATCGGATTGCTTCCCGATCTTCTTCACCAAACATTTCGTGATCTTCAAGAGCCTTACGCCATTTTTTCACCGTATCGGTAATAAGGCAGAGTTTGTCTTTAGCTGCCGTTTGAATATGATCCGCACAGTTATCCCAAAAAACTGAGAGCATGTTCGGTGTTTTAAAGGCAGCAGAGACGATTTCGGGGCGAAAAAGCCCATGCTCCATGTCAGCAAACTTGAATCCTAATTTGCGCAAGAAAAGATCTTTATCGGCAGAAGAGGCCTGATCGCTGGTGAGAAGAGCTCGCTTCTCTTTCGTAAAATCGAAAAATGAGATGAATCTCTTCCTTAGTGTACGAGGTATTGATGAAGCAAGGTAACCATGATAGCAAGCATCATGATAGGTAAAATAGACGCCAGGCGCCTCAAATCCGTCTGCTTTATTGGGAAATGTTAGGCCCGTCAATTGATCCAAAATAGAACTGTCGATTCCCACAACTCGGGTTCCATAGAGTCCATTTTCTCTAAGCTCGGAAATGAAGGGGGTTGGACCAATCGCCGGCAGAAGCTCCACTGCTTCACTTCCAAATTTGACATTCAAAAACGCTTGAACCATACCTAGGGGGGCCACCATCATCGAATGAGGGATTGGTATCGTTACTGGAATGCCGAAAATATTTGAGCGGATGGTATGAGGGTAAGTGACCTTCCCAAAAAGATTTAACCCCAATTTATTGATAAAAGGAAGAATCGTTCTCTCTCCAGTAAATGGAATGAGATAGATCATCTGTTCCGTGCGCGGAAATTTTCTCAACTCCTTGATAAAAGCCTGAAACTCACCTTCTGTTAATAGCGGGGCTGGCTTATCAAAAACCCCTTCGACTTTTTTCAACAGAAAACTCTCTTTGATTAATTGCTCCGCCGTCTCGTCAATCTGATCTCCTCTAAGAAGCGGCATAATTACCGGATTGCTCTTTGCGGTTTTTCTTGCCATCATTAAAAGTGTGAGCGAGGAGAATTCATATTGCGTGATAAGTCCTCTTCGCACCGCCTCAAGAAGATATAGGTCTGTATCTTCACGCGCAAACAATGGATCGAACCATAGCCCATTTTCAATGCGCGCCATCAAAAAGGCGATTCGACTATCGCTTTCGGGAAGCCCTGCGAGAATGTCCAACATCGTTTCACGGTTATCTAGATAGGAACAGACCTCGTCGACAATCGTGGTCTTCGAAAACATTGGAAGAGCTTCCACAACTTTGCCACGAAAAGCCGCGTTATTGATTCCTCGTGTTAGGGTATCGAACGCTTTAGGCAAATAACTGACGACAAGATCCCATAGAGTGGAATTATCGCCCTTTACGGGTGTTTCCGCAAACTCTCTTGGAAGAAAGTTCGAACAAACAAGATCTGATTTTTTGTCTTTTATAACTGTCATAGTTCAAAATATTATACTACAAACAATTATAGATATTCAATATTTAAATTAATTCATAATATACTGATTATTAGGCATTTGAGAAATTCAATGAAGGGAAGGAAAAATCCGGCTCCTTCGTTCATCATTTCTCTTAGCGCTCTGCACTTCTTCCGTAGGCCGCGGCGCCAAGCAGGGCTGTATTTTCATTCAACACCACATGCACAGGGATGTTGGAGAGAAGGGTAGAGAAGCGCCCCTTGTTGCAAAAGGCGCGCATAAAGGTCTCTTTTTTGAGCAGATGTAAAATCTTGGGCGCGATGCCCCCGCCGACGTAGACTCCATGGAGAGCAAGAAATTTGAGGGCAAGATTTCCCGCCTCTGCGCCGTAAAGAGAGACAAACCAGTCCATCGTATGGACGCACGCCTTACAGCTCTTTTTCAGCGCAGCATCTGTGATCACGCGTGGAGGATCCTCTTTCAAAAGTCTCTCTTTGATAGCAGCGCTCTCCTTTTCCTTTCCCGACTCGATGAGAAATCGATAGAGGTTGTAGATGCCAGGGCCCGACACAAGTCTTTCGTATGAGATATGCTCAAAGCGGGGTCGAAGAAAGTGCCACAGCTCGATCTCCTCCTCATTCCGTGGAGCGAAATCCGCATGCCCGCCTTCTGACGGAAGAGCCTTTAATTTATCTCCCTCCCACAGAAGCCCTGCTTCACCGAGTCCTGTCCCTGCGGCAATGAGCGCTCCTTGCCCCTTCTGCTTATTTCCCACATTCAGGGTGGCAAATTCTCCTGGTTCAAGACAGGTAAGACCGATCGCTGTTGCCTCAAGATCATTGATGAGGAAGACTTTTTCGATCTGAAGATCTTTGTGCAGATCCTTAGTATCCACAACCCAAGGAAGATTTGTAGCGCGACAACGACCATCCTCTACGGGGCCCGCAATTCCAAAACAGGCTCTTCCCACCTTTTGCTTATGCTTCTCCAAAAACTGGTAGACGATTTGCGAGAGGGTTTTAAACTCATGGCTGAGGAATTTTTCCTCCACCACAATCTTCTCATCATCGAAAAGTGCAAGGTGGGTCTTGGTCGCACCGATATCGCCCGCAAGAATCATCTTCCTCCATTTTTCTTCCGTTATACCGCACTTCGCCGATTTGTAAAGGAAAGACCCACCACAGCGACGCAGAGAAAGATGAGGTTGCACAGAGACGAGAAAAAACTTCCTTTTTTGCTCTTGCAAAAAAGGAATATTCCCGCCGCGAAGCGGCAAATAAAAGAAGATTTTAAACAATCTTATCTTCCGTTTAGAGGCAGAACCACTTTTTTTGCTTTCGCAAAAAAAGTGTCTTTTCTCTGTGCAACCTCTGTGTTCTCTGTGCCTCTGTGGTGAATCTTTGCTCGTCGTTACAAAAAACCCGACGGTTTGTGCTTGACAGAAGAGAGTTTTGTGATGAAGCTAATGGACAAAAAAGGAGCCGCCTATGTCCAGCGATAACGCAAAGAAAAAAGCCCTAGAACTCGCCATTAGCCACATTGAAAAGCAATTTGGCGAAGGGTCGATCATGACCCTCGGCAAGCATTCGAGAGCAAACCAACCTAGCGTCATCAAAACTGGAGCGATCGCTCTTGACATTGCGCTCGGGATTGGCGGTGTCCCTAGAGGAAGAATCGTCGAGATCTATGGCCCTGAATCTTCAGGCAAATCGACACTTGCAACCCACATCGTTGCCAGCGCACAAAAGAATGGTGGCCTTGCTGCTTACATCGACGCAGAACATGCTCTGGATCCCTCTTATGCGGCAAAAATCGGTGTGAACTTAGATGAGCTGATGATCTCTCAGCCCGATTCTGGAGAGGAAGCGCTCAATATCGCCGAGATGCTCGCGCGCTCAAACGCCGTTGACGTGATCGTCATCGACTCTGTCGCGGCTCTCGTGCCAAAAAATGAGCTCGAAGGTGAAATTGGTGACTCTTTCATGGGCCTCCAAGCGCGCCTCATGTCCCAGGCGCTTCGAAAACTCACCTCCACACTCTCCAAGAGTAATACATGCGCCATCTTCATCAACCAGATTCGCGAAAAGATTGGCGTGATGTTCGGCAACCCTGAGACAACAACAGGCGGCCGCGCTCTCAAATTCTACTCCTCGATCCGGATGGATATTCGCCGCATTGGCAGCATCAAAGGACCAGATAATACCGATATCGGCAACCGCGTTAAGGTGAAGGTCGTCAAAAACAAGATGGCGCCTCCTTTCCAAACCGCAGAGTTTGATATCCTCTTCAACGAAGGAATCTCACGCATCGGCTCGCTTCTGGATCTCGGCGCCGATCTTGGCGTCCTGGAAAAGAAGGGAACCTGGTTTAGCTTTAATGGTCAGCGGCTTGGCCAAGGAAGAGAGGCCGCCCGCGAAGAGCTCAAAAAGAACCCCAAGCTATGTGATGAGCTTGAGAAGCTTACGCTTGCCGCAGCTATGGAGAAGGGCGGCCTTCCTAAGAAGGAAACCGCTGATGCTGAAGCAGAAGCTGTAGAAGTCTAAAATAAAGATTACTAATAAGTAGTTTTTATATTTATTTTTATTAAAAAGCAGGGTATAATGTCTTCTTTTAAACAAGACAAAGGCCCTGCTAATGAGTTCTATTGGAAAATTTCAGCCCATTGTAGGTTCTTCTGACCCAAAGGCTCCTTTTCAAGACCTGTCCGCCCCTCTTATCCGCCAAGTTTACAGCTTTTTGGAAGGCCCAAACGCCTTTTTTTCTGCCTGTACAGTTTGTAAAGCTTGGAACCAAGGAAATGCAGAAGTAACGGCAGCAAGAACACAAAAAATCCGCGATGAGATCCTTCCCTCCTTGCCCTCTCCCAGGGGTCAAAGTTTAAAGAAGGTTCTCGGGCGTGAGATACAAACAGTCCGCTTTGCTACCTCTACATGGACACCCACTATTCAATCCCTAAAGCTCAAAAGCGATCAGTGCTGCTTCACCGTCTTTAAGAACAGGGTTTTTATTGGTGTCGGCTCAAATATCGAGATTCGCAACACAAAAAACAATAAAGTTGAAACAACGATTAAAGCCCTTACTCACGTAGCTCGCTTTACACGTATTGAAGCCATTGATGAGAGACAGATCGCAGTGGCCTGCCAGTTGAAAGATCAGCGAAATATGCTCTATGTAATCGATCTCGTCGCTCAAAAAATAACGAGTCAACACGAATGTGATGTCTCTACCATGAAGGCCTATAAGGGCGTCCTATATTTTGGATCGAAACAAGGTGATGTGTCTTATCTAAACTCCTCGAGAAAAGTGTCGCTATTTTCTCGTTCGAAAAATGGTGCTGTTCGTGCCTTAGGAATCAGCGACAAGTGTCTTCTAGTTTCTCATAATGAGGGACGCGCAAGAGTCTATGATCGAACATCCAAAACTCCAGAGCAGCTTATTAACTCTCTACCCAGTGTTGGTTCGATCAATGAGATCTACCATTTGGAAAAAGATCTTTTTGTCTGGGGAAATATCCAAAAAGAGATCTTTGTCCAAGATATTAAGAAAGAAAAGGCTGAGTTTAGACTTCTGCCGATGCAAAAAAAAGAGGATAGTGCCGGAATTACCCTGATCACCGGAAATCACCGGTTTGCACATTTCAGAAACATTCTCTTTACACTGAATACCAACGCGCTTCGCGTCTTTGATCTATCCAAGAGAACCCATTTGCATACCCTCAAGATAGAAGGGCGCAAAGAGATGCATTTTGGCGATGGGAAGCTCTACATTCTTGTTCAAAAGATTGGCGAAATGTCACAACTGCTCGTGTTTAACTTCGCATCGGTCCGTGCAAGAACCCCCTCTCCCACAAATGTCTAATGATTTTAGGTGGCGTGCTTTTCGAGCATAGCACACAGCTTCTCGAAAGAAGGGGTATCCAGTTTTAGCTGGATCAAGGCTTGTTTAAACTTGCTCATCTCCTCTTGGAAGATGAGGCGAGCTCTCTCCTCGCCGATGAACCGGACGATATTCATCTCATTTTGCTTCTTCTCATCGCGCAAAACATCGGTGATGTCATCTGCGATTTGAAAAGCCATGCCGAAATGATAGGCGGCTTTTTTAACCTGCTCGAGCTCCGCAATTTCTCCTCCACCAAAGACCCATCCTAGGACAAAAGATCCTTCAAAAAGAGTCACCGTCTTTTTGAAGATCACCTGTTTGACAGTTTCCAAGCTGAGATCAGGAGGGAAAAGATCTAAAAACTGTCCGCCAGTTGCACCCAAAATACCTGCACAACGCGCCGCGCTTTCCAGAGCAATCACACATGCACGGTCGCTATATGAGGAAAATGGAGGAGGCGCCTCCTGCATCACAAGAGCATTCTTGTGGATTCTCTCGAAGGCGGCCGTGATGAGTGCGTAGCTAGAGAGAAGAGCGATCGTCTCACCAAAAACTTTATGCACTGTGGGTTTTCCTCTTCTCTCCTCTTCATTATCCATAGAGGGAAGGTCATCCGCGATTAGAGAAGCTGTGTGGAAGAACTCTACAGAAAGAGCCGCATCGGAGACATCCAGACCATTTTGAAGAGCTTCAGCAATCAAAAAAACGATCACAGGCCGAAACCGCTTTCCACCAGTTGTTAACGCGTATTCCACAGCATCGCGCAGCTTGTTTTTCTCACCGAAACTGCTGATACACCTCGCGATTTCGCGCTCAATTCTATCTTTTTGCGAATAGAAAGAAGAAGAGGATGGAGGAGTTTTAAGAAGTTGAGAAGACATTGACTATCTAACCAAATTGCGTTGTGAACTTTTAACCTTAGCATGTGGAGGAATATAACCGTCAACATGAAGACAGGGAAAGCAGAGAACCTCTGGGCCAAGAACGGTTCCAGGGTTTAACACGCAGTTACACCCGATCTGCGCTTTATCACCGATGATTGCACCGAGCTTTTTCATCGTGGTAGCGATCTTCTTATCGCGAAAACGAACAGAGACATTTTCATGATCAAGGCGAAGATTGGCGAGAATCACTCCCGCCCCCAAATTCACATGCGAACCTAAAATGCTGTCCCCAACATAATTGAAATGCGCTGCAGCGGCATGGTTGAGAAGAATCGAGTGTTTAATCTCTGTCGCGTGTCCAATCACACAATGATCACCCGCTAATACATCTCCGCGAATGTAAGCACCATTTCTCACCTGACAATTGGCTCCAATGATACAAGGGCCCTGGATGTATGCGCCCGGCTCCACAACAGTACCCTTACCGATCGAAATGGTGGAAGGATTCACTAGAAAAACACCCGTGGGGATCTCTATTTCGATCTTGCCCAACTTCTGTTTCTTGAGATAGGAAGAGAGGTTTAGAAGAGCTTCCCAGGGATATTGGCAGTTTTCAAAAATCGCACGATGCGAAAAATCTGACAGGTTGAAAAAATCTGCGATTGAACTGGTTTGCACGTTATCCGCACCATCTCTATCTTTTAAGATATTAGATATATACTAGAATATCTTCGTATTTTAGCGGTGTGGAAATGTCGATAACACCCCTCCTTTTCCCTCATGAATTTTTCTGTTCATGAGATGTCTCCGAACTGATCAAAACTCACAAGTTATGATCAATTCCGATTATCGACAGAGTTATGAACAGCGAAAGTGTGTGAGTTATGAACAAGAACCGTTTGACAGAAACCAACTTTACGCACTACGCTCTCCAGCATCAAAACCAGTGAGAAACCTATGGATGACTTAGCAGAAAACAATCTTATCCGCTTTAAAAACATCACAAAGAAAAAAGAGACGATGTACGCCAACTTCAAGGTGAAAGGTATTCGCGCCGGCGTTAACTTTTCTGCATCGATCTCTGTCGACATCTCCGCCGCAGAAGTGCACCCAGGCGATGTTCTCGAGAAGATCATCGAAGAGTGCGCAAGAATCGGCGTCAAAGAGTTTAAGAAAGCTGAGTTTCAGTTCGAGGGGATCACCGCCGCTGTCTAAAATTCCTTTGACGACGGAGGCCGATTTCTTCCCTTTAACCTTAAGCCTTTATACCTTATCCTCTTCTTCTATCTGGGTGTAGCGCAGCTTGGCTAGCGCACTAGCATGGGGTGTTAGGGGTCGTAGGTTCAAATCCTACCACCCAGATTTTTTCTTCCTGTTCGATCTTGAGCTCAATATTTTTTTCCTGCTAATCTGGCCCGCATGCAAATCGAAAAGAGCTGGTATGAGGCGTTAAAAGGGGAGATTGCGAAACCCTATATCGGAGAGCTCAAGGCGTTCTTAGCCAAAGAGAAATCCTCCGGTGCTATCGTCTATCCTCCAGAGCCTCTGGTGTTTAACGCTTTTCGCCAAACTCCATTTGCGCAAACGAAGGTCGTGATCGTTGGGCAGGATCCCTACCATGGCGAAGGCCAGGCGCATGGGCTCTCTTTTAGTGTCCCGTGTGGGATTCCTTTTCCTCCTTCTCTGAGAAATATCTTTCAAGAACTGGCTGAAGACCTGAAAATCCCTCCTCCCAAAGAGGGGTGTTTAACGGGTTGGGCGAAGCAAGGGGTCCTCATGTTAAATGCGACGCTGACGGTGAGGGCGCATGAGCCCAAATCCCACCATGGCCAGGGATGGGAGCGTTTCACAGATGCTGTGATCATGAAGCTGCTCGAGAGAGAGGATCCGATCGTCTTTGTCTTATGGGGAAAATCCGCTCAAGATAAGGTTCAGCATATCTTGCATAAACCTAGGGAAAATCAAGCGGTTCTCCTGGCTGCACACCCCTCTCCCTTCTCGGCTCACTCTGGGTTTTTCGGCTGCCGCCATTTTTCTAAGATTAATGCTCACTTGAAAAAGTTTGGCAAAGCGCCCATAAATTGGGAAATTACCCAAGGAGAGTCCCATGCGTAATCTCAAAGGATCACTCGTTGCAATTGCAACTCCCTTCACTTCAACCTACGAGATCGATGAGCAGGCTTTTTCCAAGCTCGTTGAGTGGCATGTCGAGTCGGGAACCGATGGAATTGTGGTTTGCGGGACTACAGGTGAGGCGCCAACTCTTTCTTCCGAAGAGCAGAACTGGCTTGTGAGAAGAGCTGTTGAGATTGCGCAAGGAAAGACCAAGATTTTAGCGGGCACGGGCACGAACGATACGAAAACAAGTGTCCAGCGTACACAGCAAGCGCAGAAGGCGGGCGCGGATGGGTGCCTCGTCATCTTCCCCTACTACAACCGGCCCTCATTTGCTGGGTGTCTCGCACACTTCCGCGCAGTTGCCAAGGTGGGCCTTCCTATGATGCTCTACTATCATCCCGTGAGAACTGCTTTAAAACTTTCTGTTGATCAGCTGGTTGAGCTCTGTGCAATCGAGGGTATTTTCTCCGTTAAGGAATCACCAGGTGATGTGGAGCTCGCTGTTGAACTCATGCAGCGCACGCCGATCTCCTTTTTTACTGGGGATGATAGCGTGGCTCTTGCCCTTCTTGGCGTCGGTGCTGCAGGTGTATGCTCTGTCATTGCCAACATCATTCCGCGCGAATGGAAAAGGCTAAGCGATGCCGCGCATGAAGGAAATCTCGCTGAAGCAAGAGAGATCTACAACCGCTTTTTTCCTGTTTGCAAGGCGATCTTTCTCGAATCTAATCCGATCGGAATCAAGTATGCGCTCAGCCTCATGGGCAAGTGCTCTCCAGTGCTCCGCCTTCCGCTCGTTGAACCGCAAGAGGCCACCAAGAAAAAAATCCGCGAAGCCCTTGAAAGCGCCGGCATTCTGAATGGTGAAGCCGCTTCCTTTCTAACTAAAGTAAAAGCCGCCCTATAATTAAATCGGCTGCGACAAGCACTCCCTCTCCACTCCTTCGTCGTGGAGCCTCTTCCGTGTCATGTCGCAGTTGCTAATCAAGAAAATCAACTTCCTTATTAATTTCTTGTGACTGCGAGACGACGCGAGAAGGGGACCCAACCGACAGGTTGGGGAAGTGAGCGCGGGAGCAGCCCGACGACTCAGATCGCACAGAAAAATCATAGCGCAGGAGAGCGGAGCGGGCGGGGTAGTGCTTCGCACACCCCGTCGACGAGCATATGATTTTTCAAGGCGAGGTGAGGCGCAAGGGGGTCGCAGGGGGTTGCGAGGGCGACACGAAGTGCCCCCCTCAACCCCCGACATGTCTATTTATCTCTTATTTTTTCTAATTTCTAATTATCTCAAATCTCAACGGAAGGAAGGGAAACTTCTTCGCCTTGGTATTTTTTGAGGAGGGGTTCGACCTCTTCTTTGAGGAATTCGCGGACTTGTTGGGGTGCGCGTCCGATGAAGAGGTGGACTTGGGCGAGATCGTGGATCTCTTTTTCAGAGAGACCGATGTCGGGATCCCTGGCGATCGCTTTGAGAAGATGGGGATCCTCTCCTTTTTCTTTGATTGCAAGTGAGGCTTTTTGGCTGAGCTCCTTGAGTCTTTCATGGATCTTCTGTCTATCTTTCCCTCGTCTCACAGCCTCCATGAGGATATTTTCAGTCGCCATGAAAGGGAGCTCCTCCTCGAGATGGCGCTCGATCATCTTGGGGTAGACAGGGACATTTTGTGTGACGCTTCCGAGCAAATTTAAGATCGCATCGGCTGTCAGAAAAGCCTCAGGGATCGCAAGGCGGCGGTTGGCGGAGTCATCGAGGCTTCGCTCGAGCCACTGAGTGGCAGCGGTATAGGAGGGGTTCTCCGCAAGCGAGAGAAGGAAACGAGCGAGGCTGCAGATTCTTTCGCAGCGCATCGGGTTGCGTTTATGGGGCATGGCAGAAGAGCCGACTTGTTTGATCGAAAAGGGTTCGTCGAGCTCCTTGAGATGGGCAAGGAGGCGCATGTCGGTAGCAAATTTGTGCGCTGAAGCCGCGATTCCTGAAAGGACGCTGAAGATGCGCATATCTTGTTTGCGCGTATAGGTTTGCCCGGAAATGGCAAAGAGTTTTGTAAAACCCATCTCTTTAGCAACGAGGGCATCGAGTTTTTTCACCTTTTGATGATCATTCTTAAAGAGAAGAAGAAAAGAGGCCTGTGTGCCAGTGGCTCCTTTCACTCCCAGAAAGCGGAAGTCGGAAAGCTGTGTTTCGAGATCGTTTAAATCGAGCAGAAAATCTTGTAACCAGAGGCAGGCGCGTTTTCCTACAGTTGTGGGTTGAGCGGGCTGAAAATGGGTGTAGCTTAAGCAGGGAAGGTCAGCGTGGGCGCTTGCAAAAGCTGCTAAATGACGGATTACTTGAAGAAGTTTTCCTCGTAGGATTTTAAGGCCTTCATACATCTGGATGAGGTCACCGTTGTCGGTGACAAAGCAGGAGGTAGCCCCCCAGTGGATAATCCCCTTTGCATTTGGGCATTGATCTCCGTAGGCATGGATATGAGCCATAACATCGTGTCGAAAGATCTTTTCGTAATCGCTCGCCTTTTGGTAGTCGATCTCATAGAGATGTTTTTCGAGCTCTTCTATCTGTTCGGTACGGATGTCAAGACCAAGAGTTTGCTCGGCTTTCGCAAGAGCTACCCAGAGTTTTCTCCACGTTACATATTTATATTCTGGAGAAAAAAGAAGGGAAAGTTCCTTGCTAGCGTAGCGCGTGGCAAGTGGGCTTTCGTAAGAACGATGATCCATTTTTAAACAAATTGCAGAAGAGTCGTGAGCTGCTCTCGAAGTATCCTCTTTTGCTCTTCTGTGGGTTGAAAATCAGGGTGGTCAACGAGCTGCTTGACGCGGATCAGTGAAGTTGTGGCAAGTGCTGCAAGATCCTGCGCGCGCTTATCTTGTTTTGGAAGGGGGAAGGTCTCTCGAATCAGTGCGAGAAGCTCTTGTTTGGGCTCCCCCTTGTAGTTTTTAACAATGAGCTCTTTCTGGTCTGCAGAGCCGTTTCTACTCGCCAGTGTATACACCGCTTGTCTTGGCATCTCTTCTAATTTCGGATGTAGGAATTGTGGTAGTGCGGTATAGAGTTCGTAATATTGCAAGAAGTTATAAGGAGTTTGCCGGTTTCCATACGTTGCAATGAGCCAACTCGTAAAAGCCCCATCTTTGTATTTCTTGAGGATCTCCTGAGCTTTTTTGATTCTCTCACCGTGCAAAATGGCAGCTTGGTTGTTAATCGCCTTTACTTCCGTTGTAAGCGCGGAAAGTTTTTGCAGGTCCTCTTTGATATTCGTTTTTTCTGTGCTATGGGAGTCGAGAAGGTTGCGTAGGGTTTGTTCTTCAACGGCAGAAAGCGGAGTCACGCGGAAAACCCCTGAAAAACTTGAGAGGCTTCCGCTTGAAGAGAGTTCTGCGAGAGCGGTCATTTTGCTCGTGAGTTTTTGTGTCGCGCGTTTAAATCTTTGTGAGAGGAGAGAATTTACTTTTGTCATGTCAAACCGTTTTACATCGTTTTAATACTTCTTTTGCGAGGTCCATATAATCCTCGGCAGCGCGGCTTTTTGGCGCAGTCTCGAAGACTGGTTTTCCAAAAATCGAAGCTTCGGCAACGTTGATGTCTCTGCGTATTTTGGGCTCTAGAAGCTTGCCGGGAAAAGTCTCATCGATGATCTGGAGAAAATCCTTGTTGCTCTTTCCTCGAGGGTTCCAGAACGAGAGAGCGACGCCGAGGATGTTCATCGGATGTCTTTCAGCGATATTCGAGATGAAAGTCGCGAGTCTTTGAAGCCCTTTCACACTGTAAAATTCGGGTGTTGCGCAGACGAGAGAGTGGTGAGAAGCGATGAGCGCGGACTCTGTAAGCCAGCAAAGAGAGGGAGGTGTGTCGATGATGATCGTATCGTATTGGAGGGGGCTTAAGATCTGTTTAAGCCGTTCATGCGAATATCTATCAGCCGCAAGCTGTCCTGTGACTTCAACACGCTCTAACCAGGTATCTGCAGGAATCAAATGCAGGTTGGGAATGCTCGTTTTAACGATGACCTCTTCCACCTTTTTCTCTCCCTGAAGAACGGGAGCCAAGCTATCTTGTGCATCAGGATCGTAACCCAATCCGCTTGTTAGGTTTGCTTGCGCATCAAAATCGATCAGAAGAACTTTCTGCTTATGAAATTTTGCAAGAGCGGACGCAAGATGCAAAGAGGTCGAGGTCTTTGCTGTGCCGCCCTTAAAGCTGCTGATGGCGATTCTCTTTGCGATGCTCTTCATTAATTTTATGCTTCCACTTCGGCGACGTAGGGAGAGTGGATCGAACGTTCAGCTTGCTCTTGTTCTAATGCGCGCAAGAAGGTGTCGATGACGATTTCGCCATGGACGACATTATCGCGTGTTCTAAGAGACGCTGTGCGATTTTCCACCTCTTTGTCTCCTACGGTCAACATATAATTTATCTGCATAAGCTGTGCTGTTCTGATTTTTTTGTTTACCGATTCATTGGAATCGTCAACATCACAAATAAAGCCAGCGTGCTTAATTTTCAAGGCTAGTTCATGCGCATACGCATTGTGCCTTTCAGCAACTGTAATGATTCGTATCGGAAGCGGGCTAATCCAAAGAGGGAATCTTCCCGCAAAATGCTCAATCAAAATTCCCAAAAATCGCTCGACCGATCCGAAGAGCGCTCGGTGGATCATCACAGGCCGTTTATGCTGGCTATCACTATCCATATATTCGAGTTGGAATTTTTCAGGAAGAGCCATGTCATACTGGATTGTGCCGCACTGCCAAGAACGGTTTAAGGTGTCTCGGATGTGGATATCGATTTTGGGTCCATAGAAAGCGCCATCACCCTCGTTGATCGCATAAGGTTTTCCCCACTCATCGAGCGCTTCTTTAAGCCCCTTAGTTGCCACTTCCCAGTCCGCATCTGAACCGATGCTCTTTGCGGGGCGAGTGGAAAGTTCGAGACGATAGGAGAGACCAAATGTTCCGTAGATCTCTTCGATCAGCGAGATAATCCCTAAAATCTCCTCCTTGATCTGCGAGGGAAGAAGGAAGAGGTGCGCGTCGTCTTGGTGAAAGCTTCTCACGCGAAAGAGTCCGCTCAAAGCTCCTGAGAGCTCGTGGCGGTAGACGTGGCCTATCTCTGAGATTCGCAAAGGAAAATCGCGATAGCTATGGCTTTGCGAGCGGAAGTAGAGCATGCAGCCGGGGCAGTTCATCGGCTTGAGCGCGAAGTGGCGATCTTCAACTTCAAAGGTGTACATGTTCTCTTTGTAGAAGTGCCAGTGACCCGAGCGTTCCCAGAGCTCTTGACTGAGAAGCTGAGGAGTTTTGATCTCTTGATACCCAGCTCTTCGGTGGATTTTGCGCCAGAAGTCAAGAAGCCTTTCCCAAATGATCATTCCTTTAGGAAGAATGAAAGGAATGCCAGGAGCCTCCTCCATTATCTGGAAGATCCCGAGTTTGGGTCCAAGAACTTTATGATCTCGTTTTTTTGCCTCTTCTAGAAAGGTCAGATACTCTTTCAGAAGCTTCCGATCAGGGAATGAGATGCCATAAACGCGTGTTAGTGTTTCGCGTTTTGGATCGCCCTTCCAGTAGGCGCCTGAAGTTTTGAGAATTTTAAAAGCTTTGATTTTCCCCAAACTTGGAAGGTGAGGACCTCGGCAGAGATCGAAAAATTCTCCTTGAGAATAGCCTGTGATGGGTCCCTCTTCAAATCCTTCGATGAGCTCTTTTTTGTAGGGGTTAGATTTAAATCGCGAAAGAGCTTCCTCTTTGTTTTTGAAAAGGTGGCGTTCAGGCTTATAATTTTCACGAATGATCTTCTCGACCTCTTGCTCGATCTTTTCGAGGTCGTGCTCAGAGATCGTCAAGTTAGCAAAGTCGTAGTAGAAGCCACTTTCGATCGGAGGTCCAATTGTTGGTTTTGCTTCAGGCCAAAGACGCAAGATTGCTTGTGCAAGCACATGTGCAGAGGTGTGCCAGAAGACCTCTTTGCCGCGTTTGTCGTCAAATGGGATCAATTCGACATGATCCCCCTCTTTGAGGAGGTGGGAGAGATCATAGAGAACTCCACCAATCAAAGCGGCAAGCGCTTCATGGGGAGCTCGAAGATTTAACTTCTCGGCCAGATCAAAGGCTCGGCTTCCATCGGCGAGTTCTACAGGTTTGTTATTGACAAAGACTTTCATAAAGTTCCGGATAACGATCTTTTAGCCACTTGTTGAGTCGATTTATCGATTTTATGGCGCGCTGCATCTCTTTTCTTTTCTCGTCTCTCACGAGAGGACCCACGTCGATTTTTACCGCTTGACTGCCGATAAATCCTATATTGGTTTCGACATTCGGGTCGAGATCCTTAAATCCCTTGTGCGCGATCTGCCAGATCAGAGAACGGATCTCATTTACAGCCTTCTTGGCTCCTTCAATATCCTTGCGGGCCATAAACTCATCGATGCGAGAATAGGACATCTTCGCCTTTTTTTGCAGGAGAAATTCCACATTGTCAGGTGAAATCGTATGCGCAATTCCCAATTTATCCACGAGAGTTAGACGAGATCCTGTCACCTCTGTTTTGTTTAAGTGGACAAAGATGAGGGCGGTGTTATCTCTCAACTCTTCAAAGGCGCTTTTACAACTTGCAAAAACGCGCGCGCGCTTGCGCTGCTCGTGTGAGATCTTCTCTTTTAGAAAGTGTGGAAGAGGAAGATTTTCTGCCCACTGGTATGGGTAGAGACGATGGTGTTTGAAGAGCTTGAGTACGAATTGTCCATCCTCGCTTTCAAAAACGTAGCAGGAGCCTCCGCTTGCAAGATAGGAGAACTTTTGATCTAAAATCCTTGCGATTTCTTGCTGCTCATTGCTATTTAGGGGAGAACACTCCCATTCGGGGTGGAAAGGGAGATCTGCTTGGATTTTTCCGATCGTAAACCCATCCGTTTGCCAATGACAAAAACGTTCGATGGCGACTACGATGAGGGCATAAAGAACAAATTTTTTATATCTTTTCATATGGTAATCAATAGATAAATTTTCCCATCTTCGCTACTTTAGATCCATGCAATTTCTGAAAACGCTCATTTTTGCTGCCTTTCTGACCCTGGTTCTTCCAGGGTACGCCCTCTATAACGGAAATCCAGCCCTTCCCAAAATTCCCGAAGAGGGTTTTTTTATTTCCAAAGAGGCCGTGTTGAGCCTTCGGGCCGGTTATGAGGGAGACCTGGTTTTCAACCGAAATATGGGACCTCATATTCATAAGTTTAAAATTTTTGAAAATTTCGGAGTTTTTACATGCAATTTCGAGGAGAGATTCGACCTCTATGCTGAGTTGGGTAGTTTTAACGCAGAAATCCGAAAAACCCATCGCGGAGAGCGAATTGAGTTCCAGACGCGGGATGGGTTCACCTGGAAGACGGGCCTGCGCGCGATTTTATGGGACCATGGAGAGACCTTTCTCACATTGCATCTCGCCTACCAGCACGCTTCAACGAAATTTCAGGAGATTGTTCTAAACGGATCTCCCCTTGCAAGAAAAGGGGGAAGGCTCTTTTATCACGAAGTTGAGGGTAGCCTTAGTGTCGCACATCGGATCGACATTTTTATCCCCTATGTTGGGATCGAAAGCTCCTATGCACGCGCAAAGCTAAAACACCTTCCTATAGAGCAAGTAGAAGCGCACTCAGAAGCACCCGTTGGATTGTTTTTAGGAAGCGGCTTTTCGCCAGGCTCGAAACTGATGCTGAACGTAGAGGTGCGGCTCATAGATGACGAAGCGATCGGCATCAGCGGAGAGATCCGGTTCTGATTTTCTTTGAAGAAAATTGACCGGATCTTTAAGAATATGCGCTTCTGAATCTCCGAATGAGGATTTGCGATGAAAAAAAGTCTGTTTTTCTGCACCACGCTTCTCTGCTTTGGCGCACGCGCAATGGCGGACACTCTAGATGCGGGTGATGGTGGCCTTGAAGGTAGAGACATCGAAGCTCTTCGCGAATGGATCAATACGAAGCGACAGGTTACCGTTAAAGAAAAGGGTGGCGCTCTCTCCATTAGCGGCGAAGTGCGCACGGAGATGCAGGCTTCTTATGAAACCGCAAATGGCGTAAGCCAGCGCGGACTCAGCAGCGTAACGGGAGTTCCTCACGAGACATTTGACGTTGAAGTCAACCTGATGCTCGATTACCGCACAGACAGATCCTGGGCATCAGCGAAACTCGAATTCGATAACGACGCAGGTATTTTTAATGGATCCCTGAACAAATTGAAACTCGAAAGAGCCTACTGGGGAGTTCGTTTTGTTGAAGGGGATAATTTTACTATGGATGCCGAGGTTGGACGTCGTCGCATCAATAGTTTTGTCGATACAAAACTCCAGGGCGACTCCTTTTTCGATGGGATTCTTCTCCGGTATGATCACGAATTTGAAAAGCTCGCAAAATTCTATATCCATCCAGGCGTTTTTGTGATTAACGAGCGCGCTAGTCAGTTTGGATATTTGGGGGAAATTGGATTCCTAGATATCGGTGATACCGGGTTTTACACCAAGTATCTTCTCATCGACTGGGATACAAAGCATTTCAAAAGCGCACTCAAACAAAGAAGATTCGACTTTCTCACATCACAACTTACCCTCGGCTACAAATTTCTCCCTAAGGCATTGAATAAGATTGTCGTTCTCTATGTGGCTGGGGTGTATAACCATAAAGCGCGAAAACTGGCAATTTCGGACTTCAAGCGAGCCAACGTTGGCGGATATATTGGCTTTTCGGTCGGTGAGCTCAAGAAAAAGGGTGACTGGTCGATGGATGCAAATTACCAGGTTGTCCAAGCACAGGCAGTTCCTGATTTTGATTCTGCAGGGTTAGGTCTAGGAAATGCTGCGGGTGGTGGGTTCTATACAGCAAGTTTCAACGGGACAGGCGCGCCTAACACGCGTGAAACAGCAACGGGTAGCAGCAACTTCCGAGGGTATAACATCACCTTCGAATATCTTCTCACCAACCAGTTGATTCTCTTCCAAAGCTGGACGCAAACCCACTCCCTAGACAACCGCATTGGCCCAGTCCGTAGATTCATGGCCTACGAAATGGAATTCAACTACGCCTTCTAATAGACAAGAAGCGGGTTAAAGTTTTTGAGCCGTTTCTATAGACATGTCGGGTTGCACGGCACTGCGTGTCCGTGCCCCCCGCGCCCCCCCGCAAAGCACTACCCCGCCCGCTCCGCTCTCCTGCGCTTCGATTTCTCATTGCAGCTTAAAGCCACAGGCTGCGACAAGCACTCCCTCCCCGCTCGTTCCTCACGGGGCCCCTTCCGTGTCATGCCGCAGTACCCGGCAAAGATTTCCAAATGTTGTCTTTAAGGATTTTTCCAGGCACTGCGAGACGACGCGAGGAGGGGACCCAACCGACAGGTTGGGGAAACGAGCGCGGGAGCAGCCCGACGACTCAGATCGCACAGAAAAATCATGGCACAGGAGAGCGGAGCGAGCGGGGTAGTGCTTTGCACACCCCGCCGACGAGCACATGATTTTTCAAAGCGAGGTGAGGCGCAAGAGGGCCAGCGGGGAACGCGGACATGTAATGCCGAGTTCCCGACATGTCTATGGGTCGCTTCAGAAGCACTTTTTAACTCTTAGATTGATTATATTTAGGATAACTTGCGGAAATATTTTGGTTTGTTGATAATCGATCTGTGTTTTTAACCCCAACTGGAGGTTGGTTATGCGAAAAGCATTTTCACTGTTACTCGCTGGATTCTGCTGTTTTTCTCTCCTTGCACCATCATTTGCATCTGCTAAGGAAAAGAAGTTTGAGTTCGAAGGCAAATGCAAAAAATGCAAAAAGAAGTGCGGCAGTCTTTCTGCTTAGTCTTTTAACTGGGAAAACCTTACGGAAGTAGGGCTGCCTGGTGTCGAGACGACTTCGGCAAGTAGAATAACGGGGCGTTTGTCCCGCTCGAAAGCCGAGGTCGTCCGAAGATTATCTTTCTCCATCATCGACGAGATGAGGAAGCAGGGCTTAAGATTTTCTTTTATCAATGAAACCCCTCTTTCGATTCTCTTCCCAAGATCCTCATCCTGAGGAACAAAATACAAAGAGTAGAAAAGTCGATTTAAGAACCCAATCTGACGCTCTGATTTTCTGACGGGAATAAAGAGCTGCACGTTTGGTAAGGTGTCGAACAAAATTAAACTCTTTTTGAGAGAAGGCTCTGGAAACAGAAGAATTGCCGAAGGATTCTCCTCGATTAACTCCATCCCGCGGATTTGCACGCGCAACACAGGCACTAGCTTTCTAGCTAGATACGGAAGCGCAAGATCAGAGAGGCGCCCAATGAGGATGAAAGATACAAAGAGTGTGCAAATACCGATCAACCCAAAGCCTGTTGCAGAACTGAGCTCCAAAAAATCACTGAAAAGATAGAGGGCAAAAGAGGCAAGAAGAACGCCGCAAAAGCTTAAAAAATTCGCTGCAGCAATGACCTGCCCTCGTTTTTCTTGAGGGCTAGTGATTTGCGTGAACGTATCAAAGGGAATGATGAAGATACCGCCAAAAACTCCGAGCAGAACAAGAAGGGTAATGACAAAGATTAGGTGACTTGAAAAAAGCCCAAGGAAAAGAAAACAAAGAGAGATTGCGATACCCGCAAGACAAGCGAGGCCAAGTTCCACCTGCTTTTTTGAGGCCCTGCCCCCGATATAAGAACCGAGGACGATGCCGAACGCAGTCGATAAAAATAAATATCCGCCAAAAACGTCTGTAAGATTTAGAGATTGAATAGCATAAGGAATGATATTCAATTGCGTGAAAGCCCCGATAAACAAAAAGTACGCGGACCCAAAGATAGAGACGAGAAGGTGCCTCTTCTGCTTGCAAAAACGCAGTGTATGATAGATCTCACGGAGGAAGTAGGGGCTGACCTCCTTTTTCGAGTCCTGACAGAGGGTCTTTTTGATGCCGAATGTGCTGATAAATCCGATGACAGACATCAGCAGACAAAAGCCTGCGGTTAGAACAAAACGCCGATCCGTGACCTCTGTTAAAAAAGATGCAAAGAATGTGCCGAAAATCATCGCAAGATAGGTAAAACCCGTGATCAGGCCATTAGCGCGCGAGATCTGCTCTGGGGGTACAATTTCAGAGATGATTCCATATTTTGCTGGGCCCAATAGAGCGCTGTGAGTTGCAAGCAGAAAAAGTAACGTGTAGCCCGCCCATACGCTTTTAAATGCGAAAGCAAAGAGAGCAAGAAACATGATGCTCATCTCTGCAATTTTAATTCCGACCAGAAGCTTTTGTTTGCTAAAACGATCGGCTAGAGATCCGGCAACGGAAGAGAAGAGGAGGAATGGGATGACAAAGATAGCGCCTGCCGCCGAAAGGATAACACTCGCTTTTTCTTGACCCTGAACATCGATCACCATGAAGACAAGAATCAGCTTGAACATGTTGTCGTTCATGGCGCCGAGAAATTGGGAGATATTCAAAAAGGCGAGCGAATGGGGCCTTCTCTCCCCAAAAGAGGGGAATGTCCCGGAGATCCATTTGAAAAATCGCTCTCGCTGACGAGAAAATAAAGCCATATCGCTTATAGTCTTCCTTAAATCGACCTTATATCAAAGATGAAAAAAGCAAGCGAGACAGGATTTAGTCCGATACAAAACTGCGAAGCTTCTCTAGTTTTGAGCAACTCGATCGAAGAGCTCGCTGATGCGCTTAAGGTGAAGCTGTTTTTTTCTGGAGGAGATCCCTTTGATCGAAGGGTCGTTATTGTACCGCATCTTTCGATCAAGCGGTTCCTTGAGATGCGCTATGCGGAAGATCCGGATCTGGGAATTGCTGCAGGCGTTGAAATACTTCCTCTTTCGGCAGCGCTAAATGAGCTTTTGCCCTACAGGCAGCCCACCCTGATCGAACTCACCCTTCAGATCGAAACACAGTTGTTAGAGGTGCTGCGCGAGCAGTCGATAGAAGAAAAAGAATTGTTAGCTCCTCTATCGAAATATCTAGCGAATACAGAGAAGGAGCGATTGAATGCTTTTTCGCAAGAGCTTGCGCAGCTTTTTTTGCGATACGGGCGCGTGGGTGGAACATTCCTTAGTAAGTGGAAAGAGGAGGAGGGGTGGCAGCAGCTCCTGTGGAAGCGCTCCTTTTTCCCACACGCTCCCTGGAGGCCGCTATCCGAGGCTCTTGAACTCGCAACACCACCTCCTTTTGCGCTGAATGTCTTTCATTTTTCTGCACTTCCAGAAGCCATCCTCTCCTTTTTTAACCGGTGTGGGGCATCCTACTTTCTTTTTTCTCCGTCGGCTCTTTTTTGGGGAGATCTCTGTAGTAGTAAAGAGCGTGCTTCACTCCATCGTGCATTTACACGTCATAGGGTCAAAAGAGAGGAAAAGACTCTTTTTGACCAGTTTTTGGATGAGCAGAATCCTCTGTTTGCTAACCTCGCGAAGGTGGGGAGGGATTTTCAGAACGAGCTTCTCGATTTGGAGATACCCACGGAAGAGAGGTACCTTGAAAAGGAGGAGAAAAATCGCACTCTTTTGCGGCAGATACAGGAGGAACTTTTTAATAACAAAAATGAAGAGGGTTCACGATTTTTAGACAGCTCGATCCAGATCCATGCCGCAGCAAATCGGTTGCGTGAGGTAGAGATTCTCCATGACAACCTTCTCAAACTGGTGTGCGATGCCTCGATGGAGGCAGGTGAGGTGCTGGTCTTAGCTCCGGATATCTCGCTCTATCTTCCCTACATTAGGATGGTTTTCGGAACAAAAGAACATTTTGATTTCGCTGTACACGATCTTCCTAGAACTCTTGAAACTCCTTGCATTCAAGGAATCGAACATCTTCTTTCTCTCACCCCGCGTCCCTTCGATCTCCCTTCCGTATTTGCTCTATTCTTTTTCCCGCCGTTCATGCAGAAATTTAATCTCTCGAAGGAAGATGTTGTGCTTTTTGAGCGATGGACTCAAAAGGTTAATATTCATGGAGGAGGCTCGTGGGAAGAGGGATTCGATCGGCTTCTCATGGGACTTGCTATGGTCGACCCTACTTCGATCGATCTGACAATCGAGAAGGATGAGGTCGAAAAACTAGCCCTTCTTATTAAACTCATGAGAAATTTGAGGCGCGATCTTGCTCCTATCATCGAAGAGAGAAAAATGGCGGTGAGCTTCTGGCTGAACCATTTAGAAATGCTTGTGCAAAGCTATTTTACATTTGAGCTGCAAGAAAAAGTTCTCATCCAAGAATTCCAGGCCATCGCAGAGAGTTGCGAGCATCTGAAAGAGCCCCTTCCATTTCAGAGTGTCATCCAGATTTTGCGAAAGCAGCTTTTTCAGAAGAAGAGTGGTGCTTTGCAGGGATCGCACCTCGATCTCATTCATTTTGGAAATCTTCAAGAGGGAGTTGCTCTTCCCGCGCGGGCGATCTATCTTTTAGGTATGGAAGAGGGTGCCTTTCCTCGCTCAGGAAGAAAACACTCTCTCTGCGCTCTCTCCTCGCAGGTGGGTGTAAAACCTCCTGTGTCTCACGAGGCGGAAGATCGCTACCTTTTTCTGCAGCTCATGCTCGTGGCTCGGGATTTCTTTATCGTCAGTTTCTCGAATCTCTCCGAAGAGGGCAAACCTCTTCTACCCTCTCTTGTCGTCCAAGAGCTTCTCTCATATCTCAAGCTCGATCTCATTAAACAGTACCCAGCCCTTCCATCGGATCCGCAAAATTTCAAAGAAGGTCAAAGTTTTTCAAAGCTTCATTTTTTAGCAGCGAAATCGGCTCAAGAGAGAGCAGCACAGAAGCCCTTCATTGAAACGTATTATGTACACTCACCTCTTCGAACAACAGAGAGCCGAGCATCTTTTACAGCCAGTTTGAAAGATCTGCGTAAGCTCGCGAAAAACCCTCTCCAATTCTACTTCAACAAAACAGCGGACCTTGAGCTTCCCTGGGAAGAAGAAGAGACGGAAT